>NZ_CP199678.1:4800000-6582479 GCF_057597225.1 Paenibacillus sp. NN59 | reverse complement strand
AGACTGTCACTCCTTTTACATGTTCCAAGTGTGGCTTAAGCCATGATGCAGTGTCGAAATACGAGATATATTGCCGAATTTATCCCCAAACCCCCACAGGTCAAAAACAAAAAAAGAAGGAACAACGGAAAATTGTTCACAACTTTATCCACAGGCTGTTGATAATATTATGGGTCAGATCACATATTCACATCCAAAAGTAATACAATCATAGCAAAAGAAGCCCCGCATTTCAACGTATGGCGAGATTTTATCCACAAATTCAATAACTTGTGTATAATTTTTAGTCACAACACAATATATTGTTTATAAATTGTTTAATTTTCGACAGCATGACCTAAAGTACCAAAAACTTTTATACACAGGATATCCGTCGAAAGATGCTAAATGATGTGCAAAAGTGGACTTGCAATGTGAATAACTTCGCTGTGGATAAACTGAAAGTGAATTGAAGTGAGTTAAGTGGAAAAGTGGAAGATTAGTAGTTAGTCCTTTTCAACCTCATGAGCTGCTATGTCGTAAAAAGGTGAGGTTTTGGATTGCTGAACTCATAAAGTGACTAAAAAGGGATGGCTGATTACATTAAAAGTGACCATGAGGAAATAATTGAGGTAAACCACAAGTATGGATGTGTTCATGGGTAGAGACAAAATGACATCAAAAAGAGGGAGACCCCGCAGCCGTTTTATGGCTGCGGGGTCTCCCTCTACTTATATATGAAGAATAGACATTTTGCGTTGGAATTCTGCAATGTCTGCATATTCCTCTTCAAGTTTACGTGAAATGCGAATGTAAATCGGCAGCAGCTCCTGATAGAGGGAGGCATGTTCTTTGACTGGCGTATGCCGGTGAGTTGTGCCTATCATTGAGGAAACATCTTCAAGAGACTTGATTCGTCCCGTAGCATACAGGCCTAGAACAACGGCACCGAGGCATGAACTTTCAAAGCTCTCAGGCACAACGACTTCCTGATTAAAGATGTCGGACATCATCTGCCGCCACAACGGCGATCGTGCAAACCCACCCGTCGCTTGAATTGAGGTGGGTTGCCCGATCTGTTCCTCCATGGCAAGCAGAACGGTATAGAGGTTGAAAATAACCCCTTCAAGTACTGCACGAATCATGTGCTCTTTCTTATGATGAAGGGTCAGTCCAAAAAAAGAGCCACGGGCATCTGGGTTCCAGAGTGGAGCACGTTCGCCCGAGAGGTACGGGTGGAACAGCAACCCTTCGGAGCCGGGTGGAACACGTTCTGCAATTTTGGTCAGTACATCGTAGGAGTTGATGCCGAGGCGTTTCGCTGTTTCCACTTCCGACGCGGCGAACTCATCCCGTACCCAGCGGAACAGCATTCCACCGTTATTCACAGGCCCACCTACAACCCATAGTTTTTCCGTCAGGGCATAACAGAAGGTACGTCCTTTCGGATCGGTCACAGGGCGATCAACGACAGTACGAATGGCTCCACTCGTGCCGATGGTTGCGGCGACGATGCCCGGTTTGATGGCGTTAACGCCAAGGTTGGATAGTACCCCATCACTTGCGCCGATTACAAAAGGCGTGGAGGGGGAAAGAGCCATTTTTTCAGCCCATTCAGGATGCATTCCCTCTATTGTATAAGTCGTCGGTACAAGCTTCGATAGATGATTCGGTGTGATCCCTGCGATGTGCAGTGCTTCCTGATCCCAGTCCAGTTGCTCTAGATTCAGCAGTCCCGTACACGAAGCGATGGAATGATCGACGATATATTGCCCAAATAGACGCAAGAAAAGGTACTCTTTGATCGAAATAAACTTTGCCGTGCGTTCGAATAGTTCTGGCTCGTCATGACGAAGCCACATCAATTTGGTCAGAGGTGACATCGGATGAATGGGGGTGCCTGTGCGTAGATAGATTTGATGACCGACACCATTTTCTTGCAGCTTGGCGGACCAAGCTGCGCTTCGATTATCGGCCCAGGTGATGCAGCGCGTTAGCGGATGATCGTTCTGATCCATGGCGATGACACTGTGCATGGCTGAACTGCAGGATACAAAGAGAAGCTGGTTAGCCGAGACTCCGCTCTGGGTCATCACGCCGTGTACAGATCGGATGGCTGCCTGCATAATTTCATCCGGATCTTGTTCTGCAACATCCGGAGCAGGTGTGTATAGCGGATATTCCTGAGTGGAGGTCGTGATTACCTCGCCTTGCTCTGTGAATAACACGGATTTAGTGCTGGTTGTTCCAATATCGATTCCAATCATATAATTGGTCATTCGTTCGTCCTTCTTTCGATTTTTTATATGAGAAAAAGGATGTTAGCGTCCAATCACACCACTGTACTTAGTAGCAAAATAAAGATCAGTCCAACCACAGAAAGTAGTGTTTCCATAACAGTCCACGTCTTGAGTGTCTGAGCAACACTCATATTAAAGAACTCCTTAATCATCCAGAAGCCTGCATCATTCACATGGGAAAGTACAAGGGAGCCTGCCCCCGTGGCAAGTACAACCAGCTCAATGTTAGCTCCTGGTGTAAGAGCGAGTACTGGAGCAACAATACCAGCAGCTGTAGTCATCGCAACCGTAGCTGAACCAGTAGCGACACGAATCAGTGCAGCTACAAGCCAGGCAAACAAAATGACATTAATGTGTGCATTTGTGGCGAATTCTGCAATGGCATTACCAACGCCGCTGTTAATCAGCACCTGTTTGAAGGCACCGCCGCCTCCGATAATGAGAATAATGGTAGCTGTTGGGGCCAGACATTCACTGGTGAAGCGTGAAAGTTCATGTTTGGTGAATCCGCGGGCAAAGCCGAGTGAAAAGAGGGCAAAGACAACAGAGATCAACAAAGCAATAATCTCATTGCCGATAAACTCACTAAAGACGGTAAACCCACTTGTTGCATCAGGATCAACGATGTTTGCAATGGATCCAATCAGCATCAGGATGACGGGCAGCAGAATCGTAAACAATGTAATGCCGAATCCGGGCAAATTAATGTTTTTCTTAGACGAGAACTGTTCAGCGAGTTCAGCTGGTGGTTCGGTGTGAATTCTTTTGCCGATAAATTTACCGAATACCGGTCCAGCAATAATCGCAGTAGGAATGCCTACAATTAAAGAGTACAGAATTGTTTTTCCCAGATCCGCATTGAAGGCTTCAATGGCAATCATCGGTGCTGGATGTGGTGGAACAAGCCCATGAACTGTGGAGAGACCGGCCAAAATAGGAATACCGATCTGAAGCAGGGACATATTGGTTTTGCGGGCTACCGTGAAGATGATCGGAATCATTAGAATGACACCGACTTCAAAGAAAACAGGAATACCTACAATGAATCCAACAATCATCATAGCCCAGTGCACACGTTTCACACCGAATCGGTCAACAAGAGTCGTCGCAATCTGCTCGGCACCGCCAGATTCAGCCATCATTTTACCAAGCATGGTACCAAGTCCGATGACGATAGCGATCGTGCCTAAAGTACCGCCAAGTCCGCCCGTAATGGAGGAAATGACGTCAGCTGGCTTCATACCTGCAAGCAAACCAAGCATTAATGCAGATAATAAAAGGGTGATAAAGGGGTTCCATTTATATTTGGAGATTAAGAGGATCAGGAAGATGATGGCGATCAACGTCCAGATCAGCAATGTAGCATTATGGGATAATCCGAAAATCGTGCTCATGATGTAATTACTCCTTTATCTTGGGATAAACGCTTACAATGAAAGCAGTGATAAAAAAATTAGCATCTTGATGATCTGATAACAAAGTAATGAAGCAAACTACCCTTATCATGTCCGGAAAATGAAAAAAATCGCATTTTGTATACTTGTCGACAAGTTATGTGGCAATCATTCACGTCCTTGACGCTGGATTGATTGCCAACTCTATGGTCACTCATAAGAAAATCTGTACGCATCGCTTTCGGTTCTAACAAATAGCAAGATTTCTAACATCAATATGCTGTAAGAAATCAAGTTCAAAATTCAAAGCTTTCGTGTAACGTTTGGCCAGAGTCTTTAAAATATGTGCGTACCCCGTGCTGGATCAGAGCTTTGTCCCCTGATTCCAGAGCAGTTGCAAGGGAGCGGTGTTTTTCAATTACAGCACTTACTTTGGACTCACCTTGGGCAAATACTCTGCGCGTAGTAAGTAGCATGACCGTCATCACGACATATCTGATGCTCTTCCACAGGTGTGAAATACGGGAATGGGAGGCTGCCTCGACAATGGCCTCGTGAAACGTAAGATCCTGATAAGCAAATTCGACAGCATCTTGATGTTTGCCAGCGAGTTGCATTTTGTCAATGATATTGCTCAGCTGCGTAATTAGCGCTGGAGGCACATCTGCCGCTAGCCGTTGCTGTACAAAGCTTTCAATGAGAAAACGTACATCATACAGTTCTTCGACATCCTTCATATTGAGGCCCAGGATGACAACGCCCATCCGTTCAAGCCGAATCAGCCCTTCATTTGACAACGTTCTCAATGCTTCGCGAACAGGCGAGCGACTGCTGTCAAAATCAGCAGCAATTCGATTTTCCGACAAAATTTCCCCAGGCGGAAGGGTTCCGTTGATGATTCTCAGCCTTAATTCGCAAGCTATGGCCTCACCGCGAGATGCTCCTTGAAGCCAGGAAGATGGAAATTGCATATGGCTAACGCTCCTAATTTAAGTAATCCGTACGTTAGAATCATAACACAATGTGCTACACCTCAGAATTCGATCAATTGTCGAAAAGTCAAAATTACTGAATGTACACACAAGAGTTGATGTGTACTGTTCTCGTATCGCAATTCGATCTAGTGTCGATTGCTTGCGAAATGAAAACGGTAAAAAACAAAAGGTATACTTGTATACAAGATGCTGATTTCCATCCTACACCTTTCTTAAAACGTTGTAAACCTGTACAGTGAAGCGGATACATCACGCGTTATTTTTGCAAACTTCAACCTATTACTATTTATCCACATGTGAATAACTTAAAACAGGAATACAGATTTCAGTACATATTATAAGAAGTGTGGATAACGGAAGAAGGTGAAGAAATCAGCTCTTTTTCGGAGGTTGGGGATAACTTTTTTTGATGATTTTGTGGCTGTATTATTGGGGAAAATCTCTAGGATAGAGAGGCATGTTTTTTGAGCGCTGGAAAGCATATGAAAAAGAGGGAGGGAGGCGTCGCTTTTCAGTTGACTTTTCCAATTGGACGTGGTTAAATATATAAAGGTGTTTTCTGTGAAGATGAAAAGGATTCATCACATAAGTATTTCCTTGTAAGGAGGTGCAATACATTGAGACCTACATTCAAACCGAACGTTAGCAAGCGTAAAAAAGTTCATGGTTTCCGTAAAAGAATGAGCACAAAAAACGGCCGTAAAGTTTTGGCTGCACGTCGCCTGAAAGGCCGTAAAGTCCTGAGTGCTTAATGCATCTGAAGACCACCGAGGTGGTCTTTTTTTTCTTAAAACGGGATTATTCAGGCTGGTTATATAGCGTAATTCATTGCTTTACAGGCTGTGAAGAAGCATACCAGTTAGCTAATCATAATTGTTGGTTAAGTTTCTCTTTTTCAGAAACTTTCCTTATATACAACTGTCGCCAAGACGGTTTACCGTCGATCAAGAAAGCCTATACTAAATTAGTAATGATACCTCCGTCAATAACGTTGATGAAGGACAGCAAGGAGAAGCGCCGTGTATAAAAGACTGCGTCTGCGAAACCGTGCGGATTTTAGCCGTGTATATCGGTTTGGAAAATCGTTTGCCAATCATCAATTCGTGGTGTATGGTTGCCGCCGTAAAGATACCGAACAATTCCGGGTGGGCGTATCCTGTAGCAAAAAAATAGGAAACGCTGTCGTGCGTAACCGGATGAGACGCATGATCAAGGAAATTGTACGTCATCATGAACAAGAGATTGTTACGCAGATGGATTTGATTTTCATCGTCCGCAAAGGTGCATTAGGCATGCCCTATAAGGAAATGGAAAAAAGTCTGTTACATGTACTGCGTAAGGCCTCCCTGTTGAAGTCGTGCAAGCGGTAAGCTTCGGTTTATTTGTCCTCCTAATTATGGTATGATTTACGGTGGAATGGAATGGTTAAGAGAGGGGTTATGAAGTGTCGCGATTGAAGACATCTAAGGGGAAGTGGATTCTCCTCATTGCAGTCATTGCAATGGTCACTGTACTCGCCGGATGTACTCCACAAGGTGCAGGGGTTACAACGGAAGATCTGAAGAATAGTGAATCATTCTGGCAAGCCAATGTCGTGTACTGGTTCTCACTGGCGCTCGATACATTCGCTAACTGGTTTAGCGGTGAATATGGACTGGCTGTCCTGGTGATGGTGCTTATTGTACGGACATTGATTTTACCATTGACGATGAAACAGGTCCGCAGCTCCAAAGCGATGCAGGCCATTCAGCCGCAGCTGAAGGAGATTCAAGCCAAGTATAAAGATACACCTGAGAAAGTTCAGCAAGAGACGATGAAATTGTTTCAGGAGAACAAGGTTAACCCGATGGCCGGCTGTCTGCCTCTTATCATTCAGATGCCGATTTACATCGCACTTTATAACTCCATTTACGGAAACTCCAGTCTGAGAACGCATGATTTCTTGTGGCTCCAACTGGGATCACCGGATCACCTGTTTATTTTGCCAGTGCTGGCTGCCATCACAACGTTCATTCAAACGTGGATGATGATGCGTATGAATCCTGCACAGCAGATTGGCCCAATGCAGTTCATGCTGTGGGTGTATCCGATTTTGATTTTTGTTATGTCATATCAGTTCCCGTCAGCGTTGCCGCTTTACTGGTTCTACAGTAATATCTACACCATCGTGCAAAACTATTTCCTTTACCGGAATAATGATAAAGTTGTGGCCGAGGTCAACGTGAAGCAAAGCAGCTCTTCCAAAAATGGAGCTAAACGCAAAAACGGTGGCAAGGCAACCGTCTCTGGGAAAGGGTCGAAAGGGGCCAAAAAATCGAAATGACCACAGTCATTACGTCAGGAAAAACCGTTGAAGATGCTGTAAACCAAGGATTGGCTGAGCTTGGCGTGAGCCGGGACAAGGTCGAGATACAAGTTTTAGAGCAGCCGTCAAAAGGATTCCTGGGTTTGTTCGGGGTGAAGGCTGCTAAAGTTGAAGTGAGCTTGTTGCCCGTACCCGAAGCTGCACCGCAGCCGATCAAACCAGCCACACCTGAACCTGAGATTGAAGCATTACTTGAGGGTGTAGCAGTCCATAATCCCTATGAAGAAGCGGCTGCGTTTTTGAAAGAGGTTGCGGCAGGTATGGGGTTGGATGTGGAAGTGCATATCAAGAAACAGCGGGATGGTCACATCTTCAATATTTCCGGGGAAGACCTCGGCATGATTATTGGCAGACGTGGACAGACGCTGGATGCTCTTCAGTATTTGACCAATATCGTAGCCAATCGGTACTCGGAAAGCTTCGTTCGCATCGTACTTGATGCGGAGAACTTCCGTCAGCGCCGGCGGAAAACGCTTGAAGATCTAGCTGAACGATTGGCTGGACAAGCAATCCGTACAGGTAAGGAAGTTATGCTAGAGCCGATGCCTCCGCTTGAACGTAAAGTGATTCATGCCAAACTGCAAAATCACCCGCAGATTAAGACTTTAAGTAAGGGCGAAGAGCCCAATCGGCGTGTGGTTATTACGTTGAAATAACACGCAATTGATGACGCAATGGCTGCCTGCCCGGTGCAGAAGCCATTGCTTTTTTCGTACCGAAGCATATGCGATAGTAGTGTACCCATTGAGTTGAATATGTGTTGGCGTTCTCCGGAATGGGATGGATGACAACTTCATTATAGAGAGTAGGGAGAGATCACAATGATTAGCGATACGATTACAGCCATATCTACGGCGGTTGGTGAAGCCGGCATAGCCGTTATTCGAATCAGCGGGCCGGATGCGGTGACCGAGACAGAGAAGATTTTCCGCAGCAAAACACCTTTGACTCAGGCACCTTCCCATACAGTTCATTACGGGCACATTATAGATCCTGGCCATGGTGAAAAGATTGAAGAGGTACTGGTCACGGTGATGCGTGCGCCTCGTTCCTTCACCACAGAGGATGTTGTTGAGATTAGTGCACATGGTGGTGTCGTATCTGTTAAGCGGGTGATGGATCTGCTACTGCAGCTGAACATCCGTTTGGCTGAACCGGGTGAATTTACGAAACGCGCTTTCCTCAATGGACGGATTGACTTGTCCCAAGCTGAAGGAGTCATGGATCTGATTCGTTCGAAGTCGGATCGTGCTTTCTCGGTAGCACTGAAGCAGGTAGAAGGTAAACTCTCCTCCAAGTTGCGTGAGTTGAGATATACATTGGTAGAGACACTGGCTCATATCGAAGTAAATATCGATTATCCTGAGCATGATGTGGAATCATTAACGTCTGAATTTATAAAAGAAAAATCCAGTGAGGTTATGGCTGAGATTGATAAGTTGCTCACGACAGCAGAACAAGGCAAAATATTACGTGAAGGCATCACGACAGCAATCGTTGGAAGACCTAACGTAGGTAAATCCTCATTAATGAATACACTTGCTCAAGATAACCGGGCCATTGTGACTGATATTCCGGGTACGACCCGGGATGTCATTGAAGAATTCATTACAATAAACAATATCCCTTTGAAGTTGCTCGATACAGCAGGGATTCGGGAGACAATGGATATTGTTGAGAAGATTGGGGTCGAGCGCTCACGTTCAGCTGTCAATGATGCGGATCTGATTCTGATGGTTGTGAATGCAGCTGAGCCTCTTCATCAGGATGAGATTGAATTGCTGGAACAAATCCGCGGTAGACAATCAATTATCATTATGAATAAAATGGACTTAGCGCCACAGATTGACCGTGACGTCTTGCTCCGTTACATTCCGGAGGAGCGGCTTGTTCCGATGTCTGTGAAGGATGATCTGGGCGTTGATCGATTGGAAGACGCCATCTCGACGCTGTTTTTCAGTGGAAAGCTGGAGTCTGCTGACTTGACGTATGTAAGTAACGTTCGCCACATTGCCTTATTGAAAAAGGCAAAGCAATCTCTGATTGATGCGTATGAGGCTGCGGATCAGTTTGTTCCGATTGATATGATCCAGATCGATGTTCGTTTGGCATGGGAGCAGCTTGGAGAGATCGTGGGAGATACAGCGCATGACGCATTAATAGATCAGATTTTCTCCCAGTTCTGCCTAGGAAAGTAAATCATTTTATCGTTTCTTTCAATGAAATGGTTGTGTATGATGGGAAGGTACAATTTCTGCCCGTTGTCAAAGGATGGAATGATGTTGTTGCCAGGAAGTGTTGGTTTTCATATAGATAACAGCAAAATAAGGAGGTAATACACATGGCTTTTGATGGCGGCAGATATGATGTTATTGTCGTTGGAGCAGGACATGCCGGGGTAGAGTCAGCTCTTGCAGCGGCCCGAATGGGTTCAAAAACTCTGATGATTACGATCAACCTCGACATGGTGGCTTTCATGCCTTGTAACCCATCCATTGGTGGGCCGGCAAAAGGACACGTTGTACGGGAAATAGATGCACTGGGCGGGGAAATGGGCCGGAATATCGACAAAACCTTTATCCAAATGCGGATGCTCAATACGGGTAAAGGACCTGCCGTTCATGCGCTACGTGCGCAAGCGGATAAGTTCTCTTATCAGCATACAATGAAAGAAACGATGGAGAAAGAATCTAATCTAACCATGCGTCAGGGCATGGTAGATCGTCTAATCGTAGAGGATGGTCAGTGTGTAGGAGTTGTCACTCAAACAGGTACAGAATATCGTGCCAAAGCTGTAGTGCTGACAACAGGAACATACCTGCGCGGTAAAGTCATTATGGGCGAGCTGATGTATGAAAGCGGACCAAACAATCAGCAGCCATCTCTGAAATTGTCGGAGCATCTGCGTGAGCTGGGCTTCGAGCTTGTACGTTTCAAAACGGGTACACCACCGCGTGTGCATAAGGATACAATTGATTTTAGCAAAACTGAAATTCAGCCCGGCGATGATGAGCCGAAGTTCTTTTCCTATGAGACAACATCTTCTACGAATGAGCAGCTACCTTGTTGGTTGACGTATACATCTGTGGAAACACATCAGATTATTAATGATAATCTGCATCGTGCGCCGATGTTCTCAGGTGTGATTGAGGGAACAGGGCCGCGTTATTGCCCATCCATTGAGGATAAAATTGTACGTTTCAGCGATAAGCCAAAGCATCAGATTTTCCTGGAGCCGGAGGGTAAAAATACATCGGAGTATTACGTACAGGGTTTATCTACAAGTCTGCCAGAGGATGTACAACTGGCTGTTCTTCGTTCGATTCCGGGTATGGAAAAAGTGGAAATGATGCGTAACGGTTACGCAATTGAATACGATGCGATGGTTCCAACGCAATTGTGGCCATCTCTGGAAACAAAACGTCTGCCAGGGCTGTTCACAGCGGGTCAGATCAATGGTACATCCGGATATGAGGAAGCGGCAGGACAAGGGGTCATGGCTGGTATCAATGCAGCACGTAAAGTGCAGGGCAAAGAGGCTATTGTACTTGATCGTTCCCAAGGTTACATTGGAGTACTCATTGATGATCTCGTTACCAAAGGTACCAATGAGCCTTACCGTTTGCTGACATCTCGTGCCGAGTATCGTTTGCTGCTCCGTCATGACAATGCAGATATGCGCCTTACGGAGATTGGTCATGACATTGGACTGATTACCGAGGATCGGTATGCATCTTTCCTGGATAAAAAGGCGAAAGTCGAGCAGGAGATTGCACGTTTGAAAGATTCAAAGGTACGTCCTGTTGAAGTTAATGCCAAACTGGAAGAGATCGGTTCTACACCGATCCAGGATGGAAGCACATTGCTGAACCTGATGCGTCGTCCGGAGATTGGATATGACTGGATTGAGCAAGTATCTCCTTCCGAGGTGGAATTGACTGCTGATATGAAGGAACAAGTCGAAATTCAAATTAAATATGCGGGTTATATTGAGAAGCAATTGATCCACGTGGAACGTTTGCTAAAAATGGAGAAAAAGAAAATTCCAGACACGATCGTATATGATGAGATTCATGGTCTTGCGATGGAAGCCAAGCAGAAGCTGGCGAAAATTCGCCCGATCTCCATTGGTCAGGCGTCTCGTATTGCGGGTGTAACGCCTGCTGATATCTCTATCTTGCTTGTCTATCTTGAGCATTATAACCGCGTTACCGCAGCAAGGGGACAATAATGGACGATATTCAACAGCAGTTGCAACAACGCTTGAAGGAGCATGGCTTGGAAATAGGAGAACTCCAGCTGGAACAGTTCGAATTGTATTATAAAGAACTTGTCTCCTGGAATGAAAAAATGAATCTTACCGGTATTACAGATCGGGAGCAAGTATATACCAAACATTTCTATGATTCGGTATCGTTAGCGTTTTATACGGATATGAACAAAGTAAACAAACTGGCTGACATCGGGTCAGGAGCAGGATTCCCAGGAATCCCGCTTAAGATTTGTTTTCCACATATCCAGCTTACAATCATCGACTCATTGAATAAACGGATTGGTTTCTTACAGTATGTAGTGGATACACTTGGTCTGGAGCAGGTCGAATTAATCCATGGTCGTGCTGAGGAACTGGGCCGCAAAGAAGGATATCGAGACAGCTATGATCTGGTTACTGCACGGGCGGTAGCCAAGCTCGCGGTACTGAATGAATTCTGCCTTCCCTTTGTACGTAAAAGCGGTATGTTCGCTGCAATGAAGGGCGGAGACCCGCGGGATGAAATGAAGGAAGCAGAGTTCAGCTTTAATCAGCTGAAAGGACGGGTGAAGGCTGTTCATCCATTCCAGCTGCCGGTGGAGGAATCAGAACGTCATATTATTTTGATTCAGAAGTTTGATAAGACACCACATAAGTATCCACGTAAACCGGGGACACCACTTAAAACTCCACTCGTGTAGTATTGTGACATAGGGACAAAAACAAAATAACATGTTGAATGACCAGATGGAAATAGAGGATGTTTCACGTGAAACATTCTCTATTTTTTTGTGTTTTCTAAATTAGAACTGAGTTAAATTAAATGCATACGGTGGGATGAGATTTTCATATACAAAATCAGGGCTGGAATAATTTTAGTTCATCAGGATTTATATAATTTGAACTATTTTTATTTACACAGAAACGGAGAGGAAAGAAAAAACCTGAAAAAGCGAAGCGGTCGGCTAAAAGCTTTCTGCAAGAAAGCTACATCGGAAGCATAAGCTTATCATCGGATTTTTCCCTTTAGAAAAGGGAATCAAAAAAATCCGGGGATAACAGCGATGGGAAGGTTATTCTGTCATCGGAGTGCTCAGTGTAAACATCTTTAGTTCAACTTATATAGGTAGTCATTCATTTTATTTTCCTAATAAACAGAATAAAAAAGCAGGAAAATTTGATTCTTTTAAAGAATAGGTAAACATAGGATTATGGTGAAAAAGATGATAGAATAGAAGTATCAGTTCCTGCGTAAACAGTGATCTTAGATTAGTTCATATCAATAGATGGTTAAGCATTTGATGCTGTTTCGCAGCAGGGCAATACGAATGGCATAACTTATTTCAGGAACGATGAGTATGAAGTCTCGCTTATGGAATAAGAAGCACCTGCTAATGTGGGAGCTATTACGAAACTAGGTGGTAATCTACGGAATGAAAGAACAATTTTCGAAGTTGTTTGGTTTGGCGGAGCGCAATAACGGAGACGAGATTAAACAGGTTCCGGTTAACGAAATTGTGAGTAGCCCATATCAACCCCGTACTATTTTTGATGATGATAAAATTGATGAGTTACTGCAAACAATCAGAACACATGGTGTTATTCAACCTATTGTTGTTCGGGTTCGTAATGGATCATATGAGATTATCGCTGGGGAACGCCGCTGGCGTGCTGTTCGCAAACTAGGTCTTGAGCACATCCCGGCCATTGTGCGTGAATTCAACGACTCTCAGGCCGCATCCATTGCGTTAATTGAGAACTTGCAGCGTGAAGGTTTAACCTCGATTGAGGAAGCGGTTGCCTACCAAAAGTTGATAGATTTGCATCAGTTGACACAGGAGAGCCTTGCTCAACGACTTGGTAAAAGTCAATCTACCATTGCTAACAAGATTAGGTTGTTGAATCTTCCAGAAGGTGTGAAAACAGCCTTGATGGAGCGCAAAATATCTGAACGTCACGCAAGAGCCTTATTGTCGCTGGATACGGAAGAACTGCAATTGAAATTGCTGGGCGAGATTATCGACAAGGAATTGAATGTTAAGCAGACAGAGGTACGTGTTGCTTTTTATAAGGAAGCTTCCAAGATTAAAAAGTCCAAGCGGATATCTTTTACTAAGGATGTAAGACTGGCACTTAACACGATTCGTCAATCTATCGATATGGTAACAGGCTCAGGTATGGATATCAAAACAAAAGAAGCGGATCATGAGGATCACTACGAAATTGTTATTCATATTCCAAAACGCAAATAATTGAAGCTTAAGGCGGCAATGGCCGCTTTTTCTGTCTATATAGTCCGTTTTTCATGCGACGTGAAGGGAACAAATCGTTCTGTTAAGGAAACGGTAGTTGTTGTTCTTGTGGACGGTGGCCGCCTGCTTATTGTTAACTGTAACTCACAACCTACAAGAAAAGACTCCTATTTTATTTGAGGTGAAGGTATTGTCTAAGATTATGGCCGTAGCAAATCAAAAGGGCGGTGTGGGGAAAACAACGACATCGGTTAACTTGGGTGCAGGACTTGCTTCACTCGGGAAGAAGGTACTGCTTGTTGACATTGACCCCCAAGGAAATACAACGAGCGGAGTCGGAATTAATAAAGCAGATGTGGCGAATTGTATATATGATGTCCTAATTAATGATGTGCCTCCTCAGGAAGCGATCGCGGAGACACAAATTGAGGGACTTCATATCATACCTGCAACAATTCAACTTGCCGGAGCCGAGATCGAATTGGTATCCACCATATCGCGAGAAGTTCGTCTGAAAAAGGCACTCGCACAAGTTAGAAATAATTATGATTATATTCTTATTGATTGCCCGCCATCGCTCGGAATGTTGACGATCAACTCGCTAACAGCCTCCGATTCCGTGATTATTCCGATTCAGTGTGAGTATTATGCATTGGAAGGGTTAAGCCAATTGCTGAATACGGTTCGGCTGGTGCAAAAACATTTAAATACCTCTCTTCAGATTGAAGGCGTGTTACTGACGATGTTTGATGCTCGGACGAATCTGGGCATTCAAGTTATAGAAGAAGTGAAGAAGTATTTTCAGCAAAAGGTATATCAAACGATTATTCCGCGTAATGTACGGCTGAGTGAGGCACCATCTCACGGGCAATCCATTATAACGTATGATCCCCGTTCCCGAGGAGCGGAAGTGTATTTAGAGCTCGCAAAGGAAGTGATTTCTTATGAGTAAGCGGCTTGGAAAAGGACTTGATGCCCTCATTCCTTCGCTTTCAATTAATGACGATGATAAAGTCGTAGAAATCCCGATTAGTCAACTGCGGGCTAACCCTTATCAGCCGCGTAAAGCATTTGATGAGGAAGCAATACATGAACTGGCGGAATCGATCCGGCAGCACGGTGTGATCCAACCCATTATCGTTCGTCCTGTACTCCGAGGATATGAGATTATTGCAGGCGAGCGCAGGTTTAGGGCATCACAGTATTGTGGTAATGCTACCATTCCAGCTGTTGTTCGTACGTTTAATGATCAGCAGGTTATGGAAATAGCCCTGATTGAGAACCTGCAACGGGAGAATCTGAATGCAATGGAACTAGCAGTTGCCTACCAGGGATTAATGGATCAATTCTCTTTGACCCAAGAAGAGTTGTCCGTGAAGGTTGGTAAATCACGCTCTCACATCGCTAACTTTTTACGATTATTGGCTTTGCCAGAGGAAGTAAAGGATCATGTTTCACGTGGAACATTGTCAATGGGACATGCACGTGCCATTGTTGGTGTGAAGGATGAAAACCTGGTCAAACAGCTAGCTAAACAGTCCATTGATCAGCAGTGGAGTGTGCGTGAGCTGGAAGAGGCAGTGCAACAACTTGATCGTTCCAAACCAGGTGAAGTGAAGGCTAAGTCCAAGCTAAAGAAGAAAGATCCGTTTATCGACACCTTGGAAGAGTCACTTCGGGAACGATTTAAAACGACAGTGAAAATTAAACATGGTCAGAAAGATAAAGGTAAAATAGAGCTCAACTACTATAGCAAACAAGATCTCGAACGATTATTAGAACTGTTGCAATAACAACTCGGGTGCATCATTAACAACATGCAGAGCTACTCATGTCATGACATATCGACTCTGTGTTCTGGAGAAACGATATGTCATTCTTTGTTTGTAAACAAATCCTGTAATTATTTCTTATGAGCTGAGGTGGTAGGAGGATGGAGAACACAATCTATCTGGATCATGCAGCAACATCATGGCCTAAACCACCTGCTGTTGGTGAGGCAATGATGAATGCCCTCGAATTTGCAGGGGCTAACCCAGGCAGGGGGAGTCATCGTATGGCTGTGCAGGCGAGCAGGGTTTTGTTTGAAACGAGAAAAGGCTTAGCGACTCTGTTTGGTATTAGAAACCCTAATGATATTGCATTTGGTTCAAACACAACAGAAGCTCTTAATCTTGCAATTCAGGGTGTGCTTCAAGAGGGTGATCATGTTATAGCCACCATGGCGGAACATAATTCAGTTCGGCGCCCTCTGGAGTTCCTTCGCAGACAGGGTAAGATTGAGGTTGATTATGTACCCGTCACAGCTTATGGAGCCATAGACTTAAAACAGATGGAGCGGATGTTTCGGAAAAACACCCGTTTGGTCGTATGTACGCACAGTTCTAATCTTCTAGGGAGCATTTTGCCAATTGGAGAAATCTCAGAACTATGCCGTCAACATCACGCTCTTTTACTGGTGGATGCAGCTCAGAGTGTTGGGGTAATGCCAGTGGATGTAGGAAAACTAGGCATTGATATGCTCGCTTTTCCAGGACATAAGGGATTGTTAGGACCCCAAGGTACAGGCGGCTTATACATCGCTCCTGAGCTTGATGTGCAACCTCTCCTTCATGGAGGTACAGGTAGTCAATCCGAGGCAGTAGAACAGCCTAAAGTGCGTCCAGATCGATATGAAGCAGGGACTCCTAATACGGTGGGGATTGCTGGGTTAGGAGCGGGGGTGAAGCATGTACTTGCCATGACACCTGCTTCCATCTATCAGCATGAGTGGGAGTTAACGCAACTTATAATGAATGGGCTTTCTTCGATCAAAGGTATTCAACTGTTGGGCCCGGACATTGGACAACCTCGTTCAGGATTAGTATCCTTTATAATTGAGGGATATGATTCAGCTCAGCTTGCATTCCGGCTGGATCGGAATTATGGTATTGCGGTTCGTTCAGGATTTCACTGTACTCCACTTGCGCATGAGTCAGCAGGTACAACAGCTACCGGGGCTGTCAGAGCAAGCGTTGGATACAACTCTTCCCATGAAGAGGTCGATGAACTCATTCGGGCCATTACTGAGCTGACAGCAGTGAAATAGGGAGTAACAAAATTGTTCAACGTTCTGTTGTTCAAAATGGAAATATATGATTAATTCCTTGAATAACGGGTTGATTTATAATAAAAGCTAAGAACTACGGACAGACGTGAATCTGATCAAAAACATAGAGGGGTAGTTGCACTTACATGGCTGAATTAAATGAGCTGATTCTGGAACAGCTGTTATGGATTATTGGCGGATTGGCATTGCTTACGGTGATTTTGCTGATCGTGAGTATTGCTCAAGGGGCAAAGTTACGGAAGTTTAAACGTAAATACGAAGCCATGATGGCTGGCAGTGGTGTGGAGGATTTGGAGTCCCTACTAATTAATCTGAAGATTCAGATGGACAGCATTGAGGACGAACACAAACTGCAAACGAATCAGTTGCAAACAGCATTGCAGAAGCTGGCTCGTATTCAGGGCAAGGTCGGTGTGAAAAGATACAACGCTTATGGAGAGCGTGGTAGCGACCTGAGCTTTTCGATAGCCATGATTAATGAAAGTCAGGATGGTATGATCCTTACGGGATTATTCAATCGTGATGGTTCATATGTATATGCAAAACCTCTAAAAGGGGGAGAGTCAACGTATACACTTTCCCCAGAGGAGAAGGAAGCTATTACTCTGGCACAGCAAGCAGAGTAGAACGAGTGTGCCATTCCCGAATGGCCGAGTACAGACTGCTTGCTATAATTTCAGACATCCGCATAACGAGACTAAGCCGTGTGTTCTGAAGCACAAAGTATTCCATAAAACCGCCGACGTTAACGATACCTGTCAGATGGATATCGCCGACCGGCGGTAATTCTTTATTTACGCCTGCGCCAGGCTTGAGCGGGCCGTTTACGACCTGGATACAACCGACACTAGAGGATTGGCCAAGACAGGCGTCAATACCAATCACATACGGATTTTGATGGGTGTTGTAGATTTTGTGGAGTGTGTCTTGCAGATTTACAGCATGAACCGGCTCATCCAATGTGCCATATAGATGGAACAGAGGGCTGTCCCATTTTGCCAGTGACGTACCCACTAGCGGTCCGAGACAGTCACCGGTGGAACGGTCTGTACCGATGCAGACAATCACTACATTTTGCAAGGAATGAGCTTTATAGAGATGGAACATTAAACGATGTACAATGGCAGAATGCACACCTGGATCAGTATGAGGAACTTTCAGGCTGGTCAGATCTTGTGATGAAAAGGAACGCGAAGTAGGATTCATAGGATCTATCCTTTCCCTTGGAATAGTAGTATCAGTATATGGAAAGGTAGAGTGTTTTATACTTCGGAAGGACAGGCTTTTTACCTGAGAGTGGTTGTAGCTTGAAAGGAGCAGGACATGGACGAATGGCTGAACGATTGGATGTTGATTGCGTTTGATTCAACGCAGCAGGCACTGCGAGCAGAGATGCTATTAGAGTTTGCTGAGATCGAGATTGACTTGTTTCCGACACCTAAGGAGATTACAGCGGGCTGTGCACTGTGTATTCAGTTTCCAAAAGAGGATCTGATGCGAGTACAGAAAATTATTCGTGATGAGTTTGTTGAGATTCGCGGCCTCTATTTCAAAACCGAAGACAGCTATGATAACATACCGATGTAGAGGAGGAATCAGACTTTGATGTCATTTTATTTTGCGCAAGCTGGTAATAATGTCGGCATTTATGCATCAACTGTGGATGAAGCCATTCGTTGGACGGATAAAGTGTGGGCTAAAATTTCGGATACGGATATGTGGCTTAACATCATGTTCAGTTCGATTCGTATCCTCATTATTTTTATTATCAGTCGTATTGTCATTAAAGTGGTGTCCCGGGTTATTGATCGTTCGATGGCACGGAAACAGGAAGGCAAAATTCGCGTCAACCCGCGCAGATTCGTAACGATTGGTGAGTTGTTGAAAAATGCAACCTCGATAACATGTAATTTCATTATGATTTTGTTACTGTTATCGGAGATCAATGTTCAAGTTGGGCCACTGTTAGCTAGTGCCGGTGTGCTCGGGCTTGCAATTGGTTTTGGTGCTCAGGGTTTAGTGAAAGATGTCATTACCGGATTCTTTATTATTTTAGAAGATCAGTTTGCTGTAGGAGATGTGATTCAGACAGGCACGTTCAAAGGAACTGTTGAAGTCATTGGTCTAAGAACAACCAAACTGGTAAGCTGGCAGGGAGAAGTACACATCATTCCGAATGGTACAATTGCAAGTGTGACTAACTATTCGATGTCTAATTCGCTTGCTGTAGTGGATATCCCGATGAAGGCTGATCTGACGCTGGATGAGTCCGTACATCTGGTGAAGCAATCGCTCGCAGGTATTGAGGAACGAGATCTGAATATTGTGAAGGTACCGGATGTGCTAGGTATTCAGTCGATGTCTACTTCTGATTATGTCATTCGTGTGGTAGCGGAATGTATGCCGAACTCCCGGTCTTCGGTCGAACGTCAAATTCAGGGAGATGTGAAGAAAATACTCGAGTACCATGAGAGAAGCAAATTGGCTGCATTAGAGCAGGCGGCTGCGATGGATAATGATGAGGGAGATGGTGCAGGTGGAGCGTAAAAGTTTCCAGCTTGGAGATATCGTACAGATGAAAAAGCAACATCCCTGTGGAAGCAATGAGATGGAGATCATTCGGATGGGGATGGATATTCGGATCAAGTGTGTTGGTTGCAAACATAGCGTACTGATTCCTCGGGCCAAGTTCGAGAAAAACATGAAAAAAGTGTTACGCTCGGTAGAAGAGGATGAGGAATCCTGAGGGTAGGGTGGAAGAGGAAAACATATATCCGGTGTTTTAGATGCATGATCTAGCCATATCGCGGTGATGAAACGTAATAGTGAAATAGCGTTTTCATGCAGACAGGGTATAGGTATTGCTTTCCGACTACAGGCGTGATATAATCAATTTTGCTGCGGAAAGGTACCCAAGAGGCCCAAGGGGGCTGACTCGAAATCAGCTAGGCGTGTCACAGCGTGCGTGGGTTCGAATCCCACCCTTTCCGCCACTTAAGTCATTTAGATTTTGCGAAAATGCAATGCTTACATAACTCCATGGACTGGAGTCATCATAAACAACTTGAAGGGACTAGCCTATTGGATAGTCTTTTTATTTTGTTTCTTATATTTTTTTGGAAAATTGTATAATGTGGCCTCGTATAAAAAAATAAAGAGCCCTGACGGGCTCTTTATCCGGCGGTACATGTTTAGTTAGATCACAATCGGTCGTAACGACAGAAACGCTGGCTGTACTGCTTGTAGCAATACCTGTGCTTCGGATTGAAGTCTTACACACCCACAAGCTTCTTATATTACGTGATGCATCTCCAACATCGAAAAATCGGCTTCGTTGTCCAACGGAACCACACCTCTCTCGTGTACCGCCTGATTGTATTATGTGCTAACTACCGTTTTATATACGTGGTACTGAAAAAAACTTAGTGAACGCGAGCTTTAGTCAGCTTTTTCCACTTGCGATTGTGATTGCTCGTTTCCGGAAAGGCTTCACCTTTTTTTAGCGTGACTCGCTTGGGATCATTAATCTCCGTGTGAAAACTCTTCTCCCCGACTTCAGTGTATTCTCCATCATTCGGCGCTTTGTCACCAGGTTCGAACTCGGTTCTTTCACCCATAATAAGTAGCCTCCTCCACAGAATGAGATCAGTGTTACTTCTGTAGTGTGTTCCATCTGATGTCTAAACATGATGGGGATTATGTACCAATATGTACAGGGAACGTTTGCTTGCATTTCGTTTGTGCATTTGTTATATTAATATAGTTCGAGTTTGTGCTCGTTCCTTGCTCTCAACCTGGATTGAGGGCCAGAGTCCATAAGGAGGTGAAAATTATGCGCAAATATGAAGTGATGTACATTATTCGTCCTGACGTTGAGCAAGAAGTTGTTCAAGCTACAGTCGATAAATTCCAAGGCATCATCTCCAACGGCGGTGGTGAGGTTACAGCTCACGACGTTATGGGTAAACGCCGTCTTGCGTATGAGATCAAGAAATTCCGTGATGGTGTTTATGTTCTGGTACACTTCACTGCTGAACCAGCAGTAGTTACTGAGCTTGAGCGTCTCATGAAAATTTCTGACGAAGTAATTCGTTATCTCATTACCAACGACGTTAAGTCTGCCTAAGACATTAACTCGTGATTATCGCACCAATACGCTCAGAAGGAGGGGATTACATTGTTGAACCGTGTCATTCTGATCGGCCGGTTAACCCGGGATCCTGAGTTACGTTATACTCCAGCAGGAGTAGCTGTGACACAATTTACTTTGGCGGTAGACAGACCGTTTACAAGCCAAGGAGGAGAGCGGGAAGCAGATTTTATTCCGGTCGTAACCTGGAGACAGCTTGCCGAGACTTGTGCAAACTATTTGCGTAAAGGTCGTCTGGCTGCAGTCGAAGGACGCATTCAAGTACGTAACTACGAGAATAACGAAGGAAAACGTGTATACGTGACCGAAGTCATTGCCGATAATGTTCGTTTCTTGGAGTCAGCTAACCGCGAAGGCGGTGGCGGCGGGGGTCAACCTATGCGTGAAGAGCCTTCTTATGGAGGCGGCGGCGGACGTGCAAGCAACAATAATGCTGCGCGTAGCAACAATCAGGATCCTTTTTCCGATGACGGAAAACCGATTGATATATCGGATGATGATTTGCCATTTTAACGTGAGCCGTTACTCGTACGAGTTATCGGTTACATGATAGGAAAGGACTGAAAAGCATGGGCTTCAAGCAAAGAGAAGGCGGAGACGATAAAAGACCGGCACGTCGTGGTGGTCGTAACAAACGTCGTAAAGTGTGCTTCTTCACAGCGAACAAAATTACTCACATCGATTATAAAGATACGGACTTGCTTCGTAAATTTATCAGCGAACGTGGAAAAATTTTGCCACGCCGTGTAACAGGTACTAGCGCTAAATATCAACGCATGCTGACGATTGCAATCAAACGCTCCCGTCAAATCGCATTGTTGCCATACACAACTGAGTAGTCTTACTCAGTTTGCATACAAGAGCAGCCGGCTATAAGCCGACTGCTTTTTTTGTGTTCTTAAATACTATAAATCTAAGGATAAGAATAAGGATACCATATGAAAATTCAAGAAAATGAAAACGTATAATCATGTAATTTTTGCAGAAGAAGCTTTCACAGCTGAGATGAATTATAATAGAAGTTAGTTTACCTGAAATGAAGCCTTTAAAAAAGAATTAAAGCTTGATGAGTAGAAAAAGTGTAGGAGAGTATATGAATTCATCACTACGTAAGCTAAGACAGCGAAGGAAGAAAAGCCTGAGAAACTGGATCATCGCAACGATTATTCTATCCATTGTATTTGTATGGTTGCAACAAAAAGGGGACTTGGGAGAGATATGGCAAGATGAAATAATTCCTGAGCCTTTGCCAATTACCGGTTTGCATCCAGCTGTTGCCGAAAGTGAAGGTGTATTAGTCCGTATGGCTGCCAGGCGAGGTATAGAAGTTGTGATTACGCATGGATATCGGAGTGTGGAGGAACAAGATGCTCTCTTTGCACAGGGACGCTCATCTTCTGGGAATATTGTCACCAATGCAAGAGGCGGGGAGTCTTATCATAACTATGGACTAGCCATTGATTTTGCCTTAAGAACCCCTGATGGAGATATTGTCTGGGATATGGAACGAGATGATAATGGCAATGGCAAGGCAGATTGGATGGAGGTTGTCGATTTAGCTAAAGAGCTAGGTTTCACCTGGGGTGGAGACTGGACTAACTTTCCGGACTATCCTCATCTACAGATGGACTTTGATTTGAGTATTCGTGATTTAAAACGTGGTAAAAGGCCACCATTGGCACCACAAAGGTAATAGTATATATGCGTAATTATGAATATTTATTAGTAAAGTCCTGCTTTTTGCAGGACTTTTTTCTTTCTTTTGTAAAATAAATGTTCAAAAGTAACAATTAACTCTTTACAGCAACAATTAAATAAAACTATACTATAATAACTAGATTTTTACGTTTATCTTACAAACCTTAAATAAATGTATATATATAAGCTTCATATGACCTCTAAGCAGAGATTCTATGAAACGACAAAATCCCCCTAAATGTGACATGTAATTTACACTAACTAAGTTACTCCCAAATCATATGCTATTAACTCTACACATTGTGTCATAGACATGTTATATATAAACACAAAAAAACTTTGTACACACGCCTCATATTGTTGTAATTCCACCCGAGCACACTTAACTCTCACACTAAAATCCTGCTATAGATACCTTTTAGCCAAAACTATTACCCAAAACTGTAGCATAGAAAACATTTATTCCATAAATCCCAAAATAATGATTGACGTTAACTTAAATTACACGTATGATTACAGTAATTATTTGTATTTATAATTCCGCTAGGAATTATCAACATTAATTGACCAATGGTTTAAATTGAAGACTATAATCTTGATTCTGTTAACGATAAGGTATTTTGTATACACTTTTGTTCAATTTAAGGAACAACATGGAAATATACAGTGGATGCACTCTTCTACTTATGAATACAGTCTGATGAAATTACAGGGTTAGGGTGATTGATTTGAATAAAGAGCTATTGGAAGTCAGAGACTTAACGACATCATTCAGAATTGAAGATAACTATTATGCAGCAGTCGATCACGTTAATCTTAAGGTTAAGAAAAATGAAGTGTTGGCTATTGTAGGAGAATCAGGTTCAGGTAAGAGTGCATTTGCATTTTCTCTGATGGGATTGCATAACAAAGCCAAAATCGAAGGTCAGATTCTCTATAAAGGGAAAGATATCGCCAACATATCCCCTAATCAATTAAACAAACTGCGCGGAAGAGAAATGGCCATGATCTTTCAGGATCCACTATCCGCACTCAATCCTCTAATGATCATAGGTGAACAGATTGAAGAGATTCTCACTCTTCATCAACCGAAGCTGTCTTCCAGAGAGAAGCGGGATAAGGTTATTCACTTATTGAACCAGGTAGGGATTCCACGTCCCGAACAAATATATAAGCAATATCCCCACGAATTATCTGGCGGTATGAGGCAACGTATTGTTATCGCAATCGCAATTGCCAATAAGCCAGAACTGCTCATTGCCGATGAACCAACAACAGCACTTGACGTGACCATTCAGTTGCAAATTCTCGAGTTGATCCGAGAGCTGAAGAATGAGATTAACGCAGGTATTATCCTTATTACGCATGACCTTGGTGTAGTGGCCGAGATGGCTGATCGTGTAGCCGTCATGTATGCAGGAGAAATTGTTGAAATAGCGGATATTGTTACATTGATGACCAATGCAAAACATCCCTATACACGTTCATTATTAAACTCGATCCCTACGATTACTGAAGAAAAATCCAAATTACATGTCATTCAAGGCATCGTACCTTCTCTCAAAAATCTTCCAAGGCAGGGGTGCAGATTCAAGGCCCGAATTCCATGGATTAGCGACTCTGCTCATGAAGATAACCCGCAGATGCATGAAATTGCGCCAGGACACTTTGTAAGGTGTACCTGCTATCAGCACTTTCATTTCCCTGATCAAGCGGAGGAGGCATAACATAATGGCATTACTTGAAGTAGAAGGACTCAAAATACACTTTCCGATTCGCGGAGGATTACTAAAACGGGAGATTGACAGTGTCAAAGCGGTTGACGATGTCAGCTTTTCCATTGAAGAAGGCCAGACTTACGGTCTTGTTGGAGAATCCGGTTCAGGCAAGACAACAACAGGCAGAGCTGTGATTGGTCTGAATCATGTGACAAGTGGAAAAATTTTATTCAATGGCAGGGATTTGACCAAAGAACGACGCAAAGATCGCCAGCTTCAGCGGGATGTACAGATGATTTTCCAGGATCCTTATTCGTCTCTTAACCCGAAGAAGCGCGTTATGGACATCATTGCTGAGCCTCTAAGAAACTATGAACGACTGACGGCAACGGAAGAGAAGAGACAGGTCGGTAGCTTATTAGAGAAGGTAGGGTTGAGTCCAGAGTCTATCTACAAGTATCCGCATGAATTCTCAGGTGGACAGCGTCAACGGATTGGAATCGCTCGTGCCATTGCACTCAAGCCCAAACTGATTATCGCTGACGAACCTGTATCTGCACTGGATGTATCCGTACAAGCCCAGGTGCTCAACTTCATGCAGGAAATTCAGAAAGAACTGAATCTGACCTATTTGTTTATCAGCCACGATCTGGGCATTATTCGTCATATGTGCGACCAGATTGGAATTATGTATAAAGGTCGATATGTGGAACAAGGGACAACAGATGATATTTTTGAAAATCCCCAACATATCTATACCAAACGTCTTATCGCAGCGATTCCGGATATGGACCCAACCAAACGTGAGGAAATGATAGCTTTCCGACAGCAGATCAAATCCGAGTATGAAAATTCATACCGCAATTTCTTCGATGAGGAAGGGCTTGCTTATTCGCTCCAATCCATTTCCGATACTCACCGGGTAGCTTTACCTCAGAAAGGTTGAAGGCCATATGTGGAAAACTATTGTACGCCGAATATTTATAATGATTCCTCAAATAATTTTGCTCAGTATTCTGGTCTTCCTGATGGCCAAAGCCATGCCAGGTGACGCGTTGACGGGACTGCTTGATCCGAGTATTGATCCCAAAGCGCTAGAAGAACAGCGCGAACGGCTAGGATTGAATAATCCATGGTATATACAGTATTGGGACTGGATCAGGCATGCAGCTATGGGTGATTTCGGACAATCGTTCCGTTTTAAAATGCCAGTAACAGATCTTATTGGTCAACGGATTGCCAATACATTCTGGCTTGCATTGGCAACACTGATTCTCACATATCTTATTGCTATTCCACTCGGTATCATCAGTGGTCGTTATAACGACACCTGGTCTGACCGTTTAATTACAGGATATACGTACCTGGGTTTTGCAGCACCACTCTTCATTTTCGCTCTGGTCATGGTCTGGATTTTCGGGTTCCGTTTTGGATGGTTCCCGACAGGGGGAAGTGTGGCACCAGGTCTTACACCAGGAACATTTGAATACGTCATAAGCAAGATTCACCATTTGCTACTACCAGCGTTATCAATGGCACTAATCTCCACTGTATCCACGGTACAATATTTACGCAGTGAGATTATTGATATCAAGCACAAAGAGTTCGTAATCACGGCGAGAGCCAAAGGTGCTTCGGAATCCCGAATCTACAACAGACATATTTTGCGAAACTCCCTGTTGCCGATTGCTGCATTTTTCGGGTATGAGATTACGGGGCTGATCGGCGGAACCATCTTTATTGAAAGTATATTCAGCTACCCGGGTATGGGACAGTTGTTCCTGAATTCCATCTCATTACGGGATTTCAGTGTAGTCACGGCACTCGTATTATTATATGGGATTGCTACGATTCTAGGCTCACTGCTGTCTGATATTATTCTGGGATTGGTCGATCCGCGTATTCGCATTAAGTAAGAACTTGAAGATTTCGGGGTGAAAACAGATGAGCAAGACCAATGATGTTATTGTAACTTCGCAGAAGGTTGATAAAAGCCCTTCCGGCTTAAGCATTGTGTGGCGAGAGTTGGTCAGGGACAAAGTAGCCCTCGTTTCGCTCATATTCCTGGGGCTTGTCATTCTTCTTGTATATGGAACCTCTATGATTCTGAATCAGGACGATATTGTTAAAGTTGATTTGTTTGCACTATATGAGCCACCTTCCGCTCAATACTGGCTGGGAACAGACTATGGCGGACGAGATGTATTTGGTCAGCTTGTTATTGGGACAAGAAACTCTTTAACTATCGGTATTCTGGTAACCTTAATGACTGGATTTATTGGCATTCTGGTTGGTGTGCTCTCGGGATACTTTGGCGGAATGATTGATAATATGTTCATGCGTGTGGTGGACTTTTTCATGATCTTGCCATTCCTGATGATGGTTATCGCCTTTGTAACGGCTGTACCGAAATATAATATCGTTTCATTCTCGCTCATTATGACCGCCTTCCTATGGATGGGAATCGCCAGATTGATTCGATCCAAGGCGCTTCAGGAGGGTGAACTCGAGTATATTAAAGCATCCAAAACACTTGGATCTTCTCACTTTAAAATTATTGTATCGCAGCTTCTTCCTAACCTAAGTTCGATTATCATTGTAACGATGACATTGAACCTGGCAGCTAATATTGGTCTTGAATCCGGGTTGTCTTTCTTGGGATTTGGTTTCCCGGAAAGCACACCAAGTCTTGGAACACTCGTAAGTTATGCACGTAATCCGCAAACCTTGGAATACAGATGGTGGATTTGGCTACCTGCATCACTACTGATCCTGGTATTGATGTTGAGTATAAATAATGTCGGACAGGCCTTGAAACGTGCGACGGATGCAAGACAAAGAAGAGGTTAAAAAAAGGGAGGAAAGGTTCATGAAAAAGGGATTATTTTCACGAGGACTATTTTTCACGATGATGCTGGTCTTTGTATTGGCGCTTGCGGCGTGCTCCGAGAAAGAAGCAGCAACTCCTGCACCAGGAGCCAAAACTGAAGAAGGGAAAACGGAGGAAAAACCTGCGAAAGAAGAGGGGGTTTACTCCATTGAAGACTTCAGTAATGTTAAAAAGAATGAAGGTACAGCCATCGAGGGTGGATCACTTACCTATGGTCTCGTATCCGATACTGCTTTTGAAGGTACACTAAACTTTAACTTCTATTCCGGTAATCCGGATGCGCAAGTTTTGCAATGGTTTGACGAAGGTTTGCTGACTTGGGATAAAGACTATGTCTACACCAATGATGGTGCAGCAACATATGAAACATCCGAAGATGGCAAAACGTTTACGCTCACGATTCGTGACAATGTAAACTGGCATGATGGCAAGCCGGTAACGGCTGAAGATTTGCAGTTTGCTTATGAAGTCATCGGTGGCAAAGGTTATGATGGCCCACGTTATGATTCCAATTTCACAAGTGTTGTAGGTATGGATGAGTATCATGCTGGAAAAGCAAAAACAATCTCTGGTATTAAAGTGCTGAGTGACAAAAAAATCAGCATTACGTATAAAGAAGCAACGCCATCCCTGCTGACAGGCGGCGTGTGGACATATCCATTAGCGAAACATATTTTTGGTGGTATGGATATTGCGAAAATGTCTTCTTCCAAAGAAGTACGTGAGAAGCCAATCGGTTTTGGTCCGTTTAAAGTAGAAACGATCACACCAGGTGAGTCTGTAACGTTTGTTAAAAACGATGACTACTGGCGTGGAGCTCCAAAACTGGACAAAGTAACATTGAAAGTAATCAACCCGACAACGGTTGTTCAAGAGCTGAAATCTGGCGGTGTAGATCTGGTAGACTCCTTCCCGACAGATCAGTATAAAGACAATGCGAACCTCTCCAACGTTGAATTCCTGGGTGCAATCGACCGTGCGTATACGTACATCGGTTTCAAACTGGGAACATGGGATGCTGAGAACAATAAAGTTAAATCTAATCCTGACGCAAAAATGGGTGATAAAAACTTGCGTAAAGCGATGTGGATGGCTGTAGATAATGACCAAGTAGGTAAACGTTTCTACAACGGTCTTCGCTGGAATGCAACAACACTGATTCCACCTTCTCACCCTGAATTCCATGATTCCAACAATCCAGGTGTGAAATATGATCCGGAAGCTGCAAAGAAATTGCTTGACGAAGCTGGCTATAAAATGGACGGAGAATTCCGTACGAAGCCAGATGGTTCACCACTTGAAATCAATTTTATTTCTATGACAGGTGGCGACACAGCTGAGCCACTCGCACGTTACTATGTTCAATCTTGGGCAGCAATCGGTCTGAAAGTAAACTTGGAAATGATCGAGTTTAACAACTTCTACGACCGTGTAGGTAACACAGGTAAAGATGATCCTAATGTCGATGTGTACCAAGCGGCTTGGGGTGTTGGTATCGACGTTGATCCATCAGGTCTGTATGGACGCGATGCACTCTATAACTTCCCTCGTTTCTCCAGTGAAGAGAACGACAAATTGCTGGCACGTGGTATCTCTGCTGAAGCATTTGACGTAGAGAAACGTAAAGAGATCTACAATGAATGGCAACAATACATGGTAGATGAAGTTCCAGTATTCCCAACATTGTACCGTGCTGTGGTATCACCAGTTAACAAACGTGTAATGAACTATGCGATTGGCGATGGAACTGGCGTATACTTGAGCGATCTGGCTGTAAATGCAGATAAAGCAGTTGTTGCTCAGTAATTATTAATAAACATGGATTTCGACACTCTGGCATGGGGTGGAAGAAATCCATGTTTTTTTTGTAACCAAAAAATAAAAAAAATTTAATTTATTCTCAAAAAAGTGCAGACAAAATGCCTCTTTGCTACGTCTATATAGGTAAGAGGTGATGAATCGATGAAAATATGGTGGAAACGCGCAGGAATGTTATTCACTTTACTAGTTATTATATATTTGGGAGTAAAACCGGACATGCTGGTTGGTAAGCCAGGCATTAAAGCCGAGTCGGCTGTTTTGATGGATATGAATTCGGAACAGGTGCTGATGGATTACAATGGCTCCGAAGAGATTGCTCCTGCAGGTATCAGCAAGCTAATGACCGAGCTACTTGTAATGGAGGCTGCAATGAGAGGAGATATTCGTTGGGATGATCCTGTTAATGTTAGTCGTTACGCCAGCTCTGTTGGCGGGAATCAGCTTGCACTCAAACAGGGGGATCGATTCACTGTTCAGGAGTTATTCCAAGTGGTGGCAGTATATTCTGCCAATGATGCTACCGTTGCTTTGGCGGAACATATCAGCGGTTCAGAACATCAATTTGTACAGCGGATGAATCAAAAGGCTGCTGAGATTGGTCTGTCAGGGGATACTCACTTCACCAACTCTACAGGTCTAAGCGAGACTATGCTTGGTCCTTATCGTCCACATAATATCCAGGGTCAAACGTTAATGACTGCGATGGATGCCTGCAAGCTTGCCCAATATTTGCTTAACCATCACCCCGAGATTCTTAAAGTTTCCAATCAAATGCAAGTCTCGTTGCACCAAAAGGGGATCTATATGAGCAATACAAACTGGATGTTATCTTCAATCGGGGGTCCATATGCTTATGAAGGTAATGATGGATTAAAGACTGGATATGACAAGGATACGGGGTATCATTTCGTTGGAACGGCTGAGCGAGATGGCAAACGGCTAATATCGGTTGTATTTGGATCAGATACGAGGGAAGGGCGGTTCGTTGAGACACGCAAGCTGTTGAATTACGGATTTTCGAACACAAAAGTAAACTAAACATACCACCCGTGTCAAGGAGAGTTGCCGCTGTTCCGAAATGGATAATCATAGTAAAATAGGATACGTATAGTTCCACATTATCCTGTAATTCACTTATAAGGGGGAAAACATTTGAACTCGATTAGCAAAAAAGTGTACGCACTCACGCTGTCCATGGCCATGTCGATTGCCTTGATTCAGCCTGCCGTACAGGCGGCCGAAGCAGTCAAACCTACGGCGGCTGTCTCGGAATCTATCGTTTCCAAGGCAACACAGACACTGCAACAACTGGGATACATAGATGGCACCACAGATGGAATGAAAGAAACGGCAACACCTATTACACGTGCTGAAGCTGCGATTATTCTGCAGCGTGTGCTTGAACTGGATGCTCCGGCAACCCTTACAGGTTTTGCAGACGTTCTGTCTGATCATGCAGCAGCACCAGCCATTTATGCGCTGAAACAAGGTGATCTCATTCAAGGTAATACCAAAGGGTATGCGCCAGATGCTCCGCTCACACGTGCCCAGATGGCTTCGTTGTTCACACGAGCTTTCGAATTGAAGGATAACGGTATACAGGTGATCTACAGTGATGCTGACCAAATCCCGGCTGTACATGCGAATGATGCTGTCCGAGTTAAACAACATTTCATTATCGAAGGTAATGCATTTCATGCAAAACAAGCAGTAACGCATGGGGAATTTGCTAGTGCACTGTACCTTGCCCTAGGGCTTGATGTGAAGAAAGCAGGGGTCACACCGCTTGAGGACTTCTTCAAACAGCCTGCTCAGGCAGGTTTTCAAATGTCCCCTGATGGCAAACATCTGGCTTACATGGAGCCGTGGAACAATCGGATGAACATCGTGGTTACGGCAAATGGTCAAGATAAGCCTGTACGTATTACAAGTGAAACAGATCGCAGTATTGCTAGTTTTGCATGGGCAACGAATGACAAGCTGTTGTATGCAAAGGATGCGGCTGGAGATGAGAACTACCACCTGTATATTACAGATATCGATGGAAAAAATAGCAAAGATCTGACGCCTTATCCAAATACAAGAGCGATGCTTGTCGATCCTTTGGAGAATATTCCAGATGAAATTTTGGTAAGCATGAACAAGCGTGATGCGAGAGTTTTTGACGTATACCGTATCAATATCAAGACAGGGGAGGCAGTTATTGCTGCCGAGAATCCGGGTAACATTACAGGCTGGATGACAGACCATGAAGGAAAAATTCGTGTAGCCATATCCAGTGATGGCAATGTATCTTCCTTATTGTATCGGGATGCGGAGAATCAGCCGTTCCAGCCACTGCTCACAACAGATCTGGGAGATACGTTTGTTCCTGTCATGTTCACAAGCGACAACAAAAACCTGTACGCAGTATCCAATCTGGAGCAAGACAAGATGGCTGTCGTGGAATATAGCCTGGCAACAAAGAAGGTAACCAGAACTCTTTTTGAAAACAAAGATGTGGATGTCAGCAATGTTATTCCTTCCAAAGAAAAAGGCAAGATCCTTGCAGCAGTCTATGAGACAGACAAGGTCAATTATGAGTATTTTGACAACGAGTTCAAGACACTCATGCAGGATATCAAAGCCAAGGTGCCTGGCAAAGAGGTTGGTATTATAAGCACAAGTGATGATGGGCAGGCACTCTTTATATCATACAGTGACAAATCGATGGGCACATATTATTTCTATAATTCCAAAACAGGCAAGCTCGATAAGCTGGCGGATACGGCTCCATGGATTGATGAGACCAAAATGGCGGATATGAAACCAATTATGTTCAAGTCTCGGGATGGTCTTGACCTTCATGGATATCTGACACTGCCACAAGGTGCGACGGCATCGAATCTTCCTTTGGTTGTTCTTCCGCATGGTGGACCTTGGGCCCGGGATTCATGGGGATATATTCCGGATGTCCAGTTCTTGGCAAGCCGCGGATATGCAGTCCTGCAAGTGAACTTCCGTGGATCAACAGGTTATGGTAAGAAGTTTCTAGAGGCAGGCAATAAACAGTGGGGTAAAGCCATGCAGGATGATCTCACCGACGGTGTGAACTGGCTGGTAAAAGAAGGTACAGTTGATCCGAAGCGAGTCGCAATTTATGGTGGATCATATGGGGGTTATGCGGCTCTCGCTGGCCTGGCCTTCACCCCGGATGTATACGCTGCTGGGGTTAGTTATGTAGGCCCATCCAATATCTTTACGCTGCTTAACTCGCTACCGCCATATTGGGAATCTGGGCGCAATCTGTTTTATGAGCGTGTCGGTGATCCGGAGAAGGACAAAGAGCTGCTTACCGCAATCTCACCGCTCTTCCATGTTGATCAGATGAAAGCACCACTATTTGTTGTTCAGGGTGCCAATGATCCGCGTGTCAAACAGGCCGAGTCCGATCAGATTGTCGAAGCACTGCGTAAACGTGGAGTAGACGTGCCATATATGCTGAAAATGAATGAAGGTCACGGCTTCGCCAATGTAGAGAATCAACTGGATCTCTACCGCGCGATAGAGAAATTCCTGAACCGTCATCTGATGCAGTAAAAAAATAAGATCTAAGGTTGTTCTCTGATTCCGATAAGGGATCAGAGAACAACCTCTTTTTTTAAATCGTGAGACTGAGAAATACATCATTGAAATGGAATGCAGGTGTTACATAAATTGGGTCTAATCGATATTCATCAATTGACATATAGACTCGCTTTATTTTAAAATGACCAGTGAGTCATTATTATTCATTCAGGTTTATATAGATGGTATTAAGAGTTGTACGAGAGTGTACAGAATCAGATGAAGGAGGAATCCGGGATGCAAAAAGAAATGAAATGGCCATTGATTCTCTTTGCCGTGGGTGTATTTATGGCCGCACTGGATAACGGAATAATTACATCGTCGCTGACCACATTAAATGCCTCGTTTGGTGTTTCGCCAACATGGGGTGCTTGGACGATTACGCTATACACGCTTGGGCTTGCAATCAGTGTACCCATTGCGGGTAAGCTGTCAGATCGATTTGGACGCAAAAAACTGTTTCTCATTGAGGTTGCTTTATTCGGAATCGGATCGCTCCTTGTTGCGTTAAGCACTTCGTTTACCTTTTTCTTGATCGCCCGGGTCATTCAGGCGCTTGGTGGAGGCGGGATATTTATCATCGCGAGCTCTTATGTGCTTAGTAAGTTTCCTGCTCAGCGGCAGGGTACAGCTCTGGGGCTTCTGGGAGGCATGAACGGCATAGCAGCTATTCTTGGCCCTAACATCGGCGCATTCATCCTTGATATTACAGGCAACTGGCACTGGTTGTTTCTCATCAACGTACCGATTGCAATCCTGCTGTTCATTGTCGGAATCCGTTATATCCAGGAAGAACAGGAGCTCAGCCGGGCAGCTGTCGATTGGAGCGGCATAGCGGTCTTAACATTAGGCGTACTGAGTCTGATGTACAGCTTCAGTAATCTCGACGGTGTGAACATGCTTCAAAGCTTGGCTTCGCCAATGTTTTATAGCTTCTTTCTAGTGGGTGTAGCTGTGCTGGTGATCTTTTATTTTATGGAAAAAAGGTTGGAAGGGTCCGACCGTGAACCGGTCGTTTCCACAAAACTGCTTGGCATTGCATCTTTCCGCTGGACGTTGCTCATTGCCTTTTTCTCAGGAGCCATTTTGGCCTCTGTTATCTTCATTCCGGGTTTTGTAGAGCAATATCTAGGCGTATCCAGCACAGCTTCAGGCTACTGGTTTACACCGCTCGCACTGGCTTCAGGGATTGGAGCAGGAGGAGGAGGATACCTCGTTGACCGGAAAGGACCAATCTGGACATTGTCGGTAGCTGGCTTGCTCTCTGCGATTGGTTTCCTATTATTCCCGCTATGGGTAGAGCATATCTGGCAGTTTGTTATTGCGAGTACCCTTGTCGGTATTGGTTTTGGCATGATGCTGGGTGCGCCAGTCAACGTTCTTGTAACCGAACAGGCAGGTGAGAACAATAAAGGTATTGCAGTAGCAACCAGCTCTTTGTTCCGTCAAATGGCGATGGCGATTGCGCCGACGATCTTCGCCGGATTCCTGGCACGTTCTTTTTCTAACCTGGGCTCGAACATCCAGTCAGGTCTGGCGGATCGAGGAATTGAAGTACCACCGGCCGCGCTGGAGCAATATGCTTCTGGTGGAACATCAGGAAATGATGTCTCCAGTCTCATGGCGGGGTTGTCCAAGATTCCAGATGCCAATATACGGGAGACGTTGCTTCAGGCTGTACATCAAACGACAGGTCAAGGGTACAATGGACTTTTCTGGTCAGCAGTTATTTTTAGCGTGTTAACCTTGATCGTGGCTCTAGTAACGGGACGTCTTCGTCAAAAAGAGAAACAGAAGCAGCAACCGGAGGGATCGTTGGGATCACATAATATGTAGAATTAAAATGAGAGGATACGGAGGAACAGTGAACCTTTTGTAACCGAAAAAGGGGGCGCTGTTCTTTTCAATTTAACCCGATTGTAACTTTTCATGATGCAGGAATGATTACAATAGAACGAGCATCAGCGGTACTCCGGCTCAAAGAGAAATAAAAGTTTGGAGAACGGCGTGTCATCAGACGTTGCTCACGTTTAATGGGTAGTAATGAATTTCAATTTTGAGAGTGAAGAAGGAATCGACGGATGAAAAGCAGAACTAAAGAAAAGAAGAAAAAAAGTCGCAAAGGCCTCTATATAACACTTATCTCCCTAGTCGTTCTGATCATTGGCGGTTATGTTTTCCGTCAGCAGCTCGCTGTGGCCGCTTTTGACCTGTTTCTGGCGGATACAGTAGAAGCGCAGCTAACGCAATCTTACGTGCCGCAGGAAGGTAATAAAACGCCTGATCCAACAGTATATCGTAAAGAACCATTTTCTGTGTTGCTCCTGGGCTCCGATAAACGAGACTACGAGAAGTCACGCGGACGTTCGGATGCAGTCATCTATGCTGTGGTACGTCCGAAGGAATCTCGGGTGCTTCTGGTATCTATTCCGCGTGACACGTATGTGCAGATCGTAGGAAGAGATGCGGACAAGGACGGGACGGATGATTATGACAAAATCGCGCATGCTTACGCCTTCGGCGGGGAGAATATGTCCATCAATACGGTGGAAAAGTTTCTTGATGCAGACGTAGGTTATTACGCAACGATTAACTTTCAGGGAATCAAAAAGGTGGTTGACGCCCTCGGAGGCATATCACTGCCAATTGATAAGGATATCGTGAACAAAGATCCAAACCATGAAAAGTTCACGGTAAAAGGCGGCAAACCGATCTATGACGGACAGGAAGCACTCTATTACGTGAGATATCGGGAAGACAGTGATTTTAACCGTACGAATCGGCAGCAAATTTTCCTGAATGCTTTTGCAGACAAAATGTTGAATCTGAATCAGATCGCGAAGATCCCCGAGTTATTCCAGATCATGGGTGATAATTTTCAGACCGACATGCAGCCGAACTTTATCATTGATCTGGCAAAACAAGTTCTGACACAGGAAAAACCACAGGTTTCCAGCTTTACGATTTTGAGCGAAGGTATGCGTAAAAACGGCATTTATTATGGGCGTGCCGATGAGAAAGATGTTCAATATGCTAAAGAGCTGATTAAAAACTGGATGGATCAATCGACCCCAGCCGGTGAAGTCATGATTCCTGACCGGCAGAAGATTGAATAGTTAACTCCATACAGATGGTTTGTCTTACACAACAATCAGCAGTACGTTAAGCGGGCTGCTGTTTTTTTCTTTGTGTGAGGCTTTTCATCGCGTAAGAACTTCATCCTTTTGGAACATCCTTCGTTCTATAACGTATAATATAAGTTGAGCGATCTAGTTGAACGAGAAATAGACAAGGAGGATATATGAGGGTATGAACATCGCGTTTTTTTTGCTGCCCAAACAAGAGGTTACATGTGTGACGTCGGACTCTACACTGCGGCAAACGCTGGAACGGATGGAATATCATCGGTTTACAGCAGTGCCTATTTTGAATAAGGAAGGCAAATATATTGGTACGGTTACGGAAGGCGATCTGTTGTGGTATATGAAAAATGCCGAGGGGAAGATATCATTTGAAAACGCTTCAAAATTTCTTCTCAAGGACGTTCCGTTGAGACTTGATATCAAGCCGGTATCCATTGATGCCAATATGGAGGATTTAATTAATCTAGCCAAGGTGCAGAACTTTGTCCCGGTCGTGGATGATATGGAACGTTTTATCGGCATTGTGAGACGCAGTCAGATCATTGAATACTGTGAAGGAATTGTTGCCAAGGAGTCCATGAAAGCTAAATAGTTGATTACTTTTCAAAAATGGCGGGCTTGCAGGGATAATCAAAGCGATTATTACGAATATATATGATAAGACAAACGGGGCTCGGCATCGCACCTGTCATGGAGTTTAGGAGAATTTCTCCGCTTTTGGGGGTAATTTTGCAGGCCCCTTTTTTATGCTATAATCGAGAATAAAGCTTTTTCGGGGGAGAGTGACTTTCGCCAAATGCCTAAAGAACTGGATGTAGCCAAGCGGGCTAAAGTGATTGAATGGCTGAAAACCGAAGTACTTGATCAAGTATCCCGATTATTCAAAGCATTGTGGGAAGGCAGCACGATTCGAATCGGAGATAGTCTTGCCAGTTTAATGATGAGCAGTTACATATTGGGCCGTCGGCTCGGTATTCCATTTAAGGATCTCGATGCTCTGCTTGTAGAGAAATTAAAAAAGCATAAACAGGAAGGTCACCAGCTGGAAGACTGGTACCAGGATATTTCCGCGCTAGAAGATCATATGCGTAAGAGGTGAATTTGTTGAAATTTAGCTTTAAATCAGCTGTCTGGAGTGCAGTGCTTTTACTTTTGCTGCTTTCGCTACTAACTCCTTTATCGGTGCTCTCTATATTTTTTATGATGATTCCGGGAGTTATTTTGTATGCCTCACTATCTGTAAAATCCTTTATTTTGCATCTAGTGCCGGTTGCTATTATTTTGGTGATGGTCCATCCGATTTATCTGTTGTTCATGGTGATCTTGATTTTGCCAGCCATCGCTATGGGTCACGCGTATAAGAAACAAAAATCGGCCTTGTTTGCTCTAATGACAGGTGCCGGAACGATGCTGGCGGAATATTTGTTGTTACTGTTGGTGGGCAGTCTCATTTTCCAATTTGATCTGTCCAGTTATATCAGAGATGTGGTGCAATTAACGATTGAGCCACTCACGAATTCTTCGAATCAGATGATCAATGGTTTCGTTTGGACACCTGAAATGACTGAAGATATCGCGAAACAAACACAGTTAATGATTCCTTTTGCCCTGGTCGTTACGTCGATGGTCATGGCATTCATTACACATATCATTGCTCGTCCGATTCTGAGTGTTATGGGCTTGAACGTATCCAAACTTCCACCTGCAAGAGAATGGCGTATGCCACGTGCATTGATCTGGTATTACTTCCTCGCGTTGATTATTGAGGTAGTATCCAGACAAAACGACGGATCATATTGGAAGATGATTGCGATGAACTTGTCACCATTAATTAATCTTGGTTTCATGATTCAAGCCATCGGTTTCTTCTTTTTCCTCTCATATACAAGAAAATGGAATCCGATTATCCCATTTTTATTGGGAGCAGCAGTGTTTTTCATTGGTCCGCTTCGCATTGTCGGAATTATTGATCTGGCGTTCCCGATCCGTGAGGCAATATCGAAATCAAAACGATAGGGTGATGAGTCATGCCTAAATTTCTAAAGAAACGCTGGCACGGCTATTATACCGTATGGGCGTTCATACTGCTGTTGCTACTAGTGATGTTAGTTACTATCTATAACTGGACGCTTGGTTTGATTAGTCTGATACTGGCTTCGGCGCTGGGAATCGTCATGATCAAGGCAGAACTTGCATTCCGCCGCGAGCTTAATGACTATATTAATGGCCTTACCATTCGTATTAAACGTATGGAAGGTGAGGCGGTTAGCATGCTTCCCTTCGGAATTGTGCTGTATAGCGAGGATCGTACGATAGAGTGGCACAACCGCTTCGTTGCAGATATGTTCCATGAGAAGACGGTCGTCGGCAGCTCACTGCTTAACTTGTTCCCACATCTTCCCCAGCCGAAGGAGAAGAAGGATAAGGATGGATCCAAAGAACCTTCCCCCAAGGAATTCCATGATGAATTCCAACTGGATGATCGGTATTACGGTGTAATTCACAACCCGCAGGAGCGGTACGTATATGTGTACGAGATCACCGAGTTAGCTATATTGCGGGATAAATATGAGAATGAACGTATTGCGCTGGGTATTCTCGTTCTGGACAATCTGGATGAGGCTGCTCAAGGCATGGATGACCAACAACGTACAGCGCTGATCGCACGAGTTGCCAGTGAGATTACAGCCTGGGCAAAGCAATATGGCGTGTATCTCCGTCGTCTTTCGTCGGATCGTTACTTGATGATGCTGAATCATAAGTCTCTGCAGGAGCTTGAACAGAGCCGGTTTGTTATTCTGGATGAAGTTCGGGAGATGACAGCCGATCTGAAAGTGCCGATGACGCTAAGCGTTGGCCTTGCATCGGGTTCAGACAGCATCAGCGAGATGGGAGAACTGGCACAATCCAGTCTGGATATGGCACTTGGACGAGGCGGAGATCAAGCGGCTGTGAAGTCGGGTCAGCGTTTATCGTTTTACGGTGGTAAGTCCAATGCAGTGGAGAAGCGCACACGCGTCAGAGCGCGGGTTATTGCTCACGCCTTGCGGGACTTGATGCAGGAAAGTGACCGTGTAATCGTTATGGGTCATAAAATGCCGGATATGGATGCCATCGGTGCATCCATTGGGGTATGGAAGGCAGCGAGTCTGTACAACGTTGAGGCTCGTATTGTGCTGGACGGTATGAATCCTTCTATTGAACGGCTGATGGAACAGGTCAACAAGGACGAGAAGTTGTCCAAAGCTTTGATATCACCGGAGCAAGCGACGCAGCTGATGACAGAGCACACACTGCTGGTTGTTGTGGATACCCACAAGGCTTCAATGACGATGGAACCTAAACTGGTGCAATCTGCAACGCGTGTGGTGGTCGTGGATCACCATCGCCGGGGTGAGGAATTTATTAATGATGCAGTACTGATCTATCTGGAACCGTACGCTTCGTCTGCCGCTGAACTTGTTACGGAGCTTCTGCAATATATTCACGAAAAGGTACAGTTCACTCCACTTGAAGCAACGGCCCTACTTGCCGGCATCACGCTGGATACGAAGCATTTTGCACTGCATACCGGCTCCAGAACGTTTGAAGCAGCGGGCTTCCTTCGTCGTAGTGGTGCAGATACCATTATGGTCCAGAAGCTGATGAAAGAGGATCTGTCAGAATATATTGCTAAGGCAGAAATCATAAAGCATGCTAAAATGGTATATGGGAACATTGCGCTGGCGGTCACTGGCCCTGGCAACAAGATCTCACAGATGATGATCGCCCAGGTGGCGGACACATTGCTGAACATGACCGACGTGGTCGCTTCATTTGTCATCAGTGAGCGAACGGATGGACTGATTGGCATCAGTGCAAGATCACTGGGTCGCATGAATGTTCAGGTCGTTATGGAACGATTAGGTGGCGGCGGTCACTTAACCAATGCTGCAGTGCAGCTTGAAGGAACGCTGGGAGAAGCGGAGAAACGGCTGATGAACGTCCTGGCTGAAATCGAAAAGGAAGAGGGGTTATTCGAATGAAAGTCATTTTTATAAAAGATATGAAGGGTCAAGGCAAGAAGGGGCAAGTGAAGGAAGTATCTGAGGGTTATGCACAGAACTTCCTGTTGCCACGGGGAATTGTTCGTCCGGCAACGGAGGGTAACATGAAGACTCTGGACAATCAGAAGGCAGCGGAAGAAAGACTTAAGCAGGAAGAGAAAGCGGAAGCTGAAGCACTTGCGAAAAAGCTGGAGGCAGAAGTAACGGAACTCAAGGCAAAAGCGGGTGAGGGCGGCCGTCTGTTCGGTGCCATTACGAGCAAACAGATCGCGGAAGCTTTGTCAAAAAAGGGCCTGAAAATAGATAAGCGCAAAATTGAGCTGGATGATCCGATCCGTACGCTCGGTGTAACGCAAGTGATCGTCAAGGTTCACCCTGAGGTGAAGGCAACCTTGAAGGTACAGGTAACGGAGGAGTAAGATGGGCGGCGAAATGTTATTCGACCGGGTCCCCCCGCAGAACCTAGAGGCCGAACAGGCTGTGCTGGGTGCAATCCTGTTGCAGGGCGAAGCTCTGATTACAGCGATGGAACGGGTGCAAACCGAGGATTTCTACGATAAGCCCCATCAATTGATATATGAAGCGATGATCCAGCTAGGTGAGGAAAATCAACCGATTGACCTTGTTACGCTGACTTCGCGTCTGAAGGATAAAGGTGAGCTGGAGGACATCGGTGGCGTTAGCTACCTTGCCAAGCTTGCTCACGGTGTGCCAACAGCGGCCAACGTGGATTATTATGCGCAGATTATCGAAGAGAAATCGATGCTTCGTCGTCTGATTCGCACAGCTACGCAGATTGTAAGTGAAGGCTACACAGGTGGAGAAGATGTTGCAGGTATGCTCGGGGAAGCGGAGCGCCGCATCTTGGAGATTTCCAACAGACGCTCCAGTAGTGGTTTTATCGCCATCCAGGATGTTCTCATGGAAGTGTTCGACAAGGTCGAAACGTTGCATCAGAACCGGGGAACGACAACAGGAATCCCTTCCGGCTTCATCGATTTGGACAAGATGACCGCTGGATTCCAGCGTAGCGACTTGATTATTGTAGCGGCGCGTCCATCTGTAGGTAAGACCGCCTTTGCTTTGAATATCGCTCAGAACGTAGGCATCAGGGCACAAGAAACGGTAGCCATCTTCAGTCTGGAGATGTCCGCGGCACAGCTCGTACAACGGATGATCTGCGCCGAGGCCAATCTGGATGCGGGAGTTCTTCGTACAGGGGAATTCAAAGGCGATGAAGACTGGCAGAAGCTGACCATGGGGATTGCTGCTCTCAACGAAGCCAACATCTACATCGACGATACGCCAGGGATTACGGTAGCTGATATTCGTGCGAAATGCCGTCGTCTGAAAAAAGAGAAGGGTCTCGGTATGATTCTGATCGACTACCTTCAATTGATTAGTGGACGTGGTAAAGCCGGGGAGAACCGTCAACAAGAGGTATCCGAGATTTCACGTACGCTGAAACAGATTGGCCGGGAACTGGAAGTTCCGGTTATCGCCTTGTCTCAGCTTAGCCGGGGTGTAGAGCAACGGCAGGATAAACGTCCGATGATGAGTGACTTGCGGGAATCCGGTTCGATCGAGCAAGATGCTGATATCGTAGCCTTCCTGTACCGGGATGACTACTACAACCAGGAAACCGAGAAGAAAAATATTATTGAGATCATTATTGCTAAACAGCGTAATGGTCCGGTAGGAACCGTAGAATTAGTCTTCTTGAAAAACTTTAATAAATTCGTCAATTACGAGAGGGCACATAATGATGCCTTCGCGATGTAGCGGATAGACTGCGATTACTCTAAGCAGGGGTACACAGGCTATCCGATACAACCAGTAATAGGAGATTAGCTTGGTCGGATATCAGGATCTATACCATATGTAGCGTCAATCCATTGCAAATATAAAAGTACCGGTGAAAATGCAGTCAAGGTAACAAGACTGGGATCACCGGTTTTTTTACTGTGAAATTCGGTCATAATTCCGAACATTAAGCAAGTGGCATATATAATTGTTCGCCATTTCATTTGACTTTGAAAAAGGGGACTGGTACACTAATATTGCTGCGTTAAAGCAGCGCAAACCTTCCCTTGAATGTAACGGAAGGACATTTTTACTGTCCGTTAGCACGCTTCTCAGTCGGTTTATTGCGTAACATGCCTGCCGGGATAGAGGACGGACAGACCAATACAAAGGTGCGCAAGGCACCCACGGAGGTATGTTAACTATGTCAACGGTAGTTGTAGTGGGAACGCAATGGGGAGACGAAGGAAAAGGTAAAATCACGGATTATTTGGCGGAGAGCGCTGACGTGGTGGCTCGTTACCAAGGAGGTAACAATGCTGGCCATACGATCCTGATCGACAACAAAAAATATAAATTGACGATGATTCCATCGGGTATCTTTTACACAGACAAAGCTTGTGTGATTGGTAACGGTATGGTTATCAACCCGAAGGCACTTATCGAAGAAATTAATTATATTCATGATAACGGATTTACAACGAAAAACCTGTCCATCAGTGAGCGTGCACATATCATCCTGCCTTATCATATGGTTCTGGATGCACTGGAGGAAGAGAGTAAAGGCCCGAACAAAATCGGTACAACCGGCAAAGGGATCGGTCCTTGTTACATGGACAAATCTGCCCGGATCGGTATCCGCATGGTGGATCTGCTGGATGCAGAAGATTTCGAATTGAAATTGCGTCATCTGGTTAAAGAGAAAAATCGTGTTATCGAGCAAGTTTACAACGGTACTCCGGTTGATGTAGAAGAGATTCTGAAGGATTACCTCGGCTATGCAGAAATTCTTCGTCCTTATGTGAAGGATACATCGGTTGTGCTGAATGATTCCATTGATGAGAATAAAAAAGTACTGTTTGAAGGCGCACAAGGCGTGATGCTGGACCTTGACCAAGGTACGTATCCATATGTGACTTCTTCCAATCCGTCTGCAGGCGGCGTATGTATAGGTTCGGGTGTTGGTCCAGCACGCATTCAGCAAGTTATTGGCGTAGCGAAAGCATACACAACTCGTGTAGGTGACGGCCCATTCCCTACCGAATTGCATGATGCGATCGGCGACCAGATTCGTGAGACAGGCCATGAGTACGGAACAGTAACTGGACGTCCGCGCCGTGTGGGCTGGTTTGACAGTGTGGTTGTTCGTCACGCTCGTCGTGTAAGTGGCATCACAGGGCTGTCCTTGAACTCATTGGACGTTATGACAGGTCTGGATACCGTAAAAATCTGCACAGGTTACAAATTCCGTGGTGAAGTAATCACTCACTACCCGGCAAGCCTCAAAATGCTGGCTGAATGTGAAGCCGTATACGAAGAAATGCCAGGTTGGAGTGAGGACATTACAGGAGCGAAGAAGCTGGAAGATCTGCCGGTGAACACACAGAACTACGTGAAGCGTGTATCTGAACTGACAGGTATTCCGATCGCGATCTTCTCTGTAGGTCGTAACCGTGAGCAGACAAATCAGGTTCTGCCAATCTACGTATAACATGATATATGAATGATAGATCTACCTCCAGTTGTTGCTACTCAGCGGCGACTGGAGGTTTTTTGTGTCTGTTTCGGATATAATCCCGAGATTTCCGTCAATACTGGCTAACAGGATATACGTTGAACGAATGATATGTATATGGAGGGAGAAAAACAGAGATGAAGTTGCTGATGTGGTTTGTCAAAATGGTGCTTATCGTGTTGCTGGTCAGTTCACTGACGTTGCTTACGACAGGTTTAATCGTGCAATCGTATGCCAAGTCATTGCTAGCCAGTTTTAATATACAGTGGGAAGGTCAGCCCATGGGTCTGATGGGCATGTTCCAAGGGGCCTTGGGAGACAAGCAGTCTAGTGAGGGAGAAAAGTCAGAGGATCCGTCTACGGATCAGCGAGCGGGAACGAAAGAGGAAAAGGCTCCGGAGAATTCAATTTCGGTGATGGGCAACGGAACGACGAACTCCGGAACCTCCAGCAACGATGAAACGGGCGGAGCAGGAGCAAGCGGGGATTCTGGAAATGGAACCGTAGATGGCAACGGAACAGCGGCTGGACGTGACACGTCGAGTGGTCAAGAAGCGAACAGTAACCATGCAAAGGGCAATGATGCAATCGTTGTTACACCGGATGATATTACAGGCGCCAAAAACAAACTGCCGACGGAGGAAAAAGAACGTATTTTCACTCTGCTGATGAACAAGTTACCCCAAAAGGAAATGCAACAGATCTCAGGAGCGATGGAGGGTGGACTGACCGAGCAGGAACTGCGAGAGATTGAACAGGTGATCTCGAAGTATCTTACGAGTGAAGAATACGATGATTTGATGCAAGTACTGCAAGCGGAATAAAAAGGGTCGCGGTACCTTCTTAGCCCCGTATCCTCCAACTAATAACCAGTTAAACTGGGGAAATGTTACATTCATGTTGAAATCCATGATTCATTCCCCATATAATTGCATGAAATAGTAGAGAACGTACCCAGGAGGAAGAGTATATGAGAATGAACCGTAAAGAACACGATATATAACAACAGAACCTCTCTTTAACACCGGCTCTCAGGCCAAGGAGTCGTGGCCCTCCGTTCATGCCTTTGTACCAGAGGTACGTTGTACCGATACCGGAGAAAAGCATGAAATGGACTATTGGAGGCCTAATAACTATGAAGACATCGAATAATGCAGGTTCTAAAAATACGATAAATACATCATCAATGATGCCGGCTGAACAACTTGCTGCAATGAAGGAACGATTTGAGCAAGGATTAAAGGAAGCAGAACAGCCCTTCCATGGTTGGGATTTTGGATATATTACGGATAATGGGCGGATGCAGAGTGGTGTGTTGTGCTGGTCTTACGACGAGATGGCACGGAGTTGTATGAAGGATGCGAAGCGAATGCTGGATATGGGCACAGGCGGTGGTGAGCTGCTGTCGAGCCTGCATCCGTTACCGTCATACACTTGTGCAACGGAAGGATACGCTCCAAATATAGCGATTGCGAAGGATCGTCTTAGCCCGTTAGGCGTAAATGTGTATCCTGTAACGGATGATTCTCAGCTTCCTTTTGCAGATGGGGAATTTGATCTAATTCTCAATCGGCATGAATCGTATGATCCACGGGAAGTCCGGCGCTTGCTTTCAGAAGGTGGAGTGTTTCTGACACAGCAGGTAGGTTGGTCGGATTGCCGTGAGATCAATGATCGATTAGGCATCCCAATGCCATCTGATTATGCTGGATGGGAGCTCGATTTCGCCGTAGATCAGATGGTGAGAAACGGTTTTCACATCTGGGATCAGCGTGAAGCTACGCCTGTACAGCGTTTCTATGATATCGGGGCTCTGGTTTATTATCTAAACACCATCCCGTGGCAAGTACCAGATTTTACAGTAGAACGATTCCGTGAACCATTATGGGAGATCCATCTGGAGATGGAGCGGCATGGATTCTGGGAAGTGCAACAAAAGCGGTTTATTATAGGAGCAACCAAGAATAAGTGAAAATGAATCTTGCTTTAAGCGTGATGAGCCTGCCAGACTAAGAATAGAACAAGTCGATTTTAATCCTTCATCAGAGGTATTCTGATGGGGGATTTTTTTGTATTTACATGAAAAATTGAATGCAATTCAGTAGGTCTTAGAACCTAGTCTTAGATTGAGATAAAAAGTACATAGTATAACTGGAGTTGAGGCATAATGGGTGATGGAACAGACGCTCTAACCTATGGATATATCAGGGAAACCAGATAGGACGCGGATTTTTCTTGTGAGGATAAGAGTTGAAATGACTGTAAAACCTGTGTTAAAGTATACGGGTGTGATAAAAGGTTAAAATTTTGACACTTTTAAGAGCACAGCTAAAGTCCTGCTTTTTTAAATAATCATAACAATGAACTTACTTGCATAAGACTCACCATGAGGTGAAGTCCGATTCAAATGCGGATTAAGAAGTGCTGAAAAGGAGAGAATCATGAAAGGTTTCAGAGGCAAACGCCAACCGGATCAACACCGGGTACACGAACAATCCGGAGAACACCGGACGGCCGAAGACAAAAACAGCATGAGCATGTCCAACTTCAGTTCAAATAAGAAAAGAATTTTGTCATCGCGCAAATGGATCATTACCGCAACTTGTGGCATTCTGATTGCAGCATCGGTTGGATTCGGAGTTAAGCAATATGTGGCTTCCAATACGGTTCCTTATTATAAGGTTATAGTCAAAGGCACTGAAGTTGGAACCATTGCCAACGAGGCACAACTGCAGCAGTTGTTTGCGAAAAAAACCGAAGAATACCGGGAGAAGTATCCGGATGCAGAGATGGTGCTGAACACAGACGGAATTACAACGGAAACGGTAAGGGCATATAAACCCGAAGTGAACAGCGAGCAAACGCTGGACAAACTGGGCAACATGTTAACGGCTTATGCCAAAGGCGTGGAGCTTAAAGTGAACGGTGAAGTCGTCGGCATTGTGAAGGATCAGGAAACGGCAGACAAGATCCTGCAACAAGTACAGAGCAAATACATACCGGCATCGGCTGTGCGAAGCTCACTGAAAACCAAGTCGGTATCGGCGAATTCTTCTAAAAAGGATAACGGGCCAAGTACAACGTTAAAATCCGTAGACATCAAAGAAGAAGTGACAACGGATACGGTGAAGGCGGACCCGAATAAAATATGGGATGAGTCCGAGGCGGTTAAAGCTTTAACCGTTGGTAAAGACGCGCCTGTAACCTATGTAGTGCGAGAAGGAGATACGATCTCTTCGATCGCAGCCAAATATGAGATTACACAAAGCGAGATTCGTAAACATAACCCGGGCATCAAGGAGACATCCCTCCAGATTGGACAGGAGTTGACTCTGACCGTACCAAAGCCGGCAATCACGGTTAAATCGGTGGAGCAAGTGGTAGAACAGATTGAAGTGAAACCACAGGTTGAGGTGCGCAAAAGTGCTGAGCTGAAGGCAGGTACGACGAAAGTGGTTCGTCCAGGCCAAAGCGGGCTAAAAAATATGCAGTATCGCATCACCAAAGAAAACGGCGAAGTCGTTCGCGAAGAATGGCTGGGTCAGGAAGTTCTCAAAACTGCGGTGACTGAGGTAGTGCTGAGCGGAACTAAAGTGGTTGGCGAAGGCACAGGACAGTTTGCATGGCCTGTATCCAATGCGACGATGAGCAGCAGCTTCGGTCAACGTTGGGGGCGTCAGCACAAAGGTGTCGATCTGGTCGGTAATCGCGATGTGAAATCTGCAGATGAAGGTGTAGTTACTTTTGCAGGCCAAAAGAGCGGTTATGGGAATGTCATCATTATTAACCATCGCAACGGATATGAAACACTTTACGGTCACTTGAATAGCATCAGTGTTGATGTTGGCCAAGTGGTGGAAAAGGGCGACAGTATCGGCGTGATGGGCAATACCGGACGTTCCACAGGAACACATCTGCATTTTGAGATTTTGAAAAATGGTACAGCAGAAAATCCGATGACTTATCTGAATTAAGGATATATCACGATATTGAGTATAGTACACAAGGCATCGCTTCACCATGCTGAGATAAGAACAAGGCCCGCTGTTTAGCTGGCCTTGTTTTTTTGGTGTGAAATATTTCTACAGGAAACGGCTTCCAAGAGGGGGATCGGGATGTGACGGTGCCTCAGGTATGTTAAACTAGAGAGTATAAGTCGTTGACTATATTCAACACACAACATGATATGGACTATAAGCAATACAATAGATTAGAGAGACAGCGCCAGTGGCGGATTAAGCAGGATATAGGGGTGAATTCAGCCGATGCAGGGAAAGATTTTGGTGGTGGACGACGAGCAGCCCATCGCAGATATTCTGAAGTTTAATTTGGAAAAAGAGGGATACGAGGTCATCTGTGCGTTTGATGGTATTCGTGCGGTCGAACTGGCGTTATCCGAGAAACCGGATCTGATGCTTCTGGATCTGATGCTTCCGGGCAAGGACGGGATGGATGTGTGCCGCGAGGTGCGTGCTCATCTGGAGGTCCCGATTATTATGCTGACAGCCAAAGATGGAGAGATCGATAAAGTACTCGGTCTGGAACTAGGCGCAGATGATTATGTAACCAAACCTTTTAGCACACGGGAGTTGCTCGCACGGGTCAAGGCTCAGATGCGCAGACAACAGAAACCTACAGCGATTGTAGAAGCGCCAGAGGAAGAAGGGAAGCAGATCCTGCGGCTGTTTGATCTGGCTTTTGATATGGACATGTATACGGCGTACAAGGGCGGAGAACCGCTTGATCTGACGCATCGGGAATATGAGCTACTCTATTATATGGCCAAGCATTCGGGCAAAGTCATGACACGAGAGCATCTGTTGCAAGCTGTATGGGGATACGAGTATTTTGGAGATGTGCGTACAGTGGATGTGACGATTCGCAGGCTACGGGAGAAGATTGAAGAAAATCCGAGCAAGCCGGAAACGATTCTGACTCGCCGGGGGCTTGGTTATCTCGTGCGCAGTGCCAAAAGCGTGGGGATATAATGGGCCGATTCTCGCAATTTTCGTTCTTTCGAACGATTCAGGCGAAATTAATTATTATATATGTGCTGCTGATTCTAATTGCGATGCAATTGATCGGGGTTTATTTTGTAAGTGCGATGAAGAACTCGCTCACTAGCAACTTTACAGAAGATTTGCAGGCACGGGCAGAGATGCTCTCAGTGTTAGTCGGTCAGACGATGGCTGGTGGAGAAGCGGAGGGTGGAGAGGACAAAACGGAGAACCTGCGTGTCCTGGTAAACAATCTGTTCAACATCAACGGTGCCGAGATTCAGGTGCTGGATGCCAGCGGCAAGGTGCTTACGACTTCGCTAAGTTCACATTCCGATTATATTGGGCGAAAAAATACCCAGACCGTTGTCAGCCGTGCATTGCAAGGCATTCGGGATAATGAGGAATATATCGTAGACGAGGATAATGTCCGCAAAAAAGTCGTGGCCAAGCCAGTTTTAACCGGCGGCAAAATTATTGGTGCAGTCTACATCGCCGCTTCGATGAACGAGCTGTACGCGACGATGGAAGGCATTAACAAGATTTTCATATCCGGTATTCTGATCGCCTTGGTATTAACGGCGGTACTCGGTGTCATTCTGTCACATACGATCACCCAGCCGATTAAGGAAGTGACAAGGCGGGCAACCGCGGTCGCAGAAGGGAACTTCGATCAGCAGACACCGGTATTTGGCACAGATGAGATTGGTCAGCTTAGCCAGGCATTTAACTATATGACCAGCAGGCTGCGAGATGCTCTTTCCCAGAACGAAGAGGAGAAAGAGAAGCTGACCTCGATCCTGACCAATATGAGTGATGGTGTTGTTGCGACGGATGAGCATGGCAAAGTCATTCTCGTCAACCGCCGTGCCAGCAACATTCTCGGCATGCGCCCATCGGATATTGAAGGCAGGCACTTTGCTGTCCTGCTGGGTATTGATCCGGAGGACGCGGAAGCACTGGCAAGTGGTTTCACCGGCTCAACATTGCTCCAGATTGCTCCGGCAGGTCAGGAAGAGCCGGTCGTGATTCGCATGACGTTCACTCCTGTACACCGGCGTGAGCTGGGGATCACCGGCACAATTGCTGTACTTCAGGATGTAACGGAGCAGGAAGAACTGGAAAACTCCCGGCGTGAGTTTGTAGCAAATGTATCGCATGAGCTGCGTACACCGCTCACCACGATTAAAAGTTACGCCGAAGCGCTGGATGATGGGGCATTGGAAGACCCGCAGCTGGCGGGACGTTTTGTCGGTGTAATTCAGAATGAGACCGAGCGCATGATCCGTTTGGTGACGGACCTATTGCACCTGTCCAGACTGGATTCCAAGGAAGCATTGCTACGCAAGCAACCTATCGATATTTTGGAGATGCTGGAGGAAGTCACGGATCGATTCTCCTTCCAGATGCACCAGAAGGACATTCAGTCTGTCCTGTCTGTGGAAAATGATATTCCAGCAGTTCCACTCGATCGGGATCAGATTGATCAGGTTCTGGACAATGTAGTGTCCAACGCATTGAAATATACGCTGGAGGGCGGCACCATTACGATCGCTGCCCGGCGCAGCGATGAGCATACGTTAGCTATCTCCGTATCTGACACAGGTATGGGTATTCCGCAACGTGATTTGGATCGGATATTTGAGCGTTTTTACCGCGTTGACAAAGCTCGCTCTCGCAGCATGGGGGGCACAGGGCTTGGATTGTCCATTGCCCGGGAAATTGTAAAAGCTCACGATGGAAACATCTCTCTTGAGTCTGAGGTAGACGTTGGCACAACGGTAACGTTCACATTGCCAATGCGTGATAAGGGAGGTGAGCACCTTGAAGGAACGGATTAAATCTCTGGTGCTCGCTTCACTGGTTGCAGCCAGTCTGATCCAGAGTTATTTCCTGATCTATCGTCTTCCTGGGGGCGGTGACTCTGTGGTGACCTCGGAGACAAACTACGTGAAGACCGAAAATATGGGCCAAGAGCGTAATATTGAGGAGTTAATTTTCCCGAATCAGATGATTATTCATCTGGGTCAGGATAAACATACGGTGTTTTACCCTGGCAACACGTTCTATCAATTGATCTATTCCAGGCTGAAAGGCCGGACGTTCGAGGATTTTCAGCGTCGCAATGTGCAGTCGGTGAATTGGGATCAGATTCGTAAGGAGAGTCCCGGCTTTGAGTTGTCGTTTAAGGAAGGCATGCCAGTGGCCTTGTTACAGCGAGTGATGCGCTTAGGAACAGATTCTCTTTTTCAAGGAGAGACAATCAACCGTATCGCTATATATACAACTCCAGATGAGACAAAGGCTCATGCGCTTTTTTTCAGTGCCAAGGGGGATGTGGTCTATGAGGCCACACAGGCCGACTTGACGGTGCAGGATGTGCAGCAACATGTCGATTTTGGGACGAGCTGGACACCGTACACGCTAATGGAAGGCGGATATTATATTCCGACGCAGGCACTGGATACGATTGAGGCAGATGTGCCGACAGGGCAGTTCACGGTAGAGCAGATGCAGCGCAGTCTGTTCACTGATCCAAGCATGACCCGGAATATTCGGGAAAAAGATGGATCAGAGATTTATACGGATAGCAAACGTAGTCTGCAAGTGAAGCAGGAGCAACGCTGGATCAGCTATACAGACCCGGCGGCACCGCCAGCTGGACAGAGTGATGCGTCCAAGGACGCACTGTTTGCGGTTGACTTTGTCAATCAGCATGGTGGCTGGAAAGGGCGCTCACACATGATGCTCAAATCAGCTGACAACAAAACGAAGTTGCAGTTCCAGCAGTATTACGGCAGTTACCCAATCTTGGATTCGATGCAATTCCGTTTCGGCACGATCAACATGGAAATGCAGCAGGAGACGGTATCTAGTTATGAACGATCTTTGGAATATTTGAACGAAGGTGCGGAGACGAAGAAGTCCATCAAGTTGCCCGGCGGGGATAAACTGAAAAATCTGATCCGCAAAGTAGCGGGTGAAAACCGTAAAGTCGTGGATGTATACCCGGCATATCGTCCATCTGCGATGGAGGATGGGTTGCGGCTGATCCCGGTTTGGGTGATCCGCTTTGGCAACGGTGAGGAGACGACGGTGTCTTAGCTTAGTCTCAATGGAGATGTAAATAAGGAGGTGAATGATCTGGATTGGGGACGGGCGAAAAATGTATTAATATATGCATTTCTGCTGCTGAATCTGGTATTGGGATATCAGATCTGGATGGATGCGCGGGAGACGGCCGGAGCCAATCTGGACTTCACCTCGCTCGCAGATAATACACAGCAGGCGATGGAAGAGAAGGGCATCCAGGTGCTGGCGCCGATTCCAAATGAAACGCCGAAGCTGCCGAAGTTGTCCTATGAGTTTACCGAAGAGGACAAGTCGGGGATTGAAGTGGAGCTGGAGGAGCCGGTGGACAGCAAGCTGATCTTCTCGCCAAGCGAGCTAGCGGACGCGCTGCAGGCGGAGATTCCGCAAATCGGCACGTACCGGCTGGATCAGCTGATGGCGGAAGATGGGGCTTTTGTGCTCCACCCGCTGGTGGACGGCAAATGGCCGCTCTTTAACGTGAGTCTGGAGCTGTTCTACAGCGATCAGAAAATCACGGGTTATCATCAGACTCCCGTGCGGATTACAACCGCCGAGGAGAGCGATCAGCAGGTGCTTCCGGCGTCAAAGGCGCTGGGAACGCTGATCGAAAACTTTTTGCCAAACAATGCAATTGTGAAAGACATACAGCTGGGCTATTACGGCCAGTTGTTCAATTCAGATATACAGGTAGCGATGCCGGCATGGCGGTTCGTGCTGGAAAGTGGCGAAGTGTTGTACGTGCAGGGCATCAGTGGGGATGTATTCAGTCCCAAGTCAGATAAACCAGGGGAGTAATGCGTTATGGGGATATATTTTACGGTGTTATCCAGTGGTTCGACAGGTAATGCCACAGTCATTCAGCATGGGGGCACTTCGCTCATGATTGATGCGGGTCTTAGCGCGAAGCGGCTGGAGGCATTATTTCTGGAACGGGAGATTTCTGGAACGGAACTGGATGGCATTCTGGTGACACATGAACATTCGGATCATATTAAAGGACTAGGCGCGATGTCTCGGAAATATAATTTACCGATCTATGCAAATACAAATACGTGGGCGGCTTTGGAGAAGTCGGTCGGAGCGATTCCCGAGGAGAACCGACGGATTTTTGAAACGGGTGAAAAGCATGATTTTGGCTCGCTACGCGTAGAGTCCTTCGGTATTTCGCATGATGCGGCTGAACCGGTAGGTTATACATTCGACGATGGTAGCGAGAAGTTGTCCGTTGCGACAGACCTCGGCTATATGAGCGACAAGGTTCGCGATGCGATCTCGGACTCGGATGTGCTCGTGCTGGAGGCGAATCATGATGTCGAATTGCTCCGCATGGGGCGGTATCCGTGGAACACCAAGCGCCGGATTCTGAGTGATATCGGGCATTTGTCGAACGAAGCCGCAGGTGCGGCGCTTAGTGAACTGATGAACGGACGCATCAAACGTACGTATCTGGCACATCTCAGCCGGGATCATAATATGATGGATTTGGCTAAAATGTCGGTGCGTGATGCGATGGAAAGCCGTGGCTGTTTTTATCGGGACCATGAGTTCAAGCTCTGTGATACGTATTATGATCGTCCTACACCATGGGATAGGGTGGGTGAGCCATAAAGCTGTCTAGTTCGGCGGCTTTGCGCTCCACTTCCTCGCGGGTGAGGATGCCTTTATCAATAAGCAGTTCAATGATGGTGCTGAGCGCGAGTGTGTTACGATAATGTTCTTCTTTGAGATCAGCCAGCTTGGCCGCCATATGAACTTCGTCCATAGCTGTGAGTGTTCGCGTGCGTTCCATTGTGGAATCCTCCTTCATTCTATGAAGCTTTGAATTGTTCTTTTACTATTATTGTAGTCAGGCTGGGTGGAAAACATTCCTCTTTTTGCCGCTAACATTCTCCGGGCGGGATGTGTATGCTGAAACTGTAGCTGTACCGCTTTGAATTTGGAATGAGTTGGGATTGAAAAGTTTGATGAATTCGAAAGAATAGCGCTTAGCGTATCCCATTTTGTGGTGATAGATAGTATGAACCTTTATTGTTAAGGGAGTTGTCGCGAAAATTTACGTTTATTTACGTAATTATGCAACTTTTTGGGATATAAAGTGTTTAGTATATAAGGAGTATTATGATTTTGGCTGTTTTTGCGTATGAAATGGAATCTCAAATCTCGCAATAGGCGAGAGCATGATTGAAAGAGCACACGGATGCAGTGCCATCCTGTTGTATATATACGTTCGTTCCTGGCCTTGTTCGGGAATGTAGCGATGTGCAAGACCATTTTGTTAAAAAGCAAAAAGGCATGGGGAAACAGGGAGTTTCACTGGTCATCCATGCAATAACTTGGGCGGCAGTCAGGGTCTTGATGCGTGACAACGAAGGGGAGAGGATCACGATGGGATTGTTTGGAGACGATTTTTATTCAACCAAGGTATCAAGACGCGCCGAACCTGAACAGAAAGGCAAACTTCAGATCATCCGCCCGGGAGGCGGAAAACGCGCACGTGATCGCTGGAGCAATCCGCGTAGATCACGCTCGGAATTCAGTTCTACCGTCAAGGTAGCTGTGATCAGTTCGGTGATTAGCTCCATCGTGACGGTTACGCTGTTCAGCTTCATCAGCCAGCCTGCAACGCAATTACCTCTGGCGAATGCGGCAGGTCAAGGTAGTGGAACTGCACAGACAGCACAGGTCGCTGATCCTTACGACCGCATCATCAACGCGGCGGCAGAAGTACGTCCTTCTGTTGTCAGCATCGTGAATCATAAAACAGGCAGTAGCCTGTCGATGGAAGATTCCGCGCTGGGGTCTGGGGTTATTTTCAAAAAAGAAGATGGCAAAGCCTACATTATGACCAATCACCACGTCGTGGAAGGTGCCAGTGATCTGGAGATCGTGACGGTGGACGGGGAAACACATAAAGCCAAACTGGTAGGTAAAGACCGGGTGAGTGACATCGCGGTACTGTCAACGGACGACAAAGGCCTCGGAGCGGCGGCAGAAATCGGTGATTCCAGCAAGCTGCAACGCGGCCAGACGGTGCTGGCGATCGGTAACCCGCTGGGACTTGGGGGTACGCTGACCTCGGGAATCGTTAGTTACACAGATCGGATTTTGCCTGTATCCATTAATCAGGATGGGGTATATGACTGGGAGCAAAACGTCATTCAGACGGATGCAGCCATTAACGAAGGCAACAGCGGCGGAGCACTGGTCGATCTGAACGGCAAGGTTGTAGGCATCAACACGATGAAAATTTCGGATACCGGCGTTGAGGGTCTCGGCTTCGCTATTCCGATGAACGAAGTGATGAAAACGGTGGATTCCCTTTTGCTGAACGGCAAAGTATCCCGTCCTTATCTTGGCGTGTACACCGTTGATCTGAGTAATCCGTATGCTCCACTAGATGATGATCAGCGCAAGGACCTCAAACTGCCATCCCACGTGGATAGCGGTGTGGTCGTATTAGAGGCTTCCGGCCCGGCATCCGAGGCAGGCATGAAGCTGAACGATGTGATTACGGAATTTGATGGGCAAAAAATTACCTCCACGCTGGACCTGCGGAAATTCCTGTACGATAAGAAAAAGATCGGCGATTCAATAGAGGTCTCGTTCTATCGGGATGGCAAAGCGGAGAAAGTGTCTGTGAAGCTGACGGATAAGCCGGAGTAAGGCTTGCTGAGTTTTATGAAGTTTGTGGGGCTGTGACCGTGGAGCATGATTTGCAGGTTGTTTCACTGAAATGATCATATGTCATGGAACATGGCCATACTGATAAGGTGATCATGAGACAGATGATAGTAGAGAGAGTGATCAGAATATATCTGACCACTCTTTTTATGTTCATGGGGCATGAGGTAGAGCCTGAAGGTAGGGCAGGACACAACTATATAAGTTGGACTATTCTTTTACACGTTAACGAAGAGGACAGAAAAAACCTGGAAAAGCGAAGCGCTCGCCTGAAAGCTTTCTGCAAGAAAGCTACATCGGAAGCATACGCTTATCACCGGATTTTCCCTTTGGAAAAGGGAATTAAAAAAAATCTGGGGATAACCGCTACTTTCCAGGTTATTCTGTCATCGGAGTGGACTGTGTAAAATCTTTAGTTCAATTTATATAGACAGAAAGACTTGGAGCGAAAGGCGCAGATACATTTGTTCGCCTGTGTGGTAAACTGTTCTTAATGTGTTTACATAGATCGTTGTTGCAAATAACAGCTGGATAACGTGTGATCTGGCTAGCTAATCTGAAAATGGAGGGATTCGGAGATGAATCTGTTGAAGAAAAAGGTACTTGGAGGAACAAGCTTGGCACTATCGATGCTGTTGTTATCTGCTTGTGGATCGGAGAGCACACCAGCTGCATCAGTAGATACGAGCGCGTTGCAGGAGAAGATTGCTGGCCTGGAGAAAAAGCTGACCGAGCAGGGAATTAAAAGCGATGAGCAGGCGCAGAAAATTGCTGCACTTGAGAAAAAGCTGAATGAATTTGGTACAGCTGGCGTTGCTGGACAAGGGACGGGTGGCAAAACACCGACAGCTGGAGGAAACAACGGATCTGCTGGAAAAGGAGACGGGGTGCTGATTACGTTTGCCCAGTATGAGAAGCTGGAGGTTGGCATGACCGTGGAAGAGGTCATCAATATTCTAGGCGGTGAAGGTGAAGCGCTAAGTGAAGCGGAGAACATGGTCGTGTACAACTATAAAGGTACAGCTGGCAACGGCGGCAACGCGGTAATTGCTTTTCAAGGCGGGAAATTGCTCACGAAGGCTCAGTCGGGATTGGAGTAGGCTGGTAGCTGGGGGTAAGAAGCAAGTTGAGGATAGCGTAAAGGTAACGACAAGGGTAAAGCAAGGATGAGTGCAAGAGCGTGAATGCGCTTGGAGTTAAATTAAAGTTGAAGCATTCCAGCAAGGATACCTGACTGAGGTGGGTATTGTTGAGGGGGTGCTTTTTTGATCTTATGGGAAAGATAGATGTGCACATCTTGAGGAAGAGGCTTTTTTTGGTGCAAGAGTGGCAAGTTTTTGCGCCGATCTGCGAGGTGGGGGTTTCTTTTCCGCGGCAGGTGTGATAGAACTGAGAAGTGGCTATCCTGTAATGGGATAAGCGGTTGTGAATCGGGAACATAGCTGGTGACAGAAAGGATGCTTGACGGATGTACGTTGTATGCAAAGAACACGTGGACATTGCCATCGACATGTTTGTAGATGAATATGAGGACGCTCCAGATATCGTGGATCTGAAGGAGACGGAATTTGCCGACTGGGACCCGCCTGCCAAATGCGCTGAGTGCGATCAGCACGCGGAATTCCTTGTCGTTTAGCGTACTGTAGAGCAGGCCGCCAGGGGTGCTATTGGATGTTGCTATGGGATATCGTTGTGCATGGCGTAGTAGCGTAGCGGTAGTGCTTCTGGCGTTAGACTTGGTTCGATCCGGTATGAACATCACAGCAAGGTGCAGAGAGAGCGTGTTGAGCGCTCTTTTTGCGTTTGTAGGGAGCGAGCGGCTGTGGCATGGGAGATTTTAAAAGTGGGCGATTCGAGCTGGATAAGGTTTGTGGTGATCGTTAGAGTTTTGGAATGAACTTGGTTTGCATGAACGATGCGATTGAAGCATCTAACATATAGATGGATGGCAAGACGACGATTCAGGAGGAATGATGAGATGTTAATTCAAATTATTGGCGTAGGCAAATTGAAGGAAAAATATTTAACGCTGGGCATTCAGGAATATGCCAAGCGGCTCGCCCCGTACATCAAGTTTCAGATGATCGAGGTCGCAGACGAGAAAGCGCCCGATACCCTGAGCGAAGCTGAGGTGCGGGCGGTAAAAGAGCGCGAGGGCGAACGCATCCTCGCGCATGTGAAGAGCGAGGCGCATGTCGTCGCGCTCGCACTGGATGGCCAGCTCTGGAGTTCGGAGGAGCTGGCTATGGAGATCGACAAGCTCGGCACGTATGGGACGAGCCATGTCGTGTTTGTCATCGGAGGAAGCCACGGGCTCTCCGATGAGGTGTTGCGCCGCGCGAAGCAGCGCTTAAGCTTCGGGCGCATGACCCTGCCGCATCAGTTAATGCGGCTGGTGCTGGTAGAACAGATTTATCGCGCAGTGAAGATCAATCGGGGTGAACCATACCACAAGTAAGGGAGAAATTTCTACATTTTATACTTTCCGAGCGTGGAAGTGTACCCACTTCGTGAGGGGGGACTGCCCTGCCTATTGGTTATAAAGACTGTCACACAAGCAAGTGATTAAGTAATCAATTAAATTTTTAATTTTATATGATACCATGTAAACTGAATTTGAATGAAGAGCGAGGAGAAATACTAGGTCTCAGCCCTCAAGCACTTTTTATAAAAAGAAATGTCGCCTAAGTAAGTCTCTATTTTTAATCTATATAGGATTTGAAAAATATACAGTAAATAAAAGGATAGATATAAGGCCGAGTATAAAAAAAGAGGTGATTGTTTGAACTCATCAAAAAATCGCGTCCAATTAATTGATGGGCTACGTGGATTCAGTCTGATAGGCATTGTGTTGGCGAATATGCTGGCTTTCCAATACGGAATGTTTGGACAGAGTGAACCCCAACTGTTAGGAATCGATGGTGCAGACCGCACTCTTCACTCCTTACTTCTTATCACTGTGGTGGGTAGTTTTATGCCGATTTTTGCATTTATGTTCGGTTTTGGAATGATTAAGCTGGCTGAAAGTCTAGAATCACGAGATTTACGACCGAAATACCATTTGGCTCGTCGTTTCCTACTGTTGTTGGTTATTGGGATACTTCACATAACTTATCTATGGGAAGGGGATATCTTGACGATCTACGGTGTACTCGGATTCTTCTTGCTTCTGTTTCTAAATCGAAATCCAAAAACGTTATTTATCTTGGCGTTAATGCTACTCACCGGAGTTGGATTGCTGGATATTCTGAAGTTCAATCCAATGAATCCAATTGCTGATGTATCGACACATATGGAGAGTTATATCATACAGAGTCAGAATGTTTTTGGAAACGGTAGCTACACAGAGATTAGAGATTTTAGTAATAGTGTTAGTCCATTCGGTGGGGAGTCGGATAAAGGGATACTCCTGTTAGCCTTGGTGTTAGCTCCTCTTATGACACTACCAATGTTTCTGCTTGGCATGCGTGCTGCTAGAATTGGTACATTTAATGATCCACTAGCGATGCGATCTATGTATATTCGCCGTGCTTTGTTTCTGCTACCAATCGGTTTGCTGCTTAAAGTTTATAGTGTGCTACGACCCAAATTCAATGCCGAAGACTGGTTGTGCATCGAATTTGGATCGATGTTGGGAGGGATACTGCTCGCACTAGGCTACATTTACTTGTTTGCTCTACTTTATTCTGTAAACAGTCGAGCTAGTATATTCGTCAAGTTCGAGGCGGTTGGTCGTCTCTCATTGACCAATTATCTAATGCAGAGTGTAATCTGTACAACGATTTATTATGGATATGGATTGGGGCTGTTTGGCCGTGCTGGAGTATTTGCTGGAGTGATTATTGCACTCTCTGTATATGGTATTCAATTATTGTTCAGTCATCTATATCTCAAAAAATTTAGTAGCGGACCAGTGGAATATGTCCTAAGGATTGGGACATATATGTCCTTGAGAGGGAAGCCAAGAAAAAAGGAATGAAATCACCAAACTTCTCCAAAAGCAATGTGTTGAATCGTTCTGGAACAAACAAAAGGCTCGTATAAGTAGGATAATTTACTCTCCCTACGTAATTACGAGCCTTTACGTCTAATCTAATGTACATAAAGGATGATAAATAATTGTAATGATTTGGGGTGTCGACATTCTAATTAATATGAAATGGGCAGCCCCATTTGGTCAGAAACTATATAATTCCCCAAATCCTTTAAAGGTAGTAACTGTATTCTTGCTATTTTCAATTGAAAATTTGATATAACAGTTAGTTGCTTTTAAAGTATCTCCAAAAATTTCAGCTTTGAAGCCAACTCCTTTTTTTTCTCCGTATACATCAGTGTATCCCCAAAGATTATCTCCAAAGAACTTAGTTTCAAATATTTCATATTTAATAAGAGGAATAATTTTATCTTTATGATCGTTATACTGTTGAAGATTTAGAGTTGTTCTATAGTCTTTGGTAGATAAGTCGAATTTTTTGCACAAAGAGGTGAATGTGCGTCCATCTACTCTCTCTGAAAAGCTCCAAGTGCATTTTGTGCTAGGCTGAGGTTCAGCTAGGGCTTGATTCTTTTGGATCATCAGATTGTCATCAGCGTGCTCTATTATTTCGTAACCCTTTTGCTCGTTGACTGGCTGTGTACTTATAATTACTTTCCAGTTTTCATTGATATTTTTCATGTTTATTGGTAGGTTTATTATTTCATTGTCTGGAAATTCTAGCTTCACACTATAATTATATTCCTTATCACTAACTCTTTGTTGATCAATGATTGTAAATGAAAGAGGTACTTCTGAAGGATTCTCCAGAGAAGATTTATACTCTTGTTGCTTCTCTTCTAAACTGTTATAACGATGGTCTTCAGTCAATCTACTAAGTCTCTCATAGTCTTGATTAACCGAGGCCTCAAGATACTCTCTCAATATAAATTTCGAAGCTTCACTATTTGAAGTAGACTCATTAGCAAAGATAGTGGTAGAAATTCCAAAGAAAAGAACACAAACAATACTAAATACTTTTAATCTTCGCATGCAAAAAATCGCCTCACAATTCTTTCGAATATGTTTGTTTTAACAACTCTATTGTTTGAGAGAGGAAGTTCAGTGTTTTTTTACTTGTATGGATATTGTAGCTATTCATATAAGCATAAAAATTGGATGCTCCAGTAATGAGTTGTTGAAGAAAATCACGTTCTTCTAAAATAAATTGAGATATGGTCTTTTCTACGTGCAATGGATCATATTTTAGAGTTACTTCTATCAACCTATTATCAATCTTTTTAAAGCATATCAACTTTGGATCGATACCGTATATTCCTTCACCATATTCAAATCCACTTTCAATATAAATTTTTAAGACTGACAAATAGCATCCCCACAAATCTAATCCCCACTGTTCAAATCCAATCAGTAGTTGGTGAGTATCTTGAACAATAACGGCAATATTAAGCTCATTACTCTTCATAGGAATTTCATCACTCTGGCCAACATATAAACTTTCAAAATGTTCAACTGCGACAAAAAGCTCTCGCAACTCTTCAGTCCCCATACAAGAATATACTTCTGGAAGTGATTGTTGCGGTGGAATAAGAAACGTTTGAATGGAAACCATAAGCCCTCCAAATATCGATCCTCTTAACGAAATATATTTATTAAAATTATTTAGATTCAGCTACGTTCCAGCCCAAAGGATATAAAGTTACTACTTCATAGTCGCTACTAACAACAAGTCTATACTTTTTACCGTCATAAGTACCATCTACTGAAACGTTACCACTGTTGTTTGCGATTATTTTATTTTTATTGTTTTGGGTTTGATTTGCTACTACTGCAATAATACTTATAATATCTCTCATGCTGGTGGTGTCGTTGAAAAATGAATTATATTCTCTGTATCCTAGACCAGTCCAATATTTTGGATGATGTTTGCTTAAGATATGTTCTAATCCTCGGTCACTAGTACCGAATTTAAGTTCCACATATTCATTCGTGCCAATAAGCCAAAATTCCTCAATTAAAGAATTCCGAGTGACTAAGAAAGGAAGTTCATCTTTAAACTCATTTTCGATAGCATTCTCAACATAGGCCTCTGTAACTTTATTATATGTTTTAGTTGCTCCAAAGAGCAATTTAGCTGCCTCCATAACAATCCTAAAGATATTAGCTGGACGAACTTCACTCTGAGGTTGGACACTATTTGAACCTCTAGAGTTTTCTATTATCTCTAAAGTATCACTCTTTATTTTTTCAGTGAGCACTCTTTCAGTGTTGGGATTTGGATCAACTGCACCGTTAGCAAATGTTTGTGGAGTGGATACTGCGAACAAAGAAACACAAAGCAACAGTGATAAAATTTTATTTTTGATCAAGTTATTCTCCTCCTAAATATAATTTTATGTAATACTTACTGTTATTCCCTTTGGATATATTACCATTTTTATTTAAATTGTAAATATACAATAAAATACATATATATTAATATATATGTATTTTTAATTTCCATGTAAAGTTACAATATAGTATTTAGAGAAAAAAAGTTCCGTTGAGCAGTTGCAAGTCAAAAGTGATCTTCACACTTATTTTCTTATGTTTTGAAGTAAGAGGCTATCCCAAATAAAATCAGAGCCTCGTTTCAATTAGAGCCTTATTTCCTGATTATCGGAATATAGGCTTCACACAAAAAAGATCCAGTCACTTTGGGTGACTGGACCCTCAATAACAAACTAAATCCCAAACTCAACAATACCCTTCTCCCTTAACTCAAACGGACCTGGTGTAACATCTGCATCCGGTCTTTTTGTGCCGAAAAAGTCGGAGTCAAAGCGATAGGGAGTGCTGTCGGGTTCCTCGTAATCCATATCGGCGTGATACGTCTTTCCAAGCAGGTCGGTGGTAATCACCATGGCAGAGGTGCCCCGAAGCAATTCGGGCTCATTAATCTGAATGTGTACTTTGCCTAGTGCAGGATCAATTTCAATGTTTATGCCCTTCTGTGAATGTATTTTCGTATCGGATTCGTGAGCACTTGGAACCGCATGATTGAGATATACATTGCCTCCCATAGCTACCGGAAGAACGGCATTGCCTATAAAGAAATCCTTCGCGGCATCGCCAAGCTCCATAAGCTCTTCTTTGGTGTATTCCCACCACTTCTTATCTTTGACATTCGGATGTTGATCGTAGCCGCCAAGTCCGACAGCATGCAGATAACAAATGGAATCGTCCGGCACACCATCCATGACCGTCTTCCCGTTCTCTCCAACGGCATCCCTTGGTTTGAGGGGAAGATGTTCAAAAAAGGTGATTGGAACAGGCTCTTTATTGGCATCGGTGTCGTTATCACCCAAGAAGATATTGTTGTAATACCTGTCGTCGCCTCCGGTGATATTGGAGTATCCCGCCATGGCTGTCTCATGAGGGAAGTGATATGGCGTAATCCGGGTAATCTCGGAACGGACGACAAATCGGCCAGCAAATAAGTTATGAGCAAATGCTCCGCCCTGAGCCATATTTCTGAAATTCATAGGTGAGAGGAATAGATTGTGATCCACCATATACGGACCATGGCACACCTCAACGAAGAGGTCTTCTGAAATGTTGTCAAAAAATACATTGCGGCTGATCCGAGTGCCCTGTGCCTGCCAGTCAAGCCAAAGCGCTCGGTAACAACTGTACATTATATTTTCGCTAATTTGAGTATCTAGTGCAGCATGCAGTTTAATTCCGGCGACTTCGGCACCATGTCTGAGCCGTTTATGATGAATGTTATAAATCCGGTTCTGGTAAATGTGGCTGAAAGCTGCGCCCATATGACCCACAATACCTGCCTGCTCACAATCATGAATTATATTCCCTCGAACGATGTGACTGCCGACGTGATCTTTATGCCAGCCGGAGCGTAATGCTCGTAAAATAACTTCCTGCTCCCGTTGTGTCCCACCTTTACTGCGCTTTTCCAAAGAGTTGGTGTGCCCTGTACCCATTTCGGTACCTAGGCTAATACCAACACATTTGGATTCACTGATTATATTGTTTTCGATAATCCAGCCCTTGCTCCAGTGTGGTCCGATCAGACCTTCCTGGTAGTCCGTAGGTGGCGCCCATTGAGGCGAAGCTTGACGCAATATGAAGCCACTCACGGTGATATAGTTCAATCCTGGCTTCTCAGGCCAGAAGCAATAAGGACGTACATTAATTTCTACATTTTCTTTTCTAGGATCTTTTCCGCCAAAATTAGCCCAAATCTTCGTCGTCGTAGAATCGACCTCGGCATACCATTTCAACAGTGAATCCTCGGAATACTTGGCTTCGGGCCAAACCTCCGGATTGTGAACGCTTTCAACATTAGCACATTCATACAATGACTTTCCATCCAAATAGACATCGCCGAGATGAACTGGGAAGGGCCCGTCGAACAACCAGTCTCCACTAAGCTCCACTTCAAAGGGATTACGAACGGAAAAGATGGAATTCAGCACTTCTGTGCTCCAAACGTCATTTCCTTCAGCTTTCCAGTCGGTAACCCGCTCAGCTCCTGTAATGACGACTTCACCGTCTCCTGCGGATCGATACACGATTCGATGCTCGGCTGTTCCTCCATTCGTCGGGTTGACCCATTCCCTGTATACTCCCGCATGAACAATAACGGTATCACCAGCCATGGCATGAGCCGCAGCGCGTGATATGGTACGAAGGGGTTGATCTGCGGTTCCTTTTCCTTGATCATTCCCATGTATGGATACATGATATTCCATAACAGCTCTCCTTCTATTTCAAAATGTTTGTTGGTTTCCACTATTATACTAGTAAATAAATGTAATGGGATATACAGGAAGAAGGATGTTTTATGAACAGGTGCTCTAGTGACATTGATCTGATGGAGATGACCCTGAAGAAATAAAGAAGCCACTCCATTTTTTGAAGTGGCTTTTTACTCGGCTATTATTTTGCAATCTGCTATTCATACGGTGAACGGCAGCCATCTTATCTTCTACCTAGTGTCTCCCAAATACCATGGAGCCAGGAGTCGAACTCAGCATCTTTGTCGCCCTCGTAAGTATCATAGAGATCCAGACGTGTTTTTTGCAGTTTTTCCTTGAATTCCTCAAATGTGTGACCTTCGGGAAGGCTTTTTTTGATCCGTAGCAAAATTTTGTTCGTACCTTTAAACAGCTCGCCTTTGTTTTTGGCAGGCATTTGTACTTCTTCACCCAACTGTTTGAGCTTGAGATATGCGGCTTCGCGCACTTGGAACACTTGATCATTTTTCAAAACATTCTGCAGTAACTTAATGGTAGGTTCTGTGTCCCAGTTCCCCAATTCGTTCACCGCGTTCAGTCTGTCTCTCCAGCTTGAAGACCGATTAGCCGCTCGTTTGAGCTCTTCCAAGTTCTCTGGTAGTCCGTTAACTGCTCCACTATCATGGTTGTTCGTCAAGATTCAATCTCCTTAATCATCGCCATCTGGCAAATGATGAATGTTATTTATGTGATCCCTATTATAGCACGAACCTGACTAAACTACTCATACGAAGCCGATGGGTTAGCCTAAAACCATGTTCACCCAACTCATAAAGATGTACCAACCCATCTATTCTCCTTGGCCATCTTTTTCTCCTGAATAGAGTTTACCATGTACATCCAACCAATCAGTCCACATAAGACAAAACCAAATGCGTGTAGAGCTCCGTAAATAGGAATAAAGTCGAGTATGGTTAAGGAGTACATCTTTTTCAGTAACGGATAGAAGATGGAGATGACAACAACCGTGTAAAAGGCTAGGCAAGAAAGGCCTAGGAAGAAGGATGCCTTCATATTCAAAGCGTTTTTCCTTAAGTAAGCCAGGAGATAAGCCGTATAAACCACAATATTACAAGCGAACAAAGTGACACCAACGTACTCGATCGGCTTGGAGAAAATCATACCAAAAGCAATCAATAGCGGTCCGATGATATCGATGGCAACGACCCAGGGATACCAGCTTTTTTTCGCCATAATCCGTCCCAGTGCACCAATGAAAATCGGAACGATCGCAGATGAGAAATGAAAGTGAACTGAGCTCAAGGCATGCGTAGTAACATTGGCATTGAAGAGATCCACTTGATATTGATATAACGTAAACCATATTCCCCCGATAAAAAAGTAAACAAGTCCCGCACCAATGGCGATTTCCGCTGCTTTTCCTTTAGCCATCACAATCGTGGTCAAGCCATAGATGCCCAGCAGTAGTGTGAACAGTAGCCAACCCAGGGAGAGCATGCCTGGTATTGCCGTGCCTTCGAAACCCCACATCTTATTGCTGATGACGGAAAATAGGGTAAGAAGCGCGGCAGGATATTGAAGCCACTTCATAAGGACATACATTATTGGTTGCTGTTTATTCTGTGCATCATATCTCAAAAGTAAAATAACAAGAGGGACAATGACAAATGCCGCAAACAGTATGAACTTTTCAACAAGTTGGAATTGGAAGTAATCCAAATAAAATATAAGAATCGTCATGATTCCACCGGGAATTACAGGCATTAATAATGACTTCATTGGTTTCTTCGGAGAACGCTTCATGGCAGTTCCTTTCTAACTATATTTGTTGTATAAACGGCCTATATTCAGTTATGTAGCATTCATTAGAATAGATGGGCAATGCTCGTTTAAGTTTAACACATTTAATTTTCAAAATAATGTCTAGCATATAAAACGAGACCCTCTAGACAACATGGTCAACCTTATCACCACAAGTCACAGCAAGTATTCGAGCAATCCCGTGCAATTGGAAAAATGTTGTTCTTGGATTTCTTTCCCGAAGTGCTGCTGTGTCTGAGATCGTGGTATCTTATATTCGTCAAAAGAATTAAACGGTTCAACGAAAAGGGGAGATTCCCGTCGAACAGCAATTTTTGAATACAATCGCGACCGAATTTAAGAACAACCAGAAGGTACTGAATGCAATTGGAGACGAGACTCGGCAGGCGATATTGATGGCTTTGATTCAAGGACCGCAGAAACCTGGCATGCGTGTGGGTGAGATTAGAGTGCAAACACACCTCTCCCGTCCTGCTGTATCGCATCATCTGAAAATATTGAAAGAAGCGCAGATTATTAGCGTTCACAAAGAAGGAACTCGTAACTTTTATCGGCTGGACGCCGGAAGCAAGCTGAAGTCGTTGAAAAACTTGGCGAGCGAGATTGATAAGCTATTTGAACAATGTGAGGAGCCAGCCACAGAATCACGATCCCGAACCAGTGAAAGGGACGATCTTCGATGAAACGTACAATGCAAGCAGCAAACGGAGTCGATATTCCGCAACTCGGATTCGGCCTATATAAGATCAAGCAGGGGGAATCTTTCGAAAAAACGGTTGAAGAGGCGATTCGAATCGGATACCGCCATTTTGATACAGCGAAAATTTACGGGAATGAAGTAGCGCTAGGCCGAGTCATTCAAAAAAGTGACATTCCTCGGGAAGATTTCTTTATTACCTCGAAAGCTTGGACAACGGATCTCGGATATCATGCGACGAAAAAGACATTTGAACGGACTTGCCAAAGACTAAACGTAACGTATCTCGATATGTATTTAATTCATTTTGCCGGTGCCCATTATGTGGATGCCTGGAGAGCGATGGAAGAGTTATACGACGAAGGCCGGATCAAAGTCATAGGCGTAGCTAATTTTGAGATCAAGCATTTGGAGCATCTTAAGAAACATGCCCGGATTTTGCCCATGGTGAATCAGATCGAGACACACCCGGAATTCCAACAACGAGAGTTGCATGAGTATATGGTGAAAAATCAGATTCTGCACGAGGCCTGGGGCCCGTTAGGTCAGGGGAGCAAAGAACTGCTGGAGCACCCCGAGCTGCTTACAATCGCTAGAAAGCACCGAAAGTCGGTGGCACAAGTCATTTTGCGCTGGCATCTGGAGCGGAGTATTATTGCAATCCCGAAATCATCAAATTCGCGAAGAATACGAGAGAACAGTGAATTATTTGATTTTGAGTTGAATGCTGAGGAAATGGAACATATTCGCCGCTTGGATACGGGAAAAAGATACTCCGTAAGCCCGACAGGTCTTATGGTCCATCCGATCTACATCAAATTCATGAAGCTATTCAGTCGTCCATAGTAACGTATAACGAAAGGGCCATCCGACGAAGGATGTCTCTAAACGTGCTGTATAAAGAGAAATATGGAGTGGATATACTCTACTTTTCATATGGCGGTACACAGGTTCCTCATCAAGATATTGTTTTTTTAATCAAACATCTAATCGACATAGCCAAACTTTGGTTCGTGCCTAGAAATACAAATCAATTGTACTTACCCTCAATCGGTGTTACGCTGAGAATCGACAACTTCAGGCTTATTCAAACTTACGTTCTGCAACAATCCCACATCATAATTACACTATTTTAGATACCAAGAAAGGTAACACCATGATCAAAGCCCAAAACTTATCTTTTTCTTTTCCGCAGAAGGAACTTTATAAAGACATTTCATTTACACTCGAAGAGGGCCAACACTGCGCTTTTATTGGCACAAGCGGTAGTGGCAAGAGTACGTTGATTGAAATCTTGATGGACCCGGAAAGACATTTGTTCGAGGGGAAGCTGGAGATCGATCCGGATTGCACAATCGGGTATATGAGTCAGTTCTCACAGGTAGACCCAACGACAGAAATGACGGTTTTTGAATATATCGCAGAAGAATTTATCAAGCTTCAGGATGAGATCACAGCGATTTATGCGGAAATGGCCAACACATCGGATATGGATTCACTGATGAAAAAAGTGCAATTGGCTTTGGACGCACTGGAGGCCATGGGCGGAGATGATTATGAAAACACCATTCATAAACAGCTAAACCTGGCCAACCTCATGAAGCTGAAGGATGCAAGCATATCGTCCTTAAGCGGCGGGGAATTCAAGCTTATTCAAGTCATGAAGGAAATGCTCCACAGTCCGGATCTGATGATCATGGATGAGCCGGATGTATTTCTAGACTTTGAAAACCTCAATGCGCTTAAAAAATTGATTAATTCCCATAAAGGCATGTTACTCGTCGTTACGCATAACCGCTATCTGTTGAATCATTGCTTCAACAAAATCATTCACCTTGAGAACATGGAGCTTCAGGAGTTTGACGGACGATATATCGAGTATAATTTCTCCTTGCTTCAGACGAAGATTGAACTGCAGGAAATCGCAGTTGCTGAAGCGGAAGAGATCGAAAGATACGACGGTGTCATCGAAAATCTCAGAGCAATCGCAACGATTAATTCGGAAGCTTCCAGAGGAAGAGCGTTAAAAGCGAGAGTGAAATTTCAAGAACGTTTGGAAGCGCGCAGAATCAAAGCACCGTTTGTCGACATCAAGCAGCCGAATATTCGGTTTGGCCTGGATCATCAAGTGGAAGACAGCATCGCGATCAAGGTCAATAACTATAGTGTTTCCTTTGATGAGCTAGTTCTGCAAGATGTGAACTTCGAGATCAAATCGACAGATAAAGTGGCCATCATCGGCCCCAATGGTACTGGAAAAACAACGTTGCTTCGGGATATTTTCAAAAACAATCAGCCATCCATCGAAATCAATGAGGATCTCAAATTGGGTTATTTATCACAGCTTCAAGGCGAAACGCTCAAAGATTCAAATACAATCCTACATGAATTCATCGATGCCGGGTTTGAAACGTATGATGAGATCAGAGCCTATCTTGTGAACTACGGCTTTGAAGGCGAAATCCTGGATCAAAAGATCGAATCACTGTCCGGCGGCGAAAAAAACATGCTTCAACTGGCTAAAGCTGCCGGGGTGCAAGCTGACCTGTTGCTTCTTGACGAACCGACAAGCCATCTGGATATCTATTCGCAGATTGCACTGGAGAGAGCCATCGAAGAATATCAAGGCGCGATCCTCATGGTTTCGCATGATTTCTATTCGGTCGTCAACGGTATGGATTATGTACTCATTATTGAGAATAAGACGATCAGAAAAATGAGCATGCGCAAATTCAGACAGATGATATACGCCAGTCATTTCGATAAAGACTATTTGCAAAATGAACAAAATAAAAAGGCTGTTGAAATGCAGATTGAATTGGCTTTGAAAAATACCGATTTTGAACGGGCAAAAGGCTTGGTCGATGAGCTGGAAGGCATTATCAAGCAACTATAATCATAGTAGTTGAGGACGGGTACAATTTTATTAATGAACGATGATTTAAAAATAGGGCTACACCCTGTAAATCCATGACCCTATGTGGTTGTGGATTTTTTGCTTTCTAAGGCCTTCTGGCTATTGCTAAAAGCTATGACCAGTCATGCTTTTTTCATATTACAGGTAATCATTTTGATCATGCTATACTCAGGAAACTAAAAGTTAGAAGGAGATTTTTCTATGATACCATTCCGTAACGATCATGTTGGAAGCTTCCTACGTCCTGCGAACTTGAGTCAGGCGCGTGAACAATACAAAGCTGGCACGATTACATATGAAGAACTAAAAGATGTGGAAGATCAAGAGATCATCCGATTGATTGAGAAACAAAAAGAAAATGGCGTACTCGCTATTACGGATGGTGAGTTTCGCAGAAGCTGGTGGCACTTTGATTTCCTGGGTGGTTTGGACGGTGTAGAGCTGTATGAGGAAATTGATGGACCTAAATTCCATAACATGCAGACTCGCAAGGGCGGAATTCGAGTTGTAGGTAAGGTAGATTTCTCTACGCATCCCTTTGTGGATCATTTTAAGTTTTTGAAAAAACATGCAGGGGACGCCGTGGCAAAACAAACTATTCCAAGTCCGAATATGCTTCTCTATCGATTGGAAAACGGCGCCAACAGCTATACGGATCGGGAGCAATTCCTTCAGGATACGATTGCAGCATATCAAAAGGTCATTCAAGCCTTCTATGATGCAGGATGTCGTTATCTACAATTAGATGATACAGCTTGGGCAGACCTATTCTCAGAGGCTGGTCATGATAAACTGCGCGCTAAAGGGTTGGAACCGGCAGTAGAGTTGAAAACGATGCAACGCATGATTAATGAAACTTTGGCTTATAAACCGGCAGATTTAGTTGTGACGATGCATATTTGTCGGGGAAACTATAAATCCAACTTTTTCTCAACAGGTGGTTACGATTATGCTTCTGAAGTTATTTTTGGAGGCTTAAATGTAGATGGGTTATTTTTAGAATTTGACGATGAGCGCTCAGGTAGTTTCGAGCCATTAAAATATGTGAATCGAACAGATTTGAAAATCGTGCTTGGTTTAATCACATCGAAAACCGGAGAGTTAGAAAATAAAGAGCAGATTAAAGCCCGGATTGCAGAAGCAGCAACTTACGTTCCCCTTGATCAACTTTGTTTGAGCCCACAATGTGGCTTTTCTTCCACCGAGGAAGGCAACATTCTAACTGAAGAACAACAATGGCGTAAACTTCGTTACGTTAAGGAAATTGCAGAGGAAGTATGGAGTTAAGGGAGGGGATTTCATATGACAATTCAAGCAGATCAAGAGACAGTTACAGTTGAAGCCTTCATTAACGGTCAACATGTAAAATCCCTTTCGCAGTTAGCAAAAGAGAATCCGGCCAATCCAACTGAGATCGTAGGTTATTTCCCTGTCACGACCAAAGAACAAGCGGTCACCGCCATTGAAGCGGCGGCAGGGGCTTTTAAAACGTGGAAACAGACCTCCATTGGTGAACGCATTACTCGGATGCGCAAGGCGATAGAGAAAATTAGAGCAGCGGAGAATGATATTGTGCATTTGCTGTCCAGAGAGCATGGTAAGCCTCTGTATGATGCACACGGTGAAATTTTTGTTTCGCTGATGTGGATGGAGTTTGCTTGTAATGAAGCTGCATCCGTTCTGGCGGACGAGGTTCAGGAGCATGACCATGGTAAAACGATTGTATCCTATGATCCAATCGGTGTGGTGGCAGCGATTAGTCCATGGAACTATCCTATTGCTTTATCTACAATCAAGATCGCTCCTGCCTTACTTGCGGGCAACACGATTGTGCTTAAACCGAGTCCATATGCACCACTGGCGGCGGCGAAGGTGGCAGAGATTATCGCGAGTGAGTTCCCGGCTGGCGTAATCAATGTTGTATACGGTGATGCGGATGTGGGCGTTGAACTGACGAGTCATCCTCTTGTGACGAAAATCGCCTTTACAGGTGGAACTGCAACAGCGAAGCATATTATCAAAGCCGCTTCCGAAACGATTAAAGATATGACGCTGGAGCTTGGTGGGAATGATGCGGCAATCTTTTTGGAAAGCTTTGATGTTCAGGATGAGCGAGCGATGCGCCGAATTGTCATCTCTAATTTCTTGACAACAGGCCAAATCTGTATGATTGCCAAACGCGTATATGTACACCGTTCGATTTATAATGAATTTGTGGAAAAATATATAGAGGCAGCTAATCGCTGGATTCGAATTGGTGATCCTTTTGATCCAAACACGACGGTGGGGCCCGTTAATAACCTGAAGCAGAGAGAGTACGTGAATGGTCTGGTTGAAGATGCGCAGAAGCGCGGAGCCAAGGTCATCCCTCTCGGCCAAATCCTGGATCAAAAGCAGTTTGAACAAGGTTACTACCTGCAACCTACACTTGTTTTGGATTGCGATGCTCATGATCCGATTGTTGTGGAGGAACAGTTTGGTCCGACGGTTCCGGTTCTGCCATTTGACGATGAAGAGCAGGTTATTAAACTGCACAATGAGAGCATATATGGACTTACGAGTTCTGTGTGGGGAAAAGAAGAGGATGCCATCTCTTTGGCACGTCAACTCGAAGCTGGAACAACCATGATCAATACAGCTGCTGTGCAGGGGCTTGATGTTCGGTTCCCTTTTGGTGGCTTCAAGCAATCAGGTATTGGCCGTGAATACGGCGCAGAGGGTATTCTTACGTATACGGAAAAACATGTGATCAACGTTCCGAAGATGCTGGATCTTCCATATATACCTGAATAGATTTAATCGAATAACACACCACATCGACAGTGTGCAGGGAATAAATATGATGTGAAATTAGAATTAAACATTGAATGTAGGCTCTTCATTTGCGCTTTGTTTACTGATTGTTAATCAGTAGACAGGGCGCTTTTTTGCTTACATATAAGATTCTTAACCAATATTATAACGCTATAAATGTAGTACTTATTTAATGGAGGCAACTCAGTACATATCATCTCTAAAGGGCAAATATACGGGTGGTCAGAATTTGGTTAGACCTCTAATTTATAATGGTCAGGTATGCCAGTTTCGCCATAAATTTTAGAAATGGAGGAGATTCTCGTATTGAAGCAAAGACGCAATGTAGGTAAACCGTTATTGTCCTTATTTCTGGCAATTATGCTTGTTATGCAGACAGTGATGTTCTCCACTGCCGCATATGCAGAGAGTGTACCTAACGATAATGGAATGGGCGCAGTTAGCGAATCTGACTCGATGAGTATGGAAGAACCAACTTCAGTATCCGAGGCAGTATATGATGTACCCAACAATTCCATAATGCTGGCAGCTGTCCCAATGGATAAAACAGCAGTTTTTATGGAATCTAATGTATCCTTTCCGCTGGAGTTGAAGCAAGGGAATGTGGTCATTGATCTGAACGGTATTATTAAGGGACGACAACCATTTACGCTCAAATCGGAAGGGCTCAAGATACCTGTCAATGGAGATGATGCCAATCCAACGAATGCAGATCCTGAGAAATACATTCAAAAGGGTGACTGGATTGAGCTGAAAAGAGAAGATCACTTCAAGGAAGTCGTGCTTCCAACAGCGACCAGAACCTTGTATGCACAGACTGACTCAGGCACTAAACAACTGGGTACTACCTATTTTACTCCAAATAGCATTCGAGTTGTCTTTGATGGTGATGATAACTTTTTCAATGGTGTTGGACGAGGTGTTACTTTCAGTTTCGAAACGACAGCTGATGCAGATGTAACGGGATTGAATTATGGTGATAAAAAACCTGTCAACATCTTTGGTAGTACATATCAGCTAGAGAATCCGAATGTTACAGCAGAGTACGGTATCACGTTAACCTCGCCTGGAATGATCAGGTGGGATCAGTATAGTTATCGCGGACTTCAACCGGCCCAATTCGTAGAAGGCGCGATTACTTGGCAGTCAACCGTATCGGCATCCGATCAGTTTGATAAAACGATCAAATTGCCATTAGACGGGAAGACATTTTATACGAATCCCTCAGCATATAATACAGGCTCTGGAAATTCACGCGGCATTTATGTGGAGGGCTCCTTCAAAGTTAACGATCAGAACGTAGCACCAGTTGTTGGAGCAGACGGATCGCTGACTTACATTTTTCCACAGGGAACAGGTCCGGAACCCAAAGTGGAATATAAAACCTGGATTCCTAAGGAATCGTATTATTACGAGTATCGGAATCCGCCAACCAATCTGGGGCGTAGCCACCGGGATACGAATGGTAAAGTGGAACTGAGACAAGACGATAGCATGCTGGTGCAGGCTGGGCTGGAGATGGCCTTTGCTCCCGACTGGATTCAATCCAGTGCTTCATACGATCATGCGAGTGAGACCATTACCTGGAAAGTCACAGTTAACCGATATAACAAAAATGGGTTGAAAGACTTTACGATTACCAATGGTTTACCTGCCGGGCTGAATTTTGTATCGGCTGAATGGCAAGAGGATGGTACCGAATCTGGATTAACACCCATTACACCAGATGCAAACGGTGTGTATTCTTTTGGAAATATTAACGGTAAAGTGGATTTAATTATTAAAAGCAAAGTAATAAGTGGTTCCAGCTTCAGAATCGATCCTCGCGCCAACTGGAATTTGGATACACCGGCTGGTATACAGAACAACGATGTAACGACGGGTAAATGGCCTGTAGCAGTAACGGACGAGGCCATCGTTAACATCGGCGCGCATAATTTCACCAAATCAGGTGCTGTTTCTACAGAGGATTATAACCAAGGTAGCATCACGTGGACGGTTAACCTTGCCCCACAATATGCTCTGCCGAATGCAGCGGTATATGATGTCCTTGTACATGGCGGTAGTTTGGACGTCTTGGACAATGCCGTAGATGTAAGTGGTGAAGTGAGTGCAGAAACCATTGCGAAAATCAAGGCGAATGTAACTTCCGCACAGCTTTGGAAGCAGTATAAGGCAGGAACGCTGAAAACGAGTGAAGCCAATCTGACGATGAAGGCAATCCCTTTAACGGTGGATGGTAAAGTGGTGGCGGATTTAATCAAGGTGACTGGATATACGGATAGTTCCGCATCCTTCAGCTTCCGTGCACTGGAGACCAACCCGGACATCCTTTTCAGACAGGACATCAACGTAGGCAAAACAAGTTCTAATCGCGCTTTGCTCATTGATGGTGAGAACGTAAGACAAACGCAAAACAATGCCAATCTTCACCTGCGTATGCTGAACAAGGATATGCTCTTTGCTTCAAGGCCGTTGAAAGTCGATGGCACACTTGAAAATGTTAGCCCAAATAACGTTAACAGTTACATTAGAAACGATAGTAATGATGCATGGACGATTTCTGCTTATGACCGGACAACCAAGACAGTCACCTTCCGTCTAGGGGTAAACATGCCCGGATATAACACAGAAGAAATGGCTAAAGATGGCGGTAATCGAGTCATTAGTAATATGAAGTTAGTGGACACATTGCCTGAAGGATGGGAGTTTGTTCCCTTTTCCGAAGGTAAAGACTATGAGCTTTGGAAAGGATATTCCGACAACGGTTCAGGTACAGATTACGGTACGAGAAACGATGCCAAGAACATTATTGAACCAGGCACTGACGCTCATGTCGTAAGCTCCTTCACCCATAATGGCAACGTAGGAACGTTCACTTTCTCTAAATTGGAGAGTCCTTATGTGATCTTGGTGAAGGCAAGACCTTCTAACGAAGCTTTAGAGGAATATTTGAACGAATACACGACGAATGGCACGGACAAGCAAGTGGTATATAACAAAGCTGACCTCCATATGTCTTGGGGTGGAGTAGAAAAGATTGTCTCTGAACAGCGTAAGATTATCGTACCGATCCAGACTCTGAGCAAGTCGGTAACTAAACCTGTTCCAGGTGTGTTGGAATGGACAGTAAACTATACTCCGCCATTTAACATGAAGCAGGGCGTTTATCTGGAGGATACCCTGGGTGCAGGCATGAACTTACGTTATGAAGTTAACGGAAAGCTTGTGCTGACATCACCTAGTATGGCCGTCTACCTTGCTAAACTAACAGCTAGCGGTACTCTGGAACGAGGTGAAGCCCTCGACCTGAGCGATCCTAATAGCGAAGTTCAAGTAGAGGTTGCACCAGGTGCAGATGGGACTACCGTCCTCAAATTCAAAATGAACAATCCGAATAAGTTTTACCAGTTTGTATACCAAACTGAAGTTGATCCTTCGAAAGCGAAAGCCGGAGACAAAATGGGCAACGAGGTAAAACTGAAGGGCGATGACAGTCTGAGTGCTGTCAGCGCTAGAAGTGAAAGTACACTGGACAGTTCAGACGTAGCAGGTAGTTCAAGCTCCAATGCCTTGTTGCCTCTGAGAAAAGTAGATCCGAATGGAAATCCGTTGAAAGATGTAGAATTTACACTCTATAAAAAAGACAGCGGAACTACAGTGATCAAAGGAAAAACCGATAATTTAGGGAAACTTAATCTTCTATTCCCTGACCCAGGCTACTATGAGCTGAAGGAAACATACATTGATACAAATACTTGGTTGCCTACAACAAAGATTTATCAAGTATATGTAGGTAATACACCGGGAAAACCTCTCTGGGTAGACGGGGTAAAAGTAACCTCGGATCAGCCACTGATTGTGCCAACACCTGCCCAAGGCAAGCTGACCATTACCAATAAGGTAGAAGGCAACGGCAGTGATCCGAACAAAGGGTTTGTATACACTGTGACCTTCACTGGTGAAGGTCAGGACGAAGAGTATGTCTATAAGAAATCGGATAATACGTCTGGAACGCTCAAAAATGGAGACAAGATCGTCCTCAAGCATGGGGAATCTGCAATACTTCCTGCTTTGCCTGCGAATCTGGTCTATACCGTGACTGAGGACGATTATACGACCGTTGATGGCTATACGACCACACCTGATACGAGAGAGCTGTCCGGCTCCATTGTGAACAAAGGTGATCATAAAGCGGACTTCATCAACGAACGAATCGTTAACAAGCTGACTATTAGTAATACGGTCATGGGCAACGGTGGCGATAAGACGAAGGAGTTCGAGTACACCATTCACTTTGAAGAAACAGGCAAAGATGAAAGTTACTCTTACATGAAGTCGGATAATAGTACAGGCACGATCAAGTCTGGCGACACCTTCCGCCTCAAAGACGGAGAGACACTGGATATTTCAGGCCTGCCTAAACATCTGAGATACACAGTTAGCCAAAAAGATTACACAACCGATGAATACATGACTACTCCTGAGGAACGGTATTATTCCGAGGTGATGAAAGGCATGGATGAAGAAGCTCCATTCACGAACGTGCGCGTTTTGAAGGGCGGACTACTCATCAGCAACACAGTGAAAGGCAAAGACGAAGATAAGAGCAAGCTGTTTAAGTACACCATCACCTTCACAGGTGAGGGATCAGATGAGTCCTACGCCTATGAGAAGTCAGATGGCAGCAAGGGCATGATCAAGAACGGCGATAGCTTCGAGCTTACCGATGGCCAGACACTTATTGTGCAAGGACTCCCTTCATCTCTCGAGTATACGGTAACGCAGGACGATTATACGAAAGATGGTTATGTGACAGACCCTGAACGTTTTGTTCACACGGGTGTGATTCCGGAGAAAAAAGCGGCTGAAGCTAAATTTAAAAATACTCGCCCTTATCTGGAAGGTGTACTGCGTGACAACAATACAGGAGAAGTCATTCCGAATGCATCCATCACGGTGACTGATCTGAAGACAGGTGAAGAGCTTCAGATTGAGACGAATGAGAAGGGTGAATATGCAGTCCCAGCCGTAGCTGATACGGACTACACGATCACATATACGAAGTTGTATCGGGTAGGCGGAAGAGATGTACCTGTTAAGTTTACACAAAAAGCAAATGTAAACAGCAGTGTTACAGACGAGACCATTCCAGCGGATATCACTGCTGTAGGTATCATTATGCTCAAACAAATGGACGGAACAACAGAGCTATTTAACAGCTTGCATACCAGCCATATGTATATCTACCTGAAAGACAGAGACGGTAATTATATTACGGAAAATGGTCGTCCTAAGGCTTTTCCAATGGCTTCGAACGGAACGTTCTCCGTGGAAGGCTTAAGCGAACAGAAGTACACCATGGAAGTTCGTTATCAAGTGGAGACGGGTGAGGAGTTGCTCCTCAAAGTAACGCAACTCGACGTGAAAGCTAACGGAGAGCTGAATATTTCTGAGGAATTAGTCGACCCTTACGGTACGGTCTACGATGAAACTACAGGAAATGCGAGCACGGGCAAGAAAATTGAAGGAGCCAAAGTTACACTGTATTATGCGGATACACAGCGGAATAGAGATAAAGGTCGCATTCCGGGTACAAAAGTAACACTTCCAGCGGTTCCAAATTTCCCGCCGCACGACAACAAGAGTCCAGAGCAGGATAGCGATGTCAATGGATTCTATGCGTACATGGTATTCCCTGAAGCAGATTACTATCTGGTTGTAACGAAGGATGGATACGAAACGCACACTAGCGGTACGATTTCTGTAGATTTTGACATTGTCAAATACGATGTGCCAATGAAGCCGATCCGTTCAGGTGGTGGCTCCGGTGGTAACAGCGGAGGCAACACTGGCAACAGTGGAACCGGCAACGGCACTCCAGGAACGAGCACTGGCAACAGTGGGACCGACCCTGGTATCCCAGGAATCAACAACGGTACTCCAGGAACGAGCAATGGGAACGGTGGGACCGATAATGGTATTCCAGGAACCAACAACGGTACTCCGGGAACGAACAATGGGAACAGTGGAACAGATAATGGTGTTCCAGGAACCGATAACAGTATCCCAGGAACTGACACTGGCAACAGCGGAACCAATAACGGTAATCCGGGAACGAACAACGGCAACACCGGAACCAATAACGGTACTCCGGGAACGAACAACGGCAACACCGGAACCAACAATGGCAACGATGGAGCGACCAAAGGTGACCAGGTTACGGATAACGTCAGCAACGAGTTGGACGATGCTCCGAAAACAGGAGACAACGGTATATCGCCAATGTTCTATATGATTTTGGCACTGATGTCCTTGATCACGATCGCTTTCTGTCTGCTCGGTAACAAGAAGAAAAAGCACATTTAATGACCGGAAAGGCGGTAAGAACATGAGCAAAACCAAAAAAATTCTTATCGCCATTTCCTCCCTTGTGTTGGTATTCTCTCTCATCGGTATTTCGAGAACGCTGCTGCGAGATTATGCTGAGCAACAGAAAATAGATGAGTTGGCGAACATGTGGGAGGAAGGGTCGAATAAAAACGGAGGGGATGCAATCCCCTCTTTTTTGTTCAATAAGAAGAAAAAGCGAGTCATACTTCCTGAATTTCAAGCCCTTTACGAGCGGAACTCGGACATAGTGGGCTGGCTGAAGATTAACGGCACTCGAATTGAATATCCTGTCATGCAAAATCCACAGGATGCGGATTATTATCTGGATCATGATTTCGATAAGAAGGAAACCCAAGGTGGCCTTCCTTTTTTGGACAGGCATAGCCAGATCAGGGGTTCAGATATTTTGCTAATTCACGGACATCATATGAAAAGTGGCTGGATGTTTAAAGACCTAATGAAATACAAGAGTGAAAGCTTTTATAAAGAGCACGCTACATTCGAGTTTAGTACGCTTTACGAAAAGGAAGAGTACGAGATTGTTGCTGTGATTCTATCCAAAGTGTATCGTAAATCAGATGACGTGTTTAAGTACTATCAAATTGGGGATGTACAGACGTCCACCGAGTTTGATTCATATGTTCAGAATATCAAAAAACTCGCTCTTTACGACACAGGTGTAAACGCTCAGTATGGTGATAAACTTGTTGTACTGTCCACATGTGAATATTCGACTGAAAATGGCCGGCTAGCGGTAGTTGCTAAAAAGCGTTAAGGCCGATGACGAAACACCAAATGAATGGGTTTCATCTCGCGTGTCCTCTTTAGAGGACACGTTTTTTTGTGTTATCCCCTAACTTTTAATGAAGTTCCAGGATTGAGGTTAAACGTAGGTGGATTAGAGAGGAGTCTTCTTTATAATGGAGATGAGTGTTATATGCGAATAAACAAGTAAATATCAGATTCTGGAGAGGGAGTTGTAAAGTGCCGATAGAGAATCAAGCGAATATGTTGACGACTAGAGTAGAATCTATTCTTTATTATGCCAAACCGTTCTTAACCAGTGAACATAGAGCAGGCTGGATCGGCGGTAATGCACCTGAGTTTTTTGACGACCAATCTGAACTCATCCACGAAGGTAACCAAAAGTATGCTTTCTATCTGAGCCTTAACCATCCCTTCAGACCAGAGAGCATGATCTCGATCTTTATCCCTGAAAATCGTGAAAGCTATCTGGAAAATAACATCTATCCTGATTGCTCGATCAAGGTGATTGAACATCCTGTTTCAGCAGAAAGCATCCAGGGGTCTTTTACTCACAAGGATCTGATAAGACACTCCATCTCACACGGAGAACGAAGCAAGGACGAAGAATCCATGGAGCAGCCCTTTTTGATTAAGGCGGGCGGTAATCCGAGACTGATTCAGGATGAAGACTATTATTTTGCAAAACTCAAGAAAGAGTCACTATCATTCTTTTTCCAAGTCGATGAAGATGGTTATCCAGATACATTGATTCAAGAGGGTGGCAATTATCCATTTGGTTTTGGTTCGCTATATATTTTCGCCAAAATGGGTACTGAAATAGAACACCCTGTAGCCGGTTTCTGTCAGTTTTCTTAAGCGCAATAGACGAATTTTAAGTGCAATAGATGAAAATCGTATGAAATTCTCGGCCGTCCTGTCCTCTGCAGCGGTTATTTGGGGGGAGGCGAATTGGATACGTCTCTGCTTCGTGATATGTAAATCCAAAGAGTACCTATAAACGCTACTGACATAACGTTGTCAGTGGCGTTTTTTTATAATCAGATCAGTGCAGCAAGGGAGACAGGTAAGTAACAAGATTTAGGGATAAATAATGTAGAAAATTAGGGAGGATGATCTGTTATGAATTTTGCTTCTGTACGTATCATTACTGACAATGTAGAGGGTCTTATGGCGTTCTATGAACACGTTCTTGGGGTTACAGCGGAGCGCCCTGCACCTGTATTTGCAGAGTTTGTTTTACCATCATGCACGCTTGCCATCGGGCACACCCAGACCACAACATTATTTGGGGTGGACGCTGAAAATGTAGCCGAGGCCATGAATCATCCGGTCATTTTGGAGTTTCATGTTGCTGATATCGAAGCGGAATACGTGCGCCTGAAAACATACATTCATGATTGGGTGCAGCAACCAACCACAATGCCGTGGGGAAACCGCTCAATGCTATTTCGTGATCCGGATGGCAACATGGTAAACTTCTTTCAACCGATAACCAAAGAAGCGATTCAACGATTAAATGATAGACATTAACTTATAAATATACGCATAAAATCAAATCACGTCTTGTTTACGATTTTCAATAAATCAGTAGACAGGGCGTTTTTAAATCTGTATTTGGCGGAAAAAAGCAACTCATAACTACGGCAGCGATTCAGCTCCTAAGTATTTCCTTCTTGTGGTAATATAAGTGAGTCAGTACATATTCTGCGCTTTGGGAACGAAAAGATCAGCTTGAGTACGAGACATCAATGGATAGGGAGTGATTTTGAATGAGTCAGTTTCTTCAGATGGGAGCAAATACAACTTTAAGTGCGGCAAAAGGGAGTATCAAGATTAGCCACGAGATTTCGAATCTCATCGATGTTTCACTAACGGCCTTCCTTTTAACGGAGTCCGACAAGGTGCAAGGAGATAGCGGGATCATTTTTTACAATCAACCAACAAGTTCCACAGGTGTAGCCACTCTTTTACCCTCCGAGCAAGCAAGTAATACCAAAGTACATAGAATTGATTTCGATATGGATAAAGTTCCTGAAGGGATAACCAAAATAGCAATAACACTGACAGAGGATCATAACACGGGATTTTCGAATGTGAAAAATCTGACAGCTGAAATATGTACTGATAATACAGTTATTCAGTTATCTCCCTCCAGCTTCACGAACGAAAATGGAATCGTAGTTCTGGAATTATATTTAAGGAATGGACAAACCAAGGCAAAATCAATCTGGCGCGGATTTAATTCAGGGCTTGAAGGATTGTGTAAAAACTATGGTGTTGAGGTTGAAGCGGACGAACCAAGCAAATCTGCTGAGCCTCACATTACTCCAAACCCATCACCAAAAGTGTCTGATTCAATGAGTGGAGCTGCTGCTGATCAGACAAATACCCAATCATCTAAATCATCATTAAATCTTCAAAAGGTAACGGGTAAGATTAACCTCGAAAAAGGGCAAAAGTCAGTACTCATAGATAAAACACCAGAGATTACAGCTACAGTATCATGGGAGACTGGAACGGATTATGATATCTACGCTTTGGTCTACACCAAGGATGGTAAGCAGATTGATGTAGCTATGTTTGGTGCGAAGGGCGTACCGCCACTTCAAAGCTTTGGTAACGGTGCTGTAGAACATAAGGGTGATGTGGGGAGAAGTAACCAAGCCATTAAGACAGAGGTGATCAAGTTAAGATTAAGAGATGATATCCTCGCGGTTGTTCCTGTCGTTTATTCAGCTCAGTCCAATGGGACAGGTTCTTTCTACAGATACAAGGTCTCGATGAGTATAGATAATCATGAGGGAACCTCTGTTACGATCTCGGCTAAGAATGCCAATAACAATGATAAGATATATACCTGTGTACCAGGAATACTGTATAACACACCAGACGGTGTAATCATAAGTCCATTGGAGCTTTATAGTAAGCCTAATTCAGAGAATAGGCCAAAGCTCAAGATGGGATCTTCCAAAATGGTAGAAGTGATCATGGATAAAGGGCCGATGAATGACTATAAATAATCAAATGGTTCGTTCAAGTTACTGTCCCACAAATCCGTGCATAAAATGTCGGATGTGAACATTCCACTCTTGATATTCTATACCTGAAAGGAGGTCATTTGGATGGATTCGCTGGAAAATCTGAATAGAGCCTTACAGTATATTGAAGATCATCTTGAGGAAGACATCGATCTGAAGGAAGCAGCGAAACGGGCACATTGTTCAGACTATCATTTTTCAAGAATGTTTTCCTTTCTTGCAGGCATTCCGTTGTCGGAATACATCCGGAGGAGGCGTCTGACTCTCGCGGCATTCGAACTTCAAGCTGGAGATTTAAGAATTGTGGATGTGGCAGTGAAATATGGTTATCGATCAGCTGATGCTTTCTCCAGAGCTTTCCAAGCATTGCACGGAATAACGCCCTCATCGGTCAGGTCGCATGTGTCGTCTTTAGTAGCCTATCCACGAATGACCTTCCAATTAACTGTTCAGGGAGGAAATGCAATGAACTATCGTGTTGTTGAGAAGGAATCGTTCTATATTGTAGGCATAATGAAGAGGGTACCCATTCAATTTGACGGGGTGAACCCGGAAATTGCATCAATGTGGCAAAGCTTAACCAGTGAAGATATTGGTGAATTGAAACAACTTTCCAATGTTGAGCCACAGGGATTAATTTCAGCTTCGGTGCATTTTTCTGAAGGGCGAATGGAGGAAAGAGGAGAGCTGGACCATTATGTAGGTGCTGCTACATCATCCAAGGAGTTTCCAGAGAGATTTGCAAAGTTAGAGGTTCCCGCAATGACGTGGGCCGTCTTCGAAGCGGTTGGACCTTTCCCGGAAACGTTACAACAGGTATGGGGTCGAATCTATTCCGAATGGTTTCCTTCTGCCAGCTATGAAGTGGCGGAAGGACCGGAAATCTTATGGAATGAAGGTAAAGATGTGTCATCTCCCAACTTTAAGAGCGAGATTTGGATACCTGTTATTCCAAGATAATAGAATAGTAGTGCGGTTACTTGTATTTAAGGCCATCCATCAGAGGATGGCCTTAAACGTATGTTTGAACACAGCATGGTAAACCCTGATCCAAATATAGGGGAATTTTTATAGAGCTAGGTAAAGTTTACTTAAGATATTCATTGCCTATATCCCGCATCATTTCGAGTGGTATCCTTTTCTTATGTCAGATGCGCACCTGATGAATCTTAATTGAGAAAAGGAGAAGAAGAGATGAGTAAGGACCACATGATTCGTTCGATGCTATCTGAAAACGTAAATATGACGCCGAATGGACGTATCGCTGATCAATTAAACCTGGAAGAGTTTGCTGAGTGCCACGAGCTATTTTTTGACAAGATCATGGAAATTCATGTATCTGATATCCAGGGAATTGAGGGCTACGGTGAATTTGATGAGGAATGCAAAACAGAATACGAGAGTTGTAAAGAATTTCTGATCGAAACATTCGCAGAACCTCAAGAGGGCTATTGGTACAATTGGCAGGAGATGTTCGAGACAACGATACTTGATCGTGAATTTTTTGAAACATATTTGCAGGAAATGAAGGATAGAATCCCGTATTGTGAGGGGAAACGCTATTTGGTCTATAACAATACATTCTTCGTTAATCTGATCACGGATGGCAAAACGACGGTTGGATTCCCTGACTGGAGCAGATCCGGCATCGGCGATTTTCTTCTCGATTTTGTAATTATGGATTTAAATAAGCCATACTTGCGTATTCCAGAATTATTATTTGATTACTGCAAAAAAAGGGAGATTGTCATACCCGATTTTCAGGAAAGATTTCTATGTATGGCTTATTATAAAGGCATTGATGTCTTGCGCTGGCACGCATCTATTGATGATACGGAGTCCTGCCGGTCCATTATGAAGTCTATCAGTGAACTAAAAGATCGAATTTACGCTTTATAGATGGTGATATTATGAAATATATCAATGCTAGCGATGTTCTTCCCGAGGAGCTGATGAAAGAAGTTCAGAAGTATGCGGCAGGCAAACTATTGTATATTCCTTCCGGGGAGGAAAAAAAGGGTTGGGGCGAAACGTCGGGTTACCGAACTCAACTCAAAAAGCGCAATCGAATGATCCGAAATAAGTACGCTCATGGGCTCACTGTATCAGAACTTGCGGACGAATATTATTTATCTCTGGACTCCATTAAGAAAATCATCTACTCGAAGCATACCGATGCACAATTAACGTATTCTCCGACACTAGAATCAGCTGTAAGCTATGCCAATACCGGCATGCTTGAAGAATGGATACAATGCTATTTGTTGCTCACTTGCCAAGCCTCTCCCGATGTGCAGGGACTCATCAAGGAAGATGATTTAAACTTTGGAGTGGTTCAGTTTCCATTACGCCTTATTCAGTATGAAGAATTCGATAGCGTGGAGAACGTAGCAAGCGAAAGTGATGATACATCTATGTCCCCACCACTTCTTATTCAGTATAGGGAAGGAAAGTTTCATTGCATGATGCACAAGGGATTGCTCGCTTCGTTGAAAGAACGCAAAACAAATGCCTATCCCTCTATCATTGTATTAAAAGAAAATGCCGAGTATAAAAGATTCATGAAACATTTCGGCAATGTATTCATTTTTGTTGATAAAGTTTGATTTAATGCTGGGCCATCCTGTAAAGGAGGCCCTTAATATAATTGGGAAAATGATATTCTTTCTTTTTAATTTACAAAGTTTAGTAGTAAAGCAAACATTGTGCAGTTTATCCTACGCCATCACTTTCTAACAGGGAGTAAAAATTATCGCGGTCTTCATCATCGAATTTGCCAAGCGTCCGCACCTTGACCATTTCATGCCCGCCAAACAGGTCGATCTCTTCGCCATAAAAGAGAGAAAATTGGATTTTATCCACGCTGTTCATGTAAAGCTCCTTTCTGAATTCTTCATCATTCTGAACAATATTTTACGTGATACCGGATGAATTGAAAAAAGTGATAATGCCCTGCATATCCGGAAATTCAATACTGTATAGAAAGAATAGAGGGGGGCTCGCTCGTTATATCGCTCATTCGCACATTATTTCTTGACGAGAGGGGATTTGGGGAGTATTATAACGTGCCGGTTTTTAGAAGGTCTATCCATAAAAATAAGAACAATCTCACGTCCTGTTTACGGTTATCAACAAACCAGTAGATAGGACGTTTTTCGTTCGTTAAGTTGAACGTAGCAACAGGCGAGGTATAACCCCAAAAAAGCATCTGGCACCCTCACTCTCTCACAGAGCAAAAATCAAGGGTGCTAGATGTTCGTGATCTGCAAGTTTTTGCGATAGGAGCGCGGGGTTGTACCAGTCTCTCTTTTGAACATGTTGCAGAACTGAGCATCATTCACGAATCCAGCCTCGGCGGAGACATCCGAGATGGACATCTGTGTGCTGGCAAGCAGATGCTTTGCGTAATCCAGGCGTTTGATTAGCATATATCGAGAAGGGGAGGCTCCGTATTTCTCTTTGAACAGATGCCGGAAGCGATCATAGCTATATCCGGACATGTTCGCTAACATCTCGATGGAGAGACGTTGTGTGAAATGTTCATTTATATATGAAAGCACATGTTGGAGTCGATCTCCGGAGAACAGAGGGTACATGCTGTTACCTCCACGATGGAGCAAGTGCAGTAACATATGGTGTAGACGGTCGTTCAGGTAGTCCTGAGCACCTTCACCCCGCCGTGTATATTCCGTGTTCAACTGTAGCATGTAGTTATAGATGTTATGCTCCCGGTCATCCTGATGCATGCCTTGCAGCTCGGCAATTTCGGATAGATCCGTCTGAAATCCAACAAAAAGTACCTCAGCGTCCCCGCGATGATCCTCATCATGCTGTTGGTGTGGCGGAATAAGTGCATAGGTTCCAGCTTGAAAATGGTAGTTATGCTCTCCAATCATGGATGTCCCGTTCCCTTTAAAATAATATACCAACTCATAACATTCATGGCGATGAGGGATGATATGTGTGAACCGGGCGTGTTCGGCTCTGACAACATATAGAACTTGATCCATTATTGTTTCCCCCTAATTTCGACAATTAGCCGAATCGTACAAAAAAGCGACCGAAATCATATAAATATAATGGCTTGATTTTGTTATGATCATACTCATAAACGAATGTTAAATGAAAGTAATCGTTTTTACGTTCGGTTATAGCAGAAAAGAAAACGCATTACAATTCAGAATTAGGTTTTAATTTACATGATTTATAAAGCTGGGCTGTAAGCACGACAGATTATCCATGATTTTAACAACAAACAGGGGTGTGAGTAAAGAACATGAAGAAGAATGCGTTGGTAATTTGTATGGTAGCGTTGTTGTTGCTTCTGTCCGCATGTGGAGGTAAGAAGGGTACAACAGGTGAAACGGGTTCAGCAGGAACGGGGAATGGCGGTGAGCAGACCAATCAACTGAAAGTGGTATTGCTGATTCCAGGTACACTGGGAGACAAATCCTTCTTCGACGCTGCTAATCATGGTCTTGAGCTAGTTAAGTCCGAACTGGGCGCTAAGACCAAGGTCATTGAAATGGGTGCAGACAAAACAAAGTGGGAGCCAACGTTTAACGATATTTCTGCTGAGGACTGGGACATTCTCATTTCTGGTGGCTCTGAAATTACAGAAATGTTTAATGCTGCTGCGGAGCAGCATCCGGATAAAACGTTCATTAACTACGATACAGACATCGAGGATGCCCCGGCCAATGTATATAATATGTCCTATTCTACTAATGAAGTATCCTTCCTGGCGGGAGCGGTTGCGGCGCTCACGACCAAGTCGGACATGCCAAATGCAAACAAGGACAACCTGATCGGTTTCCTGGGCGGGATGGACATTCCCGGTATCAATGCTTTTCTCGTCGGTTACATTGAAGGAGCTAAGTACGTAGATCCAAATATTAAGGTCGCTGTATCTTATGCTGGTGATTTCGTCAATCCGGCCAAAGGAAAAGAACTTTCCCTTATTCAATATAACTCGGGAGTTGACGTGATTTTTAACGTAGCGGGCGGTACAGGCCTGGGGATTTTTGATGCAGCCAAGGAAAAAACCAAGTATGCGATCGGCGTGGACTCGGACCAGGCTGCGTTGCTCAAAGAGACAGACCCTGCCAAAGCTAACCTTATCATTACTTCTGCGATCAAAAAGATCGACACTTCGATTTTGGAAGCCGTGACCCAGGCGAAAGAGGGCAAGCTGGAGACAGGAAAGCGCCAGGTGATGGGCTTTGTCGAGAACGGTGTTGGTATTGCGGAGAATGACATCTATACAAGTGTATTCCCTGCTGATCTGCAAGCGAAAGTAGAAGAGATCAAGAAGAAACTTGAAAACAAAGAGATTAAGGTATCCAATGCGATGGGCATGGAAACCTCAGAGATCGAAGCGATCCGTAATAGCGTGAAGCCATAAGATAAGCATAAACTTTCGTTTACTGGATAGGATCATCGGAGTGAAATAACCGAGTGTATGTTGTACAGCTGGAGATGTAGTCATGATCATTGATGCATTTTCGGCTGTACATTTTTTGTGCACATTGCTAGTAGAGAGGAGCAACCCGACATGTCCGGCGCACTGTTGGAAATGCGTAATATTTCAAAGGTTTACCCCAATGGGGTGGTCGCTAACAAGAATGTTCAGTTCTCCTTGCAGGAGGGAGAGATTCATGCCATCGCCGGGGAGAACGGGGCGGGCAAGTCTACATTGATGAAGATGATGTTTGGCATGGAAGAGCCGAGCGAAGGCGAGATTTTGTTAAAAGGAAAACAGATCAAGCTTGGCAACCCTCAGGATGCTATTGCGCTTGGAATCGGTATGGTGCATCAACACTTCATGCTCGTTCCTTCCTTCACCGTGGCTGAGAATATGGTGCTCGGCATGGAGCCGAGACGCGGTGTGGGCATTCATTATGCAGAAGCTGTCCGCATGACGGAGGAAACGGCGCGCAAGTATAATCTGTCCGTTAATCCAAGGGCCAAGGTTGAGGATTTGAGTGTAGGGATGAAGCAAAAGGTAGAGATTTTGAAAGCTCTGCTACGTGGTGCAGAAATACTCATTCTGGATGAGCCTACAGCCGTACTAACTCCACAGGAGACAGAAGAGTTGTTCCGAGAGTTGAAGCTGCTGAAAGAAAAAGGACATACGATTGTGTTTATCTCGCACAAGCTGAAAGAAGTGAAAGCGATCTGCGATAGAATTACCATTTTGCGCGGCGGACGTACAGAGGGTGTATTTAACATTGCCGATGTTACGGAACAGGAAATATCACGGCTAATGGTAGGACGGGATGTTGTACTCAAGTATGACAAAACGCAGAAGAGTTATGGCGAGACAGTACTATCTGTGCAACATCTGGGCGCGGTTGATCCGGAAGGCAAGGCATTGTTGTCCGATATCAGCTTCCAGGTTCGCGCAGGGGAAATCGTCGGAATTGCCGGCGTGGAAGGCAATGGGCAGAGTCAGCTCGTAGAAGCACTGACTGGAAGCTTGGCGAATCGCTATGCAGGCGGCAAGGTTGAAATGAAGGGAAAGGATATTCGTTCACTCGGTATCCGCGAGATTCGTGGGCTCGGCGTCTCCTACATCCCGGAAGACCGGATGCGCCAGGGGTCAGCTGGTGAGGCAAGTATTGCGGACAATCTGATCTCCACCCGGTATCGTTCGAAATCTCTGAATAGAGGGCCGCTCCTTAGCATGTCATCCATTCAAAAGCTGGCAAGTTCTCTGGTGGAGGAATTCAAGGTTCGTTGCTCCGGCCCGTCACAGCCAATCGGTATGTTGTCAGGAGGCAATATGCAAAAGGTAGTCGTTGCCCGTGAGTGCTCAACCGAACCGGATCTGCTCATCGCAGAGCAGCCGACGCGGGGGGTGGACATTGGAGCGGCACAGTTTATCCATCAGAAGTTGCTGGAGCTGCGGGATGCGGGCTCTGCAATTGTGCTTGTATCGGCTGATCTGAATGAAATTCTGGAAATGAGTGATACACTGCTTGTGTTATATGACGGAAAGATTGCCGCACGGCTGGATTCTCCGTCAAGCGTCAGCGAAGAGGAGCTGGGTCTCTACATGCTTGGGATTCGTGAGCAGCAGGAGCAGTATGAGGAGGAGGCTTCCCCATGATCCGATTAAAATATTTTGAAGTATACCGCACGGCAGCAGTCATTCTTATTTCTTTAGCTATTGCATTTATTATTATCTCTCTGGTGAGCAGCCAGCCTGTAGAGACTATCCGCATCTTCCTGTTTGAGCCGCTGTCCACCTTAAGCCGCATGGGCAATGTTGTGGAAATGGCAATTCCGCTCATGTTTACAGGGCTGTCGGTGTCACTCCTGTTTAAAACGAACATGTTCAATTTGGGTGCTGAAGGTATCTTCTATATCTCAGGCATTGTTGCTGCCATTCTGGCTATTCATCTAAGCATGAACGGAATTATGCACCCGATCGTGGCGATTGGAGCGGGTTCGATTGTGGGTGCACTACTCTCAGCTATTCCCGGTTATCTAAAGGCCAAATGGAATGCCAATGAACTGGTCACATCACTGATGTTTAATAGCATCTTTTTTGGAATTGGCTTGTATCTGTTGAATTATCACCTGCGGGATGCCAAGGCGTTCTCGAATGTATCTTATAAATTTGCCGAGACGGCACAGCTGGACAAAATAATGCCAGGCACACGGCTGCATACCGGACTGATCATTGTGCTGGTGTTGATTGTTCTTGCTCATTATTTCATGTATCGCACGAAGTGGGGATATGAGCTGCGCATGACGGGAGCCAACCGCGAATTTGCTGGATACTCCGGTATGAAAACAGCAAAAGTCATCATTCTGGTGCACCTAATTGCAGGTTTTATTGCCGGTATGGGTGGTTCGGTCGAAGTGCTGGGCATGTATAATCGCTTTCAATGGACGGCATTGCCGGGATATGGACTGGATGGTGCACTTGTGGCCATGCTTGCCAAGAACAATCCTCTTTCCGTCATTGGTGCCGCACTCTTCCTCGCCTATATTCGTATCGGTGCGGACCTGATGGCTCGTTTGTCGGATGTGCCTTCCGAGATGATTTCCATTATTCAAGCAGTCATTATTTTGCTGATCTCTGCGGAGCAGTTCTTGAAATTCTGGAAGAATCGGATGCTGCTGAAGGAGGCCAAACTGCATGAATAGCCTGCTGAACGTCATTTTAACGACGGATTTTGCCTTCTCTGTATTACGGGTTACTACTCCGATTTTGTTCGCGGCTTTAGGTGCATTGATCTCCAATCGAGCTGGGATCATCAACATTGGTATGGAGGGAATCATGCTCGTATCCGCACTGGCGGGGGTTGTTGTCAGCTCATACACGGCCAGTGCCTGGATCGGATTACTTGGCGCAGTGCTGTCGGGTACGGCGATTGCCGGAATGCTTGCTTTCTTCACCCTTAAATTCAAGACGCATATTATTCTCGGCGGCGTTGCCATCAATATGTTTGCATCAGGGGGAACGGTGTTTCTACTGTACTTGCTTAGTGGTGACAAAGGTTCATCTACGTCCTTGCCGAGCAAGGTGTTGCCTAGTATAGATATTCCCCTGTTGCAACAAATTCCGGTGCTCGGACCGATTCTGTCAGGGCACCACATTTTGACATATGCTTCCATTCTAGCCGTTATTGCCGTCTATTATTTATTAAAACGTACGCCACTAGGTCTGCAAATTCGTTCCGTCGGTGAGAATCCGCATGCGGCACAGTCGGTTGGTGTCAGTGTGGTGAAAATTCAGTATATGGCTTTGTTGCTGAGTGGATTCTTTGCCAGTTTGGGTGGTGCCTACATGTCGATGGGATATTTATCTCTATTCACCAGAGATATGATCGCTGGCCGGGGCTGGATTGCCATCGCAGCGGAGTCTATGGGACGCAGTACAACCGTAGGCACAGCCCTGACCTCACTGCTATTCGGTGGAGCGGAGGCACTGGCTAATGCATTGCAGGTGCTCAAGATACCGGCTGAGTTAATCGGTACATTGCCTTATGTAGCCACCGTGATCGGACTAATTGTTTATGCGATTGCTGAGACACGTAAGAAGCGGCGTAAACTCGCACAAAAAACGAACTGAGGAGAGAACAATGACAAAACCTATAATTATTGACTGTGATCCAGGACATGACGACGCAATTGCCATTTTGCTGGCGCTGGCTAACCCAGAGCAGCTGGAGATTAAGGGCATCACAACAGTGGGCGGCAACCAGACCTTAGAGAAGATTACGAATAATGCGCTCAAAATTCTCAGTTTTGTCGGAGCGGATATCCCGGTAGCGAAAGGAGCGAAGGGGCCGCTGTTGGGTGCCTTAGTGACGGGAGAGGAAGCCCATGGTGAATCGGGAATGGACGGCCCTGTACTTCCGCCAAGTCGCTTTCGGGCAATTGAAGAAGGGGCTGTAGAGTTTATACGAAATCTGTTGCTGTCTTCGGATGAGCCGATCACCCTTGTGCCCATTGGCCCGTTGACCAATATTGCTACCCTCATTCGTGCGTATCCTGAACTGAAGTCACAGATTGCTGGCATTTCCATGATGGGTGGAGGCATTGCCTATGGCAATGTAACTCGTACAGCAGAGTTTAACATCTATGTTGACCCGGAAGCGGCCCAAATTGTATTTGAATCAGGAATTCCGATCACGATGAGTGGACTGGATGTGACGGATAAAGCGGCTATTTTTGACGAAGAGATTGAAGCTTTGAAAACACGCGGCCCTGTATCAGTCATGGTTGGGGAACTGCTGGACTTCTACTCGATTTACGGTAAAAAGATGGGTTACCATGGCAATGCCCTGCATGATCCGTGTGCCATTGCATGGCTGCTTCAGCCTCAGCTGTTCCAAAGCAAAATGCTGGACGTGACGATCGAAACCCAAGGAACGCACACACGCGGGATGACCGTGGGCGACTTGCGCATCAAGACAGATCGCGAGCCTAATGTGAACGTACTGCTAGATGTTGACCGTGATGCTTTCATTCGTCTCATCTATGATGCACTTGCTATCCTGGACGCTCGTGTAGAGCAATCTCCACAAGGGGATTCTTAATATGGCAGGCTGGACTGACTTGCGAGAGACGGTGCGACTTGAACTGCTTCAACGGGGTGAGGAAGGCTGTGACACTCAGGGATATATGCAAAAGTGGGACGAGGCCGCTGATGATGAGAGCACGCTGTTGCAACTCTACCGAGAACTGATGGAACTTCAGGTATCGGCTGATTTTCCTTTTGCAGAACCTTCGAATTTGGAAGACATCCGTGCTTTGCGTCCAGAGGGCCCTCGCGAGCTTCAAGCGGACTGGAGTGAGCAAGTATGGCGAGATAAATTCTACGGGGCTTGGCTCGGGCGAAGTGTTGGGTGTGCACTAGGGAAGCCATTGGAACACCCCGATTACCTCTACGGTAAGGATGGACGCCCGGGCTGGGAAAATATTGAGCTTTGGTTCAAGGGAGCTGACGCCTGGCCAATTCGAGGGTATACTCCTGAACATTCCCGTGCGGAGAACGAGTATGGCTTGAGTTTGACAGAACTAGGGCCTTTAAGTGTGCGAGAGAAAATTCGGTTTATGGAGAGCGATGATGATATTCGTTACACGATTCTGGGCTTGCTGTTGCTGGAGGAAAAAGGGCTGGACTGGGATTCGTGGGATATCGGAAAACTGTGGCATCACCGTCTCACGTACAGTCAGGTATGTACAGCGGAGACACAAGCATACATGAACTTTGCACAGGAGACTTCGCACCTGAAGTCGGATAAACCTGCGGATTGGGCACTACGCCAGGAACGTGTACGTATGCATCTCAATCCATACCGCGAGTGGATCGGAGCTGCAATCCGCGCTGACGGATTGGCATATGGTGTAGCCGGACGACCTGAACTGGCAGCCGAACTTGGCTGGAGAGATGCCTCCTTTTCTCATGTCAAGAATGGTATTTATGGTGAGATGTTGAATGCAGCGATGATCGCTGCGGCGTTCGTGGAAAATAATAGCGAGCGTATTGTAGAAATTGGACTCAGCGAGATTCCGAAGACAAGCAGACTGGCCGCAGATGTGCTTCAAGGCATGGAGATTGGACTCTCTGCTCGGAACGAGCGGGATTTGGTCAGCAGGATTTGGGATACGTTCAGTCATTATGATGCGGTGCATACCAATAACAATGCTGCACTGGTAGCAGCATCTCTGGTGTATGCTGGCAATGATTTTGAGAAGGCAGTTGTCACGTCTGTTTATGGTGGGCTCGACACCGATTGTAATGGAGCTACGGTTGGGTCGATCATGGGTGCGCGCCTTGGGGCAGCACAGTTGCCCGAATCCTGGACAGCTCCACTAAACGACACGCTGTACGCCGATCTGGTTGGATTCGATCCGGTGTCGATCTCTTCCTGTGCTGAACGCAGCTATCAGGTGTTTTTGAAGCTTCGCGACAAGGTGCGTAACTAATGCAAAAGATGACGATGAGATATTTAGTTTATCCCATCATAAAATAGAACTTCGATTACTTAAATTAAACGATGTAGCCTTAGGATCTTTCCTAAGGCTTTTTGTTATGACTTTAGCCCGTTGAGTACGTGAAACGCACGAAACAAAAAACACCCGCATAGCGGGTGTTCCTGATTTGATGAATTATTTCGAGTTGTAAGAGAAAGATAGATTATGCGTTTGTGGTCCTGTAGCTGCGTTGTAATTATCCTGAATGTTTGAGATATAATAAGTGAATTTGAGGTTTAATGTTTTCTGTTTTGGTGTACTGTAGTGACCAACTTTAATAACAGAATCAAAGGAGTGGCTTGGAAGCTCCAGCCTTTGACTTTTCGGAATCGTTAATTTTGATCTTCTTACTTTACTGCTACCACTATTGTCATATACCTTTAATGTTCCAGCTGCAATGTTCTGTGAATTCGTATACCCTACTCCAAAAGACAAACCTGTATTAGGAACCGACAGTCCCCAAGCTACATTCAGTTTTAATTTTCCAAGGGTACTATAAGATGAATCCCACATAATAGACCGTATTACATCCCCAGGAGCTGTATAAGCTTCAAGGGTTGTATCTTGATGAACTCCCATTCTCCAGCCTGAGGTTTTGGAATTAACGGTTCCTACGTTAGATGTCGTACTTACGGACAGGGGATAAAGTTTTGTGGTAAAATCCCCAGAACCTCCACTAAGAGACGAGGGACCCTCAACATAAGCTCTTACCGTCATTTTTTCTGTTATTGTAGCAACACCCGCGTTGTATACTGCAGTATATGTTTTGTCCGACTTACCACTTGCCAGAGACGCAGCAAATGTTGTTAGTCCATCGTTGGTTTCTTCTCGAACGGGTTCAAATACTTTCCCGTACCAAAACATATCTGTATGTTCTGCATCTTCAAAAGAGCCCGAATTGTTAAACATCTGATCTGTATGAAGTTTATCATTTAACTGATCCGTTTCCAAAAACGTAAAGGTTCTTGTATTCTTTTCAAGCAAATACAGTTTAACAACAGTATCATCATTCTTGAATTTATCTCGCAATAAAGCTAGATTGCTGTTGGGTTTGCGATCAATTCCGAAGTAGACAACTTCAAAATTGTCCTTGTTATCCTTTAATTCTCCTACAATCAGACTGTCCGTATAACCAGCCTTCTTTAACCCGCCTGTAAGTTGGAATTCCTTCTCTCCAGTGCTAGTCATCACATTACCGGATAAGGAAACAGAATCTGCACCGTTACTCTCCATAGATTTGATATCTACACTACTGGAATCGAAATTGGCTGATTTGCCTAATTTTTCACCCTTAGTATCCAAACTATATACGGTATTACTTGGAATTTGGATACGATCTTTAGATACTTGGTCGGATGCAGAGACACTAGTACCTAGAGAAAAAGTGAGTAATGTAGTCGCAAGGAACAAAGACATTAACTTTTTCAAGATAAAACCTCCTAAATATTGGATTGTAATTTGTCGAGGTTTAAAGATACCAAAAAGGATATGATTTGTAAATCGAGCACCTTTTTTCGAAATAAATAGTAGTTATTTTTACCCATACCAGAAGTAGTTCGTATAACAACAAATTTAGTACATATAACTGAAAACTATACTGGAGAATCGGGCAAGGCGAACTAGAATTAACGCAGGAGTCAGATTAGAACCAGATAAACACGGACTCCAGATATATAAAAAAAATTTATATGATACAAAAGTTGGGTTTTATAAAAGAAGGGTCTAGCGTGAGTTATCTGAAGTGATGTATGTATACTTTGACAGCCAAGCTAATCTCTTAGACAAGAAGAAAGAGCCCGGCAGGATGGGCTCTTGTTATTGATTTGTATAATTTGAACGAAACCAATTTTCTAATTTATCACTTACGATTTCATAATGTGCATCGGTAGAATCGGATTGCAATTCAATACCACCAGATGATCCAAAAATGATTAATTCCAAGCGAGTACCATCTTTAAAAATTATTTCCCCTATGTTGCTTGCTCCTGAACTTTCCTCGAAATCCATAGGCCTCAGCTCTGCATGTTGTATCATGCCAGTAACTGTTTTTGTCTCTTCATCCGTTAATGTTACTGGATTAAACAGGCCGATGTTGATTTCTTGTAATTGCCCTGCAGAGAGTCTTTCTTTAAAATGGTCTGCCCAGTCGTGGTCTTTCCCATGACTAGATGAGCAGCTTGAGACAATGAGTATGGAACCAACAATGACGAAAATTACCCCTAAGAACCGCTCAGCACGTAATGCTAAATCGCTAGGCTTGGCATCTTTAAGTTTCCATCCTAACCTGAAATACCAAAAGGAGTAAGGTGATATGGCCATAATTAGACCTATGATTAACATTAGTACGCCTACAACTCCTGTCAAATCATCACATCCTTAATTATGTTCATCATCTGAATTGAACGTGCATCTCATTTTGTTTGTTAAAATCGAATCCCCAATGTTACTGAAACCATAACCATTCCTTTGAAGCGGTAAACATATGAAACGAGTGAAGCAGCTACGAAATAATCTCAATAAATGCTTGTTCAGTATTTGTTTAGAGACAGAGGTTATACTAATCCTCGCTAATCATTTTGATATAGAAAGTAGGTCATATCATTAGTAGAGTCACTTTGTGAGAGCACTTCATTGTAAGTTGAGTATAAGAATTCCCTATAGCAAGTTAACTGGGTTGCATATATGAAAGGGGATTCAGGATTATCTACAGCAAGAAACCAGTTACATTTCAATTTTATATGGAGGCAAAAAGGATATGACCAAAGGCATCAAAAAAATCATTTCTATTGTGCTAACGGTATGTTTAATCCTGGGGGGGAGTGGCCTATCTGCATTATTAGGTTCAGTAGCCTATGCAGATAATGCTCCAACCACAGCAGAGGCAAACTACAAGCAATATCGTGTGAAGTTAACGGCCGATCCGGTCACAGATACAGCACCTGCTGGCTTCGGTACAGCTGCCTCAGATGGACGGATCTGGACAGACAAAAGTGTTACGGCAGAGAATGATGGTACATTCAATATTCAGATATCTGCACTAGCACAAGAATATATGACATCCAACTCGACCAATCCAGGTGTTGGCGGTAACAGCAATGTGAACGGATCTGCGGCAGACGTGACTTTTATTTTGGATATGAGTTCCTCTATGGGTAGTCGCAGTGGTAGAGAAATTGCTGCAAAAGCAGGCGATCCAGGTATATATTATCGTGTTGAAGCGATGGCTAATGCTGCAAATGAAGCCATTCGTACAGTTATGAATGCGAATCCCAACAACCGTGTTGCGGTATATTGGTTTGGCGGGTCCGCTTCCTCCAGCCACCTTGGCACGTTTATGGAACTGGGACATTACGAATTTAGTTCGGGTCACGGAACGGAAGATTATCTGAAGTATACAGATAGCAACCAAACGGTCACTTTGAACAGTAATTTAACCAGGGATGGCAGTGGAGTTGGAGCACAGTCTGCAGTTTCTCTGGGACCAGGGACGCCAACGCAGGACGGCATTATGTACGGTGTCTCGAAGACGATGGGGAAAGTGGGAACGAAGGGAACAGGCCCGAAACGCCAGCCATATTTATTCCTTCTATCTGACGGGGCAGCAATTCATGCCAAGAAAGCATGGTTTTCTTCGCCAAAAGGCAAATCATTTGAAACCGACTTTGCCAACGCGGTAACGGATGCTACAACGATTGCTAATTACAATCAGAGTGGGACGGATGGCAGCAAGTATGTACCAGCGACAGCCGGTACTAGTTTGGCAAATACAGGTGATCCGGAAATTGCTGCGTTAACCATTCTTACCGGTGCATATATGAAGGATCTTATGGATCGTAAATATACCGAATACAATGGGGGAGAAGGCACTCAGTCCAAAGTGTATACTGTAGGGTTGGGTTCCACAACGGCGATCAATGGACCGTATAACGGTAACGAACCTGTGTATGCGTGGGCAGGACTTGATCCGAAACGAGTCAACGAGAATAAGGAAGATAGTAATTATAACTATGGTACTGCCAAGAACACATATGACAAACTGAGTGCATATGCATCTCAGGGGCCTAATGGATTTAACTATGCCAATTCATTTGTATACAGTAGTTATTACACATTTGCCCCAACGTATGACATTGTGAAATCAGCTTTCTCCGGTTTAACCAATGATGTTGAGGCTACTACAACGATACTTCCGCTTCTCAACATACCGGAAACCACGGATCTGGGGAACGGTGGGGAAACGGCAGATATCGCGAGTGCTATCGTTGTTGCAGACGATATCAGCAATGATTTTGCTGTGGATCTGTCCACGTTAAAAATCGGGGATGCTGTTGCGACAGTAGACACAAATACGAATATAAACGGTGGTACAGCGTATGCATTCGCGGGGTATGGAAGTAAGGCGGTCATTAAAACCGTCGCAGGCGTTAGCAGTCTTACATGGTATATTGACGCAGATGATATGCAATCGCATATTTACCGTTTCAAAAACCGGACAAGTCCGCAGCCTGGAGACTATAGTGCGCCAGCAGGCGGTTCTTTTAAAATCAGTTATAAAGTAAAACCGACATTTCAGGTAGCACCTGATCAGGTGGGTGACACATCCCGTTACATCAATGCGGGCAATGCGAGTGATGGAGCCAAGACGGCAGCGTACTTCCAACCACCTGCTGACAGTCCCTATTATCAGGCTTTAACAAGTAAACAGACCATTTCCAAAACGGGTGGAATCGGCGCAACGTATGTAACCGAGGAATCGCTGAATAATGGCAAGGCCATTATGAGACTTGGAAACAACGGGAAGCTTGATTTGCAGATGGGAATTATGAAGACAGGCCCGGCAACCGTTCCAATTAACGGGTCTATAGATTACAAAGTGACCATCTATAACTATACAAATACAGCTATTACAGGGCTCAGCGTCATTAGCGATGGCCAAACCCAAACAGGGATTGATGTTCCAGCCAATGACAGCAAGGTGCTTACTTTTACGAAAACTGCACCGGGCACGCCGCAGACGTTAGATAGCGATAATGCTGTCATTTCAGGAATTAACCTTGCGTCCAATACGGTATCTACGGATGTAACCAACGTGACCACAGCTGTAATCAACACGCATGTTATTGGAGCTGTAGGTGGTACATCTGTAGGGGATGCCACCTATAACATTGGTGATTCTGCAACAATTACAGCTACTCCGAATCAGGGTTATACATTCGCAGGGTGGTATGATAACCCGGGAGGAACAGGAACGCCTTCAAGTACGAATACAACATATACGTTCACGGTTCAGACGAATCAGGATTACTATGCAAAGTTCACATCGTTACCCGTAGCCCATGATGATACTTATAGCGTTGTGAGAGGAGAAACTCTCAGTGTTCCAGTGGAAGAGGGCATTTTGCTCAACGATACGGATGGCGAGGGACGTACACTTACTGCTGTAAGTATCAGTTCAATCAGTGATGAAGGCAAGGGGACACTGAATGTATATTCAAATGGATCATTCACCTTTGTGGCGGAAGCAGAAGCATCGGGTAGTGTGACGTTCACCTATAAAGCTAATAATGGTTCTGCCCTATCGAATGAAGCGACGGTAACGATTAACATTACACCACCTGCACATAAGCCAACCGCGAAAAACGACAGCTACAACGTTAGAAGCGGAGACACACTGGATGTTCCAGCGGAGAAGGGCTTGCTCTCTAACGATACCGATGATGAGAATCATCCGCTTACCGTGGACCATGTCAGTTCGCTTAGTGATACGAGCAAAGGTACACTACATGTAAATCCGGACGGATCGTTTACGTTTGTTGCGGAAGCAAATGCATCGGGTAATGTGACATTTACTTATGAGGCCTATGACGGGACAGCCTACTCAAGTTCAGCTACGGTTACCATCACCATCAAAGTGCCGATCACGACTCATGTCATTGGTAATGTTGGTGGCGTAACAGAAGGTGACGGTGTCTATGCACTTGGCGAATCGGCAACGATTACGGCAAATCCAGCTTCAGGTTATGCCTTCGCAGGATGGTATGACAACGAGGAAGGTACAGGTACACCTGTAAGTACGGATAAAGTTTATGCATTGACAGTTTCCTCAGCTGGAGACTATTATGCAAAATTCAGTAAGCTGTCTACAGCTGAGAATGACAGCTATCAGGTAGTGAAGGGCCGTACGCTGAACGTTCCTGCGGCAACCGGTATTCTATCGAATGATACCGTTGTAGGGAACGGTACGCTTACTGCCGTGAGCATCAGCTCCCTGAGTGATACAAGCAAGGGGACACTGAATGTTAAAACCGATGGTTCATTTACGTTTGTGCCTGCTGGAGAAATATCTGGCAGTGTGACGTTCACTTATCAGGCTTATGATGGAGTAGGTAATTCCAACGAAGCTACGGTTACAATCACATTTATCAACCCTAGCATTGATGGAACAATCAGAGATAAAGAGACCCAAAATCCGGTATCTGGTGCTACTGTAATTTTGCGCGACCTTGCGGGTAAAGAGAAGGGGCGTACTACGACCGATACAAATGGGAAGTACAATTTCGAAGACGTCGTCATCAATAATTATATTTTGGAAGTTGTGCGTGATGGATATAGCCCGGCGCATAGAGAAGTCTCTGTGTCTACAGCCAATGTGAATGGAAACGGACATATCACCGAAGATTTTGAACTTGTGGATTACGAGATAACATTAACAGCCAACCCCTCATCCATACTTGGTAATGGTACGGCTACATCCGAATTTAAGACGGTGATAACCGATAAAGAGGGGCGTCCTCAGGCAGGCGTTGAAGTTGTGTTTGAAGTACCGAATACAACGTACGGTCATTTTACCGGAAATACCAATACAATAACGGTTCTGACGGATGCACAAGGCGTTGCTAAGACAACCTTTACTGCAGCGGTTCTTGGGGGTGCGGGATCGGTATCCATACCGCTGACGGCAACCGTAGATGATAGCCAAAAGGGTATCCAGGTTAGTGACACGATCTATATCACGATTACTCCTGGGGTTATTACAGGTGTTGTCACAGACCAGGCAGGACATCCGTTAGCAGGTTCCACGATTAAAGTAAGTAAAGATTTTGACGGAGATGGCATTGCTGATTTTCACGCGGTTGCTATTACAGGAGTTGACGGGGCATACACCATTGCTATACCGCAGGGGAATGTGACATACGATGTATCGATTACAAAGCTGGTTGAGATCAACGGTCAGCAGAAATCGGTCACGTTTAATCAGAACGTCCCCGTAAACGGAAGTGTGGATGGCCATTCCTTTGATGGAAATAAAACCGTATCAGGTATTGTCCTGGTTGGAAAAACGCAAGGGGAATCCGCAACGCTCGATGGGACTGTGGGCGGTGGCTACAATGTATTGATCAATGATGGTAATGGCGATCATACAGGTCCAGTTGACCACAACGGTATATTTAATATCGACAGTGTGCTCAAGGGCAGCTATACGGCAAAAGTCATCTATAACATTCCGCTTCCAGGAGGTGGGACACAACCTATCGTTGTAGGGCACATGAATGCCGAAATTAATGCAGACGGACAGATTAGCATCAGTGAAGTGCTTATTGACCCGTATGGTACAATTACAGATTCCGTAACAGGTCAACCGATAACCGGTGCTGTTGTTACACTTCATTACAGTAACGGAACGGTTGTTAACTTGCCGCCAGTGAATAACTTCCCACCAGCGGATAATGCCAACCCGCAGACAAGTGATGCGACAGGGCAATATGCCTTTATGGTATTTCCGCATACGGACTATTATTTAACTGCGAAGAGAGCTGGATATAAGGATTTTGATAGCAGAGTTGTTGATCCAAGCCAACCGCTGATTCATGTGGGTACGGATATTGTGCTGTATAACTTTAGCATGACACCTATGCCAACATCTGGAGGAACAGGAACAGGAACAGGAACAGGAACAGGAGCAGGAACGAGTGCGGGTGCATCAAACTCACCGACAACTTCAACTCCACCAGCAACTGTTCCAACAACTACGACGCCTTCGGGGTCTATTGATCTCGCTACAGCGATTCTGGTTGACAAAATGAAGGGTGGCGAAGGAGATACACTTACCTTCACCGTGATCTATGCCAATAAAACCTCGATCGATGCCGATGGTGTGTACATCAAAGTTAAGATCCCTTCAGGGCTAAGTTTGGTGGATGCGAACGGCGGTGCTTTGACAGGCCAAGAACTCAAGTGGAATGTTGGTAAGCTGACGGGAGGAACGCAAGGCAAGCTGACGTTCAAACTCAAGGTTAACGATATGAACGAAGGTGAAGATTTTGGGATCATAACGGCTAGTATAGGTACGGATCACAAGCTTACACTTACGAATACACAAGATGATGCATCCTTGATCAAGGTGATGTTGTATTCTAACCGTTATGAACATAAGCATGCCCGTTACATTATGGGATATCCAGATGGTAACGTTAAACCCGGACGACTCATTACCCGTGCAGAGATTGCTGCCATCTTTGCCCGTACACTGCAATTGCAAGATGAGGTTCACCACGTTCAGCTGTTCAGTGATGTTGCTACAAGTTACTGGGGAGCCGATTATATCGAAGCAGTTGTAAACAAAGAGATATTTAAAGGTTATGCAGATAACACGTTCAAGCCAGATCAACCGATCACACGGGCAGAGCTGGCAACAGCCATTGCTCGTTATCTCGGAGTTGCAAGAGAGCTGAAGATGAACAATGTATTGAGAATCAGCTCGTTTACCGATATTGAAGGGAGCTGGGCGGAGCAGTCTATCGATGAGGTATACCGTTTTGGATTCCTAGCAGGATACAAAAATGGCTCCTTCCAACCCAACAGTCAGCTTACCAGAGAGGAAGCTGTCAAAATGATCAATGGGATGTTGTACAGAGGCCCATTAACCGGGGTTGAAGCTTCTTATCCAGACAACCGTTTGGGCAGATGGTCATTCGGAGATCTTGAGGAAGCGACAAGAACGCATACGTACAAGATCAATCCAGATGGCTCCGAAACGATGTTAAAATACATTCCGGAAGATCTGTGGTAATTCGCGAAAAATAAAAAAGCCGAAGCGGGGATAAACTCCTGCTTCGGCTTTTCATATATTCATTGCGAGTATCATTCAACATAAATATAAGGCTTCTGTCGATCCCCTATTAACGGCCGCCCGTATTGGAAGCCCAGACAGGAATCCAGCTATTCGGGTAATATTCGTTGGTCAGGGTAGTATTGTAGAGAACTAGGTTACCGTCATTTTGCATGACGAAAGTATCCCCTGTTGTGCTCGTTGGTAATGCGCTTCCATGGTGACCAGGAATCCATGCTGCAGTATTCGCAAACCAGGCATCTACCAGCTTGGTTGTATCTGTTACCAGTACGGTATCCCAGCCCGGGCCATAATAGTATTCATACTTCCCTGTGGCCGGGTTGGTTCCCCAACGATAAGCATATTGATAAATTGTTTGCCACTTCGTTCCATATTTATAGATGACAGGCTTCCCATATTGTTGTTCGAATTTAAACGAAAGTGCTCCGCTTTTACTTGTGCCACTGCTCCATAGAGAAGAGCCGTTCTGGTAGATTACGAAATTCCCGTCATCCTGCCAGATGGCTGAAAACCTGCCGTCTTGGGAGGTCAGATAGTCCCCTTTTTGCATACTCTGACCGATCAACAATTTATCTCCAAGGTAGCCTGCGGAAGCTGTTGTGGGTACAGCAAAGGCCAGGATCAGCAAACATGTGATCAAAATGCGGAATGATTTTGGGAAAAATAGCTTTTTCATTGGACACTCTCCTATATTCCTTAGAATGGTTGATGCAAATTGCGTAGTACAACAAACGCTTACGGGTATTGCCGTAATGCAACATAGCATTCGGTCAGAAGTGGTGAAAGAGCAATCAACACATCCCCCAGTGGTCATTCATGGGACAGCCATATGTACAGAGCTCTCAGGGTCACCTCCTTTAATGGCAATCAAATGCTAGAATAGATGGTTTATATCGTTGTGAGCTTAAATATGTTTGGTAGAAGTTTCAGAAAGGCATAGTGGTAGTAAAGGAGGATGATTCATTCATTTAACAGAGTTAGAAAGTGATTACAAAGAGAATATATAACATTTTATTCCACTATAGCAAGAGAAAAATATAAAATACAACATTTTCAATATAAAGAGTTCTGTATTCTTTTGTAATTTTTTTTACATAGATTTAATAGAATTGGTCACTTTTATGAATTGAACTATGGTAAAATGTTTCAGGATTTGAAATTGGAGAGGGGTTTGGTTTACTCATGTCTTGGAAAAAAGTTTTGGGGAAAAGCACCATTCGTGTGGCAGCTGCTACATTATTACTCACTCAGCTGTTCGGCGCAGCCGGTTCCGTTTCTGCCGCAGGTAAAGATGTAGAGGTACATTTGATAGGAATCAATGATTTCCACGGCCAATTGGATACAACATCTATGGTTGGTGATAAGAAGGCAGGTTCTGCTCCAATTCTAGCAACGTATCTCAAAGAAGCTAAGGCCAAATATGAGCATTCCTTGCTGTTCCATAACGGCGACTCGGTTGGTGCATCTGCTCCAGTCTCATCTATGGATCGCGATGAGCCTACCATGGAATGGATGAATATGATGGGATTTGATGTAGGTTCCCTGGGCAACCATGAATTCGACCAAGGGATTGCTGCATTGAAGGCTCAAATTTTTGGCGGACTTGATCCAAAAGAAGGTAAAGTAACTCACGCCGGTGCCAAATTTGATTATGTGAATGCAAATGTGATCGAAAACTCCACAGGTAAACCCCTGATTAAACCGTATGTGATCAAAGAAGTAGGTGGCGTCAAAATCGGATTCATCGGACTCGTGACGAAATCAACGCCAAACAAAGTATCTCCAGCGGGTACAGCAGGTGTACGTTTCCTGAGCGCTGAAGAAGAGGTTGAAGCCGTTAATAAATATGCAAAAGAATTGCAAGACCAAGGCGTTGAAACGATCATCGTTCTGGCACATGACCCAGCATCGACCAAAGAAGGGGTAACAACTGGAGAAGCGGCTGATCTGGCAAAAGCGTTGCCTGCAAACTCTCCTGTTGATGTCATCGTTGCGGGTGATAATCACGCTCTGGCCAATGGTGTCGTGAATGGCAAGCTGATCGTGCAAGCGTACTCTTATGGTACGGCGTTTGAAGACATCAAGCTGATGATTGACCCTGTTACGGGAGATGTAACTGAAAAATCGGCTACCGTGACAACCACGTTCCAAGAGGGTGTAAAAGAAGATCCTGAAACACTAGCAATTATTAAGAAGTCTTTGGATAAGCACCCTGAGCTGACCAAGCCAGTAGGTACAACAGATGGTACCGTTTTGCGTACGGATGCTTACAATAACGAAGCTCCACTGGGCAACCTGATTGCAGATGCGATGCGTCAAGCAGACTTTGGCGATAAAGCAAGTAAGGCTGACTTTGCATTCATGAATCCAGGTGGTATCCGTGCAGACCTGCCCAAAGGGGATGTGACCTTTGCAGATTTGGCTAAAATCCAGCCTTTCGGCAATACACTCGTGAAGCTGGAGCTGACAGGTGAGCAGGTGAAAACGTTGCTACAACAGCAATGGGGAACCAATGCTGACGGTACACCAAATACAAAAACGTTGCAAATTGCTGGTTTGAAATACACAGCCGACTTCAGCAAGCCGGTTACTGAGCGTGTGACGGCTCTTACGCTTGCAGATGGTACACCGATTGATCCTAAAAAATCATACACTGCTGTCGTGAACAATTTCATGGCTGCAGGTGGAGATAACTACAAAGTACTGCTAGATGCAAAATCCTCCTTGGCTGGCCCAATTGATCTGGATGTGTTCTACAAATACATCACAGATACATTCAAGGGTGGCAATATTCAAGCTAAGAAAGAAGGACGTATCACGAATCTGGCTGTCGCTACAGAGCCAACAGAAACACCAGCACCAGTAAGTAATGAACCTATTTCTCGTGCTGAATTTGTAACTGCACTCGTGGATCTGTTGAAGCTTAACGCCGTATCTACAGCACCTGCATTCAAGGATGTTGCTACGAATGCTGCATATGCCGATGCTATCGCAGAAGCTACAAAAGCAGGATTTATTCAAGGCTACGGGGGTAACTTCTATCCTGAGCGTGATATCACTCGGGAAGAGGCAGCAACCATTTTGGCGAAATTGGTGAATAGCCCGGCATCCGAAGCGAAAGCGGCAACGATCATTGCTGGCTTCGAAGATGGAAAATCGGTGGCTACTTACGCGGTGAAACCACTAGCAAAACTGATTGATAAAGGCATTTTCAGTGCAACAGACAAAAAAATGCTGGAACCTAAGCAAGGTCTTTCAATGAATGATGCCAAAGCGTTGATTCAAAAAGCAGCGGCGGCGAAAGCTTCCTGATTCATCATTGCTACAGCAGTTGCAAACCACTCGCTAACATGGCGGGTGGTTTTTTTTGTAAGGCAAATACACTTTTTCAGCCTTGTCCACGTCTATCCCTCACCAAAATCGCTCTATTGCATCTAATAAACTATCAACAATAAGGAGGTTTTGAGAATGGGAAATCGTAGACCAACAGGTGGGTATGATCCAGTTCAGATTTATAACTCTACTTCGTTTAATGCGTATGGAACGGTCGAGTATGCGTCTATTTTCTGTAGCAATGACCGTTACAGTGTTCAACGTGAAGGGACTTGGCAGTCATCGGGGCGTGGAGTTTGTCTGGTGACTCGAATTACTGCAACTGTGATCACACCGAGTGGAAATATTGAAGCAGAACCTTACACGTCATCAGGAACATCCTACAGCCAGTTCGCGATTATCCAGGTGGGCCCAAACCAGTTCCGGGTCACGCGTGTAGTAAGTTCGGCTAGACGCCGTCGGAAATGTTAACAATATCGGCAATCGGTTGAACAAAGAAACGGATGTTAAGAAGCGACTCTCCAGGTCAACGGGGAGTCGCTTCTTGCGTCGTAACGATTGGAATTAATGTTTCTGATACCACAAGATTCGGCGATACATCGAAGAGTCCTTCAAGTGCCGGAACGGACGAAGGTCAGGGCGGTAATTGCCTTCAATAATCCAGATCCCGCCTTTCTTATCGATTCCAATATCAAAACCGATCTGTCTCAGATCAGGGTAGTGTACCTCCAGGCTCTTGGCGGCCAGCAGAGCAGTGCGCTCTACTTGAAGGAGCAGTTTCCGTCCACCTACACGTGCTAGTTGCAACGCTTTGAGCACAGGAATGGTACGGTTGGTCACATTAGTCACCAGATACCCGCGTGATGCGATCTTGGCGTAGGAACCGGTTACCTTCCAGGCAGATGAAGTTGCTTTTTGACGTTGAACCATGATACGAAGGTCGAACGGTCTTTGCCGAATACGAGCTAAATACAGACGCTGCTGGATGATATACTCACGATCCTTGCCAATTTGATCAAACCAATCCTGTAAATCACTTTTGTTTTGCATGGTAATGATATTATTCTCATTTTGGATTTGATAGGTACCTGTTTTCAGCCGCCGGATGAACACAATATCTCTCCCATAACGTCCGTCGCAGGGTTTCAGTACGACACTTGAATGTTGTAGAAGCATATGGTCTAAGGTTTCTTTCTCAAGCAACTGTGTTTCTGGCAATCGTCTGGCGAGCAAAGGGACATTGCGAAAGGCCCGATACTGTAGCCATTTGTCCCGTTGAAATAACATTGACATCACAGCCTTTAATCAGGGTCAAATCAGGGTCTACGACTCTCATCTTATTTTAGTTCAAACCTGTGTCTGGCATAAGCTGCCATTCGTCTAAATATGAGAATCTTTCCCCTGTCAGGTAACTACAAAAAAATCCTTGATAAAGCTATACATGTTGTCATAGATGGATATAAAAAGCTGTGCTACACTTTATCGCATAAGTTAGTGAATTATTTCACAATACAATCATGAGGGGAAAAGATCTCAGTGGAACTGACAAAAAAGAGATGGATTATTCTGATTGCAAGCTGTTTTATCAACCTATGTATTGGCTCCATTTATGCATGGAGTGTATTTGCTGCCCCAATGGCAGCTTATCTAAGTGGTCTCACAGGACGTACATTGACGCCAGGGGATTTGGCTATTGCGTTTACCATCTGCAATTCAGTCGGACCCATTACGATGATATCGGGTGGATGGATTAATGACAGATTCGGACCCAAGAAGGTCATTCTGGTTGGAGGGATTTTATTCGGGGGTGGTATGATTCTATCGAGCTTTGCCACATCTGTAGGTTTTCTGGTATTTGCTTATGGAATTGTGCTTGGTTTGGGAACAGGAATGGTTTACGGGTGTACGATCAGCAACTCCATCAAATTCTTCCCCGACAAACGCGGATTGGTTGGGGGCGTAACGACGGCTGCTTATGGGTTAAGTTCTGTGATTATTCCTCCGGTCGCCAATGTGTTGATCAGCAACTCGGGGGTAACCTCTGCATTCTTGATCATAGGGATTGCCTTTCTCCTTATTATTTGCGTAGCGTCGTTCTTTATTGAGAAATGCCCGGCTAATTTTGCTCCGTCAGGATGGACACCAAGTGCTGTCCAACTTGCCCGTTCTCCGCGAGAAGAGAAGAATTGGAAAGGCATGCTTGCAAGCCCGATCTTCTACGTGATGATCTTGCTGTTGATCAGTGGAGCTTTTGCCGGACTGATGTGCACCTCTCAAGCTTCACCTATCGCTCAGAAAATGGTTGGTTTATCGGCTGCTGCGGCAACAACAGTTGTATCGATCTTGGCGCTGTTTAACACAGGTGGCCGGATTCTGGCCGGATATATCTCAGACAAGATTGGCCGAATCAATACACTTGCCATTACGTCTCTCTTATCTGTGGCCGGCCTGATCATGCTTTATTTTTCAGGAGAGAACAGTGTAGGTACATTTTATATGGGGATTTCCATGATTGGTTTAAGCTTTGGTTCTTTAATGGGGGTATTTCCCGGCTTCACGGCAGATCAGTTTGGGGCCAAAAACAACAGTGTCAATTACGGAATTATGTTTATCGGATTCGCACTGGCCGGCTATTTCGGACCCTCAATCATGAGAAATGTGTATAGTGCAGATGGCAGTTATCAGAGAGCCTTTGTTATTGCGGCCGTCTGTGGCCTGACCGGATTTATTCTGACCTTCGTATATAAGTGGGCTGTCAGATATCAGAATAAAAATGTGAATAACAACCACAAAGTGACAGTCTGAGCAAAAGTATATCAATAGCATGTGAGTAACCCGAACCTTCCGTTTAATAGACGGGGGTTCTTTATTATTTATAAGGTAGCTGAATGATTAATATATCAGAGTGATATAGTCTGTTACGACTATCACATGTACATGAAAATGTAAAACTTTTTTACCATTAGATTACAAAAGTTCTCGTTTACGCCCCACCTTTTCGATGGTATACTCTCCTATATTCAAGGAAGATATTAACGCTAATATACAACAGATTTTCATGAAAATATGTCGAATTGGGGCTCATTTCGGATGATTATAGCAGAAGAAAAGGACGAAACGATCATCCTCATTCCTTCTCTGGAACCAGATGATAGACTTTTATCCTATGTACGTCAGTTGCGAGACTACGGTTTTACGAATTTGGTCATTGTAGATGATGGTTCTGGCGAGAAATATCAGCACATTTTCGAAGAATTAGAAGATAATGGATGCGCTTTGCTGCGACACGCACAGAACCAAGGAAAAGGTGAGGCGCTGAAGACCGGATTTCGTTACATAGCACAGCATTATGGGCAGGCTCATTACGTAGTTACTGCGGATTCAGATGGGCAGCACGCTGCAGAGGATGTGTATCGGATTGCTCAGGAAGCCAAACGTCGTCCGAATGACTTACTACTCGGCGTGCGGGATTTCAGTGAGGGCGATATTCCGCCTAAATCTTTATTTGGTAATCGGATGACATCATTTATTTTTGCGCTGTTATATGGAAAAAAACTGTCGGATACCCAGACGGGACTTCGTGCCTTCGGTACCGAGTTATTGTCATTTATGCTGGATGTACGCGGCAAGCGATTTGAATATGAACTGCAGATGCTGATCTCCTGTATTCAGTCAGGTATTGGCATTCATACGGTACCCATTCAAGTGATCTATGAAAATGGCAATGCGGGTACCCATTTCAAAGCGATTCAGGATAGTGCCCGGGTGATGGGGGTGCTGTTCTCGAATTTCTTTCGTTTTATATCATCGTCGGTTGCCAGTTCTGTCGTTGATTTGGGCATTGCCTGGTTTTTGATCGATTTCCTGCGCCCCATGATGGGGGATCAGCATTATTTAAGAATTTTGCTCGCGACCGTGATCGCCCGAGTCATTTCAATTGTCGTGAATTATGTTTTGAATCGATATTTTGTGTTTCGGAAGGAAGACAGCAGAGGCAGTTTGTGGCGTTACTTAACGCTATGTGGCTTGGTTATATTGTTGTCGAGTACAGGCGTGTATTTATTCCATACCCTATTCCTCGTGGATGAGAAGGCAGCGAAATTCGTCTGTGATGCCATCCTGTTCCTGCTAAGTTTCCAATTGCAGCGGAGGTGGGTATTTGCAGCAAGGAGGAAGCAGCAGTAGTGCAAAACGAGAAAAGGCAAAACGTTTTTTTCATCATCACGATGATCCTCATGACCATCTATCTGATCTGGCGTATGTTCTTTACGCTGCCATGGGGAGAAGGGGTGCTGAATGTCATCTTTGGCATGTTGCTCATTATGGCGGAGATGGTTACTGTAGGGACGACCTTTGAGTTATTTTTTCAAAAGATGCAAAAGAAACGGGCGCAGCTCGATTTTCCGGTGATCCCGGATGAATATTACCCGCACGTCGATGTATTTATCGCCACACATAACGAACCCGTTGACCTTTTGTATAAAACGGTGAATGCCTGTACGTTTATGGATTACCCGGACAAATCGAAGGTACATATCTACCTGTGCGATGATGGTGCCAGACCTGCGGTAGAAGAGTTGGCGAAGCAGTTCGGCATTGGTTATCTGGGATTCCCCGGCAACAAGGATGCCAAATCCGGCAATCTGAACAATGCCCTGAGCAAGACATCGTCTCCACTCATTGCAACCTTTGATGCTGATATGATTCCGCAGCATACGTTTCTGATGAAAACCGTACCCTACTTCATGCTCTCCACGTTTATCGAAGAAAACGGAGAATGGCGCCTTCGCCGTGAAGAGGAGATCGATCCAACCTTTAAGCTGGGGCTGGTGCAGACCCCGCAAAGCTTTTACAACCCGGATCTATTCCAGTTCAATCTGTATGCGGAGCAGGGTATTCCGAACGAGCAGGACTTTTTCTCGCGCGAGGTTAACATTCTGCGCAATGCGTCCAATGCCGTAGCCTATACGGGCAGTAATACAGTGATTGCCCGGCAAGGGATGGTAGATATCGGTGGGTTTCCGCTGAACACCATCACGGAGGATTTTGAGACAAGTATCCGTTTGCAGCAAGAGGGGTATATCACGTATGCCACGCAAGAGGTTCAAGCTGCAGGACAGACGACGACCACGATTCCGAGCATGATCAAACAGCGGATACGATGGGCGAGGGGCATCATTCAGAGCTTGCAAAATACGCGTGCACCGATCTCCAGAAAGTTGCCTTTCTGGACGAGAGTGACCTATGTGAGCAGTTTTTTATACTGGTGGTCTTTTTTCAATCGACTGATCTTTATCTTGTCTCCCATTCTGTTCGCTTTATTTGATTTCCAGATCGTAAATACGACCTTCTGGCAGATTCTGATCTTCTGGTTGCCATCGTATTTCTTCTACAGTCTATCAATGCGTTATCTGTCCAGTAATATACGGAATCAGCGCTGGAGTCAGGTCATCGATACCATCTTCATGCCGTATCTGATCTGGCCGGTTATCCTGGAGACGGTGGGCATCCGTGAGCGTAAGTTCAAGGTGACGAATAAAAATCGTTCAACCGGACGCGAGTGGATTGCCTCGATGAAATATGCACTGCCGCATATTTTTCTGGTCATCCTGTCCATCGCTGCGATTATCCGGTATGTGAATGGCAAGTACGGCATTGCTTTATTTTTCAGCAGTATTATCATCTTCTGGCTCGTTCACAATATGATTGCCTTGTTCTATGCGCTCTTCTTCATGATCGGGCGGCGAGCATACCGGGAGAATGAACGGATACGGGCGCAAGAAGATGTGATCATCCGTTATCCGGACAGCACGCTACGTTACGAGGCCAAGACAGTGGATCTTTCGGAAAATGGCATTGCATTTTATGTGCCGTACCCGATTTATCTACCAGAGCAGAAGACCATCTCTCTGGTCGTCAAATCGAGTCGATATGAGGCCAATCTTGATGCGGTTATCGTATATGTCAAAGCAGATGGCGAAGGATGGCGTTATTCCGCAACGGTGAAACCGCTCAGTGAGGCGGATAACCGGCAGTACATGCAGCTCATCTATGACCGGAAGCATTCGCTACCGGAGCAAATGAACCTATGGGACACTGCATATGACGACATGTTGCGTAATGTGAAAAAACGGATTGTGCAGCCCAAATCGGATCAGCGGAAGATGCCAAGGCTTTCTCTTCATCTTCCCGTAACGTTTACGAATCATGCGAGCTGTACACTGCTCAGCTTTAATTATCGTTTCTTCTCTGCCACGAATCTGCAAGGCAAGATAGCAGAAGGGTCAGAGGTTACCTTTTACACTGAAAGCAATATTGAATTGGTCTTAAAACATACGGGAAAAACAACGGCAAACAAACGTGAAGTGCTTCTCTCCGTAGAGAATATCGATGAGATCTTGGGGCGTGGTTTGATTGATCAGTTACTGAGTGATTTGATTCGTCCACAAGCTGAGCGGTTCACCAAAGAGGGTTAGGAGAGATAGACATGCTGCTTTTGCTTCAACTTGTGATGGGCATTTTACTCATAATATCGATGATCGGTTATATGCAGTTTGTCCGTAAGGTGATGTCCATCCGGTGGGAGTTCATTCCGATATTTGTGTTCTCGGCTATCGCCTGTATCGTCTATTTTGCCGGACTAGCAGGGCAGCTCTTCACGGGCAGCATTGTTGTGCTGGTCACAGGCTTATTGTTGTTTAGAGGCAGAGTGATACAAGCTTTGTACCAGAGTAAACGGGGCTCATGGTCATTATCATTTTCATTATTTCAATTGAGTTTTCTGAGCGGGGTTTTCATATTTTTGCTCATTTTGTTCCACACGGAGCTGACTCACTACGATAATTTCTCACATTGGGCGATTGTGGTGAAGGAGATGCTCAGTACCAATGCGTTTCCAACACCGAATTCGGACCTGATTGAGTTTAAAAATTACCCGCTCGGCACGTCGTCGTTTATCTACTACATCTGCCGATTTATGGGACATGCCCAGCCGATTATGTTACTGGCGCAGGGGTTGCTGATCTTTTCCTGTTTCTACGCCATGTTTGGCATCGTGTCAGAGAAAAAACGTTTCCTGTTATATGCTTTTCTCGGGTTAGGTTTATCGACCTTATCCTTCTTCAACCTGACGATTCGCATCACCAACCTGCTAGTAGACTTCCTGCTTCCAATCTTTGCACTTGCGATTGTGGCGGTGATATACCAGTATCGTCATGATCTTAAGCGAGCTTGCATCATTATTCTGCCTCTGGCGGGTCTGCTGACGGTGATCAAAAGTACAGGAATCATCTTTGCTGCCGTGGGCCTGATCTTTCTCGTATATGTCTGGCTTACGAATAAGCAACGTGCGAATTGGAAGATTGGACTCGCTGTGCTCGGTACGATTGCAGGGGCATTATTGCCGTATTTCAGTTGGAGCTTGCGTATGGCAACGGTATTCCACGGTGTGAATAACAAGTTCGAGGGAGCAGCTGCGGCTCTAAAGCCGGGTAAAACAGCTGAGCAAAAGTGGGACATACTGGTGCTCTTCTTGAAATCTAGCGTGGATATTACATCCAGACCTGTGCTGGGCATTGTTATTTTTGAAGTTGTTGCGATCGCGGCTTCAATTGTAGCCTATGTGGTGCTCAAGAAGAAGTGGAACCTGTGGAAAGTGCTGATTGCACTGAATGTGGTCGTGGTACTGTACTATGCCGGAATTCTGGCACTGTATCTGTTCTCCATGCCTGTGGATGAGGCTGTTCGACTGGCTGGGTTCGAGCGTTATGCATCAAGTATCGTGGTGTTGTTCGCTGGTGGACTGGTGCTTTGTGCAGCCGTTGATATTGAGCGTACGTTCCATTACCGCATTGGTGAGGTTCCTGATTATCAATCATTCAAGACGGTACAGACGAAGAGGCATTATCAACAGGGAATCATCGCGTGTATGGCACTCGCGGCAACAACTCTCTTGTCCGAATATAACGGGATGATCTCGATCAACAAAACGTACGACAAAACCCTTCCCTACGAAGTTCATGCGGTGACAGGGGATCGGTGGTATACGGGCGGCAAAGAGGATCGAAGCAAGTATCTGTTTTACGGCTCTGACCGAGATCAACAGGTGACCAGTTATTACATGCAATACGTGGGTAGATACTTCTTATATGCTCCCAATGTGGACGGTATCGTGCTGTTCTACGAGGATAATATGGACAATCTGCTAAGTAACTACGACTACCTTGTGGTGATTGAGACAGATCTTAACGCGAAAATGTTACTGAAAAAACACTACGGCATTGATATGCAAAAAGGGATCTATAAGATTACTCGATCCGGCGATAAAATTATGCTGACGTTGCAGTAGCAACAAGAACGAATTAAACAAAAGCTCCACTCCCATGAAACCGGGGAGTGGAGCTTTTTAATATGCAGTGAGCGGAACGACTAGTTAGGTAGCCTTACCCTCGGGTTGAAGCTTTCGCATAAAAGCTTCGATATTATCGATTAGCAGCTTGTTGTTTGGCGAATCGGTCCGGGTAATGATCTCTTTCACCGCATGGACAAATGAGCTTAGGTTGGTTGTGTCAGCCTTTTCAAATCGGTTCGGGATGGGCATGTTATCAGCAGAACGGGCCGCATCCTCACGGTATTCTTTGATCCATGCCTGATTCGTGGAGGCCTGTTTCGCAAAGTTCTGTAGAATGCTGCTCCAGTCTTTGTTGTTTACGATGGCGTCCTGCAACTTATCATAGGTCTGGGGCTGGAATTTACGCATCATATAATTAAGATCCACGTAATCCTCTGGTGCACCAACCGGCCGTTGTGGTGGTGTATCATACTGAACTTGCTTCGTTTCAGGGTTGATCGTTCTGGTTGTGGAGATTGCTCCAATCTGACGAAACGTATTCATGAACTCGGTGGCCTGATCGCCTTTTATGTAGTTGTCCGCTATGTATTGTGCTTGAGTTAGACCCAGTTCGAGTAAAGCGGATCGATGGCCCTCATCTGATACATCCGTAATCAGGTTAGATTGAATAATGCCATAGACCGTTTCTTTAACCTCAGAAGATTGGCCCTTGAGCAGGCGTTCCAGTGACTCGTTGATCTGAACGGTGCCGAAGTAAACGGCTGAATGGTTCACGACATCCGAGGAGGCAAGTTGTCTGGAAGCGTTACTGATCTCCACGGTATCTATGTCATGAGACAAATCGAACTTCCCCGTAATCATCGTTGGTTGATTTGATGGATTCGCTTGTCCTGTGCGTTGTTGTGAATGAGTGTAGGCATTGAGGTCAAACGGCGTTGTGCTTGAAACCTTCATTCGTAAACACCCCTATTCGTCAAAAAAATAAATGCTCTAGTTTCCATCTCAGAAATGTCTCTTTATGTTATCGGAATAATATTCCATATTTTTAATATAAATGGACAAAAAAAGAGCAACGAACGGTTATCTTTCACCACTCGTTGCTCTCCTTGATTCAATCAACCGCCATAAATACTGTAGGCGAAGTGATACACAATATCGGTCGTATTCACACTTGGGCGACTTGTCACTCTAGCCACCACAGCACAAAGATCATAATAATGGGTGAAGCTTATGGCTCCTGGCAAGTACTGACTGAGGCTACCGGCGGAAGGAGGCAGGGACAACGTTGCTGTGAACTGCCCACTGCTGTTGGTCATAACTTTGGCAATGCGATAACGATTGTTGCTGCTTTCAGACCAGGCATCATTCGCCCAGATGACCTCGACTTCCGTATTAGCAACGGCATAGTTATCGGAAGTAGCCGCAACCCCTGTCACCGTGAAGCTTGATCCTGTGATTCGGTAGTAGCGTCCATAGGCGTAAGAAGGATAATCGTTGGGGCCGCCGTTTGAGTTGTAACCCGTAATGACAATTTTGTCTGCACGTAATACAGGCTGCAAATGCAGTGAATAATTGGTGTCCGAATAAGTGTTGGTGGTATACACCTTCAAATAATAAGTGCCTGTACCTAACGATACGTTACCGTTCGTGGTCGGCATCAAGGCCATTCGATTGTTACTTAAAGCCCCGTACAATTCAGCTTTGTAACCATTCGCCGTTGAAGCCTGGTCCAGCGTGATACGCATCGCATCATAGTTTCTGCTCTCAGGAACGGTGATTTTGTACCAATCCTGATCGATCTCCGAATTCAATGAACGGGTTGCGAGTGTAGAGCCGCCAACAGCAACGGTAAGCGGATAGGCACGTAGCGCGTTCTCGTCCGTCTCGAAGGCATCATATGTCGAGCTTGTGGAGACCGTCAGGGTAAACGGCTCATTAATGCTGGCACCAACCTTGCCGTAGGCTTCAATTAAGTAGGCTTTGGCGCCGGAAGTGATATTTTTCGTGCCTACATTTTCAGATAAGGTTCTGGACCCGTTCCCGTAATTGTTCAAATATGTCCCGTAGATGGAGTAATCAATAGGATTCGGATTCACTTCCCCGGTGGACATATCGAATTCATAGAGATATAGATCGTAATCAAGCTGCGCAGATGCGGGGGTATCCATCTGTACTTGCAGAATGTGCCCCGGCTGTACATAGATCGGGTATAAATAGCTGGAGGTGCCTTGCTCCTGGATGTAGCCAGTGTATGTAGTGGTCTCAGCTGAGGCTGTTGTGTTATCTGTATCCTCCGATTGCGGAGTAGCCAGTAGACTTTGTTGCTTATGTGTTTTGGAAGTGGAAGAAGTTTCATTCAGGTTAACCGTTTCCTTGAGCTGGTGTTCCTTCAATGGAGTAGAATCCAACTCGGTGGGAGCCTCGGTCAGCTCAGTGATGATCTCAGTGTCGGGCTGTATGAACTGTTCCGTAATGCGTGCATCCGGCAGTTCCTTTCCCTCAATATCATTGTTAGCAGAAGCGCTGAAACTAAAGGCAAGGGTAAGAACTAAATTCATGACGATAAGCATGGAGAGTGTCTTTTTCAAAGTGTAAACTCCTCTCTTCTTATAATTTTTTGCTACAATTCTATAATATACCAAATGTATGTATTTGTTAAGTGATGAATATCATGGTACAGTTGGTCGGTTCATCGACAAACATGGGTTTCTATGATAGGCTGGAAGCATCCCAAGGGCATTCTACTTTTCCAAGTAGAGTGCCTTGCTGTATATTATGGGAGTTTACATTTAATGGTTATAAAATGAGGCCGTGTGGAGGTGGTGATGCTATGTTTCTCTCTTTAGCCCCCGTAGGGGAATGTTGGATGATGGTAAGTGAACGTGTACAGAAAATCATAGAATACAGAGGAGCGAACATAGCATGACTACTCTTATACAAGCGGAAACTCGTATCAAATTAAAGCCGTCCGGACTTCAGAATTTGCGCCAATCTGGCCGCCTGCCAGGTATTGTTTTTGGCAAAAACACAGAAAATGAAATGATTCATATCCCGTCGGTACCCTTTCAAAAATGGTTGAACCAAGGTGCGTCTGGATTCATCGAACTGCAATTCGAAGAAAAACCTTCACTTATCGTATTGCTGGAAGATCTGCAGCGTGATCCGGTTACACGAGATTTGATTCACGTCGATTTTCAGCAGGTACAGAACGATGAGGTGCTACGTACCAAAATCCCGGTCAAGTTCAACGGAACCCCAGAGGATGCGAAGTACGGCGGGGTTGTGCAGATTCAGTTAGCTACTATTGAAGTGGAGGCTCTACCTCGTCATTTGCCAACCGTGGTCGAGTTTGATATTAGTGCAATGAAAATTGGCCAAACCCTACATGTTGAGGATGCCGAGTTCGCGCCGGAAGTAACGGTGATCTCAGAGGGCAACGAATCACTTCTCTCTGTGATTAAACCTTAATAGGTAAATACTTGCGTAATCGGGGTTATTCTTTAATTACGAGTACATTTTTAAATAGAATGTGCTGTAAATATACAGTTGCATTAATCGAAATAAGCTGTATGGGCTAAATGTCCATGCAGCTTATTTTGGTATGACTAAAATAAAATATTTCTCATCCATGGAAGGTGATACAGGAAATAAGCTACAATACTATATATAGAAATTCACGAACAAGGTGGTGAATAGATGAAGGAATTGCATAGTCCAATGAACCGGAAGACCTATTATATATCGATGTTTCTAATGATCCTTCTAATGGTAGCCGGTTTAGCCGTATCTACCGCAGAGCTTCAGGGTATGACCATCGGATATGTCATTCATTTGTTATGTGTTGTGACGATACCTGTATGTCTGCTCATTTACCCCAGATATGAGACATTTGCATTTCGATTGAGCATTATTTTACTTGGGTTTGTCTATTTCTACACGCTAGCTTTGATCTATCCCCAGACGTGGACAACTTACATTATGATCTGTTTGCTTCCAGCACTCGCGATCTTGTTCTATGATTTCAAGTTGTTTTATATTTCGCTCAGCTTGAATACAGTCATGCTGGTGATTGTAACGACGTATATTCACAAGCAAGATAATTTGTATAAATATATACATATAGATCTGGCCGGAAATCTGATTAATATCATTGCGAGTCAACTGCTCCTGTTTCTCATTTTCTATTTAACGTTTGATCGGATCCGCAAACAGGAACTATATTTGGAACAGGTACAACAATCCGAACGTCTCCAAATGGTTGCACATCTAACGGCAGCGGTTGCGCACGAAATTCGTAATCCGGTAACGGTGGTACGGGGATTCCTGCAGTTGTATCAACAAAATCCGGCCTTCGACCCTGCAGATCGATCCAAGTTTGCGCTGATGATCGATGAGCTGAATACGGTGGAACAGGTGACCTCCCAATTTTTGTCCATTGCCAAACCAAACCGAGAGATATTGGTTGATGAGAAAGTACATGTGCAAGAGGTGCTTGAGGGGGTAGCTAGCCTACTGAGCTCCTATGCCATGTTGTCCAATAAACATATCGATATCGAGATTGAAGAGGGCTGCACGATCTTCATGAATGCCGTTGAGTTTAAGCAGGTGATCATTAATCTGATCAAGAACGCTCTGGAAGCCTCGGATACGGGAGCCATGGTTCATGTAACAGCAAGACTTGTGAAGCAGCAGGTGGAGATCAAAATTGTGGATCAGGGGTGTGGGATGACGGAGGAGGAAGTTAAAGCTTTGGGTACCCCGTTTTACTCGCTGAAAACGAATGGTACGGGACTCGGGCTGATGATCTGCTTCAACATCGTGGAGAAGGTTAACGGAACGATCAAGTATGTGAGTGAGAAGGGAGTGGGTACGACGGTGATTCTGACGTTTCCGGCAACAGACCGCAGTTGAAGGGCACGAAGATTGGCAGATTCCCTGTTAAGAGGAGTAAATAAAAGAAGAGTATAAAAATAAGTATAAAATAGCTCTAGAAAGTGAGTTAAGAAAGGCTGCCGAACGGCAGCCTTTTTCCTGTTCTTATTCTTATTCAACTCTGACCTCAGGAAAATGAAGGATATCGCTCCCCGGCTGCAAACCCTTTTGGCGAGATGTGTTCGATCTCGGCCAGTTCTTCCGGTGTGATCGTGACCTGCAATGCACCAAGGTTCTCCTGCAACCGCTCTAGACGTTTCGTACCGGGTATAGGTACAATTTGCTCCCCCTGCGCCAGCAGCCAGGCTAGAGCCAGTTGAGGTGTAGTACAGCCTTTTCGTGCGGCAAGCTGCTCAATCAGCCGAACGACCTCCAGATTTTTATTGAAGTTATCTCCTTGGAAACGAGGGAAGAAGCGGCGGTAATCATCCGCAGGCAGATCATCAAACGTCCGAATCTGTCCAGTCAGGAATCCGCGTCCCAAGGGACTATAGGGTACAAAACCGATACCCAGTTCATCCAGCACAGGTAGCACTCCATCCTCTACTTCGCGGCTCCAGAGCGAGTATTCTGTTTCTACCGCCGTGATGGGGTGAATGGCATGTGCCCGCCGGATCTGATCCGCCGTTGCTTCCGAGAGACCAAGGAAGCGGACTTTACCTTCCTGCACAAGTTGAGCCATAGCGCCAACGGTCTCTTCAATAGGGATGTCCGGATCAACACGATGCTGATAGTACAGGTCGATGTAATCGGTGCCCAGTTGAAGCAGGCTGGAATCGATTGATTTTTTGACATACGCCGGGTGTCCGAGTACCTTCATGTTTGGAGATACAATGCCGAATTTGGTCGCCAGAATGGCTTGATCACGACGGCCTTTCAGAGCTCGACCAACCAGCTGCTCGTTACCTCCGAACAGTCCTTGTTGCATGAAATGTTCCCCGTATATATCAGCTGTGTCGAACAAGGTAACTCCGTGATCCAGTGCACCATGAATCGTACGTATAGAATCCTCGTTGTCAGGCATCATCATGGTACCAAGTCCCAGTGCGGATACCTCAAGTCCAAGTGAGCCTAACTTTCTTTTCACCACTCCATTATTATTAAACTCCATCCGATCATCCCTCTTTTCCGCAAATTAAAGAATATAGTACCTTCATCGTTATGCTTAAGGCATGATTCCATTCTAATTCGCAGTTACTACCCCAACCACAGCATGCTTATGCTAGTAACGGCAGTACCAGGATGGCATTATTCTGGTTGTCTTGTATAGGACTACGGTGGTAAATGAAGTGTAGATCATACGATTTGTGAAAGAAGAGGGGCAAGCGCTGTTTAAGATTCCTGTTCCTTGACTGGAGAATAGATGCACAGATGCAGATCCGGGTGATCCAGCGTGAAGGATAACGAATTAATGTCATATGCGATAGCTTGTTCTTGGTCGGGCAGTTGGTAGTAAACGCGCGTAACCCTCTTTGCCTCTACGTGGTGCAGCTCCCATAACGATGCAAATTCAGAACTTTCTTTGGAAAGATCATCTACAAACTTGGGAAACCACGGATCATGTGTATATCTATCATAAGAGGTACGGAATATGGCAACGGAATGTGCCGCCATCTCCTCCCAATTGATAAGTCGAGCGCGCATTTCCGGATCTGTAAATAAGCTAAACATCATGTTCCGTTGTTCTGGAGCACGTGAAGTGTAGTCCAATACGTATTTGTCGACAGATGTGTTCCAGGCAAGCAACTCAGCACGATCATTCGTGATGAACGCAGGAAACGCCATCTGATTCACAATATCCCGCCAAGGTTGAGTGATCTCCGAGGTAATTGGCAGGGCCATCTCAGGTTCATTGCCATTCCATAGGCCGAGCAGATGGGTGTGCTCATCGGGAGACAATTGAAGTGCCCGGCCGATACTCTCGATAACTTCTCGGGAGACGGCTACCTCTCGCCCCTGTTCCAGAAACGTATAATAGGTTGCGCTAACCCCTGCCAGTATGGCAACCTCTTCTCGGCGTAACCCTGGTGTTCGGCGTTGACCATGAGTCTTAGCGAGTCCTGCTTGCTCCGGTTGAAGCCGGGCGCGTCGTGATTTCAGATAATCTCCCAACGTTTTGGCACGCATGCTGTTCAAGTCCACAGGTGACAGATGTGCTGGTTGTGATAGGCCGTTCATTTCAACCATGACGAGATCACCTCCTGAACTCTTTTTATCCCAAATTGTATTGCTCGTGTAAATGTAAAAAAACGTAAATCGTATGGAACTCTACGTCATCCGTACGATATATATTACGCCGTGCCCCATCTAGTATATCACTTGCTACTGGCTAGCGTTGCAAGCATAAGAATATTTACTCAATCTCCATCTCTTTCACTGTTTCTCCCTCCACCAGTTCAGGCTGATAGTAGGTTTGAGTAGGGAGGTCTTTCTTCCCCTGAAGCTTGCGGATAACCCAATCGGCAGCATCACGACCCATCTGCTCTTGGGGATGAGTGAGTGTGGTGAGCCTGATATTTGCATTTTTGGCGATGTACGAATTGTCCTGACCAATAATGGACAGCTCATCCGGGATCGAAATACCGAGCTGGCGGCAAGCGTGTACCACTTCCAGCCCAACTTCATCGTTGTAACAAACAATCGCGGTGAGTGCTTCCCGATTTTCTTGCAGATATGCTGTCACGTTTGCGGACAGATCTGTTTTTGATGCGGTATCAAACGAGAGCACATGCTCGGGGTGGAACCTCAGTTTTGCTTCCCCTAGTGCCTTGATGTATCCCTTCATCCGGTACTTGCCCTGCAGATCATCCATTTTGGCAATAATCCCGATCTGGGTGTGGCCTTTGGAGATTAATTCCTTAGTGGCGAGATAACTGGACTGTACATCATCCAGACAGAAAAAGGGGACCTCTAACTCCTCATAAAATGCATTGATCATCGCAAACGGCACATCCTGCTCCTTAAAAGACAGATAGTACGCAATATTCGGGTTGTACAGATTGCTTTTCGTCGGTTCAACAATCAGACCATCTACGCCGTAAGATAACATCATCTCAAGTGCCTTTTTCTCTTGTGCTACATCATTATTCGTACTGGCGAGCAGTAGCGAGTAGTTGTCCTCATTCAGACGACGCTCGATACCGCGAATAATGGAAGGGAAAATATAGTCCGAGATATAGGTGGTAATGACCCCGATCGTCTTCTTGGAAGTGTTGCCACCTGCTCGCGATCGGTACTGATTGCTGACATAGGTGCCAGAACCCTTTTCGCTGCGTAAAAAACCTTCGTTAGACAACTCCAAAATGGCCTTACGAACGGTCTGACGGCTCACGTTATAACTCTCCTGCAAGGCTGATTCAGTAGGAATCTGCTCGCCGATGCTGTAAGTCCCAGACAGGATATGGCTCTTTATATCATCAATAATGACTTGGTATTTAGGTTTCAATTCGTCCACTTCTTTCGTTGTAACGTCTATATTATATCAATATGGCTCAAGTTGTACGTACATATTCTAGCATGATTCACTTTACTTGCAAGAGAAACCGTACATTTTTATAAATGTTACGTACAACTGGCTACGATGTTGTCGAATTAAACCTTGAATTTCTACAGGGGAAATAAATTAAAATTCGTTGATGTAATTGAGTATTTTGCAAAAAAAGTCCTTTGTGAGTATAACTTCGTTATCTCATTGACAAATGTACGTACAAAAAATATACTAAGGCTGTCAGTACAGGAAAGCGCATTCTTGGAATGCTGAAATAGATTATAGCCACGAACGTAGGTGGTGGATTGCACCTTACGAGGGTGCAGTTGGAATAGATGCCATTCCACGGACGTAGATGGCGAGCAGAGAGGGGATATGCGGAAGTGACGAGTCATGTGGATGTGAAAGAAGCTATTGCCAAGGGAGCAACCTCACTTGGGATTGAGCTTGGATCAACGCGCATTAAAGCGGTATTGATTGATGAGCATTTCGAGACGATTGCCTCTGGCAGTTATGAATGGGAGAACCTGCTGAAAGACGGCTATTGGACGTACAATCAGGAGGATATCATCACGGGTTTGCAGACAGCGTACCGCGAGTTGAAGCAGGATGTGCAGCAGAAGTATAGTGTACCGCTGACGACTGTAGGTTCAATCGGATTCTCTGCAATGATGCACGGATATATCGCGCTGGATCAGGCGGGGGAAATGCTCGTACCGTTCCGTACATGGCGTAACTCAACGACAGGTGCGGCTGCACGCGAGCTGACAGAATTGTTGCAATTCAACATCCCTGAACGTTGGAGCATTGCCCATCTGTATCAAGCGATTTTGAACGGAGAGCAACATGTGCCTCAGATTGATTACCTGACCACACTGGCAGGATATATCCACTGGTTGCTGACGGGCAATAAGGCGATTGGGATCGGCGATGCATCGGGTATGTTCCCGATTGACGAGACAACGCATAATTACCACCCGGCAATGATCAATCAGTTTAATGAGCATATTGCTGGCAAAGGTTATCCGTGGAAGGTTGAGGATTTGCTACCTAAAGTGTACCTCGCAGGTGAACATGCAGGTGCATTGACGGAAGCTGGAGCGAAGCTGCTTGATCCGTCAGGAGAACTGGCATCAGGAATTCCACTCTGTGCACCAGAAGGTGATGCGGGAACAGGTATGGTCGCCACGAACAGTGTGCGCAAACGGACAGGGAACATTTCCGTGGGCACGTCAGTCTTTGCGATGATCGTTCTGGAGAAGGAATTGTCCAGCGTGTATCCCGAGATTGACATGGTGACCACGCCAGACGGCAGTCCGGTTGGCATGGTGCATGCTAACAACTGCTCCAGTGATCTGAACGCATGGATCGGTTTGTTCCGCGAGTTCGCAGAGGCGATGGGCATCGAGGCCGATTCCGGCAAGCTGTTCAGCGTGTTGTTTAACAAGGCGCTTGAAGCCGACCCGGACGGGGGCGGATTGCTCAGCTACGGGTACTACTCTGGTGAAAATATTACAGGGCTGGAACAAGGTCGTCCGTTGTTCGTGCGCTCTCCAGAAAGCAAGTTTAACCTGGCGAATTTCATGCGCACACATCTGTTCAGCGCCTTTGGCGCGCTTAAGCTGGGTATGGACATCCTGACCGAGAAGGAGCAGGTGGCGATCGACAGCATTTTGGCACATGGTGGTCTGTTTAAGACACCTGTAGTTGGTCAGCGAATCGTCGCGGCGGCTATGAACGTTCCGGTATCGGTAATGTCTACCGCTGGTGAAGGCGGCGCGTGGGGTATGGCTTTGCTGGCTTCGTACCTGAAGGACAAAGGCGAGCAAGAAACGCTGGATGTTTTCCTGGAGCAAAAGGTGTTCAAGGATGTCGAAGGGGTCGAAGTGGCTCCGGAAGCTGCCGATGTGAAGGGATTTGAAGCATTTATCGAACGCTATCGGAGCGGACTTGCCATTGAGCACGCCGCTGTAGAGCATCTGGTAGAGAACGGAGGAAACTAAACATGTTAGAGCAACTGAAACAAGAGGTATTCGAGGCCAACCTGGAGCTTCCGAAGCACGGACTGGTGAAGTTCACTTGGGGCAATGTGAGCGCAATTGATCGGGAAAGCGGTCTGTTCGTTATTAAACCAAGCGGAGTCGATTATGAGAAAATGGAAGCCAGCGACATGGTTGTCGTCGATCTCGACGGTAACGTGGTGGAAGGGGAGATGAGACCTTCCTCGGACACCGCTACCCATGCCGTTTTATACAAACACTACAAGGAAATTGGTGGCATCGTGCATACGCACTCCACATGGGCAACGATCTGGGCGCAAGCCGGTCTGGACGTACCTGTCATGGGAACGACTCACGCGGATACGTTCTACGGAGCCGTGCCATGTGCACGTTTCCTGAACCAGGATGAGATTGATCACGGATACGAAGCAGAGACGGGCCGTGTAATCATTGAGACGTTCGAACAACGCGGACTGGATGTAATGGCGATTCCGGCAGTGCTCCTGCATGGTCACGCACCGTTTACATGGGGTAAAGACGCCAAGTCAGCCGTGGTGAACAGCGTCGTGCTGGAGGAAGTGTGCAAAATGAACCTGTACGCCCGCCAGTTGAACAACTTTGCCAAAGAACTGCCGCAAGGTATTTTGGATAAACACTACCTGCGCAAACACGGCAAGGACGCATACTACGGCCAGAAATAATCTGGAACTGTAAGACCCGGAGATGCTGCAATCGCAGTTTCCCGGTGTGAAAATCTGTTCAATACGAGGTTGAACAACCTTTTTTTACACCACTAACGGAGCAGACAGAAGAAAGCTGTAGAAGCGGAGCGTTCACCTTTATCACCGGATTTCCCCCTTATACATAAGGGGTTCGAAGAAATCTGGGGATAACAGTGATCGAAAGATTATTCTGTCTGCGCAGTGTCTCGGTGTAATCCCCTGTCTAACCCAAGGTTGTATTAGAACTTTTACACCATTAACGGAGAGTGCAGAACCAATCTGGAGAAGCGAAGCTAAAAGCTTTCGGCACGAAAGCTACTTCGGAAGGATATGCTTGGCGTTTATCATCGGATTTCCCCCTTAAGAGAGGAAAAAAAGAAATCCGAGGATAACCAGCGATCGAAAGATGGTACTGCAATCGGAGTGACCCGGTGTAAACCCATCTTATCCAACTATAATCTAATGAAATGAGGATGATTCCATGTCAGCAACAGCAGCAAAAGAGTTTTGGTTCGTTGTCGGTTCACAACATTTGTACGGTGAAGAAGCACTCGGTGAAGTTAAAGCAAACGCACAGAAAATTACAGATGCCCTTAACGCTAGCGGCGTACTTCCTTACCCGCTTGTATTGCAAGATCTGGCTGTAACCGCAGATAAAATCACCAGCATCATGAAAGAAGTAAACTACCGCGACGAAGTAGCGGGTGTAATCACTTGGATGCATACTTTCTCTCCAGCGAAAATGTGGATTCGCGGTACGAAATTGCTGCAAAAGCCATTGCTTCACCTCGCAACGCAATATAACGAGAGCATTCCATGGGCAACCATCGACATGGACTTCATGAACCTGAACCAAGCGGCACACGGCGACCGTGAATATGGCTTCATTAATGCCCGTCTGAGAAAACAAAATAAAATTGTTGTGGGTTACTGGGAGCGTCCGGAAGTGCAACAGCAGGTTGCAGACTGGATGGACGTAGCGGTGGCATACAACGAAAGCTTTAACATCAAAGTTGCTCGTTTCGGCGATAACATGCGTAACGTAGGGGTAACGGAAGGGGATAAAGTCGAAGCTCAAATCCAGTTTGGCTGGACAGTAGACTACTACGGCATCGGCGACCTTGTTGAGTACGTGAACGCTGTAAGTGAGCAAGAGATTGATGAATTGATCACACAATATGCGGATCTGTATGAATTCGATTATGGCACTAACAGCAAAGAAGCATGGGAAGCTAGTGTACGTGTGCAAGCAAGCTATGAAATTGCGATCAAAAAGTTCCTGGATAACGGCGGTTACACGGCCTTCACAACGAACTTCGAAGACCTGCACGGCATGAAGCAGCTTCCGGGTCTGGCCGTACAACGCCTGATGGCTCAAGGCTACGGATTTGCGGGTGAAGGGGATTGGAAAACAGCGGCGCTGGATCGTTTGCTGAAAATCATGGCGCATAACGAAAACACAGGCTTCATGGAAGACTACACGTATGAAATGGCATCGGGCCAAGAAGCCATTCTGCAATCTCACATGCTTGAGGTTGATCCTACACTTGCGAGCACTAAACCAAGAATCATCGTATCTCCACTGGGAATTGGCGATCGTGAAGATCCGGCTCGTCTCGTCTTTGACGGCAAAGCTGGCGAAGGTGTCGTCGTATCCATGGCAGACTTCGGTACACACTACAAATTGCTGATCAATGAAGTATCTGCCTTCGAACCAACGGTTCCTGCACCAAATTTGCCAGTCGCTCGTGTATTGTGGACAGTAAAACCGAACTTCCAAGACGGCGTTAAAGCTTGGATTGAGAACGGTGGCGGACACCACACGGTGGTATCCCTGAACCTGACGACAGATCAGATCGTAACGTATGCGAAGCTGGTGAATCTGGAGTACGTGATTATTAAATAGTCATACTGACAAACATGGAATTATAGATGGTATATATCGTTTTAGAATCATCACTAAGGTCTTTAATCCACGCCTTGATTCCATTCCAAAGGATAAATCTCGGTTGTACTCTGCTCATGTCTGAAGTATGATCAGAGTATCAGAGATCAAATTCATGAGCGTATTCAACGTTAAAGCGAGCATCTGCTTGCCGTATAAAAGTGTATTACAGAGGCCGAGAACCTATCTCGGCTCTTTGTTTTATTTTTCGATACATCACATCGATTCCTAAGGAGGTTATTCCAAGATGACACATACATACGAAAGTCTTATCGCGCAGCTAGAGGAATTAGGCATAGATCGTCACGGCACCTTGTTGATGCATTCTTCGATGAAGAGTATGGGGGAGGTGGAGGGCGGGGCAGATACCGTGCTGGATGCGCTGAGTGAGTATATGAAGGATGGTTTGCTCGTTTTGCCTACGCATACGTGGTCTACCATTAACAAAAGTAATCCATTGTTCCACGTGGAAACGTCTTCCTGTTGTGTGGGCATTCTGCCGGAGTTGTTCCGTAAACGTCCTAACGTTGTCCGTTCCTGGCATCCTACACACTCGGTAGCGGCATTAGGGAAGGACGCACAGGCGTTCACACAGGACGATCATTTCTTCGATACGCCATGTGCACGAGGTTCTGCATGGGGCAAGCTACTTGATCGCAAAGCGACAATTCTGCTGGTGGGGGTGGACTTGAAGCGGAACACGTTTATTCATGGAATCGAGGAATGGGTGGACATTCCAGGCAGAATGACCGATGAACATGAGATGCTGTATACTGTTTTGCCAGATGGAACTAAAATTTCCGTACCTTCACGCAGACATTGCGGACTATCTTGGTCAGAGCACTTCTGGAAGGTGGATGAGGTGCTGGTTCAAGCAGGCGCGATGCATAAAGGGAGTTTTGGAGATGCCGTCGCAAGTGTCTGTAATGCTGAGAGAACAACCGAGGTGCTTACGGAGATGTTGAAGGAAAATCCGGATCTGTTCTCGGACAATGAGCCTTTGGCAGATGTGAAGTAAGTGGAATTGAAGCGTTGATATCAGGTACGAAAAGGGAGTCTGATTTTTATGGGAAGCAAACGGTTTTCTAACGAATTTCATGGAAATAACGGATTAACTGAGGCAAGACACGAGCTTCAACTTCGTTTAATCGTTGCGGAGAAACAGATTTCTGCTAAAGAACCTTTGATGGATCATGAGCTAGTCATGAATAGATTGAAAAGAAAAATAGAAATAGCACGGACGTAGGAGAGTTACCAGTAGTGAAGCTTTTTTTTCAATAAAATAGATTACGTATTCCGTTACGGGCTGGATAACGCTCAGTTGCAAGCTGGGCGTTTTTTTTGACGTGGAGTCTTCAAATAAAACGTTCACAAAAGTGCAAAAAATGAATACGATTTCAATCAGAGGTTGGGCAGACTTCCAGTGAATGGGCTACTCAGCGTATCAGGGGTATGGTACGATATGGGTAATTTAACCAGAACAAATTCAAAGCCTAGCAGATGTATCTCATATAGTTGTTTGTAGAATGATCCGAAGAAAAATCAAAGTTCAACGTTTGGTAACGTATCAGAATTCCGCTGATAACTATGGAACAGTGTCACTTCCAAGAAGGAGAAGATTTGTGAACCCATTAGTGTGGTATGATCTTTCGTTATTCGTGCTATTGTTTGGTGTGGGCGTGTATGTGTTTGCTACCGTTAGAATTACCAATTTACATAAGGTGTATTTTTTGTTTCACGGTTTGATGATGATGTGGCCTTTCTGTCAATTTGCGAGTACGCTCACCGATGATCCGGGCCTGCAATTATTCTATGTTTTGTTGTCCTTTGTAGCGGTGTCGCTGCTAGGGAGCGGGTGGCTGCTGCTGACGTTGTTTATTACCGGTTATGCGGAACGATTAAGCCAAAGGCGGCTGGTGTTGCTGTTTGTACCCGCTGTAATCGGAGCGATTGGGGTTGTTGCGAACCCTTGGCATGATTTTGTCATGCCTCTGGAGGGTGGTTATATCGAGCGTGCTTACGGCCCATGGTTCTGGGTGGTCATGTTCATTTTGGTGAGCTATTTCGTGACTTCCCTTGTTATTATGTTTCATGCGGTATTTTCCTCCAAGACACCAGCCATGATTCAAAAGCAGGTCAAAATCACTCTTTGGGGTATTTTTGTGCTGGGTGCGTTTGCCACGTTGGATGCCATCCTTAATGTATTGCTAAGCCGCTGGTTGCCGATTATTCCGGGTCTGACCTCACTGGGTATTTTCCTGTCCGACCTGTTCTTCGTGTATGTAATCAAAAGGTACAACGTGTTCAATCTGGTCTCCATCGCCCATGAGGACGTCATTAATACGATTCCGTATGGCATCCTGGTGCTGGATGAGAACGAAGTGATTGTGGAGGTGAACAAAGCCTCTCGTTTTTTCATAGAACAACATGTAGGGGATGCCTGGGACATGGAGGCATTTCTCGCTGGGGTGTCTGTGGAGGGGAATAGTCGGAAGTTCCTGAACAAGTATCGCTTGAAAAAAATGGAGCTTTGCCAGATCGAAGTGATCGTGGAGAAAGACGGCCAGCTCTGCCACTATATTCTGCAGTCTTCTCCGATTGTGGACTCGGCTCTTGCACCGCTAGGGCACCTGCTGACGTTCCAGGATGTCTCGCAAGAGCGCTTCTATGCTAAAACGATGAACCAGCAGTACAAGACGCTACAAGAGCGCAATGAGGCGCTCGATCTGATTGGTCAGGAGTTATCCGATGCCAACCGCAAGCTGGAAGAGCTGGTGCTGACGGACAGTCTGACGCAGTGCTATAATCGCCGTTACCTGACGCAACATCTGAATCATGAAGTACTCACGAACCTTCAATATAAAATGCCGTTTTCCCTCATGCTGCTCGATATCGACCACTTCAAAGCCATTAATGACCACTATGGTCATGTGGTTGGAGATGAAGTACTGGTTCGCACAGCAGAGGCACTACGGCAATCTGTACGCAGTACCGACATTCTAACCCGCTATGGTGGAGAGGAATTCATGATCTACCTGCCGCATACCGAGCATGATCTAGCGATTGATATTGCAGAGCGTGTAAGACAGACCGTGGAATCCAATCGTATTTCATTGAATTATGGGATGGGGGAAATAGCAATTACAATTAGCGTCGGTATTCTGTCGATTGATGATTTTGCATATGAGGACGAAGACGTACCGGAGGATGGCGAACGCTATTTAATTCAGCTATTTGATGCCGTGGACAAGGCGCTGTATCAGGCGAAGCAAAAGGGCCGGAACCGGGTGGAGTATGGGGTATTGGCGCGGGGAGTTTTTCATCGTTGAATTGATTTTTTCTTAACTATGGGAATAGTACATTTTATTGATACAGTTTCTTCTAAGAGTGAAAATTATTAACACTCAGTATAAAAAAATGAATTTTTGAAATCTCTATGATTTAAGATTATTGTACTATTAGATCACATGCTGTAAATTCATCAATTAAGGTAGGTGTAGTTTTAAATGAAATATCCTAAGAATTTTTTGGATGCTATAAGGTCTTCAGAAAGTGTTTTTTTTGTAGGATCCGGGATATCTATGTGGTCAGGATTGCCTCATTGGAAAGGTCTTCTTGAGCAGATGGTGAATTATTTGGTAAACCGTGGCTTATCTAATGAACATTATTCTGAAATATTAGATGTAATTGACAAAGGAGATCTGTTAACTGCTGCAAGCTTATGTAGTTTAAAAATGAGAGATGCTGATTTAAGTGACTTTATTGAAGAATTATTCATGAAAACAAATCCACAACCTCACGATATACATAAGTTATTAATCAATTTAGGCCCAAACTGTTTTATAACAACAAATTATGACGAGCTTATAGAGGATGCTTACTATACTTACAACAAATCGAAATTAAGTGTTGTAAATAATGACCAACTGATAGAGCAAGCTAAACTTCAAAAATCAGGAGCGAGTAATTTTATATTTAAAATTCACGGTAGTATCAATAGTGCAAAAACAATAGTTTTATCAAGAGAAGATTATAGAAAATTAATCAACCAAAACAGATCAACAACGGATACCTTGAAATTTTTATTTGCTTCTAGGGCTATTATTTATATTGGTTTTGGTCTGAGAGATCCTGATTTTCAATTATTAAAGGACGAGATAAGATCAACATTTCTTGGCGCAGAAAGAGAACATTTTGCAATAATTTCGGATATAGGAGATCTTGAATCCGAGTATTGGAAGAGAGAGTACGGTATAAATATTATACCCTATGAAACTATTGAGAGAATTGAAAATGGTAAGAAAGTATGGAGTCATGAGAATCTATATAGCACTCTAGAAAATATTTTTAATGAGACTAGGGTTAAGAGGCCCTCTAACGAAAATGGGTCTTTGAAGACATCACTGGTAAGATATTTAGATTCTATTTGTCACATATTAAATATGAGTAATAATGAATATACAATTAATTTGAGTGCAAAACAAAGATATGATCTTTATGCGGGTAGAAATAAAATAGAACGTCTTATAAAATTCAGTATGCCAATTAACGAAGTGTATAATTTAAATACTAATCTTGTTGTTTTCGGTTCTCCAGGGACTGGTAAGACAAAATCTGTTCAGAGATATAGTTATTCGACAGCTAAATCTTGCTTAGATAAAATACTAGCTTGTAATGATGTTGAGGAACTTGATTTAAAACATTCTATACCTGTCCTATTGCCAATGAAAGAATATAAAGGAGATCTTAGAAAAATGATAGAGAGCAGGCTACCATCAACGATTGATGTAGATGTTGCTCTAGAGAAGGGATGGTTTATCTTCATTTTCGATGCTGTGAATGAAGCGCCGAGAAACCTTATTGATGATGAGTCGAGGATTTTATACAATAACTTGCAGTGGTTAACAAACTTGTATTCTCGAAATCGGTTCATTGTTACTTCAAGATCGATGAATTATATTCAATTCCTTGATTATCCTATATTTGAGGTTCAACCTATAAATGATACTCAATTAGAAAAGATTTTAGCGGATAATGGTAACGCTAGGTATGGAGACTTATCTTCAAAAATGAAGGATATATTAAAAAACCCATTATTTATTAGTTTGTATCTTCAGTCAGAACAAGGGGAAAGCAAAGTTTCTGATATAAAAACTTTACTTGAGAATTATTTACATTTGACTGAAAAACAAGTAATTAGTCGCACGGATATTGCATCCGATTTAATTCATTTACTTTTTGTTAATATTGCATATGAATTAGTTGATAAAGGCATCCAAAGTATTAACACAAGTGACTTTCTAATAAAACTTAAAGAATATGAGATTACGCCTGAAAGCTCTGAAATATTAATGAAAAATATATTAAAAAGTGGGATTATGGTTACTGATTTTGATGGCGAAATTTCTTTCTTCCATCAATCTATAACTGAGTTTTTAGCAGCATTTAGACTTTTGGAGTATTTTTTTGAAGATCCCTTCATACTTGAAGAGAAAATTATTAATCTTAAATGGAATGAAACGTTAATCTTATTTGTTGGATTATTAGATAAAGAAAAGGCAAAATCAGTATTGAGAAAAATTGCAAACACAGATATTATGTTTGCAGTAATCGCTTATCAAAGTGCAGCAATTCGTGAAGATGAGATCGGTAGACAATTGTTTCAAATTCTGCAGGGAAGAATTCAAAGTCCTTCTATTAGTAAAGCTGAAAAATCAAACCTAGCAAGTGCTTTGAACTATATAGGAGAGTTTGGCGAAGAGACAGAGCTGTTAGAAATGCAAAATAGTGAAGTGGTTGAACTATCTATTTCCGCGTCTATGGTTTTAGCTCGTAGAGGTGTGGTTGAATCTTTTAATAAGTCACTAGAAGGCCTACTAACTGATGAATCATGGCGCTCTGGGAATAGTTATAATAAAGCTTTAAAAATACTAGCTTTACCTTCTACGCTGGGCACAATGTTTGATGAGGCAATGAGGCTAAATAATGATACCAGTGAGTTCATTTTGAGTAACATTGCCAATGTGATAAGTGCTTATGATTCTGAAGATCTTTATATTAAAGTGACCGAACTTTTGAATTCAGGAGATAAGAATTCAATTTTATTTGCTATAAAAGTATTGAGTGAACTAAAAACAAAAAAAGCCCAGGATAAAATGCTAGGTCTTCTTAGAACCCTTCCATCAGAATATAAAAGGAAAATTATACATGGATTTCGAGATGATATGCATAGGCCAATTAAGTATAATGATTTAACTCAGGTGCTTTTTGATTTATTAAATGAGAAATTTATTGGGAGTGTTGCGGCCGATTTTTTATACGATCTCGAAGAGGTTGAGATTACAAAACAGGCATATGAAAAATTGGAATCTTGTAAAAATGAAATAGAACTTTTGAATTTGTGCAATATTGTTTCTAAAATTGATCCTAATAAGGTATTTGTAATAATAGAAGATAAATTAAACAACTATAATAGTGATTTAGAAGATAGTTTAGTTCATGTACTGAGACATTTAAACAAAAATTATCCATTGACTGATTATTTAATAAATAAAATTACAAACTGTGAAGCAGAAGTTCGTTCCGTAATATTGAATATAATTTCATTTGAAAACTATGAAAATGAGAAATACTCTATATCACAAGAGTCTTTTGTTACTTTGTTTGCTTTGTGGGAGGAGTATTGTCAATCTGGACGAGACAGTTGGTCTGATAGAAAAGCATTAAGCAATTTAATAGGGCATAACTGTTATCATTCAGAAAAAAAGTTTATACTACAGCAATTAAATGATAAGGATTACAAGCACAGATATTTTTTAACTGAAATGTTAATTCATTGTCCTATAAATAGTAAGGATATAGAAGGGGAAGTGCTATTTTGGCTAACTAATCTGGTTGCAGGGAAGCTCCCAGATATGAAAAGATACGAATTGGAAGTTTTATTATCAAAAACTTGCAATGAAGCAAGTCTTATGAAATATGTAGTGCCATTATTAAAAAGTGAAGAAGACTTTATTAAAAGCTCTGCTTATAATATTATCAAAAGATTCGAAAGATTAGTGGGAAAGCGATATAACATCCAATATTTATAGTGTTCCTAATTAGCATCAGTTGATCTATTACATTAGATTATAACTGATGCTAATTTCCCTAATGATGTAAATTATTATTTTTTATATTTAAAAAAAGATATTTTTCAGCCTCCATTATATAATTCATAATTATGAATTATATCTGGATCAATCAATAATTTTCTCACTTGTTTAAAAATCAAATATTTATAACTATAAATGTTATTTAGTTGATTTCTCCAAGTTTACTCTTGTATAGAATCTATTTTCTTTTGCTTTTATATTGATTCAAGTACAAAAAGAAGAATTTTAGAAAGAAATTTTTAAATGTAATCTTTTCTTGAAAAAATTAATCTTTTATAACACGAGTTTCAAGGTTGTAGAGATTAATGGAATGCTCGTAGAATTTGTTTATTAATTTGTGTTAATATATCAATCTGTTCATCTGAAATATTGCTTGTAATAGCTATAAATTCTTCAAGAACTGTTTGTCGACTTTCCACCTCCCCTAAAAAATCTGTTGATATCATTAGCTCGTTGAGTGAAAGTTTCAAACCCAAGAGAATTTTCTCTAGAGTATCTATAGAAAAGTTTCTCTCCCCACGCTCTACCGACCCAATATATGCATCATCCAATCCAGATAATTCCGCAAGTTGCTGTTGTGTCAAACCCTTCGCTTTGCGTACTGCTCTTATCCGTTCTCCAACCGAATTGCGTAATTTTGTCATAATAACCACCTCTCCTAAAGGTTAGGAGAGTATCGATGTATTTAGCAGAGACTTAAAGGCGGTAAAATATATTGAAAAAACTGCGATTAAGTACTATATTTGATTTATTGTACTACTTCTTTGGAGTTTCTGAAAGTGAATAAATGAAAGGCTGTATCTTAAAGCATAAATAGCTTTGTTTTATTATCTCTAATATTCATATTATAAGGAGGTTTACTTTTTTGCGATCATCAATCCTGAAATCCCTCAAACCGGACATTATTGTTGATATGCTGGATATGGCTGTGGCTTTTGAAAATTGGAACAAGGTGCTGGAGACAGCGGACGTGTTGTACCAGTGTGCGCAGTGTATATATGAAGAACGGGTGGAGTGTCAACAGGAAGGTGGGTCTAAACTTCATATTCATACGGAATGTCCATTGGTTTATTACATGGGATGGAGTCATATGATGCGAGGTATGGCTTATCAGAAGCTGGGGCAGATCGATCAGGCACGAGCTTGTATCCGTCAATATGCAGCATTGGGGTGTATGGAAGGAATGGATGAGGCAGAGCTACAAGTTGTGCAGGAGTTCAAACGTAAAGCCGAAATCCATCGCTATGCACTCGAGATTGAAGCAGGGCAGGTTGAGTTGCTGGAGGGCTATGTGAACCTGTTGCTGGAGTATCCGAAGGAACGTTTGTCAGGGTTGAAGGTGATCACAGAGGCCGCGGTGCGGCATGGGTGGCGGATTGATTTTATCATACAGATGATTGAGGAGAAGGTTGATGGGTCAGGAGTGGGGATGGATTCGTTAAACAACGATGATATGTACAACTATTGTTACCAAAGGGCCTTATATGAACAGTGGATGGGAAGGCCGCAGGAGGCTGTGGATTTTATTTTGAAGGCGATGTGTGTAGCGGACAGACTGGGGATGGAGAGGCATATTATCAAGTGTACAGTGGTATTGGAGTCGTTGCGAGAAATGGCGACGGAGGAGCAGATTGAACGGTATCGGGTGTTTTTGGCGGGGATAAAGTAGGAGATTGTTATTGGGTTTACTGAAAATGGTAGGATGTGCTTGGATGTGGGTATATGCATATAGGACTATAGCACCGATGAGTGGTGTGTCAGATGTCGGGTTATAGGTAAATTCAGGATGTTAGCCGGATAGTTTTACATATTATACTTCTGCTAACATAGGAGAATCCTATTTCAAATGAGCGGAGAAAGCATATGAGTACAATCAAAGTGACCCCTGAACAATTACATCACGTATCGAATCAGGTGGATCAGGCGAGACAACAATTGGAGCATATCCAGGATAACCTCTCAAGGCAGATCATGTTCCTTCAGCCCGTATGGCTGGGTGTGACACAGGAGCGTTTTTATGGTGATTTTGCAAGATCACGTACCGTGTTACAGAAAGCACTGGAGAGCATGGTATATACTTCGAAGGAGTTAACGGATATTGCTACGAGGTTTGAGCAGGCAGATGCGGAAAAGGGCAGTCTGGGTGGTATTATTGGTGCTGTGGGTGCGGCAGCCATGATGAAGAGCTCGGGGAGTGATACGGGTTCGGAGGATAAAGGCTACCGAATGGCCCAAGTCAATGTGTTTGGGAGACTGGTGCAGATGCCTGTGAATGAGGATGGCGTTACCGATCAGGCAGCTCTGCAGGCGTATCAGAAGGATCAAGGGCATGTAGATATCAATCGGATGCAAGCAGGCCATGCAGAAGATCCGGGGGTAGATCTTAATGCCTTGCAGATTGAAGCCTTTGAAAATGGAGTTCATCCCTTCACAGGCGAGCCAGTGAATGATCGATATGCACAGATGATGGTAACTTCTCTGAAGTTCAGCCAGATTTTTATGGCTTTTCAGATGGTTCGCGGAAGTATGCCTGGACGCAAAGGCCCGTTTCGCTTGCCTTCCTCTCATCCGGCGGTGGCGAAGTTGAAGAAGAATTTAGAGGATGTGAAAAATCAGAAACCAGTTATAGAGGAAAAAAGTCCGGTTATTAAAGATCGACCTACTCAACAACTGAGTCAAAATCTAATTGACCACGTTATTAATAGACATTCTGTTAATAGTACAAAACAACAACTCCCATTCTTGCAAAAGAAGATGTCTGATGAGCAAATAAATGAGATGCTGAGTAGGAAGTCTTTTTTTAATAAAGAATGGTCTGATAAAAGAATAACAGATGCTTCTACAGAGGCAGTAAATCAATTGAAACAACAAGGTGTGAAGGATGGTTTGCATACTGTCACGGTATTTGATGAATCAATTAAAGTGTTCATTCGGAATGATAATGTAGATTCAATATATGGTACACATAAGTATAAAATTAGTGATTTAAAAGATTAGGAGTGTGCTCAAAATATGTTCGTGATTTCGTTTAAAGCCATAGATGATTTGGACGCGCTGAAGCAAATGTCTGCAGAGCAGTTTGATCAGGCCAAACAAGATATAGATGGAATAATTGAATTGGATTTCAACGGAAGTACGTATGGTATGTTTTTTGATGATTGCCCATTCGGTAATGAGAGACTAGTTAGATGGTTTGTTGACTTACTGACGGTGGCTAAGATGGTAAGCGTGAATCCGTACGTTGCTTATCGAATTCCTGATAGTGCTAATCTATGGTTGGAGTTTAAAGCACATGGAGAAGAACTGCTAGTTAGCTTAGTGGAAGATACGGATCGTGAAGTAGTTTTGGACTTATTTATTACTGAACCGCTGGAGGAATTCAAGTACTCAACATGGAGTGGGATTTCTATAAATTTGGAGTCCTTTGTCAAAGAAATCATACGTAATACACATCTGTTTCTGGATTTCATCTCTGAACTCAACGCAAAACTATTGAAAAGTGAGAACGTTGCAAGAATAAGTGAGAAGTTATCTGATTTAGAGCAAGAATCCTCAACGTGAAATATATCAGCAGAACTATATATGCACCAAGAAGTTATCAAGATAATGCGAAAGAGCAATTCTTCATATGAATGATCCCGCATTTGGTGCAGTACAGTAACCCTGAATTAAAATTAAACAAGACAGCTGTTTCTTACATGGATTAGAGGACGAGGGACGGATGAGAAACGATATGTATAACAGATTCGAACTTCATAGAAAATGGGTTGATACTAGCGGTCAGGAAGGTGAGCAACTTCGATTGCAAGATGTTGATTTTCGCGAATTTGATGTTTCTAATATTTGTTTAGAACAGTCATTTATGGCTAGTTGTACTTTTGAGGGTCTGAGTCTTAACAACATGGATTTTCATGCCTCTGTTTTAAGTTCGTCATTATATAAAAATAGCAACGTGATGCATTGTGATTTTTACAAATCAGACTTGTCATATGTAGATTTCTCTAACTCCAATGTGGATAAAGTTCGATTTTCAAGAGGCGATCTATGGGAAACACGATTTGATAATGCAACAATTAAAAACTGTAATTTCTCAGCCTGCAACCTCTCTTTAACTGATTTTAGCCATGCCTCATTAACAGATGTAGACTTGAGTGAGGCAAGGTTTGAAGGGGTTTTGTTTTATGGAGTAACGTTAAGAAACATCAAAGGAATAGAAGAGGCCAATTTTCACAGCATTCATATTGGTTCAGCCGATAAACCTCTAATTCTCAAAGGGCAGGAAGCAAGGGATTGGCTTCGCATGAAGGCCGAAGAAAGAAAGTAATCTATCAGGTTTTAAATTTCTCTGGAATCATGAAAAGAGGCAATAAAATAACATGGGAACAACAGCTTTTTTTCTAACGGAGCGTGAGAAGTATTCACCAGAGAAGTTTTTATCTGACACTATAATTGCTGTGTTTCAATCAGATCATAGACTAATTTTTGATAATCATAAACATATTGAAAATGGGGAGATTTTCTTCAACAACCTTGAATGTTCTAAGTCATTCGTACAATAGTGAAGAAAATAACCGTCAATTTATCCTATATGTAAAGGCAAAAGAAAATAAAAGTGTTTTATTTCATGATCACGAAGATCTGAATTTAGACCCTAAACAGGATCTCATTCGGGTAGGTACAATAGAAGAGGCATTTGGTGCAGAAGAGGTTATTTTTCAGTTTGTGTATGAATATTTGAAACTTAACCAGGCGGACTACTTTTGGGTAGCAGATTATGACTGGGTCTACACATGGGAAGATATTAAGAAACTACACTCCATGTCCTATGACTCAGACTGGTGTTATAAAAATCCTAGGATGGGATAAGGAATGATATGTACCAACAACTTGATAATCTTTTATACGCCGAGACGACAGTTGATTCCTGGTACGATGACGGTTGTGTTATAGCGACAGAAATTCTGGAAGATTTTAAACTAGGTGATTGGGATATTTTATCTAGAGAAGTATTGAGCAAACCCCTCAGCTGGCAGAAGAAGCTTGCGTACTGCTTGGATAGTACTCGAGAGAGGCATGAATTTGAATTGTTGCTTTCTCTACTGACTGTTGAGGATAGAGAGTTATTAGAAATATGTATAGACACACTAAGGAGCTACACATCTCCTGAGTATAAACAAAGATTAATGCATGAACCTCTGTTACTAGAGCGTGTGGCTACTGTACTGTCTGGTGCAGGAATTGCGGAACGAAGGGTACTGGAGGATTTTCTCAGAGGTTTAATAATCTGGCCAGATTCGGAGGGGTGCACCTGAGTAAACGGATTATGGACATTTACTGTATAGATTATAATAGCCAGCTGGGCAAAAGTAATTCTGTGGCTTTGGAGCAGTGGTACGGTAGGCTGCTTAACAAAAAAGTAGATGATCTTAACTTAGAAGATGTAAGTCGAATGCTGGGTCAGCGTGTGTTTTTGGAGCTGGGTATAGAAAAGGCGATGGAAATTTTGTCCGATGATCCTCTTGCTGGGGAGATGTACGATGGTCATTTGCTAGAGCTCTTGTATGGTATCGAACTGGGTGATTATCAAGATTTGGAACAGTTGAAATTATTACTCCAGCACATTCATGCTATTCTTCCACAATTCGAATGGACTCATCGAGAGGAACAAAAAGAGTATGCTGATTTAGTGCAACGGTTTATAGCAAAATTTTGAGAAGAGAATACTATCTTGGATGTCAGATCATAAGGTCAACTTTTTACATAAGACAAACCCCGAGGGGAGCTAGAGCCATTTTTGAATACCATGGATGGGCTACAATTAGGGAAAGTGTATCGTTTGAAGAAGATGAGGATCAATATGATGAAGCTATTCAGGAGTTACAGAAGTACATTGAGAAGTTGAGTTGGCCTTCGGGTGTACTAGATCTGAGGGCTGTTAATGGTGACTATCAGCTTTGGATTGCTGGCCTTGATAACCACAAACCTGAAATCCAATTTAATCCGATTGAAGTGTTCAGAAAAGCAGGTGAAATAGCTCCGGGTTCCTACGGCATTCTTTACGTAAGAGATAGTGATGATTTAGCATCATCTAATCAGTTCAAGGTGTATACGTTAACACGAGGTGAGATCGCAGAGCAAGAAGATCCATTTCTTTCACCTTTTGTGCCGAAATTAGAGGATGAATGCTGAGTATTTGCTCCTAAGAACGGAAATGAACAAGAGGTGGTTGGAGTGAATTTACAAGCGGCAATAACAAGGATTAATGCGATCCATTGGGAACGCGTAGGAACGAGCTCTTTCGAAATAGAAGCCGATTTAGCGCGCGAGTTTTTAAGAAGATTAGCACTCTTCTTTAGAGATACGTCTACTAGACCTCTGCCTCCTTTCATAGCTAATGTTGCTAATTACCCCCTTGTCTTTCCACAGTTAGATAAAGAAAAATTTAAGAATTGCACAACATTTCAGTAAGTTGTTACGTTATACTTATTAGACCTAAAGAAAATTTAGGAAATATAACCTTGAAAAGGGGTATTTGATCATGAAGGGAAAAAAAATAGTATCACTTTTACTGGCAGGGGTTGTTGCTGGCTCAATCTTAGTGGTATCCACTATAACCGCAGAAAGAGGAATTGCCCAAACTCCGATGGAAGCAGCAACTAGCTACTTTGATGCTTACATTGACAAGGATGCAGAGGGAATGATTTTTTATTCAAAAGACACAAACTATTTGGATGAGAAAAGTCGCGAAGAAGGATATCTAAAAGATTTTAAAACAAATCCTACTACTGGTTATGAAATTGTGGAAAGCAAGCAAATTAACAATAATGAAGTCCAATTTTATGTAGTTCAAAAATATTCAGGGCAAAGCTACGAGCAATCACCACCACTGCCATTTAAAGTATTCAAAAGTGGTAGTGGATGGAAAGTTTTAGTAGAGCCATTAGAAATCAACACAGTGACAGGTCAAGTCACTAAAGGTACACCAATTCACTCTATGCAATTTACGGATGAATAATCTTAAGTTAAAATGTAATATTTTCCCTTTTAAAAAACAAGCTTACCATTTATACTATACTTTGATCTATAAATTATAGTAATGGAGGAATTATTTTGTATTTATTGAAAAAGATAAAAATTTTAACTATGTCTTTGCTCTTAACAGTTGCAGTTGTTCCCTCCGCTAGTGCTTCTCCTTCTCATAACTCATCTTCACAGGTGTTAGAAGAAGCGGAACAAGTAGCTTCAAACTACTTTAATTCCTACATCTCTAAAGATATTGAAGGACGTATAAAAAATTCTGTAGAACCTAATTATGAAAATGATACAGAACGTAGGTCTGCTTATGCGCTACAAGCAGAAACTGATACTCCAGTTGTTGATTTTAAAATTCTCAACTCAACAGAAGTTAGCAATTCTGAAGTTCATTTGTCTGTTCAGTTCACGACAGTAGATACAATTCTTCCGCCATTACCTTACGAAGTAAAAAAAATCAATCAAGACTGGAAAGTAGTCTTAATTCCTCAAGAGGTTAATGCGGATCAGAATTCACCTGATTACGGAAAAGTTAAACCAATTAATGTTGAAAACACAGAGTATATAGACAACTCTGGTTTGATGGCTGCCCGTGCTACGACCTTAGATTATTACAGCTTTAGTAACTGGGGTGGAAACACTCTTATCGGGAAAGATACATTCAATACAACCAATAACTGGGTTTCAATTATGGGGTACCAATCCGACAGTAATTGGAATGGGGGTCCAACAAGCGGTTTCTACGTAAAATATGAAATTATCACTCAAATTGGTGGCTCTGTTCAATGGTACGGTCAAAAAACAGTAAATGGTTACTACTTTCAAGAAAATCAATACTACGCAATCATAAATCTAAGCGCTAATAAAATTTCTAATGCCAAGGTTAGAATTTCTTCTAACGGCAATCAAGTCAGTGGAGCTGGAAACGTTTACGAAAACTAATGCAGTATAAAGAATCAGCAGTTCATGCCTGAGCTGCTGATTTTTTTATAGAATGTCAATTTAGCTTAAAGTGCTTTTAAATTCTTACTTGATTTTAGTCAAGTTTATTCTGATACACTTCCTTCAGCATTTAGACTATTTTGCGAAGGGAAATATACCCAAGCTCAATATGACAGCGAATTTCGCAGGTACTTTGAACAGACAGATCCTGTAGCGATGCAGAACGCTAAAGGCTACTGGTCACATCTACTTGAAGACTACGAAACAGGGTTATAGCACAGTATACCAAAACATACACATCCCAAATCCGCTCTCATTCGAGAGTCGGATTTTTTTGCGTCCAATCAATCAAAAATATCTTGTCAAAACGTAATCATTACGATAAGATAATACTCATTGTTTAAATGATAATGATTACGATTAACAACCATATGAAAAAGAATGAGAGAGGGGCATGACCTTGTTTACGAAAAAGAAGCCTTTGCTGGCGCTAATCTCCTTGGCCCTGAGTGCGGCAGTATTACTTACCGCTTGCGGAGCATCCACCTCTAGCCCGGCAGCGCAAGGCGATACCAATACCCAAGGGAATAAGAACGTTCACTTCCTATATAACTTCTCCACCAGTTCACTTGATCCGCATGTGGATTCAAGTTATGTGCCGCTACGTGCGGGCATTACGGAAACGCTCTTGCGTCTGGATGAGGACAATCTGACCGTTGTGCCGTGGCTTGCCGAGAGCTGGGAGAGTAAAGATGGTCAGCACTGGACGATTAACTTGCGCGACAATGTGACCTTCCAGAACGGCAAACTGATGACAGGGGAAGCGGTTAAAGCATCCCTGGAGCGGGCGTTGAAGGAGAACGTAGCCATCCAAAATACTTTGAAGGTGGATACGATCAAAGCCGAGGGGAACAAGCTGGAGATCACCACGACCGAGCCGTTCCCTGAGTTTGCATCCGAGCTGGTGAACCCGAACACGGCGATCATTGATGTCAGTGAGCCGGATATTGTGAACAAACCTATCGGTACAGGCCCGTTCAAGCTGACTTCTTTCACGGCAGGCAGCAAGCTGGAGCTGAGCCGATATGACGGATATTGGGACGGGGCCTCGCCGCTGGATTCCGTAACATTTTCGTTTAATGAAGATGCTAATGCACGTTCGCTTGCACTGAAGTCCGGTCAAGTAGACGTCGTCTACCGCCCGGAAGTGGAAAGTCTGGAATCCCTCAAAGCCATCGACGGGTTGAAAGTTGAATCCACATCCACGTTCCGTGTGCACCAGTTGACGATGAATATGCAGCGGGAGAGCATCAAGGATGTGAATGTCCGCCGAGCACTGGATGCGCTAATTGACCGTAAAGGCATTGTCGATACAATTCTGCTTGGATACGGCGAGCCTGCCATTGGCCCATTCTTGCCCTCGTTGCCATTTGCACCTAAATATACACATGCAACAACGGAGACCGGTTCAGATGTGGCCGTAAAATATCTTGGCGAAGCTGGTTACACCCAGCAAAACGGCGTAATGACCAAAGACGGCAAACCATTGAAGCTGACACTACTCACCTATTCGTCACGCGCCGATCTGCCTCTGATTGCACAAGTGTTCCAATCGGATGCAAAAAAGATCGGAATTGATGTGCAGATTCGTCAGATTGATGCACCGGAAGAATACATGGCTTCCAACCGGGATTGGGACATCGCTACATACAGTAATCTGACCGCTCCACGCGGGGATGCGGGTTATTATTTGAATGCGACATACCATCCGAAGGGTGCGCTGAACTTCAGCGGATCGGAAGACCCGGCACTGACCAAGATCATCGACGAACTGAACCTTACGGTGGAACCCCAGAAACGCGCGGAGCTGGCAGAGAAAGCAGCCAATTATGTACATGATAACGTGCTGAACTCCTTTGTACTGCATCCTGCAACGATTGTGGCCTACAACGGCAAAAAGGTGAAAAACTGGGTCACCACGCGCAGTGAATATTACATGATCACAAACAAGCTGGACGTGATGTAATGTTTCGTATTTTGCTTCGCAAGTTTCTGGAGGTATTTGTATTCCTGCTCTTCATTATGTTTGTAAGCTTCCTGTTCATCCGGCTTGCTCCCGGCGATCCGGTGCTGACCATCCTGAATGTTGAGGAATTATCGGTGAGCAAGGAGCAAGTCGAAGCACTACGCGAGGAGATGGGCTTTAATGACTCGCTTCCCGTGCAATTTGGCCGCTGGCTGCTTGATTTTGTACGGATGGACTTCGGTGTGTCCTATTCAACAGGCCAGCCGGTAATGCAGACACTGATGCGCGCACTCCCGGCAACAGCTGAGCTTACAATCGGGTCACTGCTGGTCATGCTATTCGTGGCTATCCCGCTGGGCTCCCTGTCCGCACTATATCGGGGTAGCTGGATTGATCAGGGTAGCCGCATTCTGTCGATTTTGGGCGCAGCGGTTCCGAGTTTCTGGCTGGGACTGATCCTGATTGACCTGTTCGGCGTACGATTTGGCAGTCTGCCCACGATGGGACGGGACGGATTTACCTCACTTATTCTGCCATCGCTGACGCTGGGACTCGCCATCTCCAGCGTTTATGTGCGTCTTTTACGTTCCAGCTTGCTGGACTCTCTGAGCCAGGAGTTTGTGCGATCTGCCCGGGCCAGAGGGCTTTCGGAGGGGCGTATTTTCTTCCTACATGCTTTCAGACACAGTCTGCCTCCGGTGATCACCGTATTTGGAGTTAGTCTGGGCAGTCTGATTGGCGGCGTTGTGGTAATTGAAGTGTTATTTGCTTATCCGGGGATCGGCAAGCTGGTTGTGGATGCCATTCGCCAGCGCGATTATCCATTGATTCAGGGATACATCCTGATCATGGCGGTTGTCGTGTTCCTGGTGAATACGGCGGTAGATCTGTCTTACCGTTATTTAAATCCAGAGATGAAATTGAAGGAAAGGGAGGCCCACCGATGAAAACGATGCCCCTGCGCATGCCGTCAACCAAAACAAAAAAGCACAGCTGGCAGGCCATCATCGGCATGCTGTTTGCACTGCTCGCTATCGCGGCCTCCCTGTATGCCTTTCTATATCTGAAACATGATCATACCCTCACCGACCTGCGCAGCAGGTTGCAAGGGATGAGCGCGCTTCATCCGCTTGGCACCGATCATCTGGGCCGTGATGTGCTGACACGTCTGCTTCTCGGCGGCGGTCAGACGCTCGGTTACAGCCTGCTTGCACTCGGTGCGGCACTGCTTATCGGCATTCCGTTTGGCCTGATCGCAGGGTACAAACGCGGCTGGATCGACAAACTGTTCATGCGTATTGCAGATGCATTTCTGGCTTTTCCGGACACCATTGTCGCAATTGTACTGAGTGGTCTGCTTGGTGCAGGCATTGGCAATCTGGTGCTGGCGATTGTTATCGTGAAATGGGTGAGTTACGCGCGTCTGGTTCGAAGCACTGTCCTATCCGAGTCGCAAAAGGATTACATTCGTGTAGCCCGAACCAACGGTCTGTCCGATGCACGAATCATGACCAAACATCTGTTACCGCATATTGCAGGTCATGTGCTGGTACTGGCGAGTCTGGATCTCGGCAAAATCATCCTGCTGATCTCATCCTTATCTTACATCGGACTCGGCGCACAGCCGCCGACACCTGAATGGGGAGCGATGCTGAATGACTCGCGTCCTTATTTCCAGTCCAGACCTGAACTAATGGTCTTTCCGGGACTCGCTATTGTATCGGTTGTGCTACTGGCGAATATGTTGGGAGACTACTTGCGAGATCGGTTTGATGTGAAAAAGGAGGTGCAGTCATGATTCTCTCTACCCAGGAACTGAGCATCTTCAGCCGGGAGCGGACGATTGTGGATCAGGTGTCCCTTGCCGTCCGCGAAGGGGAATTCATGGCGCTCGTGGGACAGAGCGGCAGTGGAAAAAGCCTGCTTTCGCAGGCCATTGGACAGCTGCTGCCGCCCAACCTGCGCGCATCTGGCCGTGTGATGTTCGAAGGCAGCAATCTGCTCGAACGGAAGCCGAAGGAGATGCGCGCATTGCGCGGACGCGATATCTCGTATATTTTTCAGGACTATCAGGGAGCATTTACACCTTTCCGCAGCATTGGCGGACACTTTGATGAATATCAGAAGGTGCATGGCGAGAAGTCTGCTACGATCCGTAAAAAGCGTGCCGCAGAAGCGCTGGAGTCTGTTGGACTCAGCCCGGAACTGCTTCGCCGCTATCCGTTTCAGCTCAGCGGGGGTCAACTACAGCGAGCATCCATTGCTACATCGCTGATGCTCTCCCCACGTCTGCTTATTGCCGATGAAGCAACGACCGCGCTGGATAGCATGTCCGTGCATCGCGTAATGGAACTACTCGCACGCAAGCAGGCCGAGACGGGCTGTGCGATCCTGTTCATTACGCATGATTGGCGGCATGTGCGCCGATATGCGAACCGCTTGTCTGTCATGAAAGAAGGGAAGATTGTGGAATCAGGCGGCAAACACCGGATTCTGGATCATCCCCAGCATGAATATACACGCCAATTGATTGAAGCAGCGCCTGTATTGAGTAATGAATTGAAGTCTGGTTTGAAGGAGGTGGGCGCGGAGTGAGAAGCCAAGCCAGCCAAGTCGTGTTACACGTGGAACAGCTCACCCGCACCTATGCTGGTGCGGAACACCCTGCCATCAACGCTATCTCGTTCACCCTGAATCGCGGCGAATGCCTGGGTCTTGTCGGAGAGAGCGGCTGTGGCAAAAGCACATTGGCCCGCTGTCTGCTTCGTATTGAGGATGCGGACCATGGCTCGATCCAGCTTGGCGGGCAGGATATTGCCCGGCTGGATGGACGCCGTTTGCGTCCGCACCGTCGCAAGATTCAGATTGTTTTCCAGAATCCTTCGGCTGCACTAAATCCGAAACTTACCATTGGAGCATCCTTGATCGATCCCTATGAGCAACTAGGTCGGGATGCGAAGCTCACACACTTCACCTATACATCGAAAGAAGCTTACATCCGTCAGCTACTGGAGGCCGTAGAACTGCCGAGTGAACTGGCGAACCGCTACCCGCACGAGCTGAGTGGTGGTCAGCGGCAACGTGTTACGATTGCGCGAGCCATCGGCATTGAGCCGGATGTGGTTGTGCTGGATGAACCGACGGCTAGTCTGGATGTTATTTCGCAGGGAGCGATTCTGCAGCTACTCACCGACCTTCGTATATCTCTCGGCCTGTCCTATGTGTTCATCTCACATGATCTGGCGGCGGTGCACCGAATGAGCCAGCGAATTATCGTGATGCAATCCGGACAGATCGTAGACCAATTTGGCGCGGATGCGTTGTTTGCCGAGGAACGCCACCCGTATACGAAGGAACTGATTTCGATATTCTGAGGGCACAGCGCGTATGAGCGTGTGGGCTGACTTCTTTCTATAATAAGAGCCGTTATGCGAAGGTTATCATGCATGCGGCTCTTTGTGCACTCTTTTTCACAGCGAATCATAGGCTTTAAAAACAGGCCGTTTGCCTAGCGAATGCAAAGTTCCTTCTTTGCTTTGAACAAATAAATCTTTCAGGCCTATAACCGGGCTAACGAACCGCGGCAAACTAGCGTATACTGAGGGAATAGCAAATATCTTGAAATTGCATATTTAAATTGCTCCATATTATTGATACACTAGTTCAAGGTTATATTCATTCAGACAAGGCGTGAACCCTCGAAGAGTGGGCTTGCAGCCAATGCCAAATCGATAACGCTTACATCCTTTTGGCAAATATAGGATATAAGGACGGTAGACATGAGCCAGGGACAAACGAGTACAGATGTAATCTTGATCGGTGCCGGAATTATGAGTGCAACTTTGGGAACTTTGCTTAAAGAATTGGCACCAGACTGGAATATTAAGGTTTTTGAGAAGCTTGCCACGGCAGGAGAAGAAAGCTCGAATGAGTGGAACAATGCCGGAACCGGGCATGCTGCGCTGTGCGAACTTAACTATACTGTTGAACGACCAGACAAAACCGTAGATATTAGCAAAGCCATTAAGGTGAACGAGCAATTCCAGGTTTCCAAGCAATTTTGGTCCTATCTGGTGAACAGTCGTCTGATTCGGAATCCGAGGGACTTCATTATGCCGATTCCTCACCTCAGTTACGTGCATGGCGAGAGTAATGTGCAGTTTCTGAAAAGACGGTACGACACCTTGTCAAACCATCCGCTGTTCGCAGGCATGGATTTCTCGGACAACCGGGAAGAGCTGGCGAAGTGGATGCCGCTAATGATGAAAGACCGCACAAGTAGCGAGCCGGTAGCGGCGACCAAGATTGACTCCGGTACGGACGTTAACTTTGGTGCTTTAACGCGTATGCTACTGAAACATCTACAGGAACAAAAGGTGGAAGTCCACTATAAACATAGCGTGAAGAACATTAAACGCAAAAGTGATAAGTCATGGGAATTGACCGTGAAAAATCTGACGAGTGGAGCTGTTGAACGTCATCGGGCGAAATTTGTCTTCATTGGCGCGGGCGGCGGAAGTCTGCACCTGCTCCAGAAGTCCGGTATTCCGGAAGGTAAACATATCGGGGGCTTCCCGGTAAGCGGGATCTTCATGGTGTGCAAAAATCCGGAAGTCGTGGAACAGCATCATGCCAAAGTATATGGCAAAGCTTCCGTAGGTGCTCCACCGATGTCCGTACCGCATCTGGATACACGTTACATCGACAACCAGAAGTCACTGCTGTTTGGTCCATTCGCCGGTTTCTCACCGAAGTTCTTGAAGACCGGATCGAATGCAGACCTGATTGCTTCGGTGAAGTTGCATAACCTTTTAACGATGCTTGCGGCAGGTGTGAAGGAACTCTCGCTCACCAAATACCTTATTCAACAACTCATGTTAACGAAGGAACAGCGCATGAAGGAACTGCGTGATTTCGTACCGAGTGCGAAGAGTGAGGACTGGGATATGGTGCTGGCGGGTCAGCGTGTGCAGGTGATCAAGGACACCGTTCAGGGCGGCAAAGGCACGCTGCAGTTCGGAACCGAAGTTGTAACTGCGGCAGATGGCTCCATTGCGGCATTACTAGGCGCATCGCCGGGTGCTTCGACGGCGGTTCAAGTTATGCTGGAGATTTTGGAGCGTTGTTTCCCGCAGCACATCAAGGAATGGGAACCAAAGATCAAAGAGATGATCCCGTCTTACGGCATCTCGCTTGCAGAGAACCTCGATCTATTACGTGAGGTGAATCTGTCTACGGCGAAATCGCTGGGATTGTCGGATGAGAAGCAAGCATTGCATGTGTAAGTGATAAAGTGCTTCATGAAGCCAGAAAATGAATCAAAAAAGCTGAGTCCGGATCAAGTCCAGGCTCAGCTTTTTGTGGTTTGTTTTTCCCGAAAATGAACTTATAACGAATCCATATCGGTCTGGTCAGGGATAAAAAAGGAAACCTTCGTCCCTTGCCCAGGGGAGCTGACGATCTTTAACCCTTGTCCATAGAGCTGATTCAAGCGCCGATGGGTATTGGTTAAACCAATGCCTCCAGGCTTTAGCGGATTCGGTTTAGGCCATGCGAGCGCTCGTTCAATCTGTTCTGGATGCATGCCTGAGCCGTTATCTTCGATCTCGATCTGTGTGCCCGTGGTTTGGGCAACGATGCGAATCCATACCGTCCCGCCTTCCACTTGGCTGAGGACACCATGGCGAACAGCATTTTCAATCAGCGGCTGGATGGTGAGTGGAGGGAGAATCACATCGATGTCTTCTGGAATGTCCCAGACTACGTTTAATCGTTCTGCGAATCGTTCCTTCTCAATGTAGAGATAGGCCTTCGAAAGGTCTATCTCGTGGGTGATCTCCACCATTTTCTCCGAATTCACAAAGTGGAAGCTGGTCTGCAAATATTCAATAAAAGCATCCCCCAATCGCTGCATTCGATCCGTATCGATCTCACTGAGCATCATAATGGAATTGAGTGTGTTAAACAGGAAGTGAGGCTGGATCTGTGCCTGCAAATAAGCGGCTTCCATCCGCAATCTCTCATCAATCGATTGTTTCAACACAATCAATGAACCAATGCGATGTCTCAACTCTACAGCGTCAACAGGCTTGGTCACATAATCAGTAGCACCCGCCATGAATCCGGCATAAATATCAGCAGGTTCGTTTCGGGCCGTTAACAACAGAATAGGAAGCTCCGATACGGAATAACGTTTACGCACGCTCTCTGTCAGTTCATAACCGGACATATGAGGCATCATCACATCCGCAATTAATAAATCCCATGACTGCGTATTCAGAAGTTCAAGTGCTTCTAACGCTGAAGTGGCAGGTTGTATATCATAGGGTTCATTCGACAGCATCGAGATGAGAACACGTAAGTTGACCGGATCATCATCGACAGCGAGAATGCGAGCAGTGGTTTTCCCAGGTAAGACGGGGTTCACAGGAGGTTGCTCTTCATCTAGGCTCACAGCAACCTCACTCAAATGCTGGACACCCCATCGCGAATGCTCCGTCTGATCGGTCTGTTCGGTTAAGGCAGGTGTATCTTTTCGTGGCAACGAAACTTGAAAAGTAGATCCTTGTCCAAGCACGGACTGCACGGTAAGTTCACCACCATGAAGCTCAGTGAGCTGTTTGCTGATACTTAACCCGAGCCCAATCCCACCACTCAAACGTGCTTGAGCAGTACCTTGCTCGTAAGCTTCAAATATTCGTTCTTGTAGCTCCTCGCTGATTCCCGTGCCCGTATCCGAAACTTGCATAATGACGCTATGTTCATCTGCCCTAACCGATACCGTAATGGTACCCTCATCCGTGAATTTGAGCGCATTATGCAGCAGATTGTACAGGATCTGAACAAGTCGTCTCTCATCTGCCTGAACCAGCGGTAATCCCTCGGGTGTATCTACGATGATCTGGACTCGCTTGCCCTCCGCCATAAATCGGAACATTCCAATGACGCCGGATATGACGGAGGCGAGGGATAACGGTTTCTTCTGCAATATGATGCGTTTTTCTCTCAGACGAATGACATCCAGAAGGTCATCAATCAATTGCGACATCTGTCTCCCGATATTGACGAGCAGTTTCATGTCTTCCGTATGTTGTCCTCCGGATTGACGCTGTTCGCGCACCGCAATACTTTCGGCAATGTTAATAATCCCATGCAGGGGAGTGCGCAGTTCATGCGCGGTGTTCACCAGGAATTGATCTTTTTGCTGGTCTTCCACTTTGAGCTGTTCATACAGTTTTTCAATTTCAGTGGCATTGCGGAAATATTTTCTGAACCAGTAGGCCGCAAAGCCAAATATGGCAGCAATAACATCGATCGGATAATACACATTGGTGATTTCGTTGTGTGAGTTTACAATTCCCCACAGCACACTGGACATACTGCTCATTGCTGCAAAGAGCAGAAAGCTTGCGTCGCTTTGTTTGGCTGCGGCCATTTTGAAGAACAGGAGCACAGACCAACCAATGGCGAACAAATACAGGAAATCAGGAATTTGAGTATGAAGTGCTTGGTACACAAGCGTTACGGGAGCAAGGAGCAAAAATAATAGATATCCTCCTACAATACCGGCATATGCAAGAAAGAGCTTTCGCCCATGATTCGGATTCGCAAAGCTTCTGGCCAGCATAAGAAGGAAAAGCGCAAATGAAGCATATGAAATCGCCTTGGCTTTAACCATCCAAGTGAAGTTCAGTGGCAGCCAGTTTAATAACAGCCCGTCATGGTCAGAGACCACCGTTAAGGCCGTGGCCAGTATTAACAACGAGAACGTGAGCAGTGCCCGCTGCTTCCGGATAAATAGAAACATGACAAAGGCATACAGGCTGTGCAGAAGCAGTATAGCGAACGTAATTTTCTGCAAATCAATCGATAAACCTCGCTCACTTCCGATGGCTTCAGGAGAACCCAAGTATAGAGAACGCGTAATGCCTCCACTGAATGGATCGTCGAAATTGGCTGTCTGCACAAGTAGAGTGAGTTCATTTGTCCCATCTAGTGCATAGGAAGTTACAAATGCAGTCCTTTCTGGTTGATAGCTTTCGGCATCGCTGGCAGGTTGACCAAACTGGGCAACAACCGTTCCGTTGATCTCAATGATGGATGAGGTCTGAATTTTCTGAGCCCAGAGGGATATTTCCTTCACCGAAGGGTCGAGCAGTATACGAAGCTGGTACGTTCCATATCCGAATGACGAAGCAGAAGGTGGTTGTAACGCCTTGCGCCAGTCACCCGGCACTTGGACCCAGGTGGAAGGCTTGTCCGACCCCATATCTGAATTCGTATGTTTATCTTCTCCGCCAGAAATCAATGCATGGGGTGTGAATCCCCATTCTCCATCCAGAGAGATCGGGGAAGTGTCAGCAAAATCCCAACCGCGAAGATCCAACACGCCTCGAACGGGTTCTGGATGATCCGGTATAACAAAAGAGGCGGACCATATCCAGCGAAAGCTAAGTAAAATGGTTAAAAAGACAAGGGACAACACGACATATCTAGGTATTTTTATATTGGTTATTGGTTTCATGGCAGATTTTAATTTCGACACGTTTCGTCTAACTCCTGCACCGTCGTGTTCGATGAGCGCCCTTTTTTTATTTCGAATTTTAGACGTATTACCAAATTGATAGCGTTCGCAATCCAAAGTTTATGGTAAAATTATAGATTAAAGGATCATCAAGTGAGTCGGAGGGCTGTGCATATGAGAGTGATTTTGGTAGATGATGAAAATCTCGCTCTGAGCAGGTTGAATAAATTGTTAGTTGAGAGAGAGGATTGCGAGGTCATCGGTTCTTTTTTGAAGGCAGAAGAAGCGATAGAGCAAATTAAGCAACATTTGCCTGACCTCGTTTTCATGGATATTGAGATGCCGGGGATGAATGGAATTGAAGCAACTGAACGAATTCATGAGGTATCTCCAAGAACAGAAGTTATTTTCACAACAGCCTATAACGAACATGCACTAACAGCTTATGGTCTTGAAGTGCTGGACTATATTATGAAACCCGTAACAAGGAATCGTTTGGATAAAACGATGAAGATGTATCAGCGCAGGGCTGTACCGGCACCAATGGACGTGATCGAAGACACAGCAGAGCGAGGAACGTTAATCCGTTGCTTGGGAATGCTTCAGGTGCAGTTGCATCCGAATGAGGCGCCCAAACATCTGAAGTTTAGAACTACCAAAATCAGAGAACTATTCGCGTATTTGCTCCATCATCGCAATAAACCGATCAAGCGTGACACCCTGCTTGAGCTGTTATGGCCGGAGCTCGATGAGAGGAGAGGTATAACGAACCTGCACAGTGGCATTCATCGCTTACGTGGTATGCTGAACGAATTCATGGGTGAGGACCGGATTTCGGTACGCTATCAACAATTTGGTTATATATTGGAAACTGGCGAACTCCGGATTGATGCGGAAGAGTGGGAGAGCCGTCTTAACCGATTGCCTTCATTATCGCCGTCTACACTTGCCGAGCATCGGTATGTTTCGGATCAGTATGAAGGCAAGTATTTCGGTGAGGGTGATTACGCGTGGGCGGAACTGGAACGTCAGCGATTGCATGCGCTCTGGCAGAATCATGCGCTGAAGCTTGCGCAATACTACATTGAATCGGGACACCCTAATGAAGCCCTGATGTTGTACCACCAGATGCAGCAATTTGATCCGATGATGGAGGAGGTCAGCCTTTCTTTAATGAAGTTGTATGATCGGTTAGGCAATAAAGAGCCGGTGGTTGCTCAGTATCATCAATTGGCAGCAGCATTACAACAAGAGGCAGGAGTAGACCTTGGCCCCGAAGTGGAATCATGGTATCAGGAATGGAAAACCAGGAATATATGAGCATCTGCTCACTGGGATATTTGGCGTATGGAAAAAATCAATTTGTTGTACCTTGTGACAGCCTCATGAATGAGGCTGTTTTTTATCCCAACGACACTGCCAAGAGTACTTGTTACTCATTGTTACTCGTTGCAGGGGTACTACAGAAACCACTCCGTAGCCTGTTCATTAAAAAATCGGGTCACCTCGGGATACTCGTTCAGATCAATCTCTTGCTGGCGTATGATCTTATTGAGAAAAATGGTGTCTGTGAACATTTTGCTGATGATGAAACGGCATTCCATGGGGGTATCCTGGAAAGCATCTATAAGTACTTGAATTTCGTTAAAATCAAAGAACAGGATATATGAAGCGTAATTTTGAAGCAACACGGTAAAACAGTAATCACGATATGATCTGGAGTTCACCGAAGCACCCTCAGTGGCAACTCCCAGTGTATCCGTATTGGCAGTGGTATCGGAATCCGAATCAGCACTAGCGTTTGTCTCACACGTCACATCCATCATGACATCAGCGAGCAAATCTCTAATGATCTGGCAAAACGCCGCAGGATCATCCTTGTATAGCTTGAGCATTCCATCGACATCGTTAATGAGTTGAATGGCGGGCTCCAAACTTTTAATAGAAGGTATGATTAACTTGGGGGAACGTCCCTCAATGACCTGTAACAGCTCCAGAGTTAACGCTTTGCAGGCTTGAATCTCGTCTGCCGAAATCACGATATGTTCCGCGTGCTCGTCGCGATGTGTGGTGTAGTGATTATAATAAGCAACGAAATAATCCTCGAGTGGAATGCCCGTATTGGTATGAATCAAACGTTGTTGGTCAAATGTACAGGCGTATAAAGTCTCATCATTCACCGGATGGGCGTAGAGATAGATAAAGAAGAAAAAGTCGCGCAGCGACTGCTTCTGTGAAGCGTTTAAACAAGTTATGTCATGCAGATGGGACAGCTGGAGGAAGCTATATTTTTTCATCACATCATTCATCTCGCTGTAGGTGTTGTGTGTGTTGATGGATAGTGTGCTATTAATCGTGAACAGTAGGTAGTACAGAATCATCTCATCATATACATTAAGTTGCTCAAACGTCTCAGCTAATACGGGCTTCCAGTCTGGCTTTGATCCATAGTAGGGGTCTTTCGGACGTAATGGGACGATCCAGCCTGAGAAGGTGTCATCGGGGTGATCATTAAAGAATAACGCTGCACTGTCATCCTCATATTGACCAAATGCCATTATCATATCTCCGTGTGTGGGTTCCGGGGGGAGATGGAATTTAAGACGAATATAATCATTATATAAAGTGTGGAGTCTCATTTTCGGATAACCTCGTTTCATAAATACGTTGGATTCCTGTACTTCTGCCTCGCTCTTCATTGTACTCTCTGGTTTCTATTCTTTGCATCCTATTCGACACCCGTTCGAGCACTCCCTCTGTATAAATTCATGTCGTAATACTTTTGCCCTGCTCATAGATGCCAAAATCTGAGATGATGAGTTCACCAAAGGTTCGGGTGACGAACTTCGGAACCTCGAACTCTTGGCCTTCAGGCTATGGCGGTCCTTCCTTCTACATCATTGGAGATTATTAGGGTCGACGCTCTCCTGAAGATTTCAAATCAGAGAGGAGGCGTCCAGGCTATCATATTCCTTCCTTCTCAAGCTAACCACCAAATGTTAATTAGGGATATGGCTTTCCTGGACTCTTTGATCATGAACAATAAAGATGTAAATTACAGCAATATAAAAATGAACAGTATCTATGTGCGCAGAGCCGGCAAATTAATGATCGAGCCTGACCAACAGAAGGTGCATCGATTGCCCAAAAATCTTCTGGCAACAGCGCTCAAAAATATAGAGTCACTTGGGTTTACCTTCTCCAATGAGCTGATGCAGGCATTGCGGACGCTGTCCGAAGAACAATTTGCAGCATTGATTGGGCAGCTGGTAGAAGACCTGAAAGTGATGGTCGGTGCCCATGTGAAATACAAACCGATGTATGCGGGATTCCCGGAGCAGGTGATGGAAGCAGACGAAGCGGAGCTGTACTTGAATGCTGTTTTTTATTACCTGACACATCATACGCTGGGTGATTTTGAGCTTTCGGCTATGGCTGCTGGCGCGCGGTCTCCTTTCCTGGAGCAAACGAAGCTGAGAATCATCGATCTGGGGAGCAAGCAAGCGTTCCAGAAGCTGATCCGTCAGGTAATCGAAGCGAATGGCTCCATCTCGGATACGGACAAAAAAGATATCAAACAAGCGTTGAAACACGCTGATCCGAGCGAGGTCGAGACCATACTACCGGAGGAGATTCCGTTTAAGGAGAATGTAGGGTTCGTTGTTGCGGTGTTATTGAAAAATGAACTGGCAAGCATGGAACGTATCGGGAATTATTTTAAAACGGCAAGCGATGTACTCCGACTGGCAGTATCCTGGTCGGAGGGGGACGTCAGTCTGGCAACCGCCACGCCTTTCCGTAAATTCAAACGCCGTGAGCGCCGCTTGCTCCTCAGTTTACTGGAGCAATGCGGCTCCATCACGGAGGATATGCTGCGCTACAAGGATCGCTGGATTCGGCTGGGGGAGATTTTGCACCCATCCGAATACAAGCTACGGTATCCGCGGAGCCAGGAAGCCTTTGATATCCTGCGAAATAACAAGTCGTTTACAACCTTTAACGGTAGCGTTGAACTGGCATTCCAGTATCGGAATATTTGGAGCCTGATTGACCTGTTGTCTCAGCGTCCGGGTGAATTTGCGCGGAAGCTGGATCATATGCTACGCATTACAGACAATGAGGAATATGTGCTGCTTGCTTTTGGAGAGGTCGCTGCACAGGTGTCTACGCCAGTGTTATTACAGGTGAGACAGCATTTCGCACAGCGGAATGAAGCGTCAAAAATGCGGGTCTTTTTCCCGAAAGGCAATGTGGCCAAGGCGGTTGGCATCCCAAATGAGCTGCCAGAGCTGAATGAAGCAGTCTGTCAGGAAGTGGTGCAATTATGCGAGCAGGCCCTGATCACACGATTCGCTGAATTCCCTTCCCTCGGGAAGACGTATGTGGATGAGCGGATGCGACATTATCTGGTTCCATTTTCACAACGATCCGCGAGCAAAGCCTTACGGACGATTGTGAGAGGAAGCCGTATCCCGATGGGAGAGGGCGACACAATTCGTTTCTTCAGTTGGTGGAAAGAGGGCGAGGTCGATGGTACGCCTACAGGGCGTGTGGATATTGACCTGTCTGCGATCATGTATGACAAGGACTGGAACTATGTTGAACATATCTCATATACGAATCTGAAGTCTGTGAAATATAAGGCTGTCCATAGCGGGGATATTGTGACTGCACCTTATGGGGCGAGTGAGTTTATTGACCTGCATATCCCTTCGATTGTGAATTATGGCGGAAGGTATGTGGTGACCACACTTCACTCCTTCACCAGCCATCCGTACTGCAACTTGCCGGAATGTTTTGCAGGCTGGATGATGCGTAAGAAACCCGGCTCGGGCGAAATCTATGAACCATCCACGGTGGAGAACAAGATTGATATTACGGCGGATACGCAGATCGCAATTCCCGTCATTCTGGATCTGGTTGATCGTACGATCATCTGGACGGATCTGGCGCTGACAAGGTACCCGGACTATTACAACAATGTGGAAGGCAATCGGGGAGGCATCGTGCTGATGGGGAAAGCAATGACCTCATTACGCAAACCTCACCTGTATGACTTGTTCATGCTGCACGCCAAGGCGAGAGGTGAACTGGTGGATACGAAGGAGCAGGCCGATACGATCTATGCGGTCGATGAAGGTGTGACACCGTATGATATCGAGCAGATTATGGCGGAATATCTGGCTTGATCCGTACAAGGACGGCATGATTTGGAGTGGATTGGGTAATGTGAGGTACTGTGTTGTGTTGGAAGTCCATGAGTATGTATGTGCGAGCACAATTAGCACAACTGGTGAAGAAGGAGCAGTCATAAGGCTGCTCTTTTTTAGGCTGGTTCAGAAGCTATGCATGAACATATCAATGGGAGAGTCATGTTAACATGACTTCATTTGACGATGAGTTCCATTTTATAGTAACTTTGGCGTGACTATAAGGGGTGATCTAATCTACATGAATAATAACTCAAGTCAAAATACAAGCGTGGATTCCATTCTCGGCCAGTATGCATTTAACGAGCATTCATCGTCCACTGAATTGATCGAGTTCACATTAAAATCATTGCAGAGCTTGTTGCCACTCGCTGGCTTCAAGATTGTCAAATCCCGCAAAGCCCTGGAGATGAAAACGAAGGAATTGTTGATATCCATCTATTTGCAGGCCAATAGACATAATACAGCAGGAACGAGTATAGAAGTTATGCTGCACTGTAAAGTTACGCATATCAAGCATAAGTCCTACACAGGACTGCCGGAAAGTTACTATGAGCATTCGGAGATAAAGTGGTATGAATTATTGGGGAAAGAGGCATTCGAGGGCAGCCTCCTATCGATGATGGAGTACATTACACAACACGAGATTCTATTAATCGAGCAGCTTATATCTGATCCTCAAGGTGTGATAGAGGCAAATAGAATTTTCAGCCCTTATTTTTTACTATCGCTATGGGACGATGCGCAATTTGAACAGGCGAGGCAGCGATACGTTGCGAGTCTAAGCGAAGCGCAGAAACAGCAGTATGACGAGGCCGTCATCAAGTTTCAAGAAGATGTAAACAGTCCGATTAAGCGTGGAGAAGATTGGGCATATTTGACGGTGGCCAAGAAGGAGGGGCGTGAAGTATGACTATTACCCCTGTCATTTTGGTGTTGTTTGCGTTGGTTAGCTATTTCTTTATTTACTTTATGTGTAAAGTGATTAATCCTCAGGCACCCAAAGGATATGTTATGTGGGCTGGAGTTTGTTTTGCAATTCTGACGGTGATGTTGTGTATTCTATTGCTTCTTCTCCCTCAGCTGGTCTAGAGATGCATAAGTTAGCTAAGATCCAGTCCCCGAAGCTTTGGACAGCGGCTAACGATCACAGATGACGCTATTTGCGTTTTTTCAGTGGAAAATCATCATCTTTAATGCATTTTGGCCGAAATAGCGTCGCTGGAGATCGTTAGATTTCTAAATGTGTGAAAATCAGCCTAATAAGGTCACTGGTGATCGTTAGAGTTGAGCGTGTTGCCTAGGTGTGTCTTAAACCTCACTGAAATGGATTTTTTCACCTTTCAATCCTGCTGCGTCACTTTCCCTTCACAAGCTGCCCCGGCACGCCTGCGAGAAACTTCCTCCTCATTCCCCTACTGCTTCCACGCATTCGCTTCTTTCACCACTTCTGCACCGCCTGCAGACATGAACTCCTGTACAAACTCATCGAATTCACGGAGTGGTCGCTCACCTGTAATAAACGAGATATAGGCTTTGTTCTTCAACCGGATTAACGAATCGCTATATTTAGCCAGAGCGGGTGTGGCGACCTCCAGCGCATTATAAATGCCGTTCTGATCGAGGTGTAGCGTTGAAGCCCATTGCTCCCGTTCTCCCGTCTCTTTCAGCGGAACCGTCATGCCGATATTGGCACCAATCGTATTCTGATACCCGAACATGGTGTCATATGGCGGCATAATGACGATGTTTTTCGGCTCGCCCGGTGTCCAGACCCAGTGTTTATTTTGCACGCCATAGGTCATGCTTGTTGCTTTATCTGGATCAGGGCTTGCACTAACCTCATCCAAAATACGCAGAATCATCTCCAGCTTGCCCGGCTCCTTGATCGCATCCGCTCCGATGGCAGTGAAGCTCATTAACATGTCATTTCCTTTGGAGCCACGTTGTCCGTGAGGTCCCATGAAGGGTTGGCCTAATGTGACCCCAGCTTCAGGGAACTTGGCCGTTAATTCTTTTACATTAAAGGTTGCTTGGACTGGACTTTTCACCACTTTACCGTCACGTTCAACATGCCAATCCTCATAATCGCCATCCTGAATCCAGTGGTAGTAGTTACCCATCGAGGTCATCCCGATTTTACCGTTAATAAACGCATGGGACAGATGTTTGTAACCGCCTTTATTCTCGCCAGTGACAAACTCGGGATCGATTACACCGTCCTTGTACCATTTCCGCAGGTAGGTCAGTGCTTCCTTCATATCGGGCTGCAACGCACCAATAACTTTCTTCCCATCCTTCGTGCCGAAGTATAGTTGATCTGCAAAAATAATCTGACCGAAGGCTCCGAATACCACATTCATGCCTTCACTAGATAAACCATACGTGTCCTGGATGCCGTTGCCGTCGGGATCATCAAAGGTAAATGCATAGATAACCTTCTCGAATTCCGCCAGCGTCTGCGGAACGGACAAACCCAGCTTGTTCAGCCAATCCTGCCGATATACCACCGGTGTACGGTAGATGTTCGTTGGATTGATGACAGGAATGCCGTAATACTTCCCGTCTATAACTCCTGCATGTTCATAGGCCGGGGCTTGTTCATGGATGATACGCATGAGATTTGGGGCATATTGTTTCAACGTCTCTACCGGAATCTCGGCAAGCACCCCTTGCTGCTGATATTTCAACAAATCCTGCGGCTGACGGATACGGAAGAGGTCGGGAATGTTACCTTGAGCCAGCTTCATATCGAGAAGCGACTCATATTTGTTGTTTTCCATATTCCAGATTTCCAGATCTACATCAAATTGCTCTTCCACCTGTTTCAACATCTCGGCATCTTGCGGAACGGGCAGATTCTGATGCAACGTCCACGAAATATGATATTTGGCTTTGCCCGAAGGAGAGGATGGCGTACCGTTCAGCTCTGATTCGACTACAGCATTGGGTCCGGTCAGCAGATTACAGCCGCCAAGAATAACGCCCGCCAGCGTCAGCAGTGCCGTAGTCAGAAACACTCGATAGCGATAAGGAACTTTCGCTCCTGCCTGCTGTTCCTTCACCTTCATCCGATCCATCCTCCTCATCCTTATGATCCGGCTTCGGATATTGCTGCCGAAGAGAGATTGCGTACATAATTGCCCGGTGTACAGCCGTACATTTCTTTGAAACGTTTAATGAAATAGGCGGTTGTGCCGTAACCAACCGAGCTTGCGACCCGGTCAATGGTCATGTTGTTGTTTTCAATCAACAGCTTGGCCTGCTCCATCCGCCTTGATGTTACATAGTCGGTGTAGGTGACACCCATTTCTTCCTTAAAGAGCTTGCTCAGATACTTGGGACTAAGGAATACTTTGCTTCCAACAGCCTCAAGTGAGAGGTCATCCGAAAGATTGGCTTCAATATATTGCTTCGCCAGCTCGATGGTGGAGACGGCTCGATCACTGTTACGATTCTCGGTTTCTTCTATAAATGTAGTGATTGATGCTGTCAGCCAGTTGCGGTATGCCAATATATCATGCAGATTTGTATATTCGTGATACAGATCAGGGTGTCCGAACTGCAACGGGTGCTTATAACGAACGTTTTTGGCTGCATCTGAGTAGATAAACACCATATTTGACAGGATAAAATGGCAATAATCCGCAGGGAACTGTCCTTCCCGCATTTGTTCAACCACTTGTTCGATGGTGCCTACAGCCTCATCAAGTTGCCTGCTCTGAAGTTTGTCTCTGAACTTGGCAAGCAAAGTCTGCGGAATTTCATCCAGGCTGTGCTCACGCTGAAGCAGGGAGTGATCTTTCAGAATGTGCAGCTCTGGCAAAAGATAAGCATATTTCATCAAGACTTGTGCTTCGTTGAAGCTCTGATGAATATCACGTAGATCCTTGACCCAACAGCCTGTAGACAGCTGAATGTCTGGTTGTAGCTGCTGACGTGTCTCGGCGAGCAGTAGCTCGGCGAACTTGTCCAATAATGCTTCTGAAGCCACATCGGTACAGAGAATGACGGCAAATCGCTTATCTGGCAGTTCTTCTGCAATGAGACGGCTATCTTGCAAGGACAAACACTCCAGCCCATGCATCAGTTTGGCAATGGTCTCAGGCTGTTTCGATGAGCCACTTTCAGCAATCGCTGAACCGGTATTCATCAGCATGCAGCAGTATTCCTTGTATTGTCTTGCGATACCAAGAGCAGCACGTTCCTCTTTCCATGGCCTGTGTTCCGGATTACCTTGCAAAAGGTTAAGCACAGCTTTGTGCCTTACAGCCGCACTGTTCGCATGTACAGTCTCTTCGAGATGATTCACTTGTTCTTTGAGATGAAGAAAGGCATTATCGATCAGGCGAAATTCATTGGTAACCTGATGAGATGTAGTCCCAGAAAGATCCTTAATGCGGCCCACCAGTCGTTTGATCGGACTATAATTCGCGCGTACAAGCACAGCGGATAAAATCAGCCCGATCAACAGCGCAATGAGACAGATCCCGAGAATAAGTTTCTGGATCATGATGGACTGTTCATAGTAGTAGCTGGATGGCGTAGCACTGTAGATCATCCACTGAGTCGATGGTAACGTTTGATAGGAAACCACATATGGTGCATCGCCAATCTTCTCGTCGAAGCTACCTTTGGCGTGGCCTAGCTCAAGCGTCTTCTTCAGACTTGCGGTGTACATATCAGACTGTCCGGCACTTTGTTCTTGCAATCGACTCACTGCATTCCCGGCAGCGTTGACGATTACGGTATGTTGATACTGGGAAGGCATCATATTCTCAATGATTGCATTCACGGCCTCTTCTTTGACATCTATGGCGATAATGACATCACTGGTTTCTCCTGTTGAGCGAAAAGGATAGCTGTGCGCATACGTGAACAAACCATTGGTATTCTCGCTTGTCTGACTGGAGAAAATGTCCTTTGGAATATGACGTACTGGCGTCCACAGGCTGTTATGTTTACTGGTGCGCATCTCCTGAAGCCAGTCCGCATAATACACAGACCCTTCGCTCTGATCTGCTTTATAGCGCAGTCCATAGAGCGAGGAGAGCATAATATTACGTGCAGGATAATAGAGATGAATGCCTTGAACAATATCGGTATTGGCGGCAACCTTGGCTTTGAGCAGTTCTTGCAGGTCTACCACCTGATTTAATTCATTTCGATCCTCCTGATCGGTAAAGAGACGAATATTGGCTGATTTATTAAGAGAGAGGTCAACATACATCTGTTGCACCCGCTTGAGTACGGTTCCTTCAATAGTACGTGCTGTATTTTCAAGAATCAGCTGATTCTTATTTCTTAATTCTTCATTGTAACTGCGTGAGAAATAGATATAGAAAAATGAGCAGATCAGCAGCACAATAACGATGACGATTGAACCATAAGACAGGGCTAGTCCCGCCCATGCAGAGCTCCACTTTTTCATCAAACATTCCTCCCGGCCCAAATTATACACTACCCGAATTCAGTAAGGTTCACGATTTATATTAACTTGATGTAAAATGTTGAGGATTTATGATATTGCGTCGAAATTGATACAATGACGAAATTGTTTTATTGCTGGTTTTGCGGCCCCAATGCTACATTGAGACCGTACCGAGACCAACTATAAAACGATGGGAGTCGACAAATTTGAAAACGAAAGTGATCAAACGCAACAAGAAGAGATTGTTCGCCGCAGCGATGGGAGTCGTTCTTTTATCCAATACCTTTGCCGCAAGCAACGTGCTCGCTGCATCAGATGAGACAACCATTCCATTGCCACCTCAACCAGAGTGGGGATATTTTGTAGACACGTACAAAAATAACACGGGTGCAGGCATGACGGTTAATGGCAACCCAGCCATAGGCACTCTCTCGAAGTTTCTTCAATTATGGACACCGGGATCAGCTTGGAATAACGGTACCAAGCTGAATGAACAGGTATTGGATTACAATATTGATTACGTGGAAAACCTTTCTAAAACGCGTACCGCAAAAGATGAAGAGGAAGCTTATTATACCGATCGAAGAAACCAGACGTATGGAGCAGTTGAAGGGCTTGGCGTATTAACGAATGTATATCGTGAGATGTCCGGAACGGTCACTTCTATTACCTATATTCCGCAAGAAGCATTAACAACGAAGTTTTCAGATACGAATGATTCCAACAAAGGAGGAAACTCCGATTCTGAACTTGGGAAAATGGTAGATCTGGTTGGTAAAGTGCGGGGGGACTACGCCTCAACACAACAAGCCAAGAAATTTTACCAATATATGAGACCTTTCCGTTGGAAAGATGATTTATCGATTATTGTACCTACACTTAAAGCTGTGAGAAGCAGCACTCCAGAATCTGATGGCGGATTCCCGAGTGGTCACACCAATGCCTCCTACCTTGCAGCAATCGCACTGGCATATTCTGTTCCTGAGCGATTTCAGGAATTAATGACACGTGCATCTGAAATGGGAGATGACCGGATTGTAGCCGGCATGCACTCACCGCTTGATGTTATGGGAGGTCGTGTACTGGCGACGGCATTCGCAGCTTCGGCTTTGAATGATCCAGACAATCAACAGTTGAAAAAAGATGCGTACAAGCAGGCACATGATATCCTGTTGAAACAAAATGGAACAGCAGAAGATCGGTTCACGGATTATCAGAAGAATAAAGAAGAATACACTCAACGTTTAACATATGGATTCCCGCAGATCGATTCAACGAACGAACCTGTTGCTGTACCTAAAGGTGCAGAAGTGTTGCTTGAAACAAGACAGCCTTACTTGTCCGACCAGCAACGTCGTGCAGTACTGGCGACAACAGCGATTGCTTCCGGTTATCCGGTATTGGATGATCCAGAAGGCTGGGGACGTCTTAACTTGTTTGCTGCTGCAGATGGATACGGTGCGTTCAATCATGACGTGAAAGTAACGATGGATGCGGCTAAAGGCGGATTCAATGCACAGGATGTGTGGAGAAACGATATTTCCGGTACAGGTAAATTGACGAAAGAAGGCAGCGGTACCCTGAAATTAAGAGGTAACAACACGTATTCCGGTGGTACAGAGATCAACGGAGGTACATTGGAAGGCGACACGCCTTCGGCATTTGGTACAGGTAACGTTACAAACAACAGCGGTACAGTGACCGAAAGTGTATACGGAAAATGGAACATTGAAGGGAACTTCACTCAAGGATCAACAGGGGTGTTGGAACTGAATGTAGCGACAGCTTCAGATGTACTTGATGTGAAAGGTACGATTCAAGCAGCTGGGGAGTTGGATGTGAATTTTGGTAACGGTTATGTACCGGGTGCAGGTACGTTCACACTAGTTACTCATGGTACAAACCAAAGAACGGGTCAATTCACCTCCGTTAACGTCCAAGGACTACCGTCAAAATACAGCACACAAGTTGTATATGAAAACAATCGTATTGCTTTAGTGATCACAGATACAACCAACACAGGAACTACACCAGGAAATGGTGGCGGCGGTTCTTCGACTGTACCTTCAACAGGCACACAGCCTAGCCCAGGTACAACGACACCATCGACAGGAACACAACCTGTACCAGGCACAACAACGCCATCGACGGGCACACAGCCTAATCCAGGTACAACGACAAGTCCGTTCAAATCTGGAGTTGTTAACCCGGATAGTTTGCTGAAAACAGTAAGCGATGCTATTGCGGCAACCCAGAATCAACAATTCGCCGTTCGTGATATCGCGAGTCACTGGGCTAACGAAAATATTAACATTGCCCTGAAACTGCGTGTCGTTAACGGTTATGAGAACGGATCGTTTAAGCCGAATGCTCCTGTAACACGAGCTGAATTTACAGCAATGATTGCACGTGCTTTTGGACTTAGTGAGAATAAAGCAGCAAATAGCTTCAAAGATGCAGGTTCTAACTGGGCTGCTGGATATATCGGTGCTCTGGCAGATAAGGGTGTAATCGGTGGATACACAGATGGCTCCTTCAAGCCGAATGCAACGATCACTCGTGCCGAGATGATAGCTATCATTGCTCGTGTTCTCGATCTGAATACGTTGGCTACGGATGCTCCGACTAAATTCAGTGATGTAAAAGCCGGAAACTGGGCTGCTGAAGCGATTGAACTTGCTTCATCCGCGAAGCTGGTTAATGGATTGACAGCTTCCGAGTTCGCGCCAAACGGCAAATCAACTCGCGCTGAAGCGGTAACGATCATCATCCGTGCGCTGGAAAGCGACAGCACGATCAAATCATTGATTGCAGGTCTGTAATTCAAATCTCATCCCATCTCATCCTACTATGATCGATCAAGATTGCCGGGGCGGTTCGCATATGCGAGCCGTTTCGGTTTTTTTGTTGTGAATGATGCTGTAGACATCTATGTCATCCGAGTTTGTAGTAAAATATGGATTATTACCTGTACGAATATAACTTACGTAAAGGGCGGGTGCAAAAACCTTCTGTGCGCAAGAAAAAGAAGTATTCATAGGGACGGGAAGCTTATCATTGTATGGATATGTAATATAATGGTATTATGATAATGTAATTGTAAGAAAATCGTATCAAAAGGTGTTTTGGGAAAGGAGGTTAATACGGAAGTATTGCAACTAAGAGGTACACATCAAACGATGTGGCACATCACAATCCACCGTAGAGGTTGAGCATACATCAAAATGTAAGCGCTTCATAATGTGATGATAATCAGGAGGGATATTCACATGATTCAACGTTTGGTAAAAAAATGGACGAGTATGCTGCTGTTCATCGCCATGGTTGCTTCCGTTTTTGCTTTTCCTGCTTCAAAGAGCCATGCAGCCACCATTCAGGTGACGGACAATGGTTCCCGAATCGAGGTAAATACCGGGTCAGGACTTGTGTATGTGGTCAACAAAACCAATGGAGATATCATCTCGGCCAAGATGAACGGAACGGAGCTGAACAGTAATAGAGGATCACATATTGGTTCAGGTTTAGGGTCATCCGCGAATGTGACGTGGAATAGATCACCTTCGGGTTCAACGGTATTAATCACCGTTTCTACCAACACATTAACGCATTATTATGCTTCGCGCGGTGGTGAGAATATTATCTATATGGCTACCCATATTACGGCACAGCCGTCTATTGGAGAGCTTCGTTATATTTTCCGCGGCAATGGGAGTGTGCTGACCGGTGTGCCGGTGAACTCGAACAACAGGGGTAATACGGGGGCGATTGAAAGTCAGGATGTATTCGGATTCGCGAATGGACAGTCAGCTTCTAAATATTATGGTAATGATCAGGCGAAAGACCTGTCTGTTCGAGGGGTAACGGGCAACGGAGTTGGTGTATTCATGGCTTACGGCAACCGAGAGAAAAGCTCAGGCGGGCCTTTCTTCCGTGATATTCAGTTCCAGAGCGGTTCTGAGACGGAAGTCTATAATTATATGAACTCGGGACATGCCCAGACGGAGAACTGGCGTCTTGGTCTGCATGGGCCGTATGCCCTTATTTTTACAACTGGTGGCACTCCTGCGGCACCTGATTTTAGCTGGATGTCAGGATTAAATCTGCAAGGATGGGTGACCAGCCGGGGGAATGTGGTGTTGAATGGACTTTCTGGCATGGATGCAGGTTATGCTTATACAATTGGATTTGCGAACAGCAACGCTCAGTATTGGGCAAATGCATCATCGAGTGGGTCTGCAACCAAGTACGGCATGATTCCGGGAACATATGCCATGACGGTGTATAAAGGTGAGCTTGCCGTATACACGGAAAATGTGAACGTGAATGCGGGACAAACTACAACGGTGAACACCCGCACCATCAACAATGATCCGAGCAAAGCCTCCAGCATCTGGCGGATTGGGAACTGGGACGGGACACCACGGGAGTTCCTGAATGGACAGACGATTCCAATTCGTCATCCTTCGGACAGTCGCAACCCAAGCTGGGGGCCGGTAACGTATACTCCGGGCAGTGCAACGAATCGTTTTCCGGCTATTCAATTCCGGGGTCAGAACTCGCCTACAACGGTGAATTTTAACTTAAATGCAGCGCAGGCATCCTCCTCACATGTGCTGAATATCGGTATCACAGCTGCTTACATTAATGGCCGACCAAGTGTAACCATTAATGGACGCACATTAAGTAATCCAGCGCCTTCTGCTCAGCCGAACTCTCGTAGTTTCACCATCGGCACGTACCGGGGCAATAATACCACCTTCAGTTGGAATATTCCTGCATCACACTTTGTTAACGGTGCCAATACGATCACCATTACACCGATCAGCGGCTCCAGCGACCTTGGCAATTGGTTAAGTGCAGGTTGGGTGTACGATTGTGTGGAAATGCTGAATTAACGAAGGAAGCAATAGCTTGAGTAGCCTGACTGAATGGATAACATGAGGTCGGGCTGCTTTTTTATACTTTTCATCTTAAATAGCATTGCGATGTAGACCGTTTCCCTCTTCGCTGGAGAAGCGGTTCCGTATAGTGGTATAATTTTCAATACATAATGATGAGAAGAAGGAACGGAGGCACGATGATGAACGAAGAGTTATTGGAGCAACTGGAAACTTGGCATGAGCAAGATGAGTACGAGAAAATTGTAGAAGCAGTGCAGGAGATTCCTGCAGAAGAGAGAGACTATGCGCTGGTGAATCACTTGGGCCGGGCCTTAAACAATCTGGAACGATATGAAGAAGCTGTGGAACAATTTCTGACCGTGGCCCAAGAGGGGGCAGATGACCCGCTCTGGCAATACCGGATTGGACTGGCTTATTATTATCTGGAACAATACGACAAGGCAGAGCAAGCTTTTGAACGATCCGACGAACTGGAGCCTGGGGATGAAGATACGCTGGAGTTTCTGGAATGGATTCGAAACCGGGACGATGAGGAAGAAGAGGATGAGGACGCGGACGAGGGCGTAACGGGTGAAGATGACGAAGACGGTGAGTTGAAAAAAACAACAGCCGAAGAGCAACCGGTGGTGATCTCTTCTATACCTTTAGTCCATGATGATCCAGTACCCGTATCCGGTGAATTCTGGAATGACAGTGAATTGGCTCTGGAGCAGTATGTGTCTGATCTGCCAAGCGATGGATTGATTGAATCGGTGGAAGAACAACTTGTATTCCGCTTGCCTGCCTCTTACATTGAGATGATGAAGGAGCATAACGGAGGCATTCCATATAACCGCTTTTTCCCCGTGACAAACGAAGAGTCTGGAGAAACCGGACATGTCGAGATTGAGGGGATATTAGGTATTGGCCGTGAGAAACGCCATTCCCTGTGCGGTGAAGAAGGAAGCTGGGCTGTGATTGAACGTGATGGTTATCCCGAGATTGGGGTGGTCATTGCGAAAGCGCCTGCCGAAGCAGGGGTTGTCATGCTGGACTATCGTTCCTTCGGCAATGATGGTGAGCCAGAGGTCGTCTACGTAGATAAGAACCAGCGAAAGATTACACCGCTCGCACCGAACTTTGAAACGTTTATCCAAGGGTTAACGCGATAAACACTTTGATGAACAACCGGGTTTACGCCTTACGTGCCAAAAGATGAAAAGCAGTTACAATTAAAAAACATCCTAAATGAACGAGAAGCCGCAGGGTGCACCCCCATGCGGCTTCTCGTCTGCGGTGTACCATATGTTGCAAGGCCTTTATCTGCCATTGTTGTAGTTTACACTCCTCAATCGCAGATTCGAGGATGTGTTCCCGTACGTTCTTTCGTTATTATGCCGGGAATCCGCCGCCTGGAGGCGGCCATGCGCCATAGAAACGGCGAAGCAGCACAATCTCGCCGAGATGATAAGAGTTGTGTGAGGCGATATTGCGCAGTAATCCACCTTTGGTTTCGCCTGGGAAAAAGAGAAGCGGATCATTCAGTTGTGCGGTTTCTGCGATAGATACGGCTTGATCAATTCCGCCCAGGAATGCCTGAATATCCTCTTGCCAAGTTGCTTCATCCTGTGGGCCTGTCTCTACCGGCCAGCTCTCGCTTACGTTGGCTGGCATCTGCGGCTTGCGCCCCTCAACATGCTCCAGCATGAAATTCTGCCAGTAGTGCATATGTTTAACCAATTGATAAATGGTATAGGGCATAGCCTCGTGCGTACGTCCCGCCAGCTCCACATCAATATCGGGCAGTGCTTTGGTTATGCGAATATGTCCGCGCTCCCCTACGAGGGATTTAACAAGGGCTTGTCCAAAACTCTGATTTACATCTGACATGTGTGATCTTCCTCTCTATAAGAACAGGCTCTGGCCTGTCATTATGTCCATTATACAATTAAATTGCAGAAAATTAAAAATGGAAACAGGGACCTGATTTGGCAAACACGTATGATATAATAGTATAAATAAAAATCAAGACCTCTGGGTCGAGGAGGAAGCTCCTGTGAAGGTCATTCTGGTTGATGATGAACGCCTTGCGTTGATCGGACTGCAAAAGTTATTAGAGAAAGAAGTAAGCGGCATTCAGATTGCTGCCAGCTATATGAATCCGGCTGAGGTGATGGCAGGTGTTGTGCTGCATCGGCCGGATGTGGTATTTCTGGATATCCATATGCCAGAAATAGATGGAATGGACTTGGGGCGGCGAATTCAGGTCGCGGTGCCCGGTACTGAGATTATTTTTGTCACCAGCTATGATCAATATGCAGTTCATGCCTTTGAACTTCAGGCATTGGATTATGTGATGAAGCCCGTGCAGACGGAACGTCTCAAGCGGACGTTGCAACGTGTGCGGGAGAAGCTTGCCGTCAGATGTGAACAGCGAGTGATGGATACAGAAGTTCCCTTGATCTGCTGCTTCAATCAAATAAGCTTTAAACTGCCAGGCAAAGAGCCGCAGATCGCCAAGTGGCGTACCAGCAAAGCTCAGGAGTTGTTTGCCTACCTTCTACATCATCGGAACCGGGTTATTTATCGCAGTGTGCTGCTGGACCTGATGTGGCCGGGAATGGAAGAAGAGAAGACAGCGCATCAACTCTACACTACGATGTATCATGTTCGTCAGACATTGAAGGCTTGTGGTATGGATATGATTACAATTCAAAGTGCGCATCTGGAAGCGGGCTATAAGCTTGAAGTGGGGGATGCTCAGCTGGACAGTGAGCAGTGGGAGCAGGAGATGAAAGCATGGAGGGAAGTGCAGCCCGGAACGGTTCAAGCTTATGAACAGGCATTATATCGGTACAAGGGCACCTATTTTGGACAATACGACTTTATTTGGGCTGAACCTGAGCGGGAGAGATTACGTTACCTGTGGTTGTACCATATGAGACAACTCAATCTCTATTATCTCAAGCAGGATGAGAACGAACGTGTAGTCGAGAACATGCAGCAGATTCAGCAGATGTTACCTGACGAAGAAGAAAGCTACTTCATGCTCATGAAACTATATGATGAGATAAATCATGACCTTGGTGTAGAAGAGCAATACCGGCTCTTAATGAGCAGAATGGAGCAGGACTTGGGCATTCCAATTAGTGAAGAGATTCGTCATTGGTATCGTGACTGGAAGCTGGGCTTAACTGAGCCGGGGCAAACGATGGGATGAAGGCACAGGATAAAGGATGGGTAAAGCGTTATCACTACATATGGATAATGTTGGCTATTTTTGCTGTATTGCTAGGTACGCGTTGGGTGTGGTTTCAGTTATTTCCGATTACGGATGAACATCGCGCCGTGAATGGCGTCATTGACTTGCGAGGGGGCGATCTGGAACAGTCTCCTGTGATGTATCTGAACGGAGAGTGGGAGCTGTACTCGCATGAACTATTAACGGGTCAGCAGCTTATGAACAAAGGGGAGAATGCCAAAGGAAAGCTTGTTCGGGTTCCAGGGGACTGGAGGGAAGAGCTTAAACCGGATGGGGGAAATTCACTTGGATATGCGACATATCGATTGCGTATTTTGACTGATCCACTTCAGACATCCGTGACCTTCTGGTTCAAAGATATCCGCAGTGCATCCGATGTCGAGATTAACGGAGAGAACGCTTATCGTATGGGACGAGTGACGGACAATGAAGTGAGCTATGTACCCAGGGGCACGGCTTTTACAGCCACCTATGATCAGGAAGGTACGACATCCATTGAACTGCTTGTTCGTGTAGCCAATTATGACAGCCCTTATAAGGGTGGGATTAGCAAACCTGTCCGTTTCGGCTCGGAAGCTGCTGTAGAATATGCGCGCTGGTGTTCCATTGGTTTTCAACTGGCGATCTTTCTTGTGCTGATGCTGCATGGAATGTACGCCTGTATTTTGTATACTTTCAATCCGCAAGAGCGGGCCTTGCTGGTTTCAGCTATTCTTACATCTTCGGTTGGTTTCATTATTATGGCTGGTCATGATAACCTCTTGATGCTGTGGCTACCGATAAACTATACATGGGGAGTCAAGCTGCGGGTCATCTGTGTAATGTTGCAAAATGCTTGTATCCTGCTGTTATTCCAGAGACTGGCTCTCGTTCATATTCGAAAAAAATGGCTTCAAATTTATGCAGCTGTCACTTTAGCTTATATTGCTGTCATTCTGGTCGTGCCTATCAGCGTTGTTTATGCGATGAGTCATTACTATGTGATTAACCTGTTCACTATGATCTCAGCGTTCTGGTTCTTTTCAATTGTAGCAACGATGATCTTTAGAGTATCACTGGATCGGGATACGGTCTTCCTGCTTCTAACTGCTGGAGGTATTATATCGAACCTGTTATGGAGTGCAGCGGGGAGGTTCGGGGGCGACATGACCGTTTATTATCCGCTGGATATCGTGTTTGCGATTACGGGATTTTCGGCCTATTGGTTCAAAAAGTATTTTAGAAATGCCCACGAAATTATAGAGTTGAATAAGGAGCTGCAAAAAGGTGACAAGATCAAAGACCAGTTCCTCGCGAACACATCGCATGAGCTGCGAACACCGCTGCACGGAATCATTAACATTGCTCATAATGTCGTTATTCGGGAAAAAAGCAAGCTTGAAGCGCGCAGTATAGAGGATATGGAGCTGCTTATTACGATCGGGCGCCGAATGTCTCATCTGCTTGGCGACCTGCTGGATGTTGTACGACTTAAAGAGCACCGTATTACACTGCAGTGTTCTCCGGTATCCGTGCAATCTGTTGTGCCTGGCATCATGACGATGCTGGGATACATGGTTGAACGAAAGCCGGTGCAGCTGCAAATGGACATTAAAGAAGGTTTCCCTCAGGTCATGGCCGATGAGAAGCGACTTGTGCAGATTATGTATAACCTGTTGCATAACGCCCTTAAACATACAGAGGGAGGTACGATTACGGTAAGTGCCGAGCTTATTGAGAGCCATGCTCTAATTCATGTTGCCGATACAGGTACAGGTATGGACGAGGAAACGCAAGCGCGAATTTTTCTTCCGTATGAGCAGGGTCCCTATGATGAACGGGACGGACAGGGCATCGGGCTTGGATTAAATATCTGCAAACAGCTTGTTGAGCTGCATGGCGGATCACTGTCCGTGAGTTCCATGCCAGGGGCGGGCTCAATTTTCAGCTTTGATCTGCGGCTGGCTCAGCCAGCCGAGCAGGGAGATCCGCAACCGCAGCTGGCTGAGCCACTGCCTGCCGTGTGGGAGCAAAGCTCCAAGATGATGGAGGAAGCATTAAACGGCTTTGTGTTACAGCATACTGCTTCAGAACATGCCGAATCCGCAGCGGCAGAAGAAATGCCCCCTCTTTTGCCAGAAGGAAAGTCATTCATTCTGGCTGTTGATGATGACCCGGTTAACCTTGAGGTGCTGGTCAGTATTCTTTCTAATGAGCCTTGTCTGATTACAACCGCTCGTTCAGGGCAGGAAGCGCTGGAATTATTAAATACACGCCAGTGGGATTTATTGATTACGGATGTAATGATGCCTTACATGTCGGGATATGAGCTGACCCGGAAGGTGCGTGAGCAGTTTTCCATGTCAGAGCTTCCCGTGCTGCTGCTCACGGCTCGAAGTCAGCCGCCAGACATTTATACCGGATTTGCGTCCGGAGCCAATGATTATATTACCAAACCGGTGGATGCCGTGGAGCTTAAATACCGGATACGAGCACTGACGATGCTGAATAAGTCTATCAAGGAGCGGCTGCGGATGGAAGCGGCCTATCTGCAGGCACAGATTCAGCCTCATTTCTTGTTTAATACGCTGAATTCACTGATGGTGCTGAGCGAGATAGATACGGATCATATGCGCAGGCTGGGAGAAGCTTTTTCATCTTACCTTCGCATCAGTTTTAACTACCTCAATACTGGAGAATTAGTGAGGTTGTCCCATGAGTTGGAGCTCGTCGAAGCGTATCTGTTTATCGAAAAAACACGATTTGAGGATCGGCTGTCTGTTGTCTTGGACATGGAGTCTAATCTCACGCTGCGTCTGCCTCCTCTATCCATTCAGCCTCTGGTGGAGAATGCGGTTAAACATGGTTTATTAAGCCGTACTGCCGGAGGAACGATATGGTTGAGCATTAACCGGTGTGAGGGTTACACCCGAATTGAGGTCAAGGATAATGGCAAAGGCATGCAACCTGAGCAAGTCGCCGCATTACAGGAAGCTTCCTGGAGCAGTAAAGGCGGGATTGGGATCGCGAACACAAACCGTAGATTGCTCCAGCGTTATGGCCGCGGACTAACCATTGTAAGTGAGCCGGGCGAGGGGACCACGGTATCTTTCGAGATTCCTGACAGTGAAACGGAATAACCCGTAGCTACGGAGTTTCGTTTCGGATCGAATAGCTAAACTCCTAACCTCCAAGGAATACTCACGTATGACCAGAATCGTTGAGCGGAAAACCTGCAGGTAGGAGACAAGGATAAAAAAGGCTGTTGAAGTCAAACTTCCAGCCTTTTTATGTTGTTTAACAGTGGAATGACACAATCCCCAAATTTTAAATATTTCTAATGTTTCTCGCGTATGTTAGTATATTTAACATCAGAAGCACGAGCCGTAAGCCGTAGCAGTACGGGCTTGTGAACGTTGCGATAGTAGGTGGATTAAGGGATGCGCAATTGGGTCAAAAACGAGAATGTGCAGATGGTTGCCGTTGCCTTGGCTACGTCCGTAGGTGCACAGTTCAAAATTAATCCCTTTCGGGAAGATTATTTCCGGATCGGCCTCGGGGTCAGCATTCTTTTGTTTTTGCTGATGATTATGCCCCATTTATCTTATATAAAAACAGGAATCCTGACGGGGCTAGCGAGCATAGCTTTCCAATCGGCTGATTTGATTCACCATATACACACCATCTCCGTACTAGAGAGCATGCAAGATAACCTTGGAGCAGGTTTATACTATGTGGTCTTTGCCTATGGGCTAAGCAAGCTCAAACACCGTTTTCATGAAATTCCCCCGCTATTGCTTGGTGGTATCATCACCGGTATAGATTTTTCCTCCAACCTGGTGGAGTTATTCGTGCGAGGTGTGCTGGGCGGGACGAATATTTTTTATATGCGTGAATGGCTCTATCTGCTGATTGTAGGTGGTTTGCGAAGTTACTTTGTCATCGGGCTGTATAACAGTTTTGCGGTCAGACAGATTAGGCTCCTGCATGCAGAACAGGAAAAGCGGATCGAACAGATGTTAAGTGTGAATTCGGGACTGTACGGCGAAGTTTTTTACCTGAAAAAAGCGATGAATACGATTGAAGGTATTACGGCTAACAGTTATGAGCTATATCGTGATCTGCGTGAGCAGGACATGAACGAATACAGCCAGCGAACCCTGGGCATTGCTCAACAGATTCATGAAGTGAAGAAGGATTCGCAGCGGATTCTGGCCGGATTGCTGAAGCTTTATGATAACGAGAAGACGGTCAATATGAGTCTGTCGGAAGTGGTACATTTTGCAGGCAGGGCCAATCGGAAATACAGTGAGATGTTGCACAAACAGGTGAAGATCGAGATTGAACAACAATATGAAGGGGAGTCTCCATACTACATCCCACTGCTTACGGTCATGAATAACTTGCTGGCTAATGCGGTTGAAGCAATTGAGCAGGAGGGCATGATCCAAGTACGGGTGTTTGAACAGGATGCCGATGTGCATTTTGTGGTGACCGATTCGGGAAAAGGTGTACCTGACGCGAAGCGCGGGGTTATTTTTGAACCCGGTTATACGACCAAGTTTAATGAAGTGGGCATTGCTGCCACAGGTATTGGTCTCTCCCATGTACGTGATATCGTTCAGTCGCTGGAAGGACAGATTCAGGTAGGAGGTGCTCCATCTGGAAGGGGTACTGTGTTCACAGTCATGATCCCCAGGGTCAATCTAATGAAGGAGGCCGATGCCCATGACACTTTCGATCCTGATCGTGGATGATGATGTGGTGAGCCGCAGCATGCTACAGGATATCATCGAGAATTGTGGAACCGGGGAGCTTGCAGGCATGGCCGAGGGCGGTCTGGAAGGACAGCGTATGATTCTGGATCTCAAACCCGATGTCGTATTGATTGACCTGTTGATGCCAGATCAAGACGGGATTGAAACCGTGGCGAACCTGAAGCAGAGCGGCTATAACGGCAAATTTATTATGATCTCACAGGTGGTCAACAAAGAGATGGTGGGAGCGGCCTACCAGAAGGGGATTGAGTTCTTCATTCACAAACCGATCAACCGGGTGGAAGTAGAGCATGTGCTCAATAAAGTGAATGAGCAATGGAAGTATGAGCGTTATGTACAGGAGATCAAACAGTCCATGGCTCGCCTGAATCTGGTAGAAGCTCCGGCCCTGGCTCCTGCTCAGACCCGAACGGTGCGAGATTCGGCGCGAAGCATATTAATGGATCTGGGCATCATCGGTGAGAGTGGGAGCAAAGATATCATAGCCTTGATGGAGTACGCTATTGAGCAAAAGCAGGCCTCTGAGCTACCGCCGCTGAAGGAATCCTATGAAGCTGTGGCTCAGAAGTACAAGCTAACGCCCAAGGAAGTGGAGAAGGAGTGCAAGGCGATGGAGCAGCGCATCCGCAGAACGGTTCTGACAGCACTGACAAATCTCGCCTCCATTGGGCTCACGGATTACAGCAATCATAAATTTGAGCATTATGCGCCGCTTTATTTTGATTTTCAGGACGTGCGTATGAAGATGCGGGCGATGGAAGAAGAGCAGGCGAGCGACAACAAGAGCAAGGTAAACATCAAGAAATTCCTGCAAGTATTCTACATGGAGACAGTAGAGAAAATAAATAGCTAGAATAGTAAGTGAATAAAATCCATATCACAGCGCAGGTATGTGTAAGTCAAAATTCTAGAGACCCTTTCCAAGGGTCTTTTTTTACTTTTGTGTTATATAAAGTTACATAAAACGAGGGTTTTTCATATAATTATTTAGAGTTTTGTACAAAAAAGTAGTCAAAAACAACATTGTGTTAATTTATTTTTCATATGTTGTTAATAAAATGTGTAGGATTGCGTAAGTTCTTGTAGGTGTAGAAATACAATACGTACATAAATACAAATGATCGATTCGGTCGATTCCAATCTAATCAGGAAAAGGGGTTTTTCCATGAAAAAGGTAGCATCCATCGTTATGGCTTCAGTTCTTGCTCTGGCACTTAGTGCCTGCGGCACAGCAAAATCAGGAGAAGACAGCAGTGCCCAGTCTGCAAGTGGATCGGCAGTAACCAAATATACATTTGGTACGGATGCAACATATCCTCCGTTTGAATTTCAGAAGGATGGAAAATACGTTGGGATCGACATTGACCTGATGAATGCCATTGCGGCAGAAGAAGGCTTTGAGGTAGAGATCAAGCCGATGGATTTCAAAGGTATTATTCCAGCCATTACAGCAAATCAGTTGGATGGCGCAATAGCAGGCATCAGCATTACGGATGAGCGCAAAAAGGTTGTAGATTTCTCCGAACCGTACTATCAAGCTGGACTGTCCTTAATCGTGAATGAGGATAACAACGACATTAAGAGTCCACAGGATTTGAAAGGTAAAACAATTGCGATCAAAAAAGGAACGTCAGGTGCGAATCTCGCTGATGAATATGCGAAGACCTATGGCGCAACCGTGAAATATTTTGATGATAGCCCATCCATGTATCAGGAAGTAGCGAATAAAAACGCGGATGCGACACTCGAAGACTTCCCGGTGGTTTCTTATAAAATCGCTGTGGACCCTAACTCTAAACTTAAGATTGTTGGTGACCGCTTGAACGGTGACTTCTACGGAATTGCTGTAGCTAAAGGCGATGCTGAATTGCAGAAGAAGATCAATGACGGACTGAAAAAATTGCAGGCAAACGGCGAATACGACAAGATCGTTGAAAAATATCTAGGAACAGCAGCGAAGTAGAAAGGAACGGTGGTACGGATGGATTCCTCCTGGCAAGTCATACTGGACGCATTGCCTCTTCTGTTAGAGGGAACGGTCGTTACGTTAAAAATTGTTGTGATCTCGCTCATCTTTGCAATGGTGATTGGTCTGATCTCCGGCTTGATGAGCACCTCCCTGAATCTGTTGTTGCGACTGGTGGCTTCGCTTTATGTGGATATCATCCGTGGCACACCGCTTCTCGTGCAGGTATACTTCATTTACTTCGGTCTGCCGGTGTTTCTGGATATGCGCATTCCGGCCATGACGGCAGGCATTATCGCGGTTAGCTTAAATGCTGGTGCATACATCTCGGAGATTTTCCGGGCAGGGATTGAATCTATTGGCAAAGGGCAGCATGAGGCAGCAAGGTCATTAGGCCTGAGTCGTTTCAAAACCATGTGGCTCGTGGTACTGCCGCAGGCAACCCGGCGTATGATTCCTACTTTTGTAAACCAGTTTATTATTACGATTAAGGATACTTCGTTATTATCAGCGATAGGGATTGCGGAGCTTACACAGAGCGGGGAAATTATCGTTTCCGCGAACTTCCGGGCATTTGAAATCTGGGGTACAGTCGGTGTGTTCTACCTGATCATTATTGTGCTGTTATCCCGGGCTTCCCGATTCATTGAAAGGAGGTATGCAATCCGATGATTATTGTAGAGAACTTAAGAAAGCAGTTTGGTGCGAACGAGGTGCTGAAGGATATCTCCACAACGATTCGGGAGCAGGAAGTAGTGTGTGTCATTGGCCCTTCGGGGTCTGGCAAAAGTACATTCTTGCGCTGCCTCAATCTACTGGAGGAGGTCACGTCAGGCAAGGTCATGATTGGCGAGGTGGAGGTTACCTCCCCGAAGACCAATATCGACGAGCTGCGCACGAATGTGGGCATGGTATTCCAGCAGTTCAATCTGTTTCCGCATCTGACCGTGCTGGAGAACATCATGCTGGCGCCCAAACATATCCGGAAGCTGAGCAAAGCCGAAAATGAGAAAAAAGCAATGGAACTGCTTGGTAAGGTAGGGCTGTCTCAGAAAAAAGATGCCTATCCCGATCAGCTGTCCGGTGGACAGCAACAACGTGTAGCCATTGCGCGCGCACTCGCCATGAATCCGAGTGTGATGTTGTTTGATGAGCCTACCTCGGCTCTTGATCCCGAGATGGTCGGGGAAGTGCTACAAGTCATGAAAAACCTTGCGCATGAAGGAATCACGATGATTGTTGTGACACATGAGATGGGCTTTGCCCGTGAGGTCGCGGATCGGGTGATCTTCATGGACGGAGGTTATATTGTCGAAGAAGGCACACCGGAGGAACTTTTTCAGAATACGCGTCATGAACGGACCAAGGCATTCCTGGGTAAGGTGCTGTAACGCGCAGAAGAGAAGCCGGAAAAGGCTATCTTTTTCCCCCGATAATCAAAAATAAATGAACATATCCCTTACGGGCAAACCATGGACTTGAGCACATCTGATATGATGAACTTGAACAGGGTTGCTTGCAGGGGATTTTTGCTGTTGTGCATAATAATTATAAAAGGTATATATAAGTTGGAGTGTCCGTGTAAACATATAGATAGATTCATCAGTTGTGTCAGTACATATCACGACCAGGGAGGGCATGGGTTTATGGAGCGAATAACTCAGATGGATAAAGTAATCTTCCGAGCACATCTGATACAGGCCATCGAAGAGATTAGGGAGCGGGACCAACTGGAGTATGAAGAGATTGGCTTGCTCATTGAACCTGCTCCCGAACTGGACAAATCGCTGAACGGTGCAGACGAGATGATGCGGCTGGTTGTGCTTGCTCCGCAGAATGTAGAGCATCGGCAATTTACAGTGGATGAGGCCGTGGATCTCCTATGCTGGCATGCCCCGTTGGTTCCTCTATGGATTGATGTTTCATGGGTGGAAGTTGAACAGAAGCGGGCTATATTTAGACTGGTCTGCAGTCTGCGTCTGCGTAAACCCACACAGCTTCTTCATGCGGAAACAGGGCATGCTCCATTCCGGGTGGTAGTATCCGATAAGTGAGAATATAACCATGAATTGAACAGGAGGTTTCCTATGAGTAACAGCTCCAATGGAGAATTAGAGGTTATCGCTATTTCGAATGTACAGCATGTAAAAATACACGGTAGAACTACGGCCGGGCGGTCACCATTGACCTTGTTTTGGACAGGTAGTGCAGTCGAATTGAACGTACAGGGTGCGGAATTTTGGGTTGAAATAGAATCCTCCTATGATCTGCTTGAGCACTGGATCAGCATTGTTATCAATGGTGTTCCGGTAAGCCGTCAGATGTTAACCAGGGGTAGAGCCTGGATCTGTGTATTTCGTGGCATGAATCCTAATGCGGTCAAAAATGTGCGTATCATCAAGGATGTACAGGCGATGAGTGGTGACCTGAGCAACAGTCTGCAGTTTCATGCGGTGAAGGCGGATGGCACGTTCCTACCTGTAGAAGAGAAACCTCTTAAAATCGAGTTTATCGGAGATAGCATTACCTCGGGAGAAGGAGCAATTGGGGCGAAGACAGAAGAGGACTGGGTACCCATGTGGTTCAGTGCACTGCACAATTATACGTTCATGACGGCTGAGGCCTTAGATGCAGAGTACCGTGTCATTTCTCAGAGCGGATGGGGCGTGCTGAGCAGTTGGGACAACAATCCGAATGGCAATATTCCGGCGTATTATGAACAGGTCTGCGGTCTGCTGAAGGGAGAGCGAAATGAGCAACTTGGCGCGTTAGAGCCACATGATTTTAGCTCCTGGCAGCCTGATGTTATTGTAGTCAATCTGGGCAGCAATGACGATGGTGCATTCCAGTCTCCAGCGTGGACAGATCCAATCACAGGACAAGTGTACAAGCAACGCCTCAACGGAGACGGGACGTATCATGAGGCAGACTTGGCCAAGTTCGAGAATGCAGTGGAGCGCTTTCTGATCAAGCTGCGAAAAAATAACCCGCAAGCGCATATCATCTGGGCGTATGGCATGCTTGGATCTTCTCTGCTTCCCGCCATCTACCGTGCGGTGGATGCCTATCACGGGCAAACAAGAGATCATGCTGTGTCGATCCTTCAGTTGCCAAATACGACCGAGGAAACGATGGGCGCAAGGTCACATCCTGGAGATCAATCACATCGCCGGTCGGCTGATGTTTTAACAGAGTACATTCGGCGAATTCTATAATATACAAGTTGTGTAAATGAACTCTCCAACTTATATAAATTCTCCCAATGGTTGTTATATACCCAAGGGTAACGAAAGACCGCGCAGCGGGACGCTGTGCGGTCTTCTTCGAGTTGTTTTTATCGAGTCTGGTCGTTTAATTCTAATGAACCCTCTGTTGCAAGATGGCATTGCACCTCATAACGGATGGATATAATCTGCCCAAGCGTCTGAGTACGAATCATCTTCAGCAGTGTGGGCACGGTGCCTTTTGGAAATAAGGGAATACCTTCACCCAGTATTTTCGGGATAATAGCGACCTCAATTTCATCCAGTAACTGCTGCTCCATCACAGATTGAACAAGCTGGCCGCCGCCTAAAATCCAAACATCTCCCTCGAAAGACTGTTTCAGCTGGGGAATGAGTGTTTTTACGCTCTCGGTTGTGAATTGTACATGCGGTGCAGGTGGTTGTTCTGAGCGAGAAAGCACATAAGTCGGACGATCTGCATAAGGGAAGTCTCCCGGCATGGTAAGCACTGCCTCGTACGAGGAACGTCCCATAACCACACTGCCAATCGTTTCATAGAATGTGGCATAGCCGTTATCGCCGCCATCACCTTCCACATCAAGCAACCAATCGAACGTACCATCCAATCGGGCAATATATCCATCCAGGCTCATGGCAATGTAAAGAATCGTTTTTGAATTAGAAGTATTCATCGTTCATTGCTCCCTTCCTGTGATACCTGTAAGATACACCATAACTATGACAATACTTGACGTAGTTTAAATGCTTATTTACTTAAAGTACAGCCAAGGAGGGAGCCTGGAAGCATGGATAAGCAATGAACTACCGCACCGTTTATCCCTGTAGCGGGCTATATTTCATTTCATAGATTTTCTGGAGTATATGCAGGTTTTCTTCCTTCGCCGCATCGGACTCGGCATGTACATAACCCTCGACAAGTCTGTATCCAAACACGAACAGAATCATCTCGTGTACACAGTGGTCGGCGAGTGGGGGAGCATCGGCATATTCCGCAAAGCCCTTATAATACGCAGGAACACAGCGCTGATAATATTCCACCATATGCTCAATATCGCACTCATCGGCAACCAGGCTTGCGATATCCTCTCCAAAGTATCCCCACCCCGATGTATCCCAATCGATGGGCGCGATGTTCCCATCGGCATAGATCAGATTGGTCACCCAGAAATCCCGATGGTTTAACACAAGTGGCAACTGTTCGATACGAGCGAACAGTTCGTCCGAGTGTTCATCCATATCGATCAACATTTGCCGGATATGGGGTGGGAATTCGCAGTCTTCAGAACGGATGTAATTATAAACGACAGGCCATGAGCGATAGTGCAGATACGTATTTTTCATGAGATCGGCATGGCTCAAGTTGGTCAGACTCTTCAGCACTGCGGGCTGTTCCGCATACAGCTTGCCTTGATAACGCCCTAATTCCAGCGCAGCCTGTTCAACCATGTCAACAGATAGATCAAGACCAGATACGCCATCGATATATTCCAGCCACAGCTGAAATTCATTTTCCTCGGCATTCATCTCCGCGTAATAACATGTGGGCCAGCGAAAGGTTTCCGAGAATGTTGTTTCGAGGTCAGACATGTACAGATCATATTCCCGGCGCCAGGAACCGGGATCATTATAACGTTCCCATTGTTTCTGAACCTTCAGTACAAGTTGGTAAGGAAACTTTTGGCCATCTTCGGTTTCGGCTGTTCCTGTTACCAGATTGACGTTACCCACAGTTCCGCCATGTAGAGTGGTTGTATGATAGTCCGCTACAATAATGTTCTTCTTAAAATATTGGTTTAAAACATGAGTTAACGTTTGCATCTTTATTTTCGTCATCTTCGTCTTATTCATTTCTTCCGACCTCCGCTTTTGTTGGTTTGTTTACTCTGAATCCTGTAAATTTTGTTTTTTGCTCTTTTTTCGATGAGGTAGTTCGTTTTGTGTTGTACATACTTGTTCTCTGACTGCTGGGAAATATAATTCTCCCAACGTTCATCTTGTAATGAACCGTCCGCGAGTGCAGAGAGAACCGCACATCCAGGCTCGGTCTGATGACGGCAATCAGTAAAGCGGCACTGAGCGAATAATGCTTCGACATCGGCAAAGCTTGCATGAATACCTTCGTCAGCATCGAAAAGCCCAAGCTCACGCATGCCAGGCGTATCAATAACCATTGCGCCCGAAGGCAACATAAAGAGTTGACGATGTGTTGTGGTATGGCGTCCACGGCTGTCGTCCTCCCGTATGGCCTGCACTCTCATGACGTCATTTTCAATTAATGCATTGAGCAGAGAGGATTTACCCACGCCAGACATGCCGAGAAATACAACGGTTTGACCTGGTGCTAGATAAGTGTCCAGTTGGTTCAGCCCCAAGCGAGTATGACTGCTGATCACATGAACAGGTACATCGGAGATGCGATGTTTAACTTCTGTGAGCATGGTATGATCCGCTGTAACGAGGTCTGCCTTAGTCAAAATGATGACCGGTTTACCACCGCTTTGTCTGGCTTGTGTCAGGTAACGCAGAATGCGATTCACATTGAAATCTTGGTTCAACGAAGTCAGGATAAATACGACATCGAAATTGGTGGCGACAACCTGCTCCAATATCGTTTTGGCATAGCCTGCAGCATGGCCTGCATAGTCTGCGCGCGAGAATTTGGACCTTCGGGGAAGCACCTTAACAATCAGGGAATCACCGATATCGTTGTAGCGCAGCAGGACAAAATCCCCCACACAAGGGAAGTCGGTTGGCATATCCGCCTGATAATAAAATGAACCTTTCAATACTGCGTTGACTTCACCGAGCTCTGTCATGACCGTGAATTGCTCCCGCCGAAGTTCTGTGATTCTTCCAGGTATTAATCCATCGGGGACCTCTTCTGTTTCGATATATCCGTAGGTTTTTAAATTCATCATGGGTATAAGGTTAGCTCCTTTAAATGTTGTTTTTGGACGCAAAAATGCCGCAAACAAGCAGCCTCTTAAGAAGCTACTGTTCTGCGGCATCAGGACGCAAAAAAGATACGACCTTCATCGTATCTGCAAACAGCAATATTCACGAAAGGTTACTTTGGATGGCATAATAAATAATACGGGAGTCATCCCGCTTTTTTCAGATATGCCAGCTATTCGGTTTTAATACTGAACCACCATATTCATATAAGTAGCAGCCATTTAAAACCTCTCCCTTCGTGTAAGGAACTTGCTTATCGCTAAGCTGTCTTTACCATACCCTGTAATGGAAAATAATTCAATGTTGATTTTATGCAAATTTCAAAATTTTATAAACTACACTATGTTTCTGACTCCGTGATAAGCGTGTGAATTTTGCTTAAATTCGATTTGAAGTAGGTTGTAAACGACCATTCCTTATAGTTGTGCGGTACTTCAATATCATCTATAGATTGTTTGGTCTTCACGGCTTCTGTCACCAGAGCCAGCATATCGTGAATATATCCTTTTACATCATGAAGCTCTTGCAGAGAGCATACCTCTCCATGCCCGGGAATGATTGTCTCCACCCCAAGCTGCTCGATCTGTTCCAATATACGCCGCCACTCCTGCGGGTTGGCATTAGCCAGAACCGGATGGTGTTTGGACAGGACCAGATCTCCTGTAATAACGATTTTCTCTTCAGGAATATACAGGATGGTGTCACTCTGGGTATGTCCCCCATCAAATGTAAGGAGTTGGACGGTACATTGACTACCGTGAATGACCATCTGTTGATTAAAGGTTATCGCGGGAACGGTATGTACCAGATCGGGGAGCATCTGCATAAACTCACGGTCACTGGCATTATCCCAGGCCATCTCTCGTTTTAACTTTTCATCGGTCTCTTGCTGCAGTTGTATTTCTTGTTGATGAATCGCCTGATTCATCTGCTCCGTATTCTCCCGATATTGAGCTATTCTTTGTCTTGAAAAGGTATCCATAATGTCACGGGTAGTCGTTGTTGAGATGATGAGAGCTTCGGGTACAAACACTTGATTTCCAGAGGTATGATCACTGTGCCAGTGTGTATTCACAACGTAGGTTACCGGTTTCCCTGTAATAGAAGTGGCTGCTTCTTTCAGGTCTGATGCGGCCTGCGGGGTTAGGAAAGTATCCACGACCATTGTTGCATCGCCCAGATCAATGATGGTTGCATTCCCTAATGATCCTGTTCCTGGAACCGCAATGGTCGCAATGACGTGATCCGTAACATGTTTTAATTCAAAATGCTTCGAGCCTCGAAAGGCTGCAATCCGGTCTCTCAAAATCCCCACTCCGATCTGTTTATTGAAATATATTGTAGAATTCATATTTTAATTTGAGTGGTAACTTCGGTTACATCTGTGTTTGTTGTATCAATCGTAGGATTCGGCGGGTTATACGTTGCCTACTGTTACATTCATAGTTCCCTGTTGATTTATAATCTGATGAACCATTGCGAGTAGCCGCACAGTAAGATCAGCTCTGAAATTCAGTCGATATCCACCGCGTACGCGGTCGACAAACCCAAGTTCAATGCACTCCGTAAGAACCTGATCCAGATGTATAGAGTCTGGCAGGTACGTTCGTAGTGTCTTTTCATCCAGTGCATACTCTGGCTTCAAGTCATCTATTTCTCGCAAGAGAATGAGTAAGACCAGGCGGACGTCATCCGATAACAAGTTGAGCGGGAATGCAGCTGCTGTCCTCAGCAATTCCACCGATTCTTTCAAGAATATCGGTGTAGCAATACAAGCAAGGCGATCTTTCGCCCAGAGACCTAAACCTGCTGGACCAAGGTGTATATGTACTAGAGATGGATTTCCACTTGAACTAACAGGTAGTGTAGAGGGAGGCCCTTCGGTTAGTGTAATCATATGTTCGAGAAATGCGATTCGATCTGTTAACTCCATCTTATGGAGTGTCTCACGGATTTGAGGGATTAATGATATGAGTCCACCCTCACGTCCTAATAGGTAATCGGTCGAGCAATTAAACGTTTCTGCTATCTTTACGATCAGGGGAAGATCCGGTAAAGAATCACTATTCTCCCACTTGGAAACAGCTTGTGCTGACACGGATAAAAGCTTTCCTAACTCCTCCTGCGTCATGCCGCTAGACCGGCGGAGTTGTGCGATCTTTGTTCCCATTCCTTGCAGGTTGTTCATTGTGAGAAACCTCCTTGAACATGTTTTTCTATAGAATAACGTTTGTTCTTCATTTCTTGTATGGAGGCCTAGGTGAAACTTCAACCAGCCGTTGATATTTTGATATCGCTGGTTGATTGAGCATTAGCTTGGCGTGTACCTTCGGATGTTAAGGACGAGTGTAGATGATGAATTGTCCTTCTGCAGCAGATTCGCCACCTACCCAGCCTACAGGCAGTCCTTGATTTTTATAGATATTAAACATCTCTTCAAAATACGGATGTGGCTCCTTGCCTAACAATCGCGCTCTCGCAATCTGAAATAGATCACTGCTGATAATATCAGCAAGGTGGTTAAGTTGATCAGGCTTCAGGCCCAATTCCGGGGCCTGTCCCTCTAATTTTTTCTTCATTATGCCGTAGAAGTCTTGCTCTTCTTCATACAGAATAAATGCTCGGTCGAGGGATTTTTGCTCCTCTCCAGAGGCAGGTGGAATATCTCCTAAGGCGTCTGCGGTAATGTCCAGTAGAAAGTAACAAGGCGGCTCAACGTCTTCTTCCTGATAAAATATCAGGGCTTCCTCCAGATTCGTGAACGAATCTTGTGTCTCGAATGCTGTTCCAGTCACTGCACCGTCATGGGTAACCGAAAGGTAAGGCCCCTTCAATACATCGCCATGTTCTATGTAATCAATAATCTCACGTACATTTACAGGAAAGATTTCTTTACTGGTCATTGTTGGTCTCAACTCCCGACATTTAATGGTAGATGCTTTAATATTCTACATTTATGTGTGGAGAGCCTGCCTGCAAAGCAAAATCATTCAAGGATGCTATAACGTCTTCGCGTTCGTGGAATAGCCCGGATATGTTACAATTTTTCTATGACATAAAGTGACGTAGTTAAGGTGGGGATAGGATGAATCAACGCAGGCTGGCGATGATGCGCCTCATGGATTCCAGACATAAGTTCACGGCTCGGGAGCTGGCAGAACGATTCGAAGTATCGGTTCGAACCATCCAGCGTGATCTGGATGCATTACAGACGATGGGCTTTCCCCTATACACGGAGGTAGGTGTTAACGGTGGGTACCGTGTGCTGCCCAATCGCATTTTGCCACCTCTGCAGCTGACGCAGCAGGAAGCATTAGGTTTGTTTATGATGCTTGAATATTTGGAGATGGTTCCTGATTTTCCGTATGGTTCGATTCGTGGACATCTGGCAGAACAGTATTTCTCTACACTGCCTTCGGATGTACAGGAACGGATTGTAGGGCTACGGGAACACATAGCTTTTATGCAACATCCGGGTGATCACCACGATTCCCTTACATCGGATCTGTTAACAGCCGCAGTCGAGAAGAAAGTGATTTCATTTTTGTACAACGCTCGCAGTGGCTGGAAAAAGGTGACCGTCAATCCCATAGGCATCTATTATGAGCAGGGGTATTGGTACATGCCTGCACGGCATAACGATCGCGTATTGTTATATCGTGTGGATCGAATAAAGCAGCTTACAGTGCTGGATCAGATGGATGAATCTGTACCCACACTAAAAGCATGGCTGAAACAGGCAGCGCACACGGATGGCGAAGAGGTTGTACTGCAATTTACAGCATTCGGGGCAAGAATAGCCGCGTCGGATACATTATTCAAGACCGTATCAGATCAAGAGTGGCGCGGCGTTGTGCCACATTCGGAGTTTGCTTTTACAGCGCGTAGGCTACTCTCCTATGGACCCGAGGTCAAGGTGATATCTCCACCAGAATTGCAAGAGCAGGTCCGTACGATGTTGGAGCAAAGTGTAGCGCAGTATAAGGAGGATTAAAGGATATCAGTTTCCTATATGGAAGATATAGGAGTGTAATTTGAAATGCCGGGGCATGATTTTACGTAATTTTATATCGATTCAGCGAAAGGGGGGCTACCATGATTCGATTCATAATAGGTTTCACGACACGCTCTATGTAGAGTCCATGCGAGGAACAACGGCGGTTGTTTGCATAGAGCCTAATATCCATTCCCGCCATCATTGACACGATGAAGTCAAAAGTTTCTTCGTAAGACTCTGCTGCCTTAAAGATTAACTTTTTAAGGAGTGGAGTACGATGAAATATGTGAATGCGGATGCCGTCCTTCCGAAGGCATTGCTCGAAGAGATACAACGTCATCTTCCTGGTGGATTAATCTATATTCCGAGGCCTAAGGATACCCATAAGAAATGGGGGGAGAATTCAGGCGGTCGACAACTGATTCGGGAGCGGAACAACGAGATTCGCCAGAAGTTTGCTACGGAAGCAACGATCGATGAGCTTGCAGAGCAATATTGTTTATCCATCGAGAGTATTAAGAAAATTGTATATTGTAAAAAGCGAAGCGAAATAGAAATAGAAATGAAATGAGATTGGATGAAAAGGAAGTCACATTCGAGCCATCGGATGTGGCTTTTTACTATGTTTTTCAATGAGTAGACATGTGGATGTACAGAATGATTAGAAAACGAATATTACATATCTGTCCACCTCCAGCATTCGTACAATAGAGTCCAGAGAGCACGTTTACTTATATAGAGTAAGGAAGCGGCCGTAACCAGTGGAAGGAACGGTGATTTAGATAAACATGAACATCCAAGTGGAACTGACAAATCATGATAAGGCATATATCATCAAAAACATGTATCCGTTATACCTGCATGACCTGTCTGGACATTATGGGTTGCAGGAGGCACATCGACCGAATGTACATGGTATTTACGAAGCGAGTTCTGATTACCGAACATTACACGACCAATACGATGTACAAAATATATGGTGGGAAAAGCCGGACTGTCTCTATCCCTTCCTGATCATGGCTGAGGACAGACCTGCTGGATTTGCAATGGTGGCAACACCGCCTCACTGTGCGTCAGGCATCGATTTTTTCATGCATGAATTTTTCCTGTTGCAGCCGTATCGGGGAATGGGTATCGCGGAGAAGGCGGCTGTAATGATCTTCGCTATGTTTGAGGGCAACTGGGAGATATTCACCAATCCAGGGGAGAAAAACAAAACGGGTCAGCATTTCTGGCGCAAGACGGTAGCGAATTATACGCAAGGACTGTATGAGGAGAACGTTGCCATAACCGCAGATGCAGACGAGGATGGGCGCAAATTAATCTTTCATTTCTCGAATCATAGGTTCAATTGATGGGTAGACAGACTATTTCTTGTGAAGGAAATAGTCTGCTGAGCATGGAGAAAGGTGAATTTGAACATCATTGTTGCTTAGAAATTCAATCGCCCAAACGTAGCATCTGCTTTTGTAGTCGTATTGCTGGCGGCATTCACGGCATCCAGTTGCAACACATAATCATAATGTCGGATGTAATATCCCGGTTGGCTGTATGATTGCAAAGATACTTTGGTGCCATCTGCCCAGCCGGGGCTGATCAGGAACGTGGCATCGCCTTTATATGCAGTGGTGTTTGTGAAGGCTTCAAGTACAATTTTATTACTCGCATTACGCTTCAGGAAATAACCAGGGTAGTTGATTGCCTCCAGCGAAACACCTGTAGAGCTGGCAAGACCCGGTACAACGCGGAACTGGGCATCCAGAGCGGGGGTGACATTTGCATCAATGCGAGCAACATAGTTGGCGTGACGGATCATGCGATCCGGTACATTGTGTGAAGCGAACTGGCTGTAGCCTGTAGCTTCAGGCGTGGATGGGCCCAGCATTTTGACTTCATGCAGTGTTGGGGTGTACCAGTTGCCCGGATTGTTCCACAAGACAGCGTTAACCATATTTATTCGCACATAGCGGGCCGTGAAATGCACCGCATCCGTGGTGAAACCATATGTCAGATTATTGGTGCGATCCAGCGTGGAGTAGTTTACACCATCGTTGCTAATCTCGATTTTGTATTTGTAATACCCCTCGGAACCTTTATACATAAACCACGAAGTATCAATCTCCGTAATGGTCTTTGGTGCTCCAAAATCGACCTGCCACCACGCAGGCCAACTGTTGGAAGAAGCCACCCATGAGGTCTGATAGTTACCGTCATTGACAAGGGAAGGCGACGAGCCAGAAGCCGTCGAGCTGGCGGAGGCTGTCTTGCCTTGGGCATGATTGACGAGAGCAGGTAACGTGATCTGACCTGTTGCTGCATCAATATTCCATGTGGTATACCATTCCATTGACGCCGTTCCATTGCCGTCATTCAGCGTGAGGGGCAACCAGATATGTTTGTGCTCGCCCAGATTCATTGGATTCCAGCGATCCGCCATATAGATATACGAAGTGGTGCTGCTGCCCTGAATCGTGGCAATATCATGGATCTGGGAGCCGAAGGCAGACGGGTTGCCATAAGGCGTTAGTGCAGACCATGGCCCGGTCATTGAAGTAGCTGTAGCGTATGCACCCTGATTCGGATACCAGCCAGCGGCCTGGGAGGTGAAGAGATAGTAGCGGTTTCCTTTTTTCACAACAGCCGGGGCCTCGCGGTATGCATTCTCGAATAACCATCCTTCAAAAGACTGTACCCCTGTATAACTTGCATTCATCTTAAAAATAGCCATCGTATCATTCGCACCGCCGTTTTTACGGGAGGCCGTTACGAGATAACCTGTGCCGTCCGTGTCCACAAAAACAGTCATGTCACGAGATTCATAGTCAAGCGGGCGGAAGCTGCCTTCATACGTAAATTTGCCGTTGGGTGTACTGCTTGTGGCTACCGCAACGCGGCCGAGGTTGTAGTCTGTTCCGTTCTCATAGTGAGCCCAGAGTACATATTGCTTGGTGGAGGCATTATAGATCACTTTGGGACGTTCAATCTTGCTGGAGGCGAGTTCCGTCGCGGAGTCTTTGGTCAAGATGGCATTGCTGAAGGTCCAATTTTTCAAATCCGTTGAGGTGTAGACGTTCACGCTGTCAAACTTACCGCCCACAGCGTGTTCACCATACAGATAATACGTTGAGCCTACCTGCAGGATGTTACCGCTGTTGGCATGAATGGGATTGCCAGCCGTATCAAGCCAATCGGTACCATTGGTAATTGCTACACTTGCCGCGTTGCTTCGTTCAGGATGTAGACCAAACATCGTTAATGCGAGTGTGAAAACCAGAAGCCAGACCGTCTTACGTTTTCCCATTACGTACACCTCCATATAGATTAGAAAATAATTAAAGCGCTTTCAAATCTATTGTAGTTGATTTACAATATTTAGCAAGTAAACAATTCAGAGATTGCTGAACATAGCAACATCTGTTGGTGAATAAGCGGTAAGAGCATGAATTCCGTCCCCATTGACTGTGATATGAAGCCTGATATCAGATGAAGTAGTAAATAAATGGTAGTATGTTTGTAGGGAAATGAAGGATAAAACACATATAGGAGCTGGAGGTGCTAGATGCTATGAATGATGCCGTATACTATGAGGTAAATTCGATAAAAGACTATATAGCGATGATCGAAGAGTTACCGAATGGTCAGGAGGGGTATTATTATCGCGGAGAAAACAGGCGATATGCCACTCAATCCTCGTCTTTACTTCGATCAGGAATAGCGCGATTGCTTCGAGATAACCCGGAATATTATGTGGATGCAGTAAATGATTATGTCCGAGATATGGCAGATCAAGCGGGAGAGTGGGAGCGCGAGCATGTGTTAGCCTGGTGTCACCATGAGGGTCTGCCTACGAACTTGCTGGAACTTACAGCGTCTCCGCTACGCGCGTTGTACTTTGCCTGTTTGAGCCGCACCGATCATAGCGAGGAGCCGAGTCAGGCGGGGTACGTATACGGTTTTGCGAGAGAGAATACAGCCGACGTGACTGAACTCATATTGGAGAACGTGAAAATGAAGACATCTCGTTATAACTTGATTGAGGATATGGGCGATGACCCGCGATGGATAAATCTGCTGTCGGATCACGATAAAAAGGGATTTCACAAGCCTGATCTGGCCCAAATGCCTTACCTGATTTATCAGGCACCGTATAAGTATAGAGGCTCAGACGAACCGAATGGCCTATATTTCTATCAGTTGTTTCAGACGGTTTCCTCATCGTGCAGTCCGGAGCTTTCTTTTGAAATCATGCAACAGCAGTACACACCTGCGCTGATCGTTAAAGTACTCAATCAAACAGAGATTCGAGAGCAGCTTCATCACCGTTTGGGACTGTACAAGTGATTGAGGTATCGCCCGAATATAAGAGCAAGATTGTGATTGTCGTCTCGTGATATAACTGTCCTGAGCCTTTGCGAAGGTCAGATTATTCATTGAAGGGGATGACGTTATGAACGAGACATGCAGAAGACTGGAAGGACAAGTAGCCGTAGTAACAGGTGCGAGCAGAGGTATTGGCCGGAGTATTGCGATCCGCCTGGCACAGGAGGGGGCATACGTTCTTGTGCATTTTGCAACAAGGCAGGCGGAAGCGGAGAGTGTGGTGCGGCACATCATAGACCGTGGTGGACAGGGGCAGGCCATAGGAGCTGATTTAAGTACGCTGGATGGCATTCATGCATTGTTTTCCAAGATCGATGCTGCTGTTCAGAAGCATGGGCAAGAAGGCAAGTTGGATATTTTGGTGAATAACGCTGGCATAGGACAGATCCTTAGCCTGGAGGAAACGACGGAAGAATCTTTTGAAGATGTCATAAGAATTAATGTAAAAGCACCGCTATTTGTGACACAGCAGGCCGTCTCTCGGCTTCGGGATGGAGGGTGTATCATCAATATATCCTCTTTTGTTACACGCGTATCTTCCCCAGGAGTGTTTGCTTATAGTATGACCAAAGGGGCCATGGATACGTTCACGAAGCTGCTAGCCAAAGAACTGGGAAGCCGCCAGATCAGGGTTAACGCCATACAACCAGGTATCATTAACACCGAGATGAATGAAGGAACACTTGCGAACCCACAGGGACAGGCGTATGCAGCCGGGCTCTCTGTAATGAATCGCTGGGGAGAACCCGAGGATGTGGCTGATATCGCTGCATTTCTTGCCTCGGCGGATAGTCGCTGGATGACAGGACAATGTCTGGATGCCAGTGGTGGCTCACACTTATAATTTCTGACCATGTATTTCTTGGATTGGAGGAGAAACGGTTATGGATCGCTTTGTGATCAATGCGAAGGCTCTAGTGGTCTTGCAGAAAGAGGACGGAGACGCGGTTCTGGTCAAAGGCGGGATCACTGCTGATGGTTTCGAAGTCTTATCGACCTACCCCAAAGGCTGGCTGACATTTGCCTACTTCAAGGATCATCAGGGTATATGGTGGTTCAATGCACGTACGAACAAGGCCAGTTTGTTCAGTCAAGATACGGAAGCGTTCCGCGTCTTGCATGAGGATTACAGCTCTGATTCGCAGCATGTCTATCTGGAGGACAAGCCCGTCTCTCCCTCCGATCCAGGCAGCTTTGAGCTGTTGCCAGGGACGCCTTATTTTGCAAAGGATAAACATCAGCTCTATGTCAAAGACAGCCAGCATTTTCATGTGTTCAATGACATTGATACAAGTACAGTCATTGCGCAGCATGATTACTGTACGGATCGGGATCATTTGTTTCACTTGTCGAGCGGCCTTCGTTACGCCAATGAATATAAACATGAGATCGTAGATTGGCTCCGGGAGCATTACCCAGATATACCGGGCTGGTGGCAGACTGACTACGCTCATCATGCGGATAATGTGGTGCAGCTTACGGGAAATTGGTATGCTACGGCTACCTCCGTATTCTATCGGACGGAGTCTGGCAGTGGGTACAGGCGAGATGCTAAAGAAACTTTTAATTTGGTTCGCGGCGCGGATCGAAGTTCATTTGAACCGCTAGACGAACAGTTTGCGCGTGATCGGAATCGGGTTTATTTTCAGTGGCGTATCATCCGTGAAGCAGATCCGAAGAGCTTCGAGTCACTTGGAGGCCGATTTGGTCGAGACAAGCAGCATGTTTATTATAACGGGTATCGTGTTGAGGGAGCGGACGTATTCACATTTGAATTGTTAGGCGGTACGGAGCATCTGGGTTTATCCAGAGATCAGAACGACGTATATCATGCGCAGTATGCGCGTACGAGTCAGCCTTTCGGTCATCCTGATGATGTACTTCAACGGATCAAGGGAGCGGATGCGGCAAGTTTTGAAGTGCTCACACCATCCGGTAGTTGGGCTGTAGATGCGAATCAGGTATATCTGTGGGGCATAGTCAATAAAAAGATAGACCGTGCTAGCTTTACTCATTTGCTCGAAGCTGATCCCCAGAGCTGGGCCAAGGATCGAAATAGTCTATATAATGCGAATGGCAAACGTACCGTAAAAGGCATCGATGGAGCATCTTTTGTCATGTTAAACCCATATTGGGGCAAGGATGATCAGGCTGTGTTCAGTTTTGTGACAGGAGGGGTATACAAGACGGCGGATGCTGGAACCTTTCAGGTGACGGATGATCAAGGTAGTGCGGAGGATAAGCTGTTTCGGTATTCTATCCACGATGGAGCGGTGCGTAAGAAGAAAAAGTAGATCTGAATATTACGGTGTAGGGATTTAAAAATGAGATAAGATCTATAGTCATCCTAGATGGAATGGCATTTGTTATATGTAGATAAAAAACCAGGGACAGACTTCAAAAGTCTTTATCCCTGGTTTTGATTTGAGTTCATAAGCGAAGAAATGGATTTGTTTCTTCTTTCGTTGTTCGTTGTTTCGTTGCTTCTTCGTTAATTTTTGTGACCTTTACGTACCTTAAGTTGCATACGCTTGATCGTAGTATGCTGCATAACTTCCAGGACAAGTGGACCTTTACCATTCAGAATTTCCACATCCGTCACGTTATCCAGAATCGTGATAATCCCGATATCGTCTGCACTTACGCCTTCAATCTTCGCAATCGTTCCTACAAAATCAACCGCACGAAGTTTTTTCTTCTTACCTCCGTTGAAATTCAGCTTCATGATCTGCTGGTTCAACTGCTCACGCTTGTCCTTTTTGCGTTCAGGTGCGATCTTGAGGCGTTTCTCGAATGCTTCCCGGCAGCGATCTACCTCATCTTCTGAAGGGGCTTTGACCACAGGAATCTCAAACCCAATGTAGGATTCGATCTCCGCAAGACGTCTGCCATCCTTTGGGGTGACCATAGTGAAGGCTCTTCCTGTTTTCCCTGCACGGCCCGTGCGGCCTGTACGGTGTACATAGCTTTCTTTTTCAAGCGGGATATCATAATTGATGACATGGGTGATGTTCGTGATGTCAATTCCACGCGCGGCAACGTCAGTGGCGATCAGATAACGGAATTGTCCACGTCTGAAGGCATTCATCACTTCAATTCGCTCATCTTGCTCCATACCGCCATGGATACGATCTGCCGGATAGTCCAAATCAGCCAACACGCGGAACAGCTTATCGACATTCTCCTGTGTGCGGCAAAATACAATACAGCTGTCTGGGTTTTCTGTAATAAACAAGTCCTGAAGCAGTGCAGTTTTGTTCACTTCCGACGTGCGAATCACGGCATGTTCAATCGTTGCTGTAGTCAGTCCGCTAGCTTTAATCTCGATCTCTACAGGAGTATCCATGTATTGACGTGAAAGCTTCGCTACATCTTCCGGGAACGTTGCGGAGAACAGCATCGTTGTCCGTTCCTGCGGTAGTGCCTGAATAATCGCTCGCACCGTCTCGATAAAGCCCATGTTCAGCATCTCATCTGCTTCGTCAATGACCAGATATGCGATGCGATCCAGCGGCAGCGTGCCCCGTTCAATATGATCCAATACTCGGCCTGGTGTGCCCACAGCCACATGGGTCCGTTGTTTCAGCTCGGCTTTTTGAATGTGAAAAGGAGATTGTCCATACAGCGCAGTTGCTTTAATACGTTTAAAGCGACCAATGTTGGTGATATCTTCGTTGACCTGCAGGGCCAGCTCCCGTGTGGGGGTCAGAATCAGGGCCTGCGGTTTATTCTCGTTCCAGTCTACCAGCTCGCAGAGTGGAATACCGTATGCGGCTGTTTTGCCGCTGCCCGTCTGTGATTTTACCACAAGATCCTGATTCTCCAGTGCAACGGGAATAACCCGGGTCTGAACTTCGGTGGGATTCTCGTAACCCAGACTGTCCAGTGCTTTGACGATTTCTTCCCCCAAGCCATAATCTTTAAAATACTGCTTACTCATCATTTACCTCTTTTGCGTTTAGTTTTGAAATGCTGTCTGCTCACGTTATTTTGGTCTCGGTAACCATGTTAATGATCTTACTTACCAGCATTGCACCGTACATGTAACATATACCTGCCTATTATACTCTATGTGCACGGGAAGCGCGTGGAAAATAAAGAGACTCAACTTCTGAATATCGGAGCACCCCTATATACCGGTGAAAGTAGTTACGGTCATTGTCCGCACCCGCATTATTCTAACGATCTCAGATTAGCTTATTGGAACGATATAGAGCGTGTTGGAATTGTAACGATCACCAGAAAGCTTATTTTGCTGAAAACACGATAAGAACATCCGATCTCACTTCATTTTGCCCAAATAAGGTCTCCTGAGATCGTTAGAAAATAAAAACGCGTAAAATCGCCTAAATAGCGTGTCTGGACTTTAAAGCCCCCTAATCCAATTGGACACTCAAAGCTACCTCAGATACACTAAATGAAATGAGGAGAGTGTTCATGAAAAGACGATTTAGATGCCCAGTTGAGGCGAAAAAGGAGTATGTCGTAGAGGTGCTTTCTGGCCTCCGGACAGAGGTCGTGGCACGAAAGTACGGCATGTCTCCTAAAACGCTGACGACTTGGGTTCGTCAATACGAAGATGAGGTGGGGGAACTGGTGGCTAAAAAACAAAAAGAAACACAACAAATACAGCAAGATGTAGCCAACTATCAAGAATTACAGGAGAAATACAATGAAGCTTTGAAACTTCTTGGCGCAAAAGAATTAGAAAACCAGATTCTTAAGGATCTCGTTAAAAAAAAGTATCCCGACTACAAACCGCGATAGGTTGGATTGAGCGAGGATATCCTGTCCGTACGGTGCTCCGGATCTGCGATGTTCCTCGCTCAACATATTATTATCACTTGAAACACCCTGAACGCCAGCAACCCATAAGTAGCGGACGAAAAATCCCTGGATACTCTTACAACCAGCAAGGGAATCGTATTTCGGACACTCGGATTGTCGGGTTTCTTCGTCGTTTGATTCAAGGGCCAAATGCAGCGTTTGGCTACCGAAAACTAACCGTGTTGTTACGCCGAAAGTACAATCTGGTAATTAACAAAAAGAAAGTATATCGGCTCTGTAAGTCTCTCAGTATCCTTCTCCCTCAGCGCGAACAAATCCATACCGTACCGAGAAAAGTAGCTAATAACCGAACGGTAGATGGGCCTAACCAATTGTGGCAGATGGATATCAAGTACGGTTATGTTGCGGGGAAACGCCGGCACTTTTTCCTCGCAAGTATTATTGATGTTTTTGATCGTCGAATCGTCGCTCACCATCGCGGTAAAGCCTGCGACACGCAGAGCATCCTGCATACGCTCCGGCAGGCTATGGTAACGCGACGTATCCCTAAGACCGAGCCAAAGCTCGTGATTCGTACCGATAACGGCCCTCAGTTTATAAGCAAAGCGTTTTATAACTTCTGTGAAGAAGCAGGTTTAGAGCATGAGCGGACACCCGTTCGAACACCGAATAAAAATGCTTTTATTGAATCGTTTCATAGTGTTCTGGAACGTGAGTGTTACCAGCGACATTGTTTCGAAAGCTACGAAGAAGCCTTTTCCGAGGTAGACCGTTATATCCGTTATTACAACAAAGACCGTATTCACGGCAGTCTACACGACTGGTCGCCGACAGATTACCTGCGCCTGGTCAACGAAGGAACCATAGAGCCCAAATCCATTGCATTATGATGCGTCAATCTGAGAAAAAGCTAGCTAGTGTCCAATATTAAGGGGTTGAACCGTGGAGATCGTTAGATGTGCAACGTTCCACGTGAAACGATTTGTATCATTCCACAAAGAGCTTCCTCGAAAGTGAACTCAAAATAATAAAAAGACGATACCTCCATCATTACATGGGTGTACCGCCTTGATACATACAGTGTTATTTTAGAATACTCACATATTTGTCGTAAACGTATGCCATCTGTCCATTCAGCTTCACTTTGACCCAGCCATAGGCATGGCCTGTGCTAACTACTTCAAGTATCGTACCTTGTGGTACAGAAGTAATCACTTTAGATTTGGAGGATGCACCCGCACGTACATTCAGATGAGTGGCTGTAACCCTCGCTTGTTTGCCTGGAGCTGTGACACTTGGCTTGCCATTGTCCGAAGAAACAGGTGGTTTACCTGGTTTTGGAGTACCTGGTTTTGGCGCTCCAGGTGTAGGAACCGGAGTTGGGTTCGGCTTCGCTGGAGTTACCGGTTTCTCCGGTGCAGGTGCTGGAGATGGGGAACCCCCGCCATTGTCTTTACCTTCTACTGCTTTGCGAGCCTTGTTCAACTTCTGGTAGAAAGCACCTTTCGTTTTTACGCCTTTGAATTGTGCTGCATCTATCCCTGCTTTGGAAGAGAGAGCTTCAATCTCGTCCGAAGTTACAGCATCCAAAATATTAATGGAGGCAATATTGGTGTACTTGCCATCTTCCGTTGTCGGCACATTCATAATACCGGCATTAATCAGTTCCACGACATCTGCACGCTCCGGTGCAGTCAGGTCTACGCCAGTGATTTTCCAATGTTGCTGAATCTTCGGTTCGTAGACACCTTTCATCACGTCTTTCAGATATGCGATAGACAGATTACGGATCGTGCCTTGAATCTCACCAAAGGCTGAAGCATCCTTGGAGGACCAGAGTTGCTTGAACGTACGTCCTTCAAGCGCCCCGCCTTTGGCAATGAGTGCTTCCATCCGATAAGCATTCATACCGAGCTTGAGCGTATCACCCTCCTGAACGGCTTTTCCATTACTGTATTTCAAATTCGTGATTCGACTGCCATATGGCTTGGTCAGATCAATCTCATAGGTCACACCGCCGAAGAAATCATCGGTGCTGTACTTGGAAGCACGTCGCTTCGGATCAAAGCTGATGGTTACATCCCCTGGGCGAGTGGAGTTAAAGTATCCCGCAGACCATTCCATGTAATCCTTCAGATCTCGTCCGGTCACTTCATATACCGTCACTTCACCAAAAGTGTACTGGTAGTTAAACGCAATATCTTTTTTCTTGATCGGGCCAACGTCCAGCTTGGCTTTGTCATTATCGATCTGATGGGCAACAACGTCAGCATCACTGTAATGGAGCATAACTTCGGTGAAAAAATCAGACAGCGGCGTTTCCTGAATCTGCACGGCAGGGATGCCTTTGATCTCATCCGCCGGAACCAGATTCATTCCTTTCAGTTCCGCGACCACGATATTAGCATCGGAACGAGCGAACTCGTGGAACGGATGCAGTGTTTTTTCCAGAGAAGGATCGGAAACTTCATAAGTGCCGTCTGTTTTTTTGACAGCGAGTGCCTTGGCTTCCTTGCTCTTCAACACAACCTTGCCGTCCTCTTTGGCAAATGTCAGGTCAATACGTGACATGTGTGTACCATATTTGTTGGGTTCAGAGATCAGCACGCCGTTTACCGACTGTGATTCAATCAGCTGATGCATATGTCCGGCAAAAATAGCAGCCAGTTCCGGGTTGGCATTGGCGATGTCCGTGACGCCGGTTCCCGGTTTGCCGTTCTCGTTATCCAGTCCCATATGCATGAGACCAACCATCACATCCACTTTGCCTTTCAGCTCAGCAATGGCTTTGCGTGTCTCTTCTACAGGGTCTTTAACAATAACACCATCAAGGTGATCGGTTCCTTTTTCGAATTCGGTGATCATCGGGGTGTTCATACCAATTACGCCTACTTTGATACCATCGCGCTCAATAATCGTATATGCAGGCATGTAACGGTCGCCGTTTTCTTTGAAAATGTTACCGACAAGCGCCTGGCCTTTGAACTGAGAAGAGATTTTCTCCAGCACATCCAGGCCAAAGTTGAATTCGTGATTCCCCATAACCCAGGCATCATAGTTCATCTCGTTCATGGCCACCATCATCGGTGACTGGGGTTGATCATTGAACAATTCGGCAGAATTGTCCTGAATCATATCTCCTGCATCGAGCAGGATAGTGTTGGGATTCTCAGCACGAACTTTTTTTACCATCGTATAGAGCTGTGTCATGCTTCCGGCAGGGTTGGGGCCATCCAGTGCGTAGTCCCATGGCATAAAGCGACCATGAATATCAGATGTGCCAAGTAAAGTAATCTTAGTCTCTGGATCTGCTTCAGCTGCGTGAGCATCTTCCGCAGCGAGCGGCGCGAGTAGCACGGAAGTGCCTAATAGAATGGATAATGACCAACTAGCGAAACGTTTTAAACCATGTGTACGCATGTGTAATCTCCCTTGTGTTCTAATGTGTGTAATGATATCTATCAATCCATACTAGAGAAACATCAAGGTAATGTAAACGCTGATGTAACATATATGTTCGATACAGTTGCGTAAAGCAGGGAAAAAAGATAAAGCAATAGGAAGTATACTTTTCAAAGTAAATAGTATGTTTTATATGTGTATAAAACCAAAATTATCCATTATGATGTCCTTGTAAGCGCTTTATAAAATAAACCAAACCAAGGAGGAATATTATGTTGAAGTCCAAATGGTTTAAGACGGTAGGTACGCTTGCTCTGGCAGGTGTGCTGGCCGCGTCAGTCGCGGTGGGCAGTGTCAGTGCCGGATTGGCTAAAGGCAGTAAATTCTTGGGGAATATTATAGCTAACCAGGTACCAAACAATTTCAGTCCGTACTGGAATCAGGTGACGCCGGAGAACTCCACGAAGTGGGGTGCGGTAGAAGGTACGCGTAATGTGATGAATTGGGGCCAGGCAGATATGGCTTACAACTATGCGAAAAACAATAAAATGCCTTTCAAATTCCACACCCTTGTTTGGGGAAATCAGGCACCTAACTGGATGAATGGCCTTTCTGCAACAGATCAGAGAAACGAAGTAATTCAATGGATCAGAGCTGCAGGACAACGCTACTCTCAGTCGGAGTTTGTTGACGTAGTCAATGAGCCGTTGCATGCAAAGCCAGCCTTCCACAATGCGATTGGTGGAGATGGACAGACGGGTTGGGATTGGGTCATCTGGTCATTCCAACAAGCAAGACAAGCCTTCCCGAATTCCAAGTTGCTGATCAATGAATACGGCATTATCGGTGACCCTGCGAAGGCAGATCGATATATCCAAATCATCAACCTTTTGAAAAACAGAGGTCTCGTTGATGGCATCGGTATTCAAGCGCACTACTTCAATATGGACAATGTATCTGTGAACACGATGAACACTGTTCTGAACAAACTGCAAGCAACAGGCCTTCCAGTGTATGTATCTGAGCTGGACATGACTGGCGATGACAATACCCAATTGCAACGTTACCAACAGAAGTTCCCTGTACTGTGGAAGCACCCGGCTGTTAAAGGTGTTACGCTGTGGGGTTACAACGAAAACCAAACTTGGACTAGTGGTTCCCACCTGGTTAGAAGCAATGGCACAGAGCGTCCTGCAATGCAGTGGCTGAAAACCTACATGGCGAACAATCCATAAGCCCAGGTACAGACCTTGGAGTTGGCATTTGTATAAACTTTAGTACAATCACAGGCAGAATGGATTCACTCTACCCGTTTAAATCAGTTAACATGCATTATCCCCTCAAAAGAGACCCTGTCCCACTACGATGTGGGACAGGGTCTTTTAGCTTGCATCAGTATCATGTCATGTTTGCGTTTCTTGCCGTTCATACGGTGTTTTAATTCGCTGTGATCACCATGCTGTTAAAGGAATCGGCTTCTAACTGCACATGAATCGTGTGTCCTTCGGCGAACGTCAAGTGAAGGTCACGGCGATCCGGGAACGGATTGTTAACAACGATAACGAGGCTGTTATCCGGGTTGCGGAAAGCAACGGCTTTGCCGCTCCATGCTCCAGACAGACCCAACCGGCGAGCGCCGTTAACGATATGATGAGCAAAATGTTTCATGACATAATACTCTGGATTACGAGTGACGTCCTTACTTGCAGGATCAACAGTGATCATTGAATTCTGCTCCCAACCCCATGTGCTACGTCCTTTAGGCTCAAGCACCATGTTCCAATAGATATAGGCGTTGACGCCATTACTGAAATAGTGCTGGTAGAGGTTATACACGTGCTTGGCGTAGTTCCAAGAGTTGTTCCCATCCCCGCACTCATTCTCGGTCTGCATGTAACGAAGCTCCGGGTAACTTGCTACGGTACGTTGAATGGCATGTTTGCCTGCCCATTGGTATCCAACCCCTTTTATATAGGAGTAGGCTTTGGGATCGCTGAGCACCAGTCCGGCATATTCATCGAATCCGGTTGTTTTCTTTTTCATCAGTTCTTCCCACGGATCAGGCGCATTGATCGTACCCAGCCAAATTTCGGTGTCCAGACCATGCTTCTCAAAAGCAGGCCCTAGATAATCAGCGATAAATTCACGCAGCTGCTCGCCTGTCCACATGCAGGAAGGAAACTTCTGATCTGCGATCACTTCATTCTGCACATGTACCTGATGAATTGTAATGCCCGCTTCACGGTAGGCTTTAACAAACTTCACAAAATACAAAGCGTAGGCTTCGAGAATGTCCTTTTCCCAGCGCAGTGTTCCGTAGTTGTAAGCTTTGGGGAACTTCATCCAGGTTGGCGGACTCCATGGCGATGCGAATAATTGCAAATCCGGGTTATAACTCAAAGCTTCCTTGATATAAGGGATCAGATATTTGAAATCTCGTTCGATGGAAAAATGGTCCATGGCCACATCTCCGTCTACTTCGTTGTGGCTATACCACTGCTCTGCATAATCACTCGCGCCGATCGGCAGGCGACAGATCGTGAACCGATGTTCCCCTTCCGGGTGGAACAGGGAATGCATGACTTCGTGTCGCTGCTCGTCACTTAAATGGGCCAAAGCCAAATAACCAAGCTCATTGAAGCAACCACCGAACCCTTCAACAAGCTGATGCTGTTCACCGGTTAATTTTAAGTTAGCGCTTTCATTGGTGACTGAAAAAGATAACTGGTTCCACGGCTCTGTAGGTGTAGTCGAAAATCCGTTAAACGTAAATGTCATATGATGATCCTCCTCGTAGGCTGGTGAGTAATCCTTTTGATTACGTTTAGTATACCAACTTCCACTGCAAAAGCAGATGTGCTAATCCGTGCAATATTTACCCTAATCCAAGGTGGTTCGTTTGGAAATGAATCATTATGGAGTGGGAGGGAGTGGCTCACTACACCCATAACACTTATGTTGGCCACAATTAAGGGCTCATCATATAGTTAGCGTGATATACCCTATTCCTCAGAATACAGAAAAAATCCCCGCTAACAATGCAGCGGGGATATGGTTATTTGTTTTCAAAGATCAGAATCGTTTTACTCTTGGCGATATATCCAACGGTTGTATGAAGCTTCTCTGAAATAAATCGAATGGGAACATAGGCATTGCCATCCTTCATTAACAGCGGAGCATCATTCATGATGAGTTCATCGTTAATGGTAACCTGCTTGTTGCTTACGCCCCAGCGAATGATTTGATCCTCTTGGGTAATGACTGCTTCGCGTGTACCGCTGTTCCAGTTCACACGAGCATTTAAATGCTCGGATACAAAGCGAAGAGGCACATACGTCCGGCCTTCATTAATAAAAGGAGCTGCATCAAGTTCGTACGCACGGTCGCCCACATATGCCGTGGTAGACCCTTCGATCAGGCGTTGAAAACGCCCCTGCGGCGTACGCTTCTGCTCTCTGACATTCATCTCGTTCAGTAATTGCATCGTATGACTGCCACTTGTCACATCCAGATAATTGTTATGTACAGTCAGCCCGGCAGTAGCTGTCTCTGCCATCACATTTGATGTGCTTAAGGACATAGAAGTGGAAGCAGAGATGTTGTCTACGCTTTGTACTTCTGAGTTATCGGGTGTGAAGGATAATTCCGAGATTGGTGTTAGATCCCATATCCGGTTATTGGATAACTTCAAGACGTTAAGTTTGGTTAACTCGCGCAACGGCTCCAGATTATAGATCTGATTGGACTCCGCATTCAGCTCCGTTAAGTTTGTTAATGTTGCGATGTCACTCAGTTGCTGGATTTGGTTACCCGAGATATCCAGTTTCCGCAATTCTGTCAAGTGGCTCAGGGGTGCCAGGCGAGATATATGGTTACCTGCCACATTCAGCTCATGCATGGTATCTGGCAACTCTGTGAGAGCATCAAGTGCCGAAATATGATTGTTCGCCACATTCAATTGCGTCAACTGAGTCTGTTCCGCAAGTGGTGTAAGATCGGTTATATCATTATTTGAGATTTCGAGCCATTTCAGCGAATGCAGCTCTGTTAGAGCATTTAGGCTTAAAATCTGATTGCCGCTGGCATGCAGTGTATGTAGTCTGGGAAATTCTCGCACAACGTCAATGGAGGATATCGAATTGTTACTGATATATAGACGTCCCAGTTGCTGTAATGCAGCAAGAGGCTGAATGGTTGTAATGTAATTGTTTCGGACGTCAATCTCGCGAAGCTCCGTCAGGTGTTCCAGTGGTGTGAGATCGGTAATTTCATTACCGTACAGACGCAAATGGGTCAAATTCACGGCATGTTCCAGCCCGGAAAGACTTTGAATGCCTGCATTGCTCAGATCCACCACACGAAGCTGCTTCAGATCTTTAGATGTGAGGTGTTCACCTACAGGAATATTTAAAATTAGCTTGAGTCCTTCCTCTAGCGCAGAATCTTTAATGAGGGAATGATCCGAATCCGTGGTGGTGTATGCCATTGCTTGCCCCGCCGTACCTATACTTAGAATACATATCAACAATACAAGTGTGATTCTCTTCATTACATGCCTTCCCTCCAAATCATAACGTCTCTAGCTTATTAACCCATCTTGGGATTATAGGAACAGTAATTTTATAACGTTTATCTATCTATACTTTTATTCTATATGACAAGAGCCATGCCCTGCACTTTTTCAGCATAACTTTGTGTAAATTATAAAAATTTGCATGGTGATCAACATATTTGCATCACACTGTATTCAACCTCTTGATGAAAAGGGTAAGGATGTACAGAGGTTATATGCGGAGAGGGAGATGTATCGATGAGGAAAGCAATGATCATTAGCAATCCGTCGTCAGGCAAGGAAAAAGCAGAGCATTATGTATCCCAGGTTCGGTCTATTTTGGAAGCAAGTCAATATGCAGTAGTGGTGAACGAAACAGCCGGGGAAGGCGATGCTACCCATTACGGTCTACATGCCTGCAAAGATGGGTGTGATCTGGTCATCTCGATCGGGGGAGATGGCACATTACATGAGACGATCAACGGTATGCTGGATCAGGAACATCGTCCTCTTCTAGGTATCGTTCCACTGGGAACGGTGAATGATTTTGCAAGGGCGTTACATATCTCTCTTGACCCGGAGGAAGCGATCGAGCAGTTACGTTCGGAACAGACCCGGTTGGTCGATCTCGGCATGGTGAATGGGCGACTGTTTGCCAATGTGGTGGCTGCCGGCTCCTTGGCGGAGGCGTTATTCTCTGTTTCGTCCGAGGAAAAATCAAAGCTGGGATCATTCGCTTATCTGAAAGAAGGATTGAAGGATCTGGTAAACACATCGGCAAACGTTCTGAAGATCGAATATGACGGGCAATTCTGGGAAGGAGAGTCACCGCTTTTTGTGGCGGCCCTTACTAACTCGGTCGGAGGATTCGAAAAATTGTCACCGGATGCAGAGGTAGACGACGGGCTGATTCACTGCTTTGTGATTCAAAATATCGGTGTATTCAACAGCGTGACCTTAGGCACTTCTTTGTTCTTCGGCAATCTGAAGGAGCATAAGGACGTGCACTATTTTACAGCCAAAGAAGTGCATGTTCGCTCCGACGAAACCATTCGTACGAATGTGGATGGGGAGGAAGGCCCTGCTTTACCGATTGATATCCGTGTATTGCCTGGTTATATGAAGGTGATCGTGCCGGAAAAAGATTAACGATTACTGCCCAAGGCTGGGCGGTTTTACTTATAACAAATCATTTCTCCATATAAATGTGGGGAAAGTCTATTGAAACCGATTGCAGATATATGTCACAATCATAGACGGAAGACAGGCATGGACATACATATATGGATATGTATCAGGGTCTCATGCACACAAACTATTTTTGAATATGGAGGGGAAACATCTTGAGAACCATTAAACTGGGCAGCAGTGCACTCGATGTGCCTGTAGTTGCTGTAGGCTGTATGCGAATCAATTCATTAGACAGTAAGGACGCGGAGCATTTTGTACGTTCTGCTATGGAAATAGGCGCGAATTTCTTCGATCACGCTGATATTTACGGCACAGGAACATGTGAGGAGATTTTCGCCGATGCTGTGCAGATGAATCCCCAGGTTCGTGAAAATTTGATTCTTCAATCCAAATGCGGCATTCGCAAGGGTATGTTTGATTTCTCCAAAGAGCATATCCTGAATTCGGTGGATGGCATTCTGCAACGTCTAAGAACGGAATATCTGGATGTGTTGCTCTTGCACCGCCCGGATGCACTTGTTGAACCGGAGGAAGTGGCTGAAGCATTCGATCAGTTGGAGCGTGAGGGAAAAGTGCGCCACTTCGGCGTGTCCAACCAGAATCCGAACCAGATCGCATTGCTCAAAAAATATGTCAAACAACCTCTGGTAGCCAACCAGCTGCAGATGAGTATTACCAACACGACGATGATCGATAGCGGCATCAACGTGAATATGGAGAATGACGCTGCGGTGAACAGAGATGGCAGCATTCTGGATTACTGCCGTCTGCATGATATTACCATTCAACCGTGGTCTCCGTTCCAATACGGATTCTTCGAGGGTGTCTTCCTTGGCAATGAGAAATTCCCGGAATTGAATGCAAAGATCGATGAGATCGCTGCGAAGTATGACGTGAGCAATACGACCATTGCGATTGCGTGGTTGCTTCGTCACCCTGCCAAGATGCAACCTGTGACAGGCACAATGAATATTGGACGTCTGCAAGATTGTGTGAAAGCAGGTGAGGTTCACCTCACTCGTCCAGAGTGGTATGAAATCTATCGTGCTGCAGGGAATGTACTGCCTTAGGTCACATTAGATTGAGTATGGAATAACACCGTGAAATACGCTGAATACGTAATGATATTCGGACAAATGACACGAGCCTGTCTGGCTCGTGTTTTTTTGTGCAGTTGGGTCTTGGAAGAACAGACCATTTCGATATAAAATATAGATACATATTTTATCGCTCTAAAAGGATTAAAATGTAATTAATACAAATTAGTTGAAATTATTTTATTGTAATGCAAGTATATATTACATATAATTACTTTTGCATGTACCTGTAATCTCGCTTTTTGTGTTTTTATTTTGGAGGGTGGTGTTCCCTTGAAGCCGACAACAACCACGATACGCGATCATTTAGCAAGCTATCTGAAGCGTGAACAGATGTCGATCAGTTTATTTTCAGAGCTGTCCGGAATTAATTCTGGCACACTCAGCAACATTTTGAATAAGAATCGACCTATCTCCATGCAGCAGCTGGACCGTATTACGGTAGCTATGAAGCTTGCAGCGGGCCATTTCTATGAGTTGTATATTGATGAGTGCTTTGTGCACGCAACGCCGGATTGGCGGAGGTTAGGCCCTTTTCTGCATCGATGTGCTGAACTGGATAAGCTGGACTGTATCGAAGAGGTCGTTCGTCTGATGATGGATAATCTTTCGTATATCCCGATGTTATTTGATGTGGCGGAGGAGTTCTATCATGCTGGTAAATGGAAACCGGCAACTCTCTTATATGAAACAATCGCTGAAAGTGAGAAGATGCAACATTCCGAGCGGCTTGCGCTCTGTCAGTATCGTCTGTTCAAGCTCGGACTGTCGAATGATCAGCAGCGGAATGTTATTATTGCGGCTCAATTTGAATATTATGTGGATCGACTGGATGAACGCTATCAACTGGATGCATTAAATGAATTGATTAATGCGTTTGCCTCACTTCATCGGTGGAGTAAGGTGCAGGAGTTATCAGAGAAACTGCGGGTGAAGGCAACCATTCACTATGAATTGAATGGGAGAAAGAAAGCGGAAGAAACGAAACGACCTATCATTTTTTATGTTATGTATGCTTATTTGGCATCGGGAAGTGCGTATTTCCATTTAGACAACTATGAGATGGCCCTCAAATATGTTTCGTTATACACCGATTCCTCTTGGGTCAAAGGTCCGGATCATGAAGAAATGGTTGTTATTCAACAATTTCAGGAATGGGCTGAAGGGAATCGTTATATATATCAATTAATGGCTGGACAGTTCGAAATTCTTCCTCAGTATCTGGCCTACATTTCAACAAAAGAGAACGAGATCTTTCCTGCGCTATGTGATATTGTTACTGCGGCAAATCGATACGATATGGATATCGATGATGTGTTAGAAGAGTATGCACCGCATTTTACTTATCAGGAGCAACGGAACCGAATTGGAAAAGTCAGCAAGCAGGTTACGGATGATCGTTACGTCCGATTATTGGCTGGATTGGGCAAGTATTATCTGAAGAGGGATCACTTTGCACAAGGTTTAAATTTTGTTCTGGATAGCTTAAGTTTTGCTATTGAAATTAGTGATGGACGAGGTATGCTTAGAAGTGTCGGACTATTCGAACAATACAGGGATTACGCGTCCGATACTGCTATACAGCAATACAAAATCTTGATTGGTGAGGTGCAAAAAATCAATGAAGAAAAAACTGGCTTTGCTGATAGTTACTTGTAGTATCGCGGTGAACATCCTGCCGACCGTTACCGGGCCATCTCCAGTCAAGGAAGATACCCCTCCTCCAATCTACCGAACGAATGATCACGGTTTAGGGACATAAGCCTGAGCCACAGAACGCTTCTGAATAACTCAGAGGCGTTCTTTTTTGTATGTATAAACGGTCCAGTAACGCATAGAAGAGCATATCTGTCATACCCTCATTAAACTACCGATTGGCATAATAAGCTAAAATATGACAAAAGGAGGGGGTGCTATGGATCGTATGGAATTAAAATCACAGATCGAAGACGCGAGACAACAGCTACATCAGATACAACTGCAATATGGCAGTCTGCTTCATCCTGAAGTGATCAGACAATCCGTAGTACTTGACGCTCTCCTGAACCAATATAACCGAATCCGTGTGGAGAAGTTGATCAATTAACAAGGGTCTATTTACATTTATGTTCTTGTATACTATAGTTAGTTACATGAGTAACTAACCGACTAACTAATTAAGAAAAGAAAAAATTGACCCCCATATAAGACACACGCAAATCATTATTATGTATGAAAGTTGGAAACAGATGAAATCGACCTTGGATGAATCCCAGCCTATTTTTCATCAGATCGCCATGATGATCATGGATGATATTGTGGAAGGCAGATTGAGAGTGGAGGAGCAGGTTCCCTCGACGAATGAACTATCACGCTTTTACAATATTAATCCGGCTACGGCGCGAAAGGGGCTACAGGAGTTGGTAGACAAAGGCATCATATACAAACAGCGAGGTGTGGGAATGTTTGTTGCCAAAGGAGCCAGAGAAGCCTTACTTGTTGAACGAAAGCGACATTTTTACGAAGAATACATCAAGCCTTTACTTGAAGAAGCCGGACGTATTCGGATGGACGAGGACATGATTATTGATCTGATTCGCGGTAAGAAGGATAAGGAGAGTGAAATATGATTCATATGGAGCAGGTATGTTACAGCTATCAAAAGAGTAAACCCTCTATTCTGAACAGTGTCACCCTGCATGAGAATGAACCTGTAATTGGTGCAATTTGGGGAAGGAACGGTGCTGGTAAAACGACGCTAATGAGTCTGCTCGCCGGACACAACCGTCCTGACAGTGGCAGCATTCAAATTATGGGTCAGGACCCGTACAATAATCTGTCTGCTCAAGGGCATCTATGTTATATCCAGGAGAATCATCCGCTCGGTAAAAACTGGACAATGAATGATCTGGTCAGCATCGGATCACATTTCCATTCACAATGGGATCAACAACTTGCCAAGCGGCTCATCGATGTTTTTGAACTGCCGTCCAAACAGAAAATGAGTAAATTTTCGAAGGGCATGAAGACAGCTGCTCAAATAATTCTGGGGCTGTGCAGTAACGCCAGTGTGACGATTATGGATGAGCCTACGAATGGACTCGATGCCGAGAAACGAAAACTTTTCTATGAAGCATTATTGGAAACGTATGAAGATAACCCTCGTCTGGTTCTGATATCAACACATCATATCGAAGAGGTACAGCCTTTGTGTGAAACCCTGATTGTGGTACATCAAGGTAAAGTGTTATATCATCACCCCATGGAGGAGATGCGCGAACGAGGAGTTCTTCTAACAGGGTTAATTCAAGATGTGGAGATAGCCTCTGCAGGTGCTAATATTATTGATTCTGCTCGCATGGGTACAACCGGCAAAGTGATGATTGATGATATGTATTCGAAGGAATGGGCAGCCAAGGCTGGGCATCATGGGCTTTCCATTGAAAAAGCAACGCTCCAGGATTATCTGGTGAATGTAACGCGGAAGGAGGAGGTGAGAGCATGAATGCAGTAAAAGGAACGAATCGGCTAATTTTAGATGACATGCGTTTATATATGCTGATCTTTACATCCATTGCGCTTGGGTTGACAGCAGTCTATGTCGCGATTGGTTTTCTGTTTCACGTCAGTTATTCCTCGCAGTTGTTCGGGCCGATGTATGGAGGAATCTGTACTTTTGCCATTGCAGGTCTGATCACGTTATACCCGGTAGCCATTGGTATGGGCAGTACACGGATTCAATTTATGAAATCATTCTATACGATGGGAGCCTTTATGGTTGTAGGCACGATGGTCATCTGCATTTGATCTATGGGGTTGTTCATCTGCTGAACGTCGGGGGATGGCTACAGGTCACGTTGTATCAACCGGGAATGCTCTATTCTTCGAGTTATCTTGTGTTCCCATACCTGTGGATTGACATGATGCTGGGGCTCTTGGTACTCGGTCTATCTGTTTTCTTGACGGTTTGCTGGATTCGGCTGGGCCTGCGTAATTTCCTGATTCTGTTGTTTGGCTTTGGTCTGGTGCTGTCGCTGGTGATTGCATTTGGAGATATGAGACAATTCACGCTCTGGATTGCCTATCAAAATCGAATGCTCGTATTCACTGTGCTGGGTGTAATCGGTGGCGCGCTGCTTCTGTCCACCTATCCCATGATGAAGCATGCTCCGTTGGTACGCAAAGGCAGCAAAGACTAACTGTGATGAATTACAGAGTTTAAGCCGTTAGGGGAACGCAAATGAGGATGTTCAGTAATAATCACACCAGTAATTAGACACGAGGGATAAGAAAAACACGAGGACGTATGCTCGCCTCGTGTTTTTCTTTGTCGTCTCTTATGGGTTGTACTTTAATCTAAGCGTGAGCTTGCGGTTTGAATCCTTCCTCTTCAAGATACTCGCCAGCCTCGCCGCGTGATTCAAAAGCCATCTCCAGCTCCGAACCAGCATATACACACCACATATCATTGTCATATTTTAAAGTAAGTGTGTGTCCCTCTTCATTGATCCAGATACCACCGCTTGATGACAGGATAACCGGGGCAGATTCTTTAGGGGATGGTACGTTCTCAGTCACTTCAACTGCGTCTGGATTATGAGACATCGCTTTGAGTGTTGCATCCAGCAATGTACGCAGATCTGCTTCGGAGTAATCACGGACATTGACGAACCCTTTTGCATCCGTCTCGTAGTTTGGCAATAACCCTGCATAGATATAGCCGTTACCGTTCGGGTGAATATGGAGTGCTACAATTTTTTTCTCGTAGGCACTGTCCTCGTAGTGGAAATTCACACGACCCAGAGAAACATTTTTACGCTGCAGCTGTGGGTACGACTCCAGAATTTCAAGCTTTTGTTCAACGTTAAGCATATGTGCCTCCTGTTACTGTTAGGTAGTGGGATTATACCACAGGTGAAGGCTGGAAACATCCTATCTTCTCTCCGTGCGGGACGGCATGGTATGAACACACCTCATCAGTATAATCCTTATGCTCCTGTTAAAATACGTTGCCCAAGTGCTTTCAGGTTCTCCATAACTTGCAGATAAGGATAAGGCCCGTAGCTGATTCGTGCTACCCCTAGTGTGGCCAAATGTCTCGGTGAAGGTTCGTTGGAGGTTACCATCACGTTGACGGGGATTGGCGAACAGTCACATAGTTCCTGAATCCAATGCTGATCCTGTAAACCTGGAATGAATATACCGTTTGCCCCTGCTTCCGCATATGCCTCGGACCGTGCAATTGCTTCGTTAACTAATACTTCATCATGTTTCTCAGCAACTTGTTGCAGAAATAAATCGGTGCGTGCATTGATAAAAAGGGGAATGCCTGCCTCGCTTGCAGCTTCGCGAGCAGCGGATAATCTCAGACATTGTTCTGTGACGCTGTACAGGCCTTCACCATGTGGCAACTGGTCCTCGATATTAATACCTACTGCCCCATGTTCAATAATTTGCAACACGTTTTGCTTCACTTCTGACACGGACCTGCCATACCCTCCCTCTATATCGATGGTTACAGGCAGATCTACGCTCTTTGTAATACGTGAAAGATTAGCAAGCACCAATTGGAACGGAAGGGCTTCACCATCCTGTTCCCCATGAGCGGCGGCAACAGACCAGCTTCCCGTAGCAATAGCTTTGGCACCTGTAGATTGAATGGTCTGCGCGCTCCCGGCATCCCACACGTTCACCAGTACGAGTGGTTGTCCCTTCACATGATATTGATGAAATTGTTCAGCTTTTTCTTTCTGTGTGCAATGGTTGTTTTTCATTTTGGCTCACTTCCTTTATAGAAATAGATAAGGTGCTGTTACTGAAAATTCCTACTGTAATGACATCTGTCTCTCGTGCTGAAGCAGCCAATTTTTCCGTGTCAGTCCACCTCCATATCCGCCCAATTCACCACTTGCGTTAATCACACGGTGACACGGAATAACAATAGCTAGCTGATTTGCCCCGTTCGCTTGGGCTACGGCCCGGCATGCAGAAGGTTTTCCAACGGCTTTTGCGATCTCCTGATAAGATCTCGTTTCCCCGGCCGGAATGGCTAATAACGCATCCCATACCTGCTTCTGAAATGGTGTTCCTAAACAGAACAACGCCGTGTCGAAAGCTGTCCTTTTGCCGTCGAAATATTCATTTAATTCCCGTTCAATAGATTGAATAGGTGCTGTTGTGCCAGGTACAATCGCAGATTCGGTGCGCTTGCGCAGGCGTTCCACCTCGCGTTCCAGCCCTCGGCGATCAATGAATTCGATTAAATATAAAGCCTGCTCATCCGCTATAGCCATCATGGGGCCAAGTCTGGTATCGATCCAGGCTGCCCTTAGTACCCGTTCGTCATCTACATGTGTAGGTGCGGCTCCCATAATTCTTGAAAAGGCATCCCGGAATCCACTGCTGGATTCATATCCGGTGGAGAGTTGGCTATCAATGACAGTGCGCCCTGAACGAATATGTTTCAGTGCTAGTCCCATACGCCGTGCGCGAGCGTATTCGACAAAGGTCATCCCGAATCTTTTTTTGAACTGACGGCGAGCAGTAGATTCATCAATGGATAGTGCCTTGAAATCTTGCCCTTTCCAGCGTTTTTCCGGCTCTTTCTCAACCGCCTCCACCAGCATGCGAACCACATCCGAAACATGATTGGGGTGAGATAAAGGCCGGCATCGCTGGCATGGTCGAAAGGACGCAAGCAGGGCTTGCTGAGCGGTTTCATAAAATTCGCAGTTCTCAAATTTAGGTTTCCGAGCCGGGCAGGTGGGACGACAGAACACCCCTGTTGTTTTAACACCGACATAGAATAAACCTTCATATTCTGAATCCTTAGCGATCAGTGCCTGGTAATACTGTTCCTTTAGATCTGCAGAGATCATAAACCGCACGTCCTTACTCCAGTAGAATCACAATCTTTCCCTTATTATAGGGCAGAATCACACGTCCCATCGCCGAAAATCAGGCATCTATTCTCGAATTGAAACTTTTGTTCAGTCGGCCCGAGCATTGTTCAGAATTTGTTTAGAATGAAGTGATAACATAGACCTATGTATACGATTAAAAGCTAGTAATATGTGCCTATTTGTCTTTAGAGAGAGATAAAAATTATGTTGTTAAGTGAAGTTATATAGGCAAGCGAGTTGAAGATTGACGAAAAAGGAAGATAACAATCGGGGGTCAGATGGAAATGAAGTATTCCACGTACAAAAGCATTCATGAACCTGAGCAGGTTCTAAGAACCAAGCCGGAATTCTCATATGAAAAACACGCTTCAAGGCTCTTTCTACGAGATCAGATCACACGCCCGGCGATGATTAAGCTACTCATTACGATGAGCGTATTTATTGCTGGTTGCAGTGTAGTATTCAAGGCATCGGCGGGAGATCAGCCTTTGCTGCTGAATGAACAGGTTGTTGTATCTTCGGGGGATACACTATGGAGTATATCTCTTGCGAACAAACCGGATCAGATGGATACTCGGATTTATGTCGAAGCGCTCAAAGATACAAACCAGTTGTCGCACGGTACCATTCAGACAGGACAGGTGCTGGAGTTGCCGCAATTCCAACATTAATGATAAGAATTGATACACGTCTGATTCCCATCTTTTTGCATGAAAACTCATACACTCATCACTACAAAAGAACAAGTGCAGTCTGGAATTTTAAAATCATTTACATATTATGGAGCTTCATGAGGGACGATATGGTGTAGTGATGAATAAGGTTCTAATCTGTGTGTGTGAATTATGCAAGAAGAACGAAGGGAGAAGATGGAGTATGAAACAGGGGATCAAGAGATCTGCACTGTATACTGCTGTGTTATGTATGGTCATTATTATTAGCGCCTGTGGCGCCAAAAATAATAAAGAGTCTGTACAGGAGCACGCTTACCCGCAATCCAAGCAACCGATCGAGGAAGCTGGACAGGGATCTATACCTAATGCAGAGGCCAAAAACAAAAATGATCAGAATAGCGCAAAAGGTGAAGAGGGCAAGATGCAGACGCAGTCTAACGCTGCGGCAATGTCAGAGGATATTGATATTGTCATTGATCAATCGGATAAACCGAGTGAAGGCAACAGCTTTGATTTTGCGATCAAACAAGTGCCCAAAGGTTACAGCCTAACGGAAATGCGCTGGACATCCAACACGGTAACGATTGTGAATACGATGCAGGAAGCGATAGAGCATGGCGGGAACGGAGAGGACGGTTTTTATTTTAGCGGCAATGGACAGTTTTCAGGCTTTATCTATTCGGACGAGATGAAGGGTGAACGCGGAAAAGCCACATTTGTATTCACCAATGATGAGGGTAATATGCTGATGGCCGAGAAGGAGATTCATTTGAAGTAAGCAAAGAACGACCAGGAGACGGAGAAACATAAATCATTGTACGGATATAAATAAAACGGGAAAAGCAGCCATAGGGCTGCTTTTTTGATGTTCATCATCGTTAGCTTAGAAGTTGTTTTTTTACGATGAATAATAGACCGTTTCTACATAAATTCAAAGAAATAACGAACGACGTGGAACATGACCGGCGAAGTGTAGGTGAGACTGTCGACCCTGCTGAGATAACTTTTTTTGAGTGCATCCGACTTGTTGTCATCCCCGATGAGCAGATCCCGTTTCAGCACAGATACGGTGAGGCTGCCGAAGAATCCGGCAAGGCCAATCAGTGCCCCGATAAACAACGAAAATGGCCAATCAAATGGTGTCAGGTAGGGATAGATGAAATAGGAGGCCGCCGTCGTGACCAGGAATGCACACACAAACCCTTCCCAAGTGATAAAAGGATTGGCTGTAGGCACCACTTTTCGTTTGCCCAGATAAAGAGATACGAGATAGTGCACCACATCATTAAGCTGTGTTAGCACAACGAGGAACAACACCAGTTTCGATCCGTACTCGGGTGAGGCAAACGGAAAATAAGCGAGATGACTTAATCCAAACACCATGAGCATGAGTCCCCACTGGGTGGAGCTGACACTACGCAGGAATCCGATCGTTCCCTTGTTGATCAGACGTGGCATGGGCAAGACGAGAAATACATAGAGCGGAATAAAGATGATGAACATGCCATACCACCCAATGTATATCCAGTAAAACTGCACCGGGATCGCGAGATATGCCCATAGAAATAGACGGCGGTCGGCTTTGCGGGTGTTACGGATCATGGAGAAGTATTCCTTCAGCGAGAAAAATGCCAGCACCATGAGCGAGATCAGCGAGACAATGGGATTAAACAGGGTAGCAAGGCAAAAGATGGCCAGCATCCCCCACCAGGTTTTAATTTTTGTTCCAATGCCCGAATAATCCTTATCCGGCTGCAGTTTGGCAATCACTTTGTACACAATATGTATAACGAGTAGAGCTGCGAAAATCAGAGTTAATGTCAGTAGAGAGCTGTTCATGTACGAAGATCACCTGCTTATTCAATGTGAGATTCCATTATAGGGTACCTATGTTATTATGAAGGAATAGTGCCAACTTGATAAGGGGAAATATGAGGATGACCGATGAACGTTCGATTTATATTTTGCTGACGAATACAGGTACGTTGTTTACAAGAGTCATTCAGACTTACACCAAAGCACCGTATAATCACGCTTCCATCTCGTTCGACCGGGAATTAACGGAGTTGTACAGCTTCGGTCGCAAACATCCGAGCAATCCGCTGAATGGTGGGTTTGTGAAGGAAGATATCCAGACAGGGACGTATAGTAAATATCCGAATACGACATGTGTCATCTACGAGCTTCAGGTTACGGAGCGTGAAGTGGAAAAAATGAAACGAGTGCTGCACATTTTCATTCGCAGCCGCCAGAAATATATGTACAACCTGCTGGGGGTTCTTGGTATTACACTCAAGGAGCCGGTGGAGTTCAGCAACTCCTATTTTTGTTCACAGTTTGTAGCCGAAATCCTGCAACGCTCAGGCATCAAACTGTGGAACAAGCTACCTGCACTTGTGACACCGGATGATTTTCGCCAGTGCGAGCAGTTGAAGCTGGTGTATGAGGGGAGACTGCGTGAATATCAGGTAAATCCGGACCGTTAACAAGAAGTTTCGCTTAAATTTTTTTTGAAATGATGAATTTTGACGAAAAATATGAAGGAATCCACTCTGTTTTCAACTATGGAGTGGTTTTTTTTCCTTTTATTATCATTTCTTGTTTAGAATCTGTTTATTGTTGTGTTCTAAACTAGGTCTAAAGATACAAGTATAAGGATCAAACATGAAATGAGAGGAGAGCGAAGCCTTGTTCAGAAAGATAGTAAGTTTTATGTTGGTGGCTATGATGTTGCTTCAGATTGTAAGTCCTGGAGGTGTGGTAAGTGCTCGATCTTACCCATACGAACTTTTAAACATGGAGAGACAAGGGTATGATGATTCCAACCCTGGCGAAAAAATAGCTAATGTTCGTCATTTGCTTGAGGAAGGAGAATTGTTACAGCTGCCTCAAGGTTACGCAGCATTAAGCGAGGATCAAAAGAATGAGATTGCCAGAGGTATGATTATGCTGATTCCACTAGATGTGCAATATGATAGTGACAATCATGCTGTATATGCATTTAATCTGATTTATAACGTCAGTGTAATGCCCGGACAGTTCGAGATTGAGACCTTAGGCCAAAAAATGGAATATGTATACAATTTGCTAGGGAAGTGGAACTCCTATTTCCCCGGTGTCGACAAGGCAGAATGGACACAAGCTGCATTTCGTTATATGCATCTGAATGGTGCGGATTGGACGATGTTTATTGATAATATATTGCTATACAATATTGTTTTCAAAAACAGCTCTGTTACGATCTACCATAATAGCCAGCTCGCAATGTTATATGAGAAACTTAATGATTACAAAGAGATAAATAAAGCAACGGATATCAACAGTATGAATGAGGCGATCGACTCACTTTTTAAAATATATTTAACCTATCTTCCACAAGTAGGGGTGACCGAAGGCGTCCGACCATTTGTATTTAATATGAACAAGATGTTCACCCTTAAGAACGACGACGAAAAAAATGAACTTGCTCAATGGATGCTTGATCACAAGCAAGATGGATATGAAACGGTATCCGATGTGCAAAAAGCATTTGATGAGTTCTTTGAACCAGGACTGAGAAAGTTTAACGAATTAATAAAAACAGCGGATAAAGGCAACGCAAATGACTTTATAATTGATGCTGTTGAACTACTGAGCGATAAAAACTTCATAGCTACGCCTGATTTCAAGCAATTATCCTCAGAGGATCAGAATGATATCGCAGTTTATATGCTTAATTTAGATCCACCAACCAGTGAAGGGTACGCCAATAAAGAGCAAGTTGAATACCTCGTGCAGCTAGCTTTAAAGGCGGTTGAATTCATTCATGACATCGGTGGACCGGATGAAATGAGTTCTCTTGATGAACTATATGCGAAGCAGATGCAACAAGTTAACTATCTGGATCAACCTGCTCCTGACAGTATGTTCTATCAGTTTGTTGGTAAATATTCTGAATTCTCAGGCATTGAAAAACGTATCACAGCGGCTATGCTTGAGCTACAACTTAAAAAGGGTCCGTCGTCTGTATTCAAATTATTAACTTCTCTCGATGATGAAGCAAGGTTCACCCCCTTAATTAACAAGGCGCTGACCACTAATGAAATGTTGGGTTCGATGTTCCAATTGAGACAAATTCAATCGGAGATTGCGGACTACAACAAAAACCTAGAACATCCTAAAATGAGCTTTCCGATAGATGTAGAGAAAATAGATGGAATCAAGAAAGATATACAAAAGTCAAATGCACTGGCAGATCACATGATTGCGGAGCGGCCAGATGGGGGGTACGAATCCTTTGTTCAAATCCAGACCTCATTTGACAAATTTTTCTCCAGTGATAATAACACGGATGTATTGTCTGTCTTGAACGCTGCGAGGAAAAGTGGAAATAAAACAGCCATGCGCGAGGCTATGGAAGATCCGGCTTTAGAAATTAAATTTCCTGACGGCTACGAAAATTTAAACCCACAGGTTAGAGATTTCATTGCAGGATTCTTGATCCAATACGTCAGTGAAGATTACGAGAATAAAAATCAGGTTCAACTCATGATTGAACTTGGCATGTTGGCACAATCTGTTTGGGAACAAACGGAGCTTACTGCTTTGAGCAATAAACTGGATCTACTTGCACAAAAGATGGTAGATATATCAGAGTACTTTAACGACCAAGAAGCAGAAGAGTATGGAAGCATTGGTCAAAAATATTTGAAACTCACTAATAAAGTAGACAAAAATGTTTTTGCTTATAAATATCTGTATTCGATGGCCTATGAAAAGTTGGAAGGACTCTACCAAGGAGATATCGTGGAACCAATGGTAGTGTTAGGGCTTTTGACTGCCCCGTATCAATCTATTGAAAAGGCCACCAAAATTGATCCAATGAGTCAGTGGCTCCAAAGTGCTATGGAAGCTCAAATGGAGGGTGAGGCTTTCTTCGAGAAGTATGCTTTTGATCGTACGGGTGCCCTCGACCTGTCCAAAAGAGCAGAGCTTAGCGTGGAAGATCAAAAGGAATTGGCACAATGGGTACTTGATGAACAAGACAGCTATGAGGATATTGGGAATTTACAATATGTAATTAATCGTTTCTTCACTGCCCCTAATGTAAAAGGGGACGACGTTAAAAACGAAATAACAGGTCTGAATGATACGATGGAAATTTCATTCGATGGCAAACTGAATTGGATTGATCTGGCTTCCATTCAGAAGTTGGATTTTAGCGGTAACAAAACAGTATGGGTTCGTCATAAAGCCTTTAGTGATGAGTTGCCAGGACGTGCTGTAAAAATTGTCTTTACAGCCAACGGTGACAGCGGTAATGGGAATGGTTCCACACCTAACCCGGGCAACAACACAGGTGGTAGCGGTGGCAGCGGATCATCTGCACCAGTGACGTCCACACCTGCACCAACGACCAAGCAAGAGCAGATTGTCGTAGATGTGAACGGTGTTGACGGCACAAACTTGACCAAAACCCCAATCACACGTACAACCGAAACCAACGGTACGGTTAAAGATTTGGTCAAAATGACAGATGCGATTGCCAAGGAATCGGTTGAAAAAGCAAAACAATTGGGTAGCAATACGGCACGCATTGTGATTCCAGATACGAAAGATGCCGTGTCCGAGACACGGGTCGAAGTCCCAAAAACAGCTGTCAAAGATCTAAGTGACGGTTCGATGAAACTGGAAATTTCGACCGAAAATGCTGTAATCTCCATTCCAACGAAGTCCATTGCTGGATTCGATCAAGACTTGTACTTCCGCGTGGTTCCACTCAAAAAGGAATCCGAGCGCAAAGACTTGGAAGAGCGGGCGAAGAAAGAGCAAGTAATTCAGCAAGTTGCTCCAAATACGAATGTTCGTGTACTGGCTCGTCCAGTTGAGATCGAAACGAACATGCAGAGCCGTGAAGTGACGCTGACATTGCCACTAAGCAACAGCTTGCCAACCGATGCGGCAACTCGTCAGCAGATTCTGGATAACCTGGCTGTGTACATTGAACACAGTGATGGCACGAAAGAACTGTTGCGAGGCAAACTCGTGAAACTGGCTAATAACAGCGAAGGCATTGAGTTTACGGTAACCAAGTTCAGTACGTTTACACTGGTTGTCGTCGATGGGCTGAAAGCCTCTCAAAAGACGAATGAGCCATACATCCAAGGTTTCGGTGCCGATTTCCGTCCAGATGCGTTCGTTACACGTGCCCAGATGGCTGCAATGCTGGCTCGTAATCTGCCGGGTGAAACAGCAACAGCTACGGCGGCAGGTACAACCTTTGCCGATGTAGCCGCAACACATTGGGCAACGAGTGAGATTCAAAAGGCACAGGCTGCAGGTATCATGAACGGCCTCAGTGACACAGCGTTTGCACCAGAAGGTTCGATTACGCGTGCCCAGATGGCAACAATCGCGTACCGTTGGTTGCAGAAGCAACAAACGAACGCTGTAGCAACAACGGATACCACAGGAACAGCACCAGAAGCCACTTCCTTTACGGATGTAGCCGCTGATCTGTGGGCAGCCGATGCGATTGCCTATGTGCAGTCCACTGGTCTGATGACGGGTTACAATGATGGTACATTCAAACCAGACCGCAAACTTACCCGTGCGGAAGCGGTAAAAGTGCTGAACGTCCTGTTCAAACGTACACCGCTGACGGGAGTGGCCACGCCATCCTTTAGCGACGTGCCAGCAACACACTGGGCCTACACAGATATTGAAGCTGCAGCACAGAAGTAGTTTTTTTAACTAAAAAGATGGAAGCAGAAAACCACCCGAGGGGGTGGTTTTTTGTTTATCTATTGAGATTGAAGTAGCATAGGGACTATGGAAATCATGAATAATGTTTTCACAGTATACTATAACGTAAACGAGCATGAGAGGTGAAGGGATGAAGCTCAATACATCTGTTTCTATTATTGTGGTGATCGCGGTTGCTTTAGGCTTCACACTCGGTTGGTATCTCCATCCGAGCAGTGAACCGGAAAAATGGGAGCCAGATCTGATACATCTTTATCGCGCTGAAGAACAGAAATCAATTAATAAAAAAGAAGATCCGCAACTTTTTGATCAGCTTCTCTCTTTAATCGTATTTGAAAAAGGAGATATGATGTCAGGTGGCAATGCTCCGTTATCAGAAGATGAGGTCAAAGATATAAAAAAGAGTGGCGCCATAGAATATGTCTATAATGAACCAATTACAATACAGATAAACAATGGCAATGACTCTGCAGAAAAAGTGGAATTCACATCGATCCTTTTTCCTGTAGATGATAAGTGGAATGGTGCATGTTACATTCAAACAACGGATTCCAAATATTTGTATTTTGAATCAAGGCCAAGTTTATCTTTTATACTCAGACATATGTAGGTTTCAAAAGAGCTGTCCCCAAAGCCATTCATCGGCTGGGTAAAGCTCTTTGTTGTATATGCTTATTCATAATGGATTGATCTCAATCTCATATCTGCTGCTAAATTTATTCTGCTAAGATCCGACATCTTTAAGTCTATGCTCAACAAGGCTAGTCCTGCTGTTCCGGTATTTCTGATTTTTGTTCATACAGCTTACCCTCTCGCAGCCGATCCACGAATCCTTGAAGCCAGACATAGTATTGCTCTGCATGCTGGAGTTTGTGCAAATCTCGTAATGCCTCTTCCCGTTCTTGTGCAGTTGTATGTTTCGCTAGAATCATGGTTGTCAGGTCAGGGATCACCTCGCGGATGCCTTCCAGCATCACATCCACTTCCCGCTGCAGCTTTAATCCGAAGAAATTTTGAAACGTGCGAAAGAAGTCAGTCTCCGCCACATATTGATCCTGCCGCTCCTTTTTCTCGTCCAGCTTATAGATCATTTGAGACTCGGTTAACGAACGAACGGCATAACTCATGTTGCTTTTACTCATATTCATAGAGGTCTTCATCTCTTCCAGCGTCATCGGACGGTCTTCGAAATACATCACACCATACAATTTACCAAACGTATGATTAACCCCATAGAGATCCATCGTATTGGCAATCGCCTCGATGACTCTCTCCCTCAGTGCAGACCGATCAGGTAACGATAAATGATTCGGGTTCCCAACAATTTCTTTTCCCACAATGTCACCTCGGCAATAGAATAAACGTTTCCACGAACATATTCATATTTTACATGACTCCTTCGAATTTTAACACAACCCCGAAATAGATTTTTCAATTCGAATGTACAATCATTTTTGTACAGAAGATTAAACAAGCCAATATACATCTATAAATTGCCAATTGTTAAAGAAAATTTGGAGAATAAGGAGTGGGAGAATTGCGTTTGAAATGTTGGAGGGAGTCGGAGGCGGTTCTATTCACGTTGCCTGCTCTAATCCCGCTGTTGATTTTCTGGCTGGGGCCTCTGGGATACATCGTATATCTCAGTTTTACGGACTGGGACTTCATGAGCCCGGACAAGCTGTTCGTCGGGTTGGATAACTACACGTACCTGCTAACGAACTCTGAATTCTATCGATCTTTGAAAGTGACGCTGTTGTTCGGACTCGGGAGTGTGATCCCTACGATTGTGGGAGGACTTGCACTAGCGATGCTGATGAATAGCAAAATGAAATCATCCGGTATTTTTCGCACATTACTCTTCTCACCATGGGTGACACCAACGGTTGCCGTATCCATCGCTTGGTCATGGATTTTTGAACCGCAAGTGGGACTAGCCAATCTGATGCTGGGCTGGGTAGGAGTATCACCGATTGGATGGCTCCGCGATATGGATTGGGCACTTGTTGCAGTATTGATTGTAACCTTGTGGAAGTCCATTGGTTGGGCAATGGTGTTCTATCTGGTAGCTCTACGGAATCTGCCTTCCGATCTGCTTGAAGCAGCTTCCATTGATGGGGCGGGAGCTTGGGACAAGTTCAGAAGCATTACGTTGCCGCTGATCTCACCAACGACCTTTTTCCTTTCGATCATTCTGACTATTCAATCGCTACAGGCTTACGACCAGATTAACGTCATGACTCAAGGTGGACCTGCTGGATCAACTCGAACCTTGCTGTATATGTATTATCAGTCTGCTTTTGAATCGTTTAACGTCGGAGAAGCTTCATCGATCGCTGTAGTTATTATTCTGATCTGCGTGCTGTTATCGGGAGTTTCCTTCCTGCTTGGCAGACGCCTGGTGCACTACTAATGACAATGACCATGCCCAAAAGTAAAACGAGCCAAATGAAGCCCAGAGAGATGCATAAGGCATCCCGTAAAAAAGTAAAAATCAGTGCCATCCTTCGCTATCTGGCGCTTGCTATTATTGCACTTGCCACTGCTTTTCCGTTCTATTGGATGGTGATCAGCGGATTCAAAACGAATGATGAAATCTGGCAGTTCCCGCCGACCTTCTGGCCAAAGACATTTCTGTGGCAGAACTACGTGGATGCCTGGAACGCCGCACCGTTTGCACGGTACATGCTGAACAGCACCGGGGTCGCCATAGCGATCTGTCTGCTCCAGATTGTGAACTCCAGCATGATGGCATACGCCTTGACTCATATGAAATTCCGCCTTAAGGGCACGTTAACCGGCATCATTCTGGTGGGGTACATGATTCCCAGCACGGCAGTGTATCTGCCTGGTTATCTGGTGTTAAGCGAGCTGAATCTGCTGGATTCCTACACAGGTCTGATCGTATCCAACTGTGTCAGTGTGTTCTCCATTTTCCTGATTCGTCAGGCCTTTATGCAGGTGTCTCATGAACTCGTGGAAGCCGGACAGCTGGATGGGGCATCACATTTCCGCATTCTCTGGACGATTATTGCACCGCTCGTTCGCTCCAGCTTCGCCGTGATGGTGCTGATTACATTCATCGAACAGTACAACAACTATTTCTGGCCAATGCTTATCACCAAAAACCCTGACCTACAGCTGGTATCTGCCGGGCTGCGAAGTTTCTTCGTGGAAGGCGGTGCCTATGGACTGGCTTGGCCGCAGATTATGGCTGCAAGTGCGTTTACCATCGCACCTTTACTTATTCTTTTCGTGTTCACCCAGAAAACGATCATGCAGAGTGTGAACATGACGGCTGGCGTAAACAAGAATTGATATGCTTCACATTTTCGCCTAAAAAGTCACCTAAAAACGGGAGGAACAACAATGAATTGGAGCAAGTCAGGCATGACTTTGAAAAAGAAACTGAAGCTGAGCTGGAAAGGTGGCATGTCGCTGGTACTCGCCGCAAGCTTCGCTTTAATAACTGCTTGTGGAACACAAGCCCCGGCAGAATCGAATGCGACAACGGCTGCTAGCGGAGGCACGGACACACAGGCCAAAGCGCCGGTGGAGATTGAGTTCTGGTATGGCCTGGGCGGTAACCTGGGCGACAATATGAAGAAGAAAATTGATGCTTTCAACGCTTCGCAGAATGAAGTGGTTGTAAAAGGGATTGTACAAGCTGATTACACGGAGACTGAGCAGAAACTTCAAGCGGCCATTGCGTCCAAGAAAGTGCCTGCTGCCGTTCTGAGTGCCAATATTGACTGGGCCCGCAAAGGTTATTATGCACCTATGGATGAGATGATCGCGGCTGACCCGAACTTCAAAAAAGACGATTTTATTCAAACGTTCCTGGAACAAGGGAATGTAGATGGCAAGCAGTTCTTTTTACCGATGTATGGCACGACGCAAATTATGTACTACCGTATGGATACGTTCAAAGAGAACGGAATTAACCCGGCAAGCCTGACGACATGGGAGAAATTTGCCGAGGCTGCCGCGAAGATGTCCAAGAAAGAAAATGGCAAAACCACTTTCTACGGCTGGGAGCCAATGTGGGGCAGAGATAACATGATCGATGCTGTTATGGGCAAAGGCGGCAAAATTCTGAGTGATGACGGTAAAACGGTGATGATCGACTCCCCTGAATGGATCGAGACATGGGAACTGTTCCGTAAATGGATCAACGAAGACAAAATCATGGGCATTCAATATGGCGGTCAAGGCTGGGAGTATTGGTACAAGACCATTGACGATGTGATGAAAAATAAAGCGGCTGGATACACCGGTTCAAGTGGTGACCAAGGCGATCTGGATTTTAAAATCGTTGCGGCCATGCAACAGCCAGGCTGGGAAGGCATTGGCGAAGGTAAACCTGTAGCGAGTGCAATTCTTGCAGGTATTCCGGCAGCAGCTAGTCCAGAGCAACAACAGGCAGCGTATAAATGGCTGACGTATTTCTCCAAAACCGAGAACACCGCTTCATGGTCGATGAACACAGGTTACATTGCGGTACGCCAATCTGCACAGCAAGACCCAGACTTCAAGAAGTTTAGTGAAGAGCATCCACAGATTACGGTACCATTGCAACAGGCAGCACATGCTTCAGCTCCATTCCGTGATCCAACGGGCGGCAAAATTAACGATGCCCTGAAAGAAGCGGCGGATAAAGTACAGATCAACAATGTTCCTGCAGAGCAGGCGTTAAAGGAAGCTAAAGAAAAAGCACAGAAAGAACTGGATCGCATTGCAAAATAATTCATTGTAATACATGAAGTTTGCATCCTCTCTCATGTATAAGCTTTAGTGCCTAAGCAAAAAGGGCGGTACACCACGTACCGCCCTTTCCATTCATTACGATCACAGACAAGGAGTTAGTCCATGCAAGAGAATAGAGTAGACGATAGAACACAGATGCAGGTTGAAGCCATTCTGTTTGATAAGGATGGGACGTTGCTTGATTTTACAGGCATGTGGGGGTTCTGGACAGGTTGTGTGTTGAATGATTTCAGAGAACAACTGCTTATTCGTGGTCTAGAGATGGATGAAGCCGATCTTCCAAAGATCTGGGGCACGTTTCACGATGAACAGGGACGGATGAACGGTTATGATGTCCGGGGTCCGCTCGCCATGGGTACGATGGATGAAGTATATGCCGTGCTGACGTGGCATGGATATCGTGCAGGACTAAGCTGGGCAGAAGCCAAAATGATCGTAAGAGCATGCCTCGCACAGGCCGAGGAAGCGATGGAGGTACATCGTCCGGCGCATCCGCTACCCGGTGTGAGAGAGTTTTTGGAGCAGTCTCGCGAGCAGGGGTTGAAAATGGGCGTAGTGACAGCCGATGAAACGGCAAGTGCAGTCAAACATCTGCAATGGATGGGGCTGGAAGCATACTTCGATGTCATCATTGGAACGGATCTGGTAGACCGCGGAAAACCGTTTCCCGATATGTTGCTGCTTGCCTGTGAGCGACTCAGTGTACAGGCGCAGCAAGTCATGGTGATTGGCGACACGGACGGAGATATGGAGATGGCGAGAGCTGCAGGAGCAGGCTACAAGATTGGCATTGGTGAGTCTGGGAAAATACAACTGGCGGATCGCACAATCCAGACGTTCCATGAATTGCTCTCCGGTGGGTTAGGCCGATGACGAGTAGTCAGACTTATCTGGGCTGGGTGTTGCTGGCACTTGCCATTGGTCTGGAACTGAGTGCCACGATATTACTTAAAGTGTCGGATGGTTTCTCCAGATTGTGGCCTTCCGTGATGATGTTTGTTTGTTACGCCGCAAGCTTCACCTTTCTGAATTATGCCGTTAAGTATATGCCGCTGGCTGTGGCCTATGCGATCTGGTCAGGCGTGGGGATCACGATGATTGGCGTGGTGGGGCATTATTTCTTTGGTGAACGGCTACGGCTGACATCGATGGTATGGATCGGTTTTATTTTGATAGGCATTCTTGGACTGAAATGGAGTGATTCGTAATGAGTACTACTGAGCAGCCACTGGCTACCTTCCAGGTGATCACGGACACACATGTACGGGACGAGGCAGATCATATTCATAACCGGCATCTGGAGCAGGCGCTCGCGGATATTGCCTCTTTCAGCCATGGAAGCAGTGGCATTATGCATGTGGGTGATGTAACCGACCGCGGGTTGCCGAGCGAGTATCGGGAATGGCAGCGAATCTGGGAGCAAAATGCGGAGAAGTTGCCGGAGATACGTTTCACGGTGGGTAATCATGATATTGGTGCAGTCATCTGGCAGAAGCCGCCTCTGGTTTTGCTTGAGATGAATGAAGGTCAGGTAGCGGAGATCCTGGAGCAAGATGCGGAGTTAGAGCATCCGGTGAAACAGACTGCGGAGGAGTCAGCGGCGCTGATTCAGCAACTGGCTGGCAACCAATTCGTGCTGCCAGGGCAGACCGCACATGAAGGGGAAATTCACGTAGACATGTCCGCTAGAGCCGAAACGATTACCGTTGCGGGATTATGGCATCGGCGTTTGATTGATTTTGAAGCGGCGACAGGAATGAAGGGAACGTACCACGATCATTGGATCAACGGATATCACTATATCTTTCTCGGTACGGAGCAGCCGCATCCGAAGGACTGTGAGATGTCGTCTAAACAACTGGAATGGCTGGATGCGAAGCTGGCTGAACAGGCCGCACTGGATCGTCCGATCTTCCTCTTTATCCACCAACCCCTGATGGACACCGTTGCGGGATCGCTTCAGGCCCAAGGCTGGTATGGCGTGAATCAGGATGCAGAACTGAAGGCCGTACTGGCCAAGTACCCACAAGCGATTCTGTTCTCCGGGCATACGCATTGGCAACTGCAAGCACCGCATACGATGTATGATGGTGCAGACCAGCTGCCAACCATGTTCAACGCTTCTTCTGTCGCCTATCTATGGACGGATGAAGATGAGCACCTGGAGGGTAGCGAAGGGCTACATGTAGAGATTTACAAGGATCGAGTTGTTGTGAAAGGGCGGGACTTCACTGCCGGGAAATGGGTTGAAGGTGCTGAGTATACAGTGCGATATCCAGTAGTTGATCGTTAAGCATCATTTTTTTGTGAAAAGAGGACGATTGATATAATCGTAATTGAAGCAGAGTTGTGTATATACATGACTCTGTTTTTGTCTCAATTTTCACTGCAAATTCATCAATATTAAATATTGTATTTTTTGGGATATACAATGTACTATTAACATATCCTTTGAGGAATGAAATAACTGTTTTGGTAAGGGGATGGCTTACCTTGAGGCATACGAACTGGAATTTATATGGAAAATGGATGTTGCCTGTGATTATATCTGTACTAGGCATTATTATTTTTAATACGTCTAATTTTCTACTCAAAAGCATAGTTGCTCTTGCTGAAAAATTTTATAGTACGGGATATACATTCGGAGAATTTTTAGATCGAATTTTTTAATCCAACTCAAAAGAGGGCATGACCAATGTATTCATCTGGGCAAAGTTGTAAATGGGTATGCCGAAGATTTATACTCAAATATATACACATGGTTAGCCCTCATTAAGCTCTAATCATGGTTACCAATGAATGTATTTAATTCACGGAGAGGATGTAGAAGCAGAATGCGAGAACTTCAGGTTCAAACGAGATATGGTGCGGTTCAAGGCGAGCTTTTACACGGTGCAAGTGTATGGAAGGGGATTCCATATGCGAAGCCGCCAGTAGGAGAGCTGCGTTTCCGAGCTCCGGTACAGCCCGAGTCATGGGAAGGAATCAGACAGGCGACCGAATTCGGGCCTGAGAATATACAACCGCGTCATGATTCAGAGTGGATGGGCGGGCAGAAGCCGCCAGAGTCGGAAGACAGTCTGTATCTGAACATCTGGGCACCCGAAAAAGAAAACAGTCAGCCTCTTCCCGTTATGGTCTGGATTCACGGGGGATCGTTCGTAACCGGATCAGGCAGTCTGCCTGTATACGATGGCACACAACTAGCCGTTCGTGGCGATGTTATCGTGGTGACGATTAACTATCGTCTGGGGCCGCTAGGATTCCTGCATATGGCTCCGCTGGGTGATTCCTATGTATCCAATGCAGGCCTGCTGGATCAGGTAGCTGCGCTGCAATGGGTGAAAGATAACATTACTGCCTTCGGCGGTGATCCGGGTCAGGTTACGGTGTTCGGCGAATCAGCAGGTAGTATGAGTATTGCCGCATTAATGGCGATGCCAGCAGCCAAAGGGCTGTTCCAACGTGCCATCATGGAGAGTGGTGCTTCGCAGCTCATGCCGTCTGAGCAAGCTTCGGCTTTGCGTGAGGGCATGTTGAAGGTTCTTGGTGTGGACCGAGACAACCTAGCTAAGCTGAACAGCATTCCGGTAGAGCAGATTATGGCGGCAGCAGAAACGGTGAAGCAGCAGAGCGGAGCAGGCATGGCCTTGTTGTTCCAACCTGTGCTCGATGGTGAGACTTTGCCTCAAATACCACTTCAGGCTGTTAGTGAGGGTTTCGCACAGGATGTCTCTGTACTTATCGGCACAACACTGCATGAGGGATCGTTATTTATTCAGCCGGATGTACCATTCTCGAACGAAATTGATATGGTGCAGGGTGTCGACTTCATGACGCCGGATCTGGAGAATCGCGCTGCTATCGCGGATAGTTATCCGAAAACAGCGGATGGACAAGCTCAAGTCATGACCGATATGTTCTTCTGGCGGTCAGCACTACAGTATGCATCTGCACAGCAGAAGCATGCCCCGGTGTGGATGTACCGTTTTGACTGGGTGATGCCGGAGCATCCCCTTCTGAAAAGAGCGATCCACAGCATTGAGATGTTCTTTGTATTTAACACGCTGGATGCGCTGAAATTCATGAAGGCTGTGCCGGATGAAGCGGCTAAAATGCTTGCTCTCAAGGTACAGGATGCCTGGATTTCCTTCGCGAAAAACGGCAAGCCGGAGACAGCAGGAATCGAATGGCCTGAATATCGTAAGGATCGGGCGACACTCATTTTCAACCATGAGATCGAGGTTGTGCATGACCCGGAGGCGTCCAAACGCGAACTGCTGGGGGTTAAGTAAGGCATCCTTCATTTCACAAGTCTGATGTTATGCAGAGAGTTCAACAAATTTACAGATTTCAGTATTAATTTCGATATCAGATTCGGTATCCGAAAATTCAAAGGCGGCCTCATGGATTCACCATGAAAGGCCGCTTTTTTGCCTATGTGATCGTCCCTGTAAGAGAGAGTACACTTGATTTATTATTTACGCGAGGCTCGCGTACGGGAGACTTCGTCGAAGTAGAAGGAACGTTTTCCACCCGAGAATATCACGACCAACACATGGATAAACAGGATGATATACACGAGAAAGTACACCATGCTGATACCGAGCGAAATCCAGACGAGATAAGGCTGAATGACATCATCTCGATAGTTAGGGTATGCATATTTACTTACCAGTTGAATAACCGTTAACAGAAGCCACGGAGCATAGATAGCAATCAATCGTTTCAATAGTGTTGAAAGCGTCGGAGTACCCGCTTGACGATCGACATATCGGAACCGGAGAACGGCAGAGCCTGGTGTAACTCCGCTTTGAACCCATGGGATAAAGAACAGAACAATAACCATCGCCGTGGACGTATTTAGTACATCCTGGATATCGTTGGACAAGGTGAAGATTGACATGAGATTGGCGATAATCCCCACCACAATACCATCGATCAGTAGTGCAAGTAACTGTGGCACAGGATAGACGCGGTTTTGCTCCACGATTTGCTCACTCTTGGCTTGAATACTCTCACGTGACGGGAACAAAGCCAACACCAGCGGGGCTGCGAAGAATCCAATCACTGCACCGGAGGTGTTCAGCATCAGATCATCCACATCGAACAGCCGGTAAGGACAACTGAAATATCCGTATAACCCGGTGAGTTGGGTGACTTCGAAAAATAAGGAAAGCCCGAAACCAGCGACGAAGGCATGTTTCCAGAACGCCCTCTTTTGCCAGAAATACCGGATATATACCCCCAGTGGCATGAGCAGTAATACATTGAACAGCACTTGCAGGAAAGCTCGGCCCTTAATCATGTTGATCCACGTAGAGGGTTGAGACCAGATGATCGGTGTTTCCCTCATAATGTCTTTCACAAACATAAAGGGTTGAAGGTTGTAATACACCGCATTCGCTGCGTGGCCAGCACAGTTATTTCGAGTCGCGGGAAGCGGCAGGATCACCAGGCAGTAAGCAGCCATGAGGAAGAAAATAAAAGAAAAGCTGACGGCAAACCGAGACCAGCTGAAGAAGCCGTCTTTGCGATAACCATAGATTAACCACGGCACCAGCAAAAACATGGAAGCAATGACAAAGATGATAAACGCGGTCTGAATGGGGAAAACATAGGATGACATAAGCAGAAACTCCTTTGGCATGGAAATACAAGCAGAGGACAATGTCCGTAAGGTTTATAAAATGATTTCGTTACACTGTTTGGATACTTATATATTAAGCGGATTTCCTTAAAGCAAGGGTAGAATCAAGTTTAAATTTGGTTTAAATTCGGTGTAGGTGGAACCTTCCATATAAGTTAAACCGTGTTGCAGTGATCCATCGTATGGAACAAACGGCCCAAATCCCGTATACTTGCATGTAAGCCAATTTTAGAATGGAGAGTTTAATACATATGTCTACTTTGCCTAATTGTCCGAAATGTAATTCGGAATATACGTACGAGGATGGAAATTTGCTCGTTTGCCCGGAATGCGCGCATGAATGGTCTTTGGAAGCAGATCAAGGGGACGCTGAGGAATCCAAAGTTGTGCGTGATGCCAATGGAAATGTACTGAATGATGGGGATACTGTTACGGTCATTAAAGACCTCAAGGTGAAAGGCAGCTCACTCGTCGTGAAACAAGGAACCAAGGTGAAGAATATTCGTCTGATCGATGGAGATCACGATATTGATTGCAAGATCGATAGCTTGGGTGCGATGAAGTTGAAGTCCGAATTTGTGAAAAAGATCTAGGCTGCTGTCGTTCAGGGACTGCACTGTACGTGAGTTCAAATATACTTGTCTTCATCCATGAAGAACGTTCATTTCTGCATTGCTGTGGAAGTGAACGTTCTTTTTGGCTGTGCTGAAAGAAGAAGAATGAACCTTTGAAGGATCGGCTTTGTCTATAGATTTGAAAAGGCTGATGCAGAGAAAGGAGGAGAGTTGTTTGACTGAAAAAGAACTGTTCGAAATGTACAAAAAAGATGTGTACCGGACGTGTTACTACATGCTCCATCATGCGCAGAATGCGGAAGATGTATGCCACGACGTTTTTGTTACCGTCTTCCGTCAGGATTGGAGGAAGGTAGATTACATGAAAACATGGCTGATGAAAATCACAGTGAATCACTGCCTTAATTTTATGAAAAGAGAGCATGCATCCAAGCAACGGGAAAAAAGGCTTTTTATGCTCACGCCGCAACGAACGGTTGATCCGGTTGACGAGGTGGCTCAGCATGCGGAGGAATCGGATCTCTGGGAACAATGGGTTCAGGAGTTGCCTGAGAAAATACGTTCAGCCATTCTGCTACGCTATATGAACGAATTCAGTTTATTGGAAACGGCCGAAACGCTGGAAGTTCCGCTGGGTACGGTGAAGTCAAGAATATATAAGGGAATTCGTCTGCTGAGGAAAAAATGGGAGAAGGCCAGCAAACAATATCAGAAAGGGGAAGTGTACAGTGAAACATACGGAAAAAAGATTGTCTCATCATCTGAAAAATGATGCGGATATCCATTATCCCGATTTTAATGCCATGTGGGATCAGATCCAAAAGGATCAAGAACGTTGCCCTGAGCTTCATGCTTCAGCGAGGAAAGAAAATGTACGTCGGAACCTGAGATGGAAAAAAACCACACTGATCGGAACAGCAGCCGTTATTCTTATGGCGACACCTGTATATGCAGCAGTCCACTATGACTGGTTTGACCTGTTGGATCACCGGAGTGGTATCCAGAATGCGCTGCAAAATGGACTTGGGCAGAAACTTAATCAATCGGTGACAGTCGGCGGGGTAACATTAACACTCGATACTGCCTTTACTGATGATAATCGTACCGTTATTTTGTACACCTTGAACCCCGGTAAGTACAAAGGGGATACGGTAAGATTCCCTTCGATCGGTCTGCGCGATGAGACGGGGAAGCAAATCGAAGGCAGGTATTATCATGATTTTGATCAGGTGAACGGAGTATACAAAGGTTATTTTGAAACGGAGTGGACACCGTCAGGAAAAGAGGCCGATGTTGATTTTACAGTAAGTGGAGTCCAGGTATTGGCTCCCGAAGAACAGGCAATTAACCTGGATCTTTCCCAGCGGCAGTCACAAGGGTTTGATATTCATAAAGACGGCTTGGGTAAACTTGCAGTGAGTGTATTCAACGAGAAAGATAATCAAGTGATGCTGTCTACATCGTTAACTTTTGACCAGTCTGATGTCCGTGAGTATGCTTATCCTTTTTTGAAGATTTATGATCAGAAAGGACAGACATTAGATTCGGTTGCACCGAGTATAAACGGTAAGCCAGGAGCACATGGTGAATATATATCAGAACAGTTCTATAACCTGGATACGTTAGAGCAGCAAGCCTCATCTTATGTACTCGCGTATCATAAAGAAGAAGGTAGAATGGATCAGCCCCTGAATATCGGTATACGATTAGATAAAACGGAGATGCTTAGCGGCACGAGCAAAAGAGTGTTGAATCTCCCTCTGGGCCAGCAATCTGAAGGGGTACTCGTAAAGGAGGCCATCATTACACCGACACAAATCCGGGTGATTCTTGCTCAGGATCGATCCATCTTGCAACTGCCCTATTTGAAATATGATCTGGATGTGAATGGCACCCGGTTGGAAGGTAACGTATGGATGTCAGATCATTCAAATCAAATGGAACTGCGTTTTGAAGTAAACCCAGGTCTGAAGATTAATCCGGATACCCCAATGACTCTGTATGCCCATCATCAAGTCCAATATATTGAGGGTGAGTTCGAGCCGGTTACTTTACCTGCAATTGGTGAGAAGCCACAAGTTATGGATTCAAAGCTTGGTGGTTATACAATCCATTGGACATATTACCTTAAGGACGGGGATTTGTATGTGGAGAGGTATAGTGATGATCCACGTTTCGGGGGGATGAATCAGACCTTTATGCTCTTAAAGGGTGAACGAAGCTATGGTATGCCCACCAAGACCCAGTTTGCGGGCGACGGAGACAATCAGGGCATTGATCGGTATGAGAAGTATACATCGGATACGGCCGTTGTATATCCTTGGATGTACAGTATAGAAGAACCGGAAGCTAAAATAGCTGTACCATTAGTGGAAGAGATGCAAAAATAAGAAGGGTTGATGTAATACGGTTTGTATTTTATAAATGAGTGAACTATTCTGGTTTATTGTGAATTTAGAGTTGACAGTAAATATTTAGGAGAACTATACTTGGTAAAATTAAAATAACAAACGCAATGATCAGGAGTATTAAGGTATATGGCTTGGTTCAGAGAACTGTCAATTCGGTGAGAGACAGTCCAGCCTGTCCCCAACTCACCTGTGAGCGGCAGGATCGAATGCGTTCCACGTAGATTCTGACGAGTAACCTCCGTCATCAGGTCATGAGATGTTATGGAAGGATAGGTTGGTATAATCCTGTCTATGAACAAAAAGAGTGGTACCGCGAAGGTCAGACCTGTCGCCTCTTAGCTGAGGTGGCAGGTCTTTTTGATGTTCTGTCAAGCTTAATTCCAGAGAAAAGGGCAGGTGTACAAGAGATGGACAGAGATCGAGAGCGCATTATTCAATATTATTCCGGTTTTGATGAGTGGGGCAGGCTGGAGCGTGAACCCATTGAATTCATCATTAACATGCATTATATTCGCGAACATCTTCCGCCAAGCGGTCTGATTCTGGATAACGGTGCTGGACCAGGGAAATATGCGATGGAACTCGCCAAACGGGGATACCAGGTTACGTTATCGGATCTTACACCTTCATCCGTAGAACAAGCACGAGAAAAGGCCGAAGCGTTTGGGCTGACACAGCAGTTTGAGGGATTTCATGTATTGGATGCGACTCATCTGAACGGGATTGCCGATGAAACCTATGATGCGGTGCTTATGCTGGGGCCGCTGTATCATCTGCAACAGGAAGAAGCGCGGGAGGCGGCAGTGCGTGAACTTTATCGGGTAACAAAACCGGGAGGCGTTGTATTTGTGGCGGTACAGACCCGGATGCGGATGAGCATCAACTCACTGCAATCGCCGCATCATTGGAGGCCCAATGACAGCATGGATGCGATCCGGTCTTTTGTAGAAAGAGGCACATTTGATCATCAGGATCAGGGCCGCTTTACGGGAGCATACTATTTTCATGTGCAGGATGTTGTGCCGTTCATGGAACAGCAGGGCTTCGAGACTGTTCAGCTGATTGGTTCCTCCAGCCTTAAAGCAATGATCACGGATGAACAGGAGTACTATTGGAAGGAACGGGGCGAGGAGCAAGAACTGCTTCAATACTTGATTGAGGCGGCCAAAGACCCTTCCATTCTGGGAATCTCGTCTCATCTGCTGTATGTCGGAAGGAAGTTGTAGAAGAAAAGTACCCTCTGGAAACAGAGGGTACTTGTATTTCTGCTCAAAATAGTCCAATATAAAGGTATATAACAAAAGGTGATCTACTTACAATAGGTTAGATGAACGACGGATCGCTTCATACACAGGGAGGAACATATCATGGAAATCGGAATTAGTACATTCGTGGAAACAAACCCGGATGTTAATACAGGAGAAGTAATTAGCCACGCGCAGCGTATTCGTGATGTTGTGGAAGAAATCGTTTTGGCAGATCAAGTGGGTCTGGATGTGTACGGTGTAGGGGAGCATCATCGTTCGGACTATGCGGCTTCATCCCCGGCAGTCATTCTTGCGGCGGCAGCTTCGCAGACGAAAAACATTCGCTTGACCAGTGCGGTAACCGTGTTGTCGTCGGATGATCCAGTACGTGTGTTCCAGGACTTTGCGACATTGGACGGTATTTCAAATGGACGTGCGGAGATTATGGCAGGGCGTGGCTCATTCATCGAGTCCTTCCCATTGTTCGGCTATGATCTGGGCGACTATGATGAATTGTTCGACGAGAAATTGGACCTGCTTCTGAAACTGACGGAGTCGGAAAAAGTAACCTGGTCAGGCAAACATCGCCCTTCCTTCAACAACCTGGGCATCTATCCGCGTCCAGTGCAGGAGAAGCTTCCGGTCTGGATTGGCAGCGGCGGTAATCAGGAATCGGTTGTCCGTGCAGGTCTGCTCGGATTGCCGCTGGTGCTTGCCATTATCGGTGGTCGTCCAAAACAATTCGCACCTCTTGTGGAGCTGTACAAAAAAGCAGCCGCACATGCCGGACACGACGCTTCCAAGTTAACCGTTGCTTCCCACTCTCATGGCTTTGTTGCCGATACAACCGATGATGCGGTAGAGAAGTTTTTCCGCCCTGCACAAGCGGTAATGAACCAGCTGGGACGCGAACGCGGATGGGGACATTATGGCAGAGAAACATTTGATGCGGCACGTAGCCTGGAAGGTGCGCTGTACGTAGGGGATGTGGACACCGTCGCTGAGAAAATCATCTATCTGCGCAAAGAGGTTGGCATCACCCGTTTCATGTTGCATACACCACTGGGTACACAGCCGCATGATGAGGTTATGCACGCGATTGAACTACTGGGCAAAGAAGTAGCGCCGAAAGTTCGTGAGGAAATTGCACGCTGGGAAGCGGAAAATCAGGAAGCACGCTAAGCCGGCTGTAGATGATAAAAATGATCTAAATTGATCTATTCAGTACACCGAAATAGAGTAGCAAAAGAAAAAGGAGCCTGTCCTAAGCGTATTACGTACGCGAGCGGACAGGCTCCTTTTACGTTTAATTTTAACCGTTTCTACATGCAGCAATCTTGTATTTATCCATTCGCAGATTTGTTCACAAGAGAGCCTATAACCATAGCTAACGTATGATCATAGAGGGTTTTGGCGGCTTCTTCGTTTTCAATATGTCCTCCCAGGTACAGATGTATCACACCATGTAAGGGAGCCCAGATCATGCGCACCGCAAGCAGGGGATCTTGCACCTGAATCATTCCTTGTTCAATGGCTGACTCAACTAACCCAGACACCTGCTTTAGTGCAGTCGCTGTTCCCTGTAACGTCTCTCCGTCCGGTTTGAATTCGGAAAAAGAACCTCCAAACATCAGCTGATAGAAGCTGGATTGAGAAATGCCGAAGTCCCAGTAGACGTAGGCCAGATCACGGAAATATTGTTCGAACGATGCTTGCCGGGGAACAGCTTCAAAATGCTGAGCCATAACAGAGCATCCCTCTAAATATAGATGTTTGGCTAACCCTTCTTTTTTGCCAAAAAGGTTATATATGATCTTAGTAGAGCATTCCATGCGTTCGGCTACGCGGCGTACCGTGACGGCTTCGGGTCCATGCTCTTGTAATAAAGCAGCAGCAGCATGCACAACATTTTGCCGAAGATTATCCGAGTGCTGCAGTCTGGCTTCCTGAAAAGTTGTTACCGTATGTGCAGATTCCGTGGAACCCGAATGTGTATCCTTCATTGATTTCATCCTCATAACCGTATTGTTGTTAAACAGAGACTGCGACGTTTCCTTTGCTTAAGGTCATTCTACTGTTTTACGCCAGATCACGTCAATTTAATTGGATTCTTGAAAGTAAGCACTACATTCTGAAGTTGAGTTAAACAGATTGAATTTGACAGGATCATGAATATTGGTTACGATGATTCTATAAAGAAACAGTGTTTCCAATAGAAAACATGTGTTTATATTCATGCAAAGGGTGGATGAGAAATGATAAAACAACATCAATGGGCACTTATTACAGGAGCTTCTTCAGGAATAGGTGAAGTTTTTGCACTCGAAATGGCTTCGAAGGGTAACCATGTTGTGCTAGTAGCAAGAACGGAGTCTAAGCTGGAACAATTGGCAGAACGAATCAAACGTACATATCAAGTAAGGGCAGAAGTGATCGTATCGGATCTCTCCGAATTAGACGCGCCACAGAAGGTATATGAGGAATGTCAGACACGGGAAATACAGATTGATATCTTGATCAATAACGCTGGATTCGCTACTCATGGTTACTTTGAACAATTGTCGGGTTTGCGGCAACAGGATGAGATTATGTTGAACGTATTAGCTTTGACAAACATGACGCATCTTTTCTTGCCAGGCATGTTAGAGAAGGAGAATGGCACGGTTATTAACGTGGCTTCGACGGCAGCTTTCCAACCCGATCCGTTTATGGCGGTGTACGGGGCGACAAAGGCATTTGTACTTTCTTTTACAGAGGCGTTATATGAAGAAAACTGGAAGCGTGGGGTTCAATTTTTGGCACTATGTCCGGGTTCAACCGAGACGCCGTTCTTTGATGTGGTAGGTGCTAGTGAAGCTTCTGTAGGCAAACGGGATACACCTGAGCATGTCGTGGCAGTGGCCATGAGGGCGCTGGAGAAAGGCAAGCCATATGCAGTACCAGGAACCCGGAATTACTGGACAGCACAGTTCTCCCGCCTCATGCCACGCAAGTCCATGCTGCGCATTGTCGGAAGCATGTTAAGACCACGATTCTAAGATTGCAATTTAAAGCTACAAGCCTGAATTAAGCATAGAAGATGAACATTTTAGGCCAGAATGCCCTTGGCCCGAGCTTCCTTAATCCAGCTTGGAAATTCATTGAGCAGACGATCATACAATTCTTCATCGCTGATTTTCGAGATGTCGTCTAGTGCGAAGAAGTTAGCGTTATCAATGAAACGCCCTTCCATCTCATCGAGATTTTCCAAAACACCGTAATTGGCTCTACCTAAACCAACGAATTGCCAGAACAGATTTTTGGTTGAGCTTTCGGTAATCAATCGCTTGATTTTTCCTTTTTGACTAACCCCGCCATCGCTAAAAAAGATAATATACGTTGGAATCTTTACATTGGGTTCCTCGATGGTGTACTTATGAATGACATCTTGCATTACAGGAGGTTCGTTATTGGTACCGCCTTTGCTACCCAGCTTATATGTACGTTCAATATAATTCTCGAAATCTTTGGCGGTAACGCTAGGGGCACGTAAGAAGTCTTTGGCGAAGAACCATACGTCTAATTCTCCGTTATCATCAAATGCGGATGCAATCGCCAGTATCCGCTCAAAGGCTTCTTGCACGATGCCTTTACGATAAAGATGGTACATGGAGCCTGATGCATCGAATACAACGGCAACACGTGCCTGAATAGGTTCAACCTTTTTCTTTTGGAGAGACAGGGTTACTTTATGCTTGAGCAGATCGATTTTGGTTAAGTTCAGTGGTGGAGGGCTCGGGACTGATTCAGCAACAGGTAATGTGGTTTGGGAAGAGGCTGCTGCCACTTCAGCTTGTGCTGTGAGCAGAGCTTGTTCGGCTTCCGAGGCTTCGTTACTTTCAATCTCTACCCCGAAGGATTCTGCCAGCGGCTGTAATCCACCAAAGAAACCACGTCCGATGGCCCGAACTTTGAATTCGTCACGATACTTGTAAATTTCAATGAAAATAAGCGCTGTTTCTTCCGTGGCCTGCGTAATCTCATACGTAATCTGCTGGGAACCCGCTTGAACAACCGCCTGGCATGTACGAACATCGGCGAATGTATGTCCCGCATCAAGTGTAGCCGTGAACACACATTTTTCTACAGAGGCCTGCCGCAATTTATGCGTATCCAGTACAAAAGTAGACTGCCATTCCTCTATCTGTTGCAAACGAACGCTGTTATGCGGGTCAGCCTCCTGATTGTAAAATACAAAATAGTCGTCAGAGGGAACTTTTCCTGCTTCGTTTACCATGAAACAGCTAACATCCAAGGCAGAGGGGGCGGATGTGCACTTGATCGTAACCTGAAGCTGAGCGCATTCGTTGATGTTGGTATTCTGGCCTGTGTTTAATTGTATGAACGAATCTGTCATAGTCGGCTGCGCCTCTTTTCTCCAAAATAGTGGTGGAAAACAAACAGTAACAAGATAGATTCTGAACCATATGTTTCCACAAGTCAATGATTTCAGATATGCGCCTAGCCCTCCTCTGACTCGTACTTTTCCCGATGATTTTTCATCATTTTCACGTAGTCGGGATCTTTCTTCGCTACCTCCCACTGCGCTTTGAAAATGGCTGCTGCTTCCGCCTTCACGGGGTCATTCTGATAAGGCAGAATGGAGCCATCCTGCTTCGAATATTTGCGCCCACCTTTATGATTGGTATAACGTCTCGCCCGAGTGTATCCCATCTGTAAAAACTTGCGAGCCATATCCATGCCAATGAAATCTCCCTTTTTCTTATACTGCAAAAATAGTTCATAGATCTTCTCCGATGACTCTGTCGCAATCTCAGGTGTTTTGAACCGCCAGTGCGGCAGAATCTCGCTTTTGTAGGGTTCCACCATGAGCACCCCTTGCTCGCCCCGGCCAACGGTATATAATTCAGGCTGCTTGCGCAGATCGAGTTCCTCGTAATTGAGACTGTAGTCAAATTTTTTCATCGGGATATCCTCCTTAGGAAATGGTTCGTTTACGCTCCCCACATGAGCATCGTATGGTGACGTTATTGTGCCCTTTTTCCTTTTTACCCCGATTCTGATGTAACATGCACGGTTAATGGGGAATAATAGAAGGAAATGTCAGGAGGGATAACGCGATGGGCATGTCGGGTAGATATGTGGTAGTAACCGATGAATTGTTGAATTCCATTCAATCGGGAGAGGTTAGTGTGCATGATTGTCAGGTTGATCTGGATATTGATAAAACGTGGCAGATGCTACAGTTTACGTTGAATGGTAACCTCGTAGATGGAGAACCTCCACTAAGTTATGTTGTGCCGCTCGCTAGTCAACAGTATTTGGGGAACTATTCGGATATGGATCTATTCTTGATTAATAACAAGCAGGTTCTAGAGGCTTATATGGCATTGGAGCAACTTACCCCTGAGGATGTGAGGACGCGTTTCAGCTTGGACAAGATGCTTGCTGAAGGGGTATATCCCGTAATGGAAGGTTGGGACGAAGAGGAGACTTTTCAGGAGATCGTGCAAACGATTGATCAGATACAGGCTTTGTTTCAAGTGACCGTAGAGAACGGCAACGGGATTATCTTTTACGTGTTCTGAAAGGGCTCTTTCTAAAGGGATGAATTCCGATCTGTGTGCAATCATGGTTTGGAACAATGTTTGATTCATATGCCATCCGGTTATTGATACACACAAGGCAGTGCCTTGATGATATTCTGCTGAAGAGAGGGAGAGCGATTATGACACAAAATCAGAACGAAGAGAACAAAGCGATTCAAGACGATGAACCGGATCAATTCGAGACCCCTGTAACACCGGCAGATGAAGTGGAAGAGGAAGAGTCTGCGGAGGATCAGGAGCAGGAATAGTCTGAAAATAATACATGAAACAGCATGTTTCCACGCGCATGTTATGACATATGAGTGATAGAAGAACCAGAAGGCCGGACGTGTTCCGGCCTATTTGGCCTATTTTTATGCGTATCCGTTTACATTGCTTCCAAGTGCCCTCATAATATGGGATGAACCATATTTTGTTAAGGGGGAGATCCCAATTATGAGCGGAAAGTTAAGACAATGGATGGCAGTACCGCTTGTCCTGTTACTGGTTATTCTTACAGGTTGTCAGGCCGTGGGCGGAGTAGATGTTGGCCAAGCCATGGTCAATAACACCAATGTAAAATCCGGTGAAACCAAACAATCCATGCATATTAACATAGAACCGGACAAACAATTCGCAACCGACGAAGACCTCGAAATGATTAAACGAATCAATTCCATTTCACTCAACATTGATCATGCCAAGATGAAGGATACGAACACGGCATCGATCAAAGGATCAGTGAGCATCGAAGGAACGAAATTGCCTTTCCATCTGTCTATGGACAAGTCGGGCATGACCATCGATGTTGATGGTGCACAGAAACCGGTTTACATATCTCTGGATACACTTGGGGGAGCAGAGACGATGCTGCTTCCTATAGATACAAAAGAGCTGGAGAAACAGATGCAAGAGCTTTCTCCAAAGGTATTAACTTTTGTCATGAAACATCTGTCTAATCCGAAAAACATATCCGTTACCCCTGTTCAGGAAGCCGTTAATGGTGAAACATTGTCTCTGAACAAGCTGCATATGGAGATTAACGGTGAAGAGCTGCTTGCGATGGTTAAGCCGTTCCTGACAAGTATTTCTAAGGATGAGCAAGGTCTCAAACAGTTGATTGGAGACTTGTATGATGTACTGTACCCTGTATTTGAAAGTTATATGGGCTTGGAAGGTATAGAAGGAGAAGGTATGGAAGACGATGAGATGACTTCTATCTTGCCAAAATCGAAGGAGGAAGCAGTTACATCCATCTATGCCATGATCAAAGAAGGCTTGGACAGCATTCTGGTGAACTATGATCAGGAACTGAACAACCTGCTAAAAGATACACCGGAGCTGAAAACAGTATTTGGCCCTGAAACCAAATTGAATATGGACTTTTTCCTGGATAGTAAACTCGATATTCGCAAACAAAAGATGTCTTTGAAGGTGGCTGTGCCTGCATCAGAAGACTTGCCAGTGCGTTCTGTAACGGTTAGCGCAGACAGTGAGCTATGGAATATCGGCGGCGTAGTCACTGTGGATGAAGTGGATGCTTCCCGTGGTGTGATGGAACTGACCGAAGGGGAAGTTACACCGGGTCAGGTGCTTCGAAATTTTGATCCAAACTCATTTGTCTACCAACTCCTGAAAAATGAGATGAAGATTACAACCAAAAGTATCTTCCTCTATCCGGAAGACGAAGAAGTTGGAGCAATAACGGTCAAAAATACAACCTTTGTGCCGCTTCGGTATCTGTCCGAGCAATTGGATGCAGAAGTGAAATGGACGAAAGGCTCGAAACAGATCGTTGTCATTGACGACATCACTGGAGACGAGATCGTACTGACGGTAGATTCTCCGAAAGCAACTGTTGCGGGGCAAGAAGTCACGATGGTGGAATCCGCCTTTGTTGGCAAAAACGGCAAGACTTATGTGCCGCTACGTTTCATGGCAGAATCACTTGGAGCCACGATTGAAAAAGAACAAGATACAGGCTGGATTTTCATTGATCGTCCATAATACAATGTGGATCGTTATAAACGATGCGTGAATTGAAAGGGGATTTCAGAGAATGCCAGATTTCTCGTAATGATGTAGAAAAGAACAAGGCGCAAAAATTCCGTTAGACCAACACGGGATACGTCTGTCCTTTTTTGACCCATTACGAGGAGCTCCGGCGTTTGATCTGAGAGGATGAAACGACAAGGGAGTACCTCTATTGGAGGTGCTCCTTTTTGTCGTGTCATCACAAAATAATCCCTAAGAGGTGTTCTATATGAATCATCGTTTCACGATTGTTGCTAATTCGGTAATGTTACGTCCTTTTACCTTGCAAGACCAAGCCGCGCTGGCAACCTTGACACATCAGCCTGAAATTACCGACCTGTTACCCGATTGGAAGATGACAGAAGAGCAATTAAGTGAATTTTTGCAGTTTGTCGTAGGGAGTTATGAACAGTTTGATCCGCAGGATGTACGGATTATGCTTGCGGTCATTCATCAGGAGAGTCAGCGGTTGATCGGTTGGTGCGGTGTGTTTCCTAACGATATGCTTGATCCGTCTGATCGTGAGTTAGCTTATGCCATTTCACGCGATCAACGCAACAAAGGTTATATCACGGAGGCGGTACGAGCGTTGACAGCATATCTATTCGAACATACGTCGTTAAACCGGATTGTGGGCATCGTGAAGACGTACAACCCAGCTTCTCGTAAAGTGCTGGAGCATACAGGCTTCCAGTATGTGAATCGGAGACGCCTGTCTGACGGGGAGGTCTATGATTATTTTGAACTTCACAGCATGGATTCCAATGGGAAAGCCACTGGGCGGATTAAATCCAAACCATTATTGATAAACCTGCGCCGAGCAGAACACGAAGATGCAGTTGTGCTGACAGCAATTTGCACACGTGCTTTTGATCATGCCATGCATGTCTGGGCGAACGGAGAGCAGGACTTGGATAGCAATCTTTGTCCTCCGGGTTATAATGCTGTTCGCTTACATGAGTATGTCATTCGTGAGTGGGACTACTATGTAGTGGAAGCAGATGGTTGTGCAATCGGTGGACTCAGCATCAATCTGTTGGGATATGAAGTCGCAAGGCTGGATAAAATCTATATCGACCCTGTCTGCCAAGGGCGAGGTGTTGGATCCCAAGTGATTCGTCAGATGGAGGCCGCTTATCCTCAGATTCGGCATTGGAGGCTGGAGACTTCTGGCCGGCAACGGGAAAATCACCATTTTTACGAAAAGCTCGGTTATGTTCGTATGTATGCCTCTGACGAGGAGTACGGTTATGAGAAGAAGATCGATGGCGGGAGTGGGCAGCGTGATCCAGTGAAGGAGCGAGAACACGTTCAGGCGAACCTGGATTCGATGTGGTACAGTGCCAGTACAATGAAGAACAGCCACATTACCGATTGTAATCTGAGTGGAAGCAAATTAACGAACTTGAATATGACGGAAATGTTGCTGGCAGATTTACGTTTAACAAACACCAAGTTGGAATTCTGTGCGCTGGGCGGGGTTCAGTTTCAGGATACACATCTTGGTGCAGACCGTGTGCCAATGCATTGGAGACATTGTGATTTGGGAGACAGTCGTTTTGTCGACTGTGATTTTTCAGGTGTTGAGCTTGAAGCTTGCCAAGTGGCAGGAATGAAAATTAATGGGATTCCCATCGAGAAATTAATGGAGGCATATGAGTTGTCGAAGCCATGTTAGAGTCCAATTTGAAAAGGGTATTGAAGTATGGATGATCTAAAAAATCATTAGGAGGTCTATACCATGACAGAACGGTTCACCAATAAAGTTGTCTTGATTACAGGAGGTGGCTCGGGGCTTGGCCGGGCGGCTGCAGTAGAGGTCGCGCGAGAAGGGGCAAAGCTATCTCTGGTGGATGTTAACATGAAGGCACTGGAGGAGACCAAGCGGGTAATTTCGGAAGAAGTGAACGGAGCTGAGTTTCTGTTGATCGAGGGAGACGTAGCCGATGAAGAAGCCGTTAAGAAATATGTTCGGGATACCGTGGACAACTTCGGACGCATCGATGCATTTTTTAACAACGCGGGCATTGAGGGCAAACAGAATCTGATCGAAAACTATGAAACCGAGATGTTCAACAAGGTAATCGACATTAATTTAAAAGGTGTATTTTATGGCTTGAAACACGTGTTGCCTGTGATGAAAAAGCAAGGCGAAGGCTTTATCGTCAACACCTCCTCCGTGGGTGGTATTCGCGCTGTGCCTAATCAGATCGCTTATGGGGCAAGTAAACATGCCGTTGCAGGCATGACCAAGGATGCTGCGATTGAATATGCAGAGCATGGTATTAGCATCAATGCAGTAGCTCCAGGAGCCATTTTGACAGACATGGTTATCGGTTCATTCAAACAGATTAACCCAAATGACTGGGAGTCGGCGTCCAAAGAGTTTGTAAAGGACAACCCGGCCAAACGTCTGGGTGATCCCAAGGAAGTCGGACGTCTGGTCGCATTCCTGCTGTCCGGTGAATCGCCATTTATCAACGGAGCCATCATTCCGATTGACGGTGCACAATCTGCCAAGTACTAAATCAGTCAGGATAAGATCATAAAAAACATAAATATGCCCTTCCGAGCCACATTAGCGCTTGGAAGGGCATATTTTGTTGTTTAGATTTCATCGAATGACATTTTTACTGAATCCGGTGCTGCCAGCCGTATAACCCATCCTCTGATAAAATGCATGCGCCGCTTCACGATCCGCACGATTGCCGCTGTTTAGCGACAGAGAGTCCGCCTGCTGTTCGGCCGCCCACTGCTCAGCTGCGAGTAGAAGCTGACGGCCGATACCAGAGCTGCGGTAATGTTCATGAACAACCAGTGCCATGATGCGGCAATGTCTGCCGTTCTTTTCATATGAATAGGATGTCTGCAGGCCAATCAGTCCCACTATATGTCCGCGCACTTCGGCTACCAACGTTGTAAAATTCGCATCAGCAGCGATATGAGCGTATCTTTCCTGCATCTCGGCGTAGGTTGTGGGGTATCCCAGTTGATCCATGAGAATAACCATGTCCTGTACATCCTGTTTGGTGCTATGCCGAATATTTACATCTAGACTCATACACGCGACAACTCCCCGGAACGTTCTTTAAGAGACAGATCAATGATGGTGTCGAGCAACTTGGCAAAAGAAATCCCGGCAGCGGCTGCACTTTTGGGTAGCAGACTGTTCCGTGTAAGCCCCGGTAAGGTGTTTACCTCCAGCACGTAAGGCACCCCATCCCGAATGAGCATATCCACCCTAGCGTAGACACTGCATTTGAGAACGTTGTAACAAGTTAACGCTGCGGCTTCTACGCGCTGATGCAGCTCAGAAGGTAATTGCACGACCTGCTCATCCGCACCGTTATCATCATACTTGGCAGCATAATCAAAAAAGGCAGCATTGGCACGAATCGAGATCACGGGTAGCATTTTACCGTCTACAATGGCGCAGGTAATCTCTTCACCCTCAATATATTGCTCAATCATTACACTGTCATCCCAGGCAAGAGCAGCCTCTACTGCGGCAGGCAGGGCTGATGGCTCATGAACGATCTGTGTTCCAATGCTGGAACCGCCTGAGTTGGGCTTGACGACCACCGGGTACGTTAAGTGCTGGACAGCCACAGAGGACAGATCTTGCATTCGATTCACTTGAAGCCAGTCTCCCGTGAGTACTCCTGCTTGCCGCATGAGCTGTTTGGACATGTCCTTATCCATGCATACGCTACTTGCAAGTACGCCGCAACCTGTATAGGGAATGCCTAGGGATTCAAGCGTGCCTTGCACCGTGCCGTCTTCTCCGTATTTTCCGTGCAGGGCAAGCAAGGCTACATCAATTCCATCCGATTTATCGATCAAATCGCGTTTGGAATTCAGCTCAATCGGTATGACCTTGTATTTACTTCTGTCCAGATTCGCAATCATCTCCTGTCCGGTGAGCAGGGATATATCCCGCTCTGAAGATGTACCGCCCATAATAACGCCGACTTTCATGTGAAAATCCTCCCCTAATGTTATTAAATCAATTCATCATGCTCGCAACGGTTTCCCCGATGATACGGATGCCTTTGCGGATGTTCTCGTCACTGACTCTGGAGAATCCAAGCCGCATGGTGTGAAGCCCTTGACCCGGCTCCAGATAAAAGGTATCTCCGGGAGTAAAGGTTACCCCGTTTACTTTACAGGCAGCTAGCAACTCTCTTGTTCGCACTTCTGGTGGAAACTGCACAAACAGATGCAAACCGCCTGCTCCGGATATTTGACACATCGGCAGATGCCGTTTCAGACAATGCACAGCGAGTTCATACTTTCGCTTGTACTCTGTACGAGCCCGTTTTAGATATTTTTCAAAATTGCCGTTGCTTAAATATTGATATAACAGAGACTGATCCAGAGTAGACGTATGAATACTGCGCGCCCGCTTCATGCTTTCCAGATAATCGATCAATGTAGCATCCGCGATAATCCAGCCCACACGCAGTCCGGGAAACAATACTTTGGAGAAGCTGCCGAGATAGACAAGGCCGTTACCCTTACCCATACTGGCAATCAAGGGTGAGACATGGGAGCCGGAATAACGAAGCTCTTCGTTAAATCCATCCTCAATGATCGGAACTTGATATTCGTTCATTAAACGTATAATTTCAGTTCGTTTTGCAGGCGAAGTCACGATTCCGGTCGGATTGTGATACGAGGGCACAAGATATGCCAGATCATATGCACTTCCAGCCAGCTGTTGCTCTAGCTGCTTCAGATCCAGGCCATCCGGTTCCATATCGATACCGGTTAGTTGAAACTGGTGCAACTTCAGGTTTTTGATCGCCGTGTGATGTGTAGGGTTCTCACAGAGTGCTTTACCGCTCTTCTTGCGCAATGCCCCAAGGACCAGGTCAAATCCTTCCGTAAACCCGTTCGTAATCAAAATATCCTTACCCGTAAGGTCGACCCCTTTGTTTTCCATGTAGTTCATCAAATAATTCATGAGCGGTTTATATCCTTGCGCGTAGCCGTAATTAAGTAAAACTTCTCCTTCAAGTGACATGCGATCCAGGAAGGCCCGTTTCACATTTTGAAGATCAAACAGTTTTTCATCCGGCGCGATGCTGGTAAAGGAAATTTCGCCGCGCTCGGCTCCTGAGCCATGTTTCATCAGATCATATTGCTCTGCCTGGATTGCATAATCACTTACCTCTGCCGTCCAGTCTAGTTGCCAATGGATTGCATTGGTCTGCTGCGTTTCAATAAGTGTGCTGACGTAATTACCCTTACCTTTGAGCGCATAGATCAACCCTTCTTCTTCAAGCTCTGCGTAGGCGAGCAGAATGGTGCTTCGGCTTACCTTCATCAACGTGCTCAGCTCACGGGTTGAAGGCAGTTTCTGATTGGGTTGCAAACCGCCTTTTAACATTAATCGTTTCAAATAATCTTTGACTTGTATATATACAGGGCGGTCCTCCGTCAATTGCAGATCGGAATACATCCCATCACTCCCTCTACTGGTATCTTGCCATATTATAAACCCAGCAGAAAGAACCACGATACCTCTGTTTCGTAGCTAAGGTGGCCTGAGTTGTACGCACAACGGGAAAAAGCCCTGGCTCATATGCCGGGCTGGAGGTGAAGCCTGTTCAATTCTAAGGGTGTAATACTATTCTGTTCTAGCTACAGTTGAATGTTCTGACTAGTCTCTAGAAATACCTGTCTATATAATTCTAAGTGGATCAACTTCCTATGCTATATGCTTTGTCTATATTATTCTAATTCTAGATGATAAACTTGATGCTGTAATAAAAAGAAATCTTAAAAGGCTAATTATTGCCACTCAATGCTTGCTGCAATAGGTTTTCGTAAAGATGGTGATTCTACAATCTACTTCAAAGCTACGGTTCTTACTAACTGTACTCTTCTCGTGTGCACGTCACCGAATTCAGTATGAAAAAGATGAAAAATGGTAGGCTCTATAAAACGAGCGTGGATACAAAGACATATGTCTTAGTGCCCAAATTCTTCCTCATACCCCTATAGTACCACTTTGAATCAGGGAAGTTAACCTTTTTTTTGAAATATTTGTCGCAAAAGCGAAAATTCCGTGAAATCTACTTCTTTTAACTCGAAATGGTGTCGGATTATGATATGTGTTAGGATGTATTTCTATAGAATATAAGGAAGTGAAATGGATGATTCAGATTACGGTTCCTACACCAGATGTGACCATTACCAAGCAGGAAAATCCGCAGTTAAGCCACATTTATGGATTTACTGATTTTCACCTGATTACGCGCGAGCAAGGCGGAATTTACATGTTTTATAATGCCGCAGGTGAGTTGTTATTTGTCGGGAAAGCGCGAAAATTAAGACCGCGAATCAAAAAGCATTTTGAAGATACGGTATCTCCAATGAAGAATCACCGCGACGAAGTCACAAAGATTGAAGTTTGTTTGGTAGAAGATCCAATGGATCGTGAAATTTATGAGACCTATATCATTAACACGATGCGGGCGAAGTATAATGTAGACAAGGTACTGTATAAGTAAGATAGATAAGTAAGTAAACAAGTTTATTTAAGGTGCACAAGCAAGAACGTAAGCTTGAAATGCATTTAGGACATATGTCCTAGGTTCGTGTGCAGGTGGACAGGATGTGATCCATGGATTGCATCCAACTCCATTTCCTTTGCAAATATAGTTCTACGTAACAAATATTGAAGCTAAAAAGTTCGCTTTTCAAGGAAGTAGCACTAGAAAATGGGTTTCACAGATTTACCCAATACATAAGAAGAGGTGATTGTGTTGATCGGTCGTAGCGGTAATCCTACACTTAAGGACAGCACGTTTGAGAACAGAGGATATGGAGAGGATCGGTACCAGAACTACATGACGATTAACGGCACGGTGAACAAAGCGTTCATCACGTTGATCATTTTGCTGGGCAGTGCATTTGCAACATGGATGATGTTTTTCAAAGGACAGGAAGTGATGCCGCTTGCATATGGCGGGTTAATTGTCGGTTTTATTTTGGCGCTAATTATTTCGTTTAAACCGGTGGTATCTCCATATCTTGTACCGATCTATGCGGTAGCAGAGGGGATGTTCCTGGGTGCACTTTCGGCAAGTTATGAGTCTTTGTACAACGGAATTACGTTACAAGCAGCTTTGCTAACCATGGCGGTGTTTGTTGCCCTGTTAACAGCCTATAAAACGCGGTTAATCAAAGCAACAGAGAACTTCAAGTTAGGCGTAGTGGCTGCAACGGGCGGTATCATGATTATGTATTTGCTTAGCTTTGTGCTCGGTCTGTTCGGCATCACGGTTCCATATCTTCATGAGAACAGCCTGATTGGTATTGGTATCTCGGTTGTGATTGTCATTGTTGCCGCGCTTAATCTGGTACTGGATTTCGATTTTATTGAAGGTGGTGCAGAACAAGGGGCACCCAAGTATATGGAGTGGTACGGTGCCTTCGGGTTGATGGTCACGCTAGTTTGGCTTTACATCGAGATTCTTCGTCTGCTCAGCAAACTGCGGAGCCGCGACTAGAAGCACTGCTCAGCAGTGAGCCGAGCTATAAGATTGTATCTGGTTTGATTGTGTTGCGTTGGTAACTTAAAGGGCTGCGTCAGGTCAATACAATAGACCTGAGCAGCCCTCTTTGAGTTGTTCGGCTTGCGGGCGGTTATTACCGTGGAGAAAGCTGGACCGAAGAGGACATCAAGAGCCGAATTGTTGAACTTCGGTTTGCTCCGCAGGAGCGTTTACATACAGGAGATACTGTGATTGGCTATGCTCCAACTGCTCATCGGTTACATGAGATACATCATGAAGTGAATATGGAGGTAGGTAGTCTGCTCCAACATAACGTACCAGTGCCTCCAGAGGCCGTAATAGCTCTTCAATCGTGAAGCGGTTGGTTCCGGCTGACTGATAAGATTCAGCTGTACCAAAAGTCGAAACGGCTGCGCCTATCTGTTTTCCTTGCAGCTTGCCCCCGTCAGGCCCATAGGCAAATCCGGCTTGAAGCACGGTGTCGAACCACCACTTCAGAAGTGGCGGGCTACTATACCAATACAACGGGAATTGGAAGATGATGCGTTCATGCTGCTCTAGTAGCAACTGTTCATGGCCTTCATTGATCGTTCCTTTGGGGTACTGGCGGTATAAGTCGTGCACGGTAATATGATCATGCTGCTGTAATTCTTGTACCCAAGCCTGATTAATCCGTGATGAGGCCAGATCGGGATGAGCGACAATAATTAACGTTTTCATAGTTATCTCTCCATTCTGCGGAAGGTGTATTCGCCCTTACATCATAGTCAATTAACTTTATAAAAGTAAGTACGCACTTTTTAGTTCAATACTTACAAAGTAGTAAGTAAGCTGAAAAAGGCAGCCCAGCATGTTCATCATGCACAAGGCTGCCTTTTTGGATGTACGCTTACGGGGGAGACTAGGAGTGGTCTAGTTATCCGCTGGTAAGGGAACGGAGATTGGAGCGGGGGACTCCTGAGGGAGCTCTGTTGCGAACTGACTGCCCCACTGCTGTAAAAGACGGATAGCTGGCGTTAATTGTTCACCCAGTTCCGTTAAAGCATATTCTACTTTGGGCGGCACGACAGGATAGACCTTGCGGTTAACAATTCCTGCCTGTTCAAGCTCACGAAGTTGTTCAGCAAGCATCTTGTGGTTAATCCCGTCAATGAGCTTCTTCAATTCCCCGTATCGCTTTGTGCCATCCATTAATTTGCATATTATTGTTGTTTTCCATTTTCCAGAGAAGAGAGAGACGGAAAGCTCGATTGGACACTGGTACTGCTTGCCATTGAATTTATATTGAATAGCAGACATTCTCTAACGACACTTCCCTTCTGGTAAGTTTTGCACGAAAAAGTGTGTACTTATCTTTTGTAAGTATATTTTGTATGCTTAGCGTTGTAAATAGAGATTATGGAGGTGGAAAGATGCGCAGAACGTTATTGGTTTATTTGGTTTCTCTGGCAGCGTTTTTTGGTCCATTCACACAAACCCTCTACTCGCCGTTGTTGCCAGAATTAGCAAATAAGCTTCAAACCTCTCAAGACGCTGTTAATTTATCAATTGCCATTTATCCGATATTTTTTGCTTGTATGCAGCTCGTTTACGGTCCGTTACTGGATCGATATGGAAGGCGTAAAATGTTGTTGATCGGATTTATGTTCTATGTATGTGCCACGATTGGCGTAGCACTATCTGATACGGTCACACAATTAATTATATTTCGAGCGTTGCAGGCTATTGGAGTTGCTGTTGGTTCGGTAGCAGCCATTACCATCATCGGAGATTTGTTTGAAGGAAAAAAACGGGGACGATCTATGGGGATCTATCAAATGCTGGTTGCACTCGGGCCTGGTCTGGGGCCAGTCGTAGGGGGCATTGTAGGACAACATTACGGCGTGGATCATTTATTTTGGCTTCTGTTTGCAGTGAGTTTATCGTTTTGGCTCATTTTGTTTTTGGGTTTGCCGGAGACATGGACGCCCCGTGTTAATGGGGGACAATTTCGGCTTCGGCAGATGACCGCGGTACTAAATCACCGCATCGGACTGGCAATTGTTGTACTAGGTTCTGTACAGTACGCAGTCTTCTATACGTTACTTGTGCTGCTTCCGAATATTTTGATCGAGGGATATGACCTGACGCCAAGCGGCATGGGTTGGCTGTTTATGCCTATATCGGTCTGTATCGTCATCGGAAGCATGATTGGCGGACGTCTGCAGGAGTATGTCGAAGCCAAAAAGTCGCTGTTGTTGTTAGCGGTCTTTAATATGATGTCCATACTGTTGTTCGTAGTGACAGCGTCACTGTCGATTTCCATACTGGCGATAAGTTTAGCCATATTTGGTTTGACTCTTGGATTATCGCTGCCCGTTCAGATTACGATACTGGCAGATGAAATGCCGAATCATCGAGCAAGTGCAACGGGAGTCTACAACTTTTTCCGCTATGTCTGGATGACAATTGGGCCAATAGCAGGTACGTCTTTCTATCGCTTTGGCTACAAGATTGAATTTTTAGTTTTCGTTCTCATTTTTGTCGTTGTCCTTTTCTTTATGTATTCTCGGTTCTTTGGGAGGACCAAAGAGTCCCGTTCTATGGAAGCCTAACGGTTCCATTTGAAGCGGAAGGACGAGTAATGACTACGACTACACCGCCCGCGCTCAAATACGTTACTTGCAGAGTTTCTTGGGGGGAGGCCCTGTACTTTGCTTCAATCCCCTCTCCCAACTGGGCTGGCATAAACACAAACACATCATCTCCCAGCGTTAGCGTCTTCCACTAGCTTGGTATACATCTTATCCAACGTCACAACTTCCGGTCTCATTGGCAGTTCACCATCGGCGGTGCAGGCAGCCAACATATGCTTTGCATCCAGAGGCTGGCTGTAGAAACGATGGGGCATGACGCGTATGTTCTGATCACCTTCTGCATCGCTGCTCAGTTGCTCCCCTTTTTGCTGCAGCTTTCCTGTTAACTCTGCGTGCCCAGTTTGCGTGCAACACCAACAAAGATCGCCAACCTGTTGCCCTTGTACATACTGGCTTGGGAGAATAGCAAAAGAATCCAGCGGTAGCGACAGACCTGTGCCTATAGCTTTAATGTAGCTCTCCTTTAGCGTCCACAGGCGATAGAAGGTATGCAGCTGTTGATCGGCAGGCTGTGCTGCCAGATAAGTGTTCTCTTGTGGCGAGAAGAAACGCTCTGCGATCTGCAGGTCAATCGGTGCTATTTTCTCCACATCGACACCGAGTTCATCTTTACCTCCAGCAATCAGTGCAATCCAATCGCCGGAGTGCGAGACATTAAATTGTACATCAGCTTCGTGAGTAAGGGCGGGTTTTCCATATTTGTTACGGGTAAACGTAATCTCCCTATGTCCCAGGCCGGTCAATTTGCTTAACTTCACACGGGTCAGCACTTCACCTAGCACTGACCGATATGCATCTGCTTGATGCATGAAGCGTGAAGCCTGTGCCCGCCGCTCTTCAGAAACGAATGACAGAAAAAGATCCCAATATGGTTCAGGTACAACGGAGGGCACTTGCAGTACTTGTATAGTTATCATCATTTATCACCTGACGTTGTATTCGGCATGGATGACAGGCTTTCCTCTATATTTATCCTTATCTCGCGTTTTTCTCCAATGGATCAGGCTAGTTGTGTTTTTTTCCATTCTTCATGCGCAATCTGTATCCGTTCCCACATCTCCCTACGCTCTTGTTCCGTATAAATCACTAACGGTTCATAGAAAAGCTTGGTTAGTATGTCTTTCCACTCATTGTAATTTCGAATTTCTGTCTTGCTAATGCCCTCGATTCCATGCGTTCGAAGCACGCATCCCCTAAGCTCATAGCTGTGGCCTGTATCTCTCTGACGGAGCAGAAATGCGTTATGCCAGGGTGAATCCACGGATTGGCTGTAGAATTCATGCTTGGGAATAAACTCTTCCAGACGGGTAAGCTCCTCGGGATCATAATCCACTCCCATGCTTGGTCCGTTAGGCTCGTATTCAAGCCTCCATCCACCAGGAACAACGGAAGAAGGCATCAATGTATATACGTAAACGGGACGGGTCCATAGGTTCCGTAACGAAGAGGGAGAGGTTCAAAAGGCATACCGCCCAGACCGACATCCACAATCCAACGTTCCACATTCGGGTCCGCATCTGGCAAAGAGACGGACAGACCGAGATGGAACGAGTTCACACGTGGCTGTTCTCCATGCGGCTGAACGCCCGCGCGGTGCCAGTGCACCGTATATCCCAGGGAATGAAGTAAAACACTGAATGCGCCGTTCAAATGGAAACAGTAGCCACTGCGTCCTTGCAGGATCAACTGCACGGATTCTTGCAGATCGATGTCTGCAGGCCTGCCCGCAAAAATATCGACCGTTTGCCAAGATAGATGATGGATATGTGCCTGTTGCATCTCGGCAAGGAATTCTAAAGTGGGTTTCTTGATTGTATCTATGCCTATCCGTTTCAGATAAGCGTTTATTTCAGCTGGAGTTAATGTAACATTCATCTCGATCACCTCAAGTCATATCATGGGCTGCAGGGGAAATGCCTCAAACGCTACTGCCCTGAATTCATTGTATAAGTGAGCATCTGAAATGCACACACAAGTTTATTATGATTGTACCGGTACAATTCTAATGATACTCATAGTGGAAATAGGGTACACATATATATTTTGCGCACGTTATATGATAAATGATAGTTTGGTTTCTTTTTCCGGGGTATGTTAACCGTTTGGAGTGGAAATAGGTTAGAATAGAGATAGATAGCAGGATTAGGAGATGGAAAACATGGCTAATGATGAAGTGATTTTGACACAGGAAGGCTTGGAAAAGCTGGAGGAAGAACTGAAGGAACTGAAAACGGTGAAGCGCAAGGAACTGGCAGAACGACTGAAGCTTGCGATCAGTTACGGGGACCTGAAGGAGAACAGCGAGTATCATTCAGCCAAAGATGATCAGGCATTTATGGAGACCCGCATTCTGATTCTGGAAAAGATGTTAACCAAAGCAAGAGTCATCAGCTCAGATAATATGGATTCCAATAAAGTAAGTATTGGTTCAACAGTGATATTGAACGACCTTGAGTTTGCTGAAAAGATCGAGTATCAACTGGTCGGCCCGGCGGAAGCGGATGTATCCAACAGCAAAATTTCTTATGAGAGTCCATTAGGCAAAGAGCTGATGGGCAAAGAAGTAGGAAGTGTGATTCATGTCAATGCTCCAATGGGTGTAATCAAATATGAGTTGCTAGAGATCAAAATCTAGACAGCATCGAGCGAAAACAATACACATATGCGGGACAATACCCTGCGATATATAGACTTTCAAAAAGGGGATGTTTCAGAGGCTATGCCAAGAGCTGTCTGAAACATCTTTTTTTGTGTTTTCCCAAGTTAACTCAGGGTTCATTGTTGATAGGTGATGGTTAAGTTTCAGGTTATTTTCCCATACTGAATTCATCCTGAAATCATCTCCAATTTGGTGAATTTTCGACAAATACTGATTTTTGCATGACCTGACACGCGGACTAGTATATAATTACGGGAAAACTTTAAAGTGATGGAGTAGATACAATGAATTTGAGTAAGTCTGATCTAGACCCAAACAACGCTGGCAAAGGGGAACGCTTCTCGCGTGCCGGTTTTATTCTGGCGGCCATCGGTAGTTCCGTAGGTCTCGGTAACATGTGGAAATTCCCTTATATTACGGGCGAAAACGGGGGAGCAGCTTTCTTCCTGCTCTTTATTATCTGTCTTTTGCTGATTGGTTTGCCTGTCTTGCTTGCCGAGCTTGCTATTGGACGAAGTGGACGGGGGAGCGCAGCAACTGCTTTTATTAAAGCAGGTGGACATAAAGGTTGGTTAGCGGCTGGTTTACTGCAAGTATTAACGCCTTTTATCATTCTGTCCTTCTACGTCATCATCGCGGGATGGACATTACAATATGCTGTAACTTCGTTCAGTGGCACGTTGTTTAATAATCCGGATTATGGCGCACAATTCGGCAGTTTTGTCGGCGGTTATATGCCGATTGTATGGCAGTTGGTTTCTGTCCTGATCACAGGCTGGATTGTAGCGAAGGGTGTATCGAACGGAATTGAGAAGTTTAACAAAATTCTAATTCCAGCCATGCTGGTTCTATTAATTGTGTTGATGATTCGTGCCGTTACGCTGCCAGGGGCAGGTGCGGGAGTTTCCTTTTTCTTGAATCCGGACTTCTCCCAGCTTACAACGGAGTCGGCATTGGTTGCGCTCGGACATGCCTTTTTCTCGCTGTCGCTGGGTATGGGTATCCTCGTAACGTATGGTTCGTATGTGGATAAAAGCCAATCCCTGGGTGCGGCAACAGTTGCTGTTGGTGCGGGCGACTTGCTCTATGCCTTTATCGCGGGACTGATCATCTTCCCGACGACGTTCTCTTTTGGCATTGCACCAGACCAAGGGCCGTCCCTGATCTTCATTGCGCTACCTGCAGCATTCTCGGCAATGCCGCTAGGATTCCTGTTTGCCGGATTATTCTTTGTTTTGCTGGCAATCGCAGCGTTGACATCAGCAGTTTCACTGCTGGAGGTTCCCGTTAAATACTTCATGGAGCGTCTTTCCTGGAGTCGTAATCGTGCCGTATGGAGCATCGCTCTCGCTGTCTTCATCGTAGGACTGCCTTCCGTTCTGTCGCTCGGACTGTTCCCTGAGTGGAAGATCGGATCGAAGAGTGTATTCGACTGGATGGATTTTGTGGCGTCCAACATCTTGCTTCCTGTAGGCGGGTTATTGGTTACGATCTTTGCGGGATACTTTTGGAAAACGGCTGCGGAGGCAGCTGGTCTAAGCTCCGGCTGGTTCCGCATCTGGCTCTTTATGCTTCGTTATGTTGCACCTGTTCTGGTTCTGCTCGTTCTGCTGCATACGTCTGGCATTATTCACTTCTAGGCCGCCTGCGCAGATTTACCATGCATAAAACCTCTTGGAAGAAATGCAAAAGCCCTTGTGTTCCCTTCTTAATTTTGGGACAATACAGAGTAGAGGTTTTTTGGGTAAGACGACCGATGAGCCATATGCTTTTTGCGAAAAGAGGTTTATACCATGATTAAATCATCCATATATGGATTAACATTAGAGCAATTACGTACCTGGCTGCCCGAGCATGGGCAGAAGAAATCCCGTGCTTCTCGCATCTGGGAGTGGTTATACCAGGAACGGGTTCATGATTTTAACGGCATGTCCGATGTTCGTCAGGAATGTTTGGATGTGCTCTCTGAGCATTTCACCTTGAATTCAATGAGTGAACATGTGAAGCAGGAGTCAGCAGACGGTACGGTGAAATTCCTGCTCCGGTTGCAGGATGGCAACCTGATCGAGACGGTGCTCATGCGGCAAAAATATGGCTTAACTGTCTGTGTTACCACACAGGTCGGATGTAATATTGGCTGTAGCTTCTGTGCCAGCGGGCTGATCAAGAAGAGCCGTGATCTCTCCGCAGGAGAGATTGTAGAACAGATCATGCATGTACAGCGGCATCTGGATGCAGCGGGTCAAGGTGAGCGCGTCACAAACGTTGTGGTCATGGGCATTGGCGAACCATTTGATAACTTTGAACATATGAGCAACTTTATCGAAGTGATCAAGGATCGCAAAGGTTTAGCGCTCGCAGCGAAGCGAATCACGGTGTCCACAAGCGGATTGCCGGATAAAATCAAGGAATTTGCAGACAGCAGTCTGCAGGTGAACCTTGCGATCTCACTGCATGCGCCGAATAATGAGCTACGTACACATATCATGAAGATCAACCGGGCATTCCCGATTGAACAATTGATGGATGCGGTGGATTATTATTTGGAGAAAACAAACAAACGCATCATGTTTGAATACATTTTGCTTCGGGATGTGAATGATCAGCGCGAACATGCGGCTGAACTCGCAGAACTGCTGTCCAGTCGTAAGAGCATGGTCAGTGTGAATCTGATTCCGTACAATCCGGTGGATGAGCATAGCCAGTACCAGCGCAGTACGGAAGAGAGTATTCTGGGATTCTATGATACTCTGAAGAAGAACAACATCAACTCTACGGTACGTATGGAGCATGGTACAGACATCGATGCGGCCTGCGGACAGCTACGTAGCAAGCAGATGAAAAATGCGGAAGCTAAAGCAGATGTAAAAACAGCTGCAAAATCAGATGCCGGCCGTCTGGCTATGGGATAAAAAACACAACAAACGCCTCTATGTACTCACTGACGAAGTGAAGATAGAGGCGTTTTCTTTGAGTTGCAAGCTAATTTCGAACGGAGAGATGATGTCTCTTAGTTCAGCTTTTTTGTCATCAGCAGATGGGGAATGCCATCCTCCATGAAAACATCGGAAGCCGGAGCATAGCCAAGACGTTCATAGAAGCCGGAGGCTTGAACCTGTGCGTGCAACTTGGCTTTCTCTAATCCGTCCTTTCTGGCCATCTCCTCCAGCTTGTTAATTAATACACGGCCCAGACCATGCTTGCGGTAATCCAGCATCACGCAGATGCGTTCCAGCTTGGCTACTTGCTCTACGATGCGTAGTCTGGAGGAGGCGGCAGGTACACCATCCACATAGAGTAGGATATGGCGTGCTTCGGTACCTAGCGCATCAAATGCATCGAATTCATCGGAGGCAGATACGCCTTGCTCTTTCACGAAAATGGCCATACGAATGGCTAAGCAGGCCTCCAGTAATTCCATTGTGTTTGCTTCAACAATAGTTATATTCATGGATCGTTCTCCTCTGCTTGTTTGTAATGTGATATCGGAATGGAATTGAAAGTGATACACTGAACTAGTGTAGTTATATCATTAATTATGTTGCGAATGCAACAATTTTATAGGGGTGTGAACTCTGTGACAGAACCGAAAGAACCTAAATTAGCCAACGAACCGACTCAGCCGAACGATGAATCGCAGGAAGTACATGAACTGAACGAGCCTAAGGAAGTGTTGCGCGAAATTGGCATGATTGCCCGCTGTCTGGATTCCATCAGCAATGTGGAGTTTCAGCATTTGAACTTGTCCCGTGGACAATATTTGTACTTGTACCGCATTTGCGAGAACCCTGGCATCATTCCGAACCAGCTGGCTGAACTGATCAAGGTGGATCGTACAACGGCAGCGCGAGCAATTAGCAAACTGGAATCTGACGGATTCATTGTCAAACAGCCAGCATTGGGTAATAAGAAGAATAAGGTGCTGTATCCAACAGAGGCTGGACTCGAAGCATGGCAGTTCATTCGCAAAGAAGGTGTACATTCGGATCATGTAACGTTGAATGGTCTGACTCAGGAAGAGATTCAGACAGCAATCCAGCTGCTACGGAAGATGAGACATAACATCGAGGTCGATTGGAAATTTGTTAAAAAGGGCGGTCGCCGCCCATACATGGATATCCATGATTAAGCGCACACTGTGGATAAGGCCTACTTCCAAAAATGTAAGAAGTGGCTCAGTTGCTCCGTCATATATTCCCGTCAGGAGGAATGGTGTGAAGTTTATTTTCCGAAAAAAGCGTTCATGGTACATATTACTTGCGATTGTTGTAACTGTAGCGATTGTAGTGCTATGGAGGGAGCGGTTTGTGATGGAGAAGGTATCCCCTACAGTTGCCTTTGTTAAGGAACATATGACGAATCCGAATGGCACACTTGCAACCTATTTGCAGGAAGCGGCGTCGGAGAGAGCGGACATCGTTGCTGGCCGAGAGGCATTATCGGAGTCACTTGGATTGTGGATGCAGTATGCATTGGCAAGTGATAACGAAGTTATGTTCGAGCAGGCCTACAAGCAGCTCCAGACATACTATGTGATCAGGCCCGACGTCTATATCGCTTGGAAGCTTGATCCTCAAGGGAAATCCCATGTGGCAACCAACGCGTTAGGTGACGATCTACGGATTATGGGGGCTCTGTTGCAAGCGGCAGACAGGTGGAATCAAGGCAGAGCACACAAACTGGCGACCGCATCGGCCCTTTCCCGAACATTAACGCAGCGAACCGAGCAACAGGGGTACCTGGTTGATTTTTATGATTTCAAAAGTGGACATTCCACGGACACCTTAAGTCTGGTCTATGTGGATTTGCTCGCCTTGCAAGCGATGAGAGACCATCAGATGCTGGGTCCGGACGTTTACAGCAGGTACGAGGATATACTGCATAAAATGCCTGACGATGGATTATTCTATCCGAAGAGCATGAATGTCAATACCAAGGCTTACACCTACGATGACAAAGTTAATCTGATTGATCAGCTCATCGTTGCCAATCATGTGATGGAGATGGGGCATAAACCCGACAAGCTGATTGCTTTTCTAAAAAAAGAGTTCGGCACTCGGGGCAAGCTCCCCGGACAGTATGTTCGTAGAACACAGAAACCAGCCGTAGATTATGAATCGGCATCGGTATATGGTCTATCCATCCTGCTCGCTGTTCGCTCAGGTGATCCGAATTGGGCAAAGCAGCTGTATAAACATATGACCACACTGCGAGGGCAAGACACACGATATCCGGGCGGTTATGTATTTGACGGAAACACCCACCTGTTTGATAACTTGTTTCCGTTGCTGGGTGAAACTTATTTATATAATTTTCTTAAAAAGTAAATTTTTATCTATATAATCCAAGATTATATGTTACTATATTATTGTCTTTAATTGTCGATTTTTGTTGAAGTTTCGGTTATAAAAAAGAGGTGTTGGCACCGAGTCATTCTGAAATTCGATGCAGAGAAGGAGGACTATGAGAAATAACGCACCTACCCAGCGTCTGGCCTGGGGTTACGCAATCTTGATTAGTCTCGCCATCGTGCAGCAGTTCTTTGTATATCTCCACTTGTACATGAATCAAAGCTACACCAAGCTGGATGTTGTATTAAGCATAGCGTCACTAGGGGCGCTCGCCGCGGGACTCTTGCTTCCTGTTGGTGTATCCGTCGTACTGATATTTGTATACTTGGTCACTTATTTTGTGTGGCTCGTGACTTTTGCAGAACCCAATGCGCTCGTGTTCTCCTGGTGGCTACTTATTCCGGCGAACACGGCAATTGCTGCTTATATCAAAAGAAGACTTGTGCGTAGTGCACGGGTAATTGAACGTCTGGAGCAGATGAAAGATCACAATCCAGAGATCGATCTGGATACTACGCTAGGGAATAAGGAAGCACTTGGAGATACATTGGTTAAACAGAGCAACCTTGCCAGACGTTATTCAGACTGCTATGGATTCAGCATCGCCATGTTTAAGATTGAATTTCTGCCGCTTGTGCAGGAGTCACTTGGTTCAGTTCGGTATTCCCAATTCCTGCTTGAGATCTCACAGTCGATTCAGAAGCAAATTCGATACGAGGATCACAAATTTTTTGTGGACCGCGGACGATTTGTCATTTTGTGTCCGATGGTCAATGTGGATTACTTACCGATGTTAACCCGCAGGATTAAAAAAAATATTATGGATATGGATGTGCTCGATAAAAAGGGGAACCAGCTCCAGACCATTATCAAATCAGGCGCACTGGTTTTTCAGAAGGAACAATTCAGCAAGTATGACAATCTGGACGCTGTCCTTGCCGCGTTGGAACGAAACACGGAGACGGATTTAATCGGGGAATATATTTAACCGAAAGGAGCGAGGCTTATGGATTATATGTCCTGGTTTATCCCGATCTGTATTGCCGTCAGTTGTATTTTTGTGGTGTTTACCATCGGATTAACGATTGCCACGCTCCGATTTCGCTCTAGGGTAATTCGAAGGTATGATCGGAGGAAAACGGATGGCTGATTTCATTCTGATCTTGTCGATATTCAGTATTTGGATCGCTGTGTTCGAATCGATCGTCATTATGGCCGGGGCTATTCGTTTTATCCACAAGCAGGAGAAGAAGGGTATTCAGATTCCGGAAAATATGGATCATTATCCGAACGTCACGGTTATGGTACCTGCTCATAACGAAGGTCTGGTCATCGTGGCAACAGTGGAGCATATTTTGCGACTGAACTATCCTGAGGATAAGGTGCAGGTGATTGTCATTGCAGATAATTGCACAGATGACACAGCCGATCGGTTAAAATCGTTCCTTGGACAGACCAGTTATGTGCACCGTAACGTCACGGTACTTGAACGCAAAGGTACGGGGGGGAAATCCGGTGCGCTGAACGACGGACTGGAACTGGCCACCGGCGATTGGATCTGTATATTTGACGCAGACGCTGCTCCAGAACGAAATTCACTGATGTTTCTCGCACAAAAATCACTGGAGAATCCTGAACAGTACGGGGTTGTATTTGGCCGAAACAAAGCGCGTAACCGTGGGCAAAACTTCCTCTCCAAATGTATTAATCTCGAAATTATAACGTCTCAGCGTGTCTACCACACCGGGCTGTGGGAGCTGTTCAAGCTGGGGACCATTCCGGGCACGAATTACATTATTAAGACAAGCCTGATCCGGGAAATCGGCGGCTGGGATGTGACCGCCATTACGGAAGATACGGCGTTGTCGTTTGAAATTATGAACCGGGGCCAGTTGGTTGCCCTAGCGCCGCAAGCGGAAGCATATCAGCAGGAGCCAGAGCAGCTTGGTGTATACATGAAACAGCGTGAACGCTGGGCCAAGGGGAACTACCAGGTGGTCCTGGATAACATTCATAATCTGTTCAATCGTTCCAGCTGGCGCAATAAATTGCTTGTTCTCTACTATGCGGTCAGTTACTTCTGGTTTATGTTGGCTATTATTGTGTCGGACATTATCTTTGTGGTGAACCTTGTTTATCAGGTTATCGCAATATTCAAACCGGAGGTCAGTTCTCCATTCCAGTTTGCTGGGGACGCATACGTCTACCTGGTCATTGGTTGGGCACTGATGTATTTTATCTATGTTCTACAGATCAATCTGGCACTGGCAGCGGATATCGGGCAGAGCAACACCCGGAATTTCATCTACGCATGTGTATCCTATTTCACATATGCTCAGCTCTTTATTCTGATCTCGATCCGGGCCTTCTACAATCTGCTGATGGACAAGATTCGTAAACGCGAGAGCAAGTGGTACAAAACTGAGCGATTTGGCTAGGAATTAAACACCTCAAACCAAAGTAGAAGGCTGTTTGCGGAGTGGGCTCCGGCAAGCAGCTTTTTTTATGGTGAGAGATGCTTTAATCCGGTATACTTTTACAGAATATAGCCCGCAGCAGGGTGAACCACACTAGTGTATAACTCATAGAATGGGGGTCAGTGCAGATATGAGTGAAAGAGGTTCTGATTTTTACGATAATAATGAGGTATTTGAGACGTATATGGAACGTCGGCAAGGCCAGGATAACGCCAATGATACGTTGGAGAGACCGGTTATGCTGGAGTTGGTCGGGGATGTTACGGGTAAACATATTCTCGATCTCGGCTGTGGAGACGCAAAATTTGCGGTAGAACTACTTGGCGAGAGGTATAATGGCTTGTCTTATACAGGTATTGAAGGTTCAACGAATATGGTTCGGGCTGCCCGCAAGTCCGTTCAGGGATTGAATGCCCGGATCGAGCAATCTTATCTCGAAGAGTGGACGTATCCTGTACATTCATATGACCTTGCCATTTCAAGACTGGCGATCCACTACATCGAGGATGTTGAAAGCCTCTTTCGTAAAGTGTATGGGGCACTTAAAAAAGATGGAACCTTTGTTTTTTCGGTAGAGCACCCGGTGATTACTTCAACGCTGCAACCCTCCGGAACACGAACCAATTGGATCGTAGATCAATACTTCGTCGAGGGGTATCGGGAGCAGCAGTGGCTTGGGGGTTCCGTCCAAAAAATGCACCGTACCATTGAATCGTATTACATGGCCCTGCAAGAAGCTGGATTCCGAGTGGAGCAATTGCGTGAATCAGCACCTAAGCGTGCAGAATTCGTCAATGAAGAGACGTATCAGCGCAGACGGCGTATTCCGCTTTTTCTGTTTCTCTCCGCACTGAAGTAGGCTAAGGAAGAGGCAAACATAGAATCGAAGTTATGCTCAGATTGGCGAAAGTTTTACACAGAAAACCGTGGATAACACAATATATAGGAGTAGAAAGCCCAAAAACTATCCACATGTGGATAAGTATTTGGGCTTTGCTGTTTATTCCGCCTCACTCTGTTCCTTTTGGATACAGATAATTCTAACCTTTAGATGCTGCTGCCCGTACATAAACTCGTTCACCATGCTGATCTACTTCTACTGGGGCTTCAAAGAAATCACTTAATACGTCCTGTGTCATGAGATCAGCGGTTAATCCACACCCACAAACTTCACCCCGACGGAGCAAAAGGCTGTGCCTGAAGACGGGCAAAATTTCCTCGGTATGATGCGTTACATAGATCAGCGAAGGTGAGTCTGAACGTGCTGTCAGTTCACTGATGCTATCCAGTAGACGCTCTCTGGAAAATAGATCAAGCCCATTACAAGGCTCATCCAAAATGAGCAGCTGTGGATTCGCCATCAGGGCACGGGCAATGAGCAATTTCTGCTTCTCCCCCTGCGAGCAAGTGCGATACTCACGATCCCACAGATGCTGGCAACCCAGTGTTTGCATCCAGTGCATTGCCTGATTCAAATCTTCGTCTGCCAGTTTGTCATACAGACCGATCGTAGCGTGTTTCCCACTAATCACGACATATTGCGTGCGGTCAGAAGCGTATAGTTTCTCTTGCAAGGAGGAGCTCACCCAACCGATCGACTTCCGAAGCTCCCTCAGGTCTACACTGCCATATTCATGACCGAGTACCGAGATGTTGCCTTCCGTAGGCCACAGGTAGCCGGTAATCATATTGAGGAGCGTTGTTTTGCCAGAGCCGTTCAGGCCAAGCAGCGCCCAGTGTTCGCCTTTGTTTACACGCCAGCTGACATCGTTCAGCAGGGTGAGGGATTCTCTCTTCCAAGTCACATGCTGTATATCAATGATCATTGAACCATCCCTTCTCTCTGATACATATCGCGCCTCCGTTTCTCAACTTATTGTATTGGAACTGTTATGGAAGTATCAATAGCTTGCTAAGCTTTAGCGGATCGATCATTGCGCAAGAATACAGCACACACGCCGATCAGGGGCAAAAAGGAACACAGCCGGATGACGAATGAAATGCTGGTCACATCGATCAGAGAACCGATGACAACCGAACCCAGTCCAGCCATACCAAATGACAGGCCGAAGAACAATCCTGATACTGTGCCAATGTGACGTGGCAGCAATTCCTGAGCGTATACGATAATAACACTGAAGCCCGACATCAGGATTAATCCGATGATACCGCATAGCACCATAGACAGGACAGGGCCTGCATAAGGAAGCAGTAGTGAGAACGGAGCGGTACCAGCAATGGAAAACCAGATCATCGGTTTGCGCCCGTAACGATCCGCGAGTGGCCCGCCAAGCAAGGTTCCAATCATGCCTGCGAATTGAAGGATAAACAAGCAGAGCTGTGCCTTCGAGAGTGGCAGATGATGCACAGCCGTGTAATAAAAGGCGTAGTATCCTGTCATAGCTGCGATATAAACAAACTTCGAGAATAATAGCAGAATGAGAACACTCATGGATATGACAATTCGTTTTGACTCACGGGCTGAGGCGTTGCTTCTGATTCATGTAGCGCGTGCTGTACGGACTGTGTCCGATGGGGGCGTGAGGCGTTCAGCTTATTCTTGTACCAACGGCTGACGGAAGCTTGGATAAGGATGCCGATAAGTGCAAAGGCCATTAGCCACAGAAATTGTAACTGACCATGCGGAAGCAGTACAAAAGCAACCAGTAGGGGGGCAATAGCTTGTCCGGTATTCCCGCCAACCTGAAAGATGGACTGTGCCATGCCGCGCCCTCGACCGGCTGCCAGATGGGCAACACGTGAGGATTCGGGATGAAGAATGGATGAACCGATACCAATCAGCGACGCGGATGCGAGTAGCATCCATAACGATGACGAAAAGGCAAAGCCCAGAATCCCGAACAGGGAAAATATCATGCCGCCGGGCAGCAGAATAGGCATGGGTTTGCGATCGGATATATAGCCGATCAGTGGTTGCAGCACCGAAGCAGTAATGTTTAGTGCAAAGGCAATCCAGCCCATCTGTGCGAAGCTGAGATGCATGGCTTGTTGGAACAGCGGAAAGGCTGACGTAACAACCGTTTGCATGGCATCATTCAGCAGATGGGCGAAACTCACCCCTGCAAGGGCCCAGTTCGCTGCGTGGTTTAGTTGAATTTTGTTTACGGCGGCTTGAGCCATCATAGATCACCTCGGATATTTTTATCCATAATAAAAGATAGCTAGAGAGCTTGTCTTTGTGAAAAGTGCTTGGAATCTAAGCACGATTTGCTATAATGTCAGCAGGTGAGAAACGATGGAATTAAATATGACATTCAATGGTTTAGAGTTATGGAAAGCTTCTGGCGGGTTCGCCAATGAACCTCATATGCATGATGACTGGTATCAGGTAACCCTGCCCATTAGAGGTCAATGCTTGCTGGTGCAGGAACAACAGACATATACATTACAGGCTGGATTCGGAATCATCGCCCATCCCCGGACGGAGCACTTTTTTGAGATCGGTTCAGACGCAGCCGTCATTGTCATCAAGTTTCGTAATCTACCAAGAGGATTAGCAGACCGCGGTTCAAGATCAGTTCATTCTGAATTACAGATCACCCAAGCTTTTGATCCTGCAGAGATCGGCAGACTGTTCCGAGGATGGCATGTGACTGGGCTGGAGGATGAACCGGACCCGTTGCTCATTCAGGAAACCGAGCTGTCTGTAGAGCAGGATCTTGAACGCATATTGTCTGGACCCGAGCATTCGCATAGAGCAGCAAGAGAAGCTGGTTCCATATGGTCCGGGAGCCCAGAGGGGCTATTGCTTTCTGGCAATAATCGTCCACATTTCCTTGGAGTTAACGGGAGTAATTTGGGCATAGATCCTCATATGAAGCGTGTACTAGAGTATATTCACAGTGACTTCACAAACCCGATGGACATCGACTCCATGGCAGCGGTAGCACATCAGAGCAGGTATCATTTTATGCGCTCGTTCAAAATGCTGACAGGTTCAACGCCGTACCAGTATCTACTGAATTTACGTGTGGAGGAAGCCGTTCGTTGTCTGCGCAATACAACCGAATCAGTGACGGAAATAAGCTTTGCATTGGGATTCTCACACGTCAGTCAGTTCTACAGAGCGTTTCAGCGCGTTAAGGGTGTAACACCGATGCAATTTCGCAATCAGTTATGATACGTCGTTGTAATACATGTTGGGGCGGAATAGCAACGCTATTTCTGCCCTTTTTTCTTTTTCCAATGCGGGTACCATGCAATATTCACGTTTGCTCCTCGGGGCATGGCGTTATAAAAATTAAAGGGTATTCCTGATTTTGTTGTTGCTAAACATTCAAGACTCTGCTAAGATGAGAAAAAGTTTATGAAAGCGTATACATTTAAATTAAAATTACAACGTTGTAATTATGGGGGATGTAAGATTTGAAAAGGCATAGTTGAGGCATGAACGAGACTGAATAAATGCAATTTTTCTTGTGATTATGCGGTATATTATAGGTCGTTACAAAATTGGAGTTAGCCTAATATCAGATGTATTACAGGGGAACAGATTTTTTTTATCAAAAAATTCAAACGTTGTAATTTTGGAACGAAGGGGAGTGTTTACGTTGAAAAAACGCATGTCCACGCTGTTCAGTCTGATTCGGCGGGATAAGTATTTGTTGCTGATGTTCTCACCAATCTTTCTGTATTATCTCATCTTCATGTATCTGCCCATGCCGGGTGTATTGCTTGCCTTTCGCAACTTTATACCGGGTCAAGGCATGTTCAGTGGCGAATGGGTGGGGCTGCGCTGGTTTGAGCAGTTCGTCAACTCGATATACTTCTGGCGGCTATTGCGAAACACCTTTTTACTGGCCTTTCTGCCACTCTTGTTCGGTTTCTCCATCCCCATTCTATTTGCAGTCTGCATCGTAGAGATTAAGAATCGAACCTTTAAACGCTTCGCGCAAACCGTAACTTATCTTCCTCACTTTATCTCCACCGTTGTGGTGGCCGGCATTATTATCAACTTCCTATCACCAACAGACGGTATCATCAACACTCTAATCGCAAGACTCGGTATGGAAAAAATAAACTTCATGATGGATGCCAGCTGGTTCCGTACCATCTTCACAAGTTCAGACATCTGGCAGAGCTTTGGTTTCAGCTCCATCATCTACATCGCAGCCATTATGGGCATTGACCCCGAGATGTATGACTCCGGCAAAATTGACGGAGTGAACAAATTCCAGGAATTGTGGCATCTGACCCTGCCAAGCATCAAACCAACCATTGTTATTCTGCTACTACTGTCGCTCGGCGGTATCATGAGCGTAGGCTTCGAGAAAGTATACCTGCTCTATAACGGGGCTACGTATGAAACGGCAGATGTACTCTCCACTTATGTGTACCGTATGGGGATCGAGGGTCAGAACTATGGCTTCGCCACAGCTATTGGACTATTCAACTCCATTATCACCTTTATCCTTGTTTTTGCAGCCAATTCTCTGACTCGCCGCCTGACCAAAATGTCACTCTGGTAAGACAAACACTGATCCAAAGGAGAGCCTGTATGCAAAAATCGAGAAGTGACCGATTATTCTATGTCTTCGTCTACCTGCTGACCATTCTGGCGGTTGTAGTCACCTTATATCCATTCCTTTACGTGGTAAGTATATCCTTCAGTTCGGTGGATGCCATCGATAAACAGAAAGTGGTGCTTTGGCCTGTAGGGTTTACACTTTCAGGATATAAGATGGTGCTTCAGTATAAAGAACTGTGGGTTTCCTTCTATAACACGGTCTGGTATACCGTTGTGGGTACGCTGCTGAACATTGTAGCAACATGTCTGGCCGCATTCCCGTTGTCGAGACAGCAGTTTTTTCTGCGGCGTAAGCTGAACTTCTTCATTGCTTTCACCATGTATTTCTCGGGTGGACTCATTCCGGTCTACATGCTGATCACATCGCTTGGTCTGTACAATACGCGCTGGGTGATGGTGCTGCCTGTACTGGTAATTACGTTTAACGTGATGATCTGCCGCTCGGCCTTCGAAGGCATTCCGAATGAAATCTTTGAAAGCGCTAGCATCGATGGAGCGAATGAGATGACGATGTTATATCGTCTGGCTGTTCCGATTATCAAGCCTACACTAGCCGTGCTGACGCTGTACTACGCCGTATTCCACTGGAACAATTTTTTCTCGGCCTTGCTGTATCTAGGCAAACAGGATATGCAGCCGCTCCAGATGTTCCTGCGAAGGGTGCTCATCATGGCTTCGCCAGAGGTGATGCAGAAGATGGGCGGTACGATGACATCCGGTGCACTGGCGGTTTCATCGCTTCAAGTTCGTTATGTATCTATTGTGGTCAGCATTCTGCCGATCGTGATGATCTACCCATTTATCCAACGGTACTTCGTTAAGGGCATTACCCTCGGAGCCGTGAAAGGATAGATTGCATTACCAAGCACCACAGTCATTCAAGCAAGTCACTCAGGGAGTTCAAAAGGGTTCATACCAAGGAGGAATGATGGATGAAAGTCAAAGGGGCAGGAAGAAAAAGTGTAATTGCGGCGATACTTGCGATCAGTTTGGCGGGTTGCAGCGGGGGAACAGGTGCAGGAACCGATGCGGGGAAAACACCTGAGAGTACAGAAAAAGCCTTCAATTATACCGGCGCTGGGCCGGTAACGGATCAACCGGATGCGAAGCTGTCAGTCCTGGCAACGAACGCATGGACAACCAACGTGGATCTGTCCACCGCAGCCATCGTTAAGAAAATTGAGAGTAATGCGGGTGTGAAAGTAGATTGGGATCTGATCCCTCCTCAAAACTATGCGGATGCGGTCAATCCGAGGCTGGCTGCCGGCACGGGGCTCCCGGATATCGTGTACCTGCCGGATCAGGATCAATTAATGAAGTACATTAACAGCGGTCTGTTCATCCCGATTAATGACCTGGTAGAGAAGTATGGCGTTAATCTCAAAAAAATATATGAAAAGTCGCCATCCGTGAAAGCCAGTTTAACCACGCCAGATGGTAAAATGTATTATGTTCCACAACAAACGCTGACGCGTAACTACATGCCTGTATTCATGGTGAATGAGCGTTGGCTCAAAAAGCTGGGACTATCTGAACCAACTACGCTGGATGAGTTCACAGCGATGCTGCGCAAATTTAAAACAGATGACCCGAACGGCAACGGCAAAGCCGATGAGATTCCATTGTCGATGGAATCGAAGTTTGTGCCCATGGCCTTCGGCCCAGCCTTTGGACTTGATCTATCGAACAATTTCTATGCAGATGATCAAGGCAAAGTACACTTTAGCTATTATGAGCCTGCTTACAAGGAATACCTGACTTACTTGAATGGTCTGTACAAAGAAGGTCTGCTGGGGGTGGACTACGCGAGTACCACAAGCGACCAGGTTACTTCAAGGATCTCGCAAGACGTAACGGGAGCGACGTTTAATTTCAGCTGGTATATGTCGATGGTTTACAGCCCGCTCTTCAAGGATTACAAGCCCGAAGAGCCGATCATCAAAGGTATTCTACCATTAAAAGGGCCACATGGAGATCAGTTCTACATCGGACGTACACCGGTTAGTGGTATCTTCGGCATCAGTAAAGATAGCAAAAATCCGGAACTGGCTTTCCGCTTCCTGGATTATGCAGTCAGTGATGAAGCACAGACATATTACACTTGGGGCATCAAGGATGATACGTATACAGAAGAGAATGGCGTGAAGAAATTCACGGATAAAGGTAAAGACAATGAATATATCCAAAAGCTCGGAATTGGCCCAGTCAACCTGCCAAACATCCAGTCCACGGATTCAGCGGATTCGATCGTTGCACCTTGGCATGCGAAGCTGGACAAAGAATTAGAGAAATATGTGCGTGAGCCGTTCCCGTTTGTGTATGCTTTACCGGATGAAGCGAGCGTAGAGAGCATGTCCATGCCTGACATTACCACATATGTAGAAGAGATGAACTTCAAGTTTATTAGTGGTGATGCAAGCCTCGATCAGTTCGACAAGTACATCGAGACACTCAAAAGCATGAATGTTGAACAGGTGATCGCAGGCAGACAAGCACAATACGATCGCTATAAAGCTGCACAGAAATAAGAGACAGGTTTCAGGCATATGAGAGGTGTTGATTCAATTTGATTACCATTAAAGATATTGCCAAACTGGCGGGGGTGAGCTACAGCACGGTATCGAAAGCGCTGAATGATGATCCCCGGATCAAACCGGCGACCAAGCAGAAGGTGCTCGCGGTAGCGGAGAAACACCAATACCGGAAAAATATGCTGGCCCGGCAACTCTCCACCGGCAGAAGCAATATCATCGGTTTTGTGCTGGACGAACTGAGCAATCCATTGTTCTCCAACATTTCGGGTAGCCTGCATACCGAGCTGAAGAAGCGAGGATATCAGATGATTCTGGTTGTGGCCGATGACGGGGTGGACGTGTTCAGCCAGCTGCGTGTCGATGGTTGTATTCTGTGGGACTATGCACTGGACAACCGGGATGCATTTTGGAAAAAGTTTGCGACCCTGAACATGCCGTGTTTTGTACTCGGTACAGATGAAGCCCCGAATTCTCCTTACATCAAGATTGATCGTAAGGAGGGGCTGTACAAGGCTGTGGAGCATCTGAAATCCCTCGGTCACAGCCGAATTGGATTCATCGGTAACTCGCAGCATGTCAAGCTGGAGGGTTATCGGGAAGCCTTGCAGCGCACAGGACTGGTTTTCAATGAGGACGATGTGTTGCCTGCGCATTCTTCGTGGGAAGACGGATATTTCGCGATTCGGAACTATACGTTTGGCGCGGAGTCTCCCACGGCATTTATCGGCTTGAACAACCTCGTTACACGGGGAGCACTTCGGGCGTTGCTCGAAGCCGGCTACAGCGTGCCGCGTGATATCTCGATTATCGGTTACGACGATCTGCCGGATATGCAGTATGCCGAAGTGGCATTGACCACCATTGGTCCACCGCTGGATGAACTGGCCGCTCAGGCGGCAGAGCTCATCGTATCCCTGATTCGTGACGAGCGGGTGGATGTACCGGTTGTCATCCAGCCGAAGCTGAATCTGCGTAATTCAACAGCAACGTGCCGGCAGTAATGCCGGCTTTAATAGAAAGCTAGTTCAGCTCTAAAAGTAGTAAGTGAATGTATAATTGAATGAAGAACTATCCCATGTTGAGTTATTATTTTGCACACCAACGGAGAGGACAGAAAAAACCTGAAAAAGTGAAGCGTTCGCCTTTATCACCGGATTTTCCCTTTAATAAAAGGGAATCGAAAAAAATCTGGTGATAACAGCGATTGGAAGGTTGTTCTGTCATTGGAGTAAGCGTGTAAACATCTTTAGTTCAAATTATAGCTTAGAACGAATGAGTAGAATGAGAGCAGTGGCTAGTAACAGATTCGATACACGTTATTGTATTCGAACCAATACAAACTACTAGGAGGTAACGCGATGCAGGTACAGACGCAGTTATCCTGGTCTGAGCGAATTGCAGCAACGATTATGCAGCAATGTAACGAGGATGGTTTCCATGCATTCCCTTCAGGACGATGGGCATACGTGGAAGGCATGACGTTAATGGCTATGGCACGAACAGGAGAAGAATACGGCAAGCAGGAATATATCGATTTTATGAAAAGACATATGGATCTGTATGTACAGCCAGATGGATCTATCGGAACCTACTCCCTGGAAGAATATAATCTGGATCAGATTAATCAAGGGAAGAACCTGTTTGCATTACTTGATGATGCCAAGGATGGGCGCTACGCAGAAGCTGCTCATCTGCTCGCTGCGCAACTGGCAGGGCAGCCTCGCACATCCGAGGGTGGCTTCTGGCACAAAAAAATCTATCCGTTCCAGATGTGGCTGGATGGACTGTACATGTCTTCTCCCTTTCTCTCCCAATATGCGAAGACGTTTCAGCGTCCAGAGTTATTTGACGAAGTAGCTCATCAAATTCTGCTGGTCGAGCGCCAGACACGTGATCCACGTACCGGATTGTTATACCATGGCTGGGATGAATCGAAGGAGCAGATCTGGGCAGATTCCCTGACCGGATGTTCCCCGCACTTCTGGAGCCGAGCTATGGGCTGGTATGCCATGGCCATCGTGGATAGTGTTGAACATTTCCCGCTGAATCATCCTAAACGGGGTACGATTATTGGTATCTTTGAGCGGATGTGTAACGCCTTGGTACGAGTACAAGAGCAGGAGAGCGGACTATGGTTCCAGGTGCTGGATCAAGGGTTCCGCAAAGGAAACTATCTGGAGGCTTCAGGCTCAAGCATGTTTGTATATGCAATTGCGAAAGGTGTACGTTTGCGTTATCTGGAACCTCACTTCAGAACTGCGGCTGAAAAAGGGTGGCAAGGGCTTACGTCCAAGTTAATGGAGGAGACCACTGAAGGCGTTCGGTTGAATGGCATCTGCCACGGTGCAGGATTGAGTCTGGATCGTGATGGCTCGTACGGCTACTATGTCAGCGAGGCTATTGTAAGCGATTCCTTTATGGGAGTTGCTCCGTTGTTATTGGCCGCACTGGAAATGGAGCGTTTGCCATGACGGAGCAACGCTCGGCAGCGGATCTCGTGATGGAATCCTCTACTCCCTGTATTACGGTTGCTTCTGACGGATCAGGAGATTATACAACCATTCAGGCGGCAGTGGATGCTCATCCAGATCATGGTACTCAAGGCCTTCCGATCCGAGTGAAGGCAGGCGTGTATGTTGAGAAGCTGCACATGGATAAGCCGGGCATTCATCTGATTGGTGAGGGCGCCGAGCAGACGATCATCACCTATGATGACCATGCACTCAAGCGGTTTCCCGACGGTTCACAGTATCATACATTCCATTCGTACACAGCGTTTATCGGGGCTGATGATTTCAAGGCGGAAGGCATCTCTTTCGTGAATTCGGCTGGGCCAGGTAGCGAGGTAGGACAGGCGCTAGCAGTCTATGTGGATGGGGATCGTGCTGTGTTCCGTGGATGCCGTTTTATCGGTCATCAGGATACGATCTTTACCGGACCATTGCCTGAGCAACCGCTGGACCGCAGTTATTTCGGCGGACCTCGTGACGGTGCCGAGCGCAGGAAGTTAAGACAGTACTTCGAGGATTGTTATATCGAAGGGGATATCGACTTTATTTTTGGCTCGGCTACGGTTGTGTTCAAGGGTTGTGAGATCTTCACGAAGAGCCGCTTGACGGAAGCGGAGGTTGCAGAAGGACATGTGAATGGCTGGATTACAGCGGCTTCTACACCAGAGGATGTTCGTTACGGATATGTGTTTGTCGAATGTGATCTGACCAGTAATGCCCCTCCGCAATCGGTGTATCTGGGCAGGCCGTGGCGTAATCATTCCAAAGTCTGTTTCCTGAACTGCTGGCTCGGTGCGCACGTGAAACAGGAAGGCTGGCATAACTGGAACAAGGTCGAAGCGGAAACCACAGTTAATTATGCCGAATATAAAAGTGCCGGGCCAGGAGCCGGACGTGCAGATGTGCGCGTGCCTTGGTCTCACATACTGACGGAGGAAGAAGCAGCCGAGTATACGTTGTCCCTCGTTTTGTCAGGGGAGGATGGCTGGAAGCCATTCAACTAAATAGAAGGATGTACGATCCTTCTATCTGTCTGTGGTTTGAAAAAAAGCAGAGACTGTGTCTAAATTCGATCAGGAATTTATACACAGTCTCTTTGGTGCTTGTTCACTCCAAGAACCTCGCCAGGCGTTTCAATGGACAATGGCCTGAGGCAGCTCCCTTTTGAAAAGAAGTTGTTAGATGATACATTTGTTGTTGACCAATGGTTGATTCTTAATTAGTATAGATATATATGGTGTTTTAACCTATTTTTTGTATTTTGTGGAGGTGAGTATGATGGGGTGGACAAATTCAATTCGCGAGAAACTGATGCAACACATAGAGGATAATCATATTAAACACTCTCACTTTGCTTTGACATCAGGTATAAATTCAGGGACGCTCAGCCGCATATTACAAGGAAATAGACCTATATCTATGAATCAACTTACAGCAATTACATATGGAATGGGATTACCAGAAGATTATTTTTTTAATGATTACATAGAGGAGTGTTTTTCGTTTCTAGTTTCCATCAGACGCATTCGACCATTTATATTTCGGTGTGCAGATTTTAATCGGGTAGATTGTATCCGGCAAGTCACGATTCGTATTCTAGAAGATCTTTCTTATGTTCCAATATTATTTGATATAGCTGAAGAATTATTCGAGAATAACAAACATTTGGCTGCGGCAATTTTGTATAGAGGTGTGTGTGAGGCAGAAAAGTACCAGCATTCTGAACGTCTTGCAATGTGTCAGTACCGTTTGTTTTTAATTGAACTAGGAGAAGACATTGAGGAAAATGTCCGAGTAGCTACCCAATTTGAGACATATGTTAATCGTCTCGATGAAACCAATCAGCTTGAAGCGTTAAAGCAGCTAATGCATGTTTTTGGAATGGTTCATAAGTGGGGGAAAGTGGATACATTAGCTAAAGAAATGCACCGGATCGCAACGATACAATATGATTTACAATGCCGCTCAGTGCGGCCATCGGAGGTAAAAAGACTGACAGGGCGACCTATATATTATTATATTTTATATGCCTATCTGGCTCGAGCCACGGCTAGTGAGGAATGTGGAGACTATAAGAGAGCTTTAGAATTTGTGGCTTTATATGCACACGGTGAGAGTTGGATACAAGAGAACGACGAAGAAGCCGCACGGATAATTGGACAATTTACAGAGTGGGCTGATGCCAACACACTCATGTATCGATTGATGTCTGGAGAAGTGGATGTTCTACAAGAGTACACGGATTATATAGCATTACACGAAGATGAAATATTCATTGCTGTACTGCACATTACTAAGGCGGCGAACTTGTATCATTTCAATATCGACAGGATTTTGAATCGTTTTTCAGCATATATACCCTATCAATCGGAGAAAACGGAGTTTGGTGAATATCAATCTGTAATTTTGAAAGAGAGCTATGTGCATTTCTTAACTGATCTAGCCATATATCGATTCAACGAAAACAAAGATTTTACTTCTGCGGTAAATCTTACATTAGAAGCTTTGAAGTTATCAATTATAATAAATAGTGGAAAGAATATAATTACTTGTATGTCCCTTTTTGAGCAGTATAGAGATTTCGCAGATGCTGCAGCAAAGGAAATATTTAAAAAACTATCAAGAGAGGTGTATCAACTCAATGCTAAAAAAAATGTTATACTGCTTGGTGCTATGTAGTTTTGCTATTATTGAGTCTATCCCTATTATTGTAAATACAATGGGGCACGGGTGGGGTACTTAAAACCTACTTGAGAGATCGTTGGGACTGTATAATGTAGGTTCATTAGAATAAGGGAAGCGTTTCTCTAATTTGAGGAAACGCTTTTTTTATTTCTAAATATTTTTTGTGCCTTTAAAGTAATATTCTATTATCTGACATCAAATTCTAAAATAGTTCAGAGGGGCTGAATTTGATGAAAAGAAGCATGCTTATACAGTTGAGAATAGAGCGGGCTAGAAGACGGCTGCATGAACTGGCGAAGGAACATAACGGATTTCTACACCCTGAGGTAATCAGGCAGTCCGTGATCCTGGATAAACTGATTAACCAGTTTAACGAAGAGGATGAAACAAAAAACAAAGCCGATGGATGAACAATCGACTTTGCTTGACGGTTTAGAGATGTAGTTTTTAAGTTTTAAAAATCAAAGTTATCCGGGTCCGGACCTACGCGCACATTCTCGTTCAATGAGTTGATCCGTTCCATCTCCTTAGTGGACAGCTCAAAGTCGAATATGTCAGCATTTTCGATAATCCGATGCTCTTTCGTGGATTTCGGGATGGTCACGACGCCATTTTGCAGATCCCAGCGTAGGATGACTTGAGCGACAGACTTGTTCTTGGATGTAGCAATCTCCGTGAGTACCGCGTTGTCCAGCAATTCGCCTTGCATTAACGGTGACCAGGCTTCAAGCTGAATGCCATGCTGCTTACAAAATGATTTTAAATCCTCCTGCGTTAGACGCGGGTGGTACTCCACTTGGTTGACCATCGGTTTCACTTGTGCATCCTGCATCAGATCTTGCAGGTGATGAATTTGAAAATTACTTACGCCAATTGCACGGATTCGGCCTGCTGCGTACAATTCCTCCATGGCTTTCCAAGCACCCTTGTATTTGCCGGCTTTGGGCCAGTGAATCAGGTATAGATCGAGAACTTCCAGTCCCAGCTTGTTCATCGTGGTATCAAATGCGGCAAGTGTTTCCGTATATCCAAGATCAGCATTCCATACCTTAGAGGTAATAAAGAGGTCTTCGCGCTTTAACCCGTTTTCTTGCAATGCCTCAGCGATGGCCTGTCCAACTCCTGCTTCATTGCCGTAGATCGCTGCTGTGTCGATACTGCGGTAACCGTGTTTGATTGCACTTTTCACCGCCTCAATCAGTTCTGATCCCTCTTCGACCTTGAATACGCCTAGGCCAAACCAAGGCATGTGAACACCGTTATGCAATGTTGTAGTCGATTGTAGATTTTTTGCTATTGTCATGAGAAATCCTCCTTGAAATCTGTTTATATTTCTATTTAAAGTGATATTGCCAACAATTCATGATACAAAATTAAATCATACTAGATCAAATAACGTCCAATCTATATAGTAACGTATATAGTCTGTCGATATATAATATGAGGCCGGATACGGATTCGAGCGGTCTCTGATCTATAACGAGAAAGGTGCTTTTCTTCCAGATCAAACCTTAACAGGGTTTGGTTCCAACCTGTCTGAGTTTGTCGTAACTTGCTGTTCAAGATGTTGCGCCCATATCGTCAGGATTGCCGCAATAAGCACCATTAATGCACCGACCCATGTGGTATGGATCAAACCGATGGAGTCATTCACGACTCCGCCCAGATAGGCACCTATAGCAATCCCCCCGTTAAACGCAGCAATATTAAAAGCTGACGCGACATCTTTGGCTTGCGGTGCAAACTTTTCTGCGAGTGTAACCACAACGACTTGAAGACCAGGTACATTCATGAAAGCAAGCAAGCCCATGCCCATAATGGTCACCAGTGCAGCCCATTTGAATGGAACGGTGAAATACAGGATGCCAAGGATGATCGTTTGCACAATGAACATGACAAGAAGTGACTTCAATGGCTTGCGGTTGGCTGCTTTACCGCCAATCATATTACCAATGGCAATGGCCACACCGTACAACAGCAGAATGATAGCGATCGTTTGATCCGAATAACCGCTGATGTCATGCAATAGCGGAGACAAGTATGTGAACACGACAAATGTGCCTCCATAGCCTACAGCCGTGATGATAAAAGCAAGCATCAGACGACCGCGTGTTACGAGTCTCACCTGATCCCGAAAGGGTGTACGTGTACCACGTTGTAACGTTGAGGGCACAAGCAAGAGGTTAGCGATCAGGGCAAGGATGCCAACAGCCGCAATCAGGATAAAGGCTGCCCGCCAGCCAAGATTTTGGCCTACGAATGTACCGATAGGCACACCGGTTACCGTTGCAATGGTCAGTCCCGAGAACATCGTGGCAATAGCACTTGCTCTGCGGCCTTCTGGTACCAGATCAGCTGCTATGGTGGAGCCAATCGACATGAACAAGCCATGTGCGAGAGCAGATATCACCCGTGCGATAAGAAGTACAGTAATCCCGGTGGATAATGATGCAAGGGTGTTACCGGCAATAAAAACCAACATGATCGCGAGCAGCAACGTTTTGCGTGATATAGCCGATGTAAGTGATGTTAGAATCGGTGCACCGAACATCACACCCAGAGCATATATGGTAACGGTTAGCCCTGCTGAAGATACACTAATATGAAGATCATTTGCGATCAGTGGCAAGAGTCCTACACTGATAAACTCCGTCGTACCGATTGCGAAAGCGCTGATTGCTAGTGCCAGTAGCGCCCAAGTGCTGTGTTTTGTCTCATGATGCATGTCCTGTTCAACTCCTAGAATGTAGATTTGCTTACCGGCAAATGCTATTATGAATTATTCGGTATGACATGAACAGTACGTACTTTTTAGTACCCTACGTACTTTTTGGTGCCTGTACATTAGCATGAACGGAAGCAAATCATAGATGCATCAGGGAGGAAGACAACGATGGAGCGCAAAAAATATAATATATCTGTTGAAGCAACGCTGGAGGTTATTGGCGGCAAATGGAAATGTGTTATTCTCTGTCACCTGACACATGGAAAGAAACGAACCAGTGATCTGAAGCGTATCATGCCCGCAATCACCCAAAAGATGTTAACGCAGCAACTGCGGGAGCTGGAGAATGACGGCATTGTAAAAAGAATCGTGTACAATCAGGTGCCACCCAAGGTAGAGTATGAATTGAGTGAATACGGCCGGAGTTTAGAGCCCATTCTGACCGCACTATGTAATTGGGGTGACCAGCATATCATCAAGGAATATGGCGACAAAGCAGCCGTGCTGGAGGATAATGGACTCAATGACTTTACTACCGACAATGACAGGGAGCTGATGAAACCGTGAAATACGAAATTCTATACGACGGCGCATTTGCTATGCTTAAGGTAGATTTACAGCGTGGAGAGCGTTTCAAGGCTGAAAGTGGAGCCATGGTGTCCATGTCGCCTACCGTTGAACTCAAAGGATCAGCAGAAGGCGGTATGCTCGCCGGATTTGGCCGTATGCTGAGTGGAGAGAAATTTTTCTTTCAGGAATTGACGGCCGCCGGGGGAAGCGCGGAGATTTTGTTATCTCCATCAACTCTGGGCAGTGTGGAGGCTGTAGAACTGGATGGCTCGTACTCTCTCTATGTACAGAAAGACGGATTTCTGGCAGGAACAGAAGGCATTCAGGTGAATACCAAAATGCAGAATCTGAAAAAAGGTCTTTTTTCCGGAGAAGGCTTCTTTATAATTGAAATCAGTGGACGAGGCACTGTGTTTCTGTCCTCATATGGTGCGATACATCCTATACAATTGGCTGCTGGCGAAGAGATTATTGTCGATAATGCTCACTTGGTGGCTTGGCCTCATTACGTTGATTATCGCATCGAAAAAGCATCCCAAGGCTGGTTGTCCAGTGTGACGAGTGGGGAAGGGTTGGTTTGCCGTTTTCGAGGAGAGGGCACCATCTTGATTCAGAGTCGAAATCCGCAGGGATTTGGTCAATGGATAAAACAGTTTATTCCTACACGATAAATCGTTATATTATTTCATAGATGAATGAATAGAGATGCAACGGAAGTGTATTTCGAAGCGTTATTATAACAGATTCGTTATACCATGTATGATATATACATACATCTCTGTTGCACAAGATCGTACATCACGGAGGTAGAACAATGAAAAGCTCACGATACACGAATCCGCAAGATAGTCCCGGATATCTGTTATGGCAGGTAACAACGATGTGGCAGAAGGAAGTGCGCAGGGTATTAGAGCCCCTTGATCTGACACAGCCCCAATTTATTTTATTGCATACTTGTTTATGGCTTAATGAGCGTGACTTGGAAGGCAAGGGAGTTACCCAGGTACAGATTGCTCATTTTGCCAATGTAGACGTTAATGTTACCTCCCAAGTGTTACGAGCCCTCGAAAAAAGAGGTTACGTTAAGCGTGAGCGTCATCAGACGGATACACGGGCGAATATCATTACGACAACACCGGAAGGCACAAGGCTGGCGATTGAAGGCATGAATCTCGTGGAGGAATCGGATAAAAACTTCTTCGAACTTCTCGCGGATCGTAAAGAGGGTTATATGGAAATCATGCAGGAGTTTATTCGGAATAGAGCAGAACATTAATACGGATTACATTTTGATTCATCAGCGGCTTACGTTTACATGAGTGAATTCATGATATATTTTGCGCGAAAAATGACGAAAAATGGATAAACCTCCCTAACCATGTAAGGTTGGAAGGTTTATTTGTCATTAAAATCTAATCCAGTCTGTAGGATGCGAATGGCTGGCCATAACGGAAATCCTCGCTCAGCTGATCCAGTTCAGTCAGCAATTCACCCGAAAGCTTGAGATCGAGGCTGGCCAGATTGTGCTCCAGCTGCTCCGTCTGCGTGGCTCCTACAATTACGGTGGATACGGCCGGACGAGTTAATAGCCAGGCGAGGGATAGTGTACTTGGAGAGCAACCGGCGGCCTCTGCCTTGGCACTTACCTGCTCGCTTAGCCGAATATTGTGTTCCAGCAAGAAGCGGTTGAACGACGGGTCGGTATCTGCTCTGGAGCCAGACGGAATACTGGCTTGTCCATTGTATTTTCCCGTCAGGATACCGCCAGCCAGAGGGAAATACGGGATAATGCCTACACCTTGATCGAGACACAGCGGAACGAGTTCGTTCTCAGGTGTTCGATCGGCGAGCGAGTAACTGGTTTGCGTGGAGATATACCGCGCATATCCGCGCATCTCGCTAATGCCGAGGGCTTTCATTAGCTCCCAGGCGGCGTAATTGGAGGCGCCGATGTAGCGCACTTTGCCGGACGTAATCATGTTGTCGAGCGTGCGCAGGGTTTCATCCAGCGGGGTATGCGGGTCAAAGGTATGGATCTGGTACAGATCAACATAATCCGTCTGCAGACGCCGCAGGCTATGTTCCAGCTCTTGCTGTAGATGGTAGCGCGAGGAACCGCGCCCATGGGGACCATCATGCCGGGGCAAGCCGGCTTTGGTTGCAAGCACAGCGTTTTCCCGCCGACCGGCCAGTGCCTGTCCAATGATGCGTTCTGATTCTGTGCCAGCATAGATGTTGGCGGTGTCAATAAAGTTGATGCCACGGTCCAGCGCTGCATGAAGAATGCGGGTCGAGGCGGCCTGATCTGCTCTTTTGCCAAATGCATTTGTGCCCAGTCCCAGTGCCGATACGCGCAGACCGCTGTTGCCTAAACGTCGATAATCCATCTCTCATCGCTCCTTTGGTGTCCAGTATTTGTATAGCCGATTATAACGTAATCTATTGAAAACGTGTTATTAATATAGTTAAATGAATGAAGAAACCGCAACTAAAGGAGATATGATGGAAAACAGTGCTGCACATTTAACTAGACGGAAGCCGAAGAAACCGAAGAAAAAATGGAAGAAGCCCCTTATCATCATACTGAGTTTATTGATTGTGCTCGGAGGCATCGGATTCATCTATCAGAAACAACTCGTTGTGCTGGCATTTAACCTGTTCGCCTCAGGTACGGTGAAGGAAGCTTTGGATGATTCGTATAAAGCCGCAGGGGATAAGGATGCGCCTGTTGTTCAACATACCGATCCTTTTTCATTGTTGTTGCTGGGCATTGACCAGCGGGATAATGAGCCAAGCCGTTCGGACACGATCATCTATTCTGTCGTGCGTCCAGAGGATAATAAAGTGTTATTGTTATCCATTCCGCGTGACTCCTACACTGAAATTGTGGGTCGTGATGTGAAGTCCAAGATCAACTCGGCTTATGCCCACGGCGAAGCCAAAATGGCGATGGATACGGTGGAGAAGCTGCTGGAGAACAAAGTGGATTTCTATGCGGCGATTAACTTTCACGGTTTGAAGGACATTGTTGATGCGGTGGGCGGCGTGGAGTTGCCAATTAAGAAAGATATCGAGAACAAAAGTAAAGCGCATGAGAAGCTGTTCGTGCAAGCTAACAAACCGATCTATAACGGCGAAGAAGCACTGGGATATGTGCGTTATCGGGAAGATTCCGATTTCAACCGTACGATGCGTCACCGGATTTTCCTAAGTAGCTTCATGAATCGTGCGATGGAGGTCAAAAATCTGACCAAAATCCCGGACATCATCAAGATTGCCGGATCGAATTTTACAACAAATATGAAATCGGACTTTATTGTGAATTTTGCCGAGTCTCTATATATGAAGGACAGCATTCCAACTATCAGCAATTACATGCTGAAAGGTGATGGGAAGATGCGTAGCGGTACGTGGTATTATGACCTGTCTGATGAAGATCTGACTTATGCGCGCGGTATGATTACGAGCTGGCTTGACCCGAATACAACGCAGCTTATCGAACCTGAATCGACGGATGAGAGCGGCACAGTAGAAAAAAGCGATACATCAGATAAAAACTAGGTTTGCAGCAATGTGGAGCCATATGGAGCAATAGGGCTTCGCGTTTTGCTGATGATGAGATAAAGGACACTAAAGTACACTAAAGTACACTAAAGTACACAGCAGGGCAGATGCTCTCTGTGTACTTTTTTGCTTCCTTAAGAACCAAGTGAGGTTACAGCTAAGGGCAACTGTGAAGTCAGCCGCTCCAGGTCCAAATGTTCTGAACTGTTATCAACAGAGACAAGCTGTATATTTTCCCACGTACAAACGTTGGCTTTCAATCCTTGCACAAAAGTATCCCAGTGCTCCAGCTTCCATCTGTCCCTCTCCAGTCCTCGACTTCGCAAGCGCTGCTCAAGCACGTCCATATTTACATCGACCCGGAGTACAACAGGAATAACCTCTTCCCATCCATACGTGGAAACCAACCCATCAATGTAATCGCTTTTATGAAAATAACCAACAAAAGGCGCATCCAGAATAACCGATCTGCCTAGTTGCAGATTGTCGTTGGCTACGTTGAGTAACGTTTCGTACTCCAGATCCATCACGATATCGCGGTAATAGCTGTTGCCGTCACGATCGTGAGGAGAATACCCTTGCGTTTCCAGAAGTTTGCCTGTAAACGTGTTACACAAAACATCTTTATCCAAGTAACAAAACTGATGCTCGGTGGCTAGTCTCTTGCCAATGGTTGATTTACCCGAGCCAGCGGAGCCAATTAGAAAAATCAGTACAGGTTTCATGTGCTTCCCCCTACAGATGATCAGGATCATATCGATCATGAATAGATTTTACTCTTCATAAAGTTCGCATATACGAACCTTATTCGCGTTGGTGAACATTCGTTTCTAGAGTAAACTGTTTCTCTCAGAAAAACAATCCCTTTTGGAGAAAAAAGAATTCGGAAAAAAGTTCGGGAAAGCGGTTGATATTTTCTGAAGGCCTGATCTATAATGAGGGCATCGTTCGGTGATGTGAAATTAGTTCACATATGCGAACTTCGACGTCGAAGAATTTGAAGGAGATAACATGGACAATATTCGCATGAATAAATCTGCGGAGCGTGTAGCGGATTTACTCGTTTTATTTGCCAAAAGTGGTGCTCCGTTAACACTGAATGAAATATGCAAACAGATGAACATGCCCAAGAGCAGCGGGTTTGAACTCGTGCAGACGTTGTTGCACAAAGGGTTTATTGAAATGGACGATGTACGTCTCAAGACCTATCGCCTGGGCATTGCAGTATTTGAGACAGGTATGGCCTATTTGTCCAATATGGGAGTTCCCCATATGGCCCGGCCTTTGCTTCAGGAATTGAATCGTCAGACAGGCAGTACCGCCTTTCTTGGCATTGAAGACAAGGGAAGGATTGTATATCTGGACAAAGCGGAGAGTTATTCCGTGATGCGTCCAACGGCCAAGCTGGGCTCTCGCCGGTATATGCATACGACCGGACTGGGCAAGGCGTTGCTTGCAGCTCTTCCAACCAGCAAGGTACTGGAGATTTTGGGAGAAGGCGAGATCCCTTCGCGCACATCCTACTCCAAAGTGACGGTCCCCGATATTTTGCAGGACATGCAGGAGATTCGTGAGCGCGGTTACTCTATCGATGACCGTGAGGATCATCTGGAGATGTATTGCATCGGGTCTGCTGTCTATGATCAGTGGGACGAGCCAGTGGCTGCAATCAGTGTAGCTAGTATGTATTCTGGAATGACCCCGGAACGTGAGGCTAGCATTGTAAAGCTGGTTAAAGAAGCCGCATGGAAGCTCTCAGGTCAACTGGGCTACAGCGGTGATCGCTTGTATCCGCAAAGACAAGAGTAAGGCGATGTGGAGAGAGGTTATTTTGTCATCGGAGTGAATTGTGTAAAATCTTTAGTTCAATTTATATAGACATATGAGTTAAGGGGGATACAGATATGTGGCGTAAGCTGGAGAACTTGAACACCATTGCCGAAACCGGCATTGTACTGATTATTCGATCAGAAAGTGAAGAAGAGGCACTATCCGTTGCAGAAGCTGCAATCGCAGGAGGAATCCGGGCACTTGAAATCACGATGAGTGTACCGGGAGCGCTCGATGTGATCAAGGTTTTATCACGTAAATATGCTTCCCAAGGCATTCTGATCGGTGCAGGTACAATTCTCGATGGGGAAACGGCGCGAGCTGCTATACTGGCTGGAGCAGAGATGCTGGTAAGTCCTCAACTCAACCCTGATATGATCAAGGTGGCTAACCGTTACCAGGCCGTAACCGTTAGTGGGGCGTTCACTGCCAAGGAGATCGTAGAGACACTTGAAGCGGGAGCGGATATCGTGAAGCTGTTCCCGGCAGAAGCTGTAGGGCCGCAGTATGTAAAAGCGATGTCTGCGCCTCTGCCTCAAGCTGCGATTGCGCCTACGGGTGGAGTTACGCCGCAAAATGTGCATGAGTGGCTTGCAGCTGGCTGTGTTGGCGTTGGTGTCGGCAGTTATATCACCAAAGCAGCCAAGGATTCCGGTGATTACGGACGAGTAACGAAGGCTGCTGAAGAGTTTCTGCAGGCGGTAGCTGCTGCGCGCTAATTAACCCAAGCAGATCGGATAACCCGTGCATAGGTAAACGAAGTTCACAGCGACCAGGATTTTGCACTACGCTGGTCGTTGTGAGTATGCAGGGGGACGAAGGTCTGGAGCGTGTTGGGACAACCACAGAGATATAGAGCGTTTTTAACCAGTTATGAAAACGTATACTTCAGTAAAATCTTTCCCTGTTGGGGGAAGAGCAGCGCTTGCTCAAACCTATAATTTCCATATTTATTCATTATATATAATATGAGTAATTTAATATTTATGTATGTTGAGGAGAGTGACTTCCATGGCAACATTAAAACCATCACCATCCCCTGCTTCGGTACCTCAAACACCAAAAGTAGGTTTGAGATGGGGCATCATTTTATTATTGCTCCTGGGTGCTATCGTAAACTATTTGGACAGATCTAATCTAAGTATTGCAAATACAACGATAGCAGCGGAATTCGGGCTATCTTCCACACAGATGGGTTTGCTGTTATCCGCCTTTTTGTGGCCTTACGCATTGGCTAATCTGCCAGCTGGCTGGCTCGTGGACAAATTCGGACCTAAAAAGATGTTTACCTGGGCGTCTGGACTGTGGTCTGTCGCAACCATACTCAGTGCGTTTACCAATACGTATTCTCTGTTATACGCGATGCGGATGCTGCTTGGTGTATCGGAGTCTCCCTTTTTCACTTCGGGTTTGAAGGTAACCGAGCGCTGGTTTGCCAAGAGTGAGCGGGGACTGCCAACCTCCATTATTAACACGGGATCACAGATTGCAAATGCTATTGCACCACCGCTTTTGACGGTTCTAATGTTAACGATGACGTGGAGAGGGATGTTTATTTTTGTCGGTGTCATTGGTCTGATTATTATGCTAATCTGGCTCAAAGTGTATCGTGATCCGACATTTGCCGAAAAACAGCTGATCAAAGGACCGGAGGCTGCGACTGAACAGAGCACAGGTACGGATAAAGCAAAAACCGCTGATGCTCCCAAAGCAAACTGGGGTTCTTTGTTCAAACACAAAAGCACCTGGTTTATGATCATCGGAAACTTCGGTATTATGTTTACGATCTGGGTATACCTGACATGGCTTCCAAGCTATTTGGAGAAGGAGCAGGGCTTTACGTTGAAGGAGACGGGGTGGATTGCCTCGATTCCGTTTGTAGCCGGAATTATCGGCGTACTGCTGGGCGGATTAATCTCGGACTTTTTCATTCGAAAAGGAGTAAATGCAGTGACCTCTCGTAAGGTTCCTATCGTTGGTGGAGCTATTTTGGCCGCAGCGTCGGTAGCGCCTATCCCATTCATCGATAGTACGGTCGTGAGCATCGTTCTATTGTCTGTTGGTTACTTTGCTTCGCAACTACCATCAGGTGTCATATGGACACTGGCTGCAGACATTGCTCCGGGTGAACAAGTAGCCTCCTTGGGTGCAATACAGAACTTTGGCGGATTCCTGGGTGCTGCGCTTGCTCCTGTTGTAACCGGATACATTCTGGACACGACAGGTAGCTTTAACAATGTATTTTTGCTGGGCGCAGGTTTGCTGCTTCTGGGTGCATTGTCCTACGGTGTATTTTTGAAAAAACCCATCCCTAAACCGACGCATTGAGTCGATTAACGAAAATGACATTCTATAATTACCTTCCATAGTATAGTTCAATCGTTTTTTTTGATATCTCCACGCTGCTTCTATAAATAAGCATCAGCATCTTCTGGCATCTGTGATATCACAGACCTGGAATGCTGGTGTTTTTTTGTGTAGCGGATCAGAATTGTATCCGATGGAAAGTTATCGTGAAAACCTCAATTTTTGACATAAGTATAGTAAAATATAGGAAAACATCTTATGACAACCAATGGAGGAAGTCCATGAAGGAATTTAAGGAGCGGCTTAGGCAGGTTCAGGAGCAGCAGAGGCAACTCGCTAAGGACTATCAAGCCTTACTACAGGAGTATCAGTCCGATGACCTTACGGTTCGCAACGAACAGTTGCTGGAGCAGACGGAAACGCAGCAACTTAAACTGCAACAACTGGAACGTCGTGCACGCCAGATGGAAGAAGAGAATGCGCGTCTTCGCATGGCATTGTCCGAGCAGATGCTGGACGAGAAGCTGAATCTGATCCGGGTATCGCGGGAGAAGATGGAGACCTATTTTCAAGGCAAAACGGCAGTACATAACGACCATATCAGCGAATTGGAGCATCGAACCAAAGCTAATCTGAATACTATCTTCAATCAGGCTTCCCAGCATCTGCAAGAGGATGCGGCTGAAATGAAGGAACGGATTGCCTACCTGGCAAACGAGGTGAAGTCACGGATTGACTCACACAAACAGGCCGTATGGGAGAGAACTGAGGCTGTACGTGGACAGATGCAGCATAGTTATGACCAGATGGCAGATGAGCAACTGAGTGAGGAAACGATCCAGCGCCGAATCAAGCAGAATCGGATGGAGATGCGCATTGGGCTTAGCTGGATTAACAAAGTAGCCATTTTGCTCATTATTTTGGGGGTGGGCGCAGCCTTCCGATACTCGTATACGACGTGGTTTAGCGATGAGATGAAGGGTGCGGGTTTCTTTCTGCTTGGTGCACTGATGCTCGCGGGTGGGGAATGGCTGTTCCGCCGGAAAAAGAAAACATTTGCAATGGGATTGCTCGGCGGGGGAATCTCTGTGCTGTTCGGTTCGATCTTCTACAGTTACTTCCTGCTTCATATTATCGGGTTATATACAGGTCTCGGTCTATCCGTTCTGGTGTCGGCTGTGTCCGTGCTGTTGTCATTGCGGTATCAGTCCAAGACGATCTGTTCCTTTGGTCTTGTGGGGGGATATTTGCCCTTTTTCTCGTACCTTTTTACGTTTGGGCTGGAAGGCACAGCGGTCTATACCGCAATGATCTATCTGTTGCTGCTGAACGGCATCATTGTGTTTATTTCCTTTGGGCAGCGTTGGCCGGTAGTGCACTACATCAGCTTCCTGTTCCACACGCCGTCCATGCTGATTCTGTTGTGGCTGTCGCCGAGTGAACAGGTGGGGATGCTGTATTCTGTGGTGACTTTTGCCCTGTATCTGGGTATTACGCTTGCGTATCCGTTTAAACATCGGGTGAAGCTGACTTGGTGGGATTTTGCCTTGTTAGCAATGAATACGAGCTTGAGTTGTCTTGCTTTATATGTATTGCTTGATGCGGCGGGCTGGAATGATGCGCAGGGCTTGCTTGCTGTTATTTTTGCACTCGTCTATCTCGGACTTGCGAGGTTTGTTCAGCGACATATGGCGCAGGAGAAGCAGACAATTCTACTCTTCTATCTTACGTCGCTCACCTTTACCATTCTGTTTGTTCCGTTCCAGTTTGGTTCGAAATGGCTGTCGATGGGCTGGCTGATTGAAGGCGTGTTGCTTGTTACGTTCGGACATTTCAGAAAATTCAAGGCAGTCGAGCGTGCGGGTTGGGGCATTGTGCTCCTATGTATTACAATCTTCGTGCAGTATGATCTGTTGTCGTTATTCTTTGTAGGGGAACAATCGTACTTCATGTTAAAATACTCCAGTCTCACACTGGGCACCCTGCTCATTACGCTTTATTATGCTTGGGCGCTACGCGGAAATGCCTCCGAAGGAATGGGAAAACAATTTAACTACGCCCCATGGGAACGCGGTTTCCTGGATGGATTCAGGGTGGCAGTCCTTATAAATGTATGGTTATACGTGCTCTATGAATCGAATGAACTGTATGTCAGGACTGTTGATGAAACATTCATCTTACACATGTTCTACAAAATGCTTATGTTCGCTGCGCTGACGATTGCTTTGGCGTATGGACTGGGCAAAGTGAAATGGCTTCGTGACTCGTTCCTGCGGGGATATACACTTTTCTTGCATGCGGTTGGATGCTGCATTGCACTGGCAGTAACCTTGACGATGCCTGCATTGCAGCCAGGTGTAGAGCAGCATACGGCAGCCGAGATTGTCGGACTGGTGGTACTGATTATTTTCAACGTAGGTGTGTTCTTCGCTGGGCGAGACCTACTCATCGCGGGTATCCGTGGTCAGTTCAAAAGTGTCGAGTGGTATCCCGTTATTGCGGGCATCTACTTGCTCGGCGTCATCACCGTGTTCCTGACCATTCAGTTCCAGTGGGGCGACGTAGGACTGATGTTCAGCTTGATCTACCTGGTGCTGGCTATTCTCTATATCGCGTACGGGTTCCGGAGAAAATATGTCATGATCCGGCGTCTCGGTCTGGGCCTGACGTTGTTCGCCACAGGCAAGATGGTGTTCTACGATGTCAGTCTGTTGACGGCGGGCAGCAAAATCATCGCGTATTTCAGCTTTGGTCTGCTGCTACTGGGTATCTCGTATCTGTATCAAAAGGTGTCCAGCCGGATGGAGGAGATTCAGGCGAAGGATCGCGCAGCGAAGGTCGAGGAAACAGATGATGAACAAAATTGATGCAGGCGTATAACCAGTGTTGTTGTACTAATCATGTTAGGAAACGCTGTGCTTGCTACGTTGCATACTTCGTTGAACGTCGTCAAAGGACTCTGGAATTAAAGTGATTCAGAGTCCTTTTTAGTGCAAAAAATGCTATGGGATCGCTTCGTAGAGCTCAGTTATGAGGTCTGCCACTTCGCCCTGTGGCTCGATTGGCTGATGATTTATATTGGTAGGTGTCATATAAAATATGACGTTTTCTTGTTTAAACATGGTCACATGAAATAACACGCCTGTTGTGTCTTCTGCGTCTGGATGCTGAACAATTTTTACATGTCGAATCTTTTCAATCCAGTCATGGATCAACTTGGGATTGGTCGTTCTTTTTGTAGAACCGTCACTGCCACTCATGATTTCAATTGAATCTACTTCAGTGATGTTATCTGGATAGAACGACCCCAGCTCTCGTGGAGTTTTATTTAATTCCACTGGATTGGGAAGATCAGAGCTTTGACAATTGCTAAGGATCAAAGCAGCAAAAAGAGCACATGTGATTGCGTGAATGGTATTTCTTTTCACTGTAATTCCTCCCCTTATATTGTGGAACGAAGGACGTGCTACAAATGTTTCGTATAGATGACATTCGTGAAACGTTTTGTACAGGAGTCGCGTTTATAATAGAGTAGCTGCCACATTTAAGGTTGATTGTTCATTCGAAGCCACGAGATTTCGGAGGCTGATGTCCCTTCTGGTGATACACCGCCATCGTCACTCACGCGTGACAGCAAGGTTAGGGTGATTGATAAAGCGAAGGCAAGCAGCACGTATATCAAAATGTTTTTTTTCTTCATGGGAAATACCTCTCTTGTTGAATAAGCTAAAGCGTCCGTCAGGGCGTTATGAGAAAAAATGCACAACGTCTGGTATAGTTATAGAATGAGTAAAGAATGTTTAAGCCTGTTTAAGTCTATGGTGTTCCTGTATATCACTATATGAAATGGCAGACATGTAAACAATGGAACAAATCTGATGAATTTATCAGTACTCGAATGAAAAGATAGAGATCGAGTGACATTAAAGGTGGGGAATAACATGCGGGAGACGGCAAAAATCGTCATTCGTACGCCGGGACAGGAGAGCGATGGTTCATTCGCCTATGTGAGTCAGGGCCGCTCGATTACGGTGGGGCGTTACACAGGTGTCAGTGAACTGGACTTGTCCATCTATAATCAGATGATATCGAAGCGGCATTGCCGCATTCATTATGACACGAAAGAACAGCTCTGGATCGAGGATCTGGATAGCAAAAATGGAACCGAACTTAATGGGCAACGCCTCGTCCCATATGAGAAATATCCGTTTGGCGAAGGGGACAGCCTGACACTGGTCAACGGTTTGATTCACCTTCGGGTGGAAGGTGATCTCGGGGAGACGAGAGAATATCGTATATCGGACTTGCTCGGCGAGGGTGTGCGTTTACAGGATCATCTGCAGACGGTGCAGGTAAACGAAGATGAAATTCCGTTGTCCAAGAAGGAATACCAATTGTTCAAGCTGCTGTATAGTGAGCTGGATCATTTTGTAACGAGGGAGCAAATTATTGCTCAGGTGTGGCCGGAACGAAGTATGTTGGAGAGTGATCCGGTGGGTATCGACGAGATTAACTCGCTCATCTACCGCACGAATCGCAAGCTGGGCATTCATTTTACGATTAAATCCGTTTACAAAAAAGGGGTATACATGAAATCTCATGTCGGGGAAACTGGCGAATAGTCACATCACTTCCTCTAGACAGAATTACCAAGTAATATTAAGTAATAGTTATCATGCCTTTTAGAAGAATATGGACAAAGGGAAGCTTCCAAGCGATCATAGACCGCCGAAGCTTCCCTTTGTTATGATGAGTTCATGATGATTATTCAATTAATTCCATGGCTGATTGCCGTGTTAACTTTGATTGCCGTTGTATGGATCGTAATCGTAAGCTGGAAAAATGGAATCTCGCCCATGCCGACATCCCGCCCGGTCAGGCAGGTAGTGATACAGGAGGTCAATCGAATAACGGGTTATGCAGATATTATGGAGGCGGGTTCGGGATGGGGAACACTTGGCATGGATGTAGTAAAGCATTGTCCTGGCAAAAGACTGACGGGCATTGAAAACTCACTCATCCCACTGTGGACTTCTCAATGCCTGACATGGCTGAGTATATGGCTCCACCGCGCTAGAGGACAACAGCATTCGTTCAAGGGACGTCTGCGCTTCATCCGCGGCAACATCTATACATGTTCCTATGCGCATGCCGATGGTGTGATCTGTTATCTGTTTCCGGGTGCAATGACTCGGCTCGTGGACAAGTTCCAACGGGAACTGCCGCCGGGTGCGAAGGTGATCAGCGTCTGTTTTGCACTGCCGGGCAAAGAGCCACTGCGCACGATTACCTGCCGCGATGCGTTGCGAACCAAGGTGTACGTGTATGCTTTTTGAGAGTAGGCAGGTTGGAATTTTCTATAGCTGTAAAATGGTTCCCTCCTTATCCTTGATTTCGTCTCAGCTAACTTCTAACGATCCCCAGTGACGCTATTTCGGTAGAAAAGCTATATTTTGGCCGTTTTTTGGCATGTTTCTTGGAAATAAGCTTTGTGGAGATCGTTAGAATTTGAAAAGGGCGTTTTACTGCCAAATAAGCTCCGTGGTGATCGTTAGAAAACCTTTAGAATATATATCCATATTTGCGTTAGGCTTACAGGTTCCTGTTGGATGACCTATCTTCCCCATGTGAAAAACAAGCAAAGTCCGGCTCTGATTTCACCTTGATTGTGAAATCAGAGCCGGACTTTTTAAAGTTGTGTAGGTCAGGGCAGGCTTGCCCTTTCGGCTCACAAGTACATCATCAGTTACTTTGCCGAATCCGTAGTTCCTGTAGTGCCAGTTGTGCTTGTCGTACCTGTTGTATCTGTAGATGTACCGGATTGTGAACGATTTCTTCCACCGCCGAATCCGCCTTGTCCATTGCCACCGCCAAAACCACCCATGCCGGAGCGCGCTGTTGTTACGCCTGATTCATTCACCCAAGTCACATTACTTGTGGATTGGAAAGCAACGATTTGGGTTCCGCCGCTATACGTACCGCCAGTGTAGAGTCCGTCCACCGCTTTGCCTGTTGATGTCCCGCCAGAGAAGATGACATATGATCCATCTTTTGCGAGATCCGGTGAGCTAACGACTACGTTTTGGTAGTCTTTGGCTGGTGCAAACGTCAGAATATTATTTCCTTTGCTGTCCTGAACATGAACCAGTGTTCCAGCTTTTTGTGTCTCAGGGAAGGTCATCACGATTGTATTTTGAGTTGAATCATCGGAAGTGCCTTGCGCCATACCGGAGCTTCCCGCAGCCACCAGATATCCGCCACTGATTACAAATGTGCCGTCATAATCCAGTGCTCCATTACCGTTAGTCGTTGGGCCATTCACGATAACCGTTCCGCCCGTCATTGTGATAGAGCCATTGGAATCCAGACCATCACCACCAGCATTTACGGTAAGGGTTCCGCCGTTGATGTGAAGCTCGTTATTGCCTGATGATTCGCCTGCCATACCGCCAGGGCCACGGGTTTGCTGGCTTGCGTCCGAACCTTGTGCCGACTGATCTGACGTGGATGTGGTACCCGTCGTTCCAGTGGAGTTAGCAGTGTCTGTATCTGCTGATTTGTTTGTGTCGGTAGCAGAACTGCTGTTATTTGTAGCTTTTCCCGTTGTAGTTGCTGTTGTGCTGCTCGTTGTTGCCTCACCACCAGCGGCATTCACCCCATCATCTGACGCCGTTACGTCTACATCCCCATCATTTAGGGTGATAATTGCCCCTTCGAGCCCTTCATAACTTTTCGTAATTCTGATTGTTCCACCGTTAATGGTCAGCGCCTGATCGGCGTGAATGCCATCATCTCCAGACTGAATGTTGAAAGTCCCATCGTTTACTGTCACATTGCTATTGCTGTGCAAGGAATCATCCATAGAATCAATGGTGTATGTTCCGCCATTCACCGTGAGACCGGTTCCTGCTTTAAGTGCTTTGGCGCTTATAGATTCTTCCTCTGTTGTTGTCGATGTATTGTCTGCATCGGCGTTGGTATCAGAGGATACTGTAGTAGTGCTAGTTGTACTCGCATTTGCCGCCTTCGTGGAGTTCGTTGTTGTTCCGCTGCTTGCATTGCCATTTGGCATTGCTGGCATATCGGCAGGTGGTTCACCATCCGGTGGTGTGCCCATATCGGTTGGAGGTGTGCCGCCATTCATTGCGCCATCACCACCGAAGCCACCGCGGCCTCCGCCAAAGCCGCCACCGCCGGGGCCTTCTTCGACCTTGGCAGGTGCATTTGCACTGCCGCCAGCCGTCACGATGTTATACGTACCGCCATCTGTGACAAGTGCGGTTTCCGCCTGAATGCCGTCGCTGCCGCTCTGAATGTTAAAGGTACCGTCTGCAATCGCGACAAACCCTTTGCTGGTATCGGTGTCATTGGTCGATTTAATTCCGTCACCTGTTGCATCAACAGTAATGGTACCCGACTGAATGGCAACCATATCTTTGCCTTTGATGCCGTCGTCGGCTGCCTTGACGTTAATGGAGCCGCTGATGATTTTCAGATCATCTTTGCTTGTAATCCCTTCATTATAGTTGCCTGTGACGGTCAACTGACCTGCACCGTTAAACGTAAGATCGGCTTTGCTAAAGATGGCCGCATCCGGCTCATCGGTGCTGCTGTCTGCATATACGTATGTTTTACCATCGGAAACGGCGTTTTGGGTTCCTTTTTCAAGCGTAATCACCGCTTTGCCTGCCTTTTGAATGTAGATTCCTGCACTGTCATTGTCATGAATAGTTGCGCCGTTCAACACGAGATGTACCACACCTTTATCGGCAACATTGACCACGATCTGGCCGTCGGTTAGCTCACCGCTCAGCACATAAGTGCCTGCTTCCGAGATGGTAACTGAACCGCTCGCTGCCTTTGCACCCGAACCTGTAATTGTTGCTGACGTACCGTTCAGCTTGATCATGGTTGAAGCCGCTTCAGTCCAGCTGACATTCGTATCATCGGCATCCAGGGAGACCAGATCGGCATACTTCACGGACGTAGACTCGCTGACGGATACGATTTTGGTTGTTCCTGTTGTGGAGACGGCTGCATTGGCTGTGTTGCTTGTCGTTGCCGGAGCACTGCAAGCTGCGAGCAGACTGGTAATCATGGCGATGGACCACAGTTTGCTGCCTGTGATGATGTTTTTACGTTTCTGAGTATTTTTCTTCATATATATCGTTCCTCTCCAAATCATAATGGTGGTAATCGAACAAGCGAGCGAACTATTCTTCCAAATTTTAATATTCTGTCGTTGGACTCATCGTTAACGAGATATCCAGATTGCCGTTCCGTGTACGGATGGCATCGAGGAATTGCTTCTGATTCACGCTCTCGTGAATCGTGACGTTATAGACCAGTTCGTACAGGCTACCGAGTTCGGTCGTTCTGATTTTTTTCAGATCAAATGGGATATTAAAGGTATGGAATACTTCGTTCAGAGCCTCTTCATAACTCAAATTCTCGGGAATGGTAACCTTGAGCGTCTTCTGTTGACTCTTTTTCCCACCAAAGTTAAATCGGTTCAGTACAAACATCAGCACGCACAGGATAACGGTGAACAGAACAGCGTAACCAAAAGCCCCTACACCACAAGCCAGACCGGATGCCATCGTGAACAAAACGTAAGCAATGTCTTTCGGATCACCAGGAGCACTGCGGAAACGAATGATGGAGAAGGCTCCCGCCAAGCTGAAGGCCCGGGCGATATTGCTACCGATCAGCAGAATGATGATGGCAACAATCACGGGAAGCACAACCATAGTCAGCGTAAAACTCTGTGAATAGGTGGCCTGGTTAGTTTTCATATAGGTAAGGCTGATGATAAGTCCCAGGAAAATGGCAAGTCCAATCGTGATGACAGCACTGCTGAAACTCAAGGTTGAATCGTCTAGGGCGGAACTGAAAAGGGCATCAAGCATAGAGTACACGCTCTCTTTCTCTAATTAATTTCTCTTGTGAAGTAACCGGGGCCGCATCGTTAGGATTGAAATCAGTACCCGGGATAAGTTCTCGTTCGTTCTGATAATTCAGATTGGTGGTTCTCACCAGATGTCTGTATTCATTGCCGTATTTGGAAAATCCGGTCCGGTACAACCTGTGCTCCGACAGTAATTGGGACAGCCACATCGGAACGGTTTTCTCGGCTTTGACTTCCATCAGCCAGCGCCCGTCTTTCACGAGCGGTTCACCGTAGTCTCCCTGTTCCAGCTTCAGATCATATCTACGGCTGCGGATGTTGGTATCAAAGGTAATGCGAAGATCGCGGCTGTTCTTATCGAACAACGCCTTGCGTTCGTAGGCCAGATAAACTTTAGGTTCAAGATCGTAGAGCCGGAGAAAATATTTGATCTCTTCCAGCACCTGCGGGTTCATGTAGTCGGCCAGCTCTGGCGCTTGTCCCGAGCGGACAAAATCGTAAGCTTCATCCAGCTTCAGCGCAGTTCTGCGTTTGTTGACGAGGCCGAACACTTTCTTTTTGATCTCCAGATATACTTTCGCATTCTCTTCAGGTACACCATAAGCTCGCAAACGCAGCTTTTCCTTGTATTTCGGTTTGGACAAACTCGCTCGAATCAGTGAATCCTGCGGTGTATCGAAGTACAGATTACTGATGGAGTAAAACTCATGTTTTTTGTTGTAGGCATCCAGTTCCATGTAGTGGAGCAGATCATTGTAAAAGTGCTGGTATTGCTCATCGGTCAGCAGGTACTTGCTCTCATATCGGTTGAATACTTCAATCGCCACGACGGTTCAGTCCTTTCGGGTATGGATAAGTTGGTGTATGTTTTGATTATGTTGGGTGTGTGGTGTGTTGCTGTCATGTCTGTATCTTAGCGAAGCAACCTTGAATGAATCTTAAATCGTTTTACATTGCGTTAACATTTCTTTTCCTTCATCTATACCGTGAGGGTGTTCCAATTATTAAGGTTGATTCAAGGTTTAATTGATAGAATAAGAACATACAAACCATCGTGAGCAGAGGATGAATAGAGGATGAGAATTTTAATTGCGGAAGATGAGGTTCATTTGGCAGAGGCCGTATCTCAGATTTTGAAAAAAAACAACTACTCCGTGGACATGGTCCACGACGGCAGGTCAGGACTGGATTATGCGCAGAGCGGCATCTACGACCTGTTACTGCTGGACATTATGATGCCGGAGATGGACGGCATAACGGTGCTTAAAACGCTCCGCAGTGAAGGAAACCATACTCCGGTTATTTTACTCACAGCCAAAGGAGAACTATCGGACAAAGTATCTGGCCTCGATTACGGTGCCGATGACTATATTGCAAAGCCTTTTGCCACGGAAGAATTGCTTGCCCGGATTCGGGCGGCCTTAAGACGTAAAGGAGAAGTGATCCCCGAGGATGGGGTGAAGTTTGGTGATATCGAACTGAATACCACTCAATTGAAGCTGAGTGCACAGGGCAAAGAGATCAAATTAAATCTAAAGGAGAACGAGCTGCTGGAGCTGCTGATTACCCGCAAACAGGCGATCACCTCCAAAGAGCAGATCATTGAGAAGTTATGGGGATTCGACTCGGATGTCGAGTATAACAACGTGGAGGTCTACATCTCTTTTTTACGCAAAAAACTAACCTTCCTGAATTCGGCTGTCCGCATTAATACGATTCGGGGCGTGGGGTATGTACTTGAGGTGATGAGCTAATGTTCAAGAAACTCCGTAATCGGTTCCTGATTGTCAATCTGGTGTCGATCTCGATTATGATGCTGGTGGCTTTTGTAACGATTTACACGATTACGTACCAGAATGTGCAACGCGAGACGAATATGGAGCTGTATAAGGTATCTGATTTCTACCATAGCCCGTTTGGTTTGGGTGCTCAGCAGTCACGAGGTGAAGGGCAAAACGGGGGAGCAGGAGTAGGGACAGGAACGGGAACGAATTCCGGATCGGCAACTGTACCCTCTTCTCCGAGTAGGGGCGGGGGCAACAACAGTAACGGCATGAGCGGTGGGAACTTCGGTGGGTATCGAGGACCGGGTGGAGATTTCGGCGCACCTCCTGCCCGGTCGGTTTCTTTTATGATTCAGACCGATAAGCAGTGGAAGATTACCGATACCCATTCGCGGTTTGATATGGAGGACTCGTTTTACACACAGGCTCTGCAAAAAGTAGATCAGGAGAAAACCGGTCAAGGTGACAGTAGTCGGTGGACTGGACAATTTGCACTGGATGGCACGGACTGGGCCTATGTGGTTGATCCAAGCGGGGACGGGCACATGATCGTATTCATGGATGTGACTGCGCAGCAGGGTATCCTGACCAATCTGATTTACACTTTTACCGTGGTTGGACTGATTATGTTGATCGTCATTTACTTCCTAAGCCGTTATTTTGCCAACCGCTCCATTGCGCCTGTGCGTGAAGCGTTTGAGAAACAGAAACAGTTTATCGCCGATGCCTCCCATGAATTGAAAACACCTCTGGCAATCATTAATACGAACACGGATGTCTTGCTGGCGAATCAGGAGGAGACCATCGAAAGTCAGGCCAAATGGCTTCACTATATCAAATCGGAAACCGAGCGGATGTCTGGACTAACGAATGATCTGCTGTATCTGACTCAGATGGAGGACTCACGTTCCAACCTGATCCATACCAGGTTTAATATGAGTGATGCGGTGGAAAGTATTATTTTACCGATGGAAGCTGTGATTTTTGAAAAAAATATCTCCCTTGATTACAGCATTGATCCCGATCTGATGGTTCATGGAAACCCGGAGCAGATCAAGCAGGTGGTTCTGATCTTGCTCGATAACGCTGTGAAATATTCCGGGCCAACAGGGGCCGTGAACATTACACTTCAGAAGCAAAACCATGATGTGATGCTGACCATCTCCAATACGGGTGAGGGGATCGCGCCAGAGCATCTGGAGCGAATCTTTGACCGCTTCTATCGCACGGATGCATCAAGAGCGCGTAAACACGGAGGACATGGCCTCGGTCTGGCGATTGCCAAGTCTATTGTAGAGCAGCATAAGGGAGAGATTTACGCCAAAAGTGTGGTGGGTGATGGGGCTGCATTTTATGTGCGGTTGTCGTAGGGTCGATGCTAAAGTAGCGAATGGCGAAATTGAGTACCTTATCATAAAGGGCGCCACAAAAGGCTGGGCATAAGTTCTGCCCGTAATGGGATAACCTATGCTACAATGACAGCAAGAAGAATAACCAAGGAGATGAACATACGTGGCAGACAATAACGCAATTAACGAGCAGGAAATGATGCAATATATCGCGGACAAAACAAAGGCCAGTAAAGCAAATATCGAACTTGTATTGAAGCATGAGCAAGCTTACATCAACAAGGCACATGAGAATGCGAAAGGTAAAGACGTCGATATTGACGGCGACGATCTGTCTGACTACATTCTAAGCCGCAAAGATGTGAAGCTTGACGAGCTGACTGTCGAAAGTATTTTGGATGCGGAAATGGATTATTTGATGGACAAAGGTCACGCGGGATACGTGGATTAAAAATCCTAACGATCATCAGCGACGCTATTCAGGTGTTTTTACCGAAATAGCGTTCATGTTGATCGTTAGCGTAGTGGAGTGGCACAAATAGCACAGATAGTGCCTGATGGATATACGTTAGTGCATACGAGAAAAAAGACCTCAACATCACACAAGGGAAGTGCCCTTCATGGTGGTGTCGAGGTCTTTAGTTTTATGCACTATTACTGACCCATCATGCCGCCGTCTACAGTGTAGAGGGACGCGGTCACGTAAGATGCATCTTCGGATAGCAGGAAGTTCATCACGGCTGCGACTTCTTCCGGTTCACCGTACCGGCCCATTGGAATGGCGGATACCGTAGCGGATTGGTAGTCTTCTACGTTGCCGGAGTTGGCTTCGATCTGACGCATCATACGAGTATTGATGGTGCCTGGCAGCACAGCATTTACCCGAATGTTGAACGGTGCCAGTTCATTGGCAGCGGTACGTGTGAGACCAACAACGGCATGTTTGGACATAATATATGGAGATACCGCCGGAGCGCCCATCAGACCAGCAAGGGAAGAGGTATTCAGAATCGCACCGGATTTTTGTTTTTTCATCACAGGAATGACGTTTTGCAGACCAAGGAATACCCCGCGAATATTTACGTTGTATACTGTATCAAGTGCTTCAACACTCAGGTCTTCAATTAGACCCGTTGGCCCTTCAATACCTGCATTATTCGCAAAATAATCGATACGTCCAAATGCATCCATTGCTTTTTGTACGTAATTTTTAACATCTGCTTCATCGGATACGTTGGCTTTGACCGCAATGACATGCTCTTGATCTAGATTCAATTCAGCAATCGTTTTGGCAATTGCTTCTTCGTTCAAATCAACCAAGACCAGATTGATTTTACGTTCAGCCAGGCGACGTGCAAGCTCTTTACCAATACCCCCGGCAGCTCCTGTAATGATAGCGGTTTGTGTGTAGGATGTACTCATGATTGAATCGTCTCCTTATAATATATAATGGGCAGGTAATCTCCATAGGAATTAAATAATGAATTCAGTGGGTGAAAACCTGTCGTCTTTAGTTCCTGTCTTAATGTTAAGATATACATAAATATGTGACAATAATCATTGACAGCGCAAATGTCAGCTACTGAACACAGATGTAAGCGTTGTTCATTTAGGTTACAATAATGGACAAAGGAGGCGGAAATGTTGATTATTGAACACCCTCAGGATCGGAGAGCACGAAGAACGCAAGATGCGATCATCGCTGCGGCGGTTTCTTTAATATTGGAAAAGGGGGCTGACGCCCTGACCATCCGGGATATTACGGAACGAGCCGATTATAATCGGGGGACCTTTTATTTGCATTTTCCCGGCAAACCGGAGCTACTGCAATTTCTTCTGGAAGACTTCCTGCAAGGATTAGGACAGGCTTACGCCTCACCGTATGCTAACCTTACAGAAGTAGATATGACCGGACTGTTACCGTCGACTATGCCTGTGTTTGAATATATTGAAAATCACCAGGATCAATTCAAGGCGCTCATGACAATGCATGGGGATATGGCGCTCAGGATCAACAATGTGTTCCGAGATTACCTTACTCAGGATTTCATTTTGGTAACTGAAGACAGTGAGCAAGTGATCAATTATGACATTATGTTAAGTTATCTCGTATCCGCAACCGTGGGGGTTATTATGCATTGGGCAGAGGTGGGGTTCAAATATTCCGCACATTATATGGGGGAACAGCTGACAGCTCTAATTAACATCAAACCGACCCGTCTGCTGATTGAGCCTGGGCAGAAGGGTCGGACGGTGAATGAGCGTATGTTGTCGGACTAATACATGCAAATACATGCTTATTATACTATGTGAATGCGTCCCGCTGCGGGATCTGCGTACAACTGAAGGTTAACCCGTCATTGAAGCAGATGCAGCATGCTGCATCTGGAGTAATTGTTCGCGGATGAGTACGGACTCTCCAACCATAATTAAAGCTGGATTACAGATGTGATGCATATTAGCTAATGTCTGCAGTTCGGCAAGTGTGCCTGTGACAATTCGTTCTTCACTTGTTGTTCCTCGTTCAATTAGTGCGGCTGGTGTATGCCCGGCTTTGCCATGACGAAGCAACTCTTGCTGTATCTGTGATAACTGGCTTATCCCCATGTAAATCACAAGCGTATCTACGCTATGCGCAAGCAGGTCCCAGCGAACAGAGGATACACTTCCATCACTGCCGGTTCCCGTTACGCAGGCAAAAGAAGAAGCGACCCCGCGATGGGTTAGTGGAATGAGCGAAGAAGCGGAAGTACCCACAGCCGAAGTGACGCCGGGGATAATCTCGTACGGGATACCAGAATCCGCCAGCACCAGCGCTTCTTCACCTCCACGGCCGAAGATGAACGGGTCACCACCTTTAAGTCTGACAACGTGTTTGCCTTCTGCTGCATGAGAAGCCAGCATACGTCCGATCATCTCCTGGCTCATAGAGTGAAGCCCGGGAGCTTTGCCACAGTAAATACGGAGAGCGCCATCCCGCGCCTCAGCAAGTAATTCATCCGTGACAAGTCGATCGTACATAATAACATCAGCAGACTGAATCCGTTTCAGGGCTTTGACTGTAATCAGTTCGGGATCACCAGGACCAGCACCGATGATACTTACCAACCCTCTGCTCATGACCGTGTCCCCCATTTCGAAGTTGTATTGGGAGCTGTTAGCCCTGATCTGCCACCTTGAATGGTCGCTAGCGGAGATGATAGCTTAAGCGAGCTTCCCCAGTGATGCGCAAAATACAGACCAAGACCTGTAAATACAGCGCCGCCCAAAAAATTACCTGCCAGCACCGGAATCTGATTCCACAGCAACCAGTCTGTAATCGTGACATGAGCGCCAAGCATCATGCCGGCCGGGATCACAAACATATTCACAACGGCGTGTTCAAAGCCTTGGGCAAAAAAGATCGTAATGGGCAGCCACATCGCCACGATTTTCCCCAGTGTAGATGTAGAGGTCATCGCCATCACGGCTCCGAGCGCAACCATCCAGTTACATAGAATGGCCTTTATGATGACAAGCACGATGCCTGCCCCGCCCAGATGCTGATATCCCAGTGTTTTCGTTTCGCTGGTTTGAATCAGTGTTTGAACGAGTGGGTTACTCATATCTGTGCCCATTTTGGTTATCGTCAGGCCGTATAATAGTGCGTAAAATGCACATCCGATCAGGTGACCGATAATTACCCAAAAGTAATTACCAAGCATATCGATAAGTTTGACTCTGCGCTTCATCACTGCGAGCGGAATCAAGGCGAAGTTTCCTGTCACCAGTTCAAGACCGAGCAGAATAATGATTGCGAATCCTGCCGGGAAGATGAGTGCACCCGCCAAACCAAGCGAAGTTTGAGACACGGCAGTATACGCCAGTGTAGTGGCAAAGGCAAGGATGGCGCCAGCCAGAAAACCGCGGATCAACATCTGTACCCGATTCATTTTGGCTTTATGTTCACCAACGTCAACCATGGCTTGCAATACTTCTGCAGGTTTAACAAAATCCATCGTCGTGCACCCCTTCTTCTGTCAGCATTGTCTTGTGGCACTAATCAATTGGTTAACCTGCAATCGTAATATAGATATCTCCGCTATCTCCGTCCACTTCTGTTTGGTACGTGTTCAAGCAACCATCGTCCGGTTCATGGACCTTGCCGCTTCGCAGATCAATCTTCCAGTCATGTAATGGACAGTGAACGGCTGTTCCGCAGACCATTCCCTCCGATAGCTTGCCGCCCTTGTGAGGGCAGCGATTCTCTACGGCATGAAGGCTGCCGTCGCTCAGTTTGAAAACGGCAATTTCGGTATCCTCGACCAGAAAGGTACGAGCCCCTTTTTCATCAATATCGGCCAGATGCCCAATGCGAAATCTATTCATCGCTGATCCTCCTCTTCTAGTGAGCTACCGGTTCTGCACCGGACAGTGGGGTGAAGTTTTTACGCAATTTCTCATCTTCAATAATCTCTTTCCAAGGATCTACCGTGTGACCCAGTGTCACTTCCAGACGTTCAACCAGTGCGAGACGTACATCTCGATCTGCCAGAGCCTCCTTCACATGATCCAGACCTACCCGTTCAATCCACGCCGCTGTTCTCTCATTCCATCTTGCGTTCTCTCTATAATATTGCAGGTAAGCATAAGTCCACTCTTCGACTTCAGCATCTGTTTTCACCGTACATAACAGCTCTGCTGCGCGAACCTTCACACCGCCGTTGCCTCCAACATGAAGCTCCCATGCGCCATCGATGGCGACAACGCCCAGATCTTTAATGGTTGCTTCGGCACAGTTCCGTGGGCATCCCGAGACGGCCAATTTTACTTTCGCTGGAGCGACCATCTTGTCGAGTTTCTTCTCCAGACGAATGCCCATCTCGATCGAATCCTGTGTACCGAAGCGACAGAACGTATTACCTACACATGTTTTTACTGTCCGTAAAGCTTTGCCGTAACCGAAGCCGGAAGGCATGTCGAGTTCTTCCCATATCTTCGGCAGGTTTTCCTTCTGTACACCCAGTAGATCGAGTCGTTGTCCGCCCGTAAATTTAACCATCGGTACGTCATACTTCTCAGCAACCGTTGCGATCTTGATCAGTTCTGCCGGGGACGTTACACCACCGTAAATTCGCGGAATAACGGAATACGTGCCGTCCTTCTGGATATTGGCATGGTAACGTTCGTTCGTGAATTTGGATACCCGCTCATCCTCATATTCTGTAGGCCAGATCATACCAAGGTAGTAGTTAAGGGAAGGACGGCATTTGGAGCAGCCTTCTGGCTCATCCCAGCCCAGCACGTTCATGACTTCTTTGACGGTTTTCAGGCCCATTTCCTTGATTTGAGCCACAATTTCATCCCGGTCATAGGAAGTACAGCCGCAGATGCCTTCTTTAGTCTGCTCGCCAACATTGTCCCCTGCATAATACGTGAGCAGTGATTCCACGATTGGTTTACATCCTCCACAGGAAGCGGAAGCTTTCGTGCAGGATTTGATAGCACCGACAGTGTTACATCCTTTATTGAGAACAGCATCACCGATGGCAGCTTTCGTTACACCGTTACAGCCACAGATGATCTCATCATCTGGCATGGCAGCCATGCGCTCGGCTACAGAAGGGCCGGAACCGGAACCGCCAGAAGGCACGCCGAGCAAAATTTCTTTTTCACGACCGCTGATGTCCTCACCGCTTTTAATTAAGGAAAAGAGGGATGCGCCATCGGTCGTATCACCAAACAACACTGCACCGACGAGCTTGCCGTCCTTGATCACCATCTTTTTGTAAACACCGTCTACATCATCCTGAATGCGAATGCTGCGTGTGTCTGGCGAGTCCTTGAATTGTCCGGCAGAGAATACGTCGACTCCCGAAACCTTCAGCTTGGTTGAAGTGACCGACCCTGCGTATCCTTCGGTTGCTGCACCAGCGAGCCGTTTGGCAAGAACCATACCTTGTTCATATAACGGAGCTACGAGTCCATAGGCAATACCGCGATGCTCCGCACATTCTCCTACAGCAGAGATTCCAGGGATATTGGTATGCATATAGTCATCCACGATGACCCCGCGATTAACATCCAGACCGCTGTTTCGAGCCAGTTCGATCTGCGGGCGAATACCGACTGCCATCACAACGAGGTCTGCCTCAAGCACCGTTTGGTCGGTGAAGCGAAGTGCTTTAACCCGGCCTTTGCCTGTAATCTCTTCCGTATGTTTGTTCAAAAGGAACTTCATGCCCTGCTCCTCAAGCTCTCGCTGAAGCATTAATCCAGCAGGCAGATCCAGATTTCGATCCATCAAGTGTCCGTTAATATGAATGACGGTTACGTCCATACCCAGATTTAATAGTCCGCGGGCAGCTTCCAGACCGAGTAGTCCACCGCCGATGACAGCCGCCTTGCGGTACTTTTGGGATGCCGCCATCATCGTTTCACAGTCTTTAATGTCACGGAAGCCGATGACCCCTTCTTTATTCGCGCCTGGAAGAGGCAGGATGAAAGCCTGTGAACCTGTCGCCATAATCAGCTCGTCATAGGATGCGTGGACCCCATTCTGAGATACAGCTACTTTGCGTACCGTATCGATCTGCACGACAGGGTCACCCGGATAGACATGGACACCGTTATCTTCGTACCAGCTCCAATCATTAATCACGATATCTTCAATGGATGTTCCGCCTGCGAGAACGGAAGATAGCATGATTCGGTTGTAGTTTGGATGCGGCTCTGCGCCAAAGACGGTAATGTCATATGCATGTGGTGCGAGTTTCAGAATATGCTCAATTGTACGAATTCCCGCCATACCATTGCCGACCAGCACCAGTTTTTTCGTTGTACTCATTGTGGTTAGCCCCCTCAGATCCATTTCTGTATTCTGTTTACTACGCTACCTTCGTCTGTTCCTAAAAATCGAAAAAGCCTGTCATGCCTCGGAGGACTGCGCATATACATACGCATCCCTTATCTCCGAATTTGCAAAACAGGCTTCATTGCCGTTTCAACCAGCTACGTCGTTGTAACTGTGAGTGATCCTTCAGTTATGGAGTTCTTATGGGTTAACTATAAAAGAATGATTTGTTCATGTCAATATAGTTAACATAAAAAAGTATTTGAAATTTGAAGTTAATTATGTTTACATGAGTTTAAAGAAAAGCTGAATCGGCTACGTAAAATATGCTTTAAATTACAAAAAATAAGAAAATAAATCCATGTATCACTTCGTAAACGCCATATAATGTAGGAAATGTGCCATAGTACTCATGATTAACCCATTATTTGTTCCATTTTAATTCATTAGGATCAGACCGAGGATCAGAATGCATCTCATGATGCTACTTACGAATACTTCAGAGCACCTGGAATTTTGAAATATAGATGTTTATTCCTTGATTTTTGTTAGGTAACATGACATTATAACGCTTTCATGTGGTAATGTATTAAAAGTGAGCGTGGGTACTGTATATCAATATAAGGAGGGATTGATCCATCATGCGATCCATATTGGTCATCCGTGTACATCCCATTCAGGCCGGCTCGTCCGAAGCAATCCCTCTAACACCGGAGAAGCTGCTGGGAGCAGTTGGCTATCATGTTAAGGTCTCGGACAGGGAGGATGAGGTGATGAAGCTTGCTCGTGAAGTCGATGCCTCCATCCTGCATTTGTCTCTTGCGGACGTGGCTTATTGGGTAAAGCGGCTGGGTGAGGAGAAGTCGGATACTCCGCTTCTCTGGTGGTGTGCTCCGGATACAGCATCTTCCTCTGTAGAAGACTGCGAGGTTGATACCTCGTTTGATGGCATTCTTACACCGTCTATGGCTGGGCCGGAGATTCATTGGACGCTGCACTTTGCTGCGCGGCGTTATATGGAACGCAAGCAATGGGAGCAAGAGCGAAAGCAACTGCAGTCCAGATTGGAAGATCGGAAATGGATTGATATGGCGAAGGCGATCTTGTGTGATTTAAAGCAGATCTCCGAATCGGAAGCCTATGATCTGTTACGCAAAAAAGCGATGGATGAACGCAAACGGATGGTCGATGTAGCTACAGCGATTGTGAAAGCACATCAACTGCTCCAGTCATAATTGGAAGGAGGATGCTCTATGGATATGTCTCAGATCCTCAGAGAGGTAGGGCGCGGCAAACGAGGCTCACGTGATCTGAATTATGCAGAGGCATTGAACGTTGCCGAGCATATATTGAAACAGCAAGTTTCTCCTGCCCAGACGGCCGCATTTCTTATGGCTGAGCGGATGAAGATGGAGAATGTCGAGGAAATGGAAGCCTTTGTCCATGCGTGCCGGAACAGTGCGGAGCGTTTCTCCGTATTTCAGGATAGCTTGGATTGTGCGGGTCCTTACGACGGACGAACCAAGTCATTTATGGCGACATACCCTGTGGCATTTGTACTGGCGGCAGCGGGTTTACCGGTTACGCTACACGGTAGTGAACCTTTACCGCCTAAATGGGGAGTTACGCTGTCTGTTGTATTGAGAGAGGCAGGGATTGATACACGGAAGATCGACCGGGAAAATGCCCGGAGTGCATCCCTCCATACAGGTGTAATGTATGTTTCTGCGGAAGACTGGTGTGAGCCGTTACGCAGACTTCGTCCATTACGGGAAGAACTAGGTTTTCGAACGGTACTGAATACAGCCGAGAAGCTGATTGATTATAATCATTCGCCTTATCTTGTTTTTGGAGTGTTTCATAATACGTTTCTGGATCGAATAGCCAAGCTTCTTACTCGTTTTCAGTATCAACGTGCTTATGTTATTCAAGGTATGGAAGGGTCGGAGGATCTCTATATTGATCGTCCTACACGTGTATATGCTGTCGAGGATGGTGAGATGAAGCTTGAACTTGTAGATCCTTCAATCTACGATCTGGATATGCCTGTGCCGGATATGATCTGGACCGCGGCGAAGCAGGTTGAGGTGGCGGAGAGTGTACTACGCGGGGATGGTCATCTTACGTTTGTAAATCAGGTGCTGTTAAATGCGGGCTTTCGACTATATGTTGCAGGACGTGTCCCTTCCATAGAGCAGGGTATATACATGTCTAAGCAGTATATCGAAAGTGGAGCTGCGTTCCGGCTCTATCAACAGTGGTGTGTTTCTATGGGAGGAGAGTTACCGGACAGCAGAACGATATCGATCTATCCGGCATCCTCTGGTTAAACTGTTCTGTGCTTATTCCCAAGGATACGTTACGGTCAGGAAGTCAGCGAACTTTTTGCTCTCTTCCCGCCGTTGTTTCCGCATGGCTGCGCGGTCAGGCGCAGTCTCGTACAGTTTTTTCTCCTCTTCAGTCTCCGGAATAATACGGGGCACGATCAGTTTGCGGTTATTTTCATCCAGGGCCACAAAGGTCAGGAAGGCTGTTGCCGCGATTTTTTTCTCCCCCGTTATCAGATCCTCACGAATAACCTTCACGAAAATTTCCATGGAACTGCGGCCAGTCCACGTAGCGAACGATTCAAGTGTTACGGAGTCCGTAGGATTAATCGGGTACAGGAAATCGACGGAGTCGGTTGATGCAGTAACGGTATTTACCCTGCACAACTTGGAGGCAGCGATGGAGGCAATATCGTCAATGTAGGACATCAACTTGCCGCCAAACAAGGTGTTATGATTGTTGACATCTGTCGGGAATACCCGTGCCGTTTTGAAGCAGCGCGTTTCACGTACATACTTTCTCTCCGTTTGATCCATCTCCGTTGGTTTCGGTATCTCTCTCATGTTTCTTCCTCCTTACAGTATGGCTGCTATGATTGTGTTTCTAAATGCAGCATTTCTTGTGGGCTCTTCTTTGTTCAAAAGGTTTGCTATCTCATCGGAGTGGGCTGTGTAAAATCTTTGAGTTCAACTTATATAGTATAGGTGTCGGTTAGGAACATATTCAAATGTAGAGGTACGAGACGAGGTAATACGAAAAAACCGCCAGGCGCGGACCGGCGCGCAGGCGGTGGAACTTCAATCTGTATATTAAGCCTTAGGTCTGAAAATACCGGACGGTTTGCCGATCGGCAGGAAAGTATAACCGAAGTGAGCATTCAGAACCGAAGCACCTGTACCATACAGTGACACGATACCGATCGCCATCTCAGCGTATGCAGCGATCGTATGGAAGATATGTGGTGCTACGCCGAAAGCGTCAAAGGTCAGACCAAGGAACAAGAAATCGATCAGAATGAAAATGATAAGCAACACTTTATTGGCTTCAACAGCCCCAATCGTCATGAACAAGGTGAAGATCAGGTATCCGGCAAAAGCGAATCCAAGCTGCTTGCCATCGGTTTGCTCAGCGAGTGTAGAGCCGAACACGCCCATTTTAATCATCCAGTTGGCACCCATAGCGAACCAGAAGAAGGCATAAGCGCCGAAAGCGGTGGTGCCGAAAGTGTTATTGCGTTTGGAATCCTGAATACATGCGAATAGTTGGGCGAAAGCACCCAGGAAGATCGCCCACGGAATAGCGTAGCTAAGTCCATCGGTAATGCCGAGTTTTTGGGAAGAAGCGACAAGGGTTACAATCGCAAGCCCAAATAATCCCATCGCGCTGGGATCGGCGTTTATGATTTTGACTTTAGTCTGTGACTCGGTTTGCATGGTGTTGATAAGCCTCCAATTAATATCAAATCTGAATCATAGGCCTGCGTAGGCCATTCTCGAAACTGCATGTTGGCATCCGCCGGACCCGGACACACATATCGCCCTATTGTAACCGAATGACCCGGTTATGGAAAGGGATATTATTACCTGAAACATCGGAAAACGGTTGCTTATGTGACAGTCAGTTGAATGGGGGGATAATATATCGGGTTTGTGGTGAAAAAAGACGGATAATTACATGTTATTTCCAGGACATTAACGTTAGTATCGAGGGGAAATCAAATCTGCAGTTCGATGTGAGCCTGGAAGCGGCGGCATAAACTGCGGTGGGAAAGGGGGAGGTGGACGTGGAGTCAGAGAGGAACAGGGAGAGTTGTAAGAATCGTAGGAGGGTTGTACATCAACAAAATGCAAGCGCTTACTTTATTTAATTCAGCAGAAAAACATGTTGAAGAAACGAAAGGGTGGGTGTAGATGATTGCAAAACGGACGCGGCAACTCGGTTTAATTGTGCTGATATTCATATTTACGATTTCTAGCTTGGGATGGGGTGCATTCTATGGTACGACAGCAGTGAGTGCGGCAGCACCGGATTCAGCTGTTGATACTGGGGAAACAACCGTTTATCGATATGATTTTGGATCAGGAGTCGTGGCGGAGGGGTATACGGGTGTGGGAGCGGATGCCGTTTATACCTCGGAACGGGGATATGGTTTTGCGGATGCATCCAAGGTGACGGTGCAGGATCGTGGAACGAGTGATCCAATCAAGTCTGATTTTGCAACATTTGCTACAGGTGGACAATTCAACGTGGATTTGCCGAACGGTGACTATACTGTTTCGCTTGTTGCCGGGGATGCAGCCGGAGCTACAGAGATTGCCATCGATGTAGAAAGCATGAACAAGGTGCAACTGAACAGCAAGGCGGCAGGCGAGTATCTGGAGATGGACTTTGACATCGCGATGGTGGATGGTCAGATGAATCTGGTATTTTCCGGTACCGCTGCGAATCTGAATGCATTGGTTATTACCAAGCAAGCTGAGCGTGATGCGGGAAGCAAACCTGTTCTGTATCTGGCTGGAGATTCCACGATGCAGACCTACAATCCGTATTGGGAGCCGCAAGCGGGCTGGGGGCAGATGTTTCCTTCCTTTTTTAACGATACCGTGGAGATCAAAAATCATTCCATCGGTGGACGCAGTTCCAAGTCGTTTATTTTCCAAGGGCGGCTGGATGAAATTCTGAGAGTGATCCGTCCAGGAGACTATCTGTTTGTACAGTTCGGACATAATGATGCGACCATCAGTGTGCCTGACCGCTACGCTTCCCCGGCCGATTACAAAATCTATCTGAAAACCTACATAGACGGTGTGCGGCAACGGGGGGCAACGCCGATTCTGGTAACGCCGATGGGGCGCAGGGACTTCAATGCAAGTACGGGAAAATTCAATGTTTCCTTCCCTGAATATGTTCAGGCAGCCAAAGAAGTAGCGTCCGAAAACAATGTGCTACTAATTGATCTGAGCAAACTCAGCATCGAATATTATGACTCGATTGGGCCTGAGGCTACACTGTCGGTGTTCCTGCATGTTGCACCGGGTATTTATCAGGCGTTCCCTAACGGAGTTGCTGACAATACGCATTTTCAGGAGTACGGTGCCATTCAGATCGCAAGAATGGTTGCTGGTGCGGTGCGTGAACTTGATATTCCACTGGCCGATGCCGTGAAAGATGCTGAAGTGCCTGCCGAGGTTCCAGTGAAGCCAAACGGTCTGAAAGCTGGCAGCATCAGTAATGCCGGTGCTGTATTGAAATGGACAGCAGATGATGCAGCAGATATCTATAAAATCTATCGCAAGCTGTCTTCCGAGCCAGCATCTGCGTATACGCTAGCCGGAACAGCAACGGTTCCAACCATGAACTTATCTGGCCTTACCGAAGGTGAAAGCTATACGGTACGTGTCACTGCCGTGAATGGTCGAGGCGAATCCGAGCCTTCGGACGAGGTGAGCTTCACAACGAAGTCGGCTGCATTTCGATACGATTTTGGCCCCGTTGGCTCTCCAGTCGCGGAAGGGTATAACGAAGTGACTCGGAATACCTTATACACGCCGGAGCGCGGCTACGGCCTAACCTCTTCGGCGAATATGGCGGATCGGGATCGTGGCAATGCCACGGATGCGCTGCGCCGCGATTTTGTCATTTATTTTGGCGGAAGTTATGAATTCAAGGTGGATTTACCTAACGGCAGTTATTCGGTTAAGGCTTACATTGGAGACTGGATCGGCTCCGCACGAACGAATATCAATATCGAGGGCAAGGACTACGGGACCGTATCCTCGGGTGCCCAAAATATCGCTGAGAAGGTTATCAACGATGTTCAAGTGCAGGACGGCCAGATGAATCTGGTGTTCAGTGGACAGACCGCACATCTCAATGGATTGGAGATCACACCAACCTTTATGTCTCCATCCGGGCTTCAACTGGATGAACTCGATCTGAACAGCGATCCGATCCGTGCAGTGTTGTCGTGGGAGGCGGCTGCTGGAGATGTACAGTACAAGGTCTATCGGCAATCTGCGGGAGCAACTAAACCAGAAATGCTTGCCACAGTTGATGAGCCAGCCTATACGGATAATCAGATCGAACTTGGCATGGATTATGTATACACGGTAACAGCAGTGGATCAGACGGGAACGGAATCGCTCGCGTCCAATGCGCTGAATGTATCTACGATTGATCCAAGTGTAACGAAAGCGGAAGCACCTACCGGGCTGGCGTTACAAGAGATCCGGAAAAACGATGTTTCTTTCACATGGCATGAAGCTGCTGGTGCACGATTCTACCAAATTTACCGTTCCAAAAGCCAGAATGGGCCTTATGAGATGATTGATCGAACCAAGGAAACTTTATATAAGGATTCCACCATTCTCAGTACGGTTCCTTATTACTATAAAGTGGCCTCGGTGAATGCAGGCGGCGTATCCGAGCTGTCCAGCGTGCTTGAAACTCCGGTAGCTACAACGCTGAACCGGGCAATGGAGTATTTGGATCGTGCACCGGTTGCGGTGAAAACGGGGCAAGGCAACTACATTGGCTGGCGCATGCTGGGGCTGGATACGGATTCGATTGCTTTCAATCTGTATCGTGATGGTGTGAAGCTGAACGCAGAGCCTCTGACAGGAAGCACGAACTATACGGATGCCGAAGGTACGGACAGTTCTAAATACCGTGTTACGACGGTAGAAAATGGAATAGAGAAGCCGGCGACGAAAGAGTTCGGTGTATGGCAGGAGCAATACCTGTCTGTGCCGCTGCAGAAACCTGCCGATGCGTATACCAAAGACGGGCAGCCGTATTCCTACTATGCAGGAGATGCCAGTGTCGGGGATGTCGATGGGGATGGCGAGTACGAGATCGTGCTCATGTGGTCGCCGAATAACGGTAAAGATAATTCTCAGGCCGGAATTACCGGCATTGTATATATGGATGCCTACAAGCTGGACGGAACCCGTCTCTGGCGGATCAATATGGGGCCGAATATTCGGGCAGGGGCACATTACTCACCGTTTCTGGTCTATGATTTTGATGGAGATGGCCGGGCTGAACTGATGATGAAGACCGCAGACGGAACCGTTGACGGACAAGGGAAAGTCATCGGGGATGCGAATGCAGATCATCGTAACAGCTCCGGTTATGTACTTCTGGGTGATGAGTTTCTAACCGTATTTGATGGAGAGACCGGGGCGGCACTGGATACAGTGAAGTATGATCCGCCACGCGGAGACGTTGCTGCATGGGGGGATGGATACGGAAACCGTGTAGACCGCTTCCTTGCGGCTGTTGCCTATCTGGACGGAGAGCATCCGAGTGCGATGTTTAGCCGCGGGTATTACACGCGTACAGTACTTGCTTCTTACAATTTTCAGGATGGTAAGCTCAGTCAGGTATGGCGTTTTGACTCGAACGATGAGGGTTACGGTTCCTATGCAGGTCAGGGGAATCACAATTTATCCGTAGGTGATGTGGACGGTGATGGCAAAGATGAGATTACATTCGGAGCAATGGCAATTGATGACGACGGTAAGCCACTTTACAACACAAGACTGGGACATGGAGATGCGATGCATCTGAGTGATCTTGATCCAACCCGTCCGGGGATGGAGGTATTCGGGGTACATGAGGACCGAAGCTCGAAATATGGCATGGAGATGAGAGATGCAGCCACAGGTGAAGTGCTTTGGGGAGTGTTTACGGGGATGGACACGGGGCGCGGTATGGCAGCTGATATCGATCCAAACTATCCGGGAGCTGAGGTATGGGCGGCTACGATTACCAATGAACAGCATATTCCGATTACCGGGCTGTATAGTGCCAAGGGAGAATTGATCACAATGAAGATTCCTTCCTCCACAAACTTTGGAATTTGGTGGGACGGCGATCTGTTGCGTGAACTGCAGGATGGTATTCGAATCGACAAGTGGGACTACGAGAATCAGACTACGGTTAACCTGCTGACAGCAACAGGAGCTGCTTCCAACAATGGAACCAAAGCCAATCCAAGCTTACAAGCTGATTTATTTGGCGACTGGCGTGAGGAAGTGATTTGGCGCAGTCAAGACAGCTCCGAGCTGCGGATCTATACCACAACCGATGAGACCGATGTTCGTCTTCGTACGTTGATGCATGATCCAGTCTATCGTCTTGGCGTAGCATGGCAAAATGTTGCTTATAACCAGCCTCCACACACAAGCTTTTATCTCGGCGCAGGCATGGAACAGCCGAAGGCTCCGAATATTCGCTATGTGGGTGGCCCGCAAGAGCCGGAAGACACCACACCTCCAGTCATTACAGGCATGCCAGCGGAGCAGATGAGCGAGGATGATGTGCTTCAAGTGAAGGTGAAGGCTGAAGACCCTGAATCGGGTATTACACATCTGGAGCTGACTTGGGATGGCAAGACTGTGCATTCAGGGGATGAGATTGTGCTGGCTGGGCTTGTTGGTAAGCATATCTTTACAGCTCGTGCGGAGAATGGTGCGGGACTGATTGCTGAGGCAACCGTTGAAATAACGGTGGTGGCTGGAGATCAGGTTATTGGTGCACCTGGAGTGCCTGTTCTATCTGACAATAACGGTCACGGAAACGGGCTTAGTGATGGAACCTACACGGTGACGATGAACATGTGGTGGGGGAACAATGGTACGGAGTATAAGCTGTATGAGAACGGAGAACTGCTAGATCGTCAGAAGTTATCTGCATCTACCCCTGCAGCGCAGAAGGCATCCACTTCCATTCAAGGTCGGGCCAATGGTACGTATGTATATACGTGTGAGCTAACGAACGCTAAAGGTAAAACGGAATGTCAACCGCTCACGATAACCGTTCGCAATGCTGAACCATCTCAGCCAGAGCTATCCCACGACAATTGGGATGGAGATGGCAACTATACAATCACAATGAATATGTGGTGGGGCACGAATGCCACATCATACCGATTGTATGAGAATGGTACGGAGATTGACAGACAGCCGTTGACGGCATCTTCTCCTCATGCGCAGACAGCCAAGGTTGAGATCAAAGATCGTGCCGTCGGTGATTATGAATATGTAGTGGAATGGGTCAATGATCATGGGAAGACAACAAGTGAAACAATACAAGTAAAAGTTACGAACTAATATTCCAAATTTAATAACGGATATCCAATGTATAAATATACGTCAGCATAACAGACAGGACAGCTTCATCCGACATGAATAAGAGATAACCGAGAGCATCTCTCCATTCTCAGAAGGACACCAACCATGGGGTTCGAGATTGGAGGGGTGCATTTTGGTTTATTTTTATCAAATACACAATTATGACACAAAGCCTTTTCGGGCTTGAAGAGTATAAACAAAGGCTGCGTATAGAGTGGGAAGAATGTGACAACATGGCGTTACATCTGGTATTTTTCACCAATCTCTATTAGAATGAAATTAGCCCTTTCAAATTTTGGAGAAGCATACAAAACATCCATGTCTCCTATGCCATATGTTAATCCAACTATAGATTGACAGGAAACACTACAATGGAACACAAATGAAGGAGGTATCAGGGGCCATGGTTATGAGTTTGGATTTGAAAAACAAAATAGAAAAAGCCAGGCATAACCTTCATAAACTGGTGGAGCATAATAAGGGAAGGCTTGGACATCCTGAAGTCATTCGGCAGTCGATGGCACTAGATGAATTGATTAATGAGTATAATCGAGTATCCCGGAATCAGACACGCACGTGAAAGTGAACAGAACGGGAATGCAACTATATATTGCAACAATGTACCATGATATGAACTTGTATGGTTTGGGCGAACAGAGTAACACATCAACCCCAATCAAGGAAGGGCATGAAGATCGCCGTCAGGGTTAACCTCACATTACCGTGAGGGAGCTTTGGAGGTGGATCATTCATGCCCTTTTTGGTTTAATGAAGCATGCGCTTGGCTTCCAGGTACAACACCTGCACGAATTTTTTCGTATTGATGCGGGTTTGGGACAGCGAGGGCTCCACGTTGTTTTGCAGTTCGAGCATTTTTTTGCGAATCTCTGTAAAATCAAAAAATTTGGAGGCGTAGTTCTCGAATTTTGGATGGGTATAGTCTGTCAATCCAAGAGACACCACATGACTTAGTGTCTGAAAAATGGCTCTGCGCACCCGCTGTTCCGATGCTTTCACCTCTTTGGTAATGTCTGCAGCCGATGCAGTCTCTCCTAGTTTACGCTGAGCTACTTGCTGGAAGATGTCTTTGAGCGAAGGGAAGGTGTAAGGTGATAGCTTATGTTCCTCCGTCTCCAGTTGTTCGAGATATTCCAGCATGTCCAGTAGATCTCGGCTGCCAGCCTCCCCGATCATGCCCATCTCGGACAACAGAAAATGACCTGTGGTAGTAATGGTTTTGTCCGGAGCCTGCACCTGCTTGCGCTCACCTGTCTGTAGACCCGTCAGTCCTTGCAGTGTACGCTGAATATCCGCTATAGACTGCTGCATCCGCAATCTCTCTTCCACAAGGCGAAGCACGGATAGAATCTCCAGCCGGTTAATCGGTTTCGTAATATAATACTCAATGCCTAAGGAGTAGGCTTCTCCAATCATATTTTTGGACTCAATCTGGGAGATCATCACGATCTTGCCTTTGAACTTTCCTTCAAGTGCACGTACGGTCTGTATCCCATCTTGATGCGGCATCAGCAGATCGATTAGCAGGACATCCACCTTATGTAGTTCCAGCAATTCGGCATGAATATGGGCTCCATCCTCGGCTTCCCCGGCAATGTCACCCAATCCTTCATCTTCAATAATGTCCATTAGCATGGAACGCACGCTTGGATCATCATCCACGATAAAATAACGCAAATTGTTCACGTCCTTTCCAATTCATCACGGTATTTCCCTAAAAAAGCTTTATTTAAACGGCGGTTTGTCTCGCCATAAAATCCTGTTTTATTTACATCATGCTTATCTCCGTATCGTGAGATACCTCTCCTATCATACTTCCCAAACGCAAATCTGCATAGAAGCTCACATGTAAGGTTAGATGACAATGACTGGATGAGAGAGGCGCATGTTCAAAAAAAATGTCCAGAAAGCATGTAGGTATTTGTCTATTTTGGTAGATACACTTGTAGTATAAGTAACATGCATCAGTCTGAACCTGTCGTTGTGTAAAATGTTGCAAATGTTCAGTTGTTTCAAGCACGGCACTCGGTCAGACACAGGGCTGGGATAAGAAACGAATGTAGTAGTCTTTTTTAATAATACATCATAATAAGGGGCGTATCGATGGAGCAAACAATACAAGATGTTGTCGTTCTTTTCAATGATTTTCTCTGGTCTAAACTGTTAATCATTCTGCTGGTCGTCTGCGGAGTCTATTTCACAACAAAAACGAAATTCATGCAATTCCGTATGATCGGTGATATGGTCAAGGTGCTCAGAGAGCCAAAGAGCAAGGAACCGGGTAAAGTCTCCCCATTTCAAGCCTTCTGTATCAGTATGGCCGCACGTGTGGGTACGGGAAACATTACCGGGATTGCACTGGCAATAGCTCTGGGAGGGCCCGGAGCTGTATTTTGGATGTGGATTATTGCCATGATTGGATCAGCTTCAAGCTTCGTCGAGAGCACACTGGCCCAGATCTACAAAGTTAAAGATAAAGGCGGATTCCGCGGAGGACCGGCCTATTATATGGAACGTGGGCTTGGAAAACGATGGATGGGGGTTCTTTTTGCTATCCTGATCACCCTTTCGTTCGGCTTAGTCTTTAACGCTGTACAGTCCAACACTATTACAGTGGCCTTCCAAAACTCCTTTGGAACAGATCGCTTAACGGTTGGCATTATTATGGCAGTTGTTTTTGCAGGTATCATTATGGGCGGGGTTAAACGGATCGCGAAAGCATCAGAATATATCGTGGTTGTGCTCGCAGTGTTGTATATTGGGGTGGCTGCATTTATCGTGCTCGCAAACATCACAGAACTTCCAGCCATGATTGCGTTGATTGTGAAAAATGCCTTCGGCGTCGAACAGGTCGCTGGCGGGACACTGGGTGCTGCGCTGATGAATGGTGTTAAACGTGGACTATTCTCGAATGAAGCCGGTATGGGTAGTGCGCCGAATGCTGCGGCAACGGCAGATACATCCCATCCGGTCAAACAAGGCCTGATCCAAGCCTTTGGTGTTTTGACAGATACACTAGTTATATGTACAAGTACGGCTATGATTATTTTGTTATCCGGGGTATATCAGGGTTCGGATCTGGGTGGTATTGAGCTGACTCAAGCTGCGCTCAGTGCACACATCGGTTCGTGGGCCTCGGGCTTCCTGGCGGTGATGGTATTCTTGTTTGCCTTCAGCACGTTGATTGGTAATTATTATTACGGTGAAACAAACATTGAATTCATTAAGTCTAACAAAGTTTGGCTCTGGGTGTATCGCGTTGCTGTCATTAGCATGGTGGTATTTGGTGCGGTAGCGAAGGTGCAACTAGTGTGGGATTTGGCTGACCTGTTCATGGGTCTGATGGTTGTCGTGAACTTGATTGCCATCTTGATGTTGTCCAAAGTCACCTTCGAAGCCTTGAAGGATTACAAGCGGCAGAAATCAGAGGGACGTGATCCTGTATTCACTCGTGACCGGATACATATTCCGGGCGAGATTGAATGCTGGGAGTCGGAAGAGGAAGTAACGGGTGCAGGAAAGTTGGATGCAACAGGATAAGATTGTTTATGATTTAGATTGATGTCATCCTTGGCGCGTCCAAAGTGTCAACAAACGAATAAAGCTTGTTATAACGCACTATAAAACAGGACTTGGATAACCATGATGGCATTCCAAGTCCTGTTTATTACATACCTCAATCTATCAGTAAGGTTTTTATGCGGATCGTTCGTATATGATTTGCTCTTGTTTCCCTACGTTATTTTTGTACAGAGTAAGTGATCAGTTGCTCGGATAGAGCTTTCATGCGCGTACCTGTATCATTCAGTTTCTCAATGACATCGGTGAAGGATGCAACCAGATTTGCCTGTTCTTGCGAAGAAGCAGCGATCTGGGATACTTCAACCTCCATCTGCTGAATCACTTGCTGTACGTCTTTCAGGCTGGCATCAATATCGGTCGTTGCTTGTTTCGCATCAACGGAGAGTTTACGTACTTCGGATGCCACGACACCAAATCCGGCACCGGCTTCACCTACACGGGCAGCTTCAATTGCAGCATTCAGGCCGAGCAAGTTCGTTTGTTCGGAAATTTCACGAATGAAACCAGCCACCTTGTTAATCTGGGATGAGTTCTGGACAGCCAGTCGTGTGTTCTCCAAAATTTGCTCACTGGTAGCCTGCAATTCTTCGGCATGAGCTGCGACATGCTGCACCATGTCAACCAGGTTTGCATTGATGTCTTGATTCTCTTGGATGATGTCCTCCAGTTGGTTCTGATTGGATTGATCATAGGATACACAGAATACAGCCACAACGTTATTATTATCATCAAAGATGGGAACGTTCAGCGTATCCAGCTCTACTCCAAACACTTCTTTGGGCAGTGTAGAGAGTGTGGCTTCCCGACCGTTTTTCAAAACAGCATAGTTTTGATAGGAATCGATAAGTTTCATGCCTTTTTCAAATCCAAGATTGAACTTCTCTGTCATAATCACATCTAATACTTTCTCGTGGTCATACACGGTCAAGCTTGCTGGCTCCCGCAGGATCAGGCTAATGTAAGGCAAGGATTTTAACAGTGCGTCAACAATGTTTATGTTACTCATGGAACTCAATCATCCTCTCAATATTTAAATGTAAAGTGAATTGGAAAATTTGCAGAACCTCTATTGTTCATCGGACAAAAATCGGATATCCTGAATGCTTGATTGCATGAAAATCGAACTATTTTCCAAATGATATTCCAACTTTTTCCCATGTGGTGCGTTTTCTTGGATATTAGTTCTAGTTGTAACTGTTTTTATGCCAATTATTCGTTGCTAATTTAATTGAAATATAGGACATGTGTCCATTTATTTTGCTTATCAGACAGATCACGTTGGAGGTGGGTTGGATGAAGGAAGTGTTGAACTTTGAGCTTATGCGACAACTTGTCCGGGAGCATGGATTGGATCAGGTGTTGGACGAAACGTTAATTGCCGAGCTGCGTTTGCTTGAGGCGGAGAAGGGCGAGATTATTTGTGAAAAAGGAGAACGTCCTGAACGTTTATATTTTCTCGTTGAAGGTAAGCTTAAAATCTTCACAACACTGCCGAATGGCAAGTCACTGTTGCTCAGATTCAGTACACCACTCGCCCTTGTGGGTGACTTGGAGCTTGTGAATGGAAAAGAAGCGAACAATATCGTGCAGTCTGTGAATCGCAGTTTGTTACTCGCCATCAGCTACCGTGTCATTCAGAATACGTATGCCGAGAATCCGAAATTCCTCCATTTTATGCTGAGTCAGGTGACACACAAGCTGTACACGTTCTCGAATCTGTCGAGCCTGAACATGCTCTATCCTGTTGAAAGCAGATTTGCCAGCTATATGTTATCTACGGCTGATCAGGATACAGCTGCATCAGAGGAGATTCAGACATCCAAATTGACGGAACTTGCTGATTTGCTGGGTACCAGCTACAGGCATCTCAATCGGGTTATTCAGGACTTGTGCAGACGAGATATTATTCGCAAAGTAGGGCGTAAAATCGTCATTCAGAACGTGGAAGAACTACGAGAGATTGCAGGAGGGAATGTATACGAATGAATTGATACTACAAAGAGCACCTTTCAACGAAGAAGGTGCTCTTTTTCATTCGATCTATTGCGTATGAATCAACCTTGGTCCTGTCTGCTTCGATCAGACATTCCCGTGTTGCTCAAATAATTGTGCAATCTCCACAATAACCTGTGTGGCCTTGACCATATTATCTACCGATACATATTCGAACTTGCCGTGATAATTTTCCCCGCCTGTGAAGATATTCGGTGTTGGCATGCCCATGTAGGAGAGCTGGGAGCCGTCTGTTCCTCCCCGAATTGGACGAATGATAGGCTCGATACCCAGCTTGGTCATGGCTTCGTGCGCGATATCCACGATCTGGCGAACGGGCTCAATCTTTTCACGCATATTGTAGTACTGGTCGTTCATCTCCACCGTAACGCTTTTATCTCCATACTTCGCTTTCAGTTCGCCCGTAATGTTTAACAGGTTGGTTTTGCGTGCTTCAAATTTCTCCCGATCAAAATCGCGAATAATATAGTGCATCTTCGTCAGCTCTACATCACCTTCCATCGCCAGCAGGTGGTAGAAGCCTTCGTAACCTTCGGTGGATTCAGGTGCTTCCTCTACAGGTAGTTTGCTGTTTAATTCCATCGCAACTTTCAGTGAATTCACCATTTTGCCTTTTGCCGTGCCGGGATGCACATTCGTTCCTCGTACCGTAATCTTGGCCCCTGCTGCGTTAAAACTCTCATACTCCAGTTCCCCCAGCGGCCCGCCGTCTACGGTATACGCATATTTAGCACCGAAGGCAGCGACATCGAACTTGTGCGGCCCACGACCAATCTCTTCATCTGGGGTAAAAGCAACCCGAATCTTGCCGTGTTTCACTTCCGGGTGCTCGATCAGGTAAGTCATCGCCGTCATGATCTCGGCAATCCCTGCTTTATTATCTGCACCGAGCAACGTTGTACCATCGGTGGTAATCAGCGTATGTCCTTTGTACTCATGGAGTTCAGGGAAGTCTTTGGTGGACAAAATAACGTCCAGCTCCCGGTTCAGCACGAGATCAGAGCCATCATAGTTCTCGACAACCTGTGGTTTTACATTTTTACCGGTAAAGTCGGTAGCAGTGTCGAGATGGGCGAGGAATCCAATGACAGGCACATCCTTGTCCGTATTGGACGGAAGTGTTGCCATGACATAGCCATTCTCATCCATCGTGACTTCTTGCAGTCCGATGGAGGTACATTCTTCGACAAGAAGCTTGCCCAGCGCCAGTTGTCCGGGCGTGGATGGGCAGGTGTCACTATTTTCATCGGATTGTGTATCCATCTGTACGTATGTGCTGAGTCTCTGAATCAATATATCTTTCAAGTGAAATCGCTCCTTTATGGGTAATATATAGGTTGAATATGATCTGCCAGACTGTACAAGTGTAACGTTATCATTGGATTGCATCACATTCAGGATATCAGGCACTCCAGAATGTCTTTGTTCTTGCGGGATGGTGACATCTCCTTGAGCCTTTTAAAATGGAATCCTATTGGTAGGATACTTTTGATGAGTTTGTAACGATATCATACCATGTTTTGATCTTATTTCGAGAAGGGTATTCTGCTGACGGGATGGAAGGGCACCAAAAAGTGCGTACTTGAATTTTTGAACCTCAGGTTCATAATAGCTATGAAGAAAGGATGTGTGTAGATCATGCCATTTATTACAGTGAAGATGCTGGAAGGCAAAACGAAGGAGCAGAAGCGCCAGTTGATCGAACGAATGACCGAGGTTGCTTGCGATACGCTGGGTGTGGAAGCGAGTAAGGTCTTTATTTTCATAGAGGATTTGGAGAAAGATAACTACGGTAAAAACGGGAAGATGTTCTCCGACCAGGAACCAAACTGATTAAGTTCAGGCGGATGACATGTTCACGTAACTAAGCTACAAATATAGACCATGGATAGGAGTTGTACTCAACAATGACAGAGCAATTATTCTCACCTTATCAATATAAAAGCTTAGCGTTACAGAACCGTGTCGTTATGGCACCGATGTGTCAATATTCGGTTACGGCGAAGGATGGCATCCCGAATGATTGGCATCAGGTTCACTATGTGAGCCGTGCTGTGGGTGGAACAGGACTCATTATTATTGAAATGACAGACGTTGACCCGGACGGACGGATTACAGACAATGATCTGGGGATTTGGTCAGACGAGCATATCCCCGCCTTCGCCAAGCTGGTAGACGGAATGCATGCTTACGGCTCTAAAGTGGCGATCCAGATCGCACATGCAGGACGTAAAGCCGAGGATGCGCCCCAGCCTGTTGCTCCTTCTGTTGTCACGTTTCCGGGAGAACAATATAAAGAGCCGCGCGCGTTGACCACCGAAGAAGTGGAAGCGATGGTGCAGAAGTTCGCAGATGGTGTGCGTCGTGCGGTTCAAGCGGGTGTGGATGCAATCGAGCTGCATGGTGCACACGGTTATCTGATTCACCAATTCCACTCTCCGCTGATGAATCATCGCGAGGATGTGTATGGACAAGATCTGTCTCGTTTTGGCGTAGAGGTGATTCGTGCGGTGAAAAAGGAAATGCCTGCTGACATGCCGCTCATTATGCGAATTTCTGCGGTGGAGTATGCGGACGGCGGGTATGATCTCGATCATACCATCGAGATTGGCCGTGCCTATCAGGAAGCAGGCGTGGACATGTTCCACATCAGTTCGGGCGGTGAAGGGCCATCCGGTCAGCGTAAACCCGGGAACTATCCGGGGTATCAGGTTCCTTTTGCCCGTCGTTTTCGGGACGAGTTGAAGGCACCTGTAATCGCTGTAGGCATGTTGGAGGACGCGGCACTGGCACAGGCCGTGATCGGCAACGGTGATGCTGATCTGGTTGCCATTGGCAGAGGCATGTTACGTGACCCATACTGGGTCAATCATGCTGCTCTTGAACTAGGTGTTAGCAAAGAGCAGGCGGCGATTGCCGAGCAATATTCTCGGGGATATTGATGGTGTAGTGGCTGACGCTTCCTATCAGGAAGCAGGGCACCGGGTACTAGGAAAGCCATGCACCAGCTTAGCGGCCGTGAAGAGCGCTAACGATCAGGAGAGAAACCTTATTTAGGCGAATTTAGCCATTCCTATTTTCTAACGATCACCAGAGGCGTTATTTGGCTTATTTTGCTTCAATGGGAACTGTTTTTCAGGTTTTTCGATGAAATAAGCCCACTGGAGATCGTTAGAATTTGGAAAGCCTCGTTTAGGGGCAAATAAGGCCCGTGGTGATCGTTAGAATTTCTGTATCCTATTTTCTTGAATCGTTAGTGTATCGTTGGTAAGGCGTTCGTGGTGGCTAATTTAATGAACCATCGTTATTTGTTGCATATCTTATGGGTAGTTCAAATCGTGCACCAAACTCATATAACTATTTCTTGCGTCTTGCTTCATAGACGAACTTTTGACTGGATTGTGTGGGGGCTTGCTCGGGATCAAAGTCTGTATAGACTTCGATATCGGTGAATCCAATCTTCTCCAGCACAAGACGTAACTCCTCCACGCCATACCATCTTAAGGTGAGTTCCTGCATCTCCGTGCCTACAAGTTTACCTTGGTGCCATTGTTCATAGCGAATCAGGTTTGTTTTATACTGGTGCAACAGATTGATTTCGGTCGTTCTCACTTCAATGGTAATCGTGTCACCACCTGGTAAGCGGACAGTAGATGTATCAATGGAAGCGGGCTTCGTCACGTCAGGCAAAAAGAGATCAAAGATTAACCTGCCCCCTGCCTCTAAGTGATCATACAGATTCTGCAGGATTCGAATAGAAGAACGACGATCCTGAATAAGCATCAGTGAGCCGCTTGGAATAATAATGGCTTCGTAAAGATAGGGAAGCTGCAAATTTTCAAGATCGGCTACAAACAGCTCAGGCATAGGTAGATTACGTTCGGTGCATCGGGAACGGCAGGACTGAACCATAGCTTCTGAATAATCGACTCCATCAACTTTCAACCCTGTTTCGAGTAATGGAATGAGCATTCGGCCAGAACCTGACATCGCTTCAAGGATGCGTCCGTTGCAATGCTGCAGCAGGTTGCTGTAAAATTCGATATCGCCTCCCAAGGAGTGTCCGATAGGCTTGGTAATATCGTATACCTTGGTGCATAAAGGGCCGTAATAACTGAATGACATTGTATAATACCTCCACTAGTAAGTATGTTTAAAACAGAAGTGTGGAAGGTAAATTCTTGCGGAACTATCCCTTAAGGCAACCGTGTTTGGAAATGGATTTTTCAGAGCAGACTATCATAGGAATCACACACCTTATATGTAAGATAAACCCATTATAGGTTGAGTTAGAAAAAAGCGTCAAGGAGGTAACCCAGGAATGGAATCATCACCAACGGCATTACCGGATATTAAGGAAGAACTTGTATTGATGGCATCTGTTGAAAAAGTATGGCCTAAGGTCTCGACAGCAGAAGGACTGGGGTCGTGGTTTATGCCCAGCAATTTGGAGCCAGTCGAAGGACATGAATTCACACTGGAAGCAGGACCTTTTGGACAATCCCCTTGCCAAGTAATTGAAGTGCAACCGCAACAGAAGCTGAGCTTTCGCTGGGGAAAAGATTGGACGTTAACATTTGAACTTGCAGAACAAGCGGAAGGCACCCATTTTACATTGATTCATAGCGGCTGGGATGCGGATAAACTGACTGAATTCGGACAGGCTCATGCGGTGATCCGTGAACGTATGGCTCAGGGTTGGGCCGGTCTTGTGCAGAAGCTAGCAGAGGCCGTCAAATAAAGCTTAAACCAGCCAACACAAATATCACGAAATGTATGATGTGCGTTGCGTATCCTACGTGCCTACGTACCCTACCCTAAGAGCATTCCTAAGCCCCGGCTTCTCCCTGGTTTCCATCTGGAGAGAATAGTTCGGGGCTTTTTGGCCTGCCTTTTCCCATAAGAAAGCCTCAAAAGTATTTTTTTGCTATGAAATGAGCTAAAACTGTTCATGAACTATTTCCGTGAGCACCGGAAACGTGTAACATGGATCTATAGAAAAAATCGACAAAAAGTGATATCTGTCGCTGTAATGAGGGTGGAAGGAATACATAGATGAGAAAACACTGGATCATGTTGACGCTAAGTTTCATTTGTGTTGTTCTGCTTCCGCTGGGATGGATCGCCCAGGTATGGATCAGCGAGCGGGACAATCCTCAGGTTATAAAGGGGCGTATAGATTTACGTCAATGGGATTTCAGCCAGGAAGGTGCCGCTCGGCTTAATGGCATCTGGAACTACTATCCTGACAAGCTGCTCGGTCCGGAAGATTTTGAAGCGGATATGTCAGGCCGCAGACCCTTGTCCGCTCCTATGGATGTTCGGGTTCCGTCCAAATGGAATGCAGCACTTGGAAAAGGACAAGGTTATGGAACATATCACTTGCAAGTGCAACTCACCCCTAGCCACTTACAAAAACGTTATGGGATTCATACACAGAATATACGCATGTCACATCGCATTTTTATTAATGGAAATCTCATAGGGGGTATGGGTTCTCCTGGGGTAACCAAAGATTCAGACCGTCAAAAGAATCTACCCTTTACAGGCTTTACTTCCATAGAGGGAGATACAGCTGACATTATTATTCAGGTATCCAATTATAGCTATGCCTCTGGAGGTATAGTTGCATCTGTTTTATTCGGGGATGAGGCTAGTATTTTCCGAAGCCAGCAGTTGGACGGGCTCAAGGATCTGATGACCTTGTTTGGATTTATTCTGCCCGCTGTTTTTTTTCTCGTGTTGTTCAGGCTGCGCCGCAGTGAGAAAGAGCTCCAATTTCTAGGACTGTTCAGCCTCTCGGGTGCATTGTATGCCCTCACGCATGGTGAGAAGCTGCTGGCCACATTTATACCTTTACTGACGCACGATGTGATGCTTCGACTTCAACTTCTCAGCGGAGCATTCTCGTATTATTTTTTGCTTCGATATCTGGCTGCATTAGTGCCGGGGGCCGTCCATGGTTGGTTTGTGCGTTTGGGCTTTATTCTGCTTGTTGCTCAGTCTCTGATAGGTCTTACTTTTCCCACCACACTATTCTCGGCCTTTGAAGCACCGATGCTGCTTATTTCGTTCTCGGTGTTATTCTATGCGATACGAACCATGATCTTTTGGTCGCGTAAGAGGACAAACGACAGCCACTTTGCGTTGGTCGGCCTAATGAGTATTATCATGGTTGTTGTGTTGTTCACGATCGGGGCATTTGTGGCCATTGATACCGCCTTTCTAGCATTGCTTGAACTTCTGTTATTTGTTCTGATTCAGATGTTTGTTACAGCTATTCGTTTTGCGCAGTCATTCCTTGAAGTGGAAGCTTTGTCGGAGCGTTTGCTGGTGATTGACAGCCTCAAGGATGAATTCATGGCGAATACGTCGCATGAGCTGAGGACACCGCTACATGGCATTATTAACATTGCGGAGTCTATGCTGGAAGGAGCGGCAGGAGCTGTTACGCCAAAACAAGCCAAAAATCTGTCCATGATTACTGCTACCGGGAAAAGATTATCTCTGCTAGTCAATGATATTTTGGACTTCTCCAAACTAAAAAACAGTGAAATCGAGTTAAATCGCGTCCCTGTTGATCTGGAGTCGGTCGCTCGAACAGTGGTTGAGGTTTCGGGGTTTACGTTCGATGACAAGCCCATTGTGCTGATTCAGCAATGGCCTGATGCATTACCGTTGGTGGAAGCAGACGAGCATCGGTTGCGGCAGATTCTCTATAACCTTCTTGGCAATGCTTACAAGTTTACGGAGCATGGCGTGATCCGGCTGTATGCCTCTGTGGAAGGGGACAAGGTCAGAGTATCTGTTGCGGATACTGGCGTGGGTATTGCATCCGAAAGGCTGCATGATATTTTCCAATCTTACGAGCAAAGCAATGGAACGATGGAACGGGCTTATGAGGGGACCGGGCTGGGTCTCAGCATCACGAAAAAACTTGTTGAGTTGGGTGAAGGCGAAATATGGGTCGAATCAGAACCGGGAGTCGGATCGACGTTTCATTTTACGTTACCCATTGTACAATTACCGTTACTACAAGAACAGATCAACCCCGTGCCGGCTCGTTATGTGACAACACAAGGGAAAAAGGCGAAGGACTATGTTGCCGGGGATTTGAATGACTCCAGTCCAATGCAGGAACAGGATGGGAATCATGTTGGGGAACCTACGATTCTGATTGTGGATGATGATCCTGTAAATCGACATGTGCTTCTGAACTTGCTCTCTACGGAGCATTACCGGGTCATTGCAGCAGACAGCGGTTTTAAAGCAATCGAGCTGTATGAGCAACACCCATCCATAGATCTGGTTATTACCGACTGGATGATGCCCAAAATGTCCGGTCCGGAGCTTTGTCGCAAGCTTCGGGAGCATCGTTCGTTGTCCGAATTGCCTATTCTGATGCTGACTGCTCGTGGATTACCCGAGGATATTCGGCATGGTTTCCAGGCGGGGGCAAATGACTTTTTGAGTAAACCTGTCGATGCGGGTGAATTACGGGCGCGGGTTCGAACGCTGATCGACCTGCGTACCTCTGTACAGGATACGATTCGGGCGGAGATGGCCTTTCTTCAGGCGCAAATCAAACCTCATTTTCTCTACAATGCGCTGAATGTAATTATTGCAACTTGTGCTGTAGATCCCGATAAGGCAACGGACCTGCTTATCGAATTGAGTCATTATTTGCGAGGTAGCTTTGATTTTCAGAACAGGGATCAACTGGTTCCGTTGTACAAAGAGCTCGAATTGGTAGAGTCCTACGTTCATCTGGAACAGGCGAGGTTTGAAGACAGGCTTGTCGTTAAATATGAAGTACAGCCGGATTTAAGGTTGTTTTTACCACCGCTCACCATTCAACCGCTTGTAGAGAATGCGATTCGTCATGGGGTTATGGAGAGGGCTGCAGGCGGTACGGTGCGGCTTCATATTTTCCAGGAAGGTGACGATGTCATCGTTCGTGTACAGGATGACGGTGTGGGTATACCTCCTGAACGTATGGCTCAGGTGAAGTCAGGTCGAACAGAAGGTCCCGGAGGTGTTGGGCTTCAAAATATCAATCGCCGTCTTATGTCGCTCTATGGACAGGGACTGAATATTCAGAGTCATGTAGGAAGCGGTACACAAATTCAATTTCATATTCCGCTGAACCAGGTTAATCATTTTACATGAGACTTTGAGTTCATGGATTGGGTAAGTATGGTTAACATGAATAAGCTAAAGCCGATATAGCGGCTATCCATATTAAATCTCTCATGGCAGGAGGTTGGGGAACGTTGAGAGCCATAGTCATTGATGATGAGAAGCCAGCGCAGCTTCATCTGCAGCGCCTGCTGCAGTCAGATGGAAGAATTAATCCTGTTCAATGTTTTTCAACAGCACGCGAAGGTATTCATTATTTGACCATTGATCGTGTGGATGTTGTATTTCTGGATATTGGTATGCCAGAGGTTAATGGTCTGGAAGCGGCTGAATATATACAGCAACTCGATTCAAGCATTCGAATCATATTTGTAACCGCGTATGCGGACCATGCGGTGGAGGCATTCGAGTTGCATGCTCTGGATTATGTATTAAAACCGGTCAGTTCTGCCAGACTTAGCAAGACCATCGATCGTATTGCAGGTACAATGTCTTATCACGCTCAGACAGCAGCGGCGATGGAGGTGCAAGAATCGGAACCTGAAGCCCAGGCCGAGGAGTTGGAATTTAAAGCACCTGGTTTGTTGACTTTTAAACATCTGGATATATTCAGAAGTATGGATCATAGCGCCGAGAAGCATAAATGGCGCACCACCAAATCTCAGGAGTTATTTGCATTTTTGTTTCATCACCGGGAAGAGTGGGTAAGCAAGGAGGTTCTGCTTGATAAGCTTTGGGCCGATGTATCTCAGGATAAAGGGCTGACGCTGCTACATACTTCTGTCTATCAGATTCGCAAATTATTGAAGGAATGGAACATGACAGGCAAGCTGGAGTACAATATGAACCGTTATCGTCTGCTGACAGGTAACTTGGTGAGCGATATTGAACAATTTGAGCAGGCCTTGTCCTATGAAGCTGTTACTTCGGATAATGTGAACGAGCTGAGACACGTCGCCCTGCTGTATCGCGGCGATTATCTGGAGGAGCATGACTATGATTGGGCCAGATCCAAGAGCAGGGAGCTCCGTCGTAAGTATATGGGACTTGTCATGGATATCGCTCATTGGGAGATGTCTCACAAGCGGGGCGAGCAGGCGATTGAGCTATTAATGGAATTGCAGGAACGTGAGCCTTATTCAGAAGAAATCTGCCGGTTAATGATGGAAGTCTATGCTTCCATGGATGATCAACAAGGCATATTGCGACTGTATCATTCCTTTACATTGACCTTGAAAGAGGATTTGGGTCATCAGCCCGAACCTGAAACGAGCAAACTATACGAAAGTCTGACCAAACAATAGACAATAGATATTTAGGGCGTGTCTGAAAAATCTAAAGAAGGCAGATTTTGCTGAATTTTCGTTCCAAGCAAGGAAGTTTTCTGCAGGCGTGCCGGGGCACGTCAAGGGAAACTGACGCAGCGGGGGGCGAAAAGGCGGTGAAAGATGCACTTCAGTTGGTTTCAAGACACGCCCTAGGCAGAAGGGGTGTAGCTCGTGAAATTATTCATACACCGTAAAGATCTGCGTACAGATGATCTAAGCGCTTTGGATTATTTGCGTGAGCAGGAAGAAGAGAGCCTGCATGTGTTGATCTATGATCCATTCCTGCTCCGGCAAGGCCGGGAGAAGGAGCATAGCGGTGCAAACTTCCTCCGTCATGCCGGAACACTGGGCAGAATGTATAAGAAAGCGAAACGGCAGCTGCAAGTAGCTTATGGCAAACCCGCCGAAGTGGTGGATTGGTTACTGAGCCACATGGAGGACAAGATCAGTGAGATTGTCGTCCATCGGGACATGACGCCATATGCGATGGAACGGGATCGAGAGATACGTAAAGTCTGTGAATCCTATGGGATCACATTCACCCAACTGACGGATCATTTGCTGGTTGATCTGAAAGCCTTCGCCAGTTTCACAGGCAAATCAGAACCCTATAAAGTCTTTGCCGCCTTCCATCGACGCTGGGTTGAATTCATGAATGAACATCCTAATCCACCATCGGCAATCACGATTGCAGACGTGGACGTCACTGAACGAATTGTGGATTGGCCGCAGGCTATGAAGGTTCCTCATGCTTTGTTGGAGAATTCGGATGAGGCAGAAGATGAAGAGAATCCACATATGTTGCTGGATCGTTTTCTTTCCGAACGAGTAGCAGATTACGGGGATCATCGGGATGAGTTCGAGGCCTATGAGCCAAGCCATCTCAGCTCATATGTAGCTGTGGGGGCAGTATCTATTCGCAAGATGTATGATGCTGCACAGCGTATCTCCGAAGCTGGAGAGTGGATCAGACAGCTCTGTTTCCGCGATTTCTACTTGTACAGGGCAGTCTATGAGCAAGATTATTTTACGTATGAAAAAGTGTATGATCTCTCTGTTCTTCAAGATACTCATTTCGAACGTTGGTGCAGAGCGGAAACGGGCATTCCGATTATTGATGCAGCCATGACAGAACTGAACGAGACCGGGCATATGCCCAATCGGCTCCGCATTCTGACAGCGATGTTTTTGACGAAAAACCTTCAGTGTCCGTTCACGCTGGGTGAAGCATACTTCAGAAGGAAGCTGAAAGATTATGATAACATCCAGAATCGGGGGAACTGGCTGTGGTGCGCCTCGCTGGGTGAAAATGCTGCGCCATATTTCCGTGTGAATAATCCGGTTACGCAGTCTGAGAAGTATGATGCTCAGGGCGACTATATTCGCAAGTGGCTACCCGAGTTGAAGGATTTGCATAGCAAGGAGATTCACCAACCACGCAAGGATGCGATCGTAGATCTGAAAGTTTCCAGACAGGCAGCCATTGACGTGTACAAGCAGATTCTGGCGAGTCGGGAGAAAAACTGAATGTTGAATGATGATGAAGGCAGGGAGGAAACTCCTTGCCTTTTGTTATATAAATTAGGACATGTGCAAAATGAAATTAAATATGGTATTTAATTACATAATTTGTTACTGTTTTAGTATAAGATAGAGTTCGAACAGGAAAACATGGCATTGTCGATTTTATTGTTGAACGAAGGGATGAGGTGTATGAAACAAATACAATCTGCAGAGTTGATCGGTAAAGAGGCCGCAACAATGATTGGTCTGAAATGGGAGGGAACGTTCGCTGAGGCAGGGGCTGGAGGTATTCGCAAGGTGCAGACCGAATTTAAGCGTCGCCTCCATGAAATCAAGAATATGATGCACCCGGATGAGCTATTGGGTTTGTCGTATCATATGACAGAAACCGGGTTTATCCACTATGTTGCCGTCCAGGTAGATGACGTGGCATCTCCGAATGTCCCGGAGGGAATGGTTCAATTTGAAGTTCCGGCACATGATTATGTGAAATACACCCATATCAAAGGAGAATCCATTGAATCTTCTTATCATTTAATCTATGCATGGATTGAAGAACAGGGACTTTGTCTATCGAATGAACCGCTTACGCATTATGAAGTGTACCCTATGAAGCAGGATTCCAATGATCATGAACCTGAGTTTAACATTTTTGTACCGGTAAATAAAAAAAAGTTAGAGTAACGACACAATAAGCCACAGGCCGCGTCACAGCGGTCTTTTTGACATGTCTGACGATGTGAATGATCTGAAAACTTCTTGGAAATTAAAGAAAAATTAAGGAATTGGACTACACATGTTAAGCGATATGCCTTTTAATAGATAGAGAGCTTAATGGACTAAGTCATATTTAACATATTGACGAATACATAAAGGAGAACCTCTAAACCATGAGTCAAACACTGAAAAGAGAACGAATCCCGGAGTTAAATCTCGTACGGGCTGTGGCGATTATCGGTGTGCTATTTGTACATTCCACCTCCAATGCTACGCTGGAAATGACCAATTCCAGTTACTATTGGTTGTACAACTTTGTTAATATTTTCATGAAATATGGTACACCAACCTTTATTTTTTTGAGCAGCTTTGTGCTGTTCTATAATTATTATACCCGTCCGCTAGACAAGAGATTAGTCACGAATTTTTACAAGAAGCGCTTTGTCTACATTTTGTTGCCTTACTTCCTGTTTTCGATTATGTATTTTGTTGTGCTGCATTACCTGTATTACCAGGGACGCCCGTTTAATGAGTCGTTGATTACTTTTATTGAAAGGCTGTTTACAGGCAAAGCCTACACGCATCTATATTTTGTTTTTATTAATATGCAATTTTATCTCATCTTCCCACTGGTGCTATGGCTATTGAAGAAACATCCTTCTGTTGTAAAGTGGTCTATCCCGATCGGGCTTTTTATTCAATGGGCCTTCATCGTCAGTAATAAATACGGGTTCCAGGTGCCCAACAAAGGAAGCTGGGCTTTCTCTTATTTCTCCTATTTCATGCTTGGAGCTTTTATGGGCGTGTATTTCCCGCAGATCAAACAATGGTTTGTGATCAGCCGGGCGAATGCAACTAAAATGCGCGTAGTTTCATGGATTGTGCTGTGGGTTGTGTGGATCACGGCGGGACTTGCTCACGTATATATTTATTATTTGCTACGGTTGAAAATTGCGACCTATAACACGTTATGGTATGAGCTTTTCTGGAATGTGCATACCTTTGCCTGTGCACTGGTCATTATCCAGATTGCATACTTGCTCTACCGCAAAGGTCCTGCACTAATCGTCAAACCGCTAAATCGACTGGGTGCATTATCCTTCGGCATTTATCTGATTCATCCGTTTTTCCTTTTGTTTTATCGTGAGCATCCACCCCAAACGGGGGTATCCTGGTTGATTCATCTGTGGTACGCCGCCGGATTTGGTATTGCACTGATCGCTTCATGGATTGTGGTCGGGCTGGCGGCACGATTCCTGCCACATGCCTGGATTATCTTTGGTAATTTGCCCAAACCGAAGCCGCGTCTTGTACCGCAACAACATTCGGGGCAAGTGGATGTTTGATCTTGAAGTCAGATCATACCTGATTAAAAGCCATTTTCCGGTTCAGCCTTAGGCTGAGCTCGAGAATGGCTTTTTGTTGTGCTGAAGTGATTCCGGGGTTTTGCAGATACTATGGGTGTTTATCGTGGGAACGAATGTTTCTTTTTCAGAATACAAGGGTAATCATAAGGCGGAAAGATAATAACTACTATATAAGTTGAACTATTTATTTACACAGAAACGGAGAGGACAGAAAAATCCGGGGATAACAGCGATGGGAAGGTTATTCTGTCGTCGTAGTGTTCAGTTTAGATAGCTTTTAGTTCAACTTATAGAAAACTTCGAGAACAGGATCAAGGTGATCATACATGACAAGATGTGAACAATGCGGGAAACCGATGCAAGATATATTGGAATATGTGGAGCACATTCTCCACGAATGCAGTGAGCAGGCAACTGAATTTAAGTCGGAAGAATACAAGTCTTATAGCTATGAGGGTGTTCGCGAGCAGTTGTGATACAATAGAAAGAAACCGGATTCATTCGGAACCGAGGTGATAACCATGGAGACAGGATCAGCCCCTTTCCGCGAAGGGAAGACAGCACACGAAACGCGACAAACCAAGACATGTATGCATTGCGGAGAGCGACGGCCTGCGTCGGAGTTTCGGCGTAGAACGGGAAGGCGTGCGAGTTCCGGAGCCAGACGCGGAGCCTGTCGCCGTTGTCGTCAACTCGGTGTACGAGAGCAACATAACCGTGATATGCGAGTAGCCCAAGCATCTCCATCTGCAAAGCTGGAGCGTCGTGGACAAGATGGGATGGACAGCGACCTTCGGGAAGACATGGTGTCATCTCTGGTGAAGAATGAACGGGAACGGAATGAGCGGATTGCGCTGCAGGGGTCAGCCGCAGGTAAGGAACAAGGCCGTGATTTGGGGAAACACGTAAATTCACATGCTGAAGCTGGGGCTGTGCTGATCGACCAGATGGAGAAGGATGTAGCGATCGTTTCGGTTAGTGATACGCCCAGCCAGCGGAAAAAACGCCGAAGACGGCGGAAAAAGAAGCCGTCAGAGGTGATACATGCGCATGCCTCTGTTCAGGCAGAGAGCGAGAGTGAGGCATCCACCGATCTGTATGCGGTGGATAGGAGGCTGCCGGGCGGGGAGCTTCCGCCCGGCGATGTGCATTCGCCAGGCGTAGCCGCTGCGAATGGCAAGGGCAGTGCACAGCGGGCGCGCAAGCGAGCTGCCGCTGTAGTTCCGGCCGCCGAGCAAGCATCGGCGGCCCAAGCCCTGCTGCCGGCTACGCCGCAAGGCCCGGCAGCAGGGCCAGCGCCTGTGGCTGCGGACGAGCCACCCGCAGCCCGGCGCAAACGCAAGCGGCGCCGCAAGCTTGCAGCGGCGCTCGCGCCCGGCGCAGGACAGGCCCGCAGCGGAGCTGCTGAGGCCCATGCGCCGGAGCCTGGCCTTGCCCGTGACGAGGCCAGCACGGGCAAGGCTTCTTCGGCGGCGAAGGCACAGCCAGCCGCCGCCGGGCGCGAGCCATCGCATGCCAGCCGCAGTCACGGGGCTGGCATGGATGGCCGACCGCGGCGTCATCACGCGCCGCCGGCAGCGATTGACCCGGAAGATCCGGCTTCGCTCCGGACCAACCGTCAGGGCATGGTGCGCATGCGCGGCAAAACGGACAAAGGACGCCGCTGGCATCAGGAAGTGGATATGGAACTTGCCGTTACACTGGTGAAGGAAAAAGCTGCCGTTGTGATTAATCGCTATACCATTCGCCGATTGTTCAGCAACAAGGATTTCAAGCGGTTTATTCTGGACCGTGACAAGTATACCTGTTACTTCTGCGGCTCCTATGGAGATACTATTGATCATCTTCTTCCACGGGCCAAAGGTGGACATACAACACCGCTCAATTGTGTATGTGCCTGCAATCTGTGTAATCAATCCAAAGCGGCGATGGATGCGGACGAGTTCATGCGTTCGGGCATTCCGGAGTGGAATGCAGCCCATCAGGCAGAACTGCTTGCGCTGGAGATACAGGAAACGGGATTGGAATAAGCGATAGACAAGCTATGCTCCTGAAGTTTCAGGAGCTTTCATATGTAGAGCACACCTGGGTGAATGAACAGGGTGTGCTTTTTTGGCTTGCGCTCCTATTCAAATATTTCTTCAAATTGACAACGATGCGACATCCTAATGTACGTTATACTTGGAGGGCGGCAGTCGAATTGTTTTTTAAAACGTACTGCTTTTATAGATCGAATAGATTGGATGGATGCGGATGACACCAGCAGCACTTGATATTATGTCATACATCACGGAGGAAAATATTCGGTTCTGGCTGGAGAAGTTTCGTTCTCTCGGTCCATTGCCGGGCATTTTGCTTACGTTTATGAAGTCTTTTGTACCACCGCTTCCAACGTTATTAATTGTGGGTGTGAACGGAGCGGTGTACGGGTTGTGGGCAGGATTTTTGTACTCCTGGATCGGCATGGTGCTTGGCTGTACCGTGACATTCCTGATCGTGCGAGAGATCGGGAAGTCTGCTTTTGTGGAAAAGTGGGCACGCAAACCGCGTGTACAACGCAGCATGGTATGGATTCGTAGAAACGCATTCAGTTATGTATTCCTGCTAAGCATTTTTCCTGTGGGGCCATTTGTCATTATCAATGTGGCTGCAGGTATCGCCCGTATGCGATTGTTATCCTTCCTGCTTGCGGTGGGGCTCGGTAAAGGTATTATGATTTTCTCTGTAACGTATATTGGTTCAAATGTAGAGCAGTTTCTGGAGCATCCGGTACGCTGGATCGGCGTCGTGTTATTTATTGCACTATCTCTGTGGGCGAGCCGGAAATTGGAGCGTCACTTCACCCGGTTTAACCCTGATCAGGATGAACGACATCCGATACATCAGGCTTCAGAAAAATCGATTTCCTCATAAGAAGACAAGGCATACGATTGGGAATACCGGGTGCGTCAGCTTGTGCTTCAAGGCAAGCTCGATGTAGAGGGTAATCCGCGTGAGATGCGTTTCTATCGTGTTCGAATAGCAGGGGGGAATGTAGCTCCAATCGGAAAATCTTCCCCCTGCTTATAGGGTTTTCATTACGCCAACAACTCAAACCCTGTGATTGAGCCACAGCTTGGTTAAAGGCCCGCCTTCCCCATACACGGGGTCTGTGCCCGGTACAGGAACCTCTAGAATTTCTTGCAACGCCTCAGGCCGCTCCCCTGGTTTGCCTGTTCGAGTGTTGTAACCCATACCTCCAGGATAAGCTCCCGCGATCCGAAAATCGGGACTGGCTTCCAGACGTTTATGGCCGGTTCCGGCAGGCAATACAACCACGTCACCACTCTCCAGATAGACCTTCTTTCCGTTCTCACCGCCTATAATTAACCTCACAAATCCGCTCATTACCGCAAGCGCCTCGTGCACATTGCTGTGATAATGATGATAATCGTATACACCGTTGATCCAGCTATTGCCCCATCCATTCCGGTTCAAGTCGGATTCGGCACGGGTAGGTTCGGTACGCCAGACTCCTTTGTACAGAAGTACTGGCAGATGCGGATGATTCGGAATGACTCCGTCGTCTTGAAATTTCATGGACTGGATATCGCTATAATCTTGCCTTAGATCTCTCATTTGGGTTCACCTCTTTCCATGTATTAACCTTTCAGGGAATAAAGGAATAAAAAATATTTGTAAAATGATACAAAATGTATCATTTTCAGGTTATACTCGATACAGACATTCTCTTTAAAGCGCCCGATGAAAAAAAGGAGTAGGGGGAAAATGTGTGAACATTGTGGTTACAGGAGCTTCAGGATTTGTTGGATTTAATCTTTCACAGTTTTTGGCGCAAAAGGGGCATCAGGTCACTATGCTAGATCAGGATGACTACTGTCAGAGACTTGTTTACCGCTCTCCATTGCACGACATGCCATTCATCAAGTGTAACCTTGCTAAAGACAATATTCATTTACCCCAGAACATAGATTACATCATTCATCTTGCCGCCATGCCTCACGTCGACTATTCGTACCATCAGCCCGCAGAGGTATTTCGCAATAATACCCTCAGTACACAAGCTATCCTGCAATATGCTACCGATCGCGACATTCCTCTTTTACTCGCTTCGTCCGTTGAAGTGTACGGTGGCGAATGGGGCAGAGTTTACAACGAATCAGACCCTTATGCACCTGTCTCCCCTTATTCTGCCTCGAAAGTCGCTTGCGAGACACTAGCCCAATCCTACGCTCAATGTTATCAACTTCCGGTGAAAACATTCCGTCTGACCAATTTATACGGACCATGGCAACTTCCTGATCGCATTATCCCGCGTAACTTCGGGCGCATGCTGGATGGATTGCCACTGGATATTCAGGGATCAGCTGTACGTGATTTCCTGTATATCGATGATGCGTTGCGAGCGATCGAGCAGATTATGACCCATGGCCAAGATGGACAGACCTATAACATCTCTACCGGTATTGGAACGACAATGCAAGAGATCGGGATGTTACTGGAACCTCTCGATCGATCAGCAACAGCGAAGGAGATCAGGGAACTGGAGCCTACGCAATCCAGAGGTTCCAGCTTGGTTGTACACTCCGGCAAGTTGCGCGCATCGTTTGGCTGGTATCCCCAGACTACACTGGAGCAGGGTCTGGAGAGAACATTCCAATGGTACCAGGAGCATGCCGACTGGGTTAGACTATTCAACCGGGAGTACCATACAACACGTACAAGTCGCAGCTTTATCATTGATATGGCACGGTATTCCGTACCAGCGTTATAAAACAAAAAAAGCCAGGGAAGGGTGGTTGTTCGACACCTTCCTTGGCTTTTTTTTGCGCCCCCGTCATCAGATTCGGATTCAGATGTTCGGCGTATCCGAACGAATTGAGCCCAAACTTCGACGGTCAGGCTGGTTTGCCACTCTTGCGGTCTTCACACAAGGTGCGTAAAGATGATCCGAGAATGCAAACCAGAATATATTATTCGTGATGTTTTTTCACATCGGCCACTTTATCTTGAACGGCCCCTTTGGCCTTATCCATTTTACCCTCAGCCTGAAGGGACTTGTTGTTCGTCGCGTTACCGATCTGATCCTTCACTTCGCCTTTGGCCTTGTTAATGCCTGCTTTAATTTTATCGCCAGTTGAATTACTCATATCGAACATCTCCTTCGTTGTCTGGTGTAGTCCTTATTAACCGGGCTGAGAATAATTTAAACGTTCACGATTACAAGAGATTTGAGAAGGGGTTCTAACCTGAAGTTGTGAGCGCACCTTCCTAGTGTGGAATTTTGCATTCTCTTTCGAGAAGGTCCATACTTGCTTGAGTAAGATGTTTGAACGGGGAGAATAAGGCTGAGGCTGTCGCTGCATAATAACCAAAGTGACCAAATTCGTTGCATGAACGGCAGATTTTTGGAAATCCATTCCTGAAAAAACGTTCAATATGCACTTTCATATGTGCTTTTCGTACATATGGTTTGTTGTGATCATGTCTTAATACCACATATGGTAGCTCGTGGCGTTTGGAAAAGAAATATGACCCGTCGAGACAAGCCAACACTCCTTGACAAAAAAATCGATTTTGTTACAATGTTCACAATATCTTCACAAGTGTAAAAAATTTCTTTTTCATGTTCATGTGTAAGAGGTGTAATATAAGGGTATAGAGTTCGATTTCGGCCTGCTTGTCGTTTTGTGCGTCAACATGTGTTGTGCGCAACAGACCCAACATACCATGCATGCGAGAGAGTGGTCTTTCTGGATGCTCTTATCCTAATGTGTGAAATTTGGTACATTTAGTGTATTGATGTATTTGTGGTTCGGCTCAGCTTGACAGGCATCATGAAAGTCGCGGACTTCTATCCCAAAGTAAAGGAGGACTTTCTCTTATGTCACAATCGCCTACTCAACAAGAGGTGCCAGTAACAGAAGGCGCAGAGCGCCAGTCCCTGGACGTACTGGATCAACTGATGAAGCCCGAGGTACAGGAGTCTTTAACTGTATTGGTGGAGAACCTGCCTAAATTGGCTGAAATGGTTACTGCAATGACGAAAGCTTACGACTTCGCACAAGGTATCGCTACAGACAAAGTTCTGATCAGCGACACAATGAGTGCAATGGGTGAGTTCGCTAAACCTGTTGTAGACAAAGCCAAAGGTGTAGCTTCTGCTGCCATCGAGGCAAATGACCGTGCGCAAACCGAACAATCTTCGGTTGGCCTGTTCGCTATGCTTAAAATGCTTAAAGATCCAAACGTACAACAATCGCTTCGTTTTGCTCAATCTTTCTTGAGCATCTTGAACGAGCGTCAACAAACGAAACGTTAAGACTTAGAAAGAACGGAGGATGGATATGTCGAAGCAAATTTTGATCTTGGGTGGAGGATACGGCGGTCTGTTGACTGCGCTGACTGCGCGTCAATACTTGACTCCGGAAGAAGCGACAATTACTGTCGTGAACCGTTACCCTACACACCAAATTATTACGGAACTGCACCGTCTTGCAGCAGGAAGCATTGCTGAGCAAGCAGTTGCTCTCCCGCTTGAAAAATTGCTGCGCGGTAAAGATGTGAACCTGAAAATCGATACGGTGGATACAATCAAGCCGGACGAGAAAAAAGTTCTCATGACTAGCGGCTCCACATACTCTTACGATGCACTCGTTGTTGCTCTGGGTAGTGAAACAGCTTACTTCGGAATTCCGGGACTGCAGGAATACAGCTTCACGCTGAAATCTGTTAGTGATGCAAACCGTATTCGTGCGCATGTTGAAGCACGTCTGGATGCATACAAGCAATCCGGCAACAAAGCAGACGCTACATTTGTTATCGGTGGCGGCGGCTTGACAGGTATCGAGCTTGTCGGCGAATTCGTTGATCTTCTTCCAGGTGTATGTAAAGAAAAAGGTATCGATTTCAACGATATCTCCCTCTACACTGTTGAAGCAGGTCCTTCCATCCTGGCAGGTTTCCCGCCAGAGCTGGTTGATCGTGCAAAATCCAGTCTCGAAAAACGCGGCGTAAACTTCATTGTTGGCGTGGCGATTACAGAGATGAAAGAAAACGAAGTTATGCTGAAAGACGGCAGCTCCATCCCTACGAACACACTGGTATGGACAGGTGGCGTACAAGGTAATGCCGTTGTTGCCAACAGTGGAATCGAAGTGGATCGCGGCCGTGCAAAAGTAACGGAAGTTCTGCAATCCACATCTCACAAAGATGTGTTTGTTGCTGGTGACAGCGCAGTAGTCTTCCCTAGCGAAGGCGCTCGCCCTTACCCTCCAACGGCACAACTGGCTTGGCAAATGGGTGAAACCATTGGTCACAACCTGGGCGTAATGTTCAAAGGTGGCGCAATGGAATCCTTCTCGCCAATCTTCTCCGGTACGCTGGGAAGTCTGGGTCGTAAAGACGCTGTCGGCATGATCGGTGGCAACCAGACTCGTCTGAAAGGTCTGCCTGCAACCATGATGAAAGAAGCAAGTAACATCCGTTACCTGTCCCACATCCATGGCTTGTTCGCACTGGCTTATTAATCTATAACACCAACGTTAAAGGGCGCCCATTGGGCGTCCTTTTTTTTGTTATGCTCTTCTGGACTTGAACTTGCTTGATATGATCTAAGCAAGTAAGAGGAGAGAGGCTTCATGCAGATGATAAGCGAAGCTCGGAGATACTCACAGGTATGAACACAAGGCTTTATACAGATATTATACGGAACGTTAGAAACCGACAGGACAGTACGTACGCACGTTCCAAAGAATTCTGTTGGTATACCGTATTACGATATATCAAGGGCCAAGCGTGTAGCGTTGAGCGACTCAGCTAGCGCTTAAAAGCAGCCGCTTTCGTTTAAAAGATAAGGTAAGGCTTTTACATTAAAAGTCTATAAGATAAACAAAAATATAGCAGACAGGAAGCAATGATATCGCTCTTTTGCGCAACCTGAGAGGAGAATGAACAATGAACGTACTGGTGATTGGAGCAAATGGACAGATTGGTAAACACCTGGTGGAACAGCTGGCACAGGAAGGCAAACATCAGGTTACGGCCATGATTCGCAAGCCGGAGCAGGCAGACGCACTGAAGGAACTTGGTGCACGGGTTGTCATGGGTGATCTGGAGGGTACCGTGGATGAGATTGCTGAAGCGATGAAAGATCAGAATGCCATCGTGTTTACAGCTGGTTCAGGCGGCTCAACGGGTCCGGACAAAACATTGTTAATCGACCTGGACGGTGCAGTGAAAACGATGGAGGCCGCAGAGAAACAGGGCATTTCCAGATATATTCTGGTCAGTGCCTATGGTGCCGATCAGCGGAGTAAATGGCCGGAAGAGATCAAACCCTATTATGTAGCGAAGCATTTTGCAGATCGTGCACTGTTCGCCAGTGATCTGAACTATACCATTATTCGTCCCGGAGGTCTGAAAAATGAACCGGGAACCGGCAGAGTGGCCGTGGGTACTGACCTGAAACCGGGTAGCATTGCTCGTGAAGATGTGGCACGTGTCATTGCAGCCTCCTTGCAGGAAGAGAAGACGTATCGGATGGCCTTTGATCTGATAGCTGGAGATCATGCTGTATCGGACGCTTTAGGCAAATTGTAAATAGATGTTGTAAACTAGCGGGAGAAGGATATGACGGGTGAGGGGGAATCAGCATGAATGAAGCTGTGCTGGTCATTGAAGATGAGCCCAAGATTGCAAGGTTGCTTGAACTGGAGTTGCAGTACGAGGGGTATCAGGTCACGAAGGCAGGAAGTGGGACGGAAGGGCTGGAAAAGTACAGTGAAGGACAATGGGATCTGATTCTATTGGACATCATGCTGCCAGGCCTAAGTGGTATTGAGGTTTTGCGGCGGATTCGAGCGAGAGATACAGCTATCCCAATTCTTATGCTGACAGCGAAAGATTCAGTGGAGGATAAAGTGTCCGGTCTGGATCTTGGTGCCAACGACTATATCACGAAGCCTTTTCAGATTGAAGAGTTGCTGGCCCGAATTCGTGCAGCGCTACGACTTGCTGCAGTTTCTAATGCCAGAACATTGAATCATGCCCCGGGGCAGGAAACGGTGCATGAGTCAGTAGGTCAGCAACAGGAAACAGACACGGCGTGGTTAACTGCAGCTGATTTAAAACTGCATGAAGGGACGCGTGAGGTTTTTCGAGATGGACAAGCCATAGAGCTTACCCCTCGTGAGTTTGATCTACTGGTGTATTTGCTACGCAACCAGCGTCAGGTGCTCAGTCGGGATCAGATCGTACAATCCGTGTGGGGATACGATTATTATGGCGATACCAATGTGGTGGACGTGTATATCCGTTATGTGCGCAAGAAGGTGGATAACGGATTCACGCCACCTCTAATACATACCGTAAGGGGCGTAGGATACGTCCTGAAGGAGCAAACATGAGCCTGCGCAGTAAAATCTACGGATACTCGTCGGTTCTATTTGCCGTGCTGTTAATTGCAGTGAATCTGTCTGTCTACCTTGTATTTGAGCGAGTATCCATTAATAATGAGATTCGCCGAGTCGAAGCAGAAGCCGAGTCGATCGTCGCAGGAGTACGTCAGTCCGCTGGCTCGATCCCGCCAGACGATCTTCTTCGGGCTTATGCGCCCGTGAACGGCATGCTACGCATTGTACATGAAGACGGCAGCAGTTCACCAGTAACCACAACGGGAACATCCGAACAACTCAGCAAGTTATCTTACCAGTATGAGAATGAGAAAAAGGCAGAGTATACCCAGGTGGACCAGGTCGGATATGTGTGGGTATCCATGCCATTAATCTGGCCGGACGGCGAAGTGGTAAATCTGCAGGTAACTCAGAGTGTAGCTGAAACAGAGAGTGGACTTGCTACCCTGCGTAAAGTACTAGTCATCGTGACTATTGTTGCCCTGATTCCTGCCGTGATCTCCAGCCGAATTTTGGCGAATCGCATGACAAGACCGATCCAGCAAATGACTCGTACAATGAGTGATATTCAAGCGAGTGGGCAGTTCAAGCGACTTCCGCTGGAGGCAAAATCAAAGGACGAACTGAACACGATGGGACAGACGTTTAATCGTATGATGGACCTGCTGGAATCAAACTTTGAACGGCAGGAACGTTTTGTCTCGGATGCATCACATGAGCTAAAAACACCGCTGACGATCATTGAGAGTTACGCCAGTCTGCTCCAGCGCCGGGGGAAGGAGCGGCCTGAAGTCTTTGATGAAGCTGTGGAAGCGATTCTGTCTGAATCGGTACGCATGCGTGAGTTGACGGAGCAACTGTTGCTCCTGGCCAAGCAGCCGGAGCAATGGAATGTACAACTGGAACGCGTAGATATTACGAAGTTGGCTACGGATTCTACGCGAGCATTCCGCGAAGCTTATCACCGAGAAGTACGGTGCGACGCTTCAGGCCCCATCTGGGCGATCAGCGATGAGAGCAAGCTGAAGCAGCTACTGTTTATTTTGCTGGATAATGCCCGGAAATATAGTGAAGATGCCATCGAAGTCAAACTGGAGAGCCAGGGCGAACAGTGCCGGATACGGATTGTGGATACAGGTATAGGTATGCGGCAGGAGGATCTGGAGAAAGTGTTTGACCGTTTCTACCAGGTCGATGTCTCTAGAACTAGAAGCGGAAGTGCCAGTGGGTCTGGTCTCGGACTGGCGCTTGCCAAGGAGTTGGCAGGCGCTGTCGGAGCACAGATTGAGCTAACGAGTACCGAAGGTGTTGGCACGGAGGCATGTATTATTTTACCACGATCCATATCGGACAGCCGAGGCAACTCACTCTCATGAAATTCTCATTCTTCTCTTCTATACTGATGACATACAAGGCTAGTTATAACGTTTTAACGAGAATACTCAGATCAGTCATGGAAGAATGTGAGGGGGAAGTGCGTATGACAGAACAGGAACAGAGGCCTGAAATGACACGAAGTGATAACAAACATGAGCTTAGGCATGGAGATATAAATACCAAAAGAAGTCATACTGGTAAAGGGCCACGAAAGTTACTGTGGTTGGGGACCGGAACACTGGTTGTCGTACTTGTTGTAGCTCTGGTGTGGTGGAAACCGTGGGAACCTGCTCGAGAGCAGTTATCTGCTGATGCAGTCGCGCAATCTGTGCTGGATCAATATCCAGGGGAGATCATTCATTCTACCCTGAAGGACGGTACGTATTTGATGCAGCTTCGTTCGGAGACAGGTTTATACGATGTGCAGGTCGATGCATTTACGGCGGCTGTTCAATCCATCAAACGTCTGGAGTCGAGTCCGCAGGCTGAAGAGAAGACGTTGTGGAGCCGTGAGCAGATGAAGGCGGAGTTGCTGAAGCAAAGAGCAGGGGAGCAACTTATATCGCTGGAACTGGTTGAACAGCAGGGCAGTCCTATATACACCGCAGTGGTGAAAGCGAAGGATAACAGCCGCCAAGAACTGAGGCTTGATCCATATACGGGCGAGATTATTTCCTCCGAAGCGATCAAGTCACCTCCGTCATCGGCAACGGGAGGGACGGATAAAGAGCCACAGTTTCTAAGTGAGAAGCAGGCAGAGCAGAAGGCGCTTGCGAGAGTTCCTGGCGAAGTGGATGATGTAGAACTACGTGGTACGAACAGTGGCAATCCGTATTACCTGGTTGAGATCGATCTGGAAGACGGCCGGGAAGCGACGGTACAGGTGAATGCGATCTCGGGTGCCATACGTTCGGTAACTTGGGATAAGGACGATGATTAAGAGTTGTTTCTATTATGTTATTTTCTGAAAAGGGGTAAGAATACTCTCCTCATTTTCTCATCAAATTCTAATCTTTCTCTCTCTAATCTCTCATTCGCCTAGGTTATTCTAAATATGTAGACGAGAACGAGAACAATAACGAGGAGATGAATGATGATGATGAACAAACATAAACTTTGGATTGGCAGCTTGTCCGCAGCGGTGTTGCTTGGCGGATCAGCGGTCGCGGCTAGCGGTAATATAAACGGGCAACCGGCATCACAAGTACAATCTGAAACTACACAATCCGCACCAGCCTCAGTGACACAATCCACGAGTGCGAACCAGAACAACACAGGTAAACTGCTGACTGTATCCCAAGCAAAATCCATAGCGCTGAAAGCAGTGGAAGGTAAAGTGGATGATGTGGATCTGGAGCGTAGAAACGGTCAAACGTTCTATGAAGTCGAGATCGACCGAAAAGGTCAACCGGATGTGACGGTTAGATTGGACGCCTATACAGGTAAGGTTTTGGCCGTTGTTAATGATGATGACTACGATGACGATGATGATTATCGTGATAATGGAACAGGTAACTCTTCGAGTGGGTCTGCCTCCAATCAGGTTAAATTGACGGTTGCACAAGCTTCCAACATTGCACTGAAACAAGTGACTGGTGGCAAAGTCACCAAGGTTGAACTGGATCGTGATAACGGTCGTTATGTCTATGAGATTGAACTGAGAACCGCTCAAGGTGAGGCAGACGTTGATATCGACGCAAACACAGGTAAGGTGTTGTCGTTTGATCAGGATTTTGATGACGAGGATTAATTGTTGAATTGCGGCAAAGTAAGAAATAGATGAAATTGATTTTCGACTCTGATCACTGTTTGCGGTATATACAGCTTAGACCGATCGTATCAGCAGAAAGACGCTTCGAATGAAGCGTCTTTTTTGTCGTACTCTATAGAGTTCATAGATCCCCTAATCCAAACTGTGGTAAACTAGTAGAATTGTAGAAATAGTATAGACAAGGAGCTGGATAACGAAGTGGCTGGTGAACAAATGAGATCGGAAACGACTAGAGAACAAGTACTGTCAATTGAAGGCTTACGTATGCGGTATAACGGGCGTTATGTATTAAACGGCATCGATCTGGAAGTGAATCGTGGGGAGATGATCGGATACATCGGACCCAATGGAGCTGGCAAGAGTACAACGGTCAAAATTTTGCTTGGATTAGTGGAAGGTTATGTGGGAAACGTTCGTATTTTTGGACAGGATATCGCTGGCGGCGATGTGGAATATAAGCGTAGAATCGGGTATGTGCCGGAAGTGGCAGAACTGTATGAACAGTTAACCCCGGCCGAGTATTTAACGTTTACGGGAGAGTTATATGGCTTGTCTTATGAAGATGCGGATTATAAAGCAAAGCTGCTGATGGATTGTTTTGGACTGGAAAAATCATATCATTCCCGCATTGCCTCCTTCTCCAAAGGGATGCGTCAGAAAGTGCTGTTAATCTCGGCTCTGCTACATGATCCTGATCTGCTGTTTCTGGATGAACCGCTGAGCGGGCTGGACGCCAACAGTGTAATGGTGGTGAAAGAGATTTTGTCACAGCTGTCCGCAAAAGGCACAACGATCTTCTATTCGTCACACATTATGGATGTGGTGGAGAAGATCAGTAGCCGGATTGTATTGATAGCCGAGGGCCGTGTCGTGGCAGATGGCACGTTCAAGCAACTCCAGCAACAATCGATGGAAGGGTCACTGGAGGAAGTGTTTAATCAATTGACAGGCTTTAATGAACATAAGGCGATTGCTGAGCGCTTTGTGTCGATTGTGCAGGAGGTGAACTAATATGGCGAAACCCTCCGATTTTCGTACGCTCCAAGTTCTGGATCGTTTTCGGCCAATCATTACTAAGACGGGTGCTGATTATGATGTGCTACGCCTTATTTTACGGGTGAAGTTCCAGATGGATCAGCGCAGAGTGCCTACGATTATGGCCGGAAGGTCAAAGAGCAAGGAGAACAAAGAAGGTAACCAGTATGTTCGCTCTCTCTGGCTGTATGCCTTGATGGGAGCAATCATGGTTCCCTTTGTCGTCTGGGATACAGGACAATTCATGCTTCAGATGGGCATTCTGTTTGGCGTGCTGATGTTTATGATTATGACGTCGATGATTTCGGATTTTTCATCCGTGCTTCTCGACATCCGGGATAGAAATATTATTTTGACCAAACCCGTTAATGCGCGAACGGTGGGTATGGCGAGAGCCATTCATGCCGGAGTCTATCTGGTGCTGCTGACAGGTTCAGTGACGGTTGCGCCGCTGATCGCCGGGCTTGTTACGCACGGGATTGGTTTCTTTCTACTCTTTCTGTTACAGATTATTCTGATCAGCATCCTGATTCTGGTGAGCACATCTCTCATCTATCTGTTCATGATGAGGTTTCTGGATGGGGAGAAGCTGAAAGATATGATTAATATGGTGCAGATTTTGCTTTCCGTGGGGATTGCGATTGGATATCAGTTTGTCATTCGTTCCTTCGATATTATTGATTTTAAAGTAGCTTTTACGCCGGAATGGTGGCAACTGCTGTTACCTCCGCTATGGTATGCTGCTGCATACGATTGGTTATTCGCAGGAAATGGCGGGGTGTGGATCTATACGTTAACAGCGCTGGCTGTTGTTGTTCCGGTGATATGCCTGATCGTATATGTGAAGCTTATGCCATCCTTCGAGCTGTATTTAGAAAAAATGGCTCATTCCGGCCAGACATCGAGTCGCCGCCGGGGAAAGTGGGATCGTATGGTTGCCAAGCTGTTCAGTCGCTCTACCGAAGAACAAGCCTGCTTTCGTCTGTCGGCCAGCATGATGCGCGATGAACGGGAGTTCAAGTTGAAAGTTTACCCATCTTTAGGTTTATCGTTAGTTATGCCTTATATTTTCTGGTATACAGCTTTACAATCATCGACCTGGGCAGAATTCAGGCAAAGTTCCTTTGTGTACACCTTGTATATTATGCTGATCCTGTTGGTAACGGTAGTCATTATGCTACGGTATTCGGGTCAGTACAAGGCATCCTGGATCTTTCGCGCCGCGCCGATGTCTGATGAAAATGTATTATATCGAGGCGCCCTGAAGGCATTTCTAAGCAACATATTTATACCGGTATTTCTGTTGAATGCGGCCATGTTCACATGGACATTTGGACTTCGGATTTTGCCGGACATTGCGATTATTCTGCTCACAGCTACAGCGCTGATCCCGGTATCCGGCAAGTTTATGCTGCAAAAGCCACCGTTCTCCCAATCGTTCAGTGTGGCACAGCAAAGTGACGGCTGGTATATTTTCGCTGCTTTGCCTGTGTTCGCTTTACTGTGGGGTGCTCATGTCTTTTTCCGTTCTTTCTCCGGAGGTGTCTGGATGTACGGTGTGATCTTGATTGTGGCGAATGTGTTGTTGTGGACGCTGCTGTATCGTGTGAAGAAACCAGCGGTCAAGTCGGCTGTGGTCATTTAAGCTGAAGTCTATCGAGGTATCTTTTCAGAGTTGTTAGCCTGATTGAACTGGTCGCTGTCTTAAGCCGTGTAATTTTAAGTAGTGGTTCTAAGCATGATTGATGGAAGTGAGTATTTATTTTCGCCCCGTGAGCGGCTTGCAACTACCCGCACGCGGGGCTCTGTTACATAAAAGGTTGGTCCGTTGGGGGAAGAAGTGAAGGGATGGAGTAGGGTAGATTAAAATGAAAGAAATGAAGTAAATGAAGTAAGTATGCAAACAAAGTAATTGAACTGAATGAAGAAATGAAGCGAACAAAGGAAACAAAGTGAATAAAGGAAACGGAGTAAAAAGCGTGAAAGAAGTAGGTGAACCGAGTGAAATGGGTACAGTAAGTAACCGAATATACGGTAAATCGGATAAGTAAATCATACAAGTAGGCCAATGTGCAGTGGTGACTCAAACAAGTAACCTGACGAGTAGTAGAGGGGATAAGTAACTCAAACAAATAATCCTAGGTGCGGTAGAGGCAAAAGTGTGTTGTGATTCTAACGATCTCAGATGAGCTTATTTGGGTGAAAAGTGGCCCTCATGAATTCTAATGATCACCAGGAAGCTTATTTCTGCAAAAGAGGGTGTTTTAGGCCGAAAGTGAGCTGACTTTTGCAAAATAGCGTGTCTGGTGATCGTTAGCCTGGTACAGCATGCAAAATGGGCCAAATAATGTCTCCTGTGATCGTTAGTGTGTGGTGACAACAGTGGTGCAGAAGTTAGTGTAAATGCAGATACAGATACAGATACAGATACAGATGCAAGTGCAGGTGTAGATGTAAGTGAAAGTGTAAGCAGGTGGGGAACTGTTTAGAATAAAGAGCTCTGCGAGGCTACGAATAAAAATGCTTAAACAGTACTTTCCTCATACATGAAAGACAGAGATATTGAAGTGTGACTTAATAGGCCTAGTCGTTCTGGCCTGATTCGAGAATGGCCTCGGCCAGACGATCGGCTGCATCTGCTGTGGAGATTCCAGATCGCGCAGCCTCGGCGAATACCTTGCTGAGCGTGCCTGCTATCCCCGCCACTTTCTGGCGGATCAGGTCAGGCCCAGCTCCCTGCAGTTCGCAGGCGGTGCTGATAATGCCGCCTGCGCTCAGCACGTAGTCAGGCGCGTACAGAATGCCGCGCGCCTGCATGCGGCCAGCAACTAGCTGTCGTTCACTCAGCTGGTTGTTGGCCGCCCCGGCGACAATGGAGCAGCGAAGCTCCTCCACGGTCGCCGGGGTGATCACGCCCCCTAGGGCACAGGGGGCGAACACCTTGCAGTCAGCGGCGTGAATACGGGCCGGATCGGCCGGGATGGCGCCGCTGAACTGCACAAGGGCGCGTTGTACACGTTCCGGTACAACGTCTGCCACGATCAGCCGTGCCCCGGCTGCATGCAGGTAACGGCACAGGGCATGCCCGACCTTGCCCAGTCCCTGGACGGCAACGGGAATGCCCTGCAGATCGGCTACGCCCTGGTGGCGCAGAGAGGTGACAATGCCGATGTACACGCCGTAGGCGGTCATGTCGGCAGTGAAGTCATCCTGTGCGCCAAGGGAACCCGTGGTATCCGTCACATATGCCGTCTCCACCCGGATCTGGTCCATGTCTGCCGCCGTTGTGCCCAGATCCAGACCTGTCACGAAGCGACCTTGTAATCGCTCCAGAAACCGCCCGAGAGCCCGAAACTGCGATGCGCGAATTTCTTTATTCTTCGCTGGATCTGCCAGACCTTCGCCAAACGTACCATTCACTGACGAGTCTGCTTGCGTCCTGCTAAAAGAGCCATCTTTCGTGGTGTCCATCCACACTTTGTCTTGTGCTTGTGCTTGTGCTTGTGCTCGTGTTTGTGTTTCGTCTTCCGAATTCTCCGCTATGATCCCGTTGTTCGCTTCGCCTGCTTCGTCCATTCCTGAGTTTGCCAGCATCTTGCCCAGCACATTATCTTTCGCTGAGTGCTCTAGCCCTTTACCAAATGTGTCTCCCTTAACTGATTCGATCAGCGTCCCACCAAGCATATCGCTTTTATTCGAGTCTATCAGCAAGCTATCGAAAATAGCGCTCTGCAATGAGTCCACCACGCCCCCACCGACCCGTTCCCCTGTCGTCATCTGCTCCGAAGCACCGGTTACATCCCAGACAACAGCCTTACCTCCGCCATAGGGCAAACCTGCCATGGCATTTTTGTAGGTCATGCCTTTGGCCAGCTTTATCGCATCCCGGATTGCTTCTTCTTTGGATGTATAGGCCCAGTAGCGGCATCCACCCAGAGCTGGACCAAGAGTTGTGTTATGAATGGCAATGATTGCTTGAAGTCCGCTGGAGGAATCGTGGCAAAAAACAAGCTTTTCCATACCTTCCTGCTCCATTTCCCGCCATATTTCCATGGAACACTCCTCCTTTGAAGTTCATTCGTCCCGTACTCACCAAAGGCAACGGATTTCCTTATAGAACCTGCATCCCGTCTGTATTTTGGCTCGAATATTTCTCTTGCATGGCTCGAAAGATAAGGGATCACCCTAAATCCAGTGTGATTTATACATCATATTCGCGCTACGGTTATTACGCCCCTGGGTCTATCGCCGGGTTGAACATCGACACAAACGGTTTTATAATGGCAGTTCCGGGATCGTCAGACTGGACAGATGCCTGAAAATTTACATCAAACCGTTTAGGAAGAGGGCATAACGTCCAATGATGGAGATAGAGGAATATGATGGACTACATGAGCCTGGTTTTTTTTAAAAGCATCTCCAATAAGGTGGAAATGTCCGCCATGCAGCACATAACCAAGGCCCTGATTCATCGAAAAGGTCTAGGAAAGAGGGATCGTCATTGCTTAAAATTTTGTTATTTATCTTTTTGATTCAGATTGTATATGTATCGGCCTACACCCTTCGCATGATCTTAACGCTCAAAGGACAGAAATACATCGCTGCCCTGATCAGTATGGGTGAGATTGTAATCTATGTACTGGGCTTGAATCTGGTACTTAGCTATTTGACCCAGCCGTCTGCGCTGATTGTATACGCAGTGGGGTACGGGCTTGGAGTACTGCTCGGAGCATGGATTGAGGAAAAAATTGCGCTTGGTTACGTTACCGTAAAAGTGATCTGCAACCAGATGGACGGAGGGCTTGCAAATGCTTTGCGCGATAAAGGGTATGGTGTAACCTCATGGGTTGGTAGCGGACGAGACGGAGATCGGCTGGTTATGGAAATTTTGGCGAAACGCAAAAACCAGAAACTGCTCTACCAGACCATTCTGGCTCTCGATCCCAAAGCTTTTGTCATCACCGTGGAGCCCAAACAGTTCCATGGCGGTTTCTGGACACGTTCCATCAAAAAGTAAAATCGGGCAGGTCTGCACTAGATGCGGTCCTGCCTTTTTTATTTCATTTATCTGCCCACGTGTTATTCTCTTCACGGATTTCCCATTCCTACATCAAACCCCGTTATACAAGTTAACTTGATACGATGCCAGGTTGTTTCGGGTACCATTTGCCTCCTGTCGGCCGTTCTCAAAGGGATGTGAAATCAGGATTATTGTTGTAATCGCTTCCAACATTTACATTGTGAATATGTCACTTGCGACATGACATGCCGCAGAGAGACAGGCAGGACAACTCATCATTCATCATCATACTATCGGGAGGAATCAATTCGATGAAAAAAACAGTACGAAGTTTATGTAGCACGGCTCTGGCCCTTACGCTAGGGTTCACCTTATTATCTGGACCTGCGAGTGTGCAGGCAGCGGGCAACGCGGATTACAATCTGACCGGTTTCTCCCAAGGGAACACAGGCGGCGGAATCATCAATGAGTCGAGCACGTCCACGTATAAAAAAGTGTATAATGCCACCGACCTGGCGCTGGCTCTGAAAAAGAACTCCGGTGTCAAAGTCGTTGAAATTATGAACGACCTCAACTTGGGATGGAACGAGATTCCTAGCGCGGCACAGACTGCACCTTTTGCCAAGCATAACGATGCATTGACACATCCGGTATTGAAGCAGACGGGTGTCAGCAAAATTACGGTGGACGGCTTCAATGGACTCACCATTTTCTCGGCCAATGGCTCTAAGATCAAACACGCTGCTATCACGGTGAAACGAAGCTCCAACGTGATTATTCGTAACCTGGAATTCGATGAGCTCTGGGAATGGGATGAATCGACCAAAGGGGATTATGACAAAAACGATTGGGATTACATTACTCTGGAGGACAGTAGCGGTGTGTGGATCGATCACTGCACGTTTAACAAAGCCTATGACGGACTCGTCGATTCGAAAAAGGGAACTAGCGGTGTAACCATCTCCTGGTCCACTTTCAAAGGGGATGACGGTAGTGCGAACAGCTGGGTTACCCGTCAGATTAACGAATTGGAAGCCAATAAATCTTCCTATCCAATGTATAACCATCTGCGTAGCAGTGCGGTCGGTTTAAGCAAAGAAGATATCATTGCTATCGCTGGACCGCAGAAAAAAGGGCATCTCGTCGGTGCGACCAGTCTAGAGTCGGCTAACGCTAACCTGTCGATTACTCTGCATCATAACCTATATAAAGACATTCAGGATCGCATGCCTCGTCTGCGTGGTGGTAATGCCCACGCCTATAACATCATCATGGATGCTTCAGATGCCCGTTCAGCTCAAGCGCGCATTACTAACGCTATGGCCACAGCCATTGCATCTAAAGGCTACAAATTCGGTATTACCAGCAATGGGGCTATCTCAACCGAAAGCGGCGCAGTGTTAGTTGAAAAATCAGTAATCAAGGATGTGCAGTATCCTGTACGCAACAATCAGACAGATCCGACCAACGCCACATACACCGGAAAAATCAGTGTGCTCGATACGATTTACTCTCTGGATGGAAGTTCCTTCCGTGGTAATAGTGACACAGCAGGTAGTCCACTTGCACCTGTTCCGGCTGTCATCAAACCGTTCTCGTGGAATGGTTTTGGTTCCCTTCCATACAGCTACCAGACAGATGATCCATCTACACTGAATGCACGTCTCACTGCTTCCAACGGTGCAGGAGCAGGAAAGTTAACTTGGTCTAAAGACAATTGGCTGAAGACAAGCTATTGAGTGAAGTGCTCCGTACAATCTAACGATTAAAAATAAGTAAAAAAAACAAGCGACCCTGCAGTTGTTGCGGGGGCGCTTGTTTTTAATGTTACTTGTCCATGTTACTTGCCTCAGCTCCAAATGCCTACAATTTACTGTCATGGCTTAAAGGCTTTATGTTCAGTGGTCTTCTGCTTCATAATTATTGTGTCGTTGTTGTCACTTGAGGCTGGGTCTCTGGTGCAACACTTACTGATTCACGATAGATGATATTGCCCTTTACATGGACGCGACCGAAGCTACGGTTCGGGTTGTCAATCTTTTTGAGCATGGATTGAACAGCCGTCCGTGCCATCTGTTCGATATCTACCTCAACTGTGGTGAGTTTAGGTTCAGACAGCATGGCGTAGATATCATTGTCGAACCCAACGACAGAGCATTGGGCCGGCACTTGAATACCCAGCGAAGTCAGCTTCTGCACGAGCAGATGAGCAACCTGATCACAGTTGCAGACAAATGCGGTGGGAAGCTGTTCTGGTAGATTGATCTCGATAAACGTACCTCGTTCATCCCGATCATTAAGCACCAAATCCGGATTCATGGGCATCCGGTGCTCAAGCAATGATTTGTAATAACCAAGAAAACGATCCTGAATGCTGCTTGTCGAATACAGATTACCTACATAAGCAATACTGCGGTGTCCCTGCTGGATCAGATAGTTTGTCATTTCATACGCGGCATAGAAGTTGTCCGTCACAACAGAATCGATATCGGAATGTTCATCGTAGAAATCGAGGAACATCTTAGGTACGTCCATCGACTGCACCAATTCAATATACTCCTTGCTGACCTGACCCAGCACAATGAAGCCGTCAACCTTGCTGTCACTGTACAGTTTGGGCAGGGATAGCTCCTCTTCATCCTCACTGTTCAAAATATGAAGAATACCGTAATATCCCTGTTCCTCCAGATGTTTGGTAATGCGTTGGAACACGCGTACATAGAACGATTGCGTAGGACCGGTAAACCGCTCCGGGATAATTACACCAACATTATGAGTTAAGCCTTCCTTCATTGAACGGGCTGTGGCGTTATACCGATAACCCATCTGGACGGCAAGTTGTTTAATCTTTTCCTTTAATTCGCCACTGACGCCTTCTTTGTCATTCAACGCTTTCGAGACGGTCACACTGCTGACCCCGAGCCTGTCGGCGATATCCCGCATGGTGATATTGTTCTTCAGCTTTGGTCGCCTCCTTCAAGCCGGTTTAGGTACAATGTGCTGTCATTATGATGAGCGCGTTCTTCCAACATAACAACAATCCATATTAGTATACATCGTTACCAACCTGGAATAAAGCCATTCCGGGTCTCACATCACTATTTTTCGCAAGTCCCGGAAGGTTGGACAAGGTTGATTGAGCGATGTTAGTTTCATTGATTTTGCAATAAACGTTCGTTCTGCTCAATCAGGTTTCCACGCTGGCTGGAACAGTCCAGGGAACGATAAGGGTCAGCAGGAGTATTAAACGTGTAATCCACCAATTGCTCCAGCGTGGTTGTGGCAACATGACAGCGTGTATCACTGGATGCATAGTAGATAAAGACTTCACCCTTCTCATTAACCACGGCACCGTTGCAAAAAATAACATTGGATACATCGCCTACGCGCTCGTCATCATAAGGTGCAAGGAAGTGCCCGCCCGGCTTGGCGATGATGCGTGCCGGATCATGCAGATCGGTGGCGAAGGTGTACAGTACGTACCTAAGACCTGCTGCGGTGTTCCGTACGCCGTGGGCAATATGAATCCAGCCACGGTCTGTTTTGATCGGGGCAGGGCCTTGACCATTTTTCACCTCATACACCGTGTGGTATTTCCGTTCATCTATAATGATCTCTTCGTGAATAACCGGATTCAGGATATCCTCGCACAGACCGAAGGCAATACCGCCACCGCTGCCTGTGGAGATAAATCCATCCTGCGGACGTGTGTAGAAAGCATATTTACCATCGACAAACTCGGGATGCAGCACCACATTCCGTTGCTGCGGGGAGTTCGTCGTAATATTCGGAAGGCGTTCCCAACGGGTCAGGTCACGTGTGCGAACCAGACCCGCCTGTGCAACAGCGCTGGAGGTGTCGAAGGCAGGCGCATCCGGGTCTTTGCGTTCCGAGCAATAGATGCCGTAGATCCAGCCGTCTTCATGCTGAACCAGACGCATGTCATATTGATTGGTTTCCGCTGCATCGATATCGTCCCAGACAAGCGGTTTGCGGGTGAAGCGGAATCCGTCTACGCCGTTGTCGCTCTCTGCAAGGGCAAAGATCGATTTCCGATCCAGTCCTTCCGTGCGTACGACCATAATGTATTTTCCGTTGTGATAGATTGCTCCCGGGTTGAGTGTTGCGTTAATGCCCAGACGCTCCATGAAATACGGATTCGTTGTTTCGTTTAGATCAAATCTCCAGTGCAGTGGCACATGATGGCGTGTAATGACCGGATACCGATAACGCTGGTAAACGCCATTGTAGAAGGAAGAATCCACCTCATTTTGACGTGACAAAAGCTGCTCCTGCTGTTCCAGTAACGATTTGTATTTTGGGTGTATCATGCTTATCCCATCCTCTCCATGAGTTCAATGCAAAATCGGCTGTTATGATACGGACATTTCCACGGGCCGGCCATTTCATGATGATCAGGTGTGCCATTTTCGTCCACAGCCCAGTACCACTCACCGCCTGGCCGGGAATCCACGATATGCGTTCGCGTATAATTCCACAACCGTTCGACCGTTTCCAGAAATTTAGAATCCCTAGTGCGCTGATAGGCGTTATAGAAACCAACCATCGCTTCCGCTTGCACCCACCAGATACGCGTGGTATCCACATGGTTGCCTTCCTGTTCATTCATAAGTGAACCATCCGCTTGTACGGCCGCGCTCAGGATGTTGTAGGCGATATCCGTGACCATGGCGGCATATTGCGGGTGATGTTCAAGTCCCAGTACCTTGAGAGCATCGTCAATCAGCCAGCTTGCTTCGATGTCATGTCCGAACGAGCGCAGATCAATGATGGATTCCCACTTTTTGTTGAAAAAAACCCCGAGGAACCTGGTGTTCTTGTCATATACCCGTTCATACAGAATTCCGAGCAGTCGCTCAAGGGATGCTTTTACTTGTGGGTCCGGCCACACCCTGTATAGGGTGGTATAGGCTTCCAGCACATGAATATGCGTATTCATCGTGTAATCCGCAATGACCCCGTTTTCACTCAGCATTTCATTGGGCTGTTCATTCCAGAAGCGATCAAACTGCTCTTTATAAGCAGGCGCTTCTGTGTTGAAGCCTTTGCTCTCTATCAGCGCAAAAAGCGTTTTCGCAAGTGTTAGTGCAGAAGCATCATCTGTTGCCCGGTAGTATTCGCTGAGCGCATATATGCCAAAGGACTGAGTATACACATGTTTGCTCGTATCCAGCGATTCACCAGTGGCATCCACCATCCAGTACATCCCTCCGTGCTCTCTGTCTATCAGGTGTCCAGTGAGAAAACGATAGGCGTGTTCAGCGTGCTCCCGCCAGATGTCCTCACCGGTTACCCGGTAGGCTGCGGAAAAAGACCAAAGCTGCCGTGCTGTAGCGATTCCGCCTTTGGGTGCCTGATGATTGATCTGCAGATCGTTGCCAACCCAGCCGTAGAATCCACCATGATCTTCATCTTTTAACTTAGACCAGAACGGCATAATCTTCGTCTTCCAATGCTCCGCAATTTCTGTTTGAAGCTGATTCATCTTATGAGTCATCCAGAGCGCTCCTTCATCCGTGCAAAATCATGTTTGATTAAATTAAGTTATCGGTAACCTTATAAAGTAATATTAGTTCTATAAAATTACCTTGTCAACGAAATATAACTTTCATTTTTTTGGTGAAGTAATAAATAATTCAATTGACACGTAAGCGTTACCATAATAAAATCTAATCTGTAACCTTAACGATAACTTAACGGAATCAAGAAAGGGGTCGGAAAAATGAGGAAAAATAAAGGCTGGATGATGCTGCTGACGATGCTGCTCATCACTTCGCTGCTTGCTGCGTGTTCATCGGGAGGTGGGTCTTCGCAGGCGGGGGAAGAGATTAGCACAGACCCGGCGGATATCAAGGGCGAAATTACCGTTTTGACGCAACGTACAGATATTGTTGATACCGTATTCAAGGACTATGCGGCCGAATTCAACAAGAAGTATCCGGATGTGAAAGTGAATTTTCAGGCCTTGGCTGATTATGAAGGGCAAGTGAAAATTCGGATGAGCACCAAAGACTACGGCGACGTACTTATGATTCCGACAAGTGTTCCAATCGCCGATATCCCGGACTTTTTCGAGCCACTTGGCACGTACGATGAACTGAAAGACAAATACACTGCCATTGAAGAGCGAATGGTGGATGGTCAGGTATACGGCATTCCAACCGTCATCACGTTCTCAGGCATTATTTATAACAAACAGGTCTTCAAAGACGCAGGCATCACTGAGCTTCCGAAGACACCGGAGCAATTCCAGGCATCACTTCAGAAGGTGAAAGACAATACGAATGCGATCCCGCTCTATACGAACTATGCATCCGGCTGGGCACTTACTCAATGGGAGGCCGACCTGCCAACGGTTGCAGGAAGTGTAGACTATGTTAACGTGGATCAACCGAATACGGATGAGAACTTTGTGCCAGGGAAGCCGCACTACGAGCTGTACAAAGTACTCTATGATGCAGCCAAGAACGGTCTGATCGAGAAGGATCCGACAACTACAGACTGGGAGAGTTCCAAGGCAGATCTGGCTAATGGCAAAATTGCAACGATGGCTCTCGGATCATGGGCGATTACACAGATTCAAGGCATGACAGATAAACCAGAAAATATTGGTTTCTTACCCTTCCCGACTAATGCTAGCGATGTAATCGTACCGCTGTCCGCGGATTACAACATCGGCATGAATGTGAACAGCGAGAACAAACCTGCGGCAAAAGCATGGATCGACTGGTTCCTGGCAAAATCCAACTATGCGGTTGAGCAAGGTGGAGGCATGAGTGCAGACAAGAGCGCAGAGCTTCCGCCGATTCTGGATCAGTATAAAGATGTAAAATTCTCTACTTTAACTCCGGCTAAAGAGGGGCAAGAGGGATTGATGGACAAAATCGATAACGAAGGCGAGATTGGCCTCTGGCAGCCTGACTTCAAGAAACGAATTATTGAAGCAGCTATCGGTAACCGAAGCGAATCGTATGATGACATCATGAAAGACCTGAATGATAAATGGGTAAAAGCCCGCGCAGAGGTTACGAAATAATAGGAAAAACGAGCGTTCATACAGCAGATGTGAGCAGATGAAGCAGATGTAATACGGGTGCCGGTAGTTGTCGGATTTTTGGGCCAGGTTCGCACGGGAGTTAAACCATCAAATGAATTGATTGTGGTGAAGACTTGTTAAACATGTGTATTTACTTGGCCCACCCTGCGGTTACATCCGCGGAGCGATACGGAGCGTGTATGAACCAAGGCGGCTGAACCGCTGGGAGGTGTGGGGAGCATGAAATACTGGAGAATTTCAAACTGGAGTTACTCAGCACAACGCATATTTATTATCTGTGCCTTCTCGATTATTCCGCTGGCACTGTTATTTACGTTTGCTTATTTGCCTGTCATTAACATGTTCAAATACAGCTTTACCGATTGGAATGGATACAGCAAAAGGTTCGACTATGTTGGATTTGATAATTACACACGGATTTTTAGCGATCCGGAATACTTTAAAGTGTTTATCGTCAGTTTGTATTATTTTGTGGCAACCTTTGTACAGATGGGTCTGGCCCTCTATTTTGCTACGATCCTCAGCTTCAAAATCCGGGGCAAAAATTTCTTTAAAGGCATTCTGTTCTTCCCTTACTTGCTGAATGGCGTGGCTATCGGTTTTATCTTCCTCTTTTTCTTCAAGCCGGACGGTACGCTTGATACGCTGATGCAGGCGATCGGACTGGGACAGTACACCCAGCTCTGGCTGGGTAACCCGAATATTATTAACGTATCCCTCGCGGGTGCATCGGTCTGGAGATATATGGGCTTTAACTTCATCATCTTCCTGGGTGCGATTTCTTCGATTCCGAAGGATGTGTATGAGGCTTCCGATATTGACGGTGCGAACCGCTGGCAACAATTTCGCCATATCATTTTGCCGAGTATTACCCGCATTCTGCAACTTAATCTGATCTTGGCCATAAGCGGCGCCATCAGTGCGTTCGATATTCCATATATTATGACCGACGGTTCCAACGGAAGTATGACCTTTGTTATTCAGACCGTTCACTTGGCATTTAAATACGGCAAATTGGGACTCGCATCAGCGATGGCTGTCGTGCTGCTTCTGATCGTAATTCTTGTAACGCTTGTGCAGCGTGTCAGCATGAAAGGAGAGGAATGAACGTGAACCAATTCAAATATACCATCGCCAGCATAATCAAATACGTTTCTCTGATTCTGGCGGCGTTCATTGCACTTTTGCCTATCGTAGTGATCCTGTTTGCGTCCCTGAAGACCAATGCCGAGTATGCCAATAGCAGTCCACTAGCCCCGCCCGCCAACTGGCTTAACTTTGCGAATTATGCCAAGGCATTTGTGGATGGCAACATGCTTGTCGGTTTCAAAAATACAATCATTATTCTAATCATATCCATCGTGGGTGCAACGTTGACGGGTTCCATGATTGCCTATGTACTGGACCGCTTCAAGTTCAAAGGCAAAAAAATTATGGTTGCCGCTTTCCTGCTGGCTACCCTGATTCCGAGCGTAACGACACAAGTTGCCACCTTCCAGATTATTAACGCCCTCGACCTGTTCAACACACGGTGGGCAGCTATCGTCATGTATCTGGGAACCGATATTATCGCGGTGTACATCTTCCTGCAATTTCTCGGTTCGATCTCCAGCGCGCTGGATGAATCGGCTATGCTGGACGGTGCTTCATACTTCACGATCTATTGGAGAATTATATTGCCTTTGTTGAAACCGGCGATTGTCACGGTCATTATCGTCAAAGGTGTCAACATTTACAACGATTTCTACACGCCATTCCTGTACATGCCAAAAACCGATCTGCAGGTAATATCCACCGCCCTGTTCAAGTTCAAGGGCCCCTTCGGATCACAGTGGGAGGTCATCAGTGCCGGGATTATGATTGCCATTATTCCAACGATGATTATTTTCCTGTTGCTTCAGAAATACATCTACAACGGTTTTGCGCAAGGTTCCGTGAAATGATTGCGTGAAACCTTTTTTGAAATCATTCAATTAGAAGGAGAAATGAGATATGACAGTCACTGAAACGAAAAAGGTACACATGGTTGGGGATGCTTTGCCAAATATGCCTTGGGAGGATAAGCCGGAAGGAACGGAAGGCCCGGTGTGGAGACACTCGGCTAATCCGGTGGTGCCACGTAATCCGGTGAAGGGAGTTGCCCGTATTTTTAACAGTGCAGTCGTTCCTTATGAGGGGAAATTCATCGGTGTATTCCGTGCCGAGACAGTCAATGGCCGTCCACACCTGCACATGGGTTCGAGTGAAGATGGGTTATCTTGGACGATAGAGGAGGAGCGCATCACTTTTGTAGACGAACAAGGCGAACCGTTTATGCCGAACTACGCATACGACCCGCGTCTGGTCAAAGTGGAAGATACCTATTACATCATCTGGTGTACCGATTTTTACGGTGCGGCCCTGGGTCTCGCCAAGACGGAGGACTTCAAAACGTTTGTCCGTCTTGAGAATCCGATGCTGCCATTCAATCGCAATGGTGTATTGTTTCCACGCAAAATCAACGATAACTACGTGATGTTATCCAGACCAAGTGACAGCGGACATACTCCGTTTGGAGACATCTTTCTGAGCGAAAGCCCGGATCTGGTGTACTGGGGCAAACATCGTCACGTCATGAGCAAAGGCGGTCAGGGCTGGTGGCAATCCGTAAAAATTGGCGGTGGCCCCGCTCCGATCGAGACGTCTGAAGGTTGGCTGATGTTCTACCACGGTGTAACCGGAACATGCAACGGTTTTGTGTACAGCATGGGTGCGGTGATTCTGGATCTGGATGAGCCGTCCAAAGTAAAATATCGTTCCTCCAACTTCGTGCTGACGCCGGAGAAATGGTATGAGGAGCAGGGCTTCGTTGATAATGTTGTCTTCCCATGTGCAACCCTGCATGATGCCGATACCGGACGAATTGCCATCTATTACGGCGCAGCCGATACCTATGTCGGTGTGGCCTACACAACGGTCCAAGAGATCGTGGACTATGTCAAAGAAACGGATGAAGTGATCGCTGGCGACCGCGAGGAAGGCAAACTATAATGGGGTTTTGCGCATCCAGAAATGACTAAATAAATTGAGTATAGATATGAAATGAAAAGGAAATATGCAGAGAATATGCAGTAAATTTGCTGCTATTCACCAAAAAAGCCCCTCATCCTATAGGAAGGGCTTTTTTGGCTATTTAATGGGCATACATATTATGTCGATTTTTGTTGACAAAAGGGAGGCTACTTCATATTCTTAATGAATATGAGAATCATTATCACGATAATGATCAGGTGAAGAATGAGAGAAGAGAGAAAAGGGGTTTGTATCTATGTTAGGACAACAACACAAACGTTCTACTACCCTTATGATGGTGACAACACTGTTGTTGCTGTTATTTATCGTGGGTTGCAGTAATAAAGAGAGCAGTTCGGCGTCTTCTTCTGCTTCGGGAGATCAGGCGTCTTCGGCGAAGTCGATTACGATGTCTTGGCCACGGGATATCGGTACAATGAATCCACATACGTACAATCCGTCCCAATTGTTTGCCCAATCCATGATCTATGAATCACTGGTGAGTTACCAGAAGGATGGTAAACTGGAACCGGCACTTGCTGAGTCATGGACCATCTCTGATGATGGCAAAGTATATACTTTCAAGTTGCGCCAAGGGGTGAATTTCTCCGATGGCACGCCTTTTAATGCTGAAATTGTGAAGAAGAATTTTGACTCCATCATGAAAAATAAAAAAACACATAGCTGGCTTGGCATCGTCAGTGTGCTGGACAAGACAGAGGTCGTGGATGACCATACGTTCCGTATGACTCTGACCGAGCCGTATTATCCTGTACTTCAGGATCTGTCCGTTGTTCGTCCGTTCCGCTTCCTGGGTGCGGCTGGATTCCCGGATGATGGGGATACATCCAAAGGCATCAAAGAGCCGGTAGGTACAGGCCCATGGATGCTGGCTGAATATAAGCAGGATGAGTATGCGGTCTTCAAACGTAACCCGAATTACTGGGGTACTGCACCGGCGTTCGATCAGATTACGGTCAAAATCATTCCTGATGCAGAGACCCGTGTGCTTGCTTTTGAAAAGGGCGATCTGGATCTGATTTACGGTGAAGGCGTGATTAGTCTGGATGCATTCCAGCAGCTGCGTGAGAACGATAAGTATGTAAGCGAACTGTCTGACCCTGTAGGTACTCGTGACCTGTTGCTTAACTCTTCGAATCCGAAGTTGTCTGATGTGAGAGTGCGGAAGGCACTTCAACAGGGCTTTAACAAAAAAGCGATGGTGGAAGGTGTCACATCGGGTCTGGAAGAACCGGCTGATACCGCATTGTCCAAAAACTATCCATATACCAATGTGGATCTGAAACCGATTGAATATAACGTAGAGCAATCCAAAGCATTGCTGGATGAAGCAGGCTGGAAGTTGCCGGCAGGCGGAACCGTGCGTGAGAAGGATGGACAGAAGCTGGAATTCGAATTGATTTTTGATAAAACCGATCCGATTCAGAAAGCGATGGGTGAAACCATTCAGGCCGAATGGAGCGAGCTGGGGGTTAAAGTAAACCTTACCGGACTTGAACTGACGGTACAGATTAAACGTCTGAAAGCCAATGATTTCGATCTATACTTCTGGTACAATTACGGGGCACCATACGATCCGCATTCCTTCATTAACGTCGTAGCAAGCCCGGGATTCGGAATCTCCGAGACACTTACTGCTTTGCCGATGAAAAAGGAACTGGACGAGCAGGTGCATGCAGCACTGTCTTCTACAGATGAGAAGAAACGTCAGGAACTGTATACATCCATCCTGACGACTTTACAGGACCAATCGGCGATTGTGCCGATCTCTTATGTGAAGAAAACAGCCGTATATCAGAAGAAAATTGCTAAATTTGTCTTCCCGGCCAATCGGGATGAAAGTCCGTTTGTGGGGATGCAGTTAAGCAATCCATAATCATAGTTGATGAACGTCAAAAACGTAGCAATGAACACGTAACACATCAGGCAACAAGAGCATGTGTGGCATGGTAAAAGGGGAGGAAAGTTTGGTGATCGGCTATATAGGTAAACGAATGATCGCGATCATTCCTATCGTTTTTATCGCTACACTTGTCACTTTTGGGCTAATCCATATTTCACCGGTCGATCCAGCCGAAGCGTATCTGACAGCAGCACATATTTATCCAACACCAGAACTGTTGGCGGAGAAGCGACATGAATTCGGTCTGGATCGGCCTTTGCTCACTCAGTATGTGGATACGTTGAAGAGGATGGCCCAGCTGGATTTTGGTACCTCGTATCTCACGAACAAACCGGTGATCGATGAGGTCAAGGACAAGTTCCCAGCTACAGCAGAACTGGCCTTGTGGAGCATTCTATTCTCTGCACTGGTGAGTATACCTCTCGGAATTTTGGCGGCGGTATACAAAAATAGCTGGATTGATATGGTGAGCCGGGCGATCTCTTATTTTGGTGCTTCCATTCCGCAGTTCTGGCTTGGTTACTTGCTTATTTTCTTTTTTGCCGTGAAACTAGACTGGCTTCCGGTTGAAGGGCGCGGCTCTTGGGAGAACCTGGTGCTGCCTACGCTTACGCTCTCTATGGTGATGATTGCGTTATACACCCGTATGTTGCGTACCAGTGTACTCGAACAATTACAGGAAGCATATGTGCAATACGCCAGAACCCGCGGCATACGTGAACGTGTTATCATGCTGAAACATGTGCTCAAAATTGCCATTACCCCGTTTATTACAGGAATGGGCATGACCATGGGCAGGCTGTTAACAGGAACAATTATTGTAGAGCAGGTCTTCTCATGGCCGGGTTTCGGGCGTTACTTTGTCGAAGCCATCTTCAACCGAGATATTCCCGTGATCCAATGTTATGTCTTTATTTCGGCGTGTCTGTTCATCGTGTGTAATCTAATCGTTGATCTGGTGCAGCTGTATATGGACCCGCGGATTTCGGCGAAAGGACGGGCAGAGCATTGATGAACCGATGGCGAACGATATTTCGAGGAAAAAAAATAATTTGGATTTGCGCTACGATCATGCTGCTTTTCTTCATCCTGGCATTATTGGCTCCATGGATCGCACCGCATGATCCGGTCAAAGTGAATCTGTTACAGAAGTTAAAGGACCCTTCTGCCGAACACTGGCTCGGCACAGATCATCTGGGAAGGGACAATCTCTCCAGACTTCTCTATGGAGCGCGGGTTTCGATTGGATTTGCAACGATGATCTTCCTGTCGTCTTTGATTATCGGGCTTATTGTTGGATCGATCTCCGGTTATCTCGGTGGCTGGGTTGACAATGTGCTGATGCGTTTATGTGAAGGCATATTGGCATTTCCACAGCTGGTACTGGTGCTGGGCATCGTCGGGATCTTCGGTCCAGGTCTGATGCAGATTCTGCTGGCGCTCATGATGGTACAGTGGGTGCATTATGCGCGGATATGCCGAAACATGGTGGTTAGCTTGAAGGAACGGAACTTTATCGCAGCCGCTCGAATTAGTGGTTCCTCTACCTGGACGATCATCCGTAAACATATCATTCCGAATGTGCAACGTCCCATCGTGGTCATGGGCACACTGGAGATGGGCTGGGCGATTATGGATATCTCGGCACTGTCCTTCCTCGGACTTGGCATTCAGCCGCCTAATGCGGAGTGGGGAGCCATGATTCATGAAGGCACAGGGTATATTCGCAGTCATCCGGAGCTGATGATCTATCCGGGTGTGGCTATTCTGCTAGTGGTAATGACGTTTAATATTTTGGGAGAAGCCTTATCTGATCGTTACGGCATTTCCAAAAAGTAATGGTGAAAATAAACTGAACAAGGGGGGAATGTGACGATGGACAAGGCAGAGAATGTACTTGAAGTGCGTGATCTAGAGGTTAAGCTCAAGACAGCGAAGGGAGCCGTCCCGTTACTGGAACCTGTTCAGTTGAATTTGAAAAAGGGTCAGGTCTTCGGCCTTGTCGGTGAGAGTGGTTGCGGCAAAACGGTGACTTGTAATGCGCTACTGCGCTTGCTTCATCCCCGCAGAATGGAATCGTCAGGCAGTGTTCGTCTGAACGGACGGGAGCTTAGCAACTTATCTGAAGAAGAGATGCGGCGCATACGAGGGAGGGATATCGGATTTATTATGCAGAATCCGATGAATGCTTTTACCCCCGTATATACGATCGGCTCTCAATTCATTGAAACATTACGAACCCATACGAAGATGTCCAAAGCAGAGGCGCGGGAACAGGCCATTGCCGCGCTGGCTGATATGAAACTTCCAGACCCGGCAAAGTTGATGAAACGATATCCGTTCCAACTCAGCGGAGGTATGTTGCAGCGAGTGATGATTGCCGTTTCCATGTGTCTGCGGCCAGCTCTGGTGATTGCCGATGAGCCTACAACTGCGCTGGATGTCGTGAATCAGTTGAATGTGCTACGTGAATTGGATCGGCTTCGCAAGGAGCACGGTACATCCATTTTGCTCATCTCACATGATCTGGGTGTCATCTCACAGATGGCAGACGAAGTAGCAGTCATGCAGAAGGGGCGGATTATCGAACAGGCAGATGTATACCAATTGTTCGATCATCCACAGCATGAGTATACGCGGATGTTATTGAGTGCTCGGCCGAAACTGTCCATCGGTCGCTAAAGGTGAGAAGATGTGGAGTAGTGCGGAACTGTCTGGATACGTACTATTGAAACGAAGGAAGGGGGGCGGAGAACCGGATGTTACAAGTACATGAAGTAAGTCATCGCTATGGCAAACGGAGCTGGCTGGATCGTTCGGAATCACGCCCTTCTGTTCTAGAAGATGTTTCACTCACGATTGAAGAAGGGGTTTGCCTTGGATTGCTCGGAACGAGTGGTGCAGGTAAAAGCACCTTGGGCAAAGTTATTCTTGGGCTGGAGAGACCCAGCCAAGGTCAGGTGTTATTTCAAGGCCAGGATATCTATCGAGCGGATAAAACGGTGCTCAAAGGGCTACGTCGTGACTTGCAAGTCGTTTTCCAAGACTGTTACTCCGCCGTGAATCCGATGATGACGGCCGCGCAGATTATTGGAGAGCCGCTGGACAATTACGAGCGCCTGTCTGCCAAGGAACAACAGCGCACGATTGAACAGCTGCTCGTGCAGGTCGGACTTACACCGCAGGATGCGGGCAAGCTTCCGCATCAGTTCAGCGGAGGGCAATTGCAACGGGTCAATATCGCCAGAGCCATTGCCCTTAAGCCGAAGTTAATCGTGCTGGATGAATCGATCAGCAGTCTGGATATGGTGCATCAGACACAAATTCTGTCTTTACTGGCAGATCTGCGAGCAACGTATGGGCTGTCCTATCTGTTTATCACGCATGACATTCGCGCCGCATTGACGATCTGCGACAGCATCGCCGTGATGGATCAGGGAAGGCTGGTCTATACCGGGGATGCCACGGATTCCATCTTGGAGTCGGATCAGCCTGCTGTCCGGCAGTTGGTGTCGTCGATTTTGCCTGAGCATCCGTCAGGGAGAATTGTGTTTGAATAGGTGTGAGAAACCAAAACCAATTTGAGTTACCAAAAGAACCAAGTCGAATGATCGGCCTGGTTCTTTTTTGTATGCATTGGATTCGGCTGGCGCTCAGTATTTTATTCTCTGGAAACCGTTCTAACCCTTCACCGCAAACTGATAAGATGAGGCAATAACCTCAACATAACTGTCATATCCGGCGACAAGATAATGCTTCAGATCAAGCCGGTTTCGGGGATCAAATAGTGTTCTTTTCTCCTCTAGAATGGGTGAATCTACGACCTGATAAAAGCCGGGATCGGGATGATACCTGCTCGTCTCCCAGAAGGCGAGCACATCGTCTTGCTGGCTAATCCCTTCAACCTGACCTGCATGTAGCTCGAAGAAATTAACCGTGATGCAGCGCAGTTCAGCAACGGTGTCGAAAGTGAGTTCGATTTCTCGATAATGATCTAGAGGCACATCCCCACGCGTTTGCACATCTACACGTAAAGTGACACCTCCGGATTCGGTATAGATGGCCTTCAGATCGGTTGTGGAGATGCGAAAATCTACTTTTTCAGGTATCAGTACAATGCTCATGGTCGTTCCTCCTATGTAAATGTTCAAGTACCCTCACAATCTGTCGTTCCATTATATCATTGTCTACAGAGGGATCGGAAAGGAACGAATGGTACGGGGGGAATCGCAGTCATATTGCAACCGTGGGATGAATGCACTTGTGATACGTCTCTGCCTCAGTAAGCCCCCCCTTGCAGGCCGTTCATCTGCAACGTATGATGAATAGAAATCCTGTACGGAACGGCCAGACAGAAGGGAGGGTGAGTTTATGAAGAGCATGGAAAAAACAGAGGACGCAGAGAACTTCCAGGACATGAGGAGGCTGGAGAGCACTCGGGACATGCGGAAGATGAATCATATGGAGAATTTAGCGAATGACATGTTTCCAGAGCGCTGGGTGACATCCGAAGGAACAGTGGATGAAAAGCAGGTTAAAGCACGGCAGATTCTCTATAAGGGGATGAACGGCAGGTGTGTGGAACGATTTACTGTTCAATCTGGCCAGACTTATATTTTCAAACCGCTGACGAATCCTGCACAGCATGGACGGGAACGCTGGATGTACGAGCATGTGATGGCACAATTGCCACCCGTATATCCGCAGCTCATTGCGGCTTCGGACCAGGCGGCGGCTCCGGAGCAGAGCTGGATGATCTACGAGGACATGGGACAGCTGGAGCATCACTTGTGCGAATCGACGATATTGAATGCTGCCGCACATATGGCGGCTTGGCATGCACTTCCCGTTGCAACGTGGCAAGACCTGCCGCGAGTCGGGCATAAGCCGCCCATTTGGGATATGCTGCATGAACTGCTGCAGTACCCGTCAGCAACGGATAAACTGCTACGCGAACTGCATCTGACGTTGTCTGCAGCGGACTGGGACAGACTCACCATGTTGATCCTCACGGCAGAGGACGAGCTACCGCTGGTGCTGTGCCATGGTGATCTGCACCCCGGCAACGTAGCCGAGGTGGAGGGTAGATTGGTCATTCTCGACTGGGAGCATGCTCACCTGAATACGCCATTGTGGGACGTATATCATCTGCTGGACTTGTCGCATCCGCTCTTTCCACGTACGATGACGCCGGGGCTTCGGGCGCGTGTGATGAAGATGTATCTGGACAAGCTGAAGAGCCTTGGCGTGCAGGTTGAACCGGTTTCTTTTGCTAAGTGGTACGATGCTTATGCGATTGTATTCTCGCTCTGGATGTTACGTCTGATCGACGGCGATTTACGGAATCCGGACTGTGTGTGGCCGCAGGAACAGCTGCGCAATCAATGGCATGAGACGGCTACCACGCTGGAGCAATGCATGAATCATCTGAACGAGGTAAGATAAAAGATTAGACGGTTGAAGTGCAATATGGATATAAGGGGTGAAAAGTTTGCGTAAAGTCGGACTGGTTATGCGTAAAATTCAATTCACGGAGGCTCAGGGGCCGCGGGTGTTCGCGGATCGACTGAAGCAGATCGGGCTGGAGCTGGGCGTGGACGTTGTGTTCATCTCGCCGGAGCGCCATGTGAGCGGATACGACTGGCTACCGGGGTACGAGCATGAGAAGGGTGACCTGGTGAACTATGATATCGTGCTGGATCAGATTCATAGCCAAAATATTGAGCATGTGATCTATACGGTATCGGGATTTACATTTCTGAAAATGTTTTTGCCGAAAAGTGTTCTGTTTCCGCACAGTTTCCCTGACCCGGCACTAACCGGGTATGAGATGATGAAGCCATTCTATACGATGGTGGATAAAGCGATTGTGCAGACCGAGTTTTTGAAAAGAGAGCTGGGGCGCAATTTCGGCGTGCATGACGTGAACGTCATTCCGATTGGCTTCAACGAAGAGCTGGCGCACCGCCATTATGACCCGAGTCAGGTCGTGCATAATCGCGTGCTCTGGATCGGGCGGGATGAGGCGAACCGCCGTCCCGACCTTGTGCTGGAATATGCCCGGCAGAACCCGGACAAGGAAGTGTATATGGTGTTTGGCGGTGTGCGTTATAAGGAAAGTATGAAAAAGTATGATATTCCAAATAACGTGCAGCTGAAGTTTGCACTTACTCAGGATGAAATATTTACGCTGATGAACTCGGCCAAGGTGTACTGGAGCTGTTCAGCGTTTGATACGTTTGCGATGCCACTGACGGAAGCGATGGCGATGGGGAAAATGGTCGTGAAACCCGAGCATGCCTGCTATGGTCACATCAGGTCCACGCATGCTTTTGCAGGCAATGAGGATAACTGGTTTGAACTGGTGAACATGGCCGCGGCTGCGCCGCGAAGTGTATCAGAGGACAACCGCGAGTATGCATTTGGTGCCTTTTCAAGAACGATAATGAAGGAAGGGTATCGGAACTTTTTTGCAGACTGGTTGAAGTAAGGCGCCAAGCTATGAATAAGTATAGATAAAAAGCGATCATTCTAGTTCATGCCCTATGGAGAGGTTATACCGTAATACTGCTCCGTAGCGGTCGATATGAATATCCAATTATAAGGAGAGAATTCTATGGATATCGTTATTTTGTGGACGATTGGGATGTGGGTGGTGCAATTGCTGATCGAATGGATCGTGTATCGGGCGCAGGGGCGTCAGATGACGTGGATTCAGTCCATTTTGCCGTGTCTGACATTGCTTGGCGGGGCGGGTGTGATCGTGATGAGTATCAATATGGAAAACTGGAACGCCATTGGTTATGCGCTGCTTGGTGTGGCTATAGGTACATCAGGGTTGTTAACGCTGATTACGGTTGCGATTACGGCTCTGGTGCTTCGGCGTCGTGGAAAGGACATATGATGAATAGCTTAATCATGGAATATTGGTCCGCTGAACAGCGAGAGATGCCAGGTATAAATTGCATCGCTTTTCCAGAAGGAACGGTCATTATTTTAGATATCCGCACATATTTTGACCCTAACAGCAACGAGCGAACCATGTATTGTTCTCCCGTTTGTGATACGACGATAGACAGTATTGTGAAATACAATCCGGATTGCTGGACGATGGTAGATGCATGGACAAGTGTGGATTATCAAGGTGGGAAAATCATTGGTGGAGACGGGCAAATGGGGAATGAAGGCTTCATTGCTTGTACCGATGCAGAAGGTCGTTTGGTGTGGGGGATTTTTTTGGAGGACACCAATCCCATCAAAAAATTAAGTGTTAGCGGTAACTCGTTAATTGCGATCAATGAGCATGAGGAACTGCGCGTGGAGATAAATTTGCACAATGTAGTGGATATTCGAATGACTTATATAGAGTAATTTACCTTCCGGGTAGAAGAGTGGTAGAAAATCGGAAGAAGAGCCGTGGAAGATTGTAGGAATTTAGCAAGAGTACTCAGGGAATGAAAACGGCTGATGGAGAATGGCGAATGAAAACCGTGAGCACAGCATATGACAGGGATGCTAGGCGCATGAGGTGGTTGCAGAGGTGCAACCGTCTGTGATATATTGACATTACTTATGACAAGGGAGGTGAAGACAGGTGAATCACGAGATGCTTAACAACCGTATTAGCCAGCTGCCGATTGCTATGGCTGGCATTGTTCACACTTTTTCGAACAACGGGAGAAGTCTGTCCAATTTTGAATATACGGAAGTTAACATGTACGAGAAGATGCCTGCCTTGACCTCATTCGGACGATAAGCATATTTGCTTGAATTCTGAAGGGCCGCGGAGCTAACCTCCTGCGGCTCTTTTTGTGTTGCGGTCGGGCTCTTCCACACCATAGGAGGAACCTTATTATGATGATTATTAGCGCGCAACAGTTGAAACAATATCACGGAGCACATCTGGTGCTGGACGGCATTACATTTGAAATTATGGAAGGCGACAAGGTGGCCCTGATCGGCCGCAACGGAAGCGGCAAAACCACCTTGATGCGTCTGATGGCTCGGTTATGCCAGCCGGACGAAGGCCAGTTAATGCTGAAAAAAGATACACGTGTCGGTTACGTTGCCCAAGTACCGGAAGGATTGGATGACTATTCTGTACTGGATGTACTGGGTCTTGGGTTTCAAGAGTTGATCGCTTGTCGTAACCAGATGAAGGAGATGGAGCAGCAGATGTCTGATCCGGCCTGCGCAGCAGATCCGGAGCAACTGGAGAGGTTGCTGAAACGGTATGCGGCGCTCCAGGAACGGTTTGAACGCGAAGGCGGATACGAGATGGATGCACGGATTGATCAGGTCGCGGATGGCCTGGATATTGCCAAGGCGCATTACAGCTGGCGTTTCGGTTCGCTTTCAGGCGGCGAACAGACACGTGTTGTGCTGGCTTCACAGCTGATCGTCAGTCCGGATCTGTTATTGCTGGATGAGCCGACGAACCATTTGGATCTGGAGCGGGTGGAGTGGCTGGAAGGATTTTTACGAGATTATTCGGGTACCGTCATTCTGATCTCACATGACCGCTATTTTCTGGATCGGGTCGTGACACGTACGCTGGAGCTGGAGGACGGAGAGGCCGAAATCGCTACGGGCGGATACACCGAATATATGAGGGTGAAGGAACAGCGGCTACTAAAGCAATTTGAGGAGTTCAAAGAGCAGCAGAAGGTCATGAAAAAAATGAAGGAAACCATTCGCCAACTGGAGGAATGGGGCCGTGTTGGCGGTAACGAAAAGTTCTTCCGCCGTGCAGCCTCCATGCGCAAAGCACTGGAGCGGATGGAGCAAATAAAACGTCCTGTGCTGGAACGTCGTCATGCAGATTTTGATGTGCGTCCGACGGATCGGACAGGTAAACGTGTAGCTGTGCTGGAAGACGTGGAGAAACGATACGGCGATCGAGATATTTTACAAGGCGTCTCGGCGTTACTGGAATACGGGGACAAAACGGCCTTGATTGGCCGTAACGGTTCCGGTAAAACCACGCTGTTCAAGCTGTTGCTGGGTGAAGAACAGCCGGATGCAGGCAAGCTGGAATGGGGCGCGCGCGTTGATGTGGGATATTTGGCCCAGCAGCAGGAGCCTGAGAATCCAAAGCTGAGCGTGCTGGAGCACTTCCGTCTGGAAGCAGGCGTAGAGGAAGGGGAGGCTCGTGGCATTCTGGCGAGATATCTATTCTATGGTGCAGATGTTTTCCGTTCGGTAGGGCAACTGTCCGGCGGGGAATGGACTCGCCTGAGGCTTGCGTTGCTGGTCCATCGCAAACCCAATGTATTACTGCTGGATGAGCCCACCAACCATCTGGATATTGCCTCAAGAGAGGCGCTGGAAGATTCACTTGCTGATTTTGAAGGAACCGTGCTGGCTATCTCACATGATCGATACTTCGTGAATCGTCTGGCTTCTGGTGTCTGGGAACTGGAGGATGGACAACTGACGGCATATCTCGGGGATTATGAAGCGTACCGAGAGAAAAAGCTTGATCTACAGGCACATGCAGCGAAAGAAGTTTCACAAGAACTAGGAGCAGGTCTTGCTGGAAACGGATCGGGAAAAAGTAGAAAAGCAGCAGGAATGAATACGGGAATCGACGGGAAGTCAGCGGTGACGGGAGCGAACAAAAGCACCCGACTGAAAGTAGGCGGAGACGCACCTGATGTTGCATCTGCAAGCGGAGAGATCATGTTAGAGCAAGCTCATACTGAACTCGATGCTGGACGGGTGAACAAGAATGTTGGAAGTGTGAACGGTGACCGCAGTAGCAGTCAAAGCCGAAGTGGTAGCAATCGTGGTAACCACGGGTCTGCTCAGCAACTGGAGCAGGCGATGGCTCGTATGGAGGTTCAAATCCGGGAACTTGATCAGCGACTTGAAGCATTAGCCAATGATTCGGTTGCTCTGGAGCAAGCCTGGAACGAGCGGGAGCAGTTATCGGCAGCATATGATGAGTTATTGGCTCAATGGGCTGAGATGGGATAGTGGACCGGATATGATGCAAGTAATACATCTAAGACTCGTACCATGGGGTAAATACTAGGCTGATTGTTGAGGTAATAGCTACAAGTGTATGGAACTACTAGAGTGCAAGGAAACTGAATAGAGCACAAAGAAACTGACTAGAGTACAAAGGACGTAAAGGACTGTCTCACGGTTGATGCATTTGGTGTGCATTGACTGACATGAGGCAGTCCTTTTCTGTGTGGTTGTGAATCAGAATATTCTAACGATCTGAGGAGAGGCTATTTGGCTGTTTTTTAGTGATTTTAAAATTCTAACGATCACCAGGAACGTTATTTACTAAAAATGTGGAGCTTTTAGCCGATTTCACTGGTTTTTCTCCGAAATAACGTTTCTCCTGATCGTTAGCGCATGAGCAGGGGATAAAATGGGTAGGAAAACAGGTAACTACGCCGGGCATATAGGCTAGCAAGTACGCAGGGTGGAGTACAATGATAGAGAGAATCATATAAATGTCTGTGCTTCTTTTTACATGTCTCGGCGAATAGTGTAACTTTTTTCCTCCTCATGCGTTTAATACGTTTGTGTATATTGAATCGGCTCACCTACGAGCTTGCAGATTGGGAGGGAATCACCATCTATTATTCATTGATGTATCGCAGTTGGTCGGAGGATAAACAGGCAGAAACGGGCGTGCTTGAGCAGGCTTCAGTGACGCGGGATGAACTGTTTATGCGTAAGCTGGTGGATGCTACCCTGATGAAAAACAAACTATGGGCCCATCTGTCCAATGAGTGTCAGGATCGGCGGGATCACGCCATTTATGTGACTGCGTATGACCAGCAGATGCCGGAAGGGCACGGTGCTGCTATAGCGGAAGCAGCGCTGGGCAGGTGTAAAATGTCTCCCATGTACAGCCCGGAATATATGCTGTGGAATGGACGTTCCTTTGAGGAACTGGAGCTTGCGGAATCCTCGGGTTACACCATGGAACTGGCCGAACAGCTGCTGGATCACTACATGGTACGCGAAGGCGAGACGTACGAGTTTTTGTACTCCGTGCTCGATGCGGATCGGAAGAAAGTACTGTTTTTCATGAAAGAGGTGGATCTGTAATGAAGGAAGCAGAGGTGCAAAAACCTGTATCCGGGCAAGTGTCCAGAAATGTCATCGGGGATGAAATTGCGTTCACGTTAGAGCCTGGTTCTGAGACTGTAGTAGCATCTAGCAACGTATTAGAATCAGAATCATCATCTATTTTAGGCTCTGAAATAGGCTTTAAACCACACTCTACTCCAAGCGCCAAACCAGGCTCCAAAGCGAAGCTGGTTGCATTCTCGTTGATGCTGGCTGTGCCTGCGGTGCTTGCGGGATGTGGCAGTAGCAATGACGAATGTGATCCCGAATATGATACAGGCTGTGAGTATGACTCCAGCAGCGGTCATTACTATTACGGCGGATCTTCTTATCGCGGAAGCAAAGACGGCAGTAGCTCTTATAAAAGCTCAACCAAATCCAAATCGAGCGGCTTTGGCAGCTTTTTCCGAAGTTCGGGAGGTTAATGACATCATGAAGCAGGCAAATATTCTCCGCATCATCCGGGGGAGGTCGGTGGGATGAGGGAAATGTACTCATTGCCGTTCAGTCATGAGGATATTTTCGCGAGCGAAGCTGGTGAGCAAATTCCATATCATCGTATGTACGGCAAACAGTACTGTGTGCCCGCATTGACGGTTTATACACCGGAAGAACTGAAAGAGCTACACACTGCGGCGGAGGCGGTGGACGCGATTTACGGAAAAGTGATGCGTTTTATTCAGCGATATATGCCAGATTCGTTTCTGGAGCATGCACTTGGCATACATCCGGGGCTGATTCCGGCAGCGCGTATGGAGGCTGTTACAGGCGGAATCACTCGTCAAGACTGGATTATTGGCGAAGCTGGTTTGAAATGTATTGAAAATAACACCGACACGCCCACAGGTATTCCTGAATCGGCGGCACTTGAACACATTTTGATCGGACGGACAGAAGACCAGGCATGGACTGCACCCTCTGTGCATATGGATGCACGTATCCGAGATTGCTTCCGATCGTGGTTATCCTTTTATGCTGAGCAAGGGTTGCAGGGGCCAGTCACATTCACCTCTTACGGTGAGCATGTCGAGGATCGTACGAATACCACCTACCTGATGGAACGCTGCCGTGAGGCTGGATATGAGGTGTTATATGCTCCGCTGGAGGAGCTTGAGATTGTGCCGGGAGAAGCGCTGTATCATCAGGGCCGCGAGATTCAATTGTTATATCGGTTGTATCCGCTGGAATATTTGATTGGGGATCGGGACGAAACGACCGGTGTGGACATTGGCGCAGCTTTGATTGAACTGGTACGAGAAGGACAGCTTGGCCTGATGAATCCTGTCCAGCATGTGCTGATGCAAAGCAAAGGTTTTATGGCTGCCATCTGGTCGCTGTACGAGCGGAATGAGCAGACGCCCGAGTACTGTGGATTTACGCTTTTTGACGAGGCAGAGTTGGACGTGATTTCACGGTATTTGCTGCCGACCTACTTCACCGCGGAGCCGTTTGAGCAGAGCGATGCACCTTACGTAGCCAAGAGCTATTGGGGGCGAGAGGGTCGTGGCACAGTTTTGCTGGATCATAATGAAGTTCAAGATCCGGGGGACGTCGTGGATACGAATAGAGATACGGGTATGGATAAAAACACAAATGCGGCACGCGGATCTACACTCTTTAGTAAAGATGATGACGAAGAAGAAGAGGTCGCCGCCTATTACGAAAATCAGCCTAAGATATATCAGCAACTTGTGCCAATGGAACAGGCTGTCATTCAGACAGAGGATGGGGAATACCGTGGTTATTTGCTGACAGGAGTATTTGTAATCGGTGGACGTTTTGCCGGAATGTTGCCCAGGGTCGGGGAGAAGGTAACCGGAGATATGGCGTATTATTGCGCAGCCGCTGTACGTAAACCAATGAATGATGAGGAGGAGAAGGAATGGAAAAGCTAGGGTTGAACCTCGTGAATGTTGCAGTGGGGATCGGCATTCTGTTAGTGGTGTTGATTGTGGGGTATTTTGCATTTAGCAAATTGACCCGGTATAACGACAGTGAGGAGATCGCCAAAGGCAACGAGGCGGCAGGTATGTACATGGGCAGCAAGCTGCTGGGTCTGTGTATTATTGTGGGTATGGTGTCGTTCTCAACGCATGCATGGCTGGATATGCTTCTGTGGTCGGGACTGGGTATCCTTATTCTGTGTCTGGTCTATATTATATTTGATTTCCTGATCCCGAAAATGCGAGTGTGTGACGAGATTGCACGAGGTAATATGGCGGTAGCACAGTTGTTACGCTCCGTGATCATCGGCGTTTCCATCGTCATTGGTACGTTTTTGATGTAAAATAAACCCTGACGTTTCGCGTAGATATGTCCGTTGAATAAGTATAGTGATATAAACGAAGGTCGTTTGGCGGATATAAAACGAATACTATACAGAAAAAGGAGCGCGGCAACATGAGAAGAGTCATCATTGATACCGATACAGCAGGAGACGATACGATTGCGATCCTGACGGCATTGCATCATTTTCAGGTGGAAGGCATTACGATAACCGGAGGGAACGTGCAGTTTGACCAAGAGGTTGAAAATGCACTGTACACCGTGCAGGTTGCCGGACACGGCGGCAAGGTTCCGGTATATAAAGGCTGCGAGCGTCCACTCATGGCCTATGGTCAGGCTCAGCATCGTACGGTAGAAGATGTGCATGGCGATGACGGTATGGGCGGCGCGCATTTCCCCAAGGCGGATCAACGTCCCGAGAGCGGGCATGCGGTTGATTTTATTATCGAGAAGGTTCACGCACATCCTGGGGAGATTGAACTGCTGGCGATTGCGCCGCTAACGAACATCGCGATGGCGATTCAGAAGGACCCAACGATTATCCCTGAGATTGCTCATCTATATATCATGGGTGGAACGAACAATGCACTGGGCAATATCACACCGGCGGCGGAGTATAACTTTTACGTAGACCCTGAGGCAGCCAAAATTGTACTGCATGCAGGCATCCCTATTACGATGGTTGGCTGGGAGATGTGTACTCAATATTCCGTTATGGATGATAACGATCATGCAGAGATTGCAGCACTCCGTACCTCGGGCTCCGATTTCTTCATTGCAATCAATAAAGTAGTCATGCAATTCAACAAATCGGTACATAAATTAAACGGAACAACCCATCCCGACACTTTGTTAATGGCGGTTGCCGCAGAAGAGTCACTCATGACGAAGTCGGGTCATTATTACGTCGACGTAGAAGCGGCAGGGGAATTGACACGCGGATACAGCGTGGTGGATATCAACGGACGTTTTGGTAAAGCGCCAAATGTACGTGTCTGTGAAGCAATTGATCGTCCGAAGTTCAAGTCCATGCTGCTGGATGTGCTGACTGCCATTCAGTAACCGCATCGTTAAACGCAGAGCAGGAGAAACGTTTGTAAATGGTTTACAGAATATGCGTAGACTAGGTTACATCTATTAAATCCGTACCTCTAACCAGGTGCGGATTTTTATTTTGCCTATTTTAACTAAACTACTTCATCTGTCGTAGTAACTGTGCTATACTCAAACTACTACGACAGATGAAGTAATGAGGGGGAATACCTTTTGTGATTAGCAGTGACGTAATACGGGGGTATAATGATACGCTGATCCTCTACATGTTGCTTGAAGGAGAATCGTACGGATACGAGATTTCCAAGAACATCCGGCAGCTAACCGATGAAAAGTATGTCATGAAGGAGACTACACTCTATTCGGCCTTTACCCGCTTGGAGAAAAACGAATATATTGAATCTTTTTATCAGGATGAAAGTCTGGGCAAACGCCGCACGTATTACCGGATCACGCCAGCTGGCCTGGACTATTACAGAGAAAAATGCGAGGAATGGAAGGTTACGCAAGAGGTCGTTAATCTGTTTATCAGGGAGCTGTGATCGGATATGGAGACAATAATGGTGTATCTGGACAATATGTTTGCGGGATTGCCGAGAAGTCCTGAGGTGGAGCGCATGAAACAGGAGCTTCTTTCGGGTATGGAAGATAAATATCTAGAGTTAAAACAGGAGGGCAGATCAGAGAATGAGGCCGTTGGCATTGTGATCTCTGAGTTTGGCAACATCGAAGAATTGATGGAAGAGCTCGGAATTCAGACTGAGGATGCTTCGGAAACATATCCTGTGCTGACCGAAGAAGAGGTTCAGGCCTATCTCGCGGCTAAGCGAAGTGCAGGCTTCTGGACGGGGCTGGGCGTGTGGCTGTCCTCGGCGGGAATAGCTTTTCTCATATTAATGGATACGCTGTTCGAGAGCTTAGGATCTTCATCAGATCAAGGTACGTTCGGCATTGGCTCTGTAATTGGCATGAGTGGTATGTTTGTGCTGGCGGCTGTTGCCGTGGGTATGTTCATCTATAGCGGTATGAAGCTGGGACGGTTCGAGTATATGGAGAAAGGGTTCCAGCTCCCACGTTCCCTGTTGATGACTATCCAGCGCAGTAAGGTAAGCTTTGCACTCACATATCGTGTGGCTCTTATTACGGGCGTGTGTCTGTGCATCCTGTCTCCTGTTTTCATATTTGCAGGGGCCTATGTGAATGATACGTATGCGGCTTACGGTGTATCGGCTCTCTTGGCTACAGCGGGGATCGGTGTGTTTTTGTTTGTCTATTACGGTAATATTCAGGGCTCCTATACGACGTTGCTTGAGGATCAGCATCTGAATGCAGCCAAGAGAGAAGAGGCACGAGCAGTGCGAGCCGTTGAGGCTGTGGTTTGGCCACTCGCGACAGCGTTCTTCCTCTTTACCGGTTTCGTCTACCAGCGCTGGGATATTAACTGGGCGATTTTCCCGATTGTCGGCATTCTCTCCGGCAGCTTTAGCAATGTATATCACATGATGAAAAATAAAAAGCCATCCTGATTCCTTAACTGCGTTCTGGATCGAAAAAGTTAAAAATACTAAACCCGCCTTATTCAATCATATAAGGCGGGTTTTCACGTGCACAACGTTCCAGGAAACGCAGTTATGAGTATGGAGTATGTACTACCCCTCTAAAAATGAGCGAATGCCTGTGGTGACGAGATCATGATCTTCCTCATCAGGCAGACCCGAAATTGTGATTGTCCCTACTTGCCCTTCCTCTTTTAGGATCAGTGGAAATGCACCACCAGCCAGTACATAATCGGAGTCAGATAGTTGGTAATCTTGCTCCAATATTTTATTTTCGCTCCGTAGTCGTAAGGCCGTATGCCAGGAGCTGGAGCCGAAGTGGTTGACCACGTTGTTTTTGCGCCGAATCCAGCTTTCGTTATCGGGGTGGGTGCCTTCCATCGCATGCAAAAAAAGACGGTGTCCCTTTAGCGTAATATCAATGGTCACCGCTTGTGAGCGGCGTTTCGCTTCCTGAACTAGATACAGGCCGAGTTGTAGTGCTGTTTCGGAGTTGAATGTATCCCATATCAGTTCCTGTTCTTCCTGCTGCATCTGTGCAAGTCTTGCAGTGATTTCGGGATTAATCGGATTCAAATGAAAGACATCTCCTTCGTATGTGTGATGAAGCTCTACATTCGACGCAGGACGGGGCTCTACCTGCCCGTAGTGAATTGCACACTTTATCGAATGTTAGAAGAGACTTAAGATCGGATCATTTGGAGACGTTATAACCGCTGTGGTAGAGTAAGAAGAACGTTATAATGATTTTTCTGCAATTGAACATAAAGAGCGGCTTAGGCAGGCAGGGGGAAAACGATGTTGTTTTATTTTATCGCGTTGCTGGTTACGCTTGTGGATCAGGGTACTAAAATTGCAGTTCGGATGTATATGGAGGTTGGCGAAGTGATGCGGCTTGGGGATTCAGGGATGCAGCTGCAACATTACGAAAATAGCGGTATGGCCGGAAGCATGTTTCAAGGGAATGCACGTTTATTCGGGGTCATTGCTGTGCTGTTTATCGTAGGTATGCTCTATTATCGGCGTAAAGGTGAGATACGGGGATTCTGGATGCAGGCCGGGGCAGGTTTCATGGTCGGGGGTGCACTCGGCAACGCCATAGATCGCTTTGTTTATGCTCGTGTGACGGACTTTCTGGTGTTTCCGTCTGGCCGGGGCATATTGAATCTGGCGGATGTGGCGATTAATATCGGTGTGGTGATGATCATCATCGGCATGCTGATTCGTGCCTATCAGCGGTATAGAGAGAAGCGTATGCGTAATGCGTTGCCTAAAGGGTAACATTGATGGATATCACTAATGAATGGTGGAGCATGTTCTAATGTATGATTGCAAAAGAGCCGAGGCAGAGGTTAAACCTGCTTTGGCTCTTTTTTATGGCGAATTTTTAAAAGGGATTTAGTTATTTAATTTGAATAGTTCTGCGTCAAGCTCAGCTAGTTTTGTGAAAGAGATGGTCAGCTCTTTTTGTAAGTGTAACCTGGTCAGTATTGCTTCTTCGTTTGACAATTTAGCGAAATTTTCATTGATATATTTTTTATAAATAGCTGTGTTTATTTGGACGATTTCATTTGCAAGTTTTAGGCTCTTATCTAAATTAGCAGTTACAACTAAGTCAGAATCGGATTCGCTTTGCAAAAGAAGTTTTTCAAACATAGCTTTACTTGAATTAAAGTAGATAAAACCAGGGACATAATTAAGAGTAATAGGTTCTGTCATGTCCAGAGAGAAAGCTTTTTTTCCATCAGGAGTGTTATATATCTGTACATAGCTTGCATATTGATTCTGATTCTGATTTAACTGTTCGTAGCTCTTGTATAACAATAATAATTCCTCTTTACTAATCATCTTTTTATCTATAGCGCTCTGCAAAGTTGACAAGATTGAATCTGAGGTAGAAAGAATGTTGCTTTCGTAATCTGATAGTACCTGACTGTATTGTTGATTTAAATAATCTTTTAGTTTTCCGTTACTTGAATTATAACCAACAACATTTGCAACTAGAGAGGCTACAAGAGCAAGTGTTAAAATGATAATCCAATTTTTTTGGCTCATTTTTTTCATAAGTTAAGAATCTCCTTAGAAAGTTAGGTATTTGATATCATTTTTCATATTGTCTATCATAATATAATATTTCATAATATTATATATAATTACATATTAAGGGGTTTCGAGGGGTGGAGCTTACGTTGCTCCATGTTCTTCTCTTATCATGTTCTAATCTATTGAAAATCAGTTGAAATCCATTGATCCCCAAACAAAACTATGTTATTTTGAATGAGATAATTTAATGGTTAAACAAAGTTGATCCGCTAAGAGGAAAAGAAACATAAGAGAGTTTAATTTTTCGGCTCTTTTGCAAGCGCTTCAATATAACCTTAACAGAATAACGTAGATGAATCCGGCATCGAGTGTATTCCCGTTATGTAACATACGGGCGTGAGATGGTGGTTTCTTTTACATGCAGAAAGAGGAGGACGTCTAGATAGTGCAGCGGAAAACAAGGCATTTTAACTCTCTTCGTAATCAGATCTTTGTCGGTTTTGTAATGGTCATGCTCATAGTCCTGCTGCTCGCAGGCATCACAGCCTATGACCGTGTAGCGGTTTTGTTGAAAAACAATGCCGAGAAGCATATCCATCAGACCGCTGTACAGGCCAGTGGCAGGTTGGATGCACTGATTGCACAGGTGAATTCCCTGACCGCTCAGGTTGCGGATGATGCTTACGTGCAACGTCTGCTGAATGAAGAGAAGCTAGGGCAGAAGGCGAGTTTTAATCAGCGGCAGGCGCTACTGCAGATTGCAGGTAGTTACCAGTCCTTTATTAATGGTGCACAGAGTATGGAGATATACACCACGGATTATAGTCGTATCTTTCCGATGGATGATCGTTCCTTAAGTCATAGGCTGGAGCGGAACTGGATTGTCAAAGCGGATGAGGGTAAGGGTCGACTGGTGTGGGCTGGCTCCGATCCCGATGATCCAAGCATTCTTCTGGCTGTTCGGCGAATCAGTCTGCTGGAACGTTCCTTTGAGCACGGGGGATACGTGGTTGTACGTATGCAACGCAGTTTTTTTCAACTGAATGATTCGGTTGGGGCAGACGGCTCCCAGGATTCAATCATGCTGCTGGACGGTGACGGTGAAGTGGTGACCTCTAATTTGGATGTGCATCTCGATCCTCAGGCAGTGATGAACAGTGAATCGGTTGTTCAGAATGGCAAAGAATCTTATATCGTGGTGAAGCAACGATCCGAGTTAACAGGCTGGACACTGGCTGTACTGACACCACTACGAGAGACTACCGAAGGAGTGTCAATCCTGAGAACGGCATTGCTTGTATCGGGAATTATCGGCGTTGTGCTTTTCTTAGTCATGTCCTTTTTCCTCTCCACGATGATTACCCGTCCACTAATTCGGCTGATGCGGGCGATGCGCGGGGCACAACCGGGGGCAATGAGGCCTAACCTCATGGTGAGTTCTACCTTAGAAATCAATGAACTGAATGACGTGTATAACCAGATGGTGTACAGGCAGAATGAGTTGACACAGGTGGTACATGAGAAAGAGGTCATGCAGTCTCGGGCTGAGATGAAGGCTTTGCAATCCCAGATTAATCCTCATTTTCTGTTCAATACATTAGAAGCGTTCTACTGGTCACTGGAGGAAAAAGGAGAGGAGGAGATGGCGCGTATGGTTATCGCGATGTCTCGGTTATTTCGCTACATAATCTCCAGCCCACATCAGGATGAATGGGTTACGCTGGCGGACGAGCTTGAACATGTAGAACGGTATCTGAACATTATGCAGATGCGGCTGGGTGATAGGATGCAGTGGGAGATCAGGCTGAGTGAAGAGTTGCGAAGCGTACCCATGCCGAAGTTGCTGATTCAGCCGCTTGTGGAAAACGCCGTTCTGTACGGCATCGAGAATACGTTAAAACCTGGAATGGTAAAGATCAGCGTATATCCTTCATCGATAACAGATATCGTGTGTGTGGAGGTGCGCGATAATGGACCAGGAATAAACGAGGAACGTCTTCAGGACATTAAACAGGCGCTAAACGGTGGTGAGCCCGTAGCTCCCGGAAGAGGAGCAGGTGTGGGGTTGATTAATGTACATCAACGTCTCGGGCTTTATTTTGGCGATCAGCTCGCTGAGCAGGCCAAACTTACGGTCGAGAGCGGAGTTGGTAAAGGAACAGTGATCCGATTCGACATTCCGAGGGGAACGGAGGCTAGACATGATTCATGAAAAAACAATTTTGATTGTGGACGACGAACCACGTACAAGAGAAGGCATACGGAAGACGCTTGAAGCATGGTCTGCCGGGAAGAACCGGATTCAGACGGTTGCGAGTGGTGTGGAGGCCAGAGAGTGGCTTGCAAGCCAACCGGCTGACCTGCTGATTACGGATGTACGCATGCCAGAGTTGTCTGGCTTGTCTCTGGTGGAAGCTATTCAACATTTTCCTGGCAAACCAGCGGTGCTGATCATGTCAGGATACGCAGACTTCAATTATGCGCAGCAAGCGATTAAGCTGGGTGTGGTGGATTACTTGCTCAAGCCGATTGATAAAGAGCAGCTGCTTCAGACGGTACAGAAGGCACTTCTTCTTCATGAGCAGCAACGACGTATCCAAGCGATGCAAGACATCGTTGACCCGAAGCTGGTAGACATCCGGGAACGGAGAGAGCAACAGGATAATACACCGATTGGAGAAGCTTTGGCATACATTGAGACACATCTGGGTGAACCGATGACGATGCGTGAGCTTGCCGATTCCCTGCACTTGAATTCCAGTTATTTCAGTGTGCTGTTCAAAGAACAAGTTGGGCTGAATTTCAGCGAATATCTCATGCGCAAACGGGTACAGCGAGCAAAGGAGTTGTTAGTGCAGACGAACCTGCCCATCTCCGAAATTGCGGAGAGAGTAGGCTATCAGACCGATAAATATTTTATCAAAGTATTCAAAAGCCTGGAGAATATCAGTCCGAGTAAATATCGTCACTCTGTGAACGAAAAGGATTAACAGATGGAATTAAGCAGAGTTCACTCTTTCAACAAAAAGGGAATGAATACTCAAAATAGTGGAGTTTTTCCAAATCATTCTACCCTTATAGTCGGATGATGCCCATGCTACACTTTTATTAAAGCGGTTACAAAAACCGAAATTCCACTATTGGGGGTTGGAAATATGAAAAGAAAGACACTGGCTATGATCCTGTCATGGACGCTGATTCTGGCTGTCATTTTGTCTGGATGCAACAATGCAGGTTCCGGGGCGGGCAAGGATTCCGGTAGTAATGCAGGCGGCGGTGACAGTGGCGGAGATGGCAAGGTTACTCTGAAATTCATGCATCTATGGCCTGCAGGCAGCTCCGCACAACAGAACAAGCTGGTCAACGATATTATCCAGCAGTATCAGACCGATAACCCAAATGTGACGATCAAGCAGGAAGTGCTGGAGAATGAACAATACAAAAACAAACTGAAAATTCTGTCTGCTTCCAATGAACTTCCCGATGTGGGCGTAACCTGGGCTGCGGGATTCCTGGAGCCTTATGTGAAGGGTAACCTGTTTGCACCACTCGATGATTTGCTGAAGGGGGATCTGGGCGAGAAGTTTATCGCCGGAACGACCGAGGCTTACGCGGTAGACGGTAAAACTTATGCGCTGCCGATTGAGCTGAATATCTCTCCTATTTATTACAACAAAGCGATATTTGAAAAATATAATTTGCAGACACCAGCCACCTATGATGAATTCCTGAACGTGGTGAAGACGCTGACCGATAACGGTGAAGTGCCGATTGCACTGGGGAATAAGGACCGCTGGACGGGGTCACTCTGGTACATGTACCTTGCGAATCGTGTAGGCGGGGATGCATTGGAGAAAGCCATTAACGGCTCCGGTAAGTTTGATGATCCGGCACTGACACAGGCTGCGGCTGAAGTGCAGAAGCTGGTGGATATGAACGCATTCAACAAAGGTTTTAACGGCTTGTCCAACGATGAGGGCAAATCCGAATTCATGAATGAAAAAGCGGCTATGTATCTGATGGGAACATGGGAATTGCCAAACTTTACAACGAACCCGGACATTCCGCAGGACCTCAAGGATAAGGTTGGATTTTTCAAATTCCCGACGATTGATGGCGGCAAAGGCGACATTAACAGCTGGGTAGGCGGACCGGGCGTAGGATTGTTTGCGGCTCAGAACTCAAAAGTGAAGGACGAAGCGCAGAAATTCATTCAATACTTTGTGGAAAAATGGGGCGAAAGCTCGGTGACTGAAGCTGGAGTCATTCCAGCAACTAAAGTGGATACCGCTGCAGTCCAGCTGCCACAACTTTACATCGATCTGCTGAACGAGCTGAATCAGGCGAGCAGCCTGACCCTCTTTGCAGATGTACAGATGAAACCGGCTGCTGCTCAGGCGCATCTCGATATGATTCAGGCACTGTTTGGTAAAGCAGTAACACCGGAAGACTTTGTGAAGAATCATCAGGCTGCGATCGACAAAGGCAACTGATGTAGACCTCACCGACACGTACACCATATGAATGTTTGAACGCTTGAAGGGAGGAATACGTCTTGGACAAAGTCATGTCGAACCGCCTGGTGGCTGCGCTGTACGTGCTTCCTGCGCTGCTTCTGCTCCTGGTTCTGGTCTACATCCCCATTGTACTTACGGGCTATTACGGTTTGATGCAATGGGATGGAATTGGGGCAATGACGTTTATAGGTTTGGATAACTACGCCAGATTGCTTCAGGACAGTACGTTCTGGCAGAGTGCGAATCATACCTTTTTATTAGCCTTGTTCTCTGCGCTGAGTCTCATCGGTTATCTGATGATTGCACTCGTGCTGTCAGGCAAGATCAAGGGTGCAAACTTTTTTCGCAAAATATATCTGATTCCAATGTTGCTGTCATCCGTTGCGATTGCCCAGTTATGGCTGAAGATCTATCACCCCAGTAATGGTGTACTGAACAGCTTTCTGGAAGCCATCGGATTTAGCAATCCGCCAGCCTGGCTGGCGGAGCCATCACTGGTGCTGTATGCATTGTTCGTTCCGATTCTGTGGCAGTATGCAGGCTTCTATATTTTGATCTATTACGCGGCACTCAAAAACATCCCGGAATCACTCATCGAGGCTGCGCGTATTGATGGTGCAAACCCGTGGCAGATTGCTTTCCGGATTAAGCTGCCGCTCATTACGGAAGTGATTAAAGTGACCGTGGTGCTCGCCGTGGTTGGCTCACTGAAATATTTTGACCTCATCTATGTCATGACAGATGGCGGTCCGAATGGCGCAAGTGAAGTCATGGCTTCCTACATGTATCGTCAGGCATTTCGCAGTTTTGACTTTGGATACGGCAGTGCGGTAGGTTTCTTCCTGCTTCTCATCTGTCTGGTTGTGACGTGGTTACTGCGTAAGGCAACGGCATCCAAAGATACAATTCAATATTCCTGATGCTTACTTATAATGAAAGGAGGTCATTCCGTTGAAGATGGAACCGGCTGTTAGGTTGCCCGTTGGCCCGGAGACAGGCCATAGCCCGGTATGGACGAGAAGGCTTGGATACGTCCTGTTATACGTGCTCCTGTCTCTGGTGGCTTTGCTTCAGATTTTGCCTTTAGTGTGGTTGCTGTTATTTTCACTTAAAAATAATCAGGAAGTATTCGACATGGCTCCTTTTGCGCTCCCGGCTACGCCGCGTTGGGAGAACTATGTCAAGGTATGGACGGAAGGCAATATCAGCTTATATTTTTTCAACAGTGTATGGATTACGGTCGTTTCCGTGGTGTTCACGGTGCTGTTTGCAAGTCTCGTCACCTTTGCGATCACACGCATGCGCTGGAAGGGACGTTCACTGGTGCTGGGACTGTTCATGGTGGGTCTGATGATCCCGGTACATTCCACGCTGATTCCGCTGTTCAGTCTGTTTCTGAAGTTGAATCTCACCGATCATCCGTTATCGGTCATTCTCTCATACATTGCATTTAATATGCCGATTACGATTATGATTCTGCTGGGATTTTATTATGCGCTTCCAAGAGAGGTAGAAGAGGCAGCGGTGATGGATGGATGCTCGGTGAACCGCATCTTCTTCCGTATCGTGTTGCCGATGACAGCATCCGTTATTGCGACAACGGCGATCATTAACATGATCTATGACTGGAACGAATTTATTTTTGTGAACACCTTCATTAGTTCGGATGCATACAAAACATTGACTGTCGGAGTGCAGAACTTTATCGGGCAGTACACCACCGATTGGGGTGCCATTGGTGCAACGTTGATGATCAGCATTTTGCCGATTCTCATTGCGTTCCTGGTGCTGAGTGAACGAATTGTCGAAGGGATCGCTGCAGGTTCGGTTAAAGGATGATTGCTTGTCAGTGCTTCCGCTGAGTATAAACGTAAGAGAGCCCTCCCACTAATCGCTTAATACGCGTGCTGGGAGGGTTTTGTTATGTCCTGGGAGGCATCATCGAGTGCCATTCAAAAGGAGTAGCCAGACGGGTTTCATGAAAGCGTTATAATACCTATTACTGGAATTTCCAAAATATTTTCAATTATTTTCGCAAAACTACTGCATTTTCAAACCACCTGTGCTAACATACCCTATGAATTGAAGCAAACGTTGGAAAGGTGAGAAAATGACAGCAATATCCTCGACCAAAGAGTCTCTCCGTTCAGATGCCCAGGATCTGAAGCTGATTCGGTTAACTTGGCCTATATTCCTGGAACTCTTTTTGTTTATGTTGATGGGGAGCGTGGATACGCTTATGCTTAGCTCGGTATCGGATAATGCCGTCTCCGGGGTGGGTGCAGCCAACCAGATTATCTCCATTGCGATTCTTGTACTCGAAGTCATTGGACATGGTGCCGCGATTGTTGTAGCCCAATATATCGGTTCGAAAAAGCTGACTGAAGCAGCACAGGTTACAGGTAATGCCATTACGCTTAACCTGGCAGTCGGGTTGATCCTGAGTGTGATCTTCCTGGTGTTTGGCGGACATTTGCTGTCGCTTTTGAATATACAAGGTGAAATTTACGATTATGCTCGTTCCTATATCAGCATTGTCGGGGGCGGAATTTTCTTGCAGGCCCTCATTAATGCACTGGCGGCAACGATTCGTACACATGGATATACCAAGGAAACGATGTATGTGTCCGTGTTTATGAACGTCATTCACGTCATTGGTAACTATGCGCTGATCTTTGGACATTTCGGCTTGCCGAAGCTGGGTGTGGAAGGGGCAGCGATCTCGACGGTAGGTAGCCGTTTCGTCTGCTTGCTGATCTTCTTCTGGCTTTTGTATCGTGTAAGCGAGGTTCGTGTCGATTTTGAATATTACATTAAATTGTCCAAAAATTTTATTGGCAAAATTCTGCGCATCGGTATACCGTCTGCGATGGAATCGATGGTGTATCACTCCTGTCAGCTCGTATTCACGCTGTATGTGACCTATTTGGGTGCGGAAGCCATGGCAACCAAACAATATGCAGGTAACATTTCGAGCTACATTTATCTGTTCAGTATGGCAATCGGCATGGGAACGTCCATCATTGTTGGCCGTCTTGTGGGTGCTCGGCGGAAGGATGATGCGTACAAACGTGTATTCGACAGTGTAAAATGGGCGCTTCTGGCGACCGTTGTGATTGACGTAATCATTATCATTTTCCGCGTGCCATTGATGAGCATCTTTACGGAAAATCCGGAAATTATCAGGCTCGGCGCACAGGTATTGTTGCTCAGTCTGGTGCTTGAAACCGGGCGTACGTGTAATATCGTTATCATTGGTTCCCTGCGTGCGGCAGGTGATGCGAAGTTCCCGGTATACATGGGGCTGATCTCCATGGTATGCATGAGTCTGCCTCTTGGCTATCTACTGGTGTTCCAGTTGAATATGGGGCTGGCAGGCGTGTGGCTTGCTATTGCGGCAGACGAGTGGACACGTGCAGTCATCATGTACTTCCGCTGGAAGAGCCGTGCATGGGAGAAGCATGAGCTGGTGGAACATGATGAGGAAGAGGCTGGTGCACAGCCGGTTCCGGCAGTCTGATCAGGCTGTACTTGGCCGAGGAGCACATTTAAATGAGAGTTATGAAGAGTCGGTTAGGGACATGGTTGTCCCTGATCAGGCTCTTCTTTTTTTATTTTCCGCAAAAATGATCAAAACGGCTCCTTCGTGAACACGTATAGTAAGGATATGGAAGGGGGACATCTTCAATTGAGTCGATATCAGGAGATGATTCAGGACAGCTTGTTCTACATCGAGAACCATCTGCATGAAGAGATTGGGCTGGAAGACGTGGCTTCCAAGGCGGCATTATCGCCATATCATTATCACCGGGTATTCCGGGATGAGGTGGGCATGACGGTGGTTGATTACATTCGCCATCGGAGGATGAGTCTGGCATCCACCGCACTGCGTTCTACGGATGCAGGGATTCTGGACATATCGCTGGCCTGCGGATTCGAAAGTCAGGAAGCGTTTACTCGGGCTTTTCGCAAAATGTATGGCATGCCACCTGGGCGGTTTCGCAAATTATTTGATCTTAAACTATTCACTGGGAAAACCAGAGGAGGAGAAATAGAGATGAATACGACAACGGAAATCAAAGGTTGGATGTTAACGGGAAGTCACCCGCAAAACTATGAGATGGGACTTGATCCCGCCGAGGTACATCAAGGCAAGGCCTCAGGGTATTTGAAGGCCGTTACACCGATGGAACCAAATGAATTTGCTACGATGATGCAGCAGTTCAGGGCAGATAAATATGTGGGTAAACGGATGAAGTTGACTGGATTTGTTAAAACGGATCGTGTAGAAGCATTCTGCGGACTATGGATGCGTGTGGATAATCAAGTGCACGATGTGCTGCAGTTTGATAATATGCATGACCGGCCGATTACCGGTACGCAGCCATGGAATCAGTACAGCATTGTGCTGGATGTGCCGGCTGAGAGCGCAGTGATTTCATTTGGGGTGATTCTGAACGGAAAAGGAAAGGTCTGGGTGGACAGCTTCCGCTTCGAAGAGGTGGATCTAAACACACCTGTGACGCATATGGAAACGGAATACGAGATGTCGGACGAGCCGTTAAATTTGTCGTTTGAGGAATGAATAATCAAATGATGCTATATAAGTTGAGCTGTTCATTTACACGTTAACGGAGAGGACAGAAAAAAACTGAAAAAGCGGAGCGGTCGCCTGAAAGCTTTCTGTAAGAAAGCTACATCGGAAGCATACGCTGTTCCCCGGATTTTCGCCTTTGGAGAAGGGAATCGAAAAAATCTGGGGATAACCGCTACTCTCCAGGTTGTTCTGTCATCGGAGTGGATTGTGTAAATACTTTAGTTCATTATTTTTAAACAAAAGGAAGGATGGGAATTATGGTATAATGCTGGTGAAGAATGGAGCTGATGATGTGTGGCGGAACTGCTTGATCCACGGGTAGATTTTGTGTTCAAACGCATTTTTGGAAGTGAGCAAAATAAAGATGTTTTGTTAGCTTTTCTGAACAGCACGTTTATTGAAACTGGCGAGGCTCCCTTAACGGAGATTAAGGTTATTAACACGTACACGGATAAAGATAGTCCAGAGGATAAGCAGTCCATTCTGGATATTAAGGCGAAGACGGTCGAAGGAAAGCTCATTAATATTGAGATGCAGCTGTTCAACCCGTACCATATGGAGAAGCGCACACTGTTCTATTGGAGTGAGATGTACTTCCACCAGATTAAAAAGGGTGAGAACTATAATCTGCTTAAAAAGTGTGTGACTATTAACATTTTGAACTACTCCTGTTTGGATAATGAACGTTACCACAATGTGTTTCATTTGCGGGAAGACCACACAGGGATTAGCCTGACGGATGACATTGAAATCCATGTGATGGAGTTAACGAAGCTGGAGAAACACCCTATTCCGCTGGAGAAGGGCGGACTTGTGAATTGGCTGTTATTCCTGAGAGGGATCGACACATCAAATTGGGAGGTGCTGGCGATGAATGAACCGATGTTGAAGAAAGCGATGGATACGCTGGAATTTTTGAGTCATGATGCCGCTACCCGTATGGCGTATGATGCCCGGATGAAGGCCCTGAGTGATGAAAAGTCGATGATTGAGGGAGCGCGGGCAGAAGGGACAGCCAAAGGTAGGCTGGAGGGTTTACGGGAAGGTAAAAAGGAAGGCTTACGAGAAGGTAAACAAGAGATGGCCCGTGAGCTGTTAGCCCTTGGAGTGGACATGTCCGCCATTGTGAAAGCCTCGGGTCTTTCCGAAGAGGAAATCCGTAAGTTGCTACCTTAGCAATAGGTACCAACAAAGATGATTAGAGTTTAAATATTATCAGTCAATTTCACATCGTTACAGTCCACATGTAATAGAGAAATTTTGAGCCAATCCATCGGTGGAATGGCTCTTTTTGCCGTCTTTGGGGTATAAAAGAAGAAGAGCAACGTACCTGCTGCGAGGTATCCATAGGGTAATGAAAACGACCAAAGTTTCATGGCGTAATGATCGCGATCTTGATAACATAAACGCATAAACCAATGACACAGATAAAGAGGATGAATCCGATGAATAGAAAAGTGCTGGTTGTGGATGATGAATCCAGCATCGTCAGTGCCATTGCGTACGCACTGCGGCGTGAAGGATATGAAGTAGAGACAGCGAATGATGGCGAAGAGGCCTTGGAGAAGGTGGCTTTGTTCCATCCTCAAGTCATGATTCTGGATGTGATGATGCCCAAACTGGACGGATATGGCGTCTGCCGCAGGCTAGAGGATCGGGAGGATATCGGCATTATTTTGCTCACCGTCAAGAACGAACTGGTGGATAAAATTGTCGGTCTTGAAATGGGCGCAGACGATTATATGACCAAACCGTTCGAAATCCGCGAATTGCTCGCCCGCGTGAAGGCACTGATGCGTCGGGTAGAGAAAAGCAGTACCCCACCGCAGGACGACTCCAAGAGCCAAGCAATTGTCAATGGAACCCTGCGTATTCATGTTGCTCATCGCACTGTGACGGTGGGTGAAGAGAAGCTGGATTTAACGCCCAAGGAGTTCGACCTGTTGACCATTCTGATGTCCAATCCGGAACGGGTGTACACACGGGATGATTTGCTGGATCGAGTGTGGGGCATGGAGTACGCAGGGGGGACACGGACGGTAGATATTCACATCCAGCGTTTGCGCAAAAAAATCGGAGATACCGATCAGCAAATGCTGCAAACGGTATACGGTATTGGGTACAAGGCAACTGCTCCTGAAACAGGCGGAACGGTATGAGAGTCAGCATCAAGCTAAAATTCAGCGTGTTTCTGGCCGCATTGCTCATCCTCACGGTGGTTGTGCTTAGTTCCCTCGTACTCCGAGGCATTGAGCTTAATCAGCAATCACAGGTAGAGCGTACTCTCGCGCAACAGACGCGTCTCATTAATCTGAATGTGCGCCAGGCATATTATACGGAGGCCATTCGTCAGGAGCCGGAACAGTTCCTGCAGCAAAATGGACGTAGATTGGCGCAAGCTCTCTCTGACTCAACAGGCCTGCCAATTGCACTATATGACATGAGTGGCAAACAAGTGGGAGCTTCTTTTGCGCCAAGTGAGAATGAACTCGTTCAGGAGACTCTGAATTACGCATTGAAGAATAAAATTGCCTATCACGAGCAGGGAGAGACATTGCTTTATGCCGCTCCGCTAGACGGCCCGGAGGGACAGATTGGTGCCATCTGGATTCAATATTCCGTGCAGAGTTATCAGGATTTCTATGCCCGGATTCAACAATTGTTCTTATGGGCAGGCATCACGGTGGTTGCGCTTAGTTTCATTCTAGGTTATCTGTTCTACAACCGTTTTGCTGTAGCGATTACCCGGTTGAAGAAATCAGCGGCCTCCATTCAAGAAGGCAACTATATTACCGAATCTCCGGTCAAACGCAAGGATGAATTGGGCGAGCTGGGACAAGGGATTTATTATATGAGCACGTCTATTCAACAAAACATTGCAGCCATGCATGCAGAGCAGCAGAAGCTGCAACTAGCAATCGAGAAGTTACAAGCGCTGGAGCAGCAACAGAAACAATATATCGGCAACATCAGTCATGAGTTCAAGACACCACTGACGTCCATCAAGGCATACGTGGAGCTCTTAAATATGTACAAGGATGATCCACAACTGCTGGATGATGCGACGAATAATATCGGGAAAGAAACCGAACGATTATATGAAATGGTAGAGAAGGTGCTACACCTGTCTGCGCTTGAAAAGTACGATTTCGAGAATCAGGCGGAGGATGTGGAAATCAGGGCATTGCTTGCGGACGCTTGCGGGCGAATGCGAGGCAAGGTTGAAAAGTTTGCACTGAACATGGAGCTCGATCTGGAGCCTGCCGTCATTCACAGTGACCGGGAGAGTCTGATGCACATTTTCATCAATCTGCTGGACAATGCGATCAAATATAACGTTGCTGGAGGCATCATTCGAGTGGAGAATGAGCGGCGTACAGAGGAACATCAGGCGGTTATTCGCATCTATAACTCAGGTACGCCGATCCCTGAAGAGGCACGCGAGAAGATTTTTGAACCTTTTTACACCGTCAATAAGGACAGAGCTCGCAAAACAGGCGGAACCGGACTTGGTCTATCCCTCGTAAAACAGTTTGTTGAAAAACAGGGCGGAACGATTACGCTACTACCGAGCGATCAGGAGCATCAAGATGGCGTGACATTTCAACTCGTATTCCCACTTGTAAATTGAGATCAATATATCTTGCACTAATCATTTACATAAGAAACGGAGAGGACAGAAAAAACCTGAAAAAGCGGAGCTAAAAGCTTTCTGAAAGAAAGCTAACATCGGAAGCATACCCTTCGCCTTTATCACCGGATTTTCCCCTTGAGAAAAGGGATCAGAAAAATCTGGGGATAAGAGTGATTGGAAGGTTATTCTGTCATCGGAGTATTCATGTAAATAATTTTAGTTCAATTTATATAGATACAAGTTTACAAGTTGGAAACAAGTCTGAATAACTTTGGAAGTATGCCGGCTTTATGATAGGTGTATAGCATAAGTAACCGAGGGGGATCACGACATGATGATATGGATGAAAGTCACGTTTGGAGCGCTGGGGGCAGCTGCGTTATTGATCACTGTTGCCTGTGGAAGCACCACAGAGCCGTCTGGCAATACACAAGGTGCAAAAACAGGCACAGACATTACGGTCAAAGATAACACGAACACGTCCGTTTACCAGAATTTCAAACTTGAGAAAATAGATAAACTGCCTAATATGCGCGGAATCGCTTGGTTGAGCGAGAGTTCGATTGTGACAGATAAAGAAAACACGTCCATGAAACCTGTTAGTGTAGAGGGAGAGGAACGTTATCCGCACAACCTGTACATGGTTGATCTGACGAAAGGCACAGATACACCGCTTATAGAGAGCGAGGTTAACCTGGGAGCACCGCAGGTATCGCCGGATGGACAGCATCTGTTCTACTGGCAGACGGAGGAAACGACAGGCTGGCCTTTCATTCTGAACCTGAAGAGCGGAGAAGCGGTTGCTGCGGGTGAAGAGGATGGATTTGTTCAGGAAGGTGCCTGGCTCGATAATGAACATGTTGTTTTTTCCAATATGAAAGGAGATCTGATCTCGGCTGCACTGGACGGCACCACTAAAGTATTGGTAGAGACAGGTAACTTTAACGTGCGTAGCATCAAGGTGTCGGGCAACATGATCTATTACATTACCGGAGAAGACGGTCAACTGAACACCTATGATACGAAGACGGGCGAAGCCAAACAGGTGCTCAAAAGCGTGGAGTGGGTCATCCCATCGAACGACGGAACGAGGCTTGCGATTGTAAAAAGAACAGCGGATACCAAACGGGCGCTGGTGCTCACCGATCTGGAAGGCAATGAGAAGGCCACACTCGCCAGAGGCACACAGATTTTTGGCACAAGCTGGTCGGGTGACGACTCCAAGATCGCGTACACGATTAATTCCGATAAGGATAACGAAAAAGGATTGTTTGTTTCCAACACCGAATCTGCAGAGCAATTCCAGATTTCCGCAGAGATGGACAATGTCTCTGATTCGTTAGCCTGGAGCCCGCAGGGGAATAAAATTTTGCTATCTCAATCGGTGATGGAGAATGAGAAGTATCACTTTGTGACCTCGGTCATTACGATTTCGGAATAGTTGCCCAATCAAAGGATAGTGGCGGCATGGAAGGCGTGTTCCATATCTTTCATGCCTTTCTATACATTTATATTGACTAAGTCCTTGCGCTTCCGATAAACTAGTATGCAGGAATATAAAGTCGAATGGTTAGACAGCAGTTCGAGACGATGTTTCGGGCGGCTGTTTCTTTTCTTTTTCTGCAAGTCAGGGTGCAATGTAGGTGGCTCGCCGGAGGAACCGGCCAACAACATGGAAGAGGAACAGGTGATATACATGTGTAACAGCGCGTATCGCGTGCTTTTATATTATAAGTTCGTGAAGATCGAAGACCCCGAGACGTTTACGCAGGAGCATCTGCAATACTGCAAGGACCTAGGGGTGAAAGGCCGTATTCTGATTGCTTCCGAAGGCATCAACGGCACAGTATCAGGAACGCCAGAGCAGACAGAGCAATATATGAAGGACATGCATGCCAATCCGCTGTTCAAGGATATGGTGTTTAAGATTGATGATGTGGAAGAGCATGCGTTCAAAAAAATCTTTGTGCGTCACAAAGCAGAACTGGTGACTTTCCGCGTAGACGATGAACTTGATCCGAATGAGATTAGCGGTAAACGCCTCTCACCGAAGGAATTCCACGAGCATTTGCAACGGGATGACGTTATCGTCATTGATGGACGCAATGATTATGAGTATGAAATCGGTCATTTCCGCGGCGCTATCCGCCCGGATGTCGAATCATTCCGTGAATTCCCCGAGTGGATTCGCGAGAATCTCGGTGATATGAAGGACAAAACAATCATTACGTACTGCACAGGCGGTATCCGCTGTGAGAAGCTGACAGGGTTTATGATCAAAGAAGGTTTCCAGGATGTTGCCCAACTGGAAGGCGGAATTGTAACTTACGGGAAAGACCCTGAGGTGCAGGGGCGCCTGTTTGATGGAAAATGTTATGTATTTGACGAGCGGATTTCCGTACCGATCAACCGTACCGATGAGGATATTGTTATCGCCAGCTGTTATCACTGTGGTACGACACATGACCGATATATTAATTGTCCGACCTGCAACCTGCAGCATGTCTGCTGTGAGGATTGCGAAGAGACGCATAACCGCTTTTGCTCGGATGCTTGCCGGGAGGCAGCGCCCGTACAGGCATAAGCAGGAGAGCAGGTGCTGAACATGAAGCGTGAAGAAGAACGTACAACGCGTGAACGGATTCTGTTCATGCTGAAGCAGCAAGGAACGATGACGGCTCGTGAAATCACGGCGGAGCTAGGGCTGACCGGAATGGCGATTCGTCGCCATCTGACAGCACTGGAGCAGGAAGGATGGATCGAGGTGCGTGAGGCTCGTGCAACAGCAGGGCGTCCCTCCTCGGTATATCATCTGACGGATCGCGGAGATAATTATTTCCCGAAGTCGTACTCTTCTCTAACGCTGGAACTGCTTGATGAACTGTCTGATACGGCAGGCAGTGGAGTCGTGGATGCCCTTTTCGAAGGTCGCCGTGACAAGTTGCTTCGCAGTGGCTTGCCGCAGATGGAGGGGCATGACCTTGCCGGACGAGTCGAGGAACTGGCACGAATCCAGAATGCCAACGGGTATATGGCTGATGCATCTATCGAAGAGGATGGTACGTATGTCATCACCGAACTGAACTGCCCAATCGTGCAGGTTGCGAGTGTGTACAAGCAGGCTTGTCGTTGTGAGCTGGAGCTATTTCGATCCCTATTGCAAGCGGACGTCGAGCGCACTGAATGTTATGCTGATGGCGGCAAGAAGTGCAAGTACCAGATTCGTGAGGTATCGGGGAAGTAATGGGATAGAAAATGGTTTTTTATAATGAATATAGTTTATTTGGATATATAAATAGTAAAAGATTGAGAGATGGTTTCGATATTTTATCGAGACGATCTCTTTTTTGTTGTTGAAAAATGACGTATAAACGTTATTTTTGGAACAAATTTACCGTTTTTGATGGAAATTTTTATAGAAATAGTCTCTTATATTGAATATAATGTTGTTTAAGTTCTTATTTTGGAAAATTTGGAGGGGGATTATGAGAGGGGTATCTAGAAAAGTAAGTATTGTTGTTGTCACAGCTGCGGGAGTATTGGCTCTGATGATTGGGACAAATTTCATAGCTAAAGGTGCAGAGGGTGATAACATCAACGTGGAAACTAACCAAAATAATTCATCTAACAATGGTGATTATTTGCCAGGTGAGTCTTCTACAACGCTTTCTACACCGGAAGAGTTGGAGGTCGAATCAGTAACAGGCAGATCTGTATCCTTGAAGTGGAAGCCGGTGGAGGGATTCACGCCAACAGTTACTTATGAAGTTTATGAGTCTGGCAATCTGGTCGCTGAAACGAAGACTCCATTCCATTATGCCGAGGATCTTGTCGCTGGAAGAAAATACGAGTTTGGCATCCGTGCGAGACAGGGAGATCGGGTATCTGAACCCACGAAAACATCCCAAGTGACTACATATGGAGAAATACTGCGGAATGGGAACTTTCTTGAGTTGGAAGAGGACATGAGCGGGGTTAAGTTTTGGCATACGGATCAAGACTTGGCGAAAAGCTCTTTAAAAAGAATTAACTCATCCGTTGCAGGAGAGTCTGATATTCTGAGCATACACCTTAGTGACTCCAAGCGGGGCAAGACGGTACTTCTTTCTCAAGATGCGCGTGTCGAAGGAAAGCAATTCTACATAGGGTCTGGAAAGGCTCGGGTCGACTCTGCAACTTATACCGGGAAAGTGAATTGGGAGCTTCAATTTCTAGACGATTCTGGTGATGTGTTGATGGAATCTGAATGGACAGACCGGGTGACAGGAGAGACTCCCGAAGGTACAGCTGCTGTTCGTGTGCGGCTTGTTATGGAAGAAAAGCGGGATGAAGAACCGATGACAATTTACGTTGAACCAGTAAGTGTATCTATTGAACCAGAGATACAAGAAACTGCTAAGCTGAACTTCCAAACGGCCAGTCCGGTAACATATCGATATCAGTATGATGTGAACGGACGTCTTACGCTTGTTGAAATGGATCAAGACGTCATTCAATACCACTATGATGCCAAGGGGAACCTGATCGAAAAAATAAAAAAATAATAATATGACGAGGAGAACATATGAAGAAATCTCTCAGATTGAAAAAGTGTATAGGTGTAATCGTAGCACTTGTGATGATGGTTTCAATGTTTACAGGTACCCTGCAGCCTTTGGGAATTCCTGTAGCCGTAGCTGAACCTCATTCTGGTGTGGAAGATAGCTCTTTCCCAGCAGACTTTGAGTCTGCAATTCCTTCGGAAGATCTGATAACGATTAGTTCCGTTGCGGAGTTATTTGAGGTGGAGAGTGACTGGATTGTATCGGAAATGGGGAAAGGATTCAGTCTAAGCGACATCTACCAGGGTTTGGAAGCGAAGCGTGCCGGAGGCAACTATCAAGAATTTATGGATAAGAAGTATCCTGATCGAAAGCTTACTCCGTATGAAATTCATGAGCAGGAAATGGCATTATTAGAGCAACAATTAAACAAAGATCAGAAAAAACAAATGCAACAGAATTCGCTCTCACCTTCTTCTTCAATGATGGCAGCCCAATCAAGAGGATATGATGAGGTAGCCATTCAGCGGGCCAAATTAAAATATGATCAAGCCCCATATAGCATTGGTGATTCAACGGGCGGTATATCCATGACGGACTCCTCACTCACCTTACGAGTAACTGACCTGGTCTTGCCTGGCTCAAACGGATTGGACTTTGCTCTTACCCGTGTGTACAACAGTACGGCAGGCAAGGACGACATCTATTTTGCCGAAGGTGAGGGCGGGATTTACGGGAATCAGAAACGAATATCTATAGATGATGAACGTTTTCTATTGGGTAAAGGCTGGTCCTGGGATATTTCATATTACAATGTTAGTGAGAACCGTCTTCATATTGCAGGATTAGGCTCGTTTATGCGCTCGGATCGAACGGGTAACGGACTTGAAGGAATGCCGTATCCGTATATCGGATTCGCAGAAACTTCACCTCCACCTGGAGGTAACACAGAGATCCGGTATGTTCTAGAAAATTTTGAAGAGGACACTCGTCAATATTTTGATGGATTTGGTAACCTTGTTGAGATTCGCGACGGAGTGGGGAATCGGATTGTTTTGACCTATAGCTATATGGGGAGATATGGCTATCCGGTCCTTCAGACGGTCATGACGGTTACGGCAGACGACCAGCATCGTAATTATCTGACTTTGGATTATCAGGATAGCAGCAATACGGTGCGTGCTTCTATTGGAAATCGCTCTGTGACGTACAAGAAAACGAAGCTACCTTATACAACGAATGGCACGAACAGAGATGTGTTAAGCGAGGTTATTGATCCGCTGGGACGAGCAACCAAATATACGTATACCCAGTACTCGCGGCTTCCCTTCAATTTATTTGAATCTTATAAAGACTTTACAGGTACGTTGCGTATGCTCTATTGGGGATGGCAAGATTGGGTTTTCTTGTCCGCCATTGAACATCCAAATAAGGCTATTACGCAATACAGTACAGGCATGTATCAGATCTACACTGGAAAGTATGCAGTGGAGACCATAGTTACCTATTCCGGCATGACCCATTCATACAGTTCGCCTACAGCTTCTGAATCCAGAACAAAGACCTCATTTGTAGATACTTCATACTATAACAAGAATTCATACGGCCAAGACGTTACGTACAATGCTTTCGGGGTTGAAGGTGCTCTAGAAACAAAATATACATTCAAACGAAAATATTGGGGTGACAATTCACCTGATACGTACTACTTGCTGAGTAAAGCCATAAAGCCAGCAGATAGCTCTGCTGCCGAGAAGGTCAGTACGTACACCTATGATGAGTCCAAACGGTTCCCGACACCCATTACGTTGAATGAATACAGTTTTGGTGAATCGGGGCTACTGATCGGGAAACCAACAAGACAGACGCTGGATTCGTTCGGACTGGTATCATCCATAACGGATGCAAATGGTGCAACGACGACGATTACCAACGATGTTGTTTCCATCAACAACCGTATTGCACCAACCCGAATCGTACAGCCGCTTAATGCGAATGACAGCTTGATTACAACATATACCTATGATCTGAACAAAGGGTACCTACTGACAAAGGTCTCTAAGAATAAAGCAGGGGTTCTTCTTGAACAGATCAATTATGAATATGATGTGAATGGAAATCCGATTAAAGTAACCATTAAAGGAAATGGAAAAGATACGGTTGTTCGGCAAACATTCAGTCCATCGTCCAAAACCTTTTTTCTAACAGGTCAGTCGGTTCAAGTTACGGATCATACTGGACAATCACATATTCAAACTGTACAGGCGGTCTACGATCCACTTAGTGGCGTACAGCAATCATATACAGATGGGAATATGAACACCACCTCGTTCACTTATGATGCACTTGGACGTATGACGTCAGAGAAGTATCCGGATGGAACGCAGACTAAGGTAACATATAATGATGCGTTGAATCAGGTAACCGTAACTGACCCTACCGGTGTCATGAGTAGTAAAATCTATTCACCTATCGGAGAGTTAAACTCAGAAGTGAATGTTCGGGGTTCGACGTTATATCGCTATGATTCGTATGGAAGATTAATAAGAAAGCTCGACTATAACAACGGCAGTGTCTCCTATCAATATGACCCTTGGAGCCGGGTGTCCTTAGAGGTATTTGGCATAGGGGCGAATCGATATCAATATGATGATGTGAACCGGGTAAAATCCATTACAGATGGAGCAGGTAATACGGTTAGAGAGAGCTATGATCTTTTTGACAGACTCACCAGTAAAGAAGAGGTAAAAGCATCAGGCAACGTGACTTTGATGAAATTGGCCTATGATTTTGCAGGGAACCTGATCTCCTCCACGGATGCCAATCAGAACAGCACGACGTATACCTATGACGCATTGAATCGATTGTTATCCGTTAAGGACTCGCTTGGACAAACGACGAGTTATGCATACAACCTGTCGGGCCACATGACTTCGTTGCAATATGCCGATGGTCAGCGGATGGTATACGAGCATGATGAGTTAGGCCGATTGATCAAACAGACTGATCCGCTAGGCCAACAGGAGTGGTTTACGTATGACAACGCAGATCAACTGACAGTGTACCGGGATCGTATGGGACAAGAGCAGACGTATGTGTATAACAATCGAGGTTTTGAAGTCCAACACATAACCTCAGATGAGACAGTAACATATGCTTACGATGCCGCAGGAAGACGAACAGCGATGACCGACGGGACTGGAACGACAGGTTACGCCTATGATGCCAATGGCGATCTTGCTACATTGACGTATCCCGATGGGTCCGCCTTGACTTACGCTTATGAAGAACGAGGTTTGCGGACGAGTCAACAATTTGGCTCAGGCAACTACCAGTTAGGTGTAGAGCAGAGTTACCTTGTTCCGTTGCCACAGGTATCCAGTCTAAAAGTGAAGGGCACGGGCAATACCGAACTAGGCTCGTATACGTACAGTTACCGGAGTAACAAGAGCTTGTCTCAGTTCAAAACAAGTAACGGATTGCAACAGAATTACACCTATAGCGGGTTTGATATGACGGGGCTTACGCAGACTCGGAGTGGAAATGTATTTGGTAACTACGGGTACAGTTTCGATAACAATCGAAATATCGTATCCAAGACCGACAATGCAGAGGCTTCCCTTTATACCTACGATGCACTGAATCGATTGAAGTCCTCGAGTGTATTTAACGAGAGTTATACGTATGATGCGCGTAGCAATCGTAAAGAAATGACAAGTGAACGTCAACCGGATCTGGGTCAGGCCAAGTACAGATATGACGGGCGGAATCGTCTGATCGAAGTCGACACAGAGAAAGGCAAGGTACAGTATCGCTATAACGGTGACGGCCTATTGTATGAGAGAACAGGTCAAGGAGGAGCAACAACCCGATACTACTATGACGATCGTCAATTGCTGGTGGCAGAAGGCACAGTAGGATCAAACAACCACGTGTCCATCACAGCAGGTTACGTGTATGACGCTAGCGGGGAACTTCAAGCACGGCATGTTCCTGGGGATAGCGGTCTGCAAACCTATTGGAAGAACGGACACGGCGATGTGACCGAGCTGAGAAATGCCGCAGGTGACATACTGAACCGGTACACCTACGATGTGTGGGGCAATCCGCGAGTGGTAGAAGAGCATACGCCGAATGTGCTCCGCTATGCGGGAGAATACTGGGATGAAGAAACAGGGCTGCAATATCTGCGATCCCGCTGGTATGACCCGAATCTAGGACGTTTTATCAACGAAGATACCTATGAAGGAGATAAAGCAGAACCGAGTAGCCTGAATCTGTACACATATGTGGAAAATAACCCGTTGATCTACACCGATCCTAGCGGAGAGGCCAAACGAGGAGAGAAAAACGCCTTGGAAGGCTTGGGCTCAGGAAGTGGCAGCGCCAGTGGCAGTGCCGGAATGGGCCGATCCTCTGGAGGCGGCCTCGGCGGAGGCGGCGGTGGAGCAAAGGGTGGCAGCGCGGGTAGTAAGCCGTCAGTTAAGGGGACGGGAAACGGTGTGCAGTCTACCAAACCTACTAGTAATGCTCTAGTTAAAGATACTGGTAGTATTTCTAAGAACACTGCAAACCTGAGAAAATGGGCGAAAGCAAAAGGATGGGTTAAACAAAATACTTCAGGAGGTGTCGAACAATGGGGCATAAAAGGTAAGGATGGAGTATTTAGTTGGAGGCTGAAGATTAAGCCTGAAGCAAGTACAAGAGAAGGTTTACAAGCAGGGAGTAATCAACCTCGTTTTGATGCAAGATTAGATGATAAGGGAACATATATCAATCCTTTTACTGGTGAAATAGGTGGGCGAGGTATAGGTACACATATTCCCCTTGGGAGCTGATAAATATGAAAAAGAAGATTCTAATGGAAATTTTGTTAGATCCTAACACAAGTGATGCTGAAAAAGATGATGCAGTAATTGACCTGGGAATCAATTTTCAAGATGATGAAACAATTGATTTTCTAATTAATGTATCAAACGATAATCGCTATGATGAAATGATAGTGGCAAGTTGTGGTGAGTCTTTAGCACACATTTGGATTAGGAACAAACAAATTGACTATAAAAAGTTATTAGATCTAAAGGGTGTTGCATTAGCTGAAGCAATCTCAATGATTCAAGCCCAACGCCCTGATTGGTATAAAAAATATTCAGAAATGCACTAAATTTAGGTGTGAGAAAGCCCTGAAGGTTCATTTTTGGGGCTTTTTTTAGCAATGTTTATGATGGGCAGAGAGTGTTATTAAAACACCTAGGTCGTACAGAATCATTAATAATACTAATGGGCCAACGATATTTGGTCTCTCTAAAGATCCAGGTTGGGGGCATATCTTGAACAGGTTGTAGGTACTGTCTGGTTACTACATTCCAGTACCTGCTCCATGATAATGAAATTGGTTCTTGGATTTGCTAATCAACAATTTAATGAATCTCCGTTGTGAGAGGTTGTAGATGATGAATAACAAAAGGAAAAGTAAAAAGCTGTGGTCAGAAGTACTAGAGCTATTTTCAGAATTTGAGAAAATAGATATGATCAGTTTCTTATACGAATTAATTAACATAGTAAGAATTAATTCTGAGTATATCAATCAAACTTTAAATACAGGGAAAAGTGATAATGGTTACACATTTTCAGGAAACGAAGTTTTTTTCTTTGGATTTATTGCTACACTGAATCCTGAAATGTATGTTATAGGTTCGTCAGGGGATGATTTCAGGTCGATTGTTAAAAGCTACATTGACCGAGAACCTAAGACGGAATTTGAGGTTTTACGAAGGATATCAAACTTGGTGAGAGACATCATAACATTTACATCAGCAGAGGAATGTCCGCAATGTAAAAGTGACCATCTTCGTGTCTTTACTGAAGTCAATAGTGAAAAATTGTATAGACACTGCGAGACCTGTTTTTTCGTTGATACGGATGATGGAGAGATTCAAGCTCAAAATAAATTTATTCCTGCTAATATCACTTTGCTCAAGAGGGCGGGTTATTTAAATTAATAAGTTTCCTCGATACTTAGAGCCTATCGGCTGGCATCAATCATTCATCGTTATGATATGCAAGGGAATACAATTAAATAGAAGGAGATAATATTGTGGAACTACAGAAGAAAATAGATGCTTTAATTCAAAACTTGGAGTTTGAGAGAGTTCATTTAAATGGTATTCCACTGTTAAAGTATAATAACTCTTATTACAAAATAAGTTATATTGAGGGTCTCAATTCCTATGTTATTGAATTTGCAAAAAGTTATGATGAGGCAGCTAAAAATATGTTTGAGGACGGGGATGTATATCCTTTGTCACTGGGTGAAGATAAATTAATTAATGAAATGCATCATGATCTGATAAAGTATTATCTTAATAAATTAAACTGATACATTTAATAAAATATTTGGTCCAACAAAGATGCTTAAAATTGAATTTAGAAACCTTGACTGGCTTTGAGCCTCTCAAGGTTTCCTTGTTGAATAACCAAGGTGGCTTTAGTTCTCTACCACAAGATTAGAGGTGTGAAAATGGCTAATTTAGAAAATGAGGAAAGAAATATTTCTCTATCAATAGATTTAATAAACAATCAATATCTTGATGGTGACTTACAAAGGGAAGATTACGAGAATTGGATACCCTTTATACTTTCCTTGAATTTAGAAAATGAAAATTATAATTACTCTGAAGCAAGTGGAGCTATTTTAACTATTTACGAGATCGAACGTTTATTAATTTCAATTGAAGAAATGATCGAGAAGAAAAAAAATAATCATGTAATTGAAAAATACGAGTTTTCTAGTTCAGAATGTTACTTTGATTTGATTTTTTTTGATACATTTGAAGTCAATTTAATTTATGTAGAGGTTTGGATTAATATTGGTTCATATACTGAGGGAGAGACATTTGGTTACGATAAGGGGTTTAGGTTTGTAGTTGATCTAAACAGTTTAGGAAACTTTAAGAATAAGATTAATAGCCAATTGAATTTGTTAAGAGCTATTAAAAATTAAGATTAAAGAAGTGCCCTTTCATTGAAGTGGCACTTCAAATATAGGTTAAATCGACGAGGTTGAAACTATAATTATGATTCTAAATACTATGACGATCGTCAATTGCTGGTGGCAGAAGGCACAGTAGGATCAAACAACCACGTGTCCATCACAGCAGGTTACGTGTACGACGCTAGCGGTGAACTTCAAGCACGGCATGTTCCTGGGGATAGCGGTCTACAAACCTATTGGAAGAACGGACACGGCGATGTGACAGAGCTGAAAAATGCCGCAGGTGACACACTGAACCGGTACACCTACGATGTGTGGGGCAATCCACGAGTGGTAGAAGAGCAAACGCCGAATGTGCTCCGCTATGCGGGAGGATACTGGGATGAGGAAACAGGGCATTATCCATAAAGGAGTTGGGAGTCTTGAATACAGATGAACTCTTAAATTGGGTCTCTATAAACAATATTGTTGAACGTGTTACCAAGGCATTTTGGTCATACATTGGAAATTATAAAGTGGAAGAGCCAGATGAATATAAAATATCATTCGGAGATATTGATTTAAAACATCTAGAAATAACGACGATCCAGTTCATTTTGTATCTGTTTTTATAGAAGGAAAATATGAAGAAGAAGAAATATGTGTTTATGAATCACTATTCTCGTTGGATGGAGATGAGTTGGATGATTATTTACGATTTACAGGTTAGATGTGATCAGGGTCGAGTTGAAATTTGGACAAGTAAAGGTGTTGTCTCTAAATAAGAAAAGAGGATGAACATGGCAAGAATGACGTGTAAGTGCGGTGAGATATTATCAAATGTTCTTGTACCCAATAATGTACAATTAAGAGTTTATACTGATAAGGAGTGGGATGATATTATTCAATTAGATTCAATAGATCCTTTAGCAATTCCATTTCCTAAGTATGATGTCTGGCGTTGTGAAAAGTGTGAGAGAATTTATGTGTGTGATTGGGAGTATGGCAAAGTTATTAAGACTTTCATTATAGAAGAGGATTAAAATTTAATAATTCTGAACGAGCTGGCAGGAACTCTATCTTGTCAGCTTCTTTCTACAATAAGGGGGTTAAACAAGGTGCTGAAACAATAATATCAGATGCAGGATCATCCGGATTGATAGTTAAAGATGCTAAACAAATCATTTATCGTGTTTCTGGAACATATTTTAATAAAGCTATCCCATGAAAAGTTAAAATTTGGACAAGCGATGGAGTTATTATGTACCCATAAAGGAGAATAGAGATGGCTAGATTCCAATGTAAATGTGGATTGAATTTATCAAATTCAAAAGCGCCTAATGATGTTGAGTTGATAGTATATACTGATAAGGAATGGGATGAAATTATAAACTTGGGAAATTTGATCGACCCCGTAACAATACCATTTCCTAGATATGACGTGTGGAGATGTTCACAGTGTGAGAGGATTTATGTATTCGATGAGAATATTGTGATAAAAACATATGTGTTAGAGAGTCAATAAAATAGATATTACATATGTTACTTCGCAGTAATAGCTTGTAATGCCAGAGCACAAGAACACATTATATTTTTCTAAGCACTATATGTATATTTCCTTGGGAGCAGCTGATAGGTATGAATAAGAAGACTCTAATGGAAATCTTGTTAGATCCTAACACAAGTGATGCAGTGAAAGATGATGCAGTAATTGACTTGGGAATTAATTTTCAAGATGATGAAACAATTGATTTTCTAATTAATGTATCAAACGATAATTGCTATGATGAAATGATAGTGGCAAGTTGTGGTGAGTCTTTAGCACAGATTTGGATTAGGAACAAACAAATTGACTATAGAAAATTATTAGATCTAAAGGGTGTTGCATTAACTGAAGCAATCTCATTGATTCAAGCACAACGTCCTGACTGGTATAAAAAATTTTCGGAAATGCACCAAATTTAGGTGTGAGAAAGCCCTGAAGGTTCCCCTTTGGGGCTTTTTTAGCAATGTTTGTGAGGGGGTGGAGAGTGTTATTAACACTCCTGGGGTCGTACAAAATCGTTAATAATGCTAATGGGCCAACGAGATTCGGTTTTAGATTAAAAGAGGGAGAGGAAATGTATGTCTATTTCAATATCTATTGAAATATCCTTAACAGAGAAAATTTCAGGGATGACTATCCTTAATGAATTAGAAAAGTATGGTTGGACGTACAATGATCATGGGAATGTTGCTTTTTTGCCTATTGGTGACAATGATAATTATGATTGGCAACGAACCTCCATCTCTAAAGAAAAATTGTTAGGTATTCTTAGTGAAAAGGAGAAAAGTGGGGAATTAATTGGAGTTGTTATGACTTGGGAAGATACAAATATTGGAGGAACCTTTTTAATTCGTAATAATGGTACTTTTTTAATGAGCCCTGATATTAATAGAAGATTCATTGATATAGAGGGCTACAATAAAGTAACTGATTTAAATTGGTACATGACCAAATTGCTTCCCATATTTAGTTCGTTATTGGAATCATTTTCTTACCAGGAACACGTATAAGGTGTGAAGAAAGCTTAGGGATAGGATGCTAGGGCACTAGTAGCAATTGTCAGGGGTAATATGGCTAGGGGAGAATCAAAAGTTTAAAGAGATATTTTCAGACTATGTGAGGTGGTAAAATGGATGTAATAAAATATGAAGAAATTGCTAGTGTGACCTTGTTTGAATTGCAATTATCAGAAGGCGAATTAATGGTGTATGAAAGTTGTATTGAATTTGTATTAGAAATTTCCCTGAGGAGAAACTTTATGAATTAACGGGGTGTGAAAACAGGGAAGAATTATCTTCTTATCAATTGGATTTAAAGAATTTACTTCAAAAGATTAATAAGGACTACTTACCAAATAAATATCAAAGATAATCTTGTTCAGTTTTAATTCAGACAATTTTTAATATTACCTTTCTCTTTTTAAGGAGACCTCAGATTGTTTCGAATGTCGAAGCAGTCTTTTTTTTTATCTAAAAAAACATTTGTACGTAATTTTTATACACGTTTATTCGCTCTGATATGAATAAACACACCCATATCTCATTATGAACATATGTGAGTTAAATTACTTGTTATATGAATTCTGATCCAAATTTTTTTTAAGAAGCGGTATTTTTCGGATTAAAAACACTCGTGATTATACCGATATATATCATATAAAAATTATAGCTTCTAAAAAAAAGGGGATAGGTCATGGCTCGGAAAAAATCAGGTTTTCTTCGTTCAATACTCACATTTTGTTCATTAAGGCAAACGGCAGGACAAATCATGCTGTCTTCACTGATCATCGTTATTGTCTGTGTTGCGGTCCTTTCAGTTACCTTCTATGTTCCTACATCGAATCAGGTCAAAAGTTATTCAACGAAACAGCTCGTATTGGATACGAAATTGCTGGCCAAAGAAATGGATATCAAAATGAAAGAGCAACAAACTATCGTTAGAATGATTGCCGAGCAAGGTGCATCAATTGGAGACAATAAAGAGCAACAGATGCAATTTCTCTCCAGTTTAAAAGAACAACATCCGGAGTTTACTACGGTTCTCTATTCACCGGATGTAACAGGACAGTCTGCGATGGACGCGACAGGTAAAGAATATGACTTATCGAGCCGGCCTTATGTAAAAGAAATTCAGGCGGGTCGTCCGTATGTCTCTGAACCGTTGATTTCTGTAGTAGATAATAAACTTGGCGTTGCCATTGGGTCGCCGATTATGAAAGATGGTCAACCGGTTGGTTTCTATACAGCTGGATATCAGATTAATGAATTGGTCGAAGATGTAATTGCATTTAAGCACGGCAACACGGGACAAGCAGTGTTGACTACAGCGAGTGGAATCTTTATCTATTCTCCAGATGAGACGAAGATTATGAATAGTAATATTACGGATATGGGTAACACCCATATGAATGAAGCATTTGCTGAAGCGGTAAAAGGCAATTATCTTGCATTTGATTTTCAAATAGATGGTGTTAAAAGATTGGGATACATGACTCAAACAGAACTGAACTGGCTTGTTGTTACATATATGGATGAGAGTGAATTTTCAAAACCGGTTAATGATCTGCTCGTACTTGTACTAACTGTAGGAATCATCATCGTTGCGGCAGCATTGTTACTCAGTATTTTAATCGCGACAAAAATTGTAAAGCCCATTCGTCAACTCACACACGGGATTGATCTACTGGCACAAGGCGATCTGACGTATCGCATTCCTGTAAAAGGGAAAACGGATATTAGCGCAGCTCTGCATTCATTTAATAGATCCAGTGAGCAACTACATCAGTTGATGACGAATGTTTCGGATCTCTCCGGACAATTAACCGATTCTGCCAAACAGTTAGCCGTAGGTGCTGAGCAAGGTTCCAATGCATCACAGAGCATTACGGAGGCTATTATGGTGGTTGCTGAGGGCTCGGAGCGTCAAACGTCGAGCGTACAAGATGGTAGCGATGTAGCGGAAAATATTGCGATGCAGATTAATGGCGTCGCAGAACATAGCTCTAATGTATCCACCGTTGCTTCGGAAGCGAATGTACTCGCAACGGATGGATCTACAGCGATGCATGATCTGGGTAGGAAGATGGATGAGATGGAGTATGGCATTCGTGAGTTGTCCGGTACGATCCAGAACCTCAGCAGTTTGTCCACCTCTATCGGTGAGGTTGTAGGTGTAATCAGCAACATCGCCCGGCAAACGAATATCCTCTCTCTGAATGCGGCAATTGAAGCATCACGTTCTGGTGAGGCTGGCCGGGGATTTGCCGTCGTGGCCGATGAAGTTCGTAATCTTGCCGGACAGTCGATTGCATCCGCAGAGCAGATTGCTGGATTTATTGGGCGCATTCAGGTGGAGATTGAGCGTACACTTCGTGCTTCAGAACAGACCGTTGAGCAGGCTGCTCAAGGCAAACAGGCGGGCGAAGTGGCAAGTGAGCTGTTTACGAATATTCGCTCGTCCGTGGAACAGGTCGCTGACAGTATCCGTAGTGTGACAGCGGCGGCAGAGGAGATTGTCTCTGGAACGGGAAGCCTGGTGGGCTCTATTCGCCTCATTGCTGATTCGGCTAGCGAGACAGCAGCAGAGACTGAAAATGTCTCCGCAGCGGCACAGCAACAAATGGCTTCTATGGAGGAAGTCGCTTCCTCATCAGCGGAACTTGCTAATATGTCAGAGCAACTGCGGTCACAGATTGAGAAATTTAAATTGTAGATGGAGATAACGTATTAGATCGATGCTTATGGATTAAAGTAGATATAAAAAATGAGGCAACCCATTATTTGGGGTTGTCTTTTTTTGATAATGTAAAGTTTTCTATCACGAATCTGAGTGAAACAAAAATGGAAGCGGTTCAACCATTGACGGAAGCCGGGATGCCCTTTAATATTAGGAAAACAATAAAAGAGCAACACGGCATGGACTTCAGTCGCATGCCAAAAGTCTAGATTTGTCTGCTTTTGTCGATCAAAGCAACAATGCGTTGAAGCGTTTGTTTTGTTCCGCTCTATCGTACCTGAGGGGATACAAGATGGAGTGTAACCGGAAGACCACATTTTTAACATTTGGAGAGGGGTTCTTACAGATGAAAAAGAAGTTTTGGATGTCATTGATGATGGCTGCTTCGATGATCGTAGCGGCAGGTTGCGGAAATAACAGTGGTGCAGGCTCGGAGTCCAAAGGTTCAGACAGCACAACAGGGGGCGGAAGCGCAGAGAAATCCTACCAGATTTCCATCTCCCAGATTGTGGAACATCCCTCGCTGGATGCTACACGTGAAGGTTTCATCGCTGCTCTGAAGGATGCCGGCATTGAAGAGAACAAAAACCTCAAGATTGATTATAACAATGCGCAAGGGGATTCCACGAACAACTTGTCTATTGCCCAGAAAATTGCCGGTGATTCCAAAAACGACCTCGTGCTCGGGATTGCGACGCCATCTGCATTAGCTCTTGCGCAACAAGTGAAGGACAAGCCACTCTTGTTTGCCGCTGTGACGGACCCGTTGGGTGCGAAACTCGTGAGTGATATGGACAAACCGGGCGGCAACGTAACCGGTGCGTCGGATACGAATCCAGAGGCAATCGTGCAATTGGCTGATTTTATTGCTAAAAATCTGCCAGATGTAAAAACAGTAGGACTCGTCATTAATGAAGGTGAGCCGAATGCAGTTGTTATGGCAAATAATGCAGAGAAGGCTTTGGCAACACATAACATCAAGCTGGTTAAAGCGCCAGTAACCAATACATCGGAAGTCAAACAAGCGACAGACTCGCTGGTTGGTAAAGTCGACGCATTTTACATTACACTCGACAACTCTGTTGTAAGTGCTGTAGATACGATCATTCAGACGGCAAATAGCAACAAAATTCCGTTCTTCTCCAGTGATCGGGATACGGTAGAGAAGGGTGCTTTTGCAACCGTAGGATTTAAATATTATGACCACGGCTACCAAGTCGGTGAGATGGCTGCGGACATCTTGAAAAATGGAACCAAACCGGGCGATATGAAGGTGACTGTTCCGGACAAGCTGGATCTGATCCTGAACCTGAAGGCAGCTGAAGCTCAAGGCATCACGGTAACGGATGAGATGAAGGCCGAAGTGAAAGATCAGGCAAACAATATTATCCAATAAGAACCAATGGCCGGATTCATTTATTGATTAGCTGAAAGGTTGACATTACTTCGGCAGACGGAGGCGAGGCGAACGAGCAGGTGGGTTCGCCTCATTCTTTTCCGGTAGAGATAGACAGGGAGGAAGCAGTGTGAGTATAAGTTGGAATTCCATTGAAGGGGCCATTGAACTGGGACTGTTATATGCACTGATGGCACTTGGTGTGTATATAACGTTTCGCATTCTGGATTTCCCCGATCTTACCGTAGACGGAAGTTTTACTACAGGAGGCGCTATTGCGGCGGTCATGATCTCCAATGATTACTCCCCTTGGCTGGCCTGCTTGGCAGCTATGGCTGGCGGCATGATCGCTGGAGCCCTAACGGGTCTGCTGCATACGAAAGGCAAAATTAACGGACTACTGTCCGGGATTCTGATGATGATTGCCCTGTATTCGATCAACATGCGTATTCTTGGCGCACCGAATAAATCGATTATGGGCGTGGAAACGCCATTTTCAGGCGAACATGTCATGATCATTATCATTATTGTTGTGCTGGTATTTAAAATCATGCTTGATCTGTTCATGAAAACAGATATCGGACTCGCGCTTCGCGCTACAGGGGATAACAAACGCATGATTCGCAGCTTTGGTGCGAATACGGATGTAACGACCATTATTGGTGTCAGTCTGTCTAATGGACTGGTGGCTTTGTCTGGTGCGTTTATTGCTCAACAATCGGGGTTCGCCGATATTACAATGGGTATTGGCATGATCGTCATTGGTCTGGCCTCCGTCATTATTGGCGAAGCAATCCTGGGTGCCAGAACGGTGTTCTGGGCGACGCTGGCAGCTGTCGTTGGTTCCATTATCTATCGTATTGTGGTTGCACTTGCCTTGCAGGTAGATTGGTTCGAAACGTCCGATCTTAAGCTGATCACTGCCGTTATCGTGATTATCGCACTCGTTTTCCCGACGATGCAGCGTTCCATGAAACAGCGTAGCCTCGCTCGCAAACGGACCGAAGAGCTGATGCGTTCTGGCGGCCAACAGGCAAAGGGGGGCATGTAGCATGTTAGAGATTACACAAGTCACCAAACTGTTCAACCCGGGCACAACGGATGAGAAAACAGCTCTGGTTGGTGTGAATCTGATTATGAATCCGGGTGATTTTGTAACGGTTATTGGCAGTAACGGCGCCGGGAAATCAACCTTGATGAACATTATCTCAGGTGTGATGAAACCAGATATGGGCGACGTGCTCATCAACGACCGTTCAATCAGAAACTTGCCGGAGCATAAACGTAGCAGTTGGATCGGTCGTGTCTTTCAGGACCCCATGGCTGGAACCGCCCCGCATATGTCCATTGAAGAGAATATGGCAATGGCGTACAAACGCGGCAAGGGACGCGGACTTGGTTTTGGTGTGACCCGTGCGAGACGTGAAATCTTTAACGCGCAGCTGGAGAAACTGGGAATCGGGCTGGAGAAACGCCCGAATGCGAAGGTGGGTCTTTTGTCGGGCGGTGAGCGCCAGGCGCTCAGCTTGTTGATGGCAACCTTCACTCAGCCGCAGATTCTGCTGTTGGATGAACACACAGCTGCGCTTGACCCATCTCGCGCAGAGCTGATTACCGAACTGACAGAGACCCTTGTCCGCGAGATGAGACTTACCACGTTGATGGTAACGCACAATATGGAACAGGCCATTCGTCTAGGCAACCGCCTGATTATGATGGACAAAGGACGAATCATCCTCGATGTCAGTGAAGAGCGTAAGCGCACACTTACGGTGCCGGAACTGCTCGGTGAATTCGAGCGGATCAGCGGCAAAAAAATGGCGGATGACCGCGTGGTATTGGGATAAGGTTGAATTCATGTGAAGTCACATCCACAACTATCGCTTGAGAAACAGGGCCCTTTGCGTTATCGCAAGGGGCTTTTTTATGGTATCTTGAAGAGGTGTGAGTTGGAAAATACTTGAGAGATACATAGATACATTAGAAAAAAGATAAAGTAGATTGCTGATCTGCGTATGGCATATATGAGGGCACACAAGGGAGGAACGAGAATGTCTCTTCAATTTGATGAGGGAACCTATACGGTATCTCAGCAAATGGATTCGATTCGCTTGCTGGGGAAGGAGTTTGCGCTTTTGCATTTTCTGTACGAAAACAAAGATAAGGCCTTCACACGTAGTCAACTGCTGGATCGAGTATGGCCGCTAGAATATCCGGTGGAGCGCACCGTAGATGATCACATCTATCGTCTCCGTAAGAAGTTGAAGCGCTGGGATGAAGTCAGTCTGGATACGGTTCGTGGTTATGGATATCGGCTTGCTTTACGGGAGAATAAATCGATGTTGCCTTCTAATCCTTCGGTTCATGATCCAGAGATGCAGGAAGTGATTCATGGACTGCTTCGCAAATATCATCTGTTCGGTCAGGGAAATTCAATCCAGATGCTGGTTCACCAGCAGGAAGCACTTGGCTTGAAGATTTCACCGTACTACCAATTGTATATGCATTTTATCCAGGGAGACCTGGAGTGGCTGACGAGCACAGATGACTTCCCTTTGGAAGAGCGCTTGTACTGGCTATTGATCTATGTGCATGCTCTCATTAAGCCAGCCGATAGTTTGGAATTGTACAGGCTAGCGATCCAATCACCTGTGTTGCCCGCCGAGTATCGTCAGGAACTGCGCATTCTGAATATTATTGATATCTACGCGGAGACGGGACAGTACCAGGAAGCCAAGAGGCTGCTGGAAGAGACATATCGGGTAATGGAAGCAGAACAGCTGACTTATTTCAAATTACCCGTAGGTCTTGCCGCGTTATCGGTTGAACTGTGGGGTGGGAGTGGAGAAGCTGCCGAGAGACAACTGGCTGTGCTGCGATCTGAATTAAAGGATGCTCCCTACCTGCGAGAAATTGGTCGTTTTCAGGTGATGGAGGGTTTATGGCTACTTCGACAGGGACGGGTGCGAGAGGCAGAACTACGAATGGATGACGGCCTGGATGTATTAAAAATGTCGCTCAATGCTCCGCTATATCTGAATTCAGCCTATCAGATCCTCCTGTATATAGATCACCATCGAACCCCGGGAAGACTTCGCAATAAATATCAGCAGATATATACAGAGATCGGTAAGTCGTATGGTGTTCCCGTATATGGGCAGCAGATCGTAAATACCATTATTAACTTTTTATCAACGGATTCCGCATCCTCTGATCTTCCTCTGACATAACGCCTCTATGATTACAGCCAAGGAGCAATCCATCTTACAAGTTGGTTGTAATCAAGGGAGGAAAATCAAGTATGAAGCAACAATCATCAAGGACGGAAGAACCCCACTTATCGAATGTAGAGAATCCATCTCGTCCAGTGAACTCAGCAAGAAACGACGTATTTCCTTCATCTACACCAGATAATTCATCTGGTGAATCTGCTACCAAAAGCTCAAAAAGCCTCTGGACTAATCTTAAGTTTGTGCGTCTGTTTATGGCTTACGCACTCGCTACCTTTGGCGATTGGTTCGATGCGCTCGCGATTCAAATCATGGTGGCTTACCGATGGGGAGCCGATCCGTTGATTATCGCGCTGATCCCTGTCTGTATGGCTGTACCGGGTATCTTATTTGGGTCGGTAGCTGGTGCTCTCGCTGATCGGCTGCATAAAGTGAGAATTATGATTCTCTGTGATGGCATTACCATTGCGCTAACGGTGGGCATTTTATTCGCACCAAGCCCAGCATGGCTGCTGCCACTTCTGGCTCTGCGTGCGATGATGAGTGTGTTTCACGTTCCTGCCCAGCAGGCATTGACACGACAGATCGTGGCAGAGGAGCAGCTGTTTCAAGCCTCGTCACTGAACGGGTTTGTGAATCAGTGTGCCAAGATAGCAGGCCCCCTTCTGGGTGCAGTTGTATTGGCCTTTTTCTCTCCACAAATCTGCATTCTGATCAATGCGAGTGCTCGGCTGTTATCTGGCGCTGTATTATGGCCTTTGCGACGTTTGGTAGAGAAGAAAGAAGCTGTAGTAACCGATGAGCATAACGAAGAGAATCAGAAGGAACCCGAGACTTTCTTCAAGCAGTGGCAACAGGGCTGGAAGTATTTACGCCACACCCACACAGTCAGGAATACCATCGTGTTTGGCTGTCTTGGCCTCATGTCTATTCTAATGGTCGAATATCAATTTACGACTCTGTTTCGGGAAATCAAGCCAGGTAATGAATCTATGCTCGGCTGGCTCGGTTCATCCGTAGGTGCGGGAGCAGTGTTTATCATTTTGCTGTTAAACCGATTGCCGAGATTAGGGTACGGGTGGGGGCTTGGCGGCGGCTACTTTCTCATTGGGGCCGGAATTGCGGGACTCGGCTGGGTTGGTCCGGATACGTCGACGACATGGATTATTATGTTGGGCCTGTGTACAGGTCTGGGGAATGGACTGTTTATGGTCACGATGAATTATTTGCTGCAAAAAGAGACCTCTCCTGACTATGTAGGACGTGTATTCGGCATTCAAAACTCGTTATACAGCGTTGTGCTGGTCGCTGCCCCACTGGCAGGCGGTGCGATTATCCGCTCGGCGGGACCAAGTCCGACTTTTCAAATGATCGGTCTGGCTACGCTTGCCATTGGTCTGACAGGCATCCTGTTCCAGCGTATGTTGTGGTCGCTTAACAGAAGATCCACTTTGAGTGAAAAGGTGGGATCTGCACAGCAAGGCGTCTCCTAAATTGCTTGTTTGGATCGTTCCATATCCTAACATACGAAATAGCCGCATTCGGCACTCATCCGAATGTGGCTATTTCTGTTCTTTGGCCTGCACAGAGGCACGGCTATAGATTATCACACTTCCCACCAAGTGAAATACGTTGTGGAGGCTAACAAGCCGGCAACAGTGAGTGATCCGGTTACGGACAGGTTTATGGCCTGACCAGGAGGGATCACGTATTTACCGAACTCGTTGGATTGAAATGGACCAACTTGCAGAGGCATGGACATTATAGCGGTAGCACCGGATGGGGCTGCTGTAGAAAATCGAACAAGAGCAACACTTGTGTTACTGCTGGACAGATTACTGTTTACGGCTGTAAGTGTACTTGGCGATGAGAGTGTACCGTTTGCGGTTAGGGTCAACGTGCCGCTGAACGAAGACAGCAGATTGAGCGCAACAGTAATTCCACCAGACAAACGGGAAACATACAATGTTTTGCCGCTTCCAGTTGGATTGGCGAGTTGCAAAGTGGCCGTTACGCTCCCTCCAAGCAAACCGAGTGTGGTGGAGTTAGTGGAACCTGCATTGTACAGGTTACCTGTGCTGCCCGCATTATTTTCAGGTGGGGCAACAATGCCAGGTGAGATATATGTGTTGGTATTGGAGGTGTAAACGGGTTGGTTCAAGGGATTAAATACATTATTGTTCGGCATGATTCGCTCCACCTTTACTCAAAATACAGGTTAGAATTCCCACCAAAATAGATTGATAGATCCCACCTGGCTTCCTGTTCCCAAGCTTATGGATAACGATTGACCCGGAGGCACAACAATAGATCCATTCAAATCGAGAGCATACAGACCTGCGGTGAGCGGAATGCTGAGCAGGCTGGTGAAGGTACCTCCAAGTGTCCCTGTATTCTGTCTTGTCGTTACGATACTGGTGTTGGCATTGCCTAGCAATGTATTGACGGGTACGGGGGTGCTGCCGACAGTGACGGTTCCGCCGGAATAGACCACAAGTGTGGCTGCTGCTGTTGTGCCTCCTGATAAGCTCGCAATGCGTATCGTTCTGCCGCTTCCGGCGGCATTTAGAATTTGTAGAAGGAGATTCTGGCTCGAAGGAATAGAGACATTGTTTGTGGTCAGGGCAAAAAAACTACCTGCAGCTGCGGCCCCGGTATCCGGAGTTGCTCCGATTCCCGGGGCCGCAAATGTGTTGGTCAGCTGTGTAAATAAAGGGCCATTGGACTGGTTGAACACATTCGTATTGGTCATCCCGCTTGACCTCCTCTGAACCATGGAATAGATGGAAGAAAGCCTATAGCCTGCGTTATCTCGCCTGTCCTCATTACTAGCATGATATGTAGAAGCAAGAGAAAGCGTTTGGGGATTATATCCGAATTCCCAAATAACGGCGGATGCCGTGCCCGTATTTTCCTTCCGGGCATACGATGCGTAAGCACATTTTTTAAGGGGAAATCGAGATGAGTCGAACAGCCAAGCGAAGCAGGAAGAGAACGAAACCCTCAGCCAAGCAGACAATGAAACCAAAAACTAAATATGTCAGCCGTCCCCCATCCCGTTGTTCTCGCCGCGCCAAACTGCTGAAGCCCCCTTGTTCCCGGATTACCCGTCCTAGGTTCAAACAGGGTGCTTTCTCACGCACGAAACTCCCTGGTGCTACTCACTGTTTTACAGAGCATACCTACACTGGAGCAGAGACAGGTCAAGGTGAACATGCCCTCCCGCCGCAGGATACCTCATCTTTGAGCATGTACAGTTATGGCGTGGTGAATCGCGGAAAACATCCAGCGATCGTTCAAGTTCAGGTCAGTCCGAATGCCGTAGATTATGCAGTGGATAGTCAGGAAGTCATTGAGGGGGGGCAGACGAAGGCGCTGGTTCCCTTGCGATTTCTACACTATACCCGGCTTGTGCTCCTGCCTGTAGATCCGGCTCAGCCTACTCGGCTTGATGTATATTTTCAGGCACAGCGTATGCTCGTAAGGTAGTTTAATTACCCAGATTGTCCAGGGAGGAGGACGAGGCTTATGCCTAACTTTACAACGTTTAATACGAATCCGGATAACTTGAGAACACTGATTTTTGGTCAGGATAGTACAGGTACGGCTCAGCCCGTCAGAACGGATACAAGCGGGAATGTGGTAGGTATCATTCTAGACGGGACGATCAGCAACATTTCAGGTCTGACCACGGTTACCATTAACGCGGGTACAATCACCAACATTCTGAACGGTACCATCACGAACGTACTCGGCGCGACGATTACAGCCGGAACAATCACCAGTGTGCTCGGAGCAACGGTGACTGCAGGGACCCTGACGAACTTGCTAAACGGTACCATCACGAGTGTCCTCGGTGCAACAATCACTGCCGGAACATTAACTAATCTGTTGAACGGTACAATTACCAGTGTGCTTGGAGCAACGATCACCGCAGGAACAATTAACAGCGTACTCGGTGCCACCATCACGGCTGGAACGCTGACCAACTTGCTGAATGGTACGATCACGAACGTGCTCGGCGCGACGATTACAGCTGGGACAATCACGAGTGTATTAGGAGCGACGGTGACGGCGGGGACCCTGACGAACTTGCTAAACGGTACGATAACCAATGTGCTTGGAGCAACGATCACGGCGGGAACCATCACGAGTGTATTAGGTGCTACGATTACCGCCGGAACGATAACCAGTGTGCTCGGAGCAACGTTGACGGCAGGTACCTTAACGAACCTGTTAAATGGTACGCTCACCAGTGTACTGGGCGCGACCATTACCGCAGGTACGTTAACGAACTTGTTGAACGGAACGATTACGAATGTACTCGGTGCGACGATTACAGCAGGTACAATTACGAGTGTGCTTGGAGCAACCATCACGGCCGGAACGATTACCGGTGTGCTTGGTGCTACCTTGACGGCCGGAACGCTGACGAACCTGTTAAACGGAACGATAACCAGCGTGCTCGGTGCCACTGTGACGGCTGGCACATTGACGAACTTGCTGAATGGTACCCTCACAAGTGTTCTCGGTGCCACGATCACAGCCGGAACGTTAACCAACTTGTTGAACGGGACCATTACCAGCGTGCTTGGCGCAACGATTACAGCTGGTACACTTAGCAGCGTAACCTCCATCTCGCAAAAAAGTTTTCAGGAGAACCAACTTGTCGGCACACCGACTGCTAACACATTCACACCGCTACCTGCTGTGACCACGAGTGTATTCGGCACATACTCCTTTTTCGTGTATAACAGGGGACCAGGTGTGAACAGGGTGGATGCCCAAGTGGAGATCAGTGCGAACGGAACCAACTGGTACACCGATGTGACTACGGTAACAGGGATTCTATCCGGTTCTGTAGATGTTCTGGTACCGCAACGTTTCCTGAAATACACACGTCTTTCTTATCGCTCAAGCTTGCTCGGTGCACCAAGCACGATTGACGTGTTCTTCAATGGACAAGGCACATAACCTGCTCTGCTGTCATATAGGTACATGGAGTTCACTTTAGTGGGCTTCATGTATTTTTTGTATTGGAGGTCACTGCGGATGCAGAACCGGTTACTCGGTATTCATATGATTGTGCAAAATGAAGAGCATCACCTGCCCCGCTGTCTGGACAGCTTGAAGCAAGCGGGTTCGGAATGGTTCATTACGGATACAGGTTCGTTCGATCAGACACCTGATATGGCCAGAACATATGGTGCGACAGTGCTACACGCCAGTTGGGAAGATGATTTTGCTAAAGCCCGAAATATTAGCCTGCCCCTGGCAACGACCGAATGGATTCTCTGTCTGGATGCCGATGAGTATGTCATCGAAGGTTTGGATCAATTGATGAATGTTTTGCCAAACGTCCATAAGAGCATCACCCGATTACGCATCACGATCGAAAATCAATACGGCGAAGGGATAGAGGACAAGATCCTGTCCCATCCGGTACGGTTGTTCCGTGCTCAGCACGGTTACCAGTACACAGGGCGCATTCATGAGCAGTTGTTTCGCCAAAATACGGACCATCAGAGCGATGCCATTACACCAAATAAGTCCATAAGTAAGAGCGATATACACTTAGATTCACTGGAAATAAGTACAGTAGATCATTCAGCAGCTGTTGAAGTAGAAATAGATGTAGAAGTCGAAGAAGAGCCGCTTGCTCCTTTGCGTCTGGGGCATGATGGTTATCTTGCTACCGTAATCGCCAAAGGGGATAAGAGCAAGCGTAATTTGCGCCTGATCGAGCGGGAGCTTGCCGATCATCCTGCAGATCCTTTTCACCTGTATAATCTGGGCGTAACACGCTGCCAGTTGGGTGATTTGGAACAGGCGGTGGAGGCATTTCGTGAGTCACTGAAACGGGCCAAATGGCAAGCTCCCTACCGCTCCACCCTTGTGAGAGATTTGGCCAAAGTGCTGGTAGAACTGGAGCGTTACGAAGAAGCACATCTGTTGCTTTCCGAAGAAACTCAACGTTACCCTGCATACGCTGATCTGCATTTGATATACGGTGAAGTGTTGGAGCGACAAGGCTTGCAGGAACGGGCTTATCGTGCCTATGCACGGGCGTGCAACTGTGCCTCCAGTCCAAATGATCACGGAAGGTCTGGCGGCGGTGAAGCCGTGGTCAAAGCTTTTTACGTGACAGAAGCAGGCTCTTGCAGTTACCGGGCATATACATCGATGGCTCGGCTGGCACAGCAACGGGGATTCGGGCAGGAAGCGGTTCGGCTATATGAGCTTGCCCTGGAGCATCTATCTACCTACAGACCGGCTTGGATGGGGCTGGCGGATGCACTGCAACAACAGGGAGTTTCGGACGAATCCATTGCAGATCGGTTGCTTCATCTAGCTCATCGATTACATCAGATCCATGTAACGACAGATCATGCAGATCAAATGAACCGGCCACATCCCTATTTGGGAAAGGAAACGGAGATTGTGCTGATGCATATGCTCTATGCCCTCGCTAATTGTGGAGCGTATAAACAAGCACTACTTCTTCTGGGTGGTGAGGCATCCCATATTCATATTCAAGTAGGTGATCAACTTCACTGGATGTTGTGTGCAGACCAAGTTACCGATGCATGGAATCTCGCTCAGAGTAGCTGGGGAGAAGCGGATAGAGAGGATCATAAACGGACCTCTTTCTCGTCTGTCATTACGTCAGGAGTGGAGGATGCTGCTGATATGAACCTTCAATCGGATGAGCGAAGTGATTGGGCGCTAGCGTGTTGGGCGAGTGGCAGGCGTTTGCCTGCATCTTTCTTCGCTAAAGTATCTCCTCTAGAGAGGGGAATGTGGAAGGTAGCGGACCGATTACTGTTTGAGTATAAGCCTGCAGCTCTATCAGCTAGTTCTTCTACCGCTCCTGTACCTGCTGTATCGGATGGGCAGCTTCTGCAATGGAGTGAACCTGTGCAAATGATCGCAAGGCAGTTAGTGGCTCGTGCGATTCAGAGCGGGCATTTGGTCATCGCACAGCAGTTGCATGAGCGACTGGTTCGTATCATGTCAGATCCTGAGAGGACAGAAACAGAAATTCGGCGGAATTATGCGGGTCTGTTGCACCAGCATGGATACACGATGATTGCCGCCGAGATGCTGATTCAGTGTATGACGGAAGGAGAACTGGATGCGGAAGGGCTGTTCTGTCTGGGCGAAACGCTGTACTCCAAAGGACATTTGGATCAAGCACTGTCGCTCTTGGAACAGGCACTGGAGCAAAAACCGGATTTCAGTAAAGCCCGTGCTGGAGCGGCTATCTGTTACTTGCAGATGGCCCTTGGTTTAATTCGTCAGGAACGGAATCGTTCTTCCGAGGTTAGAGTGCTTGCGGATCAGCAACTGGCTTTGGAACAACAGTTGCGAACAGCGGAGGGGATACCTTGGCGGACAGTATATCATGCAAAAGAAAGGAGGAATCATCATGCAGGCACATCAGCATCAGAGACAGCGGAGTCAGGCCGAGCGGATCTCTCTGTGCATGATCGTCAAGGATGAGGAAGAGATGTTGCCACGTTGCCTTGAAAGTGTGCGGGATGTGGTGGATGAGATCATTGTAGTAGATACTGGATCATCTGATCGCAGTGTGGCCATTGCGCGGGAGTATGGCGCGTCGGTGGTTGAGTTTGCGTGGTGCGATGATTTTGCCGCCGCGCGAAATGCTGGCCTGGAGCAGGCTTCCGGCGACTGGATTCTCTTTCTTGATGCGGACGAGGCGCTGGAAGCGACAGCTCGGGAGCAGATCAGGAGCTGGACGGAAGTCAGCGGATGCGACGGATTGTTTCTAAACATTCATAACTATACGGGTTCGGGCCAACAGGGCGCAACGGTCAATCCGGTGCTACGTTTGTTTCGCAGTCATCCTGAGCATCGGTTCAAAGGTCGCATCCATGAGCAGATTGCGGCGGCGATCTGTGAGCGAAATCCGGAGGCCGCGTTTCATATCACAGACATGGTGATTCACCATTACGGGTATCAGACAGTGGTTGTGGAACGCAAGGACAAGGTGAATCGCAACGTGCGTTTGCTACAACAGGCGGTGGAAGAAGAGCCAGATCAACCGTTCCATCACTATAACTTGGGCGTGGAGTATTTGCGTGTGGGTGAAGCGGAGAAGGCACTCGAATCGTTTGTTAAAGCTCGAAAGATGATTGATCCTGCAGTGACCAGTTATGCTCATCTGCTGCTGAAATACGAAGTCCGCTGTCTGGAGCATTTAGAGCGCTGGCAGGAGGCATTGGAATGTGTGGACGCGGCGCTGGAACTTTTTCCAGAATACACAGACCTGATGCATCATCGGGCGATATGTGCGGATGCTGTGGGGGATACGGATGCTGCTGAGATGTGGCTTCGTAAAGCCGTTCAGCAAGGGCCACCGCCAGCGATTTTTCACACAGAGGAAGGCATGGGCACATACCAGACATGGTACACGCTGGGCCGCTTGCTGGAAGGAAAGGCCGATCTTGAGGGAGCGGTCGATGCTTATGTGGAAACGGTGCGGGCAAAATCCAGCTTGGTACCGCCACTGTATCGCCTATTTCGAATCATGCGGGTATCCGGGCAGGAGGGGCAGATTCCAGCGGTGATGGAGTCGCGTTTTGCCATGAGCTCGGAGGAAGCTTTATCTAAAGTACTAGGTATTCTGGAACAGTGCCATTGTTACGATGCGGCGCTTGAACTGCTCGGGGAGTTACCGTCTGCTTCTTCCGGCGAGCAACGGGAGAAACGTTCTATAGCTGAGGCTGTTCTGCATGTACAGCGAGGGGACTGGAGTAGCGCGCGTTTGAAACTCGAAACGGTGAAGCGGAAAAAGGGCTCATTTGCACCTATGGCTGCCCGTTGGCTTGAACGTTTGCAATGGCTGAGTGGGAAAGAGGGGCAGGAAATGAAATTCCAGGATGCCTTCACCCGTTGGCTGATGAACGGCTCACAGGTAGGCGAGGGCAGGGAGAGTGCATCTGAGGAAGAGTCAGGGTCTACAGGATGGGGAAAGCTCGCAGTAGAGATGGGGAACAGATCGAACTTGGAGAATGCAGCTACACTTGAGGGTGTGGCGGACGCAGACCATGCAGAGTTGTACGACGGATGGCAAGCTCTCGGGCTGATGCTGGAAGGCTGTGTTCAGTCTGGAAGATGGCAGGCGCTGCATGGATTGATTCAACGGGGGAGGCAACTGCTGGATGAGGTGCATGATGCAACTGAAAAAAGACTGGCGAAGGAGAGAAGTCAGGGAGAACAAGTTGAACGGGAGATAATCGATGCCGAAAAGTTGATTCGAGAACCGTTTACAGGAGCTTCGGATACGCTTAGCGGAACGAGCTGGCTAGTTAAAGGACTAATTCGTGCAGCAGATCACCATCTGGCGCAACTGACATCTGATAAGGAACAGGTGGAGCCTGGGAAAAGGCAGCGTCTTGCACACTGGCCTGTCATTCAGCATATTCGGCTGGAGTTGCCTGGAGCAGACGGATTCGAGGGCTAAGTCGGAAGAGCGGCGGACAATACATGGAAGGCGAAGGATATTCAGGGAGAGTTTTGACGGAAGGAGGGCAGGGTACGGGTGAAGGAAGGTATTAGCTTATGTATGATCGTGAGGGATGAAAGCGAGTTTCTGGAACGTTGTCTGGCTTCAGTACGTGAAATCATAGACGAGATCATTATCGTGGATACAGGTTCAGCGGATGATTCCGTAGCTATTGCTCAGCGATATGATGCAACCATCATTAGTGCAGAGTGGAACGGAGACTTTAGCCAGGCGCGTAATCTTTCACTTGCTGCCGCAAGTTTTACATGGATTCTGGTGCTGGATGCCGATGAAATGTGGATGCATACGTTATGGACAAAGTCAGAGCTAATGGAATGGCTCGAAGCGGGGAGTGAAGAGAGCTGGGGGTATTGGGTTAAGGTGACGAGTCTGCTGGGTAACTCAGGCGAAGAACGTGTAACGGACGAGGTGTGCCGTTTATTTCGAAATGACCCCCGAATTGCTTTTCATGGGAGAATCCATGAGGAAGTCGCTTCTTCTATTCTTGCGTTGATGCCGCAAGGGATTCGTCATTCGGACATCGAGGTTGTTCATTACGGTTATTTAGATAAAGTGATTGCTACTAAACGAAAAGATGTGCGTAACATGAGATTGATTCGGCTGGCTCTTCAACAGACACCAGATCAGCAGGAACTGCTCTATGCGCTGGCTGCAGAGTGGTTTCAGCAAGCGAAGTATGATGAAGCAATTCGATTACTGCTGCCGCTGCTGGCAAAGCTTGATCCGACGTGTGGATATCATTCGGATGTGGTACTAAAAACAGCATATACGTGGAGAGAGTTGGGGCAGATTGAGCTGGCGCTCTCTGTGGTGGAGAACTGGGTAACGGTATATGATGATTTCCCGGACCTGCTTGAACTTGCCGCTGTGTTGGAACTGGATCAGAACCGTGCAGATCGTGCATTAGAATGGTTAAAGCAGGCGAAATCCGCCGCATCGACAGCAGGGAGATATACCTCGGTGTCCGGTGCCGGAAGCTACCGTAGCCTAACGTTGGAAGGCATGGCACATGAACAGGATGGCCGCTGGGCAGAAGCGGAAGCGTCCTATACGGAAGCGCTGTGCATACAGCCCGGCAACGGGGTAGCATGGCAGCGAATGTTGCTCCTTGGGGCAGCCACGGGACGGCCGCAGGCCATTGCTGGCGTAGCCGAGTGGGGGAGCTTGCCGCTAGCGTCGTGGCAAGCACTGGTCTCTGTTGCGCTGGCGGCGCATCGGCCGGAATGGCTGTTGCGCCATGCATGGACGCTGGGCCCGGTGCAGCGCGAGCAGCCACTTGCCGAGGGGCTGGCGCTGGCCCAGATCGGCGAGGATGCAGCCGCGAGGGCGGCACTGCGGCTGTGGGCAACGCATGCGCAGCATGGGCCCGAGGCTGCGCTGGCACTGTGGGCGCTGGGCCACAAGCAGCGTGAGCGCGGCGTGCCCGGGCGTGCGGCGGCAACGCGCCAGCGTGTAGCCGTGCCGGAGGTGGCGCGTGCGGCCGAGGCGCTGCTGCAAGGCGAGGGCGCAGCAACGTGCGGCGCTTACGCGAGCAGCATGGCGCTACCCGCACAGGCGCTCGCCGCCGTGGGCGCCTGGCCCGCATGGCTGCACCTGCTGCAGGCCCTGCCGCCAGCCGCCTCGCTGGCGCTGCTTGCAGCGCTCCCGCCTGCGGCCCGCTGCGGGCTGCTGTGCGCGCCCGCTTGCGTCCGCGCAGGGCTGCTTGCGCTATGCGGCATGCCTAGCGGCGCGCAGCAGCCCTGCGCGGACGAAGTGCCCGCCCCGGCGCTCGCAGCGCATGCGCTCCTGGCGGGCACGCTCGCGCTGCTCGCCAGGCGGCAGAGCCTGGCGCGTGATTGGGCCGATTGCGCGGCCCGGATCACGGCACGGCCTGCTGCCGCCCAAGGCCGCCCGGCGAAGACCCCGCCGCCGGGCCTACAGACCCTGCTGCGCCTGACGGCCTCTGGCGCAGCCCATGCCCCAACCTTCCAGCAGCAGTGCAACATGCTGCTGGTATACCTGTAATCCGGCGTACCCATAGCGCCGGATGTCCCCGGGATGCCCGACTTCACAGCACAACAAAAAAGCCGGGGGCATCCCGGCACACACTGCATTTACCACAAGTTTGGCCTGCTGGTTCAGACGGATAAACATATAACTATGCAATTCGTTATGCAATCCGTAACACTACCGTTTCCTCATATTACGTTTGGATACCCGATCGTTTTCTTATCAAAAGCCTCTATGAGAGTGCTTATTTAGATGCTATATAAGTTGAACTATTCTTTTACACAATAACGAGAGGACAGAAAAAACCTGGAAAAGCGAAGCGCTCGCCTAAAAGCTTTCTGTAAGAAAGCTACATCGGAAGCATATGCTTATCCCCAGGTTCTTCTGTCATCGGAGTGGACTATGTAAAATCTTTAGTTCAAATTATATAGATCGGATGAAGTACTGTATAACGTGTGTAAAGATAGGTGTATTAAAATGTTGTGCCTCACTAACGACACTATCCCTTTCCCGTCTTGCATATGACAGCCCTGAAACAGCGGATGGGCGCGCCGTACATCTCCGAGGAGATGGCGTCCGTAGGCTCTTCCACAGTTAACTTATCTTCAATCATCAGCCCTGTGACAGCCATGATCGTTTCCAGCAAATCCGGTCGCATCTCGGGCACATCAAAAGTGGCGATTAACTGTCCGCGTGGTTTCAACACCCGAGCGAATTCGCGAAAAGCCCGCAACATCGTGCCCGTGTCCAGATGCTCCAGAACAGAGATGCAGAATACGCGGTCAAACTGCTCGGGACGATATGGAAGCTGAGCCAGATTGGCCTGAGCGCGGTGAAGCCGGGTGAGGTAATGTTCGGGCAGATGGAGAGCCGCCTGTTCGCCAAAATCAGCCGCAATATCTAGACGAATCGCCTCTTCCGACAAGATGCGTTCATCCCAATCACATGCGTGAACTTCGCGGCAATGTTCCGTGAGCCAAAACTTGAACGGGTGCGAAATACCGCAGGCTGCATCCAGCACTACGTCGCTTGAACGCGCGAATTGCCTTGCCCATTCATACTCATAAGGACGGCTCCACCATGCGGGATGAAGCGGAAAAACGAGCGTGTCTGTCTTCGGATCGCTTTGCCGGATGTACCTTGATTCCATCATTGCCGTGGTGTCGGGTGTGTCCATCATGTTTGAATCGCCTCCTTCAATCCTGTTTCAGCTAAAAAAGATTCCAGTACCCTGCTCCACCGGCTGCGCCATATGGACAGATCATAAGACAGCGCCGTTTCGCGCGCATAGATCCCCAGCCGCTCCCGCTCGGAGCGATCTTGAACGAGCCTGATGAGCGCGGCAGTCAGTGCCTGCTCACCCGGAGGTACGAGCAATCCGTTGAACCCATCCTGAATGAGATCATTGAGTCCGCCGACATTGGAAGCGATCACCGGAAGACCGCAGCTCATCGCTTCCAGGCATGCGTAGGAGGTTCCCTCCGAGAATAGGGTAGGAATGACAACGATATCTGCCTGATGGTAAGCGTCACGAATATCTTTGAAATCGTACGTATGTTGGTAGATGCGGGCTGTATGCGGATGTGTACGCTGCCAATAGCGAAAGGCTCTGCCCACCGTACTGCCTTCGACCAGTTCTCCGGCAAATTCAACCTCCACATCTGGAAAAGCCCCGAGCAGCTTATCTGCCGCCAGCATCATAGGAATAATACCGCGCTCGCTACTGATGCGGCGTGGATATAGAATGCGGATTGGACGTGGGACTGGTACATCCACAGCGTTGTTCGTATGACCCTGACCTTGATGAGGAGTGATTTCCGCAAACCCGTTTTCGAAAGAAACAGCATCAGCGCCGGAGTCTTCACTTTGCTCTCGCTTAAAATTCTTCGTTCTGGCTTTTTCTCCTGAACTGCGATATAACTCTGAATCATTAAGGCCTGCTGTATGATGATCTGCTGCATCCTCTTTGTATTCCTGAACAAGGGTGTCTTCATGTTCAGCCTGAAGTGCGGTGTCTCTTTTCCATGCCGTCATCCATTCCTCTTCATGCTGCGGTGTGAGCATCCTGCTTGGCGGAGCCGGGATGAAATAAGAGGTGTCCACTGCGTTGGGAATCAGCACAATTTGTTCTGAATCGGTATACATACAAGCTGCCCTGCAGAAAGTCTGGAAATGAGAGTCTACCGAAACGATGCGAACCAGTCCGTCCAGCGAGAGCTGAATGTGATCGGCAACCTGGCGTTTCGTCTCAAGCGGCAGACGGGGGCGATCCCAATTAATGCCATGGCATATTCCGAGACTGCCAGGTTTATAGGTGATGGGTTGCCACAGGCAACTGGCATAGATGATTGGACCGCGAGCGGCTGCGGCCATCCGGTCAAAAGCTTCCGGTACATTTTCCATGTCGTAATCGTAACCATAGACGTCGATCTGTTCGGTTCGGGTCTGGAATGCTTCGAAATAGGACAGCTGGTGTACCTCGGGAATATGTCCGAGTCCGCGGATGACACTGCATAGATCGAGAATATAACGTTCCAGCCCGCCGCCAAATACCCGGCCAAACTCCCGGTTGTAACCATCGGTGAAACTATGGGTCAGTATGCTGACCACACCCATATTACGACTCCTCCTTCCAAGGGAGCAGGCGCGGTTCAGGGTCCAGAATGGACTCATACTGCGCTGGGTTGCCCCATTCCCCATGCGGATCAATACGTTTGTAACGTAAATATTTGCGTACCCGATCCTCCAAACTTCCAGCCCAGCCGAGATGCTGAACTTTCAGTTCAGTGCATACCCCTGGTAACACGGTGCAGGACGCGGGAAGACGAGGAACATGGTGATTCTGTTGCGGGTAAAAGTAAGGATAGCCCGGCATATAACGGACAAGGGAGGCAGTGTGACGTTTGTGCATGGACCACAGCTCATCTTCCCGATAATGTGTTCGGCAACCCCACATATCGTAGAATCGGAAGGCAAACCAGTCTGCGTAGTCCTGATCAATGAGTTTGCGCATTGCCTTTTTGGTTTCAGCACTGTATAGTTCATCGGCATCTACCGAGAGAAGCCAGTCTGGATCTGTACTGACGGCAGCTTGCCATAACGTGTTGCGAAGGCGCCATTCTTCGGCAAACAGTGGCTTCTCTAACACATCAAGACGAACTACTTTTGGGAAAGCTCTGCATATTTCCGGTGTTCCATCTGTACTGGCATCATCCACAATGACGATTTCATCCACGAATTCACTCAGATTTTGCAACACTTCTTCCAGATACCGTCCTTGCTCATTACGTACCTGAAGCATGGCAGTCAGCTTGTTGTTTTTATTTTTGCGCACCCGACGTACGGGAGAGTTTTGTTCGTACGCGTCTACCTCTACATCACGGCTCGCGGAAGAATTCGTTTCCTCTTCGATCCGTGAGTTAATGATGCGATGAACTTGACTTGAGAAGTTTTGGCTTTGGGCTTCGGAACTCGAAGACGATTGAAGCGAATCATGCATAACGGGCCTACTTCCAGGGGTTCTGCGCTTCTTCGGGTCTATCATTAAGGCACCTCCCCAAGCAACTGTTGTACGGCTTGATCGAGCAGCTCCAGTTCCATAATCCGAGCTAAGGCCTCTTCATCCTCCACAGCTGTCTCCAGAAACAGCCTTACCGCACCGTGACGTTCCCCTCGAAGAGCCAGTGCCGTCCCGGATAGTTGTCGATATTGCAGAAGGCTGGTCGCATCCTGAATATCACTGGCATGAACGAGCGCGAGCGCATCCTCCACACACTCTGTTTCCTGATAGATACGGAACTTCCAATGCCTTGCCGTTTCCCCGCCAAGCTCATCCAGAACGCGCAGAGCACTGCCGTAATCATCATTGATGCGCAGCAGTTCCGCTCGAACCAACTGTTCCTCTCCGGCTTCAAGCCAGCGGCACAATTGCTCATAATGATGACGTTCCTGCTCGTTATTTGCACTGATGCCAAACACCTGTAGAGCTTCTTCAATCTGACCTGATCTCGCATAGATGGCGGAGAGGAACCGGTAATGAGACACCACACAATCCTGCCTTCCGTTGATGACAGCATGAGTGAATGCTTCCTTGAGTGAGGCGGCGGCACGTGAATCTTCCAGTAAATACTCATATGCGGACAGAAGAAACGAGATGGTTTCATGAGCACCTGTTTTGGCTCGGAGCTGTCTGTAGTAGTCAGCTCGCAAACGACATTGAAGCGTGGTAACGCGGTCTGGTTTACCAGTCAGTACCTGCTGAAGTGCATGCATAAAAAATATCTCATAATCGCGCAGTGGAATACGTGTACCGTCATAATGGATGTAACCGGCTGGTGAAGTGTCTTCTCCCCCTAGCCAGATGGCACGGGTACCTTGAAAGAGCAGCTTCATATACCGGGTTTCCGAGGATGTGGCCACTAGATCGGCAATGCCGACAAGTCTGGAGATATTGCTCTCCCAGAGTGGAGATGCGGCTTCATCTCCTACGGGTTCAGGCAGTAGTGCAATACATAATTCAGGTTGTAGTGAAGCTACAGCTATAAGCCAGTATGGGTGTGTGACGATTGCAACTGTATGTGGTTCCTGTAATCGGTTCTCCGCCTCCGAAAGAGAGATCACCTGAATGGACTTTGGTAATCCCTCTTCCTCAGCCGTACGGCTACTGACATATAAGATCGTGCCTTCTTGAGCTGCAAATAAAGCAACGATGTCCGGGTAGGGGAAGGATAACCAGCCTCCTTTTCGCGGGAAAATCACATATTGAACGGCAAGATCTGTGGACACAGACAGGTCCATTGTTGCCTGTTTTATATCCTCTTCCTGCCTCTGTTTTGGCTTTGGATCCGCATCTGTTAACGGTTCAGCATGTTCCATTTGTAACTCACCACACCTTGATAAGGGATTTTTGGTATGTAAAAAGCCGCTGTAGCACTTCACATATCTCCGTCTGACACTAACATATGGGCATTTGTCTCCAAACATGAACAACTTCCATGAATACGTGCATCAGTCAAGACCAATCAGGCAACGAACAAGCTTAATAAATAGGCTTAATTTTATCTATTGTGTGACCGAGGTCACTTTTTTTACGTAAGAGGGACGAGTTAGTGATAATTATCACATGTGAAAATTAGGTAATCTGGCACAATACGTTCATCAACGTATTTGGAGGACAGACAGCGAAGAAGCCCGCTTCAAAGCCATTTACGTATCTTGCTAAAGCGAACAGAAAGAAGGGGTAAAGGTATGGATCCGATTATGCTATCGCGTATCCAGTATGCACTTACAACGATTTTCCACTTTTTCTTCGTACCGCTATCCATTGGCCTCGTGCTGCTGGTAGCGATTATGGAGACGTTGTATGTTGCGAAGGGAAAAGAGATTTACAAAACGATGGCCAAGTTCTGGGGCAAGTTGTTCCTGATTAACTTTGCCGTCGGTGTGGTCACCGGTATTTTGCAAGAGTTCCAGTTCGGTATGAACTGGTCGGAGTATTCCCGCTTTGTTGGTGATGTCTTCGGTGCGCCGCTGGCGATCGAGGCTTTGCTGGCATTTTTTATGGAGTCCACATTTATCGGTTTATGGATATTCGGCTGGGATCGTTTGTCCAAAAAAGTACATCTGGCCTGTATCTGGCTTGTATTTGTCGGTACATTCCTGTCAGCGGTGTGGATTCTGGCAGCGAACTCGTTTATGCAACATCCCGTTGGATTCGCCATCAATAATGGCCGGGCGGAGATGAATGACTTCTTTGCACTCATTACAAATGGGCAGTTTCTCGTTGAATTCCCGCATACGATTTTTGGTGCGTTAATGACGGGAGCCTTTGTCGTGACGGGCATTAGTGCTTATAAGTTAATGAAAAAGAAGGATGCCGAAGTATTCCGCAGATCCTTTAACATCGCGGTTATTATCGGTCTTGTCTCCTCGCTGGGCGTGGCCTTCTCAGGGCACTTCCAGGCTCAATATCTGGTGGAAACACAGCCGATGAAGATGGCTGCAAGTGAAGGTACATGGACAACAACCGAAGACCCGGCACCGTGGACGGTTATTGCCTCCATCGACCCGGATAAACAGGAGAACTCCGGTGAGATCAAAATCCCTGGATTACTCAGTTATCTCTCCTATAGTAAATTCTCGGGTAGTGTCAAAGGCATGAAAGAACTGAATGCCGAGTACCAGCAAACGTATGGACCCGGAGATTACATTCCACCAGTGCGAACCACATTCTGGAGCTTCCGTGTCATGATTGCTGCAGGTGGCTTGATGATTCTGCTTGCGATGTATGGTACATATCTGGCTTGGCGCAAGAAGCTGGAAGTGGCAAAACCCTGGTTTATGCGTCTGATGGTCTTTGCGATCTCCCTGCCGTTTATTGCGAATTCAGCAGGATGGATTATGACTGAAGTCGGAAGACAGCCATGGACGGTGTTCGGGTATATGACGACCGAAGCAGGTGTGTCACCTAATGTTTCCGCAGGAATGATTTTGTTCTCCACGATTGCCTTTACTGCGGCGTATACGGTTCTTGGCATCGTGATGGTGTATCTGTTTGTACGCAAAATCAAAGCAGGTCCATATGCCGTCGATAAGTCAGACGAGCATGATGAGCCGGCTGATCCGTTTGGCGTAGATGGGGGGTATTCCGTTGTTACTAAGTGAGCTGTGGTTCGTGCTGATTGCCGTATTGTTTATCGGATTTTTCTTTCTTGAAGGATTCGACTTCGGGGTAGGGATGTCTACGGGTCTGATTGCCAAAACAGATCGTGAACGTCGTACATTAATCAATTCGATTGGTCCGTTCTGGGATGGAAACGAGGTCTGGTTGCTGACCGCAGGCGGTGCCATGTTTGCGGCTTTCCCGCACTGGTATGCAACACTGTTCAGCGGATTCTATCTGCCACTGGTGGTTGTGTTGCTGTTGTTGATTGGACGCGGCGTCGCCTTTGAGTTCCGCAGTAAAATGAAACAGCAGCGCTGGCGTAAAACATGGGACATTATTATCGTAGTGGCAAGTACCTTACTGCCATTCCTGTTTGGGGTTGTTTTTGCAACGTTGATGAAAGGTCTGCCCATTGATGAGAACATGCAGATGCATGCCGGTTTCCTGGATATTGTGAATCCGTACACCGTTGTGGGTGGCTTGAGTGTAACGTTATTGTGTCTGGTTCACGGGCTGTTATTTGTTTCCTTGCGTACCGTAGGTGAATTGAGAGAACGGGCACTTCAACTGGCGAAAAAGGTAATGATGCCGCTGGTTGCAGTGCTTGCGATATACGCATTATTGACCTATCTGATGACCGATGTGTTTGCTGTTCGTGGCTGGGCGCTCTGGATTATGGTTCTGCTTGGTGCCACGGCACTGGCTCTTGCGGCTTACTTCATTCGTCAGCAACGAGAAGGTTGGGCTTTCGGGATGACAGGTGCGGTTATTGCCATTGCTTTTGCCTCCGTATTTATCGGATTGTTCCCACGAGTTATGGTGAGTTCCATCAATTCGGCATTTGATCTGACCGTATATAACGCAGCATCGGGACCTTACTCATTAAAAGTGATGACTATTGTTGCGTGCACCTTGTTACCGTTTGTACTTGGATATCAGATCTGGAGTTATTATATTTTCCGCAAACGTCTGAACGAACAGCATCACCTGGAGTACTGACATGGGACGCGGGCTTATGAAGCTGCCGGGCATCCGGCCGGTACTCGCACTGGCATCTGCGCTGGTGCTGTTGCAGGCGATGACGATTATTATGCAAGCCAAATGGCTGGCACAGGCCATTACGGCGTTGTTCGAAGGTGCCACGGTTTCGTCACAGTATCCGGTGCTGCTGCTGTTTCTGGCTGCTTTTTCCGCCCGCTATGCCTTGTCATTCTGGTTACAGCTTGTCACTACACGGTATGCGGAGAGAACCGGAACCGATCTGCGTAAACAGATGACGGAACAATGGTTTAGACTCGGGCCACGTTATGCCAAGACAGAAGGTACGGGACATCTGGTGACACTGGCACGTGAAGGGGTTTCCCAATATAAAACGTATCTGGAGCTGTTTATCCCGCGTATGCTGGGCATGGGGTTTATACCTGTTGTCCTTCTGCTTTATGTATTCAAACTGGATACGATGTCCGGTGTGATATTAATGCTGACGCTACCGATTCTGATCGTATTTATGATCCTCATTGGTCTGGCGACTCAGCGTAAGATCGATGGACAATTCAAGTCCTACAAAGCGCTGGCGAATCATTTTGTGGATACACTGCGTGGACTGGAAACGTTGAAAACGCTGGGGCAAAGCAAAACACACGAAGGCTCCATCATGCAAGTAAGCCAGCGATACCGAAAAGCAACGATGTCCACACTACGTATGGCCTTTCTGTCCTCATTTGCACTGGATTTCTTCACCATGTTGTCGGTTGCGTCCGTTGCAGTAGGTCTCGGACTTCGGCTTACGGAAGGACATATGTCACTGTTTCCTGCTCTAACGGTATTAATTCTAGCACCTGAATATTTCCTGCCCGTACGCATGTTGGGTGCAGATTACCACGCGACTCTGGATGGCAAGGAAGCTGGCGAAGCGATTAATCAAGTGATTGAACGAGGCAAGGCCGCAGAACAACGTCAGACAGAGGTTTATGCAAGTGCATTGGATCAAGCTGAAGTGTTGGGTGAAAATGAAAATGCTTCTGTCTCCTCTTCACAGCTGCGAGTGGTCTTTAACCGGGATAAACATGGGATGCATAATGTGGCAACGGCATCCTCTTGGGGAGAGCATAGCCGATTAGCGCTGAAGGATATTCAGGTCCAGCATGAAGCAGAGGGGCCCTACTCCCTTCAGGATGTTACTTTCCAGCTGAAGGGTCTTGGGAAAATTGGAATCATTGGCGCTAGTGGAGCCGGAAAATCAACGCTCATCGATGTTCTCGCAGGTTTTCAGCTTCCAACAGCCGGACAAGTTCTGGTCAATGGCCAGCTTCTAAGTCTGGAACGGCTCAAGGTCTGGCGTAGCCAGACGGCGGCGATTCCGCAGCATCCGTATATTTTCAGTGGTACCATTGCGGATAATATTCGTTTTTACATGCCGGAGGCATCCGATGCGGAAGTAGCTCAAGCAGCACAGGTAGCGGGGCTGACAAAGCTATTGTCATCTCTGGCAAATGGGTTGCATGAACTGATTGGTGCAGGGGGCAGACAGCTCAGCGGCGGTCAGGAGCAACGTGTAGCGCTGGCAAGAGCTTTGCTGAGTGAACGCAGTGTGCTGTTGCTTGATGAACCTACGGCACATCTGGATGTGGAGACTGAGTATGAATTGAAGCAGACGATGCTGCCCTTGTTCGAAGGCAAACTTGTCTTTCTGGCAACGCATCGTCTGCACTGGATGCCGCATATGGATCGCATTATTGTCATGGATGGAGGTACGGTAGCGGAGACAGGCACACATCAGGAACTGCTTGCACGAAAAGGGGTATATTATCACATGATTGAAGCGCAGATGGAGGCGATATGAGATGAGATCCGGACACCCAGGAACAGAGACCGAACGAGGCGCACAAGGTGGGAAAAATAGCTGGATTACTCCATACGCGGTACAGTACCGCTGGCGATTGATCGGTGCGATTGCACTGGGCACATGCGCGGCTCTCTGTGCGGTGATGCTCCTTTTTACCTCCGGATATCTGATCTCCAAGTCTGCGCTGCGTCCTGAAAATATTTTGATGGTTTATGTTCCGATTGTAGGTGTACGTGCCTTTGGTATCTTTCGGGCGGTGTTCCGTTATGTCGAACGGCTGGCAGGACATGATGCTGTTTTGCGTGTGCTCGCAGATCAGCGAGTGAAGCTCTATCGCATTTTGGAACCACAGGCTCTGTTTCTGCGTTCGCGAATGCAAACCGGTGACGTGCTTGGTGCACTGGCCGATGATGTAGAACGTCTGCAAGATATATATCTGCGTACCGTATTCCCGGCTGTTACAGCACTTGTGATCTACGGAGCGGCTGTACTGGCATTCGGCAGTGTAGATCCGATGTTTGCACTATGGATGGCACTGTATATGTTGTTTATTGTTGCATTGCTTCCTGCAATTTCTTTAAAGCTGACCTGGAGATGGCGTGTGCAGCTCAAAAGAGAAAACAGCAAGCTGTACACACGTCTGACCGACGGCGTACTCGGGCTGGGAGACTGGATTGCCAGTGGCAGAGCGGCAGCGTTCGTGCAATGGCAGGAAGAGGACGAGGAGCATGCTGATCAGATTCGCCGTAGATTGCGTCGCTGGAACCGCTCGCGCGATTTTATTGCGCAATGCTTCATTGGTGGGATGGTTGTTTGGGTCACCATGTGGGCAGGACAAACGACTACAGCGGCCCAGCTACCTGCGGTTATGATCGCGGCATTTGTGCTCGTCTTGTTCCCGCTTACGGAATCACTGCTACCTGTTAACGATGCACTAGGACATATTCCGGATTACCGTGAATCTCTAGATCGATTAAGCAAGTTGGAAGGCTCGGAGGGTAAGGTGCGTCAGAATGGGGAAGAGCAGAAAAAGAAGTCTCAAGTATTGGAGTCTCATAACAGACATCGATCTGGTTCAGTTGCGGTGCAATCGACCGATGATATAGCCGCAGCGGATCGGGGAACGACTGCAGATGGACGAATCCGTCTGCGCATTCCGCCGAAACTGCGCGCGGATATTAGCATTGAGCAAGTGAGTTATCGGTATGAAGCAGAGACAGCATATGCCGTTCAGGATATCTCTCTGCATCTGCCTCAGGGCAAACGTATGGCTATTCTTGGACGTAGCGGTGGTGGTAAATCGACATTACTGAAGCTGATTCAAGGTGCTTTGTCTCCCTCATCCGGCAAGGTTCTAATCAATGATCTGCCTGTAGAGATGCTTGGCGAGAGTATAACCGAAGTGATAGCAGTACTCAATCAGAGTCCACATCTCTTTAATACGACGGTTGCAGGCAATCTGCGGATTGGTCGTCCAGATGCAACGGATGAAGAGATACGTCAGGTCGCTGCACAGGTTGGTCTGGCTGAACTGATCGAGTCTCTGCCACAGGGGTATCAGACACCGATGCTAGAGACAGGACTGCGCTTCTCCGGCGGGGAGCGTCAGCGGATTGCACTAGCCAGGGTGTTGCTACGGAAGACGCCCGTTGTTATTTTTGACGAGCCTACTGTAGGGTTAGATCCCGTGACAGAACGCGAACTGATGCGCACCATGCTAGACAGCCTGCAAGGCAAAACATTAATCTGGGTCACTCACCACCTGATTGGTGCAGAGAAGATGGACGAGATTGTGTTTGTGGAAAATGGAAACATCGTCATGCAGGGTTCTCACGAACAACTGCTGGCTCGGGAAGAACGATATCGCCGACTCCTTGAACTGGATCGGCCCGGATGGCTGGAGCGGCAGCGCAAATCCCCGCTGCCTCCCACCGCTACTCTCAAGTAACCGACTGTGGCAGGAGACTATGATCCATCCGTGAGTGAAGAGATTCGCTTCACTAGTCCTGTGGATGTCACCGAGTAGCAGATAGGATGCAGGAAAATGACATAATGCAGATGAATAATGTGAAAAAAGACGAAGCAGACACAGCCCTGCTTCGTCTTTTTGTTGTTTGTGCCCGAAGTCGCCAGTGATCGTTATTTACTGGTATGCCAGCAACGTGCCACAGGATCGGCGCAGTACCAGTTCCGGCTCTACTTTAATGCAACGATTATCCATTTGTTTATTCATCAAGTCGAACAGGATCATTGCCGCAAGACGTCCAATTTTATCTGTATCCTGCTTAACGGTCGTGAGTGGAGGATCACTGTAACGGCAAGCCTCAATGTCATCACATCCTGCAACAGCAATGTCCTCGGGAACGCGTAATCCCGCCTCTTTAAAGGCTCGTACCGCTCCGAATGCAAGCAAGTCCGTGGCGGCGAATACAGCTCGCGGCAAGACATCTGCTTGTAACAGCTGTTTGGCTGCCTCGTAACCATCGGTAGCGGCATAATCCTGGCTGTATACCAACCATTCCGGTTTCTCTTCGAGACTAAACTGCTTTAGGGATTGTTTAAAGGCTTTTTCCCGATGCTGCATCACGAGGGAGGCGCGCTGGAGCCCGATAAACCCGAGATCCCGATACCCATTCATATAAAATTGTTCCACCACTTTGGTAGAGATTTTTTCATTATCCGACATGATATAACAGGAGTTCTGTCCATTCATCTCAATGTCAATTCCGATGCACGGAATGGGACTTGCATCAAGGTCAGACACGCTGCTCTCCACCTCATCCCCCGCAATAATAATACAGCCATCCACTTGAAAATATTTGGAACGTGCCAGGTAGTCTTCACCCTGATCTAGGAACTTTTCATTGGAAAAGAAGAGTAGATCATATCCTAACAGGCCGATCTGTTTCTTAAAGGCATTAATGACCTCTACAAAGAAAGGGTGACTGAAATCGACATTCAGTTTCCCTGCAAAGACAACACCCACCAGATTGGACTTTTTAGTCGCCAGTGTTTTGGCGGAAGATGAGGGGCGATAACCCGTTTCCTCCATAATCTTAAGTACGCGTTGGCGTGTCTCCTCGCCAATGTCAGGGTAGTTGTTAATAATTTTGGACACCGTTGCAACAGACACACCGGCCAAACGAGCTATCGTTTTGATATTCATTATATATCCCTCAAATTCTAAACTAGTTTCGTAGATTGTGACTGTGCCTTTTTATTGCTTTCTTGCCAACATTCTATGTCACAAGCTTCTGAGAGTCAATAACAGAAAGGGTGATCGTCGAGGTGATTATGATATGTATGGATATTTTTTAAGTATTTGCTCTCCAATCTAACGAAAATTCTACTAGGTTTTAGTAAAAATAACCTTATTTTCTACAAACAGAGGCTCATTTTAACTAGAGTGGAAGGAAGAGTAGAGGTGGAAAAATAAAGCCAGCGAATAGAGTTTTCGTAAAACAAAGTGTGAATCCACCCATGGAAGAACGCCCAATCCCATATCAGACGCAGTTTTCATCACATATTTTGTAAAAATTCAAATAAACTATTTACAAATTTATCAGGTGAAGTCATAATGAGGGTGTGATTAACGAAACTGATTTCGTAAATTTGTTGAATCGTAAATTAATCTTGAATGGTTGGGGGAAAGTGATATGAAGAGAAAGATTTTATCTATTACACTTGTAACCGCTTTAATGTTTGTACTTGCAGCATGTGGTAACGGTTCGACTGATTCGGATGGGAAGGCGTCTACGGATGGAAACAAAAAAGTGACGTTAAAGATCATTCACTGGCAACAAGAGAATATCAACAATTACATCAAAGAATTTAATAAAAAATTTGAAGAGAAGTACCCGGACGTGAAAGTGGAGTACACAACAGTTCCGGCAGATGCAACGTATGATCAACTAATGCAAACACGGATGAACGCAGGTAACACGGGCGATGTAGATATCATTCCGCTCAAGTCCAGCTTCGTTGGTGCTCCGCAAGACTGGTCCAAGGGTGCGGCTGATCCGATGTGGAAGCAGTGGATCGACGCAGGGCTGATCAGTGACTTGTCTGGTCAGGCTTTTATCAAAAATTATAACGAAGTTGACGTGCAGAACGCGATGACGTACAACGACAAGGTGTACGGTGTCAATATGGGTAAAGTGGCATTCACAGGCCTGTTCTACAACAAAGACCTTTTTGCCAAATACAATCTGCAAGTGCCGACAACATGGGATGAACTGCAAAACGTCATCAAAGTATTCAAAGATAACGGCGTAGAAGCACTCGGCTTCGCAGGTAAAGATGTTTGGCCGATTGGCCTTGCGGTGCAAGGTCTTCAAGCCTCCATTCATGATGATCAACTGAGCTACATCAAAGGTCTGTGGACAGGTCAAACCAAGCTGACTGATCCGGTACAGATTGAAGTATTGCAAAAGGCTCAAACGCTGATGAACAGTGCAATGCCTGGTTTCATGGGGATTGACTACGGCACACTGCCAAGTCTGTTTGCTACAGGTAAGGTGGCTATGATTGCGGACGGTACGTGGGATGCAACGACGATTCAAGCAGCTAACCCTGATCTGAAGTTTGGATATTTCCCGATTCCGGGCAGTAACGATGCAGCGAAGAACAAAGACTTGGCTGGTAAATACGATATGACCTGGATGGTAGTAGATAAGTCACCGAACAAGGATTATGCGCTGAAGTGGCTTGAAATGCTGTCGGAGAAAGGGAACTATACGGATTTTGTTAATGCAGCCGGATTCCTTCCGACACAGCCTGATGTAGAAATCAAGAGTGAGTTTATCAAAGACATTCAACCATACCTGGAGAACTTCAAGCTTTCCTGGGATCAGCTGTTCATTAATCGTCAGAACGTAGGACAGTACATTGCTGAGTCTAGTGTTCATGCAGAGATGCTTAAACCCGCTGGGCCAATTGCTACACCAGAGGAACTTGCGAGCAAATCACAAGCAGACTGGGATGCAGCGGCTCCAAAATAAACGAATGATTGGGCTCGTGTACTAAAGACTCATCTAAGTTATGGATCTAAGTTTTGTAGTATAGTAACCACCGGAATAGCGCTTGGGGTAAGAGCCTTCAGGCCAGCCCGTACCAAGTCAAGCTGTTATTCCGGTTTTTTGGTTTTACCCGATGAAAGGTGTGAGGACGATGTATCCGTTTGGAAAAGGGAAGGCCCGGCTGATTCCTTATCTGTATTTAAGCATTCCACTACTGCTTTATGTCGTGTTTGGTTTTGGTCCATCGCTGGTGACGGTGCTGTTTTCGTTTACCGATGCGACTGGAGTGAGAGGACAAGAGTGGAGCTTTGTCGGTTTCGAAAATTATAAAACCTTCTTTGGCGCATCTAATGCAGGTGACCGGCTGGACGCGATCGGGCGATCCTTATATTTTGCGTTTGCTGTAGTTATCATCCAAAACGCAGTGGGTCTGTTCATGGCCATTCTGATTAACAAAAAGCTTCGGGGCGACAAGCTGTATCGTGCGGTATTCTTTTTGCCCGTCGTGCTTGGTGTAACGGTGTCCGGATTGATCTGGCAGCTCGTAGCGAATCCGCTTGGCGGGCCGGCGCAGTCAATTCTGAATTTCTTTGGCACCAGCTCGAACTTTTTCGGGGATTATAATATTGCCTTTGAGCTGATTATTTTCGTGCAGATCTGGATGTATATGGGGTATTCCATGACCATCTTCCTTGCCGGGCTGCAGACGATTCCGAGTGATCTGTACGAGGCGGCTTATATGGATGGTGCATCGGGATGGAAAGCATTCACTAACATCACGTTCCCGATGATTGCTCCTTCTTTTACCGTGAATATGCTGTTGTCCATCATCGGCGCACTGCAAACCTTTGACATTATCTACGTCCTCACAGGCGGTAAATTTAATACAACAACGCTGGCATTTGACGTGTATGCAACAGCGTTTGGTAGCGGCTCAGCCGATTATGGTCTGGCTTCTGCGGTAGCGATGATTCAGTTCCTGTTTGTGTTTACGATTTCGATGGTCGCTTTGTTCTATCTTCGCAAAAGAGAGGTGGAAGTATAATGAAGCAGAGCAGAACATCAAGAACAATCAGCTACACTATTGTGCTGCTGATGCTTGCGCTATACGTCTTCCCTCTGTTCTACCTGTTTAATGTGTCGATGAAAACTCAGACGGAGTATTTGCTGAATCCCGTAGCACTTACGGAAGGCATACGGCTGGAGAACTTTGCCGAAGCATGGACGAAGGGCAGTTTCTCGCAGTACATGTGGAACAGTGTGCTTTACACGGGCATGTCCACACTGCTGACCTTAATTTTGTCCATATTTGCAGCTTTCCCGCTTGCTCGCAGATACGTGAAATTCAGTACGTTGATTTATATTTTCTTTTTGATCTCCATGTATTTGCCGAACCCGTTGATTCCGCAGTTCTCTTTGATCAATCAACTGGGGCTGTATAATACGCAAACGGGTTACATTTTGCTGAAAACGACGGGCACAGGCATTGCGTTTCTGATGTTTGTCGGTTATATCAAATCGGTATCCCGCGAGCTGGATGAGGCGGCTGCCATGGACGGATGCGGATACACCCGTTATCTGTTTACCATCCTTGTTCCGCTAATGAAGCCGATTCTGGCAACTGGCATTATTCTCACAGCCATCGGGGTATGGAATGATATTATTGGGCCGACCATTTATCTGTCTGATCCGAATTATCAGCCGGTTACCAAAGGTTTGTTTACCTTCTATGGGCAGTATATGAATAACTGGCCGCTACTAGCGTGTGGTATTCTGATCGTGACGTTGCCACTGGTTGTGCTGTACGTTGCGTTGCAGCGTTTTATCGTTGGCGGTGCAATGGCGGGTGCGGTTAAATCATAGTTTTTTACGAATAAGAAAAAAACGGCTAATCTTGATGTGTTCTTGATGAGTTGATACTCATGTAACAAGTTATTCAATAACAAAAAAAGCCACCCTCATTCGACATGGGGGTGGCTTCTTGTATTTCTATTGAATCCTTCATTGGCATAGCTTGCATTGGGTGTCCAACGACTTTTTTTACATATCGACTAACAATAAAATAATGGAGGACAGACACAGACAAGTGCTGACCAGATAGAGCACGGCAACCACCTGTTTGTGGTTCAAACCGGCACGGAGCAGGCGATAGTGAGCCTGACTTGCATCGGCTTGATAGATCGCTTTGCCTTGCAGGAAACGTTTGATCACAACAAAAATATTATCGAAAATCGGTACGCCCAGCGCCAGAATCGGAATGAAAATGGACAGCATCGTTGCTTGTTTGAATGCACCGTCAAGTGCGATAACCGCTAGAATGAAGCCTAGGAACGTAGCGCCGGCATCGCCCATAAACACTTTGGCTGGAGCCTTGTTATATTTGAGATAACCAAGCGTTACCCCAACTAAAGTAATGGACATCAGTGCTGAATCGCTCTGGCCCTTCGTGATCGCTACAATAAACAGCGTGATCGCTGAGATCGCGGACAAACCACCAGCCAGTCCATCCATACCATCCGAGAAGTTAATCACCGTCGTAACTCCGAAAATCCACAGGATCGTCAGAATGAATTGCAACCAGATCGGCAGGAGCACATACTCTGCATTGAACGGATTCACGAATCCGGTAAACGCAATACCAGAAGCAAAAACGAGCACTGCAGCTGAGACTTGAATAATCATTTTAGGTAGCGCGGGAAAGTCTTTTCCTTTGGTTTTGTACCAGTCATCAATCGTACCGATCGTCAGGAGAAGCATGCCGCCCGCAACCAATGCGGCTGTCTCCCAGGTCAATTCTTTAGTAAGAGCAATGTATGTCAGGAAAAATCCAGTAAATATCGCGTAGCTAGCAGTCAGTGGTATCGGTTGTCTGTGTAGCTTACGCTCCACATCTTCCCGGGGCTTGTCCACAAAATCCAGCTTGTGCGCCAGTCGGCCCAGCGGCGGAATCAGCAGAACCACGACAGCAAAAGACAATATGAAAGCCAGTATGTACATCATAAACTCGCTTGGTTCACTCCCATCATCCTCATTTCCTCTTATTATACGAGTTCAACCCGAAATCTGTCGATATCAGTATTGTAACCTGGAGCATGGATGGTCATGCGAATCAGATGTAATAGATGAAACCAATCTAGAGGTTACTTGGAGGCAGATAAGGGCCGAAGTAATCAAGTACGTTTTCGGCATGATACCCATCATCGCCCTGCCAAGTAGCGACAAAGATAAAGTCGCCTGAACCACCTTTACGTTTCCTTGGCGTATCCATAGGAACGAGAATACCAGCGGCCGCCCAGATTTCTAGTAGTGAATCCCGTTCTTGTTTACTGGATGGTACACAATCCTTCCACTTTTTCTCCAGGGAGCGTGCACTGTCCGTTGGATCTCCTGTCTGTGAGGCTTCCAGCATCTTGGCAAGAATCGTTCGGTCTTCCTCAGTCACTTCGTAAGGGGAAATGTGATTGCTCTCCGTGCTGTTACTACTATTATCGTTGTCATCCTGGAGCAGTAACTCCAGATCCATCAGGCAGTAGAGCAACCAACCGTGCCGTACGCCACCCCATTTGATTCGTTCAAAATTGAGCACGTTTAAATCTACATCCACATATTGTTTATCCGATTGTAAACGAAGGAAGTTACAGTCCCCGCAGGCGCTTGTATTGGCATGTAAAGCCGGGCGTTCACCGTAGGTATGCAGAGGCATGTTTCGTGTCAAAGCCCAGCTGGATAATGCGCTGCGCAGATACACTTTTTTGGTGGATAGACTGTGTAGAAAGGCTGTAATGACGCGCTCTTTAAGCGCAGGGTTCTGATGCATGTGATGCAGGCGCTCTACGATCTCGTCATGGCTGATCGTGAGCGGGTCGAACATGACGCCCTTGCTTTTGGCATATTCGAAATCATCACCCGAAAAGGGGGCATGGGGTGATTTCCAACCGCCACCGCCCCAGAATGTACTCATTAGAATCTTGGTTGCCTTTTTATCCATTAATCTGAGCCTCCTGTTTGTAGAATCATAGCGACCAGTCCTGGAAAACGTGCAATAAGTTCGTCCTTTCTAAGGGAATAAAAGTGGTGTTTGCCCTCAATACGTGGCTGAATAATGCCAGCTTCTCGCAGGATTTTGATATGGTGGGACAACGTGGATTTGGAGATATGGTCAACTTCAAAAGCCGAGCAATTTTTCTCACCCGAGCTCGCCAGGCAGTATGCGATTTTCATGCGAATGGGGTCACCGAGTGCATTGCAGACTGTGGTCAGGCTCATCTCCGAAGCGGTAGGTATCGTTATAGTTCTCATAAGATAGACGTTAGCATAGTTGGCTATTTCTTTCAATGTTCGAAAAATTTCGAAATATGTATTGCGATTCGGTAAGCTAGTGTGATACAGTTCTTATCGTAATAATTAGTTCGAAATTATTCGAATTGATAGGCATGTGCTGAGCATACGGCATGAAATATTTCATTCGAGACAGCAAGAGACAACAGGAGGCTAACCATTGATGAATACAGCAGCGAACATTACGATGTTGAATAACTATTTCCGATTATTTGATGCTTCACGAACAGATAAACAGGCTATGCAGGACTTGTTATCCCTGTTTACTTCAGATGCCGAGATTGTGTTGAATGGCACCAGTCATGCCGGGTTTGAGGGGTTTATGAAAGCTTTTTATGAATATAACCAAGACATTAAACATATGTGGGATGCCTGGGTGCCCCAGCCGGACGGTAGTTATCAAACCAATTGGGCTGTGTGCGGACAAGCAGCGGATGGATCGGTGTATGCGAAGACGGGCGTGGATATTGCGCGTGTGAATGATGCAGGCCAGATTGTATACTTGGAAAATGTACAAGCGGACGAGAATGCGTTCAGCAAATATAATTCGTAGGTGTGTTATAAACCTCACGGCTTTAAGCTGTGGGGTTTATTTGTATCTTGGAGAGTGTGTACACCGTATCATGGACATATTTTTTAAAAAAAAGATGGAATGAAACAGGCCCTTCCCCTCTCTAGATTAGGGAAGAGCCTTCATTTACTGCATCATTCGATTCTGGAACGCCGCGATATCGGCATATTCCTCTTCAAATTTGCGTGAGATGCGGATGAAGATCGGCAATAGTTCGCGATACACACGCACACGTTCCGGGTGTGGCTGATGGCGGTGAGTTGAACCGATCATGCCCGAAACGGCGCTTAGGGAATCAATACGGCCTGTGGCATACAGCCCGAGTACAGCGGCACCAAGGCAGGAACTCTCGATGCTTTCGGGAATGATAACATCCTGATCGAAAATATCGGCCATCATCTGGCGCCACAGCTCGGAGCGGGCGAAGCCGCCGGTGGCCTGAATCTTTTTCGGACGACCAATCTTCTCCTCAATCGCGAGCATAACCGTGTACAGGTTAAACAGCACACCTTCCAGCGCGGCACGGATCATATGCTCCTTCTTGTGATGCAACGTCAGGCCGAAAAACGATCCGCGTGCGTTCGGGTTCCAGAGAGGTGCGCGCTCCCCGGTCATATAGGGGTGAAACAACAGTCCGTCTGAACCTGGCGGTACATTTTCAGCGACACGTGTCAGAACTTCATACGGATCGATCCCGAGACGTTTTGCCGTTTCCACCTCGGAGGCCGCGAACTCATCCCGAATCCAGCGGAAAATTACGCCGCCATTGTTCACAGGCCCGCCGATGACCCATTGATCTTCCGTTAGCGCATAACAGAAGAAACGTCCTTTTGGATCGGTCACTGGTTTGTCTACGACCGTACGAATTGCCCCGCTGGTGCCGATCGTCACAGCAACAACTCCTGGGTCAATGGCATTCACGCCCAGATTCGAGAGCACGCCGTCGCTTGCCCCAATCACAAATGGAGTCGTTTCCGCGATACCCATCGCTTTGGCATATTCGGGGTTAAGCCCCTCTTTTAATACATGAGTTGTGGGTACAAGGCTGGACAGATGCTCCGGCGTAATGCCAGCAACATGCAATGCTTCCGCATCCCATTCGAGTTTTTCCAGATTCATAAGTCCGGTGGCAGAGGCCATTGAATGATCGATAACAAATTCAGAGAATAGCTTGTAGAAAACATATTCCTTCATGGAGATCAATTTATGTGTCTGCCTGAACAAGTCTGGTTCTTCTCGGGTGAGCCACATCATTTTAGTCAGTGGAGACATGGGATGAATGGGTGTACCCGTTCGGAGGTAGATTTCATGTCCGTTCATCTCCGATTTGAGTGCTTCTGTCCACTCGGCACTGCGATTGTCTGCCCATGTCATTGCTCGCATCAACGGTTTGCCTTGTGCATCTACAGGCAGAATGCTATGCATGGCCGAGCTGAACGAAACAAACAGAATGTCGTCCGGCTGTACCCCGGCTTTGGAGATGGCTTGATGCACGGAGGCAAGGACCGCTTGAAAAATATCCTCCGCATCTTGCTCTGCAATCACTGGTGTTGGTGTGTATAACGGATAATCTGCACCGCCTTGTGCAACTATGCTACCGTCTTGCTTGAACAACACAGCCTTGGTTGAGGTTGTGCCGATATCTACGCCGATCATATAAGGTGAAGCCGCCATGGTGATCATCCCTCTTCCATTTCAATTACTATAAGAATATCAGACTTGAAGGAAGGATCAAAATGGCTTCATATCAGTACTTTGCTCCCAGTGCTCTGGATATCTTTCATCCCTCTCATCCCTACCTCACCTCAGTTAATCCTTCACCGCTCCTGCCGCAATGTCCGAGATAAACTGGCGGCTGATGAACAGGAACATGATGATGAGCGGAAGAACGGCAAGCAGTGTACCTGCAATGACCATCGCATAGTCCGTGTTATAGAGTCCGTTTAATTGAGACAATGCAATCTGCAACGTGTACTTGCGTGCATCGGTCAGTACAATTAACGGCCACAGGTAGTCGTTCCATACCCCAATAAAGGTGAATGCACCGAGAAAGGCAAATGCAGGCCGTAGAATTGGTAATGCAACGTTCCAATACAAGCGAAAGAAATTACAACCGTCGATCCGTCCTGCATCGAGCAGATCGTTCGGGATGGATTCCGTCGCATACTGACGGATCCAGAAGATGCCGAAGGCATTGACCATGCCCGGAATAATGAGGGCTTTGAAGGAACCTACCCACCCGAACGTGGCCATTAGCACGAAGGAAGGCACCAGCGATAGCTGGGAAGGCACCATCATGGTGGCGAGCAGCAGGACGAAGAGCCATTTTTTGCCCGGAAACTCAAACTTCGCAAACGCAAACCCCGCCAGTGAATCAAAGAACAACACCAGAATGGTTACTACACCTGATACAAACAAGGTATTCAGAAAGGCTCCCCAAAAATCAATCTGCTGCAAAACCCGTGTAATATTGTTCCACAGTTCACCGCCGAACCAGAGCTGGGGCGGAAACTTGTAAATGTCGGACGTTGTTCGGGTGGACATAACAATGAGCCAATAGAACGGGAACATGGATATAAGCATGCCACCGATCAGGCCGGTATACAGCACCAGCGACTTGAGATGTTTGGACGCCATGAGCGCTCCCCCCTTGTCACATCAGGATGATTTGCCTTGAACAAGCTTCCAGTTCACGATGGAGAACAGGGCGATAATCAGGAACATGCCCCATCCAACGGCTGCACCGTATCCAAAATAATTGTTGATAAAGGATTCACGATACAAGTAAAGTACGATGGTCATACCAGCTGCTCCGGCACCTCCGTCATTGCCCACCAGCACCTGCGGTTCAGTGAACAGTTGCATGCCGCCAATCGTAGATGTAATGACCGTGAACAGAATGACTGGACGCAGCATCGGAATGGTAATACGGAAGAAGGATTGCACAGCGGATGCCCCGTCGATTCTGGCCGCTTCATACAGCGTCTGAGGGATGCTCTGGAGTCCGGCCAGATAGATAATGGCGTTATAACCGGTCCAGCGCCAGACCACCATGGAGGAGATAGCGATTTTGATGCCCCAGGGAGCATTCAGCCACTCGACGACCGGGAGGCCGACCGACTGCAGAAGATAGTTAAGGAAGCCGTAATTGTTTGCGAACAATGCCCCGAAGATGATGGCTACCGCCACAATTGATGTGACATTGGGCAGAAAGTAACCGACCCGGAACAAGGTACGGAATTTGATGAAAGGCGCATGTAGTAGAAACGCAATAATAAGAGCGAAGAAAAGCATCGGAATGGTCGAATAGATCCAGATCATCAACGTGTTGCCAACCGCTTGCCAGAACTCGGCATCGGTGAGCATATATTTAAAATTGTTCAAGCCGTTATACGTCATCACACCGATTCCATCCCATTTATGAAAGGCAAGATACAGCGAGAATGCGATTGGGAACAGACCGAACACGGCGAACAGGATATAAAAAGGCGAGATGGCAACATAGAGCGCACGATGCTCCCATATACGGGCCCAAAGTGATTTTTGCCGGTCCAGATCGGGCTGGAACGGACCGGAATCAGGGGACGTGCGAGGTTCGGTGACAGCCATAACAACTCCTCCTTTACGGATCACATGCATGCTTTAACGCTGTAACTCCCGCTCAACGCGGTGTACCGTATCCGACCAGACTTGCTGTGGATCAGCATTCTGTTTGGCAATATCGTTCAGCCGACGGGTGATGATATTGTGTACCGAAGGGTATCGTTCACCAAAAAAAGCATCAGGCACATGCTGTGCGGATTCGGCGAATACCGGGCCTGTTGCTTGCCCGCCGAAGAAAGGTTCCTCTTCTTTCATGGCTGGTTTATCAAACACACCTGGAGCTGACGGGAACAGGTTGAGCGTCTGATACTGCTCCAGTTGGTTCTCTGGACTTTGCAGCCAGCGAATCAATTCAAAGGCTTCTTTCGGATGTTTGCTTGATTTTAAAATGGAGAGAAAGGAGCCGCCGTTATTGCCATCTCCCCCAGGAGCTCGGGCAACACGCCATGTACCCGAAGTGTCTGGTGCCGCCTCCTGAAGCACCTGCTTCATCCAGACTGCACCAACGAACGAGGCAATCTCGCCGTTATTCATTGCTGCATTCCAGGTGGGTGTCCAGCCGTCAGCGTTAGCAAGCAGTCCCTTTTCCTTAAAAGCAACGGCCGTATTCCAGCTTTTGCGTACAGCAGGAGAATCCATGCCGATAAACGACCCGTCTGGACGGAAATACCGTTCTGCAGCTTGAGAAAGCACCTGATTGTAAACGCTTCCGATATTATCGGTCAGAAAAACCTTTCCGCCAAACTTCTCCTTAATCTGCTCTCCGGCAGCAGCGTAGGCATCCCAGTTATCAATCTGGCGTGCAACTTGCTCCGGCTCGGAAGGTAGCCCTGCTTCCTTGAACAAGTCTGCACGATAGAAAAGTGCTGTCGGCCCCGTATCCATCGGAAAGCCGATCATCTGTCCATTTGGCGTCACACCTTGCTTCCATTTCCACGGCAAATACTGGTCCTCAACCTCTCCTGCGCCTAGATCATACAGGTTATAGAAGCGATCCTCGCTCGGGAATAACTCCATGATCCAGTCGTTAAGGGCAACGATATCGGGCTCACCTGAGCGTGCAGCGAGGGTGGTTTTGAGCTTGGCTTTGAAATCCCCACCGATCTTCTGGGCAGTCAGTTCAATATTCGGGAATTCCTCTTTGGCCTTGGCAATGAGTTTGTCGTCAATGGATCGATTCCAATACCACAATGTAAGCGCTACCTTTTTACTGGATGCTGAATCATCCTGTCCCGGCCAGATGGAGCATCCGCTGATTAGCAGGACACAGACCATGATGATGGCTATCCAACAGGTTCTTCTACGGCGGTTCATAGGCTAACCCCCTCATCATTAGGTTTGACGCAAGAAGTATCAGAGACTAAGGCTGGGCTTCGTGGACTACACCAATAGTGTATGAGTAGTTTCTAAACTCATACCCAATTTTCCTTAAATGAAACACATGGGTTGTGTCCATTACCTAACATAAAATTAGTAGTTACTTTAAAAATAAAAGTTACTTGACACAATATAATTTTTATTCTAAACTAACTTACATTAAGTAACTAATTATAGTGAGGATTATATAGATACGTAATATTTCGCTGTGAGCAGAGCTTGAAAATAAGACGTTTTAATGTATTACGTCAGTAAGTGATCCAAAATCAAAGCGGATGCGAATGCATAATATTATGAGACATTTTGAGATGAAGATGCTTAACAGGAGGAACGAACGATGATCAATTCACATATTATTCAACTGCTTGCCCCTAAAATCCAGACTTTTCCGAGCGGAAAAGAATTCATACATTTGGTAGGACCGATTAAACTGCCGGTCAATCTGGATGGGGAAACGAGAACATTTCAATGGTACAGTTGGCTGAAAACGGACAAAGCGATGGAAAGCGGAGAGCTGATTGCCTCGCTTGCGGGTGCCGAACTGGCAGAGCGTCAGCAATCCAGCGTGCTGGTGTATGGCGATTTTGCTGAGGCTCAGGAAGCCCTGATTCGGATGCACAGCATCTGTCACACAGGCGATATATTCGGTAGCAAACGCTGTGACTGCGGTTTCCAACTGGAGCAGTCCATGAAAATGATTGCGGCACATGGTGCAGGTGCGCTGTTCTATCTTGCGAATCATGAAGGACGGGGCATTGGCCTGTTTAGCAAAGCAATGGCTTACATCTTGCAGGAAGAAGGTCTGGATACGGTAGATGCGAACCTGCAACTTGGCTTCACGGATGATGCGCGTAATTATGACGATGCGATTGCTGTATTGCGTGCACTTCGGTCAGCTCCGGTTACGTTGATCACGAATAATCCACGTAAGCTGGCTGCACTGCAGGAAGCAGGACTCAATGTGGGCGGACGCGTTCCGCTCTGGGGAGATCGGTCGGCATTTAATGAGAAGTATCTGCAAACGAAAGTGAAGCGTTCAGGTCACCTGGCGGAAAGCGATAGCTGGACAGAGACGGCGACAGAGACACGTGTTCCACATGCACAGGCTTGATTGATTAAGAATAAATATTTGGATTTACATAGTAATTTATAGTGATCATACGTTGGTTGTAATGTATACGGGCTGTTACGGTGCTTTTCATATTGAAAAGTGCAGTAGCAGTCTTTTTGCGGTGTAAGATAATTTGCCGGGAGGAATATGCGGTATGTCGCCTGAATTCTTGAATTTGGTGACTTCCCCCAAATCACTTGCCGTTGGTGTGTGACGAATTATACAATATAGACATCTGATGAATGCAGGGGGAACGATGGTGGCATTTGAGGGACAACGTATTTTGCCAGCGGCGAAGAGTATGAAGCAGTTTGAAGCAATCATCGAAGGCCCATATACTTACGGGGTCATGTTAGAAACGCATATTGCACAACTGCAAAGCATGATGGACCAGGCTCGGCGGTATGGGAAGAAGATTTTGCTACATGCCGATCTGGTGCAAGGGCTGAAAAACGACGAGTACGCCGCAGAGTATCTGTGCCAGCATATTCGTCCGGCTGGACTGATCTCCACAAGGGCCAGCATCATCCAGAAAGCGAAACAAAAAGGCATTACGGCGATTCAGCGGGTGTTCCTGCTGGATACCCATGCGCTGGAGAAAAGTTACCAATTGGTTGCCAAAACACAGCCCGACTATATCGAGGTATTGCCTGGAGTCATTCCGCATATTATTGCGGAGGTGTCTGAACGGACAGGTATTCCCATCATTGCAGGGGGGCTGATTCGTACACCTGAAGAAGTGGAACTTGCACTCGGTGTGGGAGCGGCGGCTGTAACGACATCCAATGATGATTTGATCAAGTATTTTGGGAAAACGCTTACATTATGATTACACACTGGAGGCACAAGGTATGGAAAAATTTATTTTGGCTCTGGACCAGGGCACAACCAGCTCCCGGGCAATTCTGTTTAACCATAGCGGCGAGATTGTGCATATGGCACAGCAAGAGTTCCCGCAGTATTTTCCCAAACCGGGCTGGGTAGAGCAAAATGCCAACGAAATCTGGAGTTCGATCCTCGCCGTAATGGCATCCTGTCTGGCGGAGAGTGGCATCAAACCTGCACAGATTGCAGGTATCGGCATCACCAATCAACGGGAAACCGCAGTGGTGTGGGATAAACAAACCGGCAGACCGATCTATAACGCAGTGGTATGGCAGTCCATACAGACAGCATCCATCTGTGATGAGTTGAAAACGCAAGGGCTGGACGACCTGTTTCATCAGAAAACAGGCTTGCTGATTAACCCCTATTTTTCGGGTACAAAAGTAAAATGGATTCTGGATCATGTCCCTGGTGCACGTGAACGGGCGGAGAAAGGGGAGTTACTGTTCGGCACCATCGACAGTTGGTTGATCTGGAAGCTGAGCGGTGGTACCCATGTTACGGACGTTTCGAATGCTTCGCGCACCCTGATGTATAACATCTATGAGTTGCAGTGGGATGATAAATTGTTGGATATTCTGGATATCCCTAAGGCGATGCTGCCTGAAGTGCGGGGCTCTTCCGAGATATATGCACATACGACAGATTACCATTTCTTCGGCCACAGGGTTCCGATCGCGGGTGCGGCAGGGGATCAGCAGGCTGCATTGTTTGGTCAGAGATGTTATATCCAGGGGAGTATGAAAAATACATACGGTACCGGATGTTTCATGTTGATGAACACGGGCGAGAAGCCTGTACAATCGGATCACGGGCTGATTACAACGATTGCCTGGGGTGTGGATGGTAAAGTTCAATATGCGCTGGAAGGCAGCATTTTCGTAGCAGGTTCAGCCGTGCAGTGGCTGAGGGACGGCCTTCGCATGCTTCGTTCGTCCAAAGACAGTGAGGACTATGCGAAGCGAGTGCCTTCGACGGACGGGGTCTATATGGTGCCTGCCTTTGTGGGACTCGGAAGCCCGTATTGGGACAGCGATGTGAAAGGAGCTGTATTTGGCCTTACTCGTGGCACTACGAAGGAGCATTTTATCCGCGCGACACTTGAGGCGCTGGCTTATCAGACCAAGGATGTACTGGAGGCCATGGTGACCGATTCTGGATACCCCGTACATACGTTACGTGTTGACGGAGGTGCTGCGGCGAATGATTTCCTGATGCAATTCCAGAGTGATATTCTGGGCATTCCTGTGGAGCGTCCATCAGTGAACGAAACGACAGCTCTCGGTGCAGCCTATCTGGCAGGCCTGGCTGTCGGGTTCTGGTCGAACGTAGAGGAATTGAACCAGCATGATCATACCGAGCGAGTCTTTGAGTCTGTGATGGCCAAGGACGAGCGGGAGCAGCTGTATTCGGGTTGGCAGCGAGCGATCAAGGCGGCCATGGCTTTTAAATAAAATAGAATAAAAATTCATTTGTTACATTTTTAAAAAAATACTTATATTACAATATAGAAATAATGTCAAGTTATAATATTTTCATAAAGAACGTCTTTCAAAGAAGTAGAATAGCTAACTTAATCAGTGTATTCTTTTTATGTTAAAGATTAATTCTTTACTCACATCTATATGAAAAGAGGAGGTGGATTTCGACAGTTTATTTAAAAATCGCTGATAATGAGGAGTGCTAATTCTAATGAAAAGAACTCGATTGTCTATAATTATTCACCCTTTTATATCAATATTAGTTATTTCCCTAGTTACAGCAGGTGTTTTATTCTTTATAGAAAATAATGTGGCTAGTGAGCCTCCTATTAACTATTCCGACCAAGACAATTTATTTATTTTTTTTGTAACTATCCTCTGGACATACTTTACTCTTATTATTGCTTTAGGTATACCATGTTTACTTATGGAATTTTTCGAAGTTAAACAAATTTTTCGCGCAATAATTTATGGTGTTATAGCTATTGTTTGTATGTTCCTACCTACGATACTCAAAGAATATAACTGGTCTTTTATTTTTGTAACAATAGCTTTTTTTATTATTGATGTACTATCTATGAAAAGGAACACGAACACAAATTAAAAAACAACTGGGATTAATAATAATCCCGGTTGTTTTTTTTAATTTCATTTTACCTACATAGTGAGAATAAAATTAGGAGGAATAAAATATGGCAAACTATGAGTACTACACATGGAAGCACATTCCAGCATCAATTGGTGAACAGCATGTAATTAAAACATCTTTGAGTAACATTAAAACGGAAACGGTGTTAAGTCCAGTAAAAAACACTAGCTATGTTGGTGTTAATGGTGGCTTTTTTGAAGCAAGCGATGGTTATACTAAGCCACCAACCAAGGGGGCGTCTATCGCATACTCTGCTGTTGATGAGAACTCATCTGTAACTTATCAGGGTCGCACACTAAAAAAGAATTACTTATCTAATACTTCAGTAAATGGTAATGAAATCTCTAGAAAAACGGCTGTATTCTATCGAGATATGAATGGATCACTTCGTGCAACACATCTTTATGTCAAGAATGTTAATGAGGTTTATCAATATTATCCTAAGAGAACGGTTGAAATGATTATTGGAGGAAACGATTATAATTTGGAAAACTGGGGTGGTTCCTCGATAAAAGGGGAGGTAGGCTATTATCTACCTATTGCACGTACTGTACTAGCATGGAAGAATAATGATGCTTATCTCATTGCTGGATCAGGAAGTGTTCCTTTTATGAAAGGTATTATGGATGATATGGGCTTGAATGCAGTGGATTCTATTATGCTTGATGGTTCAGGATCGACTCAAATGCAAATCTATCAAAATAATAAGTGGAGTAGTCCAGTGGACAGCGATAGATATGTCTTTAATATGATCCGACTTAAAAATAAGTAGTACTAACAATTTCAATAAATTATTTAATGTAGAAAACTAGAAAGCAACTTTAATATTCTCCAGTCAAGTAAATAGGTGTTTGTATAGGACGACTTCTCCCGAGGCCAAATTATAGGGAGGAGTCGTCTACTTGTATTGGTATCAAAATATCTAGGTAACTTGGCTAAATTTTGATCTTACTCTTTGCTCATACGCAAATCACTTACTCATTCTTTGTTGTGAGAGAATATTTCTAACGGTGACTCTGAAGTGTATGTAAATTCGACTTAACGGAGTATGGAAAATGTGGTATAATTTTTATACAAAAGGGGAACATGAGTTCTTAAAAAGGTTGTAAAGTAATTCTTATATTTACCTACATATGTAGAGGTGTAATTAAAAAAGGAGGGTTGGTGATTGAATGAGGGATCAACAAACAACATTTGAACGATATAGGACGGAAATATATCGAATTGGTTGGAGGCTACAATATAGAGTAAAAAAAGTAAGGAATCGAGAGCTCCCTATCTTCGAGGAAGGGGCAACAAGCGACGACTTTACATATTTCTTAGATAGTAAAGTAGATATTCAGAGCATCCTCAGCACTCTTCCTGAAAATGGGAGAGAAATTATAAGTCAAATATATTTAAAGGGTTTCACTGAGATTGAGGTAGCAAAGAAATTGAATATCAGTCAACAGGTGGTGAACAGATGCAAAAAGAAAATGTTACAACAGTTATCTCAGAGAGTGAGTTCGTAAGCTTAATGGCTGCAGCTAAACAGAATGATCACAGCGCTTTGTTGCGAATTATAGACCTGTATAAACCAGATATAGAAGAACTGTCTCGTTTTATCTATTTGCCCTATGAAGACACAGCATCAGAGATTATTGTTGAATTCCTTGAATTTATTCACAATGAGGAGTTGGAGAATGGAAGAAATGGCAATTGAAAATATAGGAACACTTATTGGTACGATCGGTTTTCCAAGCTTGATAGCAATCATTTTATTGCGAAGCGTGCTTGGAAACTTCAATCAACGCCTAGATGATTTGGACAAAAGGTTGTTACAGCTTAACAAATCAATTCTATTAGTAGATAAAACCTTAAATCACCTGACTCGAAAAGACTTTGTAGTAGAGAGTGAGTTTAACAAAAGTACAGCTAGTCCCTTGAAAAAAGAAAATAGAGTATAAAATTAAAAAGGCCTTCTCTCAGAATTATCGAGAGAAGCTATTTTTTTGTCTACAGGGCAAGCCTTATACTTTACTAGGGCTTCTAGTTTTACTTAAGAGATTCCGACAATTAATAGGATAGTAAGTCAGCATACAAATGCTTGGTTAAGGAATTTAAATTTTTGTGTCTGAGCAGCCATCGTCCTGAAATAATCACCTCCCCTGCAAACGTTACTAAGAAACCATAACTGCGGTATATGCTAATTCTATACTTTCAAGCTTTTTTCTTGTCCAGCCAATGATGAGTTAGACTGCTGATCAATTAACTTTTAAAAAATTCTGATAGCGAAGTTGTAAAATGCTTAAGCATTTTACCTTATAGATGAGAAGGAAAATGGCAACGACCATTGCTCGGGAATAGTAATGATAAGTTGATTCCTCCAGATTCTTTCTCAATTGAATGATACAGTTTTCTAAAAAAAATATACGTTGCGATACAATCGTAATATAGGAGGAATTATTCATGTCTTGTTCTCAACCTAACTTAACACCTGTTACCCTTACCAACATCCCTCAACCGGTTATTTCTAGTGGATTTTCGACAATTCCAGGGCAACGCTTGTATGTTTGCGATAACCCGGAGCCTTTAACAGACAATACTTTTTCAACCCCCGTGGTTACTTTGTGGCAAGATTCTGTCCCTGGCTCCACTTCTGTTAAGTATCGCGTATTTATGTGGCACCACAATGCTACTGGTGATAAGGATAAAGGTATTCCGGGGCGAACAATCAAATATGGATTGACAGTGGGTAATGGTGGATCAAGCCCAATCACGATAAGTTCTATTAAATATGAAACAACAGTAACAACAAATGGCGGAGATATTCTCACAAACGCAGGACTTTGTTTGTCCAAGGCGCTCCTGGGACAAACCCTTACAGAAGAATCTTCATCGGTAAGTGTTCCCTCCAACACTGTACGCACCGTTAAGGAGTTTACACTTCAAGATAATCAGGTACGAGGTATGGTGATGGAGTTTACGCTTTCGAGTCCTTCGGCTATGTCAGCGAAAATCCGTACCGTTGCGGGAACCAGCGCCACATCCGTCCTCAACGCCCATCAAGGACCAGTTATTAATTCTGTCAATACTCACCCACGAGGTACATGGGATTACGCTGATGTTCAAGGCAGTAACGCCACACTCACGCTTGATAGTAGCGGTACGTCTAATAGTGTAGGGGTTCTGAGTAATCCTGCTGTTTTCCCAGGCACGTTGTCTAATAGTGCAGCTTACGGTGGCATTTATAAAATCAACCTTACCCTTAAAAATACATCAGGTAGTACTCAGACAGTCAATCTATATCTGAATCCACGTGGTGGGGTCTTCGTAGGCGCTGTAAAAGTAGGAAGCAATGCAGTGAATGGTATATCCAAAACAAGAGCGACAGAAGCAGTCAAAATAGGGGCTTTCTCTTTAACTAATGGACAATCGGTAACCGTACCGGTCCAAGTAACTACAGGTGGAGGTAGCTCCACACCAATTGCATTTTTTGCTCGGAAAGCGTAAGAAACTCATGGATGAAAAAAGATTCCTACTAACGTCGTAGGAATCTTTTTTTTTTGATTCTTATTCCAATTTAACCTATTATTAAGTGAGATGAAACTTTATTGAAGTTAGAAACGTCTAATCTTTCACAACATACTTAGGAGGGAAATATCTATGAAACGTATCATTAAAATAGGGCTTGCTGGCGCAATCTTAACAACAGTATTCACAGCAGGTGCATACGCTGCAAGTGTAGTACCTAAAGTTTTTATTCATGGCAATGCTGTTCAAAGCAGCGCAGCACCGAAAATAATAGATGGATCAGTTTATGTTCCACTACGTGCTATCTCTGATGGTCTTGGCGCAAACATCAATTGGGACAACAAGAGCAAGAGTGTGTATGTGAATTCTGATCCGAATTTTAAAGGTGAAACGAGTAGTGTCTCCTATGTAAATGAACGAAATATGGTATTTAAATGGATTATGGCCTACGATGAAAGACGAGAAGAAGATGTAAATAAGTTGAATTCTACCGGTTTTAAAACGGATATTTACAATGAGAGTTTTCCATCTGGAACGTACAATATGGGAACGATTGTAGAAATGCAACCAATAGAGCATGATGCAAAAAGTTTAACCGTACGTATAATACAACGAGTAACTGCTGAAGATGATTATAATGTTAAAATTGAAAACTGGAAATTTACATTTGAGGGAACGAGTAAAATTAAGTCGGTGATGATTGAGCCTAAATCTACGGTTTACTTAGATCGATATACACTATTCCCAGGCACAAGTTTCGGTATGTGATCCTATTATGTTGGGAATAGCTATTACAGTGTCTATTTTCTAAATGTCAGAGTGATCCGTATTTAATTGTGGATCACTCTTTTCTTGAAGTCGTAGTATCTGTTAGAAAGTGAAAAGTGCTTCATAGCCTGAGATTGAATCTTGCAATTATGAACTTATACTATTTATATAAGTTGAATTGTTTATTTTACACATTAACGGAGAGGACAGAAAAAACTGGAAAAGCGAAGCGCTCGCCTTTATCACCGGATTTACCCCTTTGGAGAAGGGAATCGAAAAAATCCGGGGATAACAGCGATTGGAAGGTTATTCTGTCATCGGAGTGTCCAGTGTAAAAATCTTTAGTTCAACTTATATAGTAGCTTGACATGTAATAATAAGCGTTAAGCCTCTTAAGAGAAAAACCGATATATACAAGGTAATTTGATTAATATTTTCAATTTTCAGAAATAATAAATTTTTAATGTGATAACTTTCACAAATGGTTATTTGTACTTTTTCGTTAAACATATGTTATAAATGATATTTACTGGTGGAAAATGATACTTCATTTACAGGGATTATATTCCTGGATGGAGAGAAAGTATTGTCCACAATAAGGAAAATTGTAGAGTTAGTGGGTTGCTTTGAAATTCCATCCTTGCACAAAAAAAGTTTTTTAAATTTTTTTGAATAATGTGTCAAATCAGGCCTTCACGCCACCGAAAATCTGTGATAGGATTAGGTTACAAGTTAAAAAATGATGTCTGGAGATCGGGAGGGACCACGTGCGTTCAGCAATTGCTGAACGAATGACGTGGTCCTTTTTTTGTTGTTTTTTAGAGAAAAATAAGGGAAATTATGGAGGGTTTTTACATGACAGCAACGTTCTCGGCGGCAAAACGAACCGAATACATGGAACAAATGTCGAATGCACATTTTGACGTATTGGTGATTGGTGGGGGCATTACAGGTGCCGGCATTGCACTGGATGCGGCATCTCGTGGATTGAAGACGGCGCTTGTGGAGATGCAGGATTTCGCGGCAGGCACATCGAGTCGTTCCACAAAACTGGTTCATGGCGGCTTGCGCTATCTGAAGCAGTTTGAAGTGAAGATGGTAGCCGAGGTTGGAAGAGAGCGGGCGGTGGTTTACGAGAATGGGCCACATGTGACGACACCGGAACCGATGTTATTGCCCATATACACGGGAGGCACGTTTGGCCGTTTCAGTACATCTATGGGTCTGATGGTGTACGACCGACTTGCTGGAGTGAAGCGCAGTGAACGTCGCCAGATGCTGAATGCCAGTGATACATCTGCAAGTGAGCCTCTGCTGCGGAAGCAGGGACTGCTGGGAGGCGGACGTTATGTGGAGTACCGGACGGATGATGCGAGACTTACGATTGAAGTCATGAAGGAAGCAGTGAGGCACGGGGTGCTGGCTGTTAATTATATGAAGGCAACTTCTTTTCAGAAGGAGAATGGAACGATTACAGGCATCCATGTGATGGATCAACTAAACGGAAATAGTTATAAGCTTATGGCGAAAAAAGTAATCAATGCTTCAGGACCATGGGTGGATACCCTCCGTGAAGTGGATGGCTCACGCCAGGGCAAAACGCTACAGATGACGAAAGGCATTCATCTGGTATTTGACGGTGTGCGATTCCCACTACGGCAAGCGGTTTATTTTGATACGCCAGATGGACGCATGGTCTTTGCGGTGCCGCGGGATGGCAAAACCTATGTAGGTACAACCGATACAGTATTCCGTGATGACCCGGCTCATCCGTTAATTTCGGAATCAGACCGTGATTATGTCATTGATGCAGTGAACGGCATGTTCCCGGACGTCCAGATTCGTGCAGAGGATGTGGAGTCAGGCTGGGCAGGCGTGCGTCCACTGATTCATGAGGAGGGCAAGGGCCCTTCAGAGATTTCGCGTAAGGATGAGGTCTGGGTATCGGATTCCGGCCTGATTACCATTGCCGGAGGTAAATTGACGGGGTATCGCAAAATGGCCGAGATGGTTGTGGATCTGGTTGCACGCCAGATGCAACAAGAGTTCGGTCACACCCCGGGACCTTGTGTAACCAAAAAGATGCCGATCTCCGGGGGAGATGTTGGCGGTTCGGCCGGATACGTCACGTACACCGAACGCAAGATCAAGGATGGCGTTGCGCTAGGCCTGGACCGTAAAGCGGCGGAGCGGCTTGCCCGTACGTATGGCTCCAACGTGGATGCGCTATATGAGCGCATGCCTGACCCGCGAGCCAAGGCAGAGCTTCACGGCATGTCGCAAGAGCTTTTGCTGATGCTTCGTTACGCGATGGAGGAAGAGATGACGGCAACGCCAGCCGATTTCTGGGTACGCCGAACAGGGGATTTATTTTTCCGCATCGATGAGGTACGCCGGTATAAATCAGCAGTAAGCACGTATATGGCAGAACAGCTTGGCTGGTCAGAACAGCAGGTAGCAAACTACGCTAAGGAATTGGATCAACTGTTGCTGGAAGCATCCGGCAAGAGCTAAAGGAGCAGGAATTTGCGGAGCTAGGTCGAATGGAACATGTAAGCGCGTAACAGAGAGGGGATTACATCCATGACATTGCAGATCGGAATCATAGGAACAGGTTGGTTTAGTAAAGTGCACGCAGATATTCTCACACGCATGGAAGGTGTCCGTGTCGCAAGTGTATGTGGAACAACACTCGAAAAGGCAGAAGCGATGGCCTCTGTATATGATGCAGCGGGTTACGATAATCTTGAGCATATGTTGGACGGTGAGAAACTGGATGCCGTATACATCTGCGTACCTCCCATGTCCCACGGATTCATCGAGTCAGAGTTGATCAAACGGGGCATTCCGTTTCTGGTGGAAAAACCATTGAGCACAGGAATGGACGTACCACTCCGCATATTGGAGCAAGTGCAACAGTCTTCTTTATTAACCTCTGTAGGATATCATTTCCGTTATCAGGGTGCTGCTCAGGTCATGAAACAAGCGATGCAGGAGCAGAAAGTGGGCATGGCTCTGGGGCGCTGGATGGGCGGTATGCCTGGCGTTAGTTGGTGGCGCCGTCAAGACGGATCGGGAGGTCAGTTTGTGGAGCAGACGACCCATATTGTAGATCTACTGCGTTTCTGTGCAGGCGAAGTGACGGAAGTTTATGCCGTAGCAGCCCAACGTAGCATGCATGAGAAACATGAGCAAGTGACGGTTGATGATGTCGCTAACGTGACGCTGAAGCTGGAAAGTGGTGCGATTGCAAGCATTGCGAATACGTGTTTACTGCCTGACGGTGAGGGTGGAGCAGGGCTGCAATTCTACACGGATGCCGGTGTATGGGACTGGACACCCGACCGCCTTCTGCTACCGAGTGCGGCTTCGCATCCGATGGCAGGACTTGAGGTTTCAGCTGGACAGAATCCCTATGAACGGGAGAATGAAGCATTTATTCATGCACTTCGCACGGGAGATCGTTCCCGCATTTTGTCCGATTATGCAGATGCCTGCCGTACACAGGCAATTACCGTCGCTGCACAGGAATCCGTGGACTCCGGTCTGCCTGTAAAGATCAAAGCTTAAACAGATCGTTAGCGCACAAAAACGCCTGCGACCCGAACCATGTTTACTGTGGTTCCGGGTGCAGGCGTTTTTCGTATAAAACTTAGGGTAAAATAAGACCTTTTGTTGTAGTTTCTATTTTACTTCAATTGTTGCTGTTCTTTTAACCAGTCCGAAGACCAGCTGTAGATTTGATTAATGACAGGTTCAATCGCTCTACCTTTAGGGGTAAGTTCATACTCCACACGGGGCGGAATCTCGGGATACATATGCCGGGTTACGATGCCTTCCGTCTCCATCTCTTTCAGACGCTCCGATAACAGACGTCCGCTAATTGCCATCTCGGCTTCCAGTTCCGTGAACCGTTTTGGTCCGGACAGCAGCTGATACATAATCAGCAGTACCCACTTTTTCCCGATGATGTCCATTGCTTGTGTAATCAGACAAGGGCTTGGGGATTTTACTTTTCTCAGCTTCAACGTGTTTCACCTCGATTCATGGCAAATGTGCAATATAACCTATATAAAAGGACAAAAGTTTCTGCCGCTCTGAAAAATAAAAGCACCTTCAAGTGAAAGGTGGTCACTACAAAATATACTGTAACATACCTTTTGTATGTATTATACATCATTTCACGAAAAATTACTTGAAGAAATTATCTTATTATTATATACTCACTTCATAAAAGTAAGTTTGTGAGTAATAATTCGTATTATAAATGTACATACCATTTCCGGGTGAGCAGTCACACAACCAGAGCAGTGGATAAACCTCGGAAATTAGAACCTTATCCAAGTTCCAGAGGAACCTGAGTAAACCACAGTTTCTTCTAGGGAACTTTTACATAGATGAGTGCTGCAATACATACTGTATTTTGCTGATTTTTGTGCAGAAGAGATTAGCAATAAGTTAAAGATTCTCAAAATAATACTTGGATGAATGGGAGATGGAAGATATGAAAAGAGTGTTGGGATATGTTTTTTTGGTGGTGCTGGCGGGTGTTTTCGTCATGACGGGATATACGAAAGTTACGGGAGCGGAGATGATGATTGACACCTTCGAGAGTTTCTCTTACCCTACTTGGACAATGTACTTGATCGGTGCGTTGGAACTGCTTAGTGCGGTTGGGTTACTTATTCCGCGTACCCGTATTCTGGCTTCAGGCATACTAACATTCATTCTGATCGGAGCTGTAGGAAGCCACCTAATCTATGCACAATATGCGGCTATACCTCTCCCGGCAGTATTACTTGTAGCCAATATCGCCGTGTTACTGGTTAGTCTGCACAGACTGGAAGAAGAAGAAAGCAATATGGATATGGATATCGTACAGGCGTAAAGTAATAGTGACAAAAAAGAAGAACCCGATGGAACAATGGGTTCTTTTTCAGTGTAACTTCCTGCTTGGAAGTATGTTGTATATTCATGAGTATCAAAATTCTAGCTATAATAACTTTTTTAGTTGAGAGACACGTCCCTGGCTAATGCCAAGTTTCTCCGCAATTTGCTGTTGAGCGAGTCCAGGGTGCTGTTCGATAATCTCTTTCATCTGTTGCAGCATGCGCGCCGTCTTTGGCCGCAGGTCGGGGTAGTCCTTGCTCGCAGCATCTCCTTCTTCCCAAGAGGAAGCTGAGGAAGCTACGGGTTTAGCAACAGGACGTTCTTTGGGTGCAGAAACCTGTTTGTTTTCAGGTACGAACCAGTCGGGAGTGTCATCTGGGTGTTTTAGTTGAATTGCACAAGTCCGGCAGATGAATTGCTCTTTGAAATACATTTCCGTATCCACGTCACCGCAAAAAATACACAATGTTGATTTGTACTTTCTTAAAATCAACTCTTTCCCTTCAATGAAAAATTCAAGCGGATCGCCGATATGGATTTCCATTGTATCCCGCATTTCTTTAGGAAGGACAATTCGTCCGAGACGGTCCAGAGATCTCTTCATTCCGGTTCTTTTCATCGCATCTCCCCCGCAATATTAACATTAAAACCTGTCTTTATTGTAAGGAAGAAAGGGCTTTAATACAACAATAATATTTCAAAAAAAAGGGATTATTCCAACTATTATGGGAAAATAAGTTTAGAGAGCGCGGGAGCGACGGCTAAAGTGAAGAGTGCAGCCAAAACCATGGAGATACTGGAGATCGTTCCTGTCAATGAACTTAGCTCAAAGGCTTTCGAAGTTCCTGTGCCATGAGCACCTGTTCCGAGGAGTGTACCGCGTGCAATCTCGCCATCAATACGCAGCATTTTGACGATGGAAGGCCCCATAATAGCCCCAAGTAGCCCCGTCATAATCACAAATACGGCCGTCACTGCCGGGATGCCTCCGATGGAAGCCGATACATTCATCGCAATGGGCGTTGTGATCGAGCGCGGAATCAGACTGTGAATCAAGCCGGAGTCGAGGTGCAACCATTTTGCAAGCATAGCCGAGGAGAGTACGGCAACAACCGATCCGGTCATAACACTGATGACAATCTCGGAAATATGTTTTTTGAGCACATGGAAGAAGGTGTAGAGCGGTACCGCAAAAGCGACCGTAGCAGGTTGTAGCAAAAGGCTAAGCCATTTGCCTCCGCTGCTGTATGCGGCATAATCCGTTCCGGTTAATAGGAGTACGCCTACAACGAGTAGCGGCGTAATAAGTAGCGGTGACAGATATACTTTGGGCAGACTGCGATACATTCTCTTGGCAACCATGTAGATTCCGACCGTTAACAACAAACATAAAAGTCCAATCATCCGGTGTGACGCTCCTTTCGTTTGGCAATGCGTGTAGCAACGAGGCCGGTGCAGGCCATAACCAGAAACGTGCTTAGCAGCACGATAAATAAAATCTGCAATCCGTCATGCTCCAGCATGGGCATGTAGTTCATGATGCCGACCGCCGACGGGATAAAGAATAACAGTAGTTCACCAAGTAGCCACGCCGCTCCGACCTCAATCCACCGAAGCTTCACCACGCCAGTTTGTAACAAGATGAACAGCGCGATCATTCCGAGAATGGAGCCAGGTACAGGCAGGTGGAGAGTACGGGCCAGCAGGTCCATCAGCAGTGAAAAAACCATTAATAACGCAATTTGTGCAATCCCGACACCCCATTTTTTCACGCAAATCCCTCCTTGTATATCAACATGTATCCGATCGATTTAATTCGTATGATTATGAAAATGAATGGAAACATTGCTTCGTATCACAAATTTTACAACGCATTCTTTCATGAGTAAAATGCATATTAAGAATGTTTACTATTCCATTTGTCTATAGTTAAAATAGATTTGACTAGCAGGATAGGAGGGGGAGGAAAAGATGGATATTCGTCATTTGCAATATTTTCTCGAAGTTGCACGGCAACAAAGCTTTACAAAGGCCGCCGAGGTGCTGTATATCACCCAGCCTACAATTAGTAAAACCGTTAAAAGTCTGGAGGAGGAACTTGGCGTAACCTTACTGGATCGCTACGGTAAACAGGTGCAGCTAACAGATGCCGGGCATGTTTTTTTTCGGCAGGCGCTGGAGATTGAAAAATCGTTCCGCAGTCTTTCGTCCGAGCTGGACGATCTGATGAATCTGAAGAAGGGACATCTGCGCATCGGTCTGCCGCCAATGGTGGGGTCGAGTTTCTTTCCGATGATTATCGGGGAGTTCCACAAAGCGTATCCTCAAGTGAGCATTCAATTGTTCGAGGATGGGGCGAAAAAAGTGGAGGCTGATGTCATCAGTGGTGCGCTGGATATCGGTGTGGCGGTGTTGCCAACGGTCGATGAACTGCTTGATCATTTTGTGTTTGTTCAGGAAAAGCTTAATCTGCTCGTGCATCCTTCCCATCCCCTTGCTGAAAAGGAGTCGGTCGCACTCCATGAACTGGAACAGGATGCGTTTGTTTTGTTTCGGGAAGATTTTGCGCTCCATGACCGCATTATTGCGGCTTGCCAGCAAGCTGGATTCCAGCCGCGTGTAGTCTATGAGAGTTCCCAGTGGGATCTGTTAAGTGCGATGGTTGCGGCGAATCTGGGTGTGGCCTTGCTACCGGAAACGATCTGCCGTGAGGTTGATCATATGCGCGTACGGATCATCCCGGTTATTGAACCGGTCATTCCTTGGCAGCTCGGTATGATCTGGCGGAAGGATCGGTATCTGTCTTTTGCTACCCGGGAATGGATCGGATTTACGCAGTCGATGCTGGGGAACAGAGAGTAAGGTCGATTGCTGAGGCTGAGCATCCATAGGTGAGTTATCGATCTTTTCTTCTAATTTTATTGTTGTTTCAACCGATATAAAGTTACTGAGGGGGTGTGAATCGGGAGGATATTGTAAGGGGAGCATTCAAGATTGCTGGATAAAGATATTTAAAAATGGACTGGTGCCTGAGCGTTCAGAAGTTGGATGATTTTTCTGTGAAAGTTATACAGAGTAGAGTAACGTGTTCTCACATATATTTTCCATCTATGGCGTGTAAAGTATGACGTGTTTGTTGCCAATTATTCCGAATTCGAAAGGGTTGTGTAAAGTTGAAGAAACGTACTGCAAATAAAGGATTAAAGTTGTCTATATTGATTGGTTTAATGACGATTATGCTGGTGGCTTGTGGTAAGCCGTTAACCGAAAAACTATATTCAGAAACGGTACCCGAGGATATCAAGAATAGCACTGAAATCACGCAAGAAGATAAAGACCTCTTGGGAAAAGCCATTTTATATTCAATGGGTAGCAATACGGATCTTTCTACTAAAACGGTGGGACAAATTATAACCGATGAGAAGCAAAGACAGCTTAAGCTTGAGGAAGAAGAGAAGAAGAGACAGGAAGAGATTAAAAGAAAACAGGAAGAAGCTGAAGCAAAAAAACAAAGTCAATTGAAACTGTTGGATGAGTCTGTACAGGTGAGTTTAATTAAAAAAAGTGTGACATTGAAAGATACGAATAAATGGATATTCAGTGATGTTATACATATGACGCTTGACTTGAAGAACATTTCGGACAAGGATATTAAAGGGTTTCAGGGGGTCATTACCTTCAAAGACATGTTTGATAATGAGATCAAGTCACTAAACGTTAAATATGATGAACCCATCAAATCTGGAGCTTCCACGCCTTATGAGGGTAGTTTCGAATTAAATCAGTTTATGGATAAAGATACTGAACTTAGGGAGACACCTTTAGAAAAAATCAAAGTTGAGTTTGAGATGGATCAAATCATCTTTGGTGACGGCAATATTGCGAAACGTTCGGATATTGAATAAAAGGGTTCCAGGTATTTGATTAGATAAATGGGTTCTAGGTATTGGATTGAATAAATGAGTCTTCTAAAGCCTCTTCATCATATGAAGAGGCTTTTTTGTATAAAAGTGAAGGATGTAGAGGGATGAATAACGTGTAAGTATTGTTGCTACATTGCCTTACCTCCATAGCTATAGCATTAGATAAATCGTCGGATCATTGATACAATATAACCACAATACTGGTGGAGGTGTGGGACTTATGAAACTGCGGGTATCCGCTGTACAATACCAATTGCAAACGATCCGCTCATTTGAGGAATTTGCCGCCCAGGCGGAGCATTACATACGGACAGCTTCCGAATTCGGAACGGAATTTGTGCTGTTTCCTGAATTTTTTACAACACAATTAATGTCCATTGGAGACGCACAAGGGAATGCGTTAACGATTGAAGATTTGCCTGATTTTACAGAGCAGTATGAGCAGTTGTTCGTCTCCCTTGCAGCCAAATACAACATGCATCTGATCGGAGGCACTCACGTTATCCGGCGGGAAGGCAAGCTGTACAATACAGCGCATATGTTCTACCCGGATGGACGGATTGCACGTCAGGCGAAGATTCATATTACGCCGACCGAAGTAACGGAGTGGAATATGGCTGCAGGTGACGGACTGGAAGTGTTTGATACGGATAAAGGCCGCATTGCGATGCTGACTTGTTACGATATTGAATTTCCCGAAATTGTGCGTATGGCGAAAGCCAAGGGAGCAGATGTGATTTTCTGTCCTTCCTGTACGGACGACCGCCACGGATTTTACCGGGTAAGGTATACGAGTCATGCTCGCGCGGTGGAGAATCAGGTTTACGTTGTATTAACGGGAACGGTGGGCCATCTGCCTACAGTGGATTTCATGCGTGCCAATTACGGACAAGCTGCGATCATTACCCCGAATGATGTGCCATTTCCGCCACGCGGCATTCTTGCGGAAGGTGAGATTAACAACGATATGATTGTAACGGCCGATCTCGATCTGGATTTGCTGTACGAGGTGCGCGAACGTGGCTCGGTAACAACTTGGCGTGACCGCCGTACAGATCTGTACACCGATTGGGAATAGATCTGTTTTTGGAAGCTGATTAAAGCTGTACAAAGGAGGGGTTAAGCGGGATGTATGTCAAAGAAATGCTGATAACGGCACCCGGTGGAAGTGGTAAACATGGTAGAGCTACAGCGGTCATCCGCAATTATGTGGCCCATGACTTTGAAGAGCTTATTCGTATCCAGGCAGAGAGCTTCCCACCCCCATATCCGGAGGAACTTCTTTGGAACCAAGAGCAACTTAGTAGCCATATTCAGCATTATCCTGAAGGAGCCATCTGCATCGAGGTGGATGGGGAACTGGCTGGCTCGATGACTTCACTGCGAATGCAGTGGGATGCTGCGGACCCATCCAGCCATACGTGGGCAGAGGTCACAGATGATGGATATATCCGCAATCACCGGCCGGATGGGAACACGCTATACATTGTTGACCTCTGTGTCCGTCCGAAGTATCGTAAGTGGGGGCTGGCCCAGCTGATGATGCAGGCGATGTACCATCTTGTGATTGCACAGGGGATGGATCGTTTGCTTGGAGCAGGGCGGATGCCTGGATATCACCAGGTAGCTGAGCAAATGTCAGCACAACAGTATCTGGATCAGGTTGCCGCTGGAGAGAGGCATGACCCGGTTATTTCTTTTCTGCTACAATGCGGGCGTATGCCTGTTGGAGTGGCTACCGATTATCTGGATGACGAGGAATCTTGTCATTACGCGGCTCTGATGGAGTGGCTTAATCCTTTTAAGTAAATACATATCTAAATAGGGAGGCTTTTATCTATGGAATTTACACGTATTACATCCATTCAGGACCCGTTGTTTGCTCAAATGCACAAGTTGATGCAGGACATTTTCCCGCCAGAGGAAGTGCTCGATTTCCCGTTATGGGCTGAACCACTGGAAGACCCGGGCATTCGGGTGTTTGTCGCTGTACATGAAGGCCAAGTGGTTGGTGCGACGGAGTACCGTTACTATGAGGACTGGAATGTGGCCATGACTGATTTTACGATTATCGGACGCGAAGGTTTGGGAATCGGCGCATTCTTGGCGAATCATCGCAAGCTTGATCTGCAGCAGCTCGCCGCTGCTAATGGTAAATCGTTGTTCGGCATGTTTGCTGAAATCTACAATCCATATTTGACTCAGGATCACGCGTTTGGCGGTATCAAACCGATGGACCCTTATGTACGCCGTGAAGTGCTGTCCCATCTGGGGTATCAGCGCCTGGACTTCCCTTATGTTCATCCATCCTGGCAAGGTGACGGTGAAGCGGTGGGGGGATTGGACCTGTGCTTTATGCCGGGCGATGAGTCTCTTGCGGAACTGCCAGCCAGTCTGGTGTCCGATTTCCTGAACCGTTACTATGCTGTACTTCCAAACAAACCGCAGGAATGGCTGTCTATGGTGGAGCAGTTGAACGCGCGTGAATCCGTGGCATTACGTCCGTTGTAAGTTGATGCGTAGCAGCGGATATAGAGGAAATAGGGTGCTTAAGCTGGAACATGGCGCTAGTGTGATTAAAGTTTAAATTTAAAACCCGTAATTCAGTCTTCTCAGTCTGAATTACGGGTATTTTACTTTGTTCTTCTGGGAAGACAGTGGTGGTTTTCTTGAGTAAAGGGAAAGAGTGAGGGAATGCGCTAACGATCTCATAAAGCCTTATTTAGGCGTTTGAGCCAAGCAACTCCAACTAATCATGACTCGCCAACTCTACTCTCTCTACTCGATTGTATATGTGGTCACAAATGAAGGTCGCGGGAACATAGTTGGCTTCTGCGCGGTCAGGCCCTCACTAGTGCTGCGGTTACGATGGGCGTGGTTATAAGCTTGCGATTGTTGCCAGCCTTTGAAATGTTCTTCTGTTTGCCACAGTGTCAGTACGACATACGTATCACCCTTCAATGGACGGAGTACACGAATACCGACGAATCCAGGTTCATCTTCAACTTTGCGGGCACGGTTCTTAAAACGTTCCTCAAAATCATTCCGGCCATCTTCGGTTACAGGAATGTTGTTCAGCACAGCAAATCCACCGCTTGCCCATGCTCCTGCATCATCAAATGCTTCATAAGAAGCTACCTGTTCATCTGACTCAATATCCAGCAGACGATCAGTGGTTTCCATAGCGAGAAGTACCTGACCTTCAGCTCGCAGTGTCAGATGTGGATATGCCGCAAGTGCATCCGGTAACGGGGATGGGATCAAATAAATATACATAGGAAGTTTGCCTCCTCTTTATACGTAAATTCAAAATAAGTTTGCCTATACTTTTACACACGAGAACGTAGAGGACAGAAATAAGCTGGAGAAGCAGAGCGTTCGCTTCATACAACTCAACATAGCATACGGGAACGGACGAGTCCAATTTGCCAATAATCTGGTTAGAGGAACCTGTTTCATGATAAAGTAGAACCACTACAAGCAGAACGGGTGATCGTATGAAAACAACAATTCGGATATCAGTCAGGCCACTGGTCGAGTATGTTTATCGGAGCGGCAGCATCCGTCCTGGATTCCGCACCAATGCCTCGATGCAGGAGGGGACGCGAATCCATCAGCGTGTGCAGAAGGCATATACCGAAGAGGATTTAAAAGAAGTTGTACTTGAAGCCGAGCTTCAACATGGGGATTTGACCTACGTCATTGAAGGCCGATGTGATGGCTTGATTCGCTTGGAGGGGCAATTAACGGTGGATGAGATCAAATCCACGGCGGGTAACCTGGACGAACTGGAAGGCGGCCTCGACGTGCACTGGGCCCAGGCGAAGATGTATGCCTTTATGTATGCCGCTCAGCATGGTGAGCCGCGGATGCAGGTGCAGTTGACGTATGTGCATTCGGTGACGGGTGAAGAGCGGCGGTTTCGCCGCATGGCGGAGCGGCAGGAGCTCGAGCAGTTTGCGTCAGAAGTCATCGCCGGATATGCACCGTATGCGGAGATGATTGTTGCTTATGAAGCGGAGCGGGACGTTAGTGTGCGCGAGTTGCCGTTTCCTTTTCGCAAATACCGGGAAGGGCAGCGTAAGCTGGCAGGTGCAGTGTACAAAACGATTCGTGAAGGACAGGGACTTATGGCCAAAGCACCTACAGGCATCGGCAAAACCATGTCCGTGCTCTTTCCTACGGTGAAAGCCATCGGTGAAGGTGAGGCCAGTCGTTTGTTCTACTTGACCGCGAGAACGACAACGAGAGTGGCGGCGGAGGAAGCTTTTGCCCGGATGCAGGCAGAAGGGTTGAACATGCATGTCATCAGCCTGACGGCGAAGGACAAAATTTGCTTCAAGGACGAGGAAGCCTGCGATACAGGGCAATGCGGCATGTGTGAAGGGTATTATGACCGAATTAATGGTGCTGTGCTGGACATGCTGGAACATGAAACGTTGATGACACGGCCCGTTATTGAGCAGTATGCCCGCAAACATCGGGTGTGTCCGTTCGAGTTCTCGCTGGATGCGGCATATGCGGCCGATGCGGTGATCTGCGATTACAACTACATTTTCGATCCGCGTATTTCACTCAAACGGATGCTGGAGGAACAGAAGCGCAAGACGGTGCTGCTAGTAGATGAGGCACATAATCTGGTGGATCGTGGGCGTATGATGTTCTCGGCAGAGTTGGAAAAGGCCGTTTTTCTCGATGTCAAAAGAGAGTTCCAGACGCTGGGCAGCAGTGTGCCTGCCGCCAAAGCGATTGTGGATTATACCGGGGCCATCGACAAGTATCTGATCACCCTTCGTAAGAACGGCGGAGAAGAGGGCAAGATTATACAGCAAGAAGCGCCAGAGGAGCTGATTGAACGGCTTGAGCCTTTTGTCATGGTGGCGGAGCAATGTCTGGCCGAGGGTGGATCTGGCAATGCTGAGATGGATCAGCTGCTGCTCGATGCCTATTTTACAGCACAGAACTTCGTACGAATTGCCAGGTTATATGACGAGCGTTTTATCACCTATGCAGAGTGTGTCCGAAGCGAGGTACGGGTGAAATTATTCTGTCTGGACCCATCTTTGCTACTGCGGCAGACGGCGAAGGGCTTCCGCTCAACCATTCATTTCTCGGCAACCTTGTCACCTCTTCGTTATTATCGCGATATGCTGGGGGCAGAAGAAGAGGACTACACATTGCAGATTCCGTCGCCGTTCCACCGGGAACAGCTGGATGTTCGGCTCATGCCTCTGTCTGTGCGTTATAAAGACCGGGAGCGATCCAAACGCCCGATTGCCGAGATGTTACAGCAGCTCGTATCCGAGTGGCCGCGCAGCAACCTGCTGGTCTTTTTCCCTTCCTATCCGTACATGCGTGAAATCTATCAAGCATATACACAGCTTCCGGGGGCCAGCGATGCGGATACGGTGATGCAGGAGCAAGGTATGAACGAACAGGAGCGAGAGCAGTTCCTGGCGGCTTTCCAGCCGCATCCCGAGCGCACACGTCTTGTTTTTGCTGTAATGGGCGGTGTGTTCTCGGAAGGGGTCGATCTGCCAGGAGACCGTCTGAATGGCGTTGTCGTTGTAGGAGCAGGGTTGCCGCAGATTGGTCTGGAGAACAACGTGCTTAAGGATTATTTTGATAAATCAGGACGTAACGGTTTTAATTATGCTTATGTTTTCCCAGGCATGAATAAAGTGCTTCAGGCTGGGGGCAGGCTCATTCGAACGGAAGAAGATAAGGGTGTGCTCGTGCTAGTTGATGACCGTTTCACGCAGGAGCCGTATCGTTCTCTTTTACCTGACGAATGGATGGATTATAAACGGATTTGATGATGTTTACGTTTTTTATGTATTTATCGTGCTGTTTTCAGTGCTTTACGAAAAAATTTCTTTGAATTTCTTAACATTCTTTCATTTTCATGATTGAAACATAGGGCAATCGGGTTATAACTTGGTTAGCACGAACGAACAACGGCGATACCCTATCCGTTCCGCGGTCCGCTTCGAATGCAAATCAAGGAGGTCGGTTTGTGATGAAGAGAAATCATACCATGATGCAGTTTTTTGAATGGCATTTGGCTGCAGACGGAAATCATTGGAAGCGACTGGCTGACATGGCCCCGGAACTGAAAGCAAAAGGCATAGACTCTGTATGGGTGCCTCCTGTAACAAAGGCAGTGTCTGCAGAGGATACAGGTTATGGCGTATATGATCTGTACGATCTGGGTGAATTTGATCAAAAGGGTACGGTACGCACGAAATATGGCACCAAGCAGGAACTGGTGGAAGCCATCGCAGAATGTCAGAAGAGCGGCATTGTCGTTTATGTGGATCTCGTAATGAATCATAAGGCCGGAGCAGATGAAAAGGAAGTCTTTAAAGTGATCGAGGTTGATCCTAATGATCGAACGAAGGAGATTTCCGAACCATTCGAGATCGAAGGCTGGACGAAGTTCACATTCCCGGGCCGGGGCAACGAATATTCTTCCTTCAAATGGACATCCGAACACTTCAACGGTACTGATTTTGATGCAAAAGAAGAACGTACGGGTGTGTTCCGCATTGCCGGCGAGAACAAAACCTGGAATGAAAATGTCGATGATGAGTTTGGCAACTATGATTATCTGATGTTTGCGAATATAGATTATAACCACCCGGATGTACGGCATGAAATGATCGAGTGGGGCAAATGGTTGATCGATACGCTACAATGTGGCGGGTTCCGACTGGACGCGATCAAACATATTAACCATGAGTTTATCAAGGAATTTACTGCAGAGATGATCCGCAAACGCGGGCAAGATTTCTATATCGTCGGTGAGTTCTGGAATCCCAACCTGGATGCTTGTCGTACCTTTTTAGATACAGTGGATTATCAAATTGACTTGTTTGACGTATCGCTTCACTATAAATTTCATGAGGCCTCATTGGCTGGACGCGATTTCGATCTTTCCAAAATTTTTGAAGACACCTTGGTTCAGACTCATCCAACCCATGCGGTGACTTTTGTGGATAACCACGATTCGCAGCCCCACGAGGCGCTCGAATCCTGGGTTGGCGATTGGTTCAAGCCGAGCGCGTATGCACTGACGCTACTGCGTCGTGACGGATATCCCGTCGTCTTTTACGGCGATTATTACGGGATTGGCGGACCTGAACCGGTGGAGGGCAAAAAAGAGATTTTGGACATTCTGTTGTCAGCTCGTTGCAACAAAGCTTATGGAGAGCAGGAAGACTATTTCGATCATCCCAACACCATTGGTTGGGTTCGTCGCGGATTGGAAGAGTTTGAAGGCTCGGGTTGCGCAGTGGTCATCTCAAACGGAGATGACGGTGAGAAGAGAATGTTTGTCGGAGAGCATCGTGCAGGGGAAGTCTGGGAAGACCTGACCGGTAGTTGTGAAGATTCAATCACCATTGAGGAAGATGGCTGGGCTACGTTCCACGTCTGCGGCGGAGGGGTGTCCGTCTGGGCACTGTCTGAGCAGAATGAGGACTGCGGTGAAGACACTGTAGATGGCTCAAACTAGATGTTGAGAATCGCCAAAGTAATTGTTTGTGAATATTTGTAGGACAATGTCTCTGCATAAGTGATACGTAACAAGTAAAAAAGGTCGATATGATACAGCACTGCAACTAATAAATAAACCACCTGAAACTGAACGGTATCTTCACTCGTCCAATAGTAACCAACGAGTGGAGGACGTTCAAACAGACGCGTTGCTGCGTGCTGATAGTTCAGGTGGTTTTCCCATTTTAGTAACTTATAGTTTGGAAGCAGCTCTGGAACTCTAACGATCTCAGGAAGCCTTATTTGCCTCCAAACAGGGTCCTTGGAATTCTAACGATCCCAGTGGAGCTTATTTTGCTGAAATTCGGTCAAAATGCTATCATTTACAGCGAATTCATCCAAATAACGCTTCTGGTGATCGTTAGAATGTAAAACCCTTCAATATACGTAAAATAAGGTTTCTGGTGATCGTTAACGTACAATGGAAACTTAAAACAGAGTGTACACTGATGGAATTTCCCCGCATTTATATAGTCAGGCCTCTACTCTAGCTACTTCCTAACGACTTATCTACTCTCAATCTACTCTACGCACATCCCACTTATGCTTAACTACAACAACCAACCAACCAACCAACCAACCATCCAACATATTCACTACTTACGTCACACACATGACAGAGATTATGTGAGATTAATATTAGAATATATGCTACAATAATCCAAATATAGGGAAAAGTTTATTTGAAATCTAGACTAGTTAGGTCGTCTCACTCGAATTTACAAGAGAATATCAATGATGGTGGACACTTTTATTAACGTATTAAGTATCATGCTAGATATGTTGTTCATATGGATGAGCGATAAGTTTCGATAAGGGAATATATGAAAGAGAGAAGGGAGTTAGCACTGGCATGCATCGTAGAATTAAAACCAATACAAAAACAAAAACAAGGACAAGAACTACAATAACAACAATAACAACAACTGCAAGAACCAGAACTACAAGAACCAAAACTACAATAAACAGAACTACAAAAGTAAGAGCAAGAACGTCTGCCTTTTGGCTTGTCCTCTATCTGCTTGTAATAGCAATAAGTTTAACGGCGTGCAATTTTGGCGTGAAAGAAGGACCAAATGGAGAAGTTAAGCGCGCGGACAACTATACGTTTAACACAGAACGCAGGGATATAACCCAGCGGGTAACAAAGGATCAGGAGAGTTTCAAAGGAGCCTTGCCAGGAGAGTATCATCTGGCTGCAACGGTGGATGTAAACCCTGACCGAGAATCTGGAGTGGATGGGATCACCTATGAGGTTATGATTGATGAAGTTCGCATGCCGATGATGAATGTCATTCAAACCTTCACTCTCGATCCCGATATGTTTCAAGTTATTGATGCAGCTGAACTATTCCATTCGAATGTGGGCAATACATATGAAACTACGTTGCGGCCGGATAAAGAGCCGCTGGGATTAGGCTTATCCAGAAGTTATGTTCTGAGACCCAAATCCGAAATTAGCGCAGAATATCTTCAGAACTATACTGATGTGTATGTCAAAATCTCATATGGACCAGAAGATCAGCGGGAAGAGGATTATATTCACCTTCAAGCCAAGCCATCTTCAAGAATGATTGAATATATGAAGTTTTGGGAGTGATGAGAATAACGGGGGAACGGAGGGCCAGGGATCGTCCTGCCCCCTAATCTCTCATTCCCATGCCGATGATCTGTTCTATTTTGTAGGCCATAGCCCGTTTACTAATATGCCCCCAACTCAAAGGACTCCAGCGTGCCAGCCATGCGCAGATCACCCGCGTACACACGGTTGAATGCTGCGCGTTTGTCCGCATCGGCATATTCATCATGATAATGCATCAGTACCGTTTTCCGTCTCACTTCAGCGGGGAGCTGCTCCAGATCCTTCAGTGACGTATGGGATTTGATCACCAGGTCATGCATATGGCATTCATGGAAAATCAACTGCACATCGGGTGCAACCCGTTCCACTCGCTCACGATCCAGCGTGCTGTCTGCACTATAGTAAAAATAAGGCTTTACCATCAGCCCGTTGCTGACCATGCCGGGAACATGCTGCGTGCGAAACGTCTCGAACTTGACCCCGCCAAGCTCAAAACTTCCGCCATCCGGAAGCGGAATCACATCATAATAGTCACTCATTGTACGCTCGCCGTCTGTTGTATACCGCATCCCTGGAGAAAGGATGTTCCACAGTGGGTCAACCAACTCTTCATGAATGAACAGGCGTGGTTTGCGATCACCGACAATCTGTGCATAATAGCCGAGCATCTGAACCCCATTAATATGATCCTCATGTAGATGGGTGATAAACACATTATGAATACCTGTCATCGCGAATCCGTATTCCTTGAGCGCTTTGGCATTGGACTCTGGAAAATCAATGACCAGATGTGTATCGCCGAATTCAGCGAGCATACTGTTGTGATGCTGTTCAACACTAAACATATCTCCTGTGCCTAGAAAAGTGATTTTCATCGCATTTCATCTCCTTGTTTGGCAAATGTAAGACCGCTGTAGGGTCAAGCTTCCATTGCAATAACCTGTACTGATTCTATCTTAGTATATCAATATTGATATTAGTAACATCAGCATCGATCTTTAAATCGGTATCATTGACGTTAAATCCAGTATACTGTGTTTCCAAGAGTGTGCCTAAACCAACCTTTTTTGAGAACGCTATCATTTTATATTGAACTTTAGGCGAAAACGGTGTAGCGTAAAGATGGAAAGTGAACCTAAATGAACGTAAACTCACCTAAAGGGAGCGTGCAAGGCGAATGAAATCTTTTCTGGATGAACAATTTTTACTTCACAATGAAACGGCGGTCAAGCTGTACGAGCAGTATGCGAAAGACATGCCGATTATGGATTATCACTGCCACCTCAGTCCTCAGGAAATTTACGAGAACAAAACATTTGGCAATCTGACAGAGGCCTGGTTGTACGGCGATCATTACAAATGGCGTCTGATGCGGGCTAACGGTGTTGAAGAGAAGTATGTAACGGGCGGCGAAGGGGTAACGGATTATGACCGTTTCCTTGCGTATGCCAGAACAGTGCCGATGATGATCGGCAACCCGCTGTATGCATGGTCTCACTTGGAATTACAACGTTATTTCGATGTACATGAAGTGCTTAATGAGACAAGCGCTCCAGCGATCTGGGAAAAAGTAAATGCCAAACTGACCGGCGAAGGCTTCGGTGCGCGTGATCTGATTACCAAATCCAATGTCACCGTGGTGTGCACCACCGATGATCCAACGGATTCTCTAGAATATCACCTCAAAATTCAGGAGATTGAAGGTTTCGATACAGCAGTTCTGCCGTCTTTCCGTCCGGACAAAGGACTGGAATTGAACCGGGATACTTTCATCGAGTGGGTAGGCAAGCTTTCACAGGTTGCGGGCACAGCCATTACGGATTATGACTCATTCCTGGCTGCGCTGGAATCCCGCGTGGAGTTCTTCCATTCCGTAGGCGGCCGTGTCTCTGACCATGCACTGGATTATGTGCCTTATGCTACAGCGACACGCGAGGAAGCAGCCGCTGCATTTGCCAAAGCACTCGCTGGTGAGAAGGTTTCGCGCGCGGAAGAGGACGGATACAAGACGGTTACACTGACATTCCTTGGCAAGCTGTATGCAGAGCGTGGCTGGGTCATGCAGTTCCACATCAATGCAGCTCGTAACAACAATACGAAAATGTTCAAGAAGCTCGGGCCTGACACAGGGTACGATGCTGTGAATGATACGCCATTATCGGCGGCTGTTATTGGATTGCTGGATACGTTGGAGCAGCAGGATGCTTTGCCAAAGACAATCCTCTACTCCCTTAATCCAAGGGATAATGAAGTGCTGGCAGCCATTATTGGTAGCTTCCAAGGTGGAGGCGTACCAGGTAAAATTCAGCTTGGCGCTGCATGGTGGTTCAATGATACGAAGGATGGCATGCTCGCTCAGATGAAGGCACTCGCGAATGTGGGATTGCTCAGCCGTTTTGTCGGCATGTTGACCGATTCCCGAAGCTTCCTCTCGTATACGAGACATGAATATTTCCGCCGCCTGCTCTGTAATCTGATTGGTGAATGGGCAGAACAAGGTGAAGCACCAAACGATTTGGAACTGCTCGGTCAGATCGTGCAAGGCATATCCTATAATAATGCTAAAGACTATTTCCCGTTTGCTGCTGTGCCGAAGAGTGTATCTGCTTCAAAATAAATATCGATTCAACAGGTCTGCTTTAAAAAATCTATTCAGGAAATTCTATTTTTAAAAAAGCTCTCTACTCCCTTCGTTTGGTCTTAATCAAACTGATGGGTTGGGGGCTTTTTGTCATGGGATGGCTAAGAGTAAACATGCTGTCAAGTAGAAGCGCAAGTGATTATATGGGTGTTCAGATAGTATTGGAATGCTCTCTGATATTGGATGCTTTTGACATGGATGAAATGATTGACATATACAAAAGCTGATAATATACTTAGGTAACCTAATTAATTGATTAACTATTAAATTGGTCATCTATTAAATCGGTAGGCTATTAAATACAAGTCCTATCTAATAGACAGGCGATGATTATTTTATGGAACATGATGTTCCGAAGAAGGAGGGTGATGTGATGACTGGCATAGATCCGGTAGCCCAGAAGCTTTTATATTCCATTATGCAGTTTAACAAAGGCAAATGGAGACAACATAAACCACATGGGCGCAATCACAACGAAATTATGGTACTCGCTTGTTTGCTTCATGGTGCACATCCAGGGGAGCGTATGGATTGGCGGGATAATCCGCCTGATTTCGAGAGCCATCTGAACCAGGAGCATCCGGGTTTAAAAGTGTCCGAAATTAGCGCATTAATGCGTGTGAAATCACCAACGATTACGCCCGTGATTCGTGGCCTGGAGGATGAAGGGCTGGTTGAGCGGACGATGGACCCCGAGGATCGGCGGGCGGTGCGGATTACAATTACAGATGCAGGCCGAGCAATTATTCGTGCAGCCCATGAAGAACGAATGGCTACCTTCAACAGACTGGTTGAACATTTGGGCGAAGAGGATAGTTTGCAACTGGCGGAACTGCTCAGCAAGGTGTATACCTTCTTTGATGCACAGGTTTCCGGTCACGATGAGGGACATGAAAACGACAATAAAGCACCTGATACAGAAACAACCGAACAAGGAGATGATACGCCATGATGAAGTTATTTCGCATGTTGAAGCCCTATCGTATTCCGATTATTTTTATTTTGGCGCTCATCTTTCTGCAAACGATGGCGGAGCTGTACCTGCCAACGTTAATGGCTGATATCGTCAACCTGGGTATCGTCAAAGGTGATGTACCTTATATCTGGAAAATTGGCGGTTTCATGCTGCTGATTGCCATTGGCGGAACCACATGTTCCATTATCGCGAGTTATCTGTCTTCGCGCACAGCGGGCGGATTTGCCAAACAGCTACGCAGCCGAGTGTTCCGGCATGTTGAGAATTTCTCGCTGCAGGAATTCGACAAGCTTGGCACAGCTTCACTGATTACGCGTACAACCAATGATATTACACAGGTACAGAACGTATTAACGATGATGCTGCGCATGATGATTATGGCTCCGATGATGTGTATCGGGGGGATTTTCATGGCCGTTTCTCAGGACGCGAAGCTATCCACCATCTTCCTCGTTGTTCTGCCTGTACTTGCAGGAGCAATCGCCTTAATCGGTTCCAAAGGATTTCCGTTATTCAAGCAAATCCAGAAAAAGCTGGACCGGCTTAATCTGGTTCTGCGTGAACAGCTGACAGGTATCCGGGTTGTTCGTTCTTTTAACCGTGGCGAGCATGAGCGTGTTCGTTTCAATGGGGCAAATACGGAATTAAGAGATGCGTCGATTAAGGTCAACGTCCTGATGGCGACAGTTATGCCGGTGATGATGCTGGTCATGAACTTTTCGATGATTGCGATTCTGTACTTTGGTGGTCTGCGTATTGATGGCGGTCATATGAACATTGGTTCCCTGATTGCCTTTGTACAATATGCGATGCAGATTATGTTCTCACTGATTATGGTATCCATGATTTTTGTCATGATTCCAAGAGCATCAGCTTCCGCAGAACGGATTAACGAAGTGCTGGATATGCAACCTGATCTGTCTGATCCTGCGCAGCCTCGCACAATGAAATCGATGCAGGGAACGATTGAGTTTGACCATGTCACTTTCCGCTATCCGGGTGCAGAAAATGCTGCGTTGTCCGATATCTCGTTCACGGCTCGTTCCGGTGAAACGACAGCGATTATCGGCGGTACGGGCTCGGGTAAAACCACATTGCTGAGCCTCATTCCGCGTTTCTATGATGTGACCGAAGGTACTGTGCGTGTGAATGGAACCGATGTGCGGGAGCTTAAACAAGAAGAACTTCGATCCAAAATCGGGTTTGTCCCGCAAAAAGCTGTCCTTTTTACCGGTACGGTTGCAGATAACATTCGGCAAGGTAAGGATGATGCGAGTATGGATGAAGTGATTCATGCGGCACGTACGGCCCAAGCCGAAAACTTCATCTCCGAGATGAAGGAAGGGTATGACAGCCTGATTGCACAAGGCGGGAATAATGTGTCAGGTGGACAGAAACAACGTTTGTCCATTGCACGCGCACTCGTTCGCCGTCCTGAAATTTATATTTTCGATGACAGTTTCTCGGCCCTTGATTTTAAAACGGATGCCAAACTTCGTGCTGCGCTCAAATCGGAAACGACGGAAGCGGCTGTGCTGATCGTAGCTCAGCGGGTAAGCACGGTTATGGATGCAGATCGTATTCTCGTTATGGATGAGGGTGAAATTGTCGGTTCGGGAACACATAGAGAGCTGCTGGAGAACAATGAAGTGTACCGCGAGATTGTATCCTCCCAGCTGACTGAGGAGGAGATCGCATGAGTGAACGTACAGCACCACGCAAAACACCGAGCAACCCAGGCGGACCAGGACATCCTGGCGGCGGAATGGGCATGCGGCCTCCTGTCGAGAAAGCGAAGGATTTCAAAGGCACACTGCGCCGCCTGGTTCAGTATCTTCGGCCACACAGCTCTCGTCTGATCTTTGTTTTGATCGCTGCCATTTTAAGTACCGTGTTTGGCATAATTAGTCCGAAGATTATGGCAGAGGGTACAGATATTCTTGCCCATGGAGCCATTGCGATTATGCAGGGTGTGCAGGGAGCCGGGATTGATTTCCCAGCCCTGATGCGAGTATTGTACCTGTTGCTTGGACTTTATCTGCTCAGTGCTGCTTTTGCGTATGTACAGCAATATCTGATGGCGGGTGTAGCTCAGCGGGTCGTCTATGATATGCGCGAGCAGATCAGTGCCAAGGTTGGACGTTTGCCACTGAAATATTTCGATTCCCGTACACATGGTGAGACGCTTAGCCGTGCAACCAACGACGTGGACAATATCAGTAACACGCTGCAACAAAGTTTGGCCCAGTTTATTACGTCCGTGGTGACGATTGTGGGTGTCATCATTATGATGCTGACGATCAGTCCATGGATGACGCTGATTACAATTTTGACTTTACCGCTTAGTGTCATTGTGGTTATGCTGGTGGCTTCCCGTTCGCAGAAACATTTTGCCGGACAGCAGAAGTCACTCGGTGAACTGAATGGTCATGTCGAAGAAATGTACACTGGCCACAAGGTGGTCAAAGCCTTTGGACGTGAGGAACAATCTGTACAGCAATTTGAGAAAGTGAATGAAGAACTGTATGCATCGGGTTGGAAAGCCCAGTTCATTTCCGGGATTATTATGCCCTTGATGAACTTTGTCGGAAACCTGGGATATGTGTTGATCTGTGTGGTCGGCGGGATTTTTGTTACTCGGGGTTCGATCTCCATCGGGGATATTCTGGCCTTTACACAATATTCTCGGCAATTCACACAGCCGATTAACCAGATTGCCAACATCTCCAACATTATTCAATCCACGATTGCTTCGGCAGAGCGCGTGTTTGAACTACTGGACGAGGAAGAGGAAGTTCCAGAGGCCAAACAACCTGCAACGTTGCGTTACCCGACAGGGGCTGTAGCTTTTGAGACAGTGGATTTTGGCTATAAAGAAGATGAACTGCTCATTCGCAATATGAATATTAATGTGGCACCAGGTCAGACTGTAGCTATTGTTGGACCGACAGGTGCCGGGAAAACAACGCTGATTAACTTGCTTATGCGGTTCTATGAACTCCAGAGTGGCCGGATTACCATTGATGGCATTAACATTAAAGACATGTCCCGTGGTAATCTGCGCGGTCTGTTCGGTATGGTGCTTCAGGATACGTGGCTGTTTAACGGTACAATCCGGGATAATATTGCGTATGGACGGGAAGGCGCAACGGAAGAGGAAGTGGTTAATGCCGCTGTAGCTGCCCATGCTGATCATTTCATTCGCACACTGCCGGACGGTTACGATACGATTTTGAATGAAGAGGCGTCCAATATCTCTCAAGGTCAGAAACAACTGCTGACGATTGCGAGAGCGATTCTGGCGAACCCGTCCATCCTGATTCTGGATGAAGCAACCAGTAGCGTTGATACACGGACCGAGGTCTTTATCCAGAAAGCGATGAATGAGCTGATGCAAGACCGTACAAGTTTTGTTATCGCTCACCGTTTGTCTACCATTCGTGGTGCCGATCTCATTCTTGTCATGGATCATGGTAACGTGATTGAGCAGGGCAATCATGAGGAACTGATGGCGAAGCAGGGCTTCTATGCGGATCTGTATAACAGTCAGTTTACGGAGCAGCAGCCGCAGGCGATCTAACAGATTAGAGTGGATATCTAAAAGGCTGTCAGGACCCGTCAGGATTGTCTAGAACCATAGTTTTTTGGAAAAATAGAACCTCCGCCACGGTGCTCTTCGCACCTCTGGTGTAACATAAATCCAAACAAACGGGACGTCGCAGTCATTGCACTGCTTCGTCCCGTTTGTGTTATCACTGCTATGCCACAACGTTTTCCTGCGGATAGATGTTGTGCCTTGTCCCGCCAGCCATGTTCGCTTGCAGATATGCAATGTATGGAAGACAATTTAACGTACTATTTAAGCCTTGGTCTCCACAGGAAACCCTTCTTACCTTCACTGGTGCTCTGATGGTCCTGTTTGATTTCCTCTTCCTCTTTCGTATCAGCATGCTGCTTTGTTTCATGTTCAGCTATATCCTGCAAGTTTTCCTCAAGGTGATGGCGGGTAGCTTCCTCCAGTGATGCCGTTGCCGGTTCGCCAGGCAGGCCTTCGCGCTGTTCAATCATACGTTTAACCACTTCATAACAGTCGTCGATGTGTTTGTTGCCCACATACCGCATGGCAGTGAAGCTGAGAGCGGCGGCGAGACCTTGCCCCGCAAACGGAACAAACTTGGCGACCGATTTAGTCGCTACTCGTACACCCACCCGTTTGAGCACCTGAACGACTAATTCCTTCGTGACCATGCGGCCGATGATTTTACTCCCGATCGACATCACAAATCCGTAAATCATGGACTTCGTCTCAGGGTCCATGCCGTCGAGCTGTTTTTGAGATAATCCGAATTTATTGTTAATGGCAGGTAACAGCTGCATCAGCATGCCCACATCAGCGATGACATCTGTACCGGGAAGAGGTACGAGTGTGGAGCCAGCAGAAGCGGTTGCTCTTTTGCGAACCATCGTACGGCATTCCTTGCGAACTTGCTCTAATTGCTCCATTGTAGCTGGAATCATAGGGAATTCCTCCATTCGTGTATAGTGTACATATAACCGTTTTGAAGCGAATTGAATGGGTTGCTCCCGCGAAGTTGTTGCTTATATCTCATAGGTTGCGGAGGAACCTTTTTTCTCATGCATACATCCGGTTAAAGCAGGTAATGGCTATAAGACCGGAGATGCGAAACCATGATAATAAATGATGGTAATCATGTGGCTCCAGACAGAACAGAAGCTTTATTTTTATAAAATAAAATACAACTCACGTTGCCAAAAATGAATGAAAGTAGCTTGTCCTGTACAGCTATCTGGTATTACGCATGAACAACAAAAACGATGCATATTCCGTCTGTCGCTTCTTTATATGAAGTTTCACCTTCACAACCACGGTTCGCATGTCACGATCATGCGCTGAGCCATGGTTTTGTTTATCACTTCAACCTTTTTGGGTAAAGGGAAACAAGCATTGGAATGGAGGAAAGCAGCATGGAATGGAATAAAGCCTTGTTAATACATCATCTTCATGCAGGGAAAGCCAATCGGGAGAATACATTAGGTCTGGTCACAGGCGTACTTGCTCCAGCTATTCATGAATTGGTCGTGGTTCGTACGGATGAACCGGGTGAAGGAGAGAAGCTGTGCCGGAAGCGCGGGGAAGAGTTCGATGTGGTGTTTATTCTAGGCGGCGATGGTACGGTGCATGAGTGTGTAAACGGGCTGGCATCCTTGCAAAATCCTCCACAGATCGGCGTACTTCCAGGCGGTACATGTAATGATTTTGCACGATCACTTGGGATTTCCCCGGATGCGGAGACAGCAGCACAAGAGATGCTGTCAGGTCGAGTTATCTCGGTGGATGTGGGACGAGCAGATGATCGGGTGTTTACGAACTTTTTCGGAATAGGGCTCATCAGTGAGGCTTCACAGAACATTAACGAGAATTTAAAAGGGGCGCTCGGCAAAGTCAGTTATTTCATCAGCACACTCCAGACGATAACCCGTTCCGATCCATTTCAGTATGAGCTAGAGATCGATGGAGAGCGGACAACAGGCGAAGCGGTGATGATCTACGCGGCGAATGGACGTTTTCTGGGCACGAATGCGTTACCTTTTGCTCCGGATGCGTTGCAGGATGGTAAGTTGGATGTGCTTATTATTCATGAGACAGGCATTCCACTTCTGCGTGAGGTGCTTTCACATAAGCCAGAGGGAGAATGGCAACCGCGGAATGAGAGTATTTCCTACTTCAAGGCGTCGACGTTGAAAATAAAAACAGATGTACCGATGCCGGCCGATACGGATGGCGAATTGTACATGGAGACACCCGCCGAGCTGTCGGTGCTGGCGGGTCATCTGCATTTCCTGACCGGGGCGGAGGAATAACCTCCCCGGTTTTTGTATTTTTTGCGTGAACTCTATCATTTGTCTATTTTCAGATGTTTCTCCCGGAATTCATGCTCAAGAATGCTCATCAGAATGGCATCATGATACTGATGATTGTAGTACAACATGTCCCGCTTCACGCCTTCACGCTGGAAGCCGAGCTTCTCATACGTATGAATGGCGCGTTCGTTAAACGCAAAGACATCCAGTTCGATCCGATGCAGATTGGCAATGCCGAAGCCGTAGTCCAGCATAAGTAGCAAGGCTTCACTACCATATCCCTTGCCTTGGTTAGCTGGCTGATCAATGGCGATGCGAATATGTGCACTGCGATTTTTGGCATGCATGTCCATCAGGGCGACATCGCCGATGATTTCGTCTGTGTTTTGTAATGCAATAAGCAGGTTTAGGCGTGAGTCGTCTTGAGCTAAACTCTCTACATACTTTTCAACCTGAGAACGGGTAAAGCTCGCTTGAGTTCCTGTTTGTTTACGCATTTCGGGCTCAAACAGGCTTGGATAATAAGCATCGACATCGGTGATATCGAATGGGCGCAGGTAAATGCGTTCAGTCTGCATGAGTTTGGCGATGCGATTTGTAGATGTAGGGTGTGACATAGTTTTGTTTTCCTCCTGATCTATTCAAGCAAACTTGTGGGGCCTGTAAGGCATATAGCGTGTTGTTTCGCCTGAATATTGTTTGTAAGTCCTTGCTTCTGACATGAGTATATCCCAATACTGTATACTTCCAAATATACAGTTTTAACAAAATGAAAAGGACAGATGGAGTGAGGCAGTTATGATGCAATTACCTAAACTTGATGAGCACGACAGTGTACCCGTCTATATTCAGCTTTCGGATCATATCAAACGGGAGATTTTCCGCGGGGAATTGGTGGAACACAGCTGCCTTCCTTCTGTACGAAAATGGGCAGAACTGCTGGGCATAAGCACAACACCAGTGGAAGCGGCCTACCAGCAGCTTATTGCGGAAGGGTACGTGTATAGCCAGCCGCGCAGAGGTTACCGCGTTCGAGCCGTGATTGAAGGTTATCACGATATGTTACTGGGGAAGTCCGATATACATACGGCAGAAAATGAAAAACGGGTTAACTATGCCCGTACAAATAACAAACAGGGTCAGGCAGGTTCTACAGTAGTATCACCAGATTTACTGAGCTTGCGTCCGGTGACGAATGTTACCTATGATTTTCACATGTCGCATAATGATTTTAGCCTGTTTCCTTATATGAAATGGCAGCAGTACGCGAACCGGGTTTGGCGTGAAGAATCAAAAGGTTTATTATTTTACGGAAACCCGCAGGGTGAGTGGGGATTGCGCAACGAGATTGCGGCCTATCTAGGACAATTTAGAGGAGTTCGCTGTACGCCCGAGCAGATTGTGATAGGTGCAGAGCAGCATCTGCTCATGTCCTTGCTTACACAGACGATGCTTCGCAAAGGTGGGGTTAGATCAATTGCCGTGGAGAACCCCGGGTATCGCCTGTTACCTGGAACCTTTCGGAATTATGGATATGAGATTATCCCAATCTCACTGGACAGCGAAGGCATAAATCTGGATGAACTGGATCAAGCAGATGTGTCACTGGCTGGTGTATCCCCGTCGCATCAGTTTCCCATGGGCATGCCGATGCCGATCAGCCGCAGACTCGCCTTGCTGGACTGGGCGGAACGTTCCGGGGCCTATCTGATTGAGGATGATTATGACGGCGAATTCAGATATTCCGGTCGTCCTATTTCTTCGATGCAGGGACTGCGGGAGAACGCACCTGTTATCTACATGGGAGGATTCTCTCAGGTGCTTGCCCCTGCTTTTTGCGTGCATTACATGGTTCTCCCGAAGGAACTCGTTCCTCATTTTGGCGAGGTTTATCGAACGGTTCTGTTCGAACAGTCAGCTTCACGTCTGCATCAGCGGACATTGGAGTTATTCATGCGGGAGGGAGAGCTGGGTAAACATATTCGTAAAATGCGCAATCTGTATAAACGCAAACATGACCTGACTGTGCAGGCCATTCAGCAGCATTTCGGCGATCAACCGGGAATGGAGATTAAGGGCGAACACGCCGGATTCCATCTGGTCTTAAGGCTGATTAACCCGAATCCAGCCGACAATATGGTGGCTAAGGCGTTAGAGATGGGTATACGTGTGGCCTCGGCGGAGTATCTGTGGGCAGACGGAAGTGCTCCTGCTGACGGCAAAAGAGAGTTTATCATCGGATTTGCCGGCATTGAAGCAGAGAACATCGAGCCAGGCATCGCCGCGCTAGCGCGTGTATGGGAGACTATCTGTTGATTTAAGTCAAGGTTACTCTAGCCAAACTCGGCCGATTTAACGATCATTGAAACCTTACTAAATGTTCTCCAGATGCGCATTATGGAATAGTAGAGGGGAAGTTGTGTTTACACGTCTACTCATCCTATGGATGTTTAACTGCTCCGTCCAAAAAGAGTCCGACGAGTTCCTCGGCCAGTTCGGCAATCGTATCGTGCATACGGCGTACATCTTCACGGTTGGCTAACATCAACAGGGACGTGAAGGCCTGAGCAAGCAACAAGGGATTGGCCTCTCTCAAATACCCGTTGTCCATCTCACGCTGGAAATGTGTAGCGAGAACTTCGAAGATACGATGTTCTGCATCCCGAATCTGAGCAAACTGGTCGGCATTCAGATACGTTTCGGCTTCACGCATCATCGTTTCCGTATCCACATGAGACTGTTGCATCTTCGCAGCCGCCACGTTGACCAGCCGTTCGTACAACGTGCCGGGTTCTTCAAGCCGCAGTGTGGTCTGCTGCATGCCCATCGCCATCATACGGGTAATCGCTATGGTGAAAAGTTCCGGTTTGCTCGAAAAATGATAATAGATCGATGCTTTGGTCACCTGACATAACGAAGCGATCTGCTGAAGGGAAACGGCTTCGTATCCGTATTCCATAAACAGCCGTGAGGCCGTCATTAGGATGTTATTGTAGGCGGAAGCTTGATCTGTACCTACTTTGGGTCTGCCTGGAGCACGCGCCGGGCGTGCTTCTTTTCTTGGTTTTTTGTTCATCATACTCGACCTCATTTACGGATAAAATAACGTATTGTGACTTTTCAAAAAATTAGGGATTGCATAATTAACCTTCCGGTATATATAATTAACTCGATTATATTATGACCCATGGTTCATTTCCATACCATGACATTAATTTAAAAGCTGTTTTTGATAAAAAGATTTCTCGTATGAGTTGAACTATTTATTTTGCACAGCTACTTTCCAGGTTATTCTGTCATCGAAGTGTCTGTGCAAACCATCTTTCTGTTCAACTTATATGGATTAAAACAAAACTAGGGAGATGAATAGACCATGCAGGAAGGTTCAGGTTATGGCCGCTTCGTAGCGGGCAAACGAAGTAAATGGGTTACACTGCTCGTGTGGATTATCATTGCGGTTGTACTTGGTATGGTATGGCCCGCAGTAAATCAGCGTGAGACCAACAACGCACAAGATTTAAGTGATTCGAAACCATCCGTACAGGCCGCTGCTTTGGCGAAAAAGGAATTCCCTGGCGGCGAGGGCTTACCCGCGCTGATTGTCTGGCGTAACTCTGCCGGACTCACAGAGGATCAGATCCAGCAGATTCAGGCGTTAACCGAGCGATTGGATCAAGACCCGGTGGAGCAGCAACAGTCGGTTGTACCGCTCTATCAGCTGCCACCGCAGGCGATTAAAGGTCAGCTTTCGGAAGACGGAAGCACCATCGTCATGCCGCTGTTTTTCAACAAAGATGCCGATTCAGAGCAACTGAAGGCAGGTGTCGAAGGGTTAGAGGAGAAAACAAAAGCCATCTTCGGCATGAATCCATTTGATACGGCTATAGATACTGAAGGCAAGTTAATTGCACGCGTAACCGGACCAGTGGGGATATCGATTGATGCAAACGGATTGTTCTCATCCGCCGATGTGTCTCTGCTCATCGCAACTGTCGTGCTTGTACTCGTGTTGCTCTTGCTGATCTACCGTTCACCGGTGCTAGCGATCATTCCGATTATTGCCGTAGGCTTCGCCTATATGGTCACCAGTCCGATTCTTGGATTTATGGCGGATCAAGGCTGGATCACAGTTGACGCCCAGTCGATCTCCATCATGACTGTATTACTCTTCGGAGCAGGTACGGACTACTGTCTGTTCATGATCTCCAGATACCGTCAAATTCTCTATCATGAGCCGGATAAAAAGAAAGCTATATTCCAAGCAATTACCGGATCATCCGGCGCGATTGCGATGAGTGGATTTACGGTTGTCGCAGCTCTACTCGTATTGCTGTTAGCTGAATACGGTGCATATCATCGTTTTGCCGTACCTTTCAGTCTGTCCATCTTCATCATGTTTATTGCAAGCCTGACACTGGTTCCGGCGCTACTTGCCATTTTCGGACGTGGATCATTCTATCCATTCGTTCCACGTACTCACGAGATGGAAGTGGAGCGGGCGAAGAAAAAAGGCAAATCGGCTCCGGCTCCGCGTAAAGTCCGTGAAAGCTGGATCGGACGCATCGTAACGACTAAACCTTGGACGGTTCTGGCGATTACGGTAGTGCTGCTTGGTGGACTGGCTACTTTTTCAACCCAAGTGAAATTTACGTACGACTTGTTATCTTCCTTCCCGGAAAATGTACCTTCGCGTGAAGGCTTCAAGGTTATTGGGGAGCAATTTTCGCAAGGAGAGCTCGCTCCAGTTAAAGTGATCGTGGATGCCGGAGGCAAAGAGACAGATCTGAAAACACGTCTCGAATCACTGGATTATATCAGCAAGGTGGGCGACCCGCAGCAAGGCGCGGAGAATGCCAACATTACGGCGTATAACGTAGAGTTCAATCTCAATCCTTACTCAATCGAAGCGATGCAGCATATTCCTGACTTGCGGGCTACGGCGGAAGCGGCATTGAAAGACGCCGGAGTTACCAATGTGGATCAACAAGTGTGGATTGATGGGCAGACTGCCGAACAATATGATATCGAAGTCGCTGGAGAGCGGGATGCGAAGATTATTATTCCGGTCGTGATCGGTATGATTACGCTCTTACTGCTGCTCTATCTGCGCTCGATTGTTGCGACAGCGTACCTGATTGTAACGGTAGTCCTGTCGTATTTCTCCGCACTGGGTCTGGGTTGGATCATCATCCACTATGGCCTTGGAGCAGAGGCTATTCAGGGAGCGATTCCGCTCTATTCCTTTGTCTTCCTCGTAGCACTCGGCGAGGATTATAACATCTTCATGATCTCAAGCATCTGGCAGAAACGCAAAACGATGCCGCTTCGTCAGGCGATTAGAGAAGGTGTAGGTGAGACAAGTTCAGTTATTACTTCTGCCGGTCTGATTCTGGCGGGCACGTTCGCTGTATTGGCGACTTTGCCAATCCAGGTACTGGTGCAGTTCGGCATCATCACCGCCGTAGGTGTGCTGCTGGATACGTTCCTGGTTCGTCCGTTCATGGTGCCGGCGATTACAGCGCTGCTGGGCAAATGGGCGTTTTGGCCAGGCAAGTATACGGAGATTGCCGAGAAGCAAGAGAAGAAACCAACCCGATCCCTGTAATTCAGGAGGAGGGGCAGATGGACGGCGGGGCTTGATGCCCGTGGTCCATCTTTCTTTTTACCAGAGGCGAGAGCCTTGGGTATGTATGTCTGAGATGGAATGGATAAGCTGGTAAAAATGCGCAGGGGATGCTATAGATACGGGATTCTTTGGGTGTGGAAGGTTTACTCGGCTTAGGGTTATGGGACATAATAGAAGAAGCGTCGGCCTTGGGCAGACGGACAAGTTCACATCAATGGGGTAACCAGAGGAAGGATGAAAGCAAGCATGACGAACAAACTGAATGTGTATTTCAATCATGACGGCGGCGTGGATGATCTCGTATCGCTGTTTATGCTTCTGCAAATGGACAATGTAAACGTAACCGGTGTATCGGTTATTCCGGCAGACGGATATTTGGAGCCGGCAACCGATGCGAGCCGTAAAATTATCGATCGTTTCGGGACGTATTCTATTGAAGTGGCTAAATCCAATTCCAGAGGCAAAAACCCGTTTCCAGCTGCATGGAGACTGCACTCATTCTATGTAGATGCACTGCCTGTTCTGAATGAATCCGGCAAAATGGAAGCGCCGCTCTCCGCTATTCCTGCGCATCAGCATCTGATTGAGAAAGTACGCAATACCGAAGGCAAAACGCTGTTGTTGTTCACAGGCCCGCTGACGGACCTCGCGCGTGCGCTGGACGAAGCACCGGACATCGAAGAGAAAATCGACAAGCTGGTATGGATGGGCGGTACATTCGAACGCGGAAACGTAGAAGAGCCGGAGCATGACGGTACGGCGGAATGGAACGTATTCTGGGACCCGGAAGCAGCTTATCGCGTATGGCAGAGCGGCATCCAGATTGATCTGGTCGCACTCGAAAGCACAAACAAAGTACCTCTTACACCCGCAGTCCGTAACCGCTGGGCAGCAGAACGCCGCTTCGAAGGTGTGGATTTCCTGGGGAACTGTTATGCAGGATGTCCGCCACTGGTGTACAGTGAAACCAATTCCACGTATTATCTGTGGGATGTGCTGACTACGGCTTCCGTAGGTCGCGAGGACATCGTGAAGAAAAAGACCGTGAATTGCATCGTCATTCCAGATGGCCCGAGCCAAGGCCGCACGGTGGAGCAGGCGGACGGACGTCCGGTACAACTGGTGTATGATACAGATCCGGAAGCATTTTTCACATACATGACTGATTTGGGGAAAAAAGCTGCTCCGCAGCGTTACTAATGATCGGCAGCCGTAGGGCTGACCTTCATGTAAGATAAAAAGACCTTTCTACGATACGCATCAAAGATACGAATCGGTAGAAAGGTAAGAGCTAAAGAAAGCCGCAGGCTGTGTTCCGATGATCGGGGAGAACCCCGATAATGTGGATTACGGCCATGCGGCTTTTTGGTATGGAGCAAGCGGGCACCGAACTAGATCTTAAAGCGGCTGATCAGGCCATTCAGCTCGCTGGATAAAACACGTAGTGACTCTGCGGAAGCACTGATCTCACCCATGGATTGTAGCTGCGTTTCGGCAGCCTGCGATACCTTCTGGATGCTGGATGAGGATTCTCGCGAGATGTGTTCCATGTTTTCAATGGATGCCGACACTTCCTCTGAGCTTGCTGACAGCTGTTCAGAAGCTGCGGACACTTCATGCAGGCGCTCGTTGATCGTTTCAATGCCGCCATGAATGGAGGAGAACGATTGACCTGCCTCTTGCACAACAGTCAGACCGGATTGCACCGCTGTAGTGCTTGCCGACATATGTTCCGCAAGCAAAGAGGTCTGACGTGTCATCTCGGCAATCAACTCGGCTACATGTTGTGAAGATTGCTCGGATTCTCCTGCAAGCTTGCGGACCTCGGAAGCAACAACGGCGAAACCATTACCGTGTTCACCTGCACGGGCAGCTTCAATACTGGCATTGAGTGCGAGCAGATTCGTCTGTGAAGCAATATTTTTCATTAAGTGGGCGACCGATTCAATCTGGCTGGAGTAATCCGTAAGCTGGGTCGTCGATGCGGCCATCTGTACGTTGGCCTGATGAATCCCGTCCATGCTGCGGATGGCTGTATCCAGCTTCGCCTGTCCTTGAATGGCTTCGTTTGTTGTCTGCTGTGATACGTCGGCAACTCTGGAAGAAGAATGAGCAATATGCTGCATGCTACGTGTGATTTCTTCCATGGCTACCGTGACTTCTCCAGCGCGTACCACCTGTTCGGAAGCCCCCTGTGCAGTATGATTCGTGTGCTCTGCAATCCGCTGACTGGCCTCGGCCGTTGCCTGGGAATGCCGGGATACACCTTCTGCGGCGTGAAGCAAGGAATCCGAGCTTTGGCGAATGCCCGTCATGACTTGCCGGGTATCCGTGACCAGGTGTTTGAACTCGGAAGCGAGCTGGCCAATTTCGTCCTTGCGTCCAAGCTCCACATTGACGGTGAGGTCCCCTTTTCCCACTTCGGCAATGAGCTGTTTCAGCTTCACCAGTGGTCTTGTCAGATAACGTGCGAAAATATACACCAGCAATACACTGAGCAATACAATCGCCAGTGCTGTCCAAACCATCGTGATGCGGTTGCTCGACATGAGTGCATAGACAGCGGTAGAGTCCAGATCTGCGCCTACAATACCTAACATCTTGCCATCAGATCCATGAATCGGTACATAAGCGGTAATCGTAGCCCCGTAATCTTCATCCCGAGTAAGCTCTCCGCGAACCGATGTGTCTTGTGCAAAGGCTTGAAGCATGCCATCGTACAGTGTTTCCTCTTTTGTACCGTATGGGGAAAAATCATCCTCGGCTACATCCGGCGCGGCCCCGTCTACCACGTAATAATACGCAGCCTTTCCACTTTCCTCGCGTGTGCCAAGTGTGTACAAATATTTGAGTCCGTTGGCTTCACGCAACTGGCTAAGTTGTGCGCGCAGCGTATCGTAATACGCCGTTTTGTCCTGCCCCGTGCTGAGTGGAGCATACAGTGTCGTATCGATCAAAGCGGCTGCCCGTTCAGCTACAGCCTGTGCCTGCATCCCCATGGATTGTTCAACCAATTGAGCAGATGCCCGATACATCGTGATGCCTAAAATGGCCCCAGCAGCCAGCATCAAACAGGAAAAAAACAAAAAAATTCGCATAAACAAACTATTCATCGTTCCAATTGCTCCCCCTTGTGAGCGTATATGTTATGTATGCATTTCTACTTCAATTTATCGGCATATGATTGGGAAAGGATTAGGGGCGGAAGTTGACGCTGGTATGTTATGTCGCCGTGTCCTGCTGCGTTCAGTTGTGGGGTCTAACAATCCTGAGAAGCGCTAATTGCTCCTTTTTTGAACAGTTGAAAATGTAACGATTCCTGAAAGACCTTATTTTGCTCAAAAGGATTTTTTTTGAGCTTAAGCACTCCTTTTTCAGAAGATAAGGTTTCTGGAGATCGTTACATTTAAATTTGCTAAGCTACATTGTTCCGCCGCCTTGGCGAATGGATGGCGGGATCTTCTCAGGCCCCTGATTGATGTAACGATGGATAAACGTACCTACCTTGGCATCATCAAACTTGTCCAGCTTCATTGTTTTGGTCCAGGCGGTCACAACGACCTCGCTGCCGTCAGGAATATCTTTGTTGGGTACGGCAAGAATGCCTGACCCGGCTTGGCGAAATTTTGCGAGATATTGGAGATGTTCCTTCAGTTCATCACTGGCATTTTCACGATAATAGATGATGATGTCCCCATGCTCCATGTTGTGAACCAGATAAGGATACCCGGGAAAGTCGGTATAAAAGCCAAATTGGATATCATGTGGATTATGTGGCCCCGAGGTTGGTATTTTCATTTCATACTGGATCGGCTCCTCGGTATGGGTAGCTCCATAATATTTGTCATCCGTCACATCGATGGTTGCATTGTTCGGGAGGTCGGCTACATCGTATGTCTTTCCGGCACCTTGAAGGAAAAATACGCCGAAGGCTACGATGGATACAGCGATCAAGGCATGTGCTGTGAGCCGGAGCGAGCGGCTTTTCTTCTGAATAGCTGCTCGCTCATTCTTTTTCATGTGGCTAAGAATTTTGCCGCGCGTACGTGATGCCCAGATATAGGCGGCAATCGAGAGTAGCAGCAGGGCGGCTCCAACAATCAGCCATAGATATGAGGTCCCCGTTTGTTGTTCCATTTGCATATGATCCATGTGGGTCATGTCCATTCGAATTCCTCCGCTTTCGTCAACAAATAATGAATAGTTACACTACATATTGTAGTGTTGAAGGTGAAGCAACATAAAGAAAACTTACAGACAAGCTAATAACATTAAAAACCAAGCAAGAAACAAAGAAAAAACAGTAGAGCAAAGTTACTTCAACTAAATGCTGGCTCATATAAGTAAATACAAACATATTTTTTACACTACACATTATAGTGTATGGAATATGATCCGCGCAATGTTGCCTTTCGCAAATGAAAAAGACTCCCTCCACAATCGGGGGAAGTCTCCATTTCAGCAATCTTGAGTAGAAGAAACGAATTTACAAGCGTCCAAACGGCGAGAATAACGGGCTAAGTAAGCCAGCTATAGTCGAAAATAACAAACGATACATTAAGTAAAACAATACAGCATTCACAATCAACACGCTGTACGTGCTGTCAATGGCAGCTTTGGTCCGATTGAGCGGATGCTGGAACAGCACCGTATTCATCGCAACAAACACCATAATATACGACAGCACCAGTAGGGAGATCGCGAACGAGTAGGAGATCACAATCATCAAGTTAGCGAGCAGAAGCGTAGCGATTGCAGGGACCAGCAAGGTTCCGAACTGGGCAACCAGAATTTTGGGACGGAACGTAATCCGTTCCAGCTTAAGTACACCATAGATGAGCGCAACAGCAGCAATCAGAATAATAGCTGAAAACAGGAGCGGGCGCAAAAATCCGCTAACAAATATGCCTTCCGCACCGAGGCGGCCAAATGTGATCAGAACATATGTAGAGGTTAATACAGCAAACAATGCCATCGTTAGCCACCCATTCAGGGCATGCTGTTCACCGACGGTTTTCATCGATTGATACGGACGAGCCAGTACGCTGAGGAAATAGGTCAGGTATTGTTTGCTTACTTCTTTGGCTTGCTGTACTTTTTCATTCTGAACGAAGTTGTTCCACTGATTTCCTGCGCTACCTTGGTTAGTATCGTGATCAGGAGCTTCATGATTACTGGAATGTACCGTTGCTGTTTCTTTTACAAGCGATGGTACAGGTGAAACCGAAGAAGAGCGTGTAGGTTCTGGTTGGTGAGAAGCAGATTCCTTGTTGCTGGACCAATGCGTGTATTCCGAGTCAGCGGAAGCTGAATCTGTGCGTGTTACGGAATCCACAGGATCAGAAGAAGCATGGGTTCCCGTCAGGTTAGAGCCGCACTTCTCGCAAAACTGGGCATCTCCATTTTCATGATTACATACTTGGCATTTCATGTTCATAAGCCTCCAATTTCTTAAATTATGGAACAAGTTAACATTGTGTCTCATTTTAACGTTCTATGACGAACTTTGTCTATGGATCGCAGAATTAAATACCCAAAATAAACCTAATGAAACAGGAGTAATAACCTGCCATATTTTCATATTGACATAAAGATGGGGCGGAATTATGATGTCATTATCGAAATTGATAATCATTATCAATTAAAAGCTAGGGTCAAGAGCGATATTTGTATGTCTGCTCGACGTTCCTGTATCGGTAAAGGATTATTTTAAGGGTTTGTTGCCTAATTACTGCGTTCATAGGGGAGTGTTCGTGTTGAGAATGAGAAAAAGTGTGACTTTGCCAGCTGTCGTGATGGTGACTTCGGTGCTGCTTGCAGCGTGTGGCAATGATGGAGCGGCTTTGAACAAGGCATCTGAGAAGACAGCTGTAACGAGTGAAGCTCAAACAGCATCTCAGGATACAAGCAAGGGAGGCCAAGAGGCAACTGTTGCAGATTACTCTGTTGCGGTAGAGGGATATCGTACATTTGCCGTAGAGCAGATTGATGCGTTTGTGAAGGAAACCGAGAAGTTTACGGATGCGGTGAAGGCTGGAGACTTGGAAAAGGCCAAGTCGTTATATGCCCCGGCACGTATGTATTATGAACGGATTGAACCGGTAGCGGAGGCGCTAGGTGATCTGGACCCTAACATTGATGCACGTGATGGTGACGTTGAAGCTGCAGACTGGCGTGGTTTTCACCGAATTGAGAAAGCATTATGGGCAGACAAAACAACCGACGGCATGAGCGAATATGCAGACACACTGCTCAGTGATGCGAAGCTGCTACGGGCTAAAGTGGAAACGATGGATATCGATGCAAGTCTGATGGTCACGGGTGCGGTCGAACTGCTGAACGAAGTATCTTCCAGCAAGGTGACCGGGGAAGAGGAGCGGTATTCGCATACGGATCTGTATGATTTTGCGGCCAATGTAGAAGGAGCACGCGAGATTTACAACTTGCTGCAGGATGATCTGGCATCCAAGGACAAAGAGTTGAACCAACAGATTGCGGATCGATTCGATGCGCTGGAGAAAGAACTGGCTCCGTTCAAGGAAGGTGACGGGTACGTTTCTTACAAGAAGTTGAAGGATGAGGATGTGCGCAAGCTAAGCCAGAATCTCGATGCGCTCGCGGAGCCGCTGTCCAATATGGGACAGGTACTGGGAGTGTAGAACGATGACGGAGAACAAGCAGGATTCGCTGAAAAAGCCGTTGTCACGGCGTGAGATGTTGAAGCTGACCGGCGTAGCCGGGCTTGGTCTGCTTATTGGTGGGGGCGGTGCAGGCGGACTGATGGCGCTGGGCCGCAAAGGCTCTTCTGTCGCCGCTGTAGAACCTGCGGCGGCTGATAAGGGATTGCCTTTCTATGGCAAGCATCAGGCAGGTATTATTACGCCCGCGCAGGATTTTATCTGCTTTGCGGCGTTTGACGTTACCGCAGGCAGCGTGGAAGAGCTTCGCCGTCTGTTCCGGGACTGGACGGCAGCCTCGGCTGCCATGGCTTCCGGACAGATGATCGGCGAGCACAACACCACGCTGAATACGCCCCCCACCGATACGGGGGAGGCGGCAGGCCTGACACCGTCACGTACCACGTTGACGTTTGGTGTGGGGCCGTCTTTGTTTGACGGGCGCTTCGGCTTGAAGGGACCGAAGCCGCGGGGACTGCGCGACCTGCCGGCATTTGCCGGGGATGCGCTGGACCCGAAGTGGTGTGGTGGCGACCTGTGCGTGCAAGTCTGCGCAGACGATATGCAGGTCGCCTTCCATGCGATCCGCAACCTCGCGCGTATTGCGCGAGGGCATGCGGTGCTGCGCTGGACCCAGGAGGGCTTCCAGCGCACAGGCCGAGCCGCCCCCGCGGGTGGAACACCGCGCAATCTGCTCGGCTTCAAAGACGGCACCGGCAATCCGGATACTACGGATGCCGTTCTCATGGACCAGACCGTCTGGGCGCAGCCGAGTGACGGTCCGGGGTGGATGGCCGGCGGCAGCTACATGGCCGTCCGCCGGGTGCGCATGCGTGTGGAGGTCTGGGACCGCTCCACCTTGAAGGATCAGGAGGCGACGTTTGGTCGCCACCGTGATAGCGGCGCGCCGATTGGCAGCCGTGGAGAATTCGACCCGGTGGATCTGCAGGCGAGATCCACCGATGGACAGCCCTTAATCCCGGCAACATCGCATCTGCGGCTCGCCAAGGGAGACGGGAGTCAACAGATCTTGCGCCGCTCGTACTCGTATTCGAGCGGCCTCGATGCCAAAACAGGCCAGCTCGACGCAGGCTTGCTGTTTATTAGCTACCAACGGGATATGGACAAGCAGTTCATCCCGATCCAGACACGGCTGGCGAAGAGTGACAAGCTGAATGAATATACGGTGCATGTGGGTAGTGCCGTCTTTGCCTGTTTTCCCGGATGCAAACAGGGTGGATATATCGGGGAGACATTGTTCTAATGCTGATGAGTTTACATCGAAATCCACATCCAAATGTTCACGGATTAAGGGGCAAAACGATATGAGATTGCTACGCATCACATTACCATTACGCATTACATTATCTTTACTCGTTGGCCTCATCTATTCTTTTTCATGGATGGGAGGAGGCCTGTTCAAACATGTTGATTATGTTTTTGGTGGACGCATCCTTGCCTTTGAGGAGACTACTGCTTATGCTTCTGGAAATGCTTCATATGCGTCAGCTGCAGCTGCGTCCGCTGTACCACAGGAAAGCGCGAAAACGGATCAGTTGCATGCTCTGCTTCCTCCGGTAGGAAGCGCGCTGGTGGAAGCAGGACAGGGCAAGCTGGAAGATGCCATTCGGGATGTATCCGATTTTCAGGTGTTATGGCAGCAGGCCGGACAACTGAAACCGGAGCAAAATGCAGAGCAGATCGCAGGTTTAACTACTACCATTAACGATGCACTCACCAAGGTTCAAGATGTGTTGAAGGGTAGCGATGCCGACGCAGCCAAAAGTGCACTGGCAGACCTTGCAAGAGCAGTCAATGCATACGTAGAAGCCTTCCAAAGTGGGGAAGGCGGCAGTGACGCAGGCCGGAAGGCGGCAACACGTTTACTTCCGGATTCCCGCAGCAGTCTTGTCGCGATGCAAAACGGAGACTGGCCACTGGCAGAGCGCACGTATAAACGAATCGTTACTGCCTGGAAAGGTACGGAAGCACCGATTCGCAAGGACCATTTTGGCGTATACAGCCAGCTTGAGAAACAGATGAGCCTGATTCGGATTGCCATGCAAGCCGAACCGCGCAAGGAAACACAGGCCATCCAGCAAATGAACGAAATGGTGACGCTTCTGACGGATTACAGTATGGGGACACTCAAGGATGGGGAACTGGATAAAGAAGCAGTCAACGCTGGTTCTGCATCGCTGGCTGATCTGCTGCAATTGCTGGAACAGGTGCAACAGCAGATTCAGGCCGGGGATAGCCCCGGAGCGGCTACAGGCATGGAACAGTTTATTGTTGCTTGGCCTTCCGTCGAAGGACAGGTGCAGATCTCTTCGCCTGCATCGTATACCGCAATCGAGAATGAGATGACGGAAGCATCCGGCTACCTGGTCTCCAGTCCCCCGAATACATCGAAAGCAACAGTGGTGGTATCCCGCATGATAGAGCGGTTGGAACCTTTAACGGAAACAACGTCTTATACTGCATGGGATGCGGCTTTAATTCTTCTCCGTGAAGGACTGGAGGCGATTCTGGTACTGGCTGCTTTGCTGGCCTATGCCAAGAAGAGCGGGCAAGTTGCTGCGCGGCGATGGATTTGGGCTGGGGCGGGTAGCGGCTTGCTCTTGAGTGTAGGGCTGGCTGTGGTGCTAACACTGCTGCTGGCTGCGGCGTCTTCAGGCAGTACACGCGAGATGATTGAAGGGTATACGGGTCTTGCGGCAGTGGTTCTGATGTTGACCGTTGGACAATGGATGCATAACAAATCAAACGCCCGCTCATGGAACAGTTATGTAGAACGCCAGGTTGGAGGAGCCCTTGCACGCGGAAGTTTATGGTCTTTGTTTGCCGTCGCTGGTCTTGCCATATTAAGAGAAGGTGCGGAAACGGCTATATTCTACATCGGCATGGCTCCTTCCATTCAGCTATCCCATTTGTTCATGGGGGTGGGCATAGCCTTGGTGATCCTGGTTATTCTGGCCATAGCGATTATTCAGTTCAGCGTGCGCCTACCGGTGCGCTGGTTTTTCCTCACGGCTACGCTATTGATCTATTATCTGGTCTTTCGTTTTCTGGGCGAGAGTATTCATGCCCTGCAGGTATCGGCCACGCTTCCTGCACATGTGGCACATGAGTTGCCTGCCCTAAGCTGGCTTGGCATGTATCCTACATGGGAGACCTTCGTGCCGCAAATGGTGGTATTGGTCTATCTGGTCTTTAGTCTGGTTCGCACCGAGAAACGCTCAGCAAGAGATATGTCCAGTACATCGGTTTGAATACTTCCAGTGTAGCCAGCCGATTCTGGTGATGTACGTTAAATCCGATGATGTCGTTCAAGGAGTACCTCCCCGGGCATCTCCAGAGATTTAATTAAGAATGCTCTCTCACTTCACCACGATGGGTGGTAAGTAGGGGGCATTTTTACGTAAAATCATCTAAGTGGGTTTGGACGGACTTCTCCACTACATATATAGTAGTAATAAGAGAACAGTTTGACTTGAGAGCAGATTAGAAGCAGGGGGAAGCATCCATGATGGAGAGCAATAATACAACTAAAGCCATATTTTTCGATCTAGATGATACCTTATATGATCACTTACAGCCGCTTCGGGGAGCATTGGAGGAAGTGCTCGGATTGCCGGAATCGTTTGATTATGCGCTGGCGTATCATCGATTTCGCTATTACAGCGACTGGCTGTCTGCACAGGAAGATCTTTCGGCGGTTCCCGAACCAGATGCAGTAGAGCGTATGAGATGCCGTAGATTCGAGCTAACGATGGCTGATTTTGGGATTGATCTGCAGCTTGGACAAGCGCAAGAACTGCAACGAAGGTATTTGAGCAGACAGTTTGAGATTACTCCCTTCCAAGGAGCATATGATCTTATTCGCAGACTTCAAGCGGAGGGACATACGGTGGGGCTGATTACGAATGGAGAAGGTCAGCATCAACGGCGTAAGTTAGAAGCGCTAGATGTGTTCGGTCTGGTGGACGAGCAACTGGTCTTTATTTCCGGTGAAGTCGGTTATGCGAAACCGGACGGCAGACTGTTTGAGCATGTGAACAAGCAGACAGGAACAACAGCTGATCATAGCTACTATATTGGAGATTCGTGGCGCAACGATGTTGCCGGAGCGGTGGATGCAGGCTGGAAGATCATCTGGTTTAATCACCGTGAGGTATCGCCCGAATCAGATCATGAACCTCATTTTACGGCACGGAACTACGAGGAAATCAGTCATCTTCTTACGTTTGAACAGGTTCGTTCATAGGCGGGAACTCGGGGAATCGAAGCACTTCTTAGAATTAACTAAATAATGATCAGGTTCTAACAAGGCATTCAGTCCTGTCATCTGTGATTGCAGATGAAGGGCTGTTTTTTGTTTTCACTCAGACGTGTGAGAATGTTCACTGAAGGTCGGTAAGGTTGGCGGTATAACTACATGAGCAGCCTTGTTCATAGTGGAAGCAGCCAAAAGTTCATCATGAAGCCCGGCTTCATGGAATCTTCATTTGGAAGAGGGGCCAAAGCTCTTTTCAAAGTATATAGCCAGTGTTATAATTAAAACAAGATTTAGATTAAGTCTAAATTAAAAAAAGAATAACGAAGCGATTCCAAACAAATCATACGACAAACAAAACTAAAATGAGATTTTCGAAAGGGGATAAATTCCATGAGTACAATCCAAACTAACCCAAACACTTCTGTAACAAACACAGCTAAACTTCAAGAGGTATTGAACCGTCAGATCGCAGGTTGGTCTGTCCTTTACACGAAGTTGCATAACTTCCATTGGTATGTCAAAGGACCACACTTCTTCACCCTTCACGCCAAATTTGAAGAACTGTACAACCTGGCTACAGCGAATATGGACGAGGTTGCTGAGCGTCTTCTGACCATTGGTGGTCGTCCTGTAGCAACGATTGCAGAACAACTTCGCCTGTCCCCAATTGTGGAGGCACAAGGACAACTGTCTGCTGAAGAGATGGTTGAACATGTTGTTGCCGATCTGAATGCAATGCTTGATGTGATTCGCCAAGGCATTCATGAAGCTGGAGAAGTTGAAGACAATGCGACTGAAGACATGATGATCGGATTCACTGCTGCGCTAGATAAAGAGATCTGGATGTTAAACGCATTTTTGGGCAAATAATCTAGGCTAACCTGTGTCCTGACAACGATATGTAGAGTCCGTGAACAAACGTCCCGTTCGCTTACAAATCCGGTGTGCTTCCCGTATAATAATGGCATTCAAGATGTACAGAATGGTGGAATGAGAAATGCGGACAGACCTGGATCGATTGCAGGAAGAAGCTGAACGGTTTATATATACTAGTTATGAAGAGCTGGGCCATACGCGTAAAGACGCAGAGGCCCGGCTTATTGCCATTAAGCAAGAGATGGACAAAACGGGAACCTATACCCATACTGCAGAGGAACTGGAACATGGCTGCAAAATGGCATGGCGGAACAGCAACCGCTGTATCGGGCGGCTGTTTTGGGACAAGCTGCGCATTGTGGATGCACGTCATGCTGATACCGCAGGAGTGGCTGCGCAGGCCGTACTGGATCATATCCATAACGCTTCAAACGGCGGCAAGATCATCCCGACGATTACCCTCTTGCCGCCAGAAGGCCCAGTTGGAGCCCCCATCCGTATCTGGAATCATCAGTTGATCCGTTATGCTGGATATGAGACAGCGCAAGGCATTGTGGGTGATCCTGCTTCCATTGAACTGACCAAAGCGGCCAATTCCCTCGGCTGGCAGGGAGCTGGAGGCGATTATGATGTGTTGCCGATCATTATTCAAGCTCAAGGACAGGCCCCAGAGTGGTATGTAATACCAGAGCAGGAGATCATCGAAGTGCAGATTGAGCACCCGGAGCGAGTGGAGATTGCTGAACTCGGCCTGCGTTGGTACGGTGTGCCAATGATTGCGGATATGCGGGTCGAGATCGGAGGCATTAACTACCCGGCTGCGCCGTTTAACGGTTGGTATATGGAAACGGAGATCGGAGCGAGAAACTTTGCCGATACATTCCGATATAACAAGTTGCCAGATGTAGCTGCTGCACTAGGGTTAAACACGTCGAGTGAAACGACACTGTGGAGAGATCGGGCACTGGTGGAGCTTAATGTGGCTGTGCTACATTCATTTAAGAAGGCCGGTGTGAGTATCGTGGACCACCATACAGCTGCATCACAGTTTGCTCTGTTTGAACAGCGGGAAGAAAAGGCTGGACGCGAGCTGACCGGAGACTGGGTGTGGCTGATTCCACCAGTGTCCCCAGCCACTACTCATATTTTTCACAGTTCCTATCGGAATGAGATTGTGAAGCCGAACTTTTTTCATCAGGCCCCTGCATACAGGTTTCAAGATGGGATGGCTGTTGCCGCAGATGTCGGTATCAGTGAGCAACACCATAAGCACCATAAGCACCATGAGAATATGGATCATCAAAACGACCGAGAGCATGCGTCCGATGAAGCCAAACAGTCACAGGCAGGGAATACACCAATGAAATGCCCGTTTGCACATTAATTTGTTTGAGCGGGTTTTATTTTTTAAAGCAGTCTTCTCAGCTCTCTTTCATCCGATACCTGCTTCGCATGATGGCTTGAACGGCTATGGCTGCCGCGATCAGAACAAGATTAAAGACAAATACAGCATATAGAGACAAGGTCTCCATCAGAAGTGCTGCGAGTAGAGGAGATACCATAGAGCCGATCTCCGCAGACGAGACAATTTTACCAATGACAGAGCTTCGATTCACTTCAGGAGTGTGATCCCCAATATGTGCAAAAAAGGAATCCATGTAACAAGCCCCGCCAATGCCACCGACGAACATGCCAATGTACACCCAGAGGTGGACAGAAGTACTTAGAAAAACAATGACTTCAACCCCGATCAGGAACATGCCCAGCATGCACATCAGGAGCCGATCACCCAAGCGGTCGGAGAGAAAACCGACAAAAGGGGCAGCCGCAAGCGTAGAAATTCCGGCTATGGTAAAGGCCAGACTGGCAGAGAAGGTATCCCACTGCATGATTTGAGTTGCATAGAGTGCAAAATACGTCAAGAAAACGGCATAGGCACTCATCTCCAGGACATGCACCGTTATGTATCCTGTAAGTGGGACAGGAATAAGACCTGTGCCATTACTTGGGCGAGACTGTGTATTATTGGAGGCATACTCCTGAGCAATCTTTTCTTGACGTGAAGTTTGATCTGCAGGAGCCGAAGAGAGAACTTCACTATCCTTCGACTCTAGAATGGGTATTGAGCCAGATGATCCATACGTTGTTTTGTTTTGCATACCCATAACAACAACCATGGCGATCAGACAACAGCATGCAACCAGCCAGAACGGAACGGACAGCGGTACGTGGAGCGTAAGCCAGCCGCTGATGACCGGCCCCAGGATCATGCCCCCGCCCTCACTACTACTGATGTATCCGTTGTATAGTCCCCGGTTATCGCTATTTCCTCCGTCACTGATGATGGAGCGTACGATGACGGTCAGCCCGGTTGAAGCCATTCCTTGCAATAGCCGCAACAGGCCAAGGAACAGGGGCGTAGAGGCAATGGCAAAACCAGCTGTACATATGGCGAGCATCAGTAACATAAGGACGAGAGATATTTTGACCCCTACATGGCGATAGAGAGCAGAGGCAGGGAGCCCGCCGGCTACTTTACCTAAATAGAACAATCCGAAAATGAATCCCATCTCCCAGCCAGATAGGCCAAGTTGGTCGATATATACCGGAAAGAGGGGCAGAATCATAAATCCCCCCATCTGGCTAAGAAAACAGACACTCATCAAAAGGGGTAAATTACGACGCATTTCCATGGTCTTCCTCACCTCAACTCCATGATATGGAGTCCCGGCATCATTCATTCTTTTTGAATCACTTCGAAAAACTAAAATAACTCAAAAAGGAACGTAGCAGATGTAACTGCTACGTCTTCTTGTGAGACTTATGCTGCGAAATTTATATCAATGCTGAACAGGGTTTCCCATCAGTGATGATGGTGAGGGTGTTTATTTTCGTGGTCAGGTATAACAACGTTAACAACGGTTTTTTGAATATGTGTTGCATGGTTTGTGTTTTCTGCATTGTTTTTAGATTTGTTTTTCGCACGATTTTTAGAGATGAGTTTGCTTTTGTTGGCAGCTTTGCTTTTTGGAGAGAGCGGTGAGAAGAAGTTAGTCATGGTAAAGCCTCCTTCATTAATATACGTTTTATTTTTTTGAATCTATCAATTCACATGGACAGGCTAAGATATTGAAATAGATAGATTACCAGTAAGGATTGCAGTGATGGTGATGATGATTGTGTGGATGATGGTGGTGGTGATGTGTATCTTTCTCTTTAGATTCAGGCAGAATGACGTTAACGACAGTTTCCTGGATATGCTCTGACTTGCTTGTGTTACCTGCGTTGTTTTTAGATTTGTTTTTTGCGCGGTTTTTGGATACCAGTTTGCTTTTGTTGGCAGCTTTACTTTTTGGAGAGTGTGGGGACAAGTAGTTAGCCATGAAGAATACCTCCTTGTGATGGATATACGTTATACTATTCCGAATCTATTAATTCGTTTGTATAGAAGACTAATTAATAAGAAAATAGATTTATTGCCATATTATTAATATCTGTAACGTGCGTGCTTGACCTTTCAAAACAAAAGAAAATGGGGTAAATTATTCATATTCGAGATATGGCTTAATTAAAGTCGTGTATAATAGGTAAGGTTTCTTAGGATAAACCCAAGGATAAGGGGGCGACGTGAAGCATGTCAGAACAACAACCGATCATCCGGTTCGAGCGGGTGACACAGCAATATGACCAGGATGAGGCTGTATTAAAAGCTGTCAGCTTTGAGATTGAACGCGGGAAATTTTATACGCTTCTCGGCCCGTCCGGTTGCGGTAAAACAACGATATTAAGGCTGATTGCCGGCTTTGCGGAGCCGACGGAGGGCAGCATTTATTTTAACGGCGCATTGATTAACAAGGTTCCTGCGCATCAGCGTCAGGTGAATACGGTATTTCAGGACTATGCGTTATTTCCACATTTGAATGTATTCGAGAACGTAGCCTTTGGCTTGCGGATTAAAAAAATGAAAACATCGGAGATTCGTAGCAAAGTGCTCGAGGCTCTCAAGTTTGTCAATCTGTCCGGTTATGAGAACCGGGAGATTGGCGAGATGTCCGGCGGACAGCGCCAGCGTGTGGCGATTGCCCGCGCCATTGTGAACGAGCCTGAGATTCTGCTGCTGGACGAGCCTTTGTCGGCACTCGACCTGAAGCTGCGTACCGAGATGCAGTACGAGTTGCGAGAGCTGCAGCAGCGGCTGGGCATTACGTTTATTTTTGTCACGCATGACCAGGAAGAAGCACTCGCGATGTCCGATGAAATTTTTGTCCTGAACGGCGGTGTCATTCAGCAGAGTGGTACGCCGAATGATATATATGATGAGCCGATTAACCGCTTTGTCGCGGACTTTATTGGAGAGTCGAATATCGTGGCAGGCAAGATGAAGCAGGACTTTGTGGTTGAGTTTGCAGGTGCTCAGTATGAATGTGTCGATCAGGGTTTGCAGCCTGACGAGCCTGTTGAGATCGTCATCCGCCCGGAGGACTTCGAGATCACAACCGAGGAGCAGGGCAAGCTTAAGGTTAAGGTGGATTCGCAGCTGTTCCGCGGCGTGCATTACGAAATATCGACCTACGATGACGCAGGCAACGAATGGTTGATTCATTCGACGAAGAAAGCGGCCGTCGGATCGCGCATCGGGCTTTATTTTGACCCGGAAGCCATTCATGTTATGCGTTTTAACGAAACTGAGGAAGAGTTCGACAGACGACTCGAAGCTTACCAAGAGGCCGCTCATGCAGACTAAAGCCAGCACGCGCAATGCGTATCTGATTCCCTATGTGTTATGGATGGTGTTGTTCGTTGTAGCGCCGGTGCTGCTGGTCATTTATTATTCGTTCTTTGATGTGGAGGGTAACTTCACACTTGGCAACTATGCGCGGTTCTTTACGCCAGTGTATATGCAGATGACGCTCAGTTCATTCTGGTATGCATTTCTGATTACGGCGTTCTCGCTACTTATCTCGTATCCAACGGCGTATATGCTGACCCGGACGAAGCATAAGCAGCTGTGGTTGCTGCTGATCATTTTGCCAAGCTGGATTAATCTGTTGTTAAAAGCGTACGCCTTTATTGGCCTTTTCGGCACATACGGTCTGACCAACTCTCTGCTGGAAGTGGTGGGCATTGGGACACAACAGATTTTGTTCACTGATTTCAGCTTTATCTTTGTTTCGGTGTACATCTTCATTCCCTTTATGATTCTGCCGATCTTTAACGCGCTGGAGGAGATGAATCCGTCCCTGATCTATGCTGCACGGGATCTCGGCGCTTCATCGTGGCTAACGTTCCGTCGTGTGATCTTCCCGCTGACGATCAGCGGAGTGAAATCAGGCTGTCAGGCCGTATTTATCCCGGCGCTATCATTGTTTATGATTACCCGCCTCATTGCGGGGAACCGTGTTATTACGCTGGGTACAGCGATTGAGCAACATTTTCTCGTTACCCAGGACTGGGGCATGGGTTCGACGATTGCCGTCTTTTTGATTATCGCGATGGCAGTCATTATGTTTCTGACCGGATCAGGCAAGAAGGAGGTGCGAAATGGGAAGAAACGGAAAGCTGTCTAACGTCTATCTGGCTGTTGTATTCGCCATTTTGTACGCGCCGATTGCCTATCTGATTTTCTATTCATTCAATAGTGGTGGCCATATGCGGGGGTTCGAAGGTTTCACACTGGAATGGTACAGAGAAGTTTTTGCGGACACCCGGCTGCTCATTATTGTCTTGAATACGTTTATTATCGCGCTGTTGTCCTCAGCGATCTCAACCATTCTGGGTGTGGCAGGGGCACTGGCGATTTATCATGTACGTCGCAAACGGACCAAAAACACACTGTTATCTCTAAACAACGTGTTGATTGTTAGCCCCGATGTCATTATCGGTGCATCATTCCTGATTTTGTTTACGATGATTGGCATCAAACTTGGCTTTACGTCGGTATTGCTGTCCCATATCGCATTCAGTGTGCCGATTGTGGTCATCATGGTGCTACCGAAGCTGCAGGAGATGAGCCCAACCTTGATGGATGCGGCTCGCGATTTGGGCGCGGGCTCATGGCAAATTCTAACGCGTGTGGTACTGCCTTACGTGAAACCCGGTATTTTTGCTGGATTTTTCATGGCTTTGACGTACTCGCTCGACGACTTTGCCGTAACCTTCTTTGTGACAGGGAACGGTTACTCCACGCTTTCTGTGGAGATTTACTCCAGAGCAAGGCAAGGGGTGTCGCTGTCGATTAATGCGTTGTCTACCCTATTGTTCCTGCTCACGGTGTTGCTGGTGGTTGGATATTACTTCATTAACCGCCGTGCATCACGCATTCCAGCCGGAGGAAAGGGGCTGCGTCCATGAAACAGTTGGTACGGACATTCGCACTTGTGTTTGTGGCTGCATTCGCCCTGATGATTCTGGCTTCGTATCTGAACAAAAGTCAGGGATATTCCGGTGGAAACACGCTGACGATCTACAACTGGGGTGATTATATCGACCCTGACCTTTTGAAGGAATTCGAAGAAGAATCTGGCATGAAGGTCATCTATCAGACGTTTGATTCCAATGAAGCGATGCTGACCAAGATTGAACAGGGCGGCACAACGTTTGACGTGGCGATTCCTTCTGAATATGCGATTAGCAAAATGAAAGAAGAGAACCTGCTCGTTCCGATTGACCACAACAAGCTGCCTAACCTGAAAAACATCGATTCCCGGTTCCTGAACTTGAACTATGATCCGGATAACCAATTCTCTATCCCGTATTTCTGGGGAACCGTTGGTATTGTGTATAACCCGGAACTGGTGGGTGGCCTGACATTTGACAGCTGGAATGACCTATGGGACCCGCGTTTGAAAAATCAGATCCTGTTGCTCGATGGTGCTCGTGAGGTCATCGGTATGGGGCTGAATAGCCTGGGGTACTCACTTAATGATACGAATGAAGATCATCTTCAGGCTGCACTCAAAAAGCTGTCTACCCTGACTCCTAACGTAAGAGCCATCGTTGGAGACGAGATCAAAATGTTGCTTGCGAACGAAGAAGCCGCGGTTGGACTCGTATGGTCCGGGGATGCATCGGAGATTATGGATCAGAACGACAAGCTGGATTACAAGGTACCGGAGGAAGGTTCAAATCTCTGGTTCGACAGCATGGTCATCCCGAAAACAGCTAAAAACGTGGACGGCGCGCACCAGTTTATCAACTTTATGCTGGACCCGGATCATGCTGCACGCAACGCAGAGTACGTGGGATACTCGACACCGAATGCGGAGGCAATTAAGCTGTTGCCAGAAGATATCTCGCAGGATGAACGCTTCTATCCAGACGAGACACTGACAAGCAAGCTGGAGGTTTACAACAATCTGGGCAAAAAAATGCTATCGCATTATAACGACCTGTTTCTGGAGTTTAAGATGCATAGTAAATAATTGTCCTCCAGTCTACGCAAACTGCGCGAACTGCAACGAACACAACAAGTGCAACTCAAATACCCCTGAGCATATTGGCGGCTTCAGGGGATATTTGACGTTGGATTTATTCCGGCGCGGGCTCCGAGAATTCGGATTGCTGGGAACTTTATTTACACCCGTGCGTACTAAAGCCCATAACCCCGAATATGAAAAGTATATCGGGATAGAGGGAACGGAACGGGATGAAAGAGAACGGAACGGAAACTCTGACGGTGTAGATGTGATGTTTGAATTCAATTGTTTTACTACAATGAAGTGGGAAGGAGGTTCGTGATGTTAGGCATGATCGTGCTTGTTTTGTTATCTTGGCTCTTGCTTCGTTTCACGATCAAGCAACCGTTGTCTGTGCTCGGGTATCGTCCGGCAGGTCTACGTCTCCAGCAATTTGCGATAGCCTTACTTTTGGGTATCCTCGTTTCCTCGGCAGTTCACTGGACAGAATCTCTGGTCACCATGTCAAACTGGAAGCTAAACCCCGAGTATTACTGGGCTGATTTTTTGACAGCCAGTTGGTGGAATTTTAAATCAGTATGGTTCGAGGAGTTATTATTTCGCGGCGCGTTACTTGTGCTTCTGATTCAATGGCTGGGGGTACGATGGGGAGTTGTGTTATCGTCTGTTGCTTTTGGTGTGTATCACTGGTTCTCGAGCGGTGTGATCGGGAACATCCCGGTTATGATTATTCTATTTTCCACCACCTTTATCATGGGTTTGGTTTGGGCATATGCGTATGCCAAATCCGGTTCTATGGCTATTGCAGTCGGAAGCCATCTAGGCTGGAACGGGGCATCATCCATCCTGTTCTCTGACGGCCCAAACGGCGAGCAGTTGTTCGTTCAAGTGACAGGCATAAGCTACATGCCACTTGCCGGAATACCTTCACTGATTTTTTTTGTCGCGTCCAACGCAGCCCTGCCTCTGATCCTTTTCTTCTGGATTAAATACAATATAGCTATGCAATCGAAACCCAATGAACAGGCAGTCTCACCCTAATAAGAACAACAAAAATAAATAAAAACATCCCTTGATCACGTATGGATCAGGGATGTTCCTTTTCTTTTACCTGCTCTAAAGCAATAGCTTTGAAGTGCGATATTCGATGGATATGAGATTACACGTTAACGGAGGGGACAGGACAAACGAAGGAAGCGAAGCGCTCGCCTGAAAGCTTTCTGGAAGAAAGCTACTTCGGAAGCATACGCTACCACCGGATTTTCTCAAGTGATATAAGACTCAAAAAAATCCGGGGGTAACAGCGATCCGCAGTTGTTCTGTCCCCGGAGTGGCTTAGTGAAATCTAGTCGTCCAATTCATCGGATATCATGCCACTACATAGGCTTTTTGCGCCCCATGATGATATACGCTCCGCCCACAATCAGCAGAATGGCCACAAACGGTTGAATATAGCTCATGTTGCTCAGTACGGAACCGATCGACATGACAGTGAAGAACAATAGGGAAAGAACCGTCAGAATATTAATCGGAATCAGCAACCATTTATTTTTGCCGCCAAACCAGTAGAGTTCAAACAAACCGACCGCTGGCGCCAGAATGAAGCCCGGCCACATCGTACCCCAGTTACCAAACAGCATCGCGATCTGGCATACAATACCGACGGTCAGCAGCAAGCCGCCTGGAACGAGCAATCCAACGCCACGGCCAATCATGGAGAAGTATAACCAGTGGAAGAACAGTCCGAGCGGAATCACAAATAACGTAGGCCAGAAAGTACCAAAGATTGTGCCTGGGCCCATTGTGCCGCCTTGATTCAGAATCAGGTATACACCGAGCAAAATCAGGACAGGTGCAAGAATCGTACGTTTAGCCATAATTTCTCTCCTTTTGAATATGGAATCTTCCATCCGTGCAATATGTAACATCACTTTCGTTATATACAGCATACCACGAACTGGAAAAGGGGAACCTCCGTCTTTGGCGTTAAACTTATCCTAGACTAAAGTCTAGGTATGGGGTTGCGATCCTATCCCTGCCGAGTCCCCAGATTAGCCCGGTATTGACCCGGGGTCTGTCCCGTCCACTTTTTGAACGCATTCTGGAAGGCACTTTGTTCCGAAAAATGAAGGGCATAGGCGATATCGACGACAGCATAGTTGCCTCTTTGTAAGTAACGTAGTGCCATTTCCTTCCGTACCTGAACGGAGATTTCGTTAAACGTTGTACCTTCTTCACGCAATCTGCTCTGGAGTGTGCGAATGCTCACGCCGAGATGTGCTGCCGTGTGTTGTAATGTGGGGAAGAAGGAAGGCAGACTCTCCGTGATCCAACGGCTTACTTTGCTGGAGAAAGGCTGAGAGGCATACAGGTCTGCCCGTGTCTCCTCTGCCATCGACTCGAAAACCTTCAACATCCTGGCATCCGAATATAAAACGGGCAACGTCAGGACCTCTTTGGATAGACGCAGCAGGGTTTGGGTAACACCAAACTCGGGAGTGACCCCAAGGGAGTTCACGTAAACAGACAGGTCACCTGCCCCGACAGGGGCTTCGTGACGGAATTGGACTTCTCGTACCACGGCCCGGTGATTCGCCAGCTTGTTGATCAGATGTAATACCGATACAGTCATATCCTCTACGCAATGGCGAGACATGGGGATTTCTTCATTTTCAACAGACAACTGAATGATCACATCCGGTCCATCGACCTTCCACTCCAGTTGAAATCCACTATATAAAATATCGTTATACCGCTGGTACGCGCTAAGTGCGTCACCAATCGTTTTGGAGTGCATCATAACATATCCGGGCAGACTTAAATCCGCAAAATCCAGCCGCCCACCCTGGTTTAATCCAAAGTATGGATCGTTTGCATAATCAGCAGCACGCCGCATGATCCGTTCCAATTCAGTGACGGGAATCCGGGCATCCGGGTTCTCCAAGATGGAGGTATCTACATCGATGTCTTTGAAAAAGGATTCCGTGTCAAAACCTTTGTGTACCAGTGTTTTTAAAATAGGATATACCATGGATATCGGGACACTGTGGTTAAGATGTTTCATAAGTCCTCCCGTTTGCACGAATCCGCAATGATTTGGCGTCGTTGATCATTTGTTTATACCTACCTTCACTATATGCTTGTGATATGTCCGTTTCATCGGTCTTCATGAACCATATTATACAGGAGGAACATACGTATGAATGCAAATAAAATTCTCATCATTAACGGTCATCCCGATCCACAGAGTTATTGCAAGGCACTGTCAGAGTCCTACGCAGAGGGCGCACGAAAATCAGGTGGGACGGTGGAGATGATCGATCTGAGCGAGATCGAGTTCAATCTTAATCTCCGATACGGCTATCGTCAGCGGACAGAGCTCGAGCCTGATCTGCTGAAGGCACAGGAACTCATTCGCTGGGCAGATCATTTGGTATTTGTGTATCCGACGTGGTGGGGAACGATGCCTGCTGTGCTGAAAGGGTTTATTGATCGGATTTTCCTGCCCGGGTTTGCTATGAGGTATCGGGACAACTCACCGCTCTGGGACAAATTGTTGAAAGGTAAGTCTGCACAGCTTATTGTGACGATGGACACCCCTTGGTTCTACAATGCATTGGTATACAGAAGGGCAGGTCACCGGGTCATGAAATCCAACGTCCTTCAATTCAGTGGGGTATCCCCTGTACGTGTAACCGAGATTAGTCCAATCCGCAAGTCCACGGAAGCGTTTCGTCAGAAATGGCTGGGTAAGGTGATGGAAATGGGGATGAGACAGGCACGATGATCTAATAGGGATAGGAATATCAAATGAGAAGCGCACATAAAGAGTGAGGAACAAAGGAACAGAGCAAAGAAAAGGATCAAAGAACACAAAAGAAACGAGGCAGAGAACTTCCTGCTTCGTTTCTTTGTTGTGCAGATGAAGCAGCGATAAGTCAGTTGTTAACCTGCTTTTTCGCTACTTTTTCAACACATCCGAATGTTTCTTGCCCCAGCTGTTCACGCCGTCGTCTTCAATGATCGAGATCGCCGCGTCAGCAATATCCGGGTTTGTCATCAGTTTTTCCTGAATCCGGAACTTGATATCATCCGCATCCGCTAGACTGAGTCCCTTAGTCAGCTCAATCAGGCCTTCGACATGGTAATACCGGCCCTCTTGAATGATGCGCATCATCTGGATATCAGCTACATGGCTGTCTGCCAGAATTGTCTGGGACACTTTGTCCTCAATATCCTGCGGTGCGGCGACACCGATCAGGCCAATCATGTTGTCGTAGCCGACACGGAAAGCAACGGCAATCATCAGGCATCCGATGATGGTGGTGACAATACCATCTAGCAAAGCGAAGTTTGTCAGTGCAATGACAACAACAGAAACGAGCGCAAGCGTTGCTCCAAGCACAGCTACAACGTCCTCGTAAAATACAAGGCGGGTTGGAGGTGCAGCGCGTCCTACATTTTTAATCGCTGCAGGCACCAGGGCGAACCCTGTCGCTTTGGGCGCGCGGGCTTCTTTCAAGATTTCCTTCATGGCTTTGATGAGGATGGCTCCATCAATCACAATATTAAGCACAAGCACACCAATGTTGATCCACAGTCCCCCCGAGTGACCAGCAGGATGCTGGAGCAGGTGAATGCCTTCGTGAATGGTCTCATAGGCCATAATCGTCACCACAATTACGGCAATCATACAGAAAATGTTGATGACCCGTCCGAATCCGGTCGGGAAGCGGCGTGTAGGTTTTTTCTCGGATAATACACTTCCGACAAATACAAACCCTTGGTTAATGGCATCGGCCAGTGAATGCATCGCTGACGCGAACATGGCGCCGCTGCCACTGAATATAAAGGCTCCTCCTTTACATAGTGCAAGTATGGCGTTACCCGCCATGGCTACAGCAGAGGATGTGTTGCCTTTTTTGACGAGAGACATAAAGCTCTCTGACTTCGGTTGTTCAGCCACTTCGGTAGTTCCTCCCAGATATGTAGTTGGTGTAGAAAGACAGTCCTTCTTCTGGTAGCTTGTGCATTTCCACTAAATGTTATTATAACCGCCTTTACAACTCCCAGCATTATGAAACAATGGTCATATCACTATCCAGACGATAACGGCTGTTAATATAATTGTTTGTCATTCAATTTGACTTAGTATTCGATCACATCGATCTCACGCAAATTACGATTGGATTGCTCCAGCAATTCGATGAAGGTTTCAGCCACGTAATAGACAAAGTCAGGATCATGTTTGAATATAATAATCTGTCCATATGTTCCTTGCTCTGTTGGGTCAAAATCCAACATCAAATACAGCGATCCGCCTCCCAGCTTGCCAAAGGTGATCCATGATTTCTGATGCAAATAAGGCTTGATTCGCGGGTCCAGTTCAAGCATTTCTTCTTCGGAAAAATAGTCTTCCATCCGAATCTCTACAGTACCGTCATGTTCTCTCTTCATTTGTTCAAGCGATAACATGTAGAAGACCATATCTTCATTTTGTGCGGCATCACCTGGAAAAAGGATGTGAAAGGCATATCCGCTGCCGTTTTTACGTTTGTAGAATGCCCGGAAATCTGCCGGTAGACGTATACTGTAATATTGCTCGAACGCGTCAAGCTCCTCATCGGTTGTTCCTTCCTGTTCGCGGTAGGCCTCCAGCAACTCCTGGTTTTCCTCATCCTGCACCTTTTCTTCCAGCAGTTCCATCAACTCTTGCATGAGCTCATCGATCCGTTGTTCTGACTTTGGTTCTGACATCATGTTTCGCCTCCTTATGAGCGTTCGCATGTCATACTCAACTAATAAATCTGTTGATGAGATGGTTTCCCACTAGTATAGATTTACTCAGGAAACTCGTACAAGAAACCATAGACCCAAGCGGGAGTCCTACATAACGAATGAATATGGAAGTGTAAAAGTGCACTTGTGGTCTATGTAGTTGCATTCAACCACCTAACAATATCTCAAAAAAAAGCGTGAGCAGCAGGGTTACCCTGTGACTCACGCTTTGGTCTCTATTTGGTCCATTGGTTTTAAACCAATCTCATGTTTTGTTATTCAAATCTCCAGCAGGATAAACTCAGGTTACCCAGCTGATACGCGCGGAATAAGAGAGAGGCTTGTTTCTTCTCTTCTCCTGCACCCATGGCGATCAGGATTGGCACAAAATGCTCTGGCGTAGGAACTGCTGCCTGTGCAGATGGAGCAAGCTTGTCATATGCGAAGAGGGCATCCGTATCCCAGTGCTCAAGCTTATCTTGGAGCCAGTTGTCGAATTCCATAGCCCAAGAATCTACACCTTGACTTTCCCAGTTCAGACGGCGCAGGTTATGCACGGTTCCGCCACTGCCAATGACAAGAACGTCTTGCTCACGCAAAGAAGCGAGTGCTTGACCGATCTGATACTGTTGCTCACCCGTCAGATAACGGTTCACAGAGAGAGCAATTACAGGAACATCTGCTTCGGGATAGAGCAGGCGTAGCACAACCCACGCTCCATGATCCAGGCCGCGTACCTCATCCGTCTGCACTGATATTCCCGCTTCGGTGAACAACTTGACGATCTCAGCGGTTGTTTCGGCATGTCCTTGGGCTGGATATTTGATCTGGTACAGTTCGGGTTGAAAACCACCGAAATCATAGATCGTGTCATATGAGCCGGTTACAGCAGATACGAGCTGTGTCGTCGATTCCCAGTGAGCGGAGAACAGGACGATCGCTTTAGGTTTGGGCAGATCCTGCCCAAGTTTTTGCAAAAATTCAGTGTACGCATTCTCCTCCAATGCAAGTGAAGGAGCGCCATGGGCGATAAACAAAGATGGCATCATGATTCAGTCATTCCTTTCGTGTCTTCTGTAGATACCCCAGCATCCGTCCGAAGGAAGTGTTGGAGTTTGGCATATAACTCAGGAGTTACATGGTGGCCCCCGCTGTATGGTACATAAGTAACTTGATTCGTATGATTCCGGAAAAACGAAGCATTATCTTCACCCAGCTGTAACGGGAAAAGGTGATCCTGATCGCCGTGTGAGATAAATGCAGACAGATTGGATGAAGGCTGCAAAGCATATTCCTCTTTTACAAACTGCGGAATGTATCCGCTCATAGCCACGATGCCTTTGATGGCATCACCCATCACCAAGGCAAGCGTCATCGCCATGATGCCGCCCTGACTGAATCCGGCGATATAACGCCGTGCAGGATCAATGGCATATTGAGCCGACAGCTCGATGATAAGTTGTTGCAGTCCTTGAACCGAGGCATCGTATAACTCGCGAACGGGATTGCCTATACTTTTGATCTGAAAATAAGCATAACCTCCGCCCTGTACAATAGGCCCACGAATGGCAACAATGATGAAATCGGTAGACAGCGGCTCCATTAATCGAAGCATGTCCTGCTCATCTGATCCCATGCCGTGCAAGGCAAAAATAACAGGATATTGCTGGGTTTTATCGTAATGTGGAGGCAACTTCACCTCATGAATATAAGTAGAATTCAAACCAATACACCTCCAGGTGAAAGATGAGTTGTGATAAATCGAATGTATAAAATGAATGCAAATATCAAACAAATGCATAGGTCAAACCAATGAAGCAAAAGAGTTGGAATGAATTAATGACAGGGATTAAACTAAAAATAAAAAGTTCACCTATGTGAAAATAATATTCTTATTTATGAACAAAATCTATCATGCTTTCATTGTAGGGTCAACACTTTTTTTGTATGATGAAAATATGTTTTGTATAAGGGAACTTGGAATAAGAATTGTTGTTGTGCTTTTATCTCTTTAGAGGAGGACGTGAAGAAGATGATGAAACATATCGTACCTATTCTTAGAATTTTTGATGAAGCGAAGGCCAAGGAATTTTACACGGATTACTTGGGGTTCAAAGTGGACTGGGAGCATCGATTCGAGGCCGATATGCCGCTGTACATGCAGGTGTCGCAGGATGAGATTGTCATTCATCTGTCCGAACATCACGGAGACTGTACTCCTGGTGCGGCATTACGGATTGAGACAGAGCATCTGGAGGAGCTGCATAAGCGGATTTCTTTGCAAAAATATAAATATGCGAGACCGGGTATCGAGAAGACCCCTTGGGATTCATGGGAAATGACCATTACCGATCCATTTGGCAATCGCCTTGTATTTGTAGAGTCAACGGTTGAATCTTGATTTCAATGAAACGGTAGTTAGAGAGAAGAGAGGGCGGTCACATGGATATTGGCTTGGCCATTCGAACGATACGCAAACAGAAACAGATTACGATTATGCAACTCTGTGAGGGGACAGGGTTGTCCAAGGGGTTTATCAGCAATGTGGAAAATAACAAAACGTCACCGTCCATCGCTACATTAGAAAGCATCGCGGACTACCTGGGCGTCCCGCTACCCTACCTGTTGTTGACATCAGAGCAGCGTATGAATGTGGTTCGCAAGCATGAACGCAAGGAGACTACAGCGGGTAGCGGGCAGATTAAAGTACAGCAGTTAACGGCAAAAGGTGCGATGCGTATGTCCATAGTAGAACTGCCAGCGGGAGCTTCGACGGGGATCAGCAAACATGCGGGGGAGGAAAGCCATCTGGTACTGCAAGGTGTCATTCAAGCGAAGCAGGGGGAAGATGTGGAGACGCTGGAAGCGGGAGATTCGTTTACATGGAACGCGATTGTACCCCATGAAGTGACTAATATCGGCGAGGAACCCGCCGTTGTGCTGATTGCGGTGTCCAAGGAATTGGAGCTGGATCATCTGTTGAACAAGTAAGGTAAGTGAGGCGAGTGAGGAAAGGGACGGATTCTAAAATATGATGTGTACCGTCTGCGTTTATTAGTAGGGATCTAATTCAGATGTATTACAAAAACATAAACAGGTGAGGGACATGTGTCCCTCACCTTGTTTTAGTTAATTAGTTCTTCTTTGCGAGTCTTAGCTGTGCCAAATCACAATTCAGTTGCCGTCGTCCCCTTGCTTAAATCAAGCCGGATTTTTGCAATAGTCCCTGAATAATTTTGGCAACCTCAGCTCTAGTGATGTAATCCTTCGGTGCAAGCTCATTGCCGCCTCTTCCTGATACAATGCCAGCCTCTACAGTATCAGCTACACTGCTCAGCGCCCATGCAGACACAGTTGCTGTATCTCCATAAGGGCGAAGTATTACGTCTGTCGATTGAACAGCGAGATTGCCTTTCAGACTAGTAATCGCCATTGCTTTGGAGAGGATCACCATTGCCTGTTCCCGTGTAATCGTGTCCATCGGACGGAAGGCACCATCTTCAAAACCGCCGATCAAGTGGTAGGCATAAGCAGTATTGACAGCACTGCTGTACCAATCTGTTGATTGTACGTCTGAGAATGAGGTTGCTCCATTCTCCGTCTTGAGTCCCAATGCGCGAACAATGATAGCTGCAAACTCAGCACGGGTAATATTCCGGTCGGGACTGAACATACCATTGCCCGTACCATCGATAATCATCCGTGATCCCATGTCGCTCACTGCTTGTTTTGCCCAATGTTTGGCCACATCTTCAAATTCGAGCGGATGGTAGACAAGAGAATACGTGCTATTCGTCAAGCTATTGATCTGCGCGTAATATTTGCCGTCAATCACGACAATCTTGGTCGGAACATGACGTATGGTTCCGTCTGTCTCAACAACAATTCCTGTGGTAATCTTACCGGGATCAACACCATTCGGAATCACAATATTTCGTTTGACATAGGCATTAAACTTCGATACTTCGACAGTCTTATCTCCGTAGATACCCTTCACCGTAAAGTTTAACGGCGATGCGACAAGCGTGAACGTTCCCTTGGCTGCCGTATTCTCAACAACTTTCACCATATCTGTTGTTGGTTCGGAGATTTCGATTTGTACCTGGATATCTTGTAAGGCTACCGACTTGCCGACCTGCTCGGATATCGTATTAATATTGATTTGTTGCGCTGGAATCGTATAGGTCGCACGATCGGTTTTGATCTCAAGAACAGCTTGCTTGTCCTCCATGTTTTTCACCATCTGACCGTTCAATGAGCCGACGGTCACATGGGATTTGTCATTTACAAGTATCGCCACCACAGCATTTTGGCCTTCCGCAGCGAGCTTGTCCTCTAACTTTTCCTGATCCACAAACACGGTTGTAACGGTTTGACCGTTTCGTTGGGTTCTCGCTACGGTCCCCGCATTTTCCGCTTTACCATTCACAAGTATATCCATTCCCGTATTCGTTTTCTCCGGGATGGTTGGAGTACTAGGCACGGATGGCGTATCGATCGGGACCGTGCTACCGCCGGATGACTTTTGCGGAATGACCGCATTTGAATTAGCGGATGCTGTACTTTTTCCTAGACCATTGATCGCTTTCACCGTAAATGTATAGCTCGTTCCATTCGTTAAACCTGTAATTACAATCGGACTTGCCGCTCCTGTTGTGACTGCATTCCCTGATGAATCGGTTACTTCATACCCCGTAATCGGGCTTCCACCGTTCTCGGTTGGAGCTGTAAAGGTTACGGTGGCTTCTCCGTTTCCAGCTACTGCCAAAACATTTGTTGGGGCTGCCGGTACAGTTGCAGGAGTGGCGTTTGCCTGATTCGATTCCCCACTCAAGCCTCCCGAGTTACCTGCTCTTACTGTAAAGAAATAGGTCGTGCCGTTTAGCAGGTTTTGTGCATTGTAGGTAGAGGAATTGATGATAACAACCGAAGCGGTACTAAGCTGACTTGGATCAGTCGCCATATAAAGGTTGTAATACGTCGCTCCCGTTACCGTACTCCAATTTAGTGTGACCTCACCGTTTCTACCGACAGCCACAAGGTTTTGCGGATTTTCCGGTGCGTTCGGCATGTTCACAACTTGCATCACTGTAAACGTCACATCCGTCATTTGGGTTGCTGATAACGTTATTGTTGCGGTATATGTTCCCGCTGGTAAGCCATCTTTCGCTTTCACCGTAAAGGTTGACGTGGTTGCTCCGTTCACTAACGTTGTACTTGGTTGCGTAATCACAAAATCGCTAGCATGAATGCCGCTAACCGTTGCCGACAGATTCGACAAATCGCTCGTGCCAGTATTCGTTACATCGATAGTTTTTGTCTCTTGGGTACCCAGAGCATAACCTTGAGTAAGTGCAGCTAACGTTTGATCCGCAATAGGAGCAATCGTATGGGTAGGCGCGATGTTTACGTTGACCGTAGCGATGTTGCTCGTTGCCGTTGCGGTCTTGGTGCCGCTGACACCGTTGTTCGTGTTCGTCACGACAACATAGTAGTAGGTCGTGCCTGTCGATGTCGTCGGAGCGGCATAGGTTGCACTGGTTGCACCCGCAATTGCATTGCCGCCGACCGTGCTGTTCACCGAATTGCTGTACCACTGGTAGGACAGCGTTCCGCTGTCACTTACGCTGGCCGCTACGCTCAAGTTCGGGCTGCTGTCACCTTCGTTAACCGTGGCGCCCGTCGGATGCGTATCAATGCTTGGTGATGCCGCGTTGGTCAGAGCGTTCACGTTGACCGCAGCGATGTTGCTCGTTGCCGTTGCGGTCTTGGTGCCGCTGACGCTGTTGTTCGTGTTCGTCACGACAGCATAATAGTAGGTCGTGCCTGTCGATGTTGTCGGCGCGGCATAGGTTGCACTGGTTGCACCCGCAATTGCATTGCCGCTGATCGTGCTGTTCACGGAATTGCTGTACCACTGATAGGACAGCGTTCCGCCGTCACTTACGCTGGCCGCTACGCTTAAATTCGGGGTACTGTCACCTTCGTTAACCGTGGCGCCCGTCGGCTGTGTATCAATGCTTGGTGATGCCGCGTTGGTCAGAGCGTTCACCGTCAGAGTTGCCGCGATGCTTGACGCATTCCCCGCTGCATTGGTGACCACGACGGTATAACTGCCCGCATCGCCCGATTGCGTGTTACTGATGCTTAGGGTCGCCGCCGTTGCTCCGCTGATGTTTTCGTCGTCTGTCAGCGCATTGCCGTCTTTCTTCCACTGGTAGCTAAGCGGCGCGTCGCCGCTGGCGGTTATACTGAACGTTGCCGTTTGTCCCGCTGTCACTGTCTTGTTGCCCGGCTGACTTGTGATAGAGGGTGCCACGGGTGCTGGATTCACCGTCTGTGTAACCGCAAATGTCACGTTCGTCATGTTGTCCGCATATACCGTGACCGCTGCGGTGTACGTGCCTGCTGCCAGGCCGTCCTTTGCTTTCACCGTAAACGTCGTCGATGTCGTTCCGCTGTTTAGTGTCGTCGTTCCCGGCTGCGTAATTACAAAGTCGGTCGCATTGGTTCCGCTTAACGTCGTCGCTACGTTTGTCAAATCTCCGGTGCCGGTTTTCGTAATCGTGATCGTTTTCGTGTCCTGAGTGCCCGAACTGTAGCCTGCCGTCAGTTCCGTTGCCGTTTGATCCGCTATCTCTGCTATCGTGTACGTTGGTACATTATCGGTCGTGACACTCACCGTGTTCGAGTTGCCTGTGTTTGCCCCGCCGTTGACCACTAAGCGGAAATCATATGCGGTGGCTGCGCTGAGCCCCGTTACCGTCGCAGTCGTCGAATTGGTTGCAATCGTGCCATTCGTGGCTGTTGTCCATGTATTCTCTCCGGCTGGCGACTGCTCAATGAGGATCGCCGTCGCTCCGCTGGCTGCTGTCCAACTGAACGATGCCGTTGTGCTCGTCTTCGCTGTGCTTGCAAAGTCAATGATCGCAGATGCAGGCATATCCAGCTTCTGTAAGCGGTGGTTGTTACTATCGGCCACATACACATTCCCACTGTTGTCTGTCGCCACTCCATAAGGAGTATTAAACTCGCCCAAGCCGTTTCCTGAACCACCGCCGCTCTTCACCCACTCGCTCCATGTACCGCTTCCTGCGTTCAGCTTCTGAATGCGATGGTTGCCAGTATCGGCCACATAGATGTTCCCGCTGCCGTCTACCGCCACTGTTCTTGGAGTATTAAACTCACCCAAGCCGGCTCCTGCCCCGCCGCCGACCTTTTTCCACTCGCTCCATGTATTCGTCGATAGGGTCAGCTTCTGTATGCGATGGTTACCAGAATCGGCCACGTACACATTCCCGTTAAGGTCCACCGCCACTGCACCTGGAACGCTAAACTCTCCCAAACCGCTTCCATTGCCGCCGCCGACCTTTTTCCACTCGCTCCATGTATTCGTCGATAGGGTCAGCTTCTGAATGCGATGGTTGCCAGAATCGGCCACGTACACATTCCCGTTAAGGTCTACCGCCACTCCATAAGGAGTATTAAACTCGCCCAAGCTGGTTCCAGTGCCACCGCCGTCCTTTTTCCACTCGCTCCATGTATTCGTTGATAGGGTCAGCTTCTGAATGCGATGGTTGCCGGAATCGGCCACATACACGTTCCCGCTGCTGTCTACCGCCACTCCAAATGGATTGTAAAACTCGCCCAAGCCGCTTCCATTGCCGCCACCGACCTTTTTCCACTCGCTCCATGTATTCGTGGATTTGTTCAGCTTCTGTATGCGATGGTTGGAAGTATCAGCCACGTACACATTCCCGCTGCTGTCTACCGCCACTCCTCTTGGAAAAGTAAACTCGCCCGGACTAATCCCGTTAACCGGCCCTAATACAGACCACTCGCTCCATGTATTGTTGGCTGCGGTCAGCTTCTGAATGCGATTACTGTCATCGGCCACATATACATTCCCACTGTTGTCTACCGCCACTCCATTTGGATTAATAAATTCGCCCAAGCTGTTTCCTGAACCACCGCCGTTCTTCACCCACTCGCTCCATGTACCGGTGGCTGCGTTCAGCTTCTGAATGCGATGGTTGCCAGTATCGGCCACATAGATGTTCCCGCTGCCGTCTACCGCCACTGCTCTTGGAGTATTAAACTCACCCAAGCCGGCTCCTGCGCCGCCGCCGAGCTTTTTCCACTCGCTCCATGTATTCGTCGACAGGGTCAGCTTCTGAATGCGATGGTTGTTACTATCACCCACATACACGTTCCCACTGCTGTCTACCGCCACTCCATTAGGAAAATTAAACTCGCCCAAGCCGTTTCCTGCGACTGCGCCGGCACTGGGCTTTTTCCACACGCTCCATGTATTCGTCGATAGGGTCAGCTTCTGTATGCGATGGTTGCTACTATCGGCCACGTACACATTCCCGCTGCTGTCTACCGCCACTCCTCTTGGATTGTTAAACTCGCCCAAACCGAGTCCATTGCCGCCGCCGACCTTTTTCCACTCGCTCCATGTATTCGTCGATAGGGTCAGCTTCTGAATGCGATGGTTGCCAGAATCGGCCACGTACACATTCCCGCTGCTGTCTACCGCCACTGCGGTTGGATTGTTAAACTCCCCCAAGCCGCTTCCTGCGCCGCCGCCGACCTTTTTCCACTCGCTCCATGTATTCGTCGATAGGGTCAGCTTCTGAATGCGATGGTTGCCGGAATCGGCCACATACACATTCCCGCTGCTGTCTACCGTCACTCCTTTGGGAGCGGCAAAACCTCCGGGGTTTGAACTGAAGACCGGCCCGATCCGGCCAAATTGACTCCAAGTCTCAGCTGCATAAGCCGGGATTTCTAATATGTTTGAACATGCAATAATCAAAGCCATGCTCAATATATACAACTTCCTCAACCATTGTTTGGCTTTTCTTTGATGATTCACAGCTCTCGTCCCCCATTTCGACAAAAATCAGGTTTATTATACAAAAACACAATAAACAAAAAATAAACAAGAAATAAACATGAAAGAGCCTTGGAATCTCGATCAATTCCGAAGGCTCTTTCATTCTGCTTGTTTCTATTGTATCAAAGCTACGACAAAATCCCGGACTCGGGCCAGAACGTATACCTGAAAGTCGTATCTACGAATGAGTAAACGAACAAATGCTACGCAGACCATTGTCCAAATCATAAAACTATAAATAGTACGGGATAAAACATCAATTCATTTTCCTAAAAACAAAATTAAAACTCCAAGGGATGCCGTGTTTAGTTTTAAAAGGTTCCTTAATGATTACGATAGAGAAGTGTTCTGCATCATGACTGCATCCTTACGAATACGTTAGATATCCTTTATATCATAAACACAAAAACCACCAACCAGCATTCTGGTTGGTGGAGTCACATCTTACTGTGGATTGGTTGTCCAGATGCCTGCGGCTTTGACGAATACGCGGTCAGACAGCTTGAGGGTGGCCAGCGCCAGTTCGGCTACATCTTCGGCTTGCATCATGCGATCCTCGTCTCCGATCTTGAGTCCGGCATTCACAGCCAGTTCCGTATTTACGGTGCTTGGTGTCAGCGCGGTTACACGAATGTTCGATTTGCGAACTTCCTGCATCAAGGATTCCGTCATGCCCAGCAATGCGAATTTGGATGCACAATAGGCTGAACCTGTAGCGAATCCGCGCTCACCTGCCGTTGAAGCGATATTAATGATGCTGCCGCTGCTTTCCTTGATCATGCTAGGAAGAATGGCGCGAGTTACATAGTATGTACCCATGACATTCACATGTAGGATGCGTTCCCACTCTTCAGGGTCCATCTCTAGCAGTGTACCGAAACTTCCGATCCCTGCATTGTTAATGAGGATATCTACCGCTCCAAGCTCCATCTCGATAGCTGCGACCGCTGCTTCAGCTTGAGAGCGATCTGAGATGTCTGCTGCAGCACTCGTTACTTTCACGCCATATTGCTGGCTTAAAGACTCTTGAAGGGCTTGCAGATCGGAAGCGGTGCGGGCGATCAGTCCAAGATGTACGCCTTCTTTGGCAAGGGCTTCCGCGATGGCGCGGCCAATACCTTTACCGGCGCCAGTAATGATGGCTGTTTTATTTTTAAGTTCCATAGGAATATTCCTCCTCAGCATTTGGGTTAGCACTTGATTATACTATACTTTACCCAATGATCGGAAATATGCTTCATCACACGTTAGCGCGGTTGGGTGATTCGAATGCTGCCAGAAGTCGTACGTGCCTGGATCACATCCTGACTTATGCCTGGTGACTCCGGTATATTAACGTCGCCCGAAGTGGCCTTGGCCTCATAAATTCCATCAAAATCAGGTGCGGCCTGAATGGATATATCCCCCGATGTCCCTGATACCTGAATAGGCGCTGCGTGAGATTGCTGGATATCAATACTGCCGGATGTGAACTCAACATTAGCCTCACCATTCAATTGTGCAATTTCCACATCTCCTGATTGAATCACGCTATTTACTTTTCCATCCACTTGTTTTGCGGTGAAGCTTCCTGATGTCTGTTCCACGGCTAAATCCCCTTGAATAGCAGAAGCAGCAATGTCCCCTGAGGTCAAAGACAATTCCATGCGAGGAGCTTGAATATCACGCAAAACAATGGAGCCTGAGGTGCTTTTCATCTCCAGAGATTCAGCATGTAGCCCAGTTATATCCCAATCCGCTGAGCTAGAGTGTAGTGTGACATCATTCAAGGGATATCCTTCTGGCAAAGCCACGGTTATTCTTGAATCTGGTTCCCCCCAGTTCCAATTAAAAGAGAACAACTTCAGACGGTTGTGTTTTTGCAGCGTCAGCTGGAATGTGCCATCGGTAAAACTTGCCTCCTCGAAGCTTTGAATAACCTCCGGTTCCCACTTTCCATCCACTTCGATATACGCGGTGTTGTCTGGACTAACGATGAATTCGATATCAGCATCAAAATTGCCATCCAGTTGAATATTTTGCAGATCATCTTGTAGTCCCCCGGTGTTGAGATCCCATCGCTTGCTGTATGCTTCTCTATCATCATTGAACTGAAAACCATAGACCGATGTTCCAAGTAAACCTATGCCAATGCAGACGAGAGCCAGTGCTAGCCATTTCTTCGTGCTCATGCAGAAACATCCCCTTTCATCACGTTGATATTCCACCGAATATAGTGAAGTGTCATATTTTTAAATGCGATAAAGATATATTTGGAGGCAAGGGCAAACAAAATGCCAATACCGAACAGCCCAATAGCAACGAAAATTTCTGTTGTTTCAAGGTGATTCAGATGCAGATAGTCGAAGGCAGCTGCGACAGGAGCCAGCGCAAGCAAGGATAGACTTGCAATCGTAAGCCACACGGACCAGAGGCTAAGACCAATAGGAATCATGAGTGTAAGATTAAGGAAAATCAAGCCTATGCCCACAAAAAAGTTCCGCGTAGCCCGATTGTGATTAACAGGTGGTTTCATCTCTCTGAACGTTGGCCCATCAAAGGGATCTCTATCGGATGTGTGAGAGTATGCGTTAGCGTTATACCGTTCGCCGAGTACTTTACGTGCAATTTCCTCCGGGTGGCCGAGCTCACGTGTAATGTCTTCCTCCGATTTGCCTTCACGTAGCCCTAGCGTAAACTTGTGGGCATAATCTGCAAGGAGTTCCGCACGTTCCAACCGGTCCATCGGATGTAAAACGACTTCCATAGCTTGCATAAATTGTTGTCTATTCATCTTGTGTTCCTTTCGCACCCTATGTTTAGTGCAGTGGTAGTGGATTCATCAACGCATTCCGTATTTATGTAATGTCAGATCGTATTATAACTTCCTTCTATACCAGCATACAGAAAAACCGGGTCGGCTGCTTCCGTCTGGAGACGGATACCGATCCGGTCTATGAGATGAAATGTATGTCAGCGAACTCCACGTATATTCACACATGGAGTTCAGAAATACAACTTTTGTGCATTTGGTGGGGAAGGGGTTATTCGTTGTATGGATATATAGTTTACTTCTATTGTATTTACTGCCCCTGCACATCCAGGATGGGCAGGTCTTCGACCGCAGGCCCTTCAATGACATGTCCTTCATAATTAAAGCGTGAGCCGTGGCATGGGCAGTCCCAGGAACGTTCCCCATTATTCCACTCCACTTCGCATCCCAAGTGGGTGCAAGTTGTATCAACCAGGAACAACTTACCGCTGGTGTCCTTATAGGCTCCGGCCCTTTTACCGTTATGACGCACGACTGCGCCTTCGTCGTTGCCGAGCTCGTTTATATTTTTGTGCACAATGCCGACTTTGCCTGCAATTAACTCCTTCGCAACATTGACATTCTCTACGATAAAGTGTTTGAAACCCGGGTCTGCCTTGAATCTTGCCGGATCAAATACTTCTGCGTGCGGGTTATCTCTGCCGGTAATTCGGTCTGCCAGCAGATGTCCAGCCATCGTACCAGTAGTCATGCCCCATTTGGCAAAGCCTGTAGCGACATAGACCCGTTCATGTCTTCCGGTAATCGGTCCGATGTAGGGCACTTTATCGATGGAGATCAGGTCCTGAGCCGACCAGCGAAACGGGATGTTACGAATCCCAAACGTCTCGGCTGCATATTTCTCCAGGCGCTCGTAGTGACCGAAGGTACAGATGCCTTGTCCGGTTTTATGATTTTCTCCGCCGAACAGAATATGCTCTTTACCATTATGAACGACAGCACGGAGTGAACGGGCCGGATCATCATCGGAGATGTACATGCCACCTGCATAGGGCTTCTCAGGCTCAACCATCACCGCATAGGAGCGTTCAGCATGCAGGCGGGTAAAGTAAAATCCCGGATCATATACGGGAAAATGGGAAGCAACCACGATGTGCTCTGCCGTGACGAATGAACCATTATAGGTTCTTACTTTCAGAGAGGCTTCTTCTTCCACATCGGTTACCGTTGTTTGTTCATAGACACGTACTCCTTGTTTCACGGCTGAAGCAAGCAGGTGATGCAAGTAAGCTAATGGGTCGAAACGTGCTTGTCCAGGCATACGAATGCCTGCTCTCGAGGGGACAGGAATCGGAAGGGGGTCTACCCATTCACCAGGGATGTTGAGTTTGCCATAAGCGGTCAGCTCAATCTCCAGCTTTTTGATATGGTCATCGGACTGAATATAGACGTAGGCATCCTCATCGACCCACTGACATTCGATCTGCTTTTCCTTGACCAGACTACGCATCCAGCTCGCTGCATTTGCATTCCCTTCATAGTACATCCGTGCCTGCTCATGTCCGAAGTGATGCATAATTTCATCATAGATGACCCCGTGCTGTGCAGATACTTTGGCGGTTGTATGGCCTGTTGTGCCGTCCAGTACTTTTCCAGCTTCAAGCAGAACGACACTCAGTCCAGACTGGGCAAGCAAATAGGCTGTGGTGATGCCTGCAATCCCGGCTCCGATAATCGCTACATCCGTTGTAGTATCTTCTGTTAACTTCGGATAAGATTCGAATGTATTCGCGGCACGCCACAAAGATTCGGGAACCGGTGGTAAACTTGTGTTCAACTGCTCATTGTTATTCATTGGATTGGTTTCCTCCTAATCATGATCACAGCATAATAGGGGACGTTCAGAAGCAGAAGTCCCTGTACTTCTAATCAGGATTGCCAGAGTATGCCAGAAAAAAACGAGTAGCTAGATATTTTTAAGAAAGGAAGAGGAACATTTTCTTGAAACGTCCCTCTGTTTTTTTATATCAGAATGTTTTATAGTAAGATTACCGAAATCGTTTTAGGTTTTTGGTTAATATCCCCTAAAATAAAAATAAATCATGTTTTATAAAGGTATTTTGCCTAATTTAGAGAGGTAATCCGAAAGATATAGTCCGTTTTCGTGAATTAAAATGTATTCGCTATCATAATTAATCTATACTATACATTAAAGGGAGAATAGATATGACAACTCATCAAACGAAATATCCGTTTCAAGATACAACAATGGCACTTAACGATCGAGTGAAGGACCTTGTGTCCCGTCTCACGGACGATGAAAAAATTGAATCCATGCTGCAATACCAGCCAGCCGTAGAACGCCTGGGTGTTGCTGCTTACAAACATGGAACGGAAGCCGCTCACGGCCTGGCTTGGCTTGGTGAAGCTACCTCATTCCCGCAGCCTGTAGGACTCGCATGTACGTGGGATACCGACCTGATGAAAGAGATCGGCTCCGTCATCGGAGACGAGGCACGTGTATTTTACAAACGGAATCCTGCCGTCAACGGTCTTACGCTGTGGGCACCCACGGTGGATATGGAACGTGACCCGCGCTGGGGACGAAACGAAGAGGCGTATGGCGAGGACCCGGAACTGACCGCAGAGCTGACAACCGCATTGGTCAAAGGTATGCAGGGCGACCATCCCAAGTATTACAAAGCTGTGGCAACGCTCAAACACTTCCTCGGCAACAACAACGAAGTGGATCGTGGTAGCGGCTCATCCAGCATTGATCCACGCAATATGCGTGAATATTATTTGAAAGCGTTCGAAAAGCCATTCAAGCAAGGCGGAGCACAGTCGATGATGACAGCGTACAACTCGATTAATGGCACGCCGGCTTTGTTGCATCCTTTTGTGAACGAGATTGTCAAAGGCGAATGGGGCATGGATGGATTCATCGTCAGTGACGCGGGCGACGTGATGGGCATCAAGAATGATCATAAATATTATGAATCCCACACACCGGGTACGGTTGAATCGGTCAAAGCGGGGATCGACAGTATCACCGACGATGCCGAACTGTCCAAGCAAGCGCTTCGTGAAGGATTGGAGCAGGGGCTGCTGACTATGGAAGATATCGACACAGCCTTGTTTAATACATTCCGTGTGCGATTCCGTCTAGGTGAATTTGATCCGGAAGAAGGCAATCCCTACGCTGCAATTGGTGAGGAATCCATGATGACGGAGAAGGCCAAAGCGCTGTCTCTCCGGGCGGCAAGAGAGCAGGTGGTTTTGCTCAAAAACGAAAATGGTACCCTTCCGTTGGACAAAACCAAAACAGGCAAAGTAGCTGTGATTGGCCAGCTTGGCGGAACGGTCTATCGGGATTGGTATGCTGGTACGCTACCCTACAGCGTCACGCCACTGGAAGCGATTCGCGGCAAAGTGGGCAGTGATAACGTAACCTACCAGGACGGTGACCATCGCATCACGCTGACATCGGCAGCAAGCGGCAAAAAGCTGGGCCTTGTCAGAGTGGAGGGCTCATCTGAGATGGCAGTGGGAGCCTCTGAAGAAGCCGAGACATTCCGAGTGACGGATTGGGGGTTCGGCAGTTACACGTTGCAGGCAGAGAGTAACCGCAAATACCTGACCACAGATGAAGAGTCGGTCACTGCCTCGGCTAATGAAGTGTACGGCTGGTTTGTCAAAGAAGTGTTTCATCTGTTGCCACAGGCGGAGGGTCGTGTGGGGCTCACCACATGGAATGGTAGAGTCGTGACGACATCGAACGATGGCCATGATGCACTCAAGGTGGCCGAAGAGTTGACAACATTCGGTGATGCAGAGCTATTCGAGCAAAATGTCGTAACGAATGGGATCGACGAAGCTGTTGCTGTAGCCAAAGAAGCCGAGACAGCGATTGTATTTGTCGGTAACAACCCGCTTGTTAACGGTAAAGAAGAAGTGGACCGCCCAAGTCTGGAGCTGGCTGAATCACAGCTTCAGCTGGTAAAGGCTGTGCATGAAGCTAACCCGAACACCGTAGTGGTGATTGTAGGGAGTTATCCTTTTACCTGCAACTGGGTTCAAGAGAATATTCCGGCAATCCTCTATACGTCACATGCCGGACAGGAACTGGGGAACGCAGTCGCTGACGTATTGTACGGAGATTACGCACCTGCAGGCCGTCTGAACATGACTTGGGTACAATCGGAAGATCAACTGCCTGATATCCGGGATTATGATATTATCCAAGCGGGCCGCACGTATCAATATTTTGAAGGAAATGTGTTATATCCGTTCGGACATGGTTTGACCTATGCTTCATTTAAATACAGCAATCTGGAGATTAGCCCTGCGCAAGCAGGAAAAGACGACCGCGTGACCATTCGAGTGGATGTGACGAATACCAGTTCAATCGCCAGCGACGAGGTCGTGCAGTTGTATGTGCGTGCAGGAAAGTCACGAGTGAAACGTCCACTCAAAACGCTAAAAGCTTTCCGACGTCTGCATATTGAAGCTGGAGCGACAGCGACTGTTCATTTTGATCTGCCTGTTCAGGAATTGGCCATCTGGGATGTTACTCGTGATCGTTATGTGGTCGAGGATGGCATCTATTCGATTATGGCAGCCAAATCTTCCTCCGATGTGCAGTTGGTCGCAGATCTAAAAATAGATGGAGAGATCATACCTGCACGTGACTTGAGCGTGACTACACGTGCCGAGAATTATGATGCTTATCGGGGTGTGGAACTGGATGAGTGCAAAGAGGGTGGTACAGCAGTTCGTGTCATAGGAGAACAAGGGTGGATTGCCTTTAGGGATGCTGACCTTGGCAACGGGGCCACCACATTTGAAGCTCGCCTATCTGCAGAACAGCAAGGGGGTCTGCTGGAAGTGAGATTGGGTACCCCGGACGGTGCCCTTGCAGGACGTGTAGAGCTGGCACAAAGCGGTGCCCAGCAGTGGTCTACGGTAGAGGTTGAACTGACAGGCGCATCAGGAGTGCAGGATATCTATCTAATATTACCTGCGGGCGTCCGTGTTCGTCATTTTGAGGTGCGTTAACATATAGAAAATGTAAACGATAGAGAGCGGAATAGAAGAGATCGCTGACCATCTTTTTCCTATTCTCTATTATGCGAGGTCAACCTGTTTTTAACGGTTGGCCTTTTTTATTTTTACATGATCCCCATTCAAAAAAAGCAATTATATCACGATATATATTATATAGTGTCATATCATTTGCTGAAGGCAAAGGTGGAGAAAGGAGTCGGATCCGAACTCATTCTTTATCAGGACGGATATGTAAGCTAGAAAAGTAAAGGAAAAGGGGAATCTGCAATGTTACGCTACTTCCGCAATCGAAGTTTGGTTTTCACCAGTTCTGTCCTGATTGCCATCATTTTGTTTGTAATGATCATCCTGATGAGTGTGTTGAATTTCAAACAAAGTCAGCAGGCTTACTACGAAGAAATTAATCAGGTAGGTAAGGCGCTGTCCAATCAGCTTCAGCTCAACCATAAGTGGGTAGAACAGGCGAATCAGCAACTGGGGGCTTCACCTAAGCCAACATCTCCCGAACTCACGTCATTGAAAGAACAACTCGATGCAATGACCGGTGTTGCCTCTATTGCAAATGCTTATATATTCAAATCGGATATTATCGAACGGGATGGGAAACAGATCTTAACGGGGGTGCAAGTCAATCAGGCACTCTATGATCTGGAGATGGTCCCCGGTGTCGAATACGAAATTCCAGAAGTAGTTCAAGATACATATGATCATGTATTCCAGAACGGAACCGCTTTTACAGAATCATACACGGATACTGCAGGGACGTGGGTGACCTATCTAAGCACGATCAAAGATGATACGGGTAAGACGATTGCTATTTTTGGTCTGGATTTGGACGCAGCCCAAGTGAAGCAGGATCAGATGTGGATGTTTTTGTATAGTCTGGGGAGTGGATTTGTCATTGCGGTCATTATGATTATAGTTATGGTCATTCTGGCTCGAATTGTACTTCGACCATTACAGAAACTCGCAGACGTATCGAAGCAGGCAGCAGGCGGCAATCTGACAGTCAGTCTGGATGTACGCAATAACAATGAGATCGGCCAAACGGCCAACGCATTTAATCATATGCTGGGGGGGCTACAGCAACTGATTACAGGCATTCAGTCCACTTCTGCGAGTGTGACCCGCTCAGCTGCGGATCTGCAGATGAGTTCGGAACGTACCACTGAAGCTTCACAAGAGATTACCGAATCGATGTTGCAGGTGTCCTCCGGGGCAGAACAGCAACGACAATCCACGAATGAATGCCAGGAGTCCATCGGCGAGATGGTCATTGGCATCAAACGAATTGCTGACTCGTCTCAGGTGGTTGCTGAACTGGCTTCGGATACAACCGATCTCGCTAGCCGAGGTGAGGCAGATATTACAACGATGGTCGATCAGATGCAGAAGATTGAACTTAACATGTCAGGCACGGTTGTAGTTCTCCATGATCTTCAACAATTGAACAGCAGCATCGGTGGAATCATGTCCATGATTCGGGATATTGCGGATCAGACTAGCCTGCTTGCGCTGAATGCTTCCATTGAGGCAGCTAGAGCAGGTGAAACGGGAAGAGGCTTTGCTGTGGTTGCACAGGAGATTCAGAAGCTTTCGAATCGCTCCAAAGAGTCTTCTGATCAGATCGACCAGATTCTTCAAGGTATCCTTAATCATACGGAGAAGGCCGTAACTTCCATTGAAGAGTCAGTGGATGTCGCTAAACGAGGAGCAGAGACATCCGTAGTAACGGCAGAAACATTCCGCCAGATTGTCGAATCTATTCAGAAGGTATCGGGACAAGTCTACGAAGTATCCGCCGCCTCTGAGCAAATGTCAGCCAGCAGTGATCAGATTGCTGCTTCTTTGGAGCAATTGGGTGTTGTGGCTTCGGATTCATCCGGTAACGCGAACAAGGCTCGTGCTTCTTCGGAAGAACAACTGGCGCTGATGGAAGAAGTATCAAGTCTTTCTCACGAGCTGAGAAGTTTGGCTTACGAACTGAATCAGGTCATCCAAAGGTTTCAGGTGTAAAAGGAGAAAAAACATCGTTACACTGCACCAAGATGCAATGTAACGATGTTTCCAGATGCTTGCGTTGCGCGCACGTCAATCAAGCGCTGATTACGACTTCCACGGAAGGGCAGAGATACATCACGCTCTGCTGCAAGGTAACGCCCGTCGATAATCACGTCACATAGCTGTGCAAGCTCTGCTCTTTCCGGGTCGGCGATGAGTTCCTCATACTCGAATCCGGTGTAGGCCCATACCGTCAGATCTGGCCTTGCATCCCGAAACTGACGTACCCAACGAGTACATGCTGCTGCTGAGAAAAAGGGGTCACCCCCGCATAACGTCACGCCATCCAGTAACGGATGGTTCGTGACCTCATGCAAAATCTGTTGCTGCCGCTCTTCTGTAAAGGGTTCACCTGCGCGAAAACTCCACGAATCCGGGCTGAAGCAGCCCGGACATGCATGGCGGCATCCGCTGATAAACAGCACAGCACGAAGGCCGGTTCCTTCATTGACCGATTCGGGAATGTAACCAAACAAATTCACCGGTGTTTCACCCGATCCCGTACTTCGGCCTGCTTCGCAGCATTGAAGCGTACCTTGTAATCTCCTGTCAGATAACCGGTTACACGGCGCAAGCGCTGGAAGTGAACCTCATTTTCGTGAACTTCACATCCCGGACAGGTATCACCGATGACCCCCTCATACCCGCATTCAGGGCAACGATCAATCGGATGATTGATTGAGAAGTAACCGATATCCTGTGCCAGCGCGTACTGTACGATGCGCATAAAGGCTGATGTATTTGCCCGCACATTGCCGTCAAGTTCAACATAAGAGATGGCTCCGGCATTGCACAGAGCGTGGAATGGAGCTTCCAGTTCAATCTTACGGTAGGCAGGAAGGTTATGATAGACCGGAATATGGAACGAGTTCGTATAGTATTCACGTTCATTCACACCGGAGATCGGGCCGTAACAGGCTCGGTCTTTTTTGGTGAATTTGCCGGATAAACCTTCAGCAGGTGTAGCAAAGAGCGTAACGTTCAGGTTATGCAGCTCACTCATCCGATCACAGAACTCTCTCATCGTACGGATGACATTCAGCGCCTCGCGATGCACATGCATATCTTGTCCGTGATGGCGTCCATACATAGCAGTCATACATTCGGCGAGTCCGATAAATCCAAGAGACAACGTGCCGTGTTTCAACAGATCGGCAACCGGCTCATCCGGTTCCAATTTCTCTCCGCCTTCCCATACCCCTTCACGCATCATGAAGTCCGATGATTTGGCAGGCTGTTTTTTCTGAATGGCATACCGATGAAGTAAACCCTCCACGGCATTGTGCATGATTTTATCCAAGGCCACATAGAATCCTTCCCGATCCGCAACAGCCCGATTGTTTTGGCAGATGCCAAACCGAATCCCGAGTTTCACCAGATTGACCGTATTGAAAGACAGGTTTCCTTTACCACTTTGCCGATTTCGTCCAAACCGATCCGCAAGGGTGCGTGTGCGGCAGCCCATCGTTGCAATGATCGTGTCCGGGTCTTCCGGATGATAGAAAGGTAAATTAAACGTTGCATCCACATTGACAAAGTTAGGGTACATGCGCCGTGAAGAACAGGTTACCGCGAGGCGGAACAAGTCATAGTTCGGGTCGCCCTGAGCTTGGTTAACCCCTTGCTTACACTGGAAAATATGCTGTGGAAATACAGGCGTTTCCCCATGTCCGAGGCCACGAATCGTTGCTTCGAGCAGGGAGCGGGACACCAGACGACCCTCCGCTGATGTACACATACCATAGTTTAGCGATGTAAAAGGAATCTGTCCGCCCGCTCGGCTACTCATCGTATTGAGGTTATGTATAAGAGATTCGGCGGCTTGTCCTGTCTCCAGTTCTGTTTCCTCACTTGCAAAAGCAAATGCCCGCGGGCACTGTTGCTTCGCTTCAGCACTGTTCAGATGAAGCTTCTCGTCCGTCAGCAAGGCTTGTTCATCAAAAAGCCGTTGACCTTTGCGGAAATGCTTGATGAAAGAGCGTTGTACGTAAGGCGCCAGATCCCAGTCGATTTTGTTGGCGGATACGCCGCCGTACTGACTGTTTTGCTGTGACTGGAAGATGATCGCGACCAGAGCCATCGCAGACATGATGGTCTGTGGTGTGCGAACCGATCCGTTCCCTGTATTGAAGCCAGAAGCAAGCAATCGATCGAATGGAATAAAAATGCAGTTCGTTGTTCCAAGGGCATACTGATCCAGATCGTGCACATACAGATCGCCATTCTCCACCGCATCTGCAAGCACCTCTGGCAATACATGGCGCATGGCATGCCATTTGGCTGTCTCCGATCCAAGCCTGCTCATCTTGCCGCTGAAGGAATCTCCATTCAGATTTGCATTCTCCCTCAGCGTATCAGCGTCTTCTGCGCCAATAATACGTCTTCCCAGGTCAGATAACAGATCGGTTGCCGGTGGTGCGGCATGCTCAAGCATAGTCATGTAACGTGCCTCCTAAATGATTTTTGAATAGATTATAATTTGATTAATATACGAGTTATATACTACATGTAGATTTGTATTATCCATTTATAAACTATATGTGGTTTTTTGGGTGTGATTATGATCACACCCCTTGTGAGGTGGAAGAGCACCTTCCGGGATTTAGCGCGGGTTTGAGGTTCCCAAATTTCAAACAGAGGCGTATAATTTCTACTTACCCTGCAAGTATAAACTTACAAGTCAGATATCGTGGATCGAAGTATTTTTTCAGATCTGTTCGGTGAGAAAAGAGGTTACAGGCACCAGTATGATTCTCTAGTACTTCTGTGGTGTTAAACATATAAGTATAGTTTGTGACAATCGTTCGGATTCCCCGGCAGACCCTGCATGTGAATCAACATTCTGATCGGTGAACTTAATATAGCAGCCAAGACAAACAAAGAGGGGTTGGATCATGGGGACGGTAGAAGGCGTTAACCAAGGCTTCTATGAAAATATTGAAGAAGCAGCGGCCCATATTGTGGACGTATTAAGTGGCATATTAAGAGTGAATACCATCTTCGTAGCCACGAATGACGGAGTGACTAATGTCATTCTGGAAGCCTTCAACCGCAAGGAAGAATTAATAGTCAAAGGGACTGCGCTTCCTTTTATGGAATCTTACTGTAGTCTGGTCTTAAGAGACAATAACAGTGTCGTTACCATTTCGGATACCACCGAACATTCTGTAACACGATCAATGAATGTCACGGGTGGATTGGGTAATCGATTTTTCGTGGGAGTACCTATTGTACGTAGAACAGGTGAAGCTTTCGGAACGATATGCATAATGGATGATCCAGGGTATAACATCAGTGAAACCGATATGAAGACGCTGAAAGCTATGGCTGTTTTTCTAGGATACGTTGTTGACCTGGAGAGTGCGCTGCACGTTCAGGAGCAGAGACTCAGCCATTCAGAACAATTGCAAGAGAAATTACAGGCAGAGAAGGAACGTGCCGAATCCGAGGCCATGACCAAGACACAAATGCTCAAACTGATGAGTCATGAGATCCGTAATCCGCTGAACGGCATTTTGGGATTGACAGATCTGATGCGGACACCCGACATGTCGGAGGAACAAGCTGAGTATGTGAACATGATTGAAACGAGCGGTAATATTCTGCTTTCACTGCTCAACAATATGATGAATTTTAATATCAATGAGGCAGGGAAAACGGTTATTCATGATGATCCCTTTGATTTGGTCAGCACCATTGAGAACACTGTCTATCTCTACGCCGGAACAGCTGCGAGCAAAAAGATAGAACTGGGGTTAAACCTGAATCTGAACGTATCGCAGGTTTTCATTGGTGATGAGATCAAGATTGGCCAGATGTTGGGCCATGTGATGCAATACGCCATGGATTCCACTCGGGAAGGTGCTGTACTGGTAACAGCAGAGATGAGGGGAGATGAAGTAGAGGATACAAGCCTGCTTTTGCTACGGGTTAGATACACAGGACAAATGTTATCCGACAACCGTTTGCGAGTTTCGACTGCCAAACCGGAAGCGATCAGTACGGAAAAACTGATTGGTAGCAATCTGGGACTGGCAGTCAGCCAGAATCTGGCCATTCTGATGCATGGTCGTATCCAGGTGAACAGCCTGCAAGGTGACGAAACCGAGTTCCGGATTTCATTGCCATTACGCAGATATTGGGATTTGCCGCAAATCACAAGTGTGCAGCAACGTTTGAAAGCTAAAAAAGTGCTACTCGCCAAAGATCCTGATATTTTGCAGGGCGTATCCTCCCTGATGCGGAATTGGGAGATGGATGTGCGCATGACTTCGGGTTCAGCCTCTGCATATGAATGGATCAAGGAAGGTTATAAGCCGGATGTGGCTGTTGTAGATCTGGGCTTGCGTGAGGGCATTACAGTCGATTTCGTCATTGCGCTGAAACAGCAGATTGAAGGCCTGCCTGTCATTGTGCTCGTTCCATATGGGATGCATATGAATATTCAGCAGACGGAGGTTTTTGATGCCGTGCTGACAAAGCCAGTTAGACAGACTGAGCTTTTAAATGCACTGAGTATTATTTTGCCATAAAAAGAGAAGATGAATTTCTCTACCAAGGTTACAGAAGGCACATCACTCGCGGTGTGCTTTTTTTGCTGTTTTTCCTGAGTTTCTACTTATATGTTTTTCCATTTGTTCAGGTTGGGTTACAATAGGATATGGAACTTAACTTCATCATTTCTACATTCTGAGGAGGACATGTATTCATGGATTATCGCAGGTTAGGTGGAAGCGGACTGAAAGTAAGCGAAATCAGCTTAGGTAGCTGGTTGACGTACGGAGGATATGTGGAACGTGAAAATGCGGTGAAATCAATTGAAACGGCATTTGATGAAGGGATCAACTTTTTCGATACAGCCAACGCCTATGAGCGGGGAGCCGCAGAAGTATTGCTGGGTCAAACATTGAAAGCGTATTCACGAAGCTCTTATGTTCTCGCAACCAAGGTGTTTAACAAAATGGGTGATGGCCCTAACGATCACGGCTTGTCCCGCAAACATATTATGGAGCAGTGCGAGGCCAGCTTGAGACGCCTTGGCACCGATTATGTCGATATCTACTATTGCCATCGTTATCATCAGGAGACACCGATAGAGGAGACCCTTCGTGCACTGGACGATCTGGTGCGTCATGGTAAAGTGCTGTATGTAGGTGTGAGCCAGTGGACAGCGGCTCAGATGGAAGCTGCGCTCGGTACAGCAGATCGCCTGTTGCTGGATCATATTGTCGTGAATCAACCGGTATATAATATGTTTGATCGGTATATAGAGAGCGAGATCATTCCTTTGGGTGAACGTAAAGGTATCGGACAGGTTGTTTATTCACCACTTGCACAAGGTTTGCTGACAGGGAAATATACATCTGTCTCCGATATCCCGGAGAATAGCCGGGCAGCCAAGCTTGGCTGGGACGAAGGGAAAATTAACGCAGATCGCATCGGCAAAGTACGTCAATTAGTTGAAGTTGCAGACAAGCTGAACCTCAAGGTGGGACAACTGGCACTGGCCTGGATTTTGCGGCAAAATAATGTTTCCAGCGCTCTGGTCGGAGCGAGCCGTCCGGAACAGGTTAAGGAAAATGCTGCAGCTTCTGGAGTTAAGCTGGATGCTGCTGTTATTGCAGAGATTGAAAAAATTCTGGCCTGACTCCAACTGGTTTTCTATAGAAACTGAAGAACATTATTGGTTTAATGAATGCGAAAGGGATGTCCCGCTTGCCTTGGTTGAGGCAGGTGAGACATCCCTTTCGTTTCGTCGTTAAGACTAATCATCTTCTCAAAATGAATCATTATCTACAACCGTGATATTGCGGGGCGGCAGTGAGCATACCCTGTTGCGTCCCGTATTTTTAGCTTCATATAGCGCACGGTCAGCTTGATCAAACAGGTCGTTGTCATCGTGGTCATCACAGTGATCAGGATAAACGGCTACACCAATGGAGATCGTGAGCTTTACGGTCTGCCCGTCTGGCAGGATGAAAAGAGATCGGGCCACAGCTTTCCGCACGGATTCTGCAATAGCCATAGATTGATGATATCCACAATCGAGCAATAGAATTGCAAATTCTTCTCCACCGTTACGGGATACAAGATCCGTGGAACGCGCATGTTCTACAAGCGATTGTCCAAGTTGCTTCAATACGGAATCTCCGGCAGAGTGACCAAACGTATCGTTTACCTTTTTGAATCGATCAATATCAATAACCAGCAAGGAAAGCTTCTGATGATACTGCCTAGCATGCTGAAGCTCAGACTGGAGAGACTGCTCGAATTGCCGCCGATTGCTCAGATCCGTCAGATGGTCTGTAGAGGCTCGTCGTTCCAGCAGAAATAACATCTCGTTAGATCTATTAATAAATTCAGCGATGAAATATATGAAAAGGCCACCAGCAAAGGCTATGGTCATCTGTATGGGATATACTTTCATCAATGTATTCATGCTGGGCGTGTTCATTAGCAGTACGATAAATATCATGGTCATGCCTAAGAGATTCATAGTAATAATCTTGGTTAATCTGGACCACGAAGCGTAGGCAAAATACACACCAGCCAGCCCGAGTAGGATCATAATAAATGCTGCATCAATGGCTGCTGAGGTGACACCAAACATAACGATACGAAGGATCGCAATGATGATTCCGGTGATGACAGAAGCGAGCCCACCCAGATATACGGCTGCAGTTACGACAGCCAAATGCCGCAGATCCACAATGGTAGTGTCATTAATATGGAAAGAATAATTCATAAGCACTGTACCGTATAGACCGAATAAAAAGCCACCGACCAGCTGCACGCGAAGCGAGGGAAAAGGCAAACGAATGCTGTAGTATTTGGCGATGATTCCTGACAGGTACAGAAAGGAAATGATCACACAGAGATTGACAAAAAACGTGCTTAACAACCAGCATCCCCCCCTTTTACGCACATCCCTCTATTTTATCTGAAAATCAGTGTGGGGGCGAACCATATAATCCCAAATGTTTGAAGGGTTTGGTTTTAATGCGCTATAAAATTCTAAAACGTAGCCGTACGGGACAATATTGACTTCCATATGCATTAAGATTTATACTTAATCTAAATCAAAATTCTTTTGATATGTAAAAGCTAAAGCGAACAAATATGTTCGAGAGGTATATACATTTGAAAAATAGAAAAAAGGGGACTTGGTTGTGAAAACGTTAAATCTGACAATACAACGGCAAGCCGTGTATGATGTCGTACGTAAATCAGAAGACCATCCAACGGCTGCGGATGTAATGAATCGCTTGGTGGAACAGGGGTACAATCTGGCTTATGGCACTGTATACAATTCTCTTCGCTATTTAACAGACAAAGAGTTGATCAGGGAGCTTAAACTTGGCGAAACAGCAAGCCGATATGACGCCCGGATGGATGATCACCAGCATATTATGTGTGAAGTATGCGGTAAAGTGGACGAGGTGATGACAGAAGTTCCTCCACAATGGATGAAGCAGGTAGCGGCAGAGACCGGTTATTCAATAGATCATGCACATGTGGTATTTGGAGGTGTCTGCGGGGAATGCAAAACCAAACGGGTCAAGTAAAAGTGAAATGGTCAGGCCGCCGTTTGCCACTTCGGGTCAAACCTGCGCTGGCAGATTCAGGAACGGCACCTCTCGTGGACAACTGCCCGATTACCAGACGTGTCATTCTGATCAGCCCGATGCCGGGTCAGGTGCATGAGCTGGTGAAGGCTCTGACAGATAGTTGCTTTGACGTACTTGTGTTCCATCGTTGGGAACCGGATCTCCATGAACGCCTTGTTTTTGATCTACTGATCTATGACCTCTCGGTTGCCGGAACGATTGATGCATTTACGGGAATCCACAGCCGGTTGAACCGCGAGGCGGAACAAACGACACCATGTCTCTACCTGGTGGGGGAGAAGATGATTGGCAGTGCAAGCGGACCGATGCTTCAGGAGGAGTTGCTTGTATGGCCTGCACGTCCGCAGGAGGCACTTTACCGTGTACAGCGCATGATTGGAAGTAGTCCTGTAATGCCTAAGCGAGCTTTTTTACCTGAAGAGGGACAGCGAATCGGATTCAAAGACTTGGTGCTGGATCGGGAGCGCATGAGCGTGCAACGTGATCAGGATCGCATTCACTTGACCAAAACGGAGTATGATCTGCTACTCAAGCTGATTGATGCCAAAGGTGCAGTCATCTCGCGTGAAGAGATGCTTAGTGATATTTGGGAGACTGATTTTACAGGTGGAAGCAATGTGGTGGATGTGCATATCAAAAGCTTGCGCAAAAAATTGGGCGATAATGCCTCTTCGCCGCAATATATCGTTACGGTAAGAGGCGTGGGCTATCGATTGGCGGATTAGATAATATGAGAAAAATAGTGGTCGATGGGAGCACTTATTGGTGGAGCTACAGAACGGCTAGAGACATCTACTGCAGATCCAAACTGACGATTATTACGGAAAATAAAGACAAAAAATATATCATTATATTTGTAACCAGAGATACACCCATTTCCGGCAGTCCTTTAAATGAAGGATTACGGATGAAGAAAGAGGGTGGAACATACGCTGTTAATTTGAACCAGCCCAAGTTTGTCGCCGAAGTTCTGCAGTGCATACTTGAGATGGAATTAAATAAGAGCGGGAAGAACGTTCAGGAGTTAGATGGTAATGGCTTATTATCCCGCATGGGGTATGAGGATCTTACAGGACTGATGATCTAAAGACATAATGAGTTCAGTAAAATGAGCTAGATGAGCGGTCATCACTGAGATGCTGATTATGCTAATTAAGATGAAATATGGCGTGGATCGTTGAATAAACGGTCTGCGCTTTTTTATGTTTCGTTGATATATGAAGCCTGTTTCGCTCTCTTCATAATTGGTTCATCTTTAGCGTAACAACCTCATCTGAACCTCATACGAACCTCATGCAGTAGATAGATGGGACATGTTAGAATGATTTTAACAGTTAGATCAAGTCTAAATGTATATTTGAGCGAACAACGAATATGAATGGAATTAGTAGATAGATACAGCAGACATGAGACCCATTATAAGGAGGACGACAGGATGACAGATCGTTTGACAACTAACCAGGGAGCACCGGTAGGAGATAACCAGAATTCACGCACAGCAGGTAGAAGAGGGCCAACCTTGTTGGAGGATTACCACCTGATCGAGAAAATCGCTCATTTTGACCGTGAGCGCATTCCTGAACGGGTTGTGCATGCAAGAGGCGCAGGAGCCCATGGGGTGTTCAAGCTGGAGCAGAGCATGAAGGCATATACGTCAGCCGATTTCCTGCAAGAGCCGGGCACAGAAACGGATGTGTTCGTACGATTTTCAACTGTAATTCATGGTACGGGTTCTCCTGAGACCGCACGTGACCCTCGCGGGTTTGCTGTTAAATTCTATACACGTGAAGGCAATTATGATATTGTGGGTAACCATCTGCCTGTTTTCTTCATTCGGGATGCCATTAAATTTCCGGATATGGTGCATTCTCTCAAACCGGCTCCAGATACCAACATTCAAGATCCGGCGCGATATTGGGATTTCATGACCCTCTCCCCGGAATCAACACATATGATGACTTGGCTGTTCTCGAATCTGGGCATTCCGGCCAACTATCGGGAGATGGATGGATTCGGAGTACACGCATTCAAATGGGTCAATGACCAAGGTGAAGTACACTATGTGAAATACAAATGGGAATCAGCGCAGGGTGCTCGTGGCCTTTCTCGTAAGGAAGCTTCCGAAGTTCAGGGACAGGATTTTAACCACGCAACGCGAGACTTGCATGAACATATCAAAAATGGAGAATATCCGCAGTGGAAGCTGCAAGTGCAGCTGCTGAAGCCGGAACAGATGGATGATTTCTCTTTTGATCCGCTCGACCCAACGAAAACATGGCCTGAGGATGTACTACCGTTCCAGACAGTAGGGACGATGACATTGAATCGTAATCCTCAGAATTTCTTCGCAGAAGTGGAGCAGGTCGCATTTTCACCAAGTGCTGTTGTGCCAGGCATTGAACCGTCTGAGGATAAATTGTTGCAGGGTCGTCTGTTCTCCTACCCGGATACACAGCGGCACCGTCTTGGACCTAACTATCTCCAAATTCCAGTGAATTGCCCGTATGCACCTGTGCGCAATCATCAGCGTGATGGGCTCATGAACGTGAACCAGAACCCATCTCCCGTAAACTATGAACCTAACAGCTCAGGTAACAGTCCACAGGAAGATCCGGCTTATCGGGAAACCCAGGTTCCATTACAGGGGCATGTCACACGGGAAAAGATTGAGAAAACGGATGATTACACGCAGGCAGGAGAGCTGTTCCGTTCCTTCACACCAGAAGAGCAGCATCATCTGCTGGATAATCTGACGAATGATCTCAAAGCCGTACCGGTAGATATCCAGATGCGAGCATTATGCCACTTCTTCCGGGCTGACGGACAGCTGGGTGGACGACTGGCTCATGGCTTGGGTGTAGATATTTCTGGGCATATGCCAAAATAAAGTGAGATTATCTGTCGACGCGGGAACTTCCCGCATCTCGCACAAGCGAATAGCTGGTCTTTATGCCAGCTTGGAAAGGTCATGATACGAACCGGGTATGACTGCAATTTTGCAGAATTGCCCGGTTTTCTTATGTACTTTTATACACGAATGAAAAACATTTTTACAAATTATTTACATAAAATACCTGACATAGAGGTTGACTTCTCATTTCTGGACACTACAATGGGTAGTGTGAGGGGTGTCAGAATATGAGAATACTCAATTTTAAAGTGGGCGAGCGAGGACTGAATCGTTTTTTTGGACCACTTGAGGCCAAGATTATGGAAGTATTGTGGGCTCGTCCCGGCAGCAGCATCCGTGAAGTACAGACGGCACTGGAACAAGACAAAGACGTAAATTTCAATACAGTTATGACTGTGATGAATCGGTTGGTGGATAAGGGATTACTCGGCAAAACACAGAAGGGCCGCACATCGCTGTACCGGCCGGTACAAAGCAGGGAGGACTTTATGAACGATCAATCCAAGGAACTGTCCCAGGAATTGGTGGACGAATTCGGGACACTGGCAGTGAATCACATGCTGGATGCGTTAGATGAAGCCGATGAAGGCTTGATTGAACGGCTCGAAATGAAGATTAAGCAATGGAAAAAGGATAACGATTAAGATGTGGAAGACCCGTTCCAAGATTTTGTTCACCGTCGGGTTGGGTATTCCGGTACTCGTGCTCATGCAGATGTTCATGTATGCGATGTATAAAATATTTGGATGGGACATCCGGTTGAATCTGCTATGGCTATGCAATCACTGGATGAGTCGTATGGGGTGGATGTCTGTAGGTCAGTTCCTGTTGCTTCTGGTTTTGCTGACTTTTGCTGGTACAAGCTGGATGATGATTAGACGAATTGTCCAGACGCGTGCCGCAGTAACCAAGCTCCGCTCCATGGAGATTCGCGCTTGGTCGGAAGAATTGACTGCAAGGTACAGACATCTTAAGAAACCCCGATTTCTTGTTGTGGGCAAACCTTCTCCGGTTGCGTTTACCATTGGACTGTGGCGACCTTGTATTGTGCTTTCCACTGGCCTGCTCCATATGCTGGATTCGGATGAAGAGAAGGCTGTCGTGTATCATGAGGTTCACCATTTGTGGCACCGAGATCCACTGAAAACAACATTGCTCTCGGTATTTGCTACGATGATGCCGTATATTCCTGTGCTGAAGCATACGTCACAGCAATATCGCATCGTCAGAGAGATTTTAGCAGATAACGAAGCGATTGAACGTACGGGGAATGCCGCAGGTATTGGCAGTGCACTCTTGAAACTGCTTCGGACATGCACACCATCTGGGGAGGGAAGAGCGATGACAATTCAGTCCTCATTTGCCGATACGTCTGTAAATGTGCGTATTTCCCGTCTGCTCGACCCTGAACGTGATGTTACACTGCGCTTACCGCGATATGCCATTCTAATCTCTGTAACGGTGTTTCTGCTGCTGTCTGTTCTGTTTGTATGGTCGATCGGATAGAAAACGACCATGAACCAAGCAATCCATCCGGACTAAAATTATGAATGAAATGGGGAGATGTATGATGAATAACAAAACCATTGAAATTGGACTTTTTTTCTCAAGGATTATGATTGGTCTCATTTTTCTATTACATGGCTGGAGTAAATTCGAGGGTGGAATTAGCGGTACGGTTGGTTTCTTTGAAAGTATAGGGATTCCCGGTTTTATGGCGTCTGTTGTTGCTGTCATTGAACTGGCAGGTGGTGCGGCCATGATCCTGGGTCTGGGTACACGTGTATTTGCCTTGCTGTTCATCGCGGTTATGGTCGGCGCACTGTTCACAGCCAAGGCAGGGCAACCGTTTTTGATGGGAACAGAGTTCGATTACATGCTGATGGCAGGATCATTGACTCTTCTCCTGACTGGCAGCCGCTTTTTGGCGCTGGATTATCTGTTTAACCGGCAAGGAGCTACACGTCAGAACAGCCAAAATGTGAGTGCCTGATCTGCATCAGGGAGGAAAGCGACATAACAGGATGAGTATAATCAAAGCATAATATAACGATTCATAGAAAAGTGTAACGGAAAGTGTTAAAGCGCAGGAATACGCCTGCGGCCAAGCTCTTTGCTTGCCAGTCCGACGAGGTAACGGTGATTGCCGGATCGAGCTGACAGGTAAAGAGCTTTTTGGTTTGAAGGAAGGAGCGTCACTTTTTGGCTTGGACGTATTACCTTAACATTTGATATAATGAGAATAAGTATGCTACTAAGAAAAAATAAGAGGGATCTACACGAACCATAACAGATTTGAGGAGGTTACGCGATATGATTAAGGTTATTCCATCCGAAGCACGTTCCAGCTTTGACCGTGGTTGGTTGCGGGGCAGTCACAGCTTTTCCTTTGGGGAGTACCAGGACCCGGACAACACTGCTTTTGGACCCATGCGGGTGGCCAATGATGATGTCATCGCACCAGGTCGCGGCTTTGGGGCACATCCACACAGTGATATGGAGATTGTATCCATCGTGCTGAATGGCAAGCTGAGACATGAAGATAGTCTGGGCAATGTTGCCGTAACAGGCTTTGGTAGCATTCAGCGCATGTCAGCAGGAAGCGGCGTCATTCATACAGAGCATAATGCCTCAGATACCGAGGAAGTAAGACTTCTCCAGCTGTGGTTTATGCCACATACGAAAGGGTTACAGCCATCCTACGAAACGACTTCGTATGATACAACTGCTCTGGAAGGCGCTCTTGTGCCTGTAGCATCATCCGATGGTGGGCCGCGGGTTGCCACGGTTCATCAAGACATGACGATTTACCTTGGGCGGTTATCCAAGGGCAAGACGCTTGATTTTGAACAGAACGAAGGTCGCCGCATGTACATTTTCTCCATTGAGGGCAAGCTTGGCCTGCAGAATGAACATGTGCTCCATACAGGAGATACCGCACGCGTGGAGCAGACTTCTTCCATGAAGCTGGAAGGGCATGAGGATACGTTTTATATGTTGATTGATTTGCCTTAATGAATAAGAACTCCCACTCCAAGATCAAAGGAGGAACGATACGTATGGCACAGCAGGAATGGTTTATGGTAAAACATGGGGTCACCGGGCGTGGGCTGGCGAACAGCAAGACGGATGCAGCCTTGTCTTATCGCTTTCAGCAGGAAGGAACAGGTTACCTGTTCACTGTATCGGGACTTGATGAGCAGACCGCCTTGAAGATTATTGAGCTGAGACAGGAATTAAACGTATTCCGTTTCGTACAGCGCAAAGACCGTCCTCTGACAAAGCACTGGTATTATGTTGACGGCGACCGCGTAAAATATGACAGCGAGCGGCATACACTCACCATCTATGCCAAGTCGGAAATTCAATATATACCTGATGATTATTTTGCTGACTAACCGAACAGAGATAAGTGTATGATCTAAGATTGTTATTCTGTTCATGGTGTAAGTTATTGATTTAACACGTATGGTTCAGTTTTCAAGTTGATCGTTTCGATTGTTAAGTCTTCCCTTGAGGAAGGCTTTTTTTTGTGAAAAAAGACCACATAATTCCCTGCCTTCTGGCACAAGCTACCTTGTATAAAAACCAAGAATGGAGGGGCGGCATATGGCAGATAAATCATCAAAAGGTAGCGAAAAGTCCAAGACTTCAGCATCAACGACTGACAGTAGCAAATATGTACCCTTGGGACTGCCGTCCCCGCCTATTCTGAAACAACCGATCAGTGCCATACATACCAATCAGATTCAGGCGTTAAAAGAAATCTTCTCAAACTCCTCGGATGTCGTGTTCCGAAACGTTATGATCACACCGGAGGTTCAGGGGCTTCTCGTTTATGTCGAGGGAATTGTGAATTCGGCGGATATTCAGGAGCATATGCTGCGCCCGCTTATTCGAGGGCTGATCCAGCAACGGACTGACGAGCCGGATGTGCCGATTGATGATACACGAATTGAATTAACGCAGGTCAAGCGAGTTCAGACCTGGGCTGCTGCGACCGAGGGCGTGCTCGCCTCGTCGGCTCTACTGGTTATGGACGGAAAAGCCGAAGCTTGGCTGTTCAACGTGAAAGGCGGGGTGCGGAGAGGTGTAGAGGAGCCGCAGACGGAGTCGGTCATCCGTGGACCGCGTGAGGGATTTACCGAGACACTGCGCATGAACACAGCTTTGCTTCGTTTCAAGCTGAAGACACCTGCACTCAAAATGGTGAGTATGACACTGGGCTCCGATACTAAAACCGATGTTGTTCTCGTCTATCTGGAGGGAGTCGCCGATCCCCAATTAATTCAGGATGTCAAAAAACGTCTGGAGAAGATTGAAATCGACGGTATTCTGGAGAGCGGTTATATCGAGGAACTTATCGAGGATAACCCGAATTCCCCGTTTCCACAGATGCACTATTCGGAGCGCCCGGATACAGTTGCCGCGAATCTGCTGGAAGGTCGGTTTTCCATTATGGTGGACGGAACACCGTTTGCATTGATTGCACCCGTGACGATGTGGCAGATGTTACAGGCTAGTGAGGATTATTATGAGCGGTTCTTCATTACCAATTTGATTCGTTGGATCCGCTTTTTGTTTGTGTTTATTGCTTTGTTCCTGCCAGCATTGTATATCGCTATTACGACCTTTCATCAGGACATGCTTCCAACCACATTGATTCTCAGTATTGCCGGTGCTCGCGAAGCCATCCCTTTCCCGGCACTCATTGAAGCGCTCATTATGGAATTATCTTTTGAAGCGCTGCGGGAAGCAGGGGTCAGGTTACCTAAAACGGTGGGACAAGCGGTCAGTATCCTCGGTGCCCTTGTGATTGGTCAAGCTGCCGTGCAGGCGGGTATCGTCTCTGCCCCAATGGTTATTATCGTATCGATGACGGGGATTGCATCCTTCACGATTCCGCGCTTTAACTTTGCCATTACCGTAAGGCTGTTACGGTTTCCGATCATGCTTCTGGCAGGCATGCTGGGATTATACGGCATCGTGATTGGTCTAGTGCTGATTTCTGTACATCTGACACAGATGACTTCTTTTGGTGTACCTTATCTGTCAGGGGTGAGTCCATACCATAAGAAGGATACCAAAGATATTTTGGTCCGGGTGCCTTGGTGGAAAATGATCAATCGTCCTTCGACCGTGCACCGGGATCGCAAACGTATGGCTAGAGATATTAATGGTTCGCCAGAAGCAGAGGAAGGATGGTGATCCCATGCGGTTTCTTACCAAATATAGAGCTGTCATTTCGTTGATTTTGTGTACATCTCTGCTTACAGGTTGCTGGGATCGCGAAGAGATTAATGATGTCGCCTTTGTCATCGGTATTGCTGCTGATAAAGAAGGTGATGAATACCGATCCAGTCTGCAGATTGCCCTTCCTGGACAGTCTGGAGCCTCGGGAAGTGAAGGGGGCGGGGGCGGTACAAATGGTGACAAGCCATGGTTTATCCTCTCCAACACGGATCGAACTTTACGCGGGACTACGCTTAAGGGTCAGAAGTCACTCTCTCGCCGTATTTATTATGCACATCGCCGTACCATCCTTATTGGGGAAGAACTGGCACGTGACGGTGTTGCCCCGATGCTAGATCTGTTCACCCGATATCCCCTAAATCGGTTATCGGCACTTCCTGTTGTCACCAGAGGTGAGGCACACAAGGTCATGGACACGGATGCGCCGATTGAGAAGTTCCCTTCGGAGATGGTACGAGAACTATGTTTTCTTAATATGAGGAATCCAAGATCCCTTAAAACGTTTATAGACTCCATTCTAGACGAAGGGGTTGATCCTTTTCTGCCGATCGCATCCGTTTCGGACAGTGTACCTGAGGGTTGGAAAGGTGCTGTGACCAATATCAAACTGGACGGCTTGGCTATTTTCAAAAAAGACAAGTTGGTGGGCATGATGGACAAGGCCCCTGCTGATGCATTAATTCTTGCCATGGGTGAAGCTAATGAACCCGAGGTCATGATTAAAGCTCCGCGCGGCAAAGGAGATATGTTTATCAAGTTAAACGAGAACAATTCCTCCCTTCATCCCAAGATTGTGAATGGCAAAGTGAGTGTGACCATTCAGATGTATGCCAAGGGAGTGCTTGTGGACAATGAATCGGATTATGGTGACAGGCGCGAGAAGGAAATTTTAAATTTGAATGAAGCCGTACACCGGAAGATCAAAGAGGATATTGAGGAAGGTGTAAGGCTGGTTCAGAAGAAATTCAAAGCGGACATTATCGGCATCGGCCGTTCCATCCATAGGCAGTTACCCAAGGAATGGGACAAGATTAAAGATCGTTGGGAGTTTCTCTATCCGGAGGTTCAAGTAACTGTGGACCCGCATGTCATTATTGAGAATGTCGGTGTTGTCAATAAACCGATTGGAGTCGTAGAGGAGGACATCATACATGATTAAACCGCTGCTGTTTACCTATCTGGCAATGGTAATCGGGGTGCTGATTATGGATTTCAGGCATCTGAAACAAGCGGCCCCCATTAATCGCTGGCTGTCTTATGGAATCATTGCGCTTGGAACAGGCCTCTGGTTCTACGTTACGGCGCTGAACAAAACCGTATTCCTATCGGTATGGATGAGTCATATTATTCAACGTCTGCTACCAATGCCTTGAGGATGTGGCATATGTAATCTTGATATGCAAGAAACAGGTACGGAAGGAGGGGCAGGATGATTCAGAAGGTAACGCACAGGCAAATGATCTTGATGCTCATGCTGCTTAGTATTACGGGGACACTGCTACAACCTCATGCACAAGCCATTTATTATGCAGAACAGCACGCCTATCTTTGTTACATACCCGTTGTTCTGATTATGTTTACATCGATGTGGGTGCTCAGCCGTGTCCAGCGGCGTTTTCCGGACAAGGATCTGTTTGAATCGTTAGTGACACGATTTCCCTTTCTGGGAAGATTAGCCGGATTGATGTACATCGCGTTTTTCTTCTTTGTATTTGCGAGAGATATCCGGCTAACGGGGGATTATGTGAGTATCACATTGCTGGAAACAACTCCAATCTCGATTATCGTGCTCTCTCTGCTTGTCATGGCTATATTTATCGTGCGGGGAGGATTAGGCTCCCTGATTGGCATGGTGGAGTTATATGTAGCGCTTTTTTTGTTAAACTCCATCATTGTGCCGTTTATGCTAATTCAGCAGATCAATATGGATAACCTGAAGCCCTATTTCGATGTTGACCTGGCGGGTGTGGGCAGGGGGAGCTGGTATCTCTTTTCGTTTTATGGAGAGATGATTTTTCTGCCCTTTATCGTAAGGGGAAGTGATTTTCGAGTAAAGTCCATCGTTACAGGCAACGTCGTCACGGGACTGCTTATGATGCTTATTGTAATAGAAACGATCACCTCCATCGGTGTACCCATTGCTTCAAGACTTGTATATCCATCGTATGAGCTGGCAAGACAGCTGCAGATTAGTGACTTTCTAGATCGATTCGATCTGGCGCTTGCGGCAGCAACTTTGCCTTGTATTATTACCAAGATTGCGTTTGACCTGTATTTAGTGTGCTGGGGATTGAAACGCATGATTCCCAAAGTGTCTGGTAAAGTACTGACCGGACCCATTGCGTTGCTGGGTTTTGTATGTGCGTTCTGGTTTTTCCGCAATGCGATCCAACTGAATCGATTTACACGGGAATGGACATGGGTTGCCATTGTATTTGAGGTGCTGTTTCCAATCGTATTCTTTCTATTTCTTCGTCCGCGCAAAAAGGAGGCTGGGCATGCACCGAACTCTGAATCGGGAGAGAGGGCCTCGAGAGGCAAACAGCAGGAAGGTGAACAGAAGCAGGAGCAGGCATCTGATGAATCAGATTATTCTGAAGGGAATACGGAAGGCAAGTCAGAAGAGAAATCTGGTGATAAGTCAGCGGAAAAGTCTATAGAGAAAAAAGGTAAACCATCACATGGCGGCGGTAATCTGCAGCCTTCCTGATGAAAATCATAAAAAATTGTTATAGCTTGAGAGCCTGGAAAGCAAGCAAGCATGGTTTCCCTCCGCAGAAGTACCCTGTATACTGTAGTCAGATTGACGAACTTTCGGCTTAATAACGGGGGGAACATGAATGGCTCAACATTTGGCAGGGGTACGTGTGGCATTAACCGGACCGAGAAAGTCCAAAGAGATGTCTCTATTGGTAGAGAAAATGGGCGGAATCCCGCTTGTGCGTCCAGCACAAGGCACGGTGTTTCTGGATGATCGTAACATTCGGGACGGACTGGTCTCCTGGATTTCTGATCCGCCGGATTGGGCAGTGTTCACGACGGGCATGGGACTGGATGCTTTGTTCGACATGGCTGAGGACATGGATGTAGCCGGACAACTTCGGAATGTCTTGGCTGAATCGTGTATTGCAGCCCGAGGGTACAAAACGGTAAATGCGTTAAAAAAGCTGAAGCTAACACCTCTGGTACGAGATGATGACGGCAGTACAGACGGACTGATTCGTGAATTTGGCTCGCATGATCTTACAGGCAAAAAGGTGATGTTACAGCTGCATGGGGAAACGGCTCCCAAGCTGGTTCGATGGTTAGAAGAACAAGAAGCTGTTGTGCGGCAGGTATTGCCGTATCGTCACGTACCGCCAGAAGAGACAGAGCTGGAGCAACTGCTGAACGAAGTAATTCAGCATAAGTTAGATGCAGTGGCCTTTACAAGTGGGCCGCAGGTTCGGTTTTTGACGGAATATGCGACATCTCAAGGTAAGCTGGAGGAGATGCTGACAGCCTTCAAAGAAGGGGTAGTCCCAGCCTCTGTTGGTAAAGTTACGGCGAATGCGATGCGTGAGGAAGGTATTGAAGCGCTGGTTGTACCAGACGAAGAGAAGATGGGAGCGCTCATCGTTGAACTGGGACGTTATTTTGCCGCGAATCCGGTGGGTGTCCGGGAAGATTAATAAAGAGAGCATTCACAGGGCAAGAGTAGCTGTATGAAGAATAGCAGACGCAATTCGTATACAGAGGTATTAAGTTTAGAAGGAATCACATCAGTTATATGGATGGATATATAAAGGTTCTGATCCGTTATCGGATCGGGACCTTTTTTTCATTTTTATCCAAAATTAATGTTTAGGACAATCTTGAGAAGCGTGGACATTATTTCCTGACCGATGGTATGATGAAGACAATATGAAAGCAGCAAGGTGCTCTTGCATAAAGCAAGAGGTAACAGGGAATCGGGTGCAAGTCCCGAGCGGTCCCGCCACTGTAATGGTAAAGCGTTTTCCATGAAAGTCACTCGGTATACCGGGGAAGACAGGAAAGAACGCTAATGATCCAGAGCCAGGAGACCTACCTTGCATGTGTCACCAAACCCTTCGCGGAAAGGAGTGGTGTACGATAAGTTCGGGAAAGGGACAAACCGTGGTTTGTCTTGTGAGGCTCTATATGGGCTATTCTGGCTGCTTGTAATTCCTTATTATGGAATAATACAGGCCAGGTTTCCTGAGTGTAAGTACATGCGTATCTCATCCGTGATTAGGATGGGATTTTTTTGTTTTTTCGGACAGGAACGAAGTTGCCGAGTTGAGCAGAAGAAATGATGTTTTACAGGGCTATAAACGAGAGAGACACATCTGTATCGGGGAACTTTTGGGATAAACAAGGTTGGGGCATTAATCGTATGACAAGTGGAGTGAGGGGGAAAACGGGATGCAAAAGCAAGGCAAGTTGCTGATCATCGGTTTCGGTCCAGGTGCGATGGAGCACATAACGAAACGGGCGCTGGATGCATTGCAGGAAAGCGAGGTCATCATTGGATATAACACCTATGTGGATCTGATCCGGCCTTTGTTGAATGGACAAGCCATTGTGCGTACAGGCATGACAGAGGAAGTCAGTCGGGCACAGGAAGCGGTAAGACAAGCGGAAGCAGGCCACATTGTTGCCGTAATCTCCAGTGGGGATGCCGGGGTATACGGTATGGCGGGGCTTGTATATGAGGTGCTGATCGAGCAAGGCTGGAAGCCAGATACAGGCGTAGCTGTCGAGGTTATTCCTGGCGTGTCCGCTATTCAATCGTGTGCGTCCTTGCTTGGTGCGCCGGTTATGCATGACGCGTGTACGATCAGCCTCAGCGACCATCTGACACCTTGGGAAACGATCATTCGCCGGGTTGAAGCGGCAGCGGCGGCTGATTTTGTCATTGCTTTGTATAATCCACGCAGTGGACGGCGTACACGCCAGATTGTAGAGACGCAGGAGATGTTGCTGCGTTACCGTGATCCGAAGACACCGGTTGGCCTGGTCAAGAGTGCGTACCGGGAACGCCAAGACGTGGTCATGACCACGCTGGAAGATATGCTGAATTACGATATCGGTATGTTAACGACCGTGATTATCGGCAATTCCTCGACCATGATGTACGAAGGACTCATGGTCACCCCGCGCGGATATCAGCGGAAATATACGCTGAACTCCGCGGAACAGCCGCTCAGACCTCACGAGCGGCTACGCACCGAAGCCGAGCCATGGTCGCTCGGCGCACGGGAAGCCCGCGCTGCCGCCTCCGGCGAGGCAGCGGGCAATGGCACGGCCCGCGATGCGCAGGCCGCCCCACCGGCGGAGCCAGCCCTGCGCGGCGCCAGCGCCGGAGCGGGCACGGCTCCGCAAGGGCAGCCGCCCGCAAGCGCATGGGCGGCCACCCCGCCTGCGGTAAGCCCGGCGAGCGGTGCTGGCACCGCCGTGCTTACCGCAGAGCGGCCCGCGTCCGCGGCGGCAGAGGCCGCACCGCGCGCTGCCGTTGCGGCGCCACGCGCCGGCGCAGCCGAGCTTGCCGCCGAGGCGCTGACGCGGCTCGCGGCAGGCGGTGCGCTCGCCGGCGAAGCGGCAAGCCGCTGGCTGGACGCTACGGCGTCAGGCCCGGCAGCCGCAGGCGCGCAGGACGCAAGCAGCGCAGCGGTGCTTGGCGCAGCCGCTGCTGTGCCCGTGCCCGGGCGCAAGGCGCCGCTCTTTGAGATCGGCGTGTCGCCTGGCGTGGGCAACAAAAAGTTCACCGCCGCTCAGATGGCCCTGCTGGCGCAGTGCGCGAGTGAGGATGGCGAACTTGAGTATACGCCGGAGCACCAGATTATTCTGAGAGTGCCGACGTTTGAGCCGGACGCGCTGGTAGACGAGCTACGCGCAGCGAACTTTATCGTAGTGCCGATTGGGGATGTGATCAAAGTCAAAGCCTGTGACTTCTGCAACCTGGAGAAGGACGACGCAGTGCCGATGGCTAACCATTTGCAGGACGTGATCGGTGGATTGTCTGCTCCGAAGGAAACGAGCGTAGCGTTAAACGGTTGCGGTATGGCTTGTTACGGGGCAGTGCTGGAGGATATCGGCATCGTTTATCGCAAAGGCGGTTACGATCTGTTCCTTGGCGGTAAAAAGTTCGGCCGCAATGCACATCCGGCTCAGCCTGTAGCAGAGGGCATTCCGGGTGATCAGATCGGTGGCATTGTGGAACGCATTGTCGCGGAGTACAAGGAAAAAGGTCATCCGAACGAACGTTTCCACAAGTTTTTCAAACGTGTAGGAGTCATTCAAGGCTTCCGTCATGTGGATGCGCCAGTCACTGTTGAAGTGAATCCGGTATGCGGTGACTAAAACACGAAACGATAATCTAAATACAATTCGGCTGAAACCCAGCTGATTGAGATAGATACAACATGTACAGCTGAATCAATACAGAACTAGAAATAGAAATAGATCAAACCTTTCTTCCTTGGAACCGAGAGGAGAGCCTTACGAATATGAGAAATCTGATCTGTGGATCGGACAGAGGAGGAAATACGAAGATGGATGCAATTTTGTTGGTGGGACACGGGAGCCGTGATCCCGAGGGGAACCGCGAGTTAAAGGAGTTTGCACGTGAAGTCGCTGAGCAAGCACCGGAGGACACACTGGTCGAAACCTGTTTTCTGGAATTAACCAGACCGAGTATTGCGGATGGAGTTACCGCTTGTGTAGATCGAGGCGCGACCCGCGTCGTACTCGTACCGATTATTTTATTTGCAGCGGGTCATGCCAAGATTGATATTCCGAATGCGATTGATCGTGCCAAAGCGCGTTATCCGCAAGTGCAGTTTATCTATGGACGTCCGATTGGTGTGCATGAAAAAGTCGTGCAAATTATGCAAACTCGTCTGCAAGAGGCGCAGCCTGTACGCATCGCAGCTCAAGGTGAAGGTGGAACAGATACAGCAGTTGCAGTGGCTGCCCCGCCTGCTACGGTGACCGATGAAGAGACCGCTGTACTTGTACTTGGACGGGGAAGCAGTGACCCGGATGCCAACAGTGACTTTTTCAAAATGACCCGTATGCTGTGGGAGAAGTTGCCGTACAGATGGGCAGAAAGTAGCTTTATCGGCGTAACCCAGCCTTCTTTCCCGGATGGATTGGAACGTTGCCTCTTGCTTGGTGCGAAAAAAATTATTGTCATGCCGTATTTCCTCTTTACCGGTGTACTGATTAAACGCATTGATGAGATGACGGCCGAATTTGCAGCCGTACATCCCGACATTCAAGTCGAAATCGGTGGTTATTTCGGCTTCCATCCGAAGCTGGTCGAGCTGGTGTTGGAACGTGCGCACGAGGGGCTATATGGAAGGGTTACAGCCAACTGTGACAACTGCCAGTTCCGCCTTGAAGCGGCCAAACACCATCATCACCATCACGACCACGACCATGGGCATGACCACGATCACGACCATGATCATCACCATGACCACCATCACCATGATCATCACGATCACGGACATGACCACGGGCACGATCACCACCATCATGAGCACGATCATCACGATCATAGTCATGACCACGAGCATTCCGAGCACGCTGCGGAGGCTGCATCTACTCGTGAGGCAACACTTGATTTCCATCATGACCATGACGAAGAGTTGCATCACTCGCACCATGAGCACGAAGGACATCGGAGCAGCCAGCAACACGATTTAGAAGCAACAGCAGGAGATATACAGCAGCACGCATCTTCTTCTCAGGCACAAGTGGCATCAACTTCCGAGCAGGTGAAGCGTTCATGATTCTTATGTTATGCGGTACAAGCGATGCACGCGAACTTGCGATCCGAATCCAGCAACAAGGACATAACGTCCTGACGTCGGTTGTGACCGAAAGTGCAGCCCAAAGTCTGACCGAAGCCGGTTTACCAGTGCGGACAGGCCGATTGACCGTAGAGGCGATGGTGAAACTGATTCTTGAAAATAATACCCCTGTCCTTGTGGATGCGAGCCATCCTTTTGCCGAAGAAGCCCATGCGAATGCTATGGAAGCCGCGAAACAAGCGAACATTCCTTACATTCGTTACGAACGAACGGGGCTTGCTTATGATGACCATGAACTATTACATGTCGTGTCATCTTATGATGAGGCAGCACTCAAAGCCAAAGAGCTGAAAGGTTCTGTCATGCTGACAACAGGCAGCAAAACGCTGCAAATCTTCACCAAGCACCTGCTCGGTGATCCGGATATACGACTTGTTGCACGCATGCTCCCCCGTCTCGACAATATGGAGAAATGCGGTGAGCTGGGTGTAGAGCAACGCAATATTATTGCGATGCAAGGACCTTTTTCCCGAGAAATGAATGAGGCACTTTACAAGCACTATGCAACAACGGTGATGGTCACCAAGGAAAGCGGTAAAACCGGAGCCGTGGATGAGAAAATCCAGTCTGCACTGGAGCTGGGCATTCATGTTGTGCTGATCTCACGTCCAGAGGCGGAGTTTGGCACGGTGTTTGATCATTTTGATGGTGTACTGGACGAGCTGAAAAGTATTTTGGGGAAATAATCTCCCCGATAGGCTTAATTTGAATAACGCAACTTTGAACGGCTTTATTGTAAATATCGAAAGAAGAATGGAGTGATTCGGGTGGATTTTAAGACGGAATTTAAACCGCTGACCGTGCAACCTCAGGAAATTGAAGGTAAGAGCTTTGAGATGATTACGGAGGAACTGGGGGAGCACCCGTTTACCGATGAGCAGTATCCAGTCGTACAGCGTGTGATTCACGCTTCGGCTGATTTTGAACTGGGCCGTAGTATGGTGTTTCACCCGGATGCGATCCAGGCAGGGATTGCGGCGCTACGTGCAGGTCAGTCAGTCATTGCCGATGTGCAGATGATTCAGGCGGGTGTGAGCAAGGATCGTATTCGCGGTTTTGGCGGCGATGTACATGTACATATATCCGATCCAGATGTGATGGAAGAGGCCAAACGCCTCAACACCACTCGTGCCATCATCTCGACGCGCAAAGCAACCCAAATGTATGACGGGGGCATCTACGCCATCGGTAACGCGCCAACGGCGCTGCTGGAATTGATTCGTCTTGTCAAAGAGGGCGAGGCCAAGCCGGGGCTGATCATCGGCATGCCGGTAGGTTTTGTATCTGCGGCCGAGTCCAAGGACGAGCTACGCAAGCTGGACATTCCTTTTATTACCAACATCGGTCGAAAAGGTGGCAGCACCATCGTCGTGGCAGCACTTAACGCAATCTCGTTGATGGCTGTAAAGGCATAGAGCGGGTACTAAGGCGGTTTGCCTCGCTCGACCAGTGAGGTCAAACGAAATCTACCTGATCTGATTTAAGTCTGGTTAGCGAGCCGTGCCGAATCCTAATGAGAACTGGAAGAGTCTTCACTAAGGGCCATGTCCGAATCTGTTAAAGTCCAGCAACTTCTAACGATCACCAGGAAGCTTATTTTGCGTGAAATCACCCTTTTGAAATTCTAACGATCCTGAGGAACGTTATTTCGCTCAAAACCACCCAAAAGCGCTGGAAATCGCACTGTTTTAGTGAAATAGCGTCTCCTGAGATCGTTAGAATTCCAGCGAGGGCATATTAGGCCAAATAACGTTATCTGTGATCGTTAGCGCTCAGTCGTGAGTGTGTGGGTGTTAAGTAAATGAGACGCTTAGCGTGCGAGTCACCAGAGATGGGGATTCCGCTCCGGTAACTTCTAACGATCACTAGGGGTTAGTGTACAGTTACTAGCACCGCAGTTGTTGAGTAAAACTAAAAATCAATGTATCCACAATCCATACAAGACCAAACAACAATGAACAATCAAAATCAACCAACAATCAACATAAGCGCACGAACAAACTAGCATATAGAAGGACGGGAGGTTCAAAGCCATGGAAAAGAAACGCATGAAAAGCGGAGAAGCACCGGACCCGGATAAACCGATGCGTTCCGGCTTTACGACCGGTGCGTGTGCGACAGCCGTTGCCAAAGGAGCGACGCAGTTCCTGTTAACGGGTCATATCCCTGCGCAAGCCGTGGTTTCCTTGCCCGCCGGCTTTGACCACTCGTTCGAGCTGATCGAGCAGGAACTGATGACGGACGGTACGGCGACCTGTGCCACGATCAAAGACGCCGGGGATGACCCGGACGCCACACATTTGGCGAAAATCATTGCGCATGTGTCTTGGCGGGACGAGCCGGGGGTAGAGCTGGATGGCGGCATTGGTGTGGGGCGTGTTACGAAGCCAGGATTGCCCGTGCCTGTTGGGGAAGCGGCCATTAATCCCGTGCCGCGCCGCATGATTACCGAAGCGGTGACACAGGTACTTGCGGAATATGGGGCCGCCAGGGGAGTGCGGGTCGTGATTAGCGTACCGGACGGCGAAGAGATCGCGAAGAAAACGCTCAATGCGCGGCTTGGCATTCTTGGCGGTATATCCATTTTAGGCACACGCGGCGTGGTCGTTCCGTTCTCTACTTCAGCGTACAAAGCCAGTGTAGTACAGGCGATTTCCGTTGCTCAGGCTTCCGGTTGTGAGCATATTGTGCTGACAACAGGAGGCAGCAGTGAGAAGTATGCCATGAAAATGATGCCCGAACTGCCGGAAGAAGCCTTTATTCAGATGGGTGACTTTGTCGGCTTTGCGATCAAACACGGGAAACGGCTGGGCATGAAACGCATCAGTCTGGTCGGGATGCCGGGCAAATTCGCCAAAGTGGCTCAAGGGGTCATGATGGTGCACTCCAAAAGTGCGCCGGTGGATTTTGGATTTCTTGCGTCCGTGGCTCGCGAGACCGGAGCTGGCGATGAACTGGCGCAAGCGATCGAGGAAGCCAACACGGCGACTCAGGTAGCAGATATGATGACCGAAGCGGGATATTTGCCTTATTTTGAAAAGTTATGCTTATACGCCTGTCAGCACTGTCTGGAACATGCGGGGGGCGGCGTAACGGTGGAAGTGGTGCTCGTCACCATGAAAGGAATGGAACTGGGGAGGGCGGAAATCAGTGAACTCGAACATAACAACTGGAGCAAAGAATCGTAACATCCGCATTATTGGCGTAGGCGAAGAAGGCGCGGCGGGGCTGACGGCAGACAGTCTACAACTCATTCAGGAGGCCGATGTGCTGGTAGGCGGCGAACGTCTGTTGCAATTTTTCCCGTCGTTTGCGGGAGAGAAGATTGTGATCAAGAGCAGTTTGAATGACCTCGTTGCGAAAATAAAAGCGTTGCAGGACTCGCACACCATCGTTGTGCTTGCCTCAGGAGACCCGCTGTTTTACGGCATCGCCGGATATTTCGCGCGCAAACTCGGCCCGGATCAGCTGGATATCCGGCCTAATCTCAGCTCGCTGCAGCTGGCATTCGCAAGGCTTGGCGAGAGCTGGCACGACGCCGTGCTTGAAAGCGTGCACGGTCGCCCCCTCAAAGGTCTAGCCCAGCGCATCGATGGCAAAGCCAAAGTCGCGCTGCTCACGGACGAGCATAACAGCCCCGCTGCGATCGGGGCGTATCTGCAACAGTTCGGCATGACGGAGTACGATGCCTACGTTGCGGAAAACCTGGGCGCGGCAGACGAGCGTGCCCGCCACTACACCCTGGACGAGCTGGCAGCGGCTGAGTGCAGCCCGCTGAACGTCGTCATTTTGTTGCGCCGTAAAGATGCACCGGCGCCGCGCAAAGGCTTCGGGTTTGCAGATGAAGAATTCCATCAGCGCAAACCCGAGAAGGGCCTCATCACCAAGCGTGAAGTCCGCGCGTTCAGCTTATCTGAGCTGAAACTGGGCGAGGACAGCATCGTGTGGGATATCGGCGCAGGTTCCGGTTCGGTGGCGGTGGAGTGCACGCGGCTGGCGCCGCGAGGCCAGGTCTTCGCCATCGAAAAGAACGAAGGTGACCTCGTGAACATCGAGGCCAACCGGATCAAATTCCGGACGGATTTTACCGTCCTTCATGCCAAAGCGCCAGCGGGGCTGGACGAACTACCGGGTCCCGATGCGGTGTTCATTGGCGGCAGCGGCGGTGAACTTGCGCAGCTGATCGCCTTGTGTGCGTCCCGGCTGCGCCCCGAGGGACGCATCGTGGTGAATGCAGCGACTATCGAAACGCTGCATGACAGCATGAAGGCGATGCGCGATGCAGGCATGGATGCCTCCGTGACTTTGCTGCAGACGGCGCGGAGCAAGCCGATCCTGAACATGACCCGTTTTGACGGACTGAACCCGATCTATGTCATTACAGGTCAATTTATTGCAGGAGCAGAAGCGGAAGCCGAAACAGCGAACGGAGCGGAATAGTTTGCAGAGAATGAAAAGGGGGAGAGCAGCATCAGCACAACAACAGGAAACATCAACAGTACCGGAATTCACACGGAAAGTTCAAAGAGCATGACAGGAGCCGGAGTTACCGTTGGCACATTATATGGCGTCGGTGTCGGTCCGGGAGACCCGGAGCTGATTACGGTCAAAGCATACCGGATGATTCGCGAATGCCCGGTGGTCGCCTACCCGAAGAAACGCAAGGGTGGTAAATCCTACGCCCACGAAATTGTTGAATTATATGTGAATCCAGAGGAGAAAGAGATGCTGGGGCTGATCTTTCCGATGACCAAAGACCCGGTCGTACTAGAGCGGGAGTGGGGAAAAACCGTGGAAGCGTGCTGGGAAGCTTTAAAGGATGGCAAAGATGTAGCGTTCGTGACGGAAGGTGATCCGAACTTATACAGTACATTTATCCACCTTGCACGTCTCATGCGTGAACTTCATCCTGAAGTGCCGATTAGCTCGATTCCGGGCATATCCTCCGTGCTTGGTGCGGCGGCAGCGCTGGATATCCATCTGGCAGATGGAGATGAGCAGGTTGGCATTATTCCGGCTACAGCGGATAAAGAAGCGATGAGGCAGGCGATTGAGCATCACGATACGATTGTGTTTATTAAGGTGGCAAAGGTGCTGGACCCGATGCTGGAGCTGCTGGAGGAGATGGGACTTGGCGGCAAAGCGTCGGTGGTCACCAAAGTCACTTCTCCTTATGAATTGGTCTGGCGTGACGCCCGTGAACTGAAAGGGCAGGAGCTGGAATATTTAAGCCTGATGGTGGTGAGCAAATGAAAACATTGGAACCGAAAGTGTACATTGTTGGTGCAGGCCCGGGAGATCCTGAGCTGATTACGGTAAAAGGTTCGAATATTTTGAAAAATGCCGACCTCGTTCTGTACACGGATTCCCTCGTGAATGACGAACTGATTGCGACTGCCAAACCCGAAGCCGAGGTGTTGCAAAGCTCCGGCATGGATTTGGAACAGCAGGTCGAACTGATGTGCACAGCGGTTCGTGCAGGACGCAGCGTAGCACGTGTACATACGGGTGATCCAGCGATGTATGGTGCCATTTTGGAACAGATGGTTTTGTTGAAACAACAGGGCGTGGAGTACGAGATTATTCCAGGCGTTAGCTCGGTATTTGCTTCGGCAGCGGCGCTGGGAGCGGAGCTGACTGTGCCGGAACTGACGCAGACCGTCATCCTGACACGTGCGGAAGGACGCACCCCTGTGCCTGAACGGGAGAAGCTGCGCGATTTGGCCTCGCATCACTGTACGGTGGCGCTCTTCCTAAGTGCAACATTGGCAAAAAAAGTCGTGGTGGAATTCCTTGCCGCAGGCTGGAGCGAAGATACACCAGTGGCGGTAGTGCAGCGAGCAACATGGCCGGATCAGAAAATTGTGCGTACCACGCTGGCTAATCTGGCTGCGGATCTGCGTGCCGCAGGCATTACGATGCATGCGATGATTCTGGCAGGCTGGGCGCTTGATCCTGATCTGGTGAACCGGGATGCTCACCGTTCCAAACTGTACGACAAATCCTTCACCCACGGCTATCGCAAGGGAGTGAAGTTCGGTGAGTAATCCGTTTGCTGCTGTAGCCATTACGAAGCACGGCGTGGAGATGGTGCGCAACCTCGAAGGACAGTTTCAGGGTACAGACGTCTATTATATGAGCAAATTTGCCCGTGGCGATGAGGAACAACTTGGATATGCCCTGTTTGAAGGTTCGGTGAAGCTGATTCTGCCAGACCTGTTCAAACGTTACAACGGCATCATTCTGTTTATCTCGCTGGGTGCCGTCGTCCGTATGATTGCTCCGCTGCTGGTGGACAAAAAAGTCGATCCTGCCGTGCTGGTCATCGATGACCGCGGCGAGAACGTGATCAGCGTGTTATCCGGTCATCTTGGCGGTGCCAATGAACTCACGCGTCAAGTGGCGGAAGTGCTTGGTGCACGTGCAGTCATTACGACGGCTTCGGATGTGCAGGGCACGATTCCGGTGGATATGTTTGGTCGTGAACTGGGCTGGATCGTGGACAGCTTTGATAAAGCAACCCCGGTAAGTGCGGCGGTGGTCAACGAAGAGCCGGTGGCACTGATTCAAGAGACAGGCGAACGCAACTGGTGGCGGTATAACAAACCTGTACCGGATCACATTCAGGTCTTCGGCAGTATGCAGGAGACGGAATCGTTTGCGTTTAACGCTGCACTGGTGGTCAGTGACCGTCTGCTTTCGGCGGCGGAAGAGGAACGTTTTCTAACGAATGGTGTGTTGTATCGTCCGAAGAGCCTCGTGCTCGGCATGGGCTGCAATCGCGGAACGGCGATGGAGGAGTTGGAGCAGGAAGTGCTTGCCACGCTGGAAGAGCTGTCCCTGTCCGTGAAGAGCGTGCGCAACGTGGCTACGATTGATCTGAAAAAAGATGAGGAAGGCCTGCTGGCTCTATGTGCTAAGTACGGCTGGGAACTCGTCACTTACACTCCAGAGGAACTGAATACGGTTCAACTTGCCAATCCGTCCGAGACGGTATTTAAATACACCGGAGCCTATGGCGTAAGTGAACCGGCGGCGCTGCTCTCTTCGGGAGCTGATCATTGGCTGCTGGAAAAGAAAAAGAGCGGCAACTTGACGATCTCTGTCGCACGGGTTGCGTTTGATTAAGCTAGGGTTCGTGTGATTGGGAAGCATCTTATGTATTTACACATAAAAAGTAGTTGTTACAACCTCATGTAAAGGACCGTCCCAGCCGTTGAAACCGATATGGGATGGTCTATTTGTTATATGTAAAGCAAAGGCGGGATGAACGATGAACTCAAAAAATGTAACGTCCAATAACCAAAGTGCACCTCGGCTGATCATCGCAGGTACGGGGAGTGGGGCTGGCAAAACAACGGTAACGCTCGGTCTAATGAAGGTACTCGCCCAGCGAGGATTGAGTGTTCAGGGGTTCAAATGCGGTCCGGATTATATTGATCCAACGTATCATACGGCAGTGACGGGCAGACCTTCGCGTAATCTGGATGCATGGATGACTTCGCCTGCATATGTGAAGCAGACATTTCAGCGGGCTTCCGCAGGACATGATATTTCCATCATTGAAGGCGTGATGGGCCTCTACGATGGCAAAGATCCGCTCAGCAACATCGGCTCTACCGCCGAGATCGCGATGATTACGCAGACACCGGTGATTTTGGTTGTCGATGTACGGAGTATGGCGCGCAGTGCAGCGGCTATCGTACTGGGCTTTCAGCATCTGGAGCCTGAATTAAACATTGCTGGTGTGATTGTAAATCGGTGCGGAAGTGCGGGTCATTATACAATTGTGAAAAAAGCCATTGAGCAAATGTGCGGTATTCCGGTCGTCGGTTGGCTGAAAAGGGATGAAGACATGTCGATCCCCGAGAGACATCTTGGACTCGTTCCTGCCATTGAGCGTGGTGAACTGGAACCTTTATTTCAGCGGGCAGCCGATGTGTTGCTGGAAGGCACGGATATGGATCTTCTGCTGGAGCTGGCAACAAGTGCTCCCCCGCTCTCGGTGCATTCCACCATTCTAGCTGGCTCAACGAATGTCATCCCGAGTAACACAGCTCATGTGGCTGATACTGCTCGTACTAGCGATACATTGAATATATCTAGTGATACAGAAATGGCTCTCATTAGCGACAAAACTAATACTAACGATATGGCTAACGCAACCGATATCACTAACATTGCCCGTTTAGCCAGCGTAAAAGACGCGGAGTATGTAGCCCAACACGCGGCTCTTCACATCCACAGCAAGCCGGATACGTACCAGCCTGTTATTGCCGTCGCTCGTGATGCGGCATTTAATTTCTATTATCCCGATAACCTGGAACTGCTTGAAGCGGCTGGGGCAAGGCTGAAGTATTTCAGTCCACTCGCTGGTGAAGGCATCCCGGCTAAGGCGGATAGTATTTATCTGGGTGGTGGTTTCCCTGAAGAGTTTGCCGCGGTGATTGCCGGAAACGAGCGTTTTCTGGAAGGGCTCCGCGAAGCAGCTCGTTCCCAGATGCCGCTGTTTGCGGAGTGCGGCGGCTATATGGTACTGGCCGAAACGCTCACGGATCGTGAAGGGCGGACATATCCCATGGCAGGTATTATTCCTGCGCAGGTACAGATGCAGAAGAAACGAGCTGCACTGGGATACCGGGAGGCGAGTGCGGTTCAGGATTCCTTTTTGCTAAAACAGGGTGAAGTTCTACGGGGGCATGAATTCCATTACTCCATGATGACGTACCGCGAAGAAGGAGCCATTCCATACGCGTATGAGACGAAGGGGTTAAGGGGTTCGAAGCAGGAGGGATACGCGGCGGGCAGTATCGTAGCTGGATACACACATGTACACCTCGGTTCTGATCCGCAAGCCGCACAGCGATGGGTGGAGCATTGTCGACTGTACCGCGAGCACCAAGCTTAGTTCAAGTGTAGCATCCGTGTGCAATGATCGTGCTCAGAAGTGCTCAGAACGAACGTACTTAACTTATCCATATGCGGAAGGGCTTGAATTCGTTTTGAACCTCCTGAGACTTTGGTCGTGAAGTTGGGTGTTGGACTGCACAATTAAAGGTTTTTAGTGAAACATGTGGAATGTGTTAGGGATGGGGTGTGTTGTGACAGGGAGACGGTGAGTCCAAGCTGAATCTGGATGATATGGATATGCCAATCCGTTATACGGCTATACTAGGAAGTATTGTGAGATGGGAACATCTTATTCGAAACCTAAGTGGAAGAGATGAAGAAACACCACGGTAGTCGATTTTATAAAGCGTGGTTAATTTATAGGATATGGAGTGTGCAGACGAATCTAAACGAATAACATCAGAAGAAAGGAGATGATTATAATGGATCATCGCAAAAAGGCACTTTTAATTGGAGATTATACACATCCGGACTGGCATCCGCTACAGGGGGTAGACGGGGAGATTAGCCGGATTTTTCAAGATACGATTACAGTTCAATGTAGTGAAAATCGCAACATGTTGCTTCATGAAAATATTTCGGGATTTGATGTATGTATCTCATACATGGACGATTGGAGAGGCAAAGTCTCCCCGCAGCAGACAGCAGGTCTGTTGTCTTATGTAAGTAACGGGGGCGGGCTGGTCATCTTACATAATGGAATCTCGCTTCAGAACCGAAATGAGATCAAACAGATGATTGGCGCCAAATTTCTCCATCACCCGCCATATGCGCCGCTGGAGTTCATGGTGACGGAAGAGAGCCATCCTGTGACGGAGGGCATTTCCGGTTTTACGATGGAAGAAGAACCATATGAATTTGAGTTTGGTTCATTTACCGAGACTAAAATTTTGCTACACTATCAGTCTAAAGAGGGGCCGAAACCGGCAGCATGGGCACATAAGTATGGACTCGGGCGGATTGTTTATCTGATGCCTGGGCATTCAGTTCCATCCTTTGCGAATGAAACATATCGTCGATTAGTTTTGCAAGCGGGAAAATGGGCAGCGCGGTACGTGTAAGGAAACTCTCCTTTTTGCATGTCGAGGTTTAACAGGTGTAATATATAGACAACCGAAGAGGAGGATGAATAAGATGAGCGATTTGTTCAAGAAGGCGTTCTCGTTAGGGCTTGGTCTTACGTTAGTTAGCAAAGAAAAGATTGAGAAAACCGTGGATGATCTGGTGGAGCGCGGGAAGCTTGCACCTGGAGAATCCAAAGCGTTTGTTGAACGATTGTTGGAGCGCGGGGAAGAAGAGCAAGGCCAGCTGAAACGTGTCATTCAGGAGCAGGTCAAACGTGTGCTTCAGGAAGCTGGCGTGGCATCCGAAAGTGACGTAACCAGTTTGGAACAGCGTGTTGCCGTTTTGGAAAAAAAGCTGGCCGAGCAGAATCAGACACCTCAACTTCAACTTGATGAATCCCCGGCTCCGGTTGTCGAAGATTCTCCTCCTCTCAAAGGAAACGAGATCGAATAGATGGCTGTGCGGATCAAACATGTCGGCAGATACCGGGAAATTGCCATGGCGTTGGTGCGTCATGGCTTCGGGTATATGGTCGAGGAGTTGGGTTTATTCCAGCTACTCGCGCTGCCCAGACGGTGGATGTCGCGTGAAGCGCAACCTTCCAAAACGTTAAGTGAACGGATCAGGCTGGTGTTGCAGGAGCTGGGGCCGGCTTTTGTGAAGCTGGGGCAACTTGCAAGCACAAGGGCAGATCTATTACCTGAATCGGTGATTCGTGAATTGGTCAAATTACAGGATCAGGTTCCGCCGTTCTCGTCAGAGACGGCACGGGGTATTTTGGAACAGGAATTGGATACACCGCTGGAAGAGATCTTTTCCCGGTTCGAGGATACCCCGGTGGCCGCGGCCAGTATTGGTCAGGTGCATCTGGGCAAACTTCAGAGCGGAGAGGCGGTAGCGATCAAAATCCAGCGCCCCGGCATATCGCGGATTGTGCAGCGCGATCTGGACATTCTGCGAGAACTGACTGCGATGGCGGAGAAACGTTGGGATTGGGTGAAACAATACCAGATTCCGCAGATGGTAGAAGAGTATGCCCAAGCTCTGATGGCTGAGCTCGATTATACGGTGGAAGGTCGCAATACGGAGAAGATTGCACAGCAATATCAGCAGGACCCTAAAGTGAAAATTCCGGTAATCTACTGGGATCAGACCTCATCACGTGTATTGACCATGGAGTATATCGAGGGCATTAAGCTGAATAATCGGGATGAACTGGTGAAGCGTGGTCATGATCTGAACAATATTGCCGAGCGGCTGGTGGATGCGTTGCTCAATCAGATTTTTATGCATGGCTTCTTCCATGCCGATCCGCATCCTGGTAATCTGATGGTGCTGAAGGACGGGAGACTGGCTTTCATCGACTTCGGTATGGTGGGCAGTCTGAGTGATGAGATGAAGCAGCAGCTTGCCTCGCTTATTATCGGGCTGATGCGTAAGGATACGGATAGTATGATCCGTGCGATTGAGAAGCTCGGTATGATGCCGGATGACATGGACGCGCGCGCCCTTCATGTGGATTTGGACAAACTTCGAACGAAATATTACGATATCCCTTTTTCCAAAATCAGTGTAGGACAGGCGCTCAATGATCTGTTTGGCATTGCCCAGAAACATAGGGTTGTCATGCCCGCAGATATACTGTTGATGGGCAAATCCTTGCTGACGATGGAGGGGGTCATTGAACATCTAGATCCTACTTTGAGCATTGTGGATATGGCAGAGCCGTTCGGGCGAAAGCTGCTCAAGGAACGTTTTAGTGCGGGTCGGATCAAAAATCGGCTGTTTCGCAGTGCGGCAGATATGGCCGAAAGTGTCATTGGTTTGCCGGGACAGCTACGGCAGTTGTCCTCCATCATCAGCAAAGGCAAGCTGCGACTGGAGATCAGCGTTCCCGAATTAGAGTCGCTCATGCGCAGACTGGATCAGATCAGCAATCGTTTATCGTTCAGCATTGTGCTGCTCGCCTTCTGTATCATCATGGTAGGACTTATTATCGGTTCTTCGATTAGTCACCAATCCACGATGCTATGGGATATTCCGGTGATTGAGATTGGTTTTCTCGTGGCGATCCTCATGGTGGCATTTCTGCTGTACTCGATTTTTAAATCGGGCAGGTTTTAAGCCGGAAGTTCAAGCTTTTATAATAATGAAGTTAGCAAACGAACGCCAAAAAGTGATTGCTTGACAATAGGTATAACTTACCATAACCATAACCTGTAAATGCCAAAATAGACTGCAAGGCCTTTTATTAAAGGGCTTTGCGGTTTTTTTTGATGAGCAGAGATAAAGAGAGTTAAATCTAGAAGAATGAAGATAATAGGGGATAAGCACCTGTTTTTGCGATATTACAGTGTTCGTACATATGTATGTCTGTAACTATAATATTAAGTCAGTAGATTAACGGCCCCGGTTTTTCTGAGAGAGGAAAACTAACAACAGGCATTGCTCTGTTTATCCAGCAAATATAGTTGAGATTAGTTGGTGAGAAGAGATGCCGTAAGCAAGAAAGACAGTTGAATGGTAACGGAAGTGGTCAGTACATGCTGGAACGGCAACGACATGATGATTATGAGACGGTGTTTGCAGTTGAATCAAGGCATTAGATCATCATGCACTTAGGGACAAGTAGACTAGCAATAGACAGGTTAAGGGCGCGGTATGCTTTTAGGCATTACCATGAGCAGGCGAAGAGTCAGGCATAATAGTAGTTTTTTTCTACGAAGACTTATCCATTATTTTAGTTGTTTGCAGACTTTCCACTGTCGTTTTTATGGGTCCCAAGGTGAGAAATTGGACGTGCACGACTCCCGTTATTCTTCAGCAGGTTCGTTAATTTGAGGGACAAATCTAGGAGGCAAAGCAACAACATATGAATACGTTAAAACAACAGTGGTTTGGCAATATCCGCGGAGACGTGCTCGCAGGCATCACGGTAGCTCTGGCGTTGATTCCAGAAGCGATTGCGTTCTCCATCATTGCAGGTGTAGATCCGATGGTTGGGTTATACGCGTCGATTACGATAGCGATCGTCATTTCGATTGCGGGCGGCAGACCGGGCATGATCTCGGCAGCAACAGGAGCTATGGCGGTATTGATGGTAGGGCTTGTCAAGGATTATGGCGTGGAGTATCTTTTTGCGGCGACCATCCTGACGGGCATCATTCAGTTTATTTTAGGCATATTTAAAGTAGGACGATTTATTACGTTCGTGCCGCATTCGGTGTTGACCGGATTTGTGAATGCACTAGCGATTCTGATCTTTATGGCGCAACTCACCCACTTTACGGGAGCGAACTGGATCATGTATGTGATGGTGGCGGGAACACTGGCTATCATCTATATTTTGCCGCGTTTTTTCAAAGGGGCTCCGGCACCGCTTGTAGCGATTATTATCATGACTATTATTACAGTGGTCTTTCATCTCGATGTTAAAACGGTAGGTCAGATGGGCAATCTGACGAGCACATTGCCGATGTTCCATCTGCCGAATATTGCGTGGACATGGGATACATTGATGATTCTGCTTCCTTATTCGTTTACGATGGCACTTGTCGGTTTGCTGGAGTCACTTTTGACCGCAACCATTGTGGATGAGATGACGGAAACCAAAAGTAGCAAAAACCGCGAGGTGCGTGGTCAGGGGATTGCGAACTTTGTGAACGGGCTATTTGGTGGTATGGGTGGCTGTGCGATGATCGGACAGTCCGTCATCAATGTGAAGTCAGGCGGACGCGGCAGGCTGTCGACATTTACGGCAGGTGCGTTCCTGGCGATTTTATTGTTGCTCCTGAGTGGTGTGGTGAAGCAGGTACCGATGGGTGCGCTGGTTGGCGTGATGTTTATGGTGTGTATTGGTACGTTTGACTGGAGTTCTGTGAAAAATATAGCTCGCGTGCCACGCGCTGAAGCGATCGTTATGGTGGTGACGGTAGCGATCGTTGTTTACACGCATGATCTGTCGCTTGGTGTAATGGTTGGCGTCGTGCTCAGTGTGCTGCACTTCGGCTGGAAACAGACCAAAATTCGCGTCCAGTCTAGCGAGGAGCAAGGACAGAAAGTGTATCGTGTACATGGGCCGTTCTTCTTCGGTTCCTCGTCCCATTTCGTGGACAAATTCGATGCGGAAGCCGATCCGCAGGACATCACCATTGACTTTGGAGGCTCGCATATCTGGGACAACACTGCGGTTGTGGCGATTGGCAAAGTAAAATTCAAATACGCCAAGCTTGGTAAAACCGTGCATTTGCGTGGATTAAACGAGGAAAGCTCCCGATTGCTGGAGCGCAGCGGATTTAAGGCTTCTGATGCGGGTACCGTCCCGGAGACGGGCGGACACGGAGCATAAGGCTGAAGTAAAGCGTAAAGCTCATGTAAGGCTCGGGTAAGGCGTAAAGTTAAAGCGAAGTGTAAAGTTCAAGTAAGGCGTAACGTTTAAGTAACTTGTTCCAAAATGGTATTGGTATTGGTATTGGTATCTGAACGTTACAACATCAACAGGTGGCAACTAAGTTAGAAATAGCGGACTGCGATGCGAACGAATATAGGCTATAGATAACGCTAGACAGTATTAATATGCAGCGGTCTCCTTGCGGTGTGTGCCGGGGGAGCCGCTTTTTTTGTAGCTGTGAGCGCTAACGATCAGGAGAGAGCTTATTTAGCCCAATTTGGGCCATTTTCATTTCTAACGATCACCAGAGACGCTATTTTACTGATTTCACTACTTTTTGTGAGAATTCTCGTGATTTTTGACGAAATAAGCTTCCTGGTGATCGTTAGAATTCAGCCAAGGCATAATTCGAGCAAATAAGCTCTGTGGTGATCGTTAGGACTTTCGTGGTTGGTGTCACAGTAGTTGGTGTAGCTTGATTTACGAAAAACAAACCTTGTTGTTCCGTACTCCCTATGTCCGGCTTATACGCGCCTCGTGTGAAATATAAACTTAAAACGTCTGCTTTTTGCGATACATTTATGCTACAAGTTGGCGCGGTAGTTCAGTTTCGCTTTTGTTTTGCTGGATGAACGTGTAAACTACAGGGTATGGAGAAGAAGAGCAATGGAATGATTGCTTTTTAAAAATTCATTTCATAATCAGAGTTGAATTCAGGAAAACTAGTTTGGACTCACAGGATGTGTACTGCAGTTACGGGTGTGATTGGAGTAGAGAATCAGGTTCAGATGCAGAACTCGGGCACAAGGACGCCAATAGCAGGCTCGTATGCCGACTCAGACAATGACATAGACTCAATCAAGTTCAGACGGAGATGCCTATGCATTTTCCAAGGGGCTAGGGGTCTTCTATGAAATGAACTTATCTAAATGAATATACAGAGGTGTAACGATTGGCAAACTTTGAACAACTGGGCATTCGCCCGGAATGGTGCGAGGTGCTGAAACATCAGGGCATCGCCGTGCCAACTCCAGTACAGGAGCGTTCCATTCCCGTACTGCTGGGTGGACGTGATATCATCGCCGAGGCGCAGACGGGCACAGGGAAAACGCTGGCTTTTTTGCTGCCGATTATTCAGAAAATTAACGTATCCGACCGCTCTCCGCAGGCCCTGATTATTGCGCCTACGCGTGAGCTAGCATTGCAGATTACGGAAGAAGCGAAGAAACTGACCGCGAACGATGACAAGCTGCATGTGCTTGCGGTATATGGTGGACAGGATGTAGAAAAGCAGTTGCGCAAACTGCAAAACGGAACGCAGATCGTTGTAGGAACACCAGGGCGTCTTCTGGATCACCTGCGCCGTGGTACCTTGAAGCTCGATAATGTGAAAAAGCTGGTGCTGGACGAAGCAGATCAGATGTTACACATGGGCTTCCTGGACGATGTAGAAACGATTTTGAAAGAATTGCCGCATAGACGTCAAACGATGCTGTTCTCGGCAACGATGCCTAAGGGCATTCGTGTTCTGGCGAAAAACTACATGAAAGACCCGGAGGACGTAAAAGTTTCCTCCAAGTCCGTGATCCCGATTCATCAAATTCGCCAGCAGGTGCTGGAATGTACAGATCGCGGCAAATTTGATGCTCTTCGTGGCATGATTGATACGTATCGCCCGTATTTGGCGATTATTTTCTGCCGGACGAAGCGCCGTGCTTCGAAGCTGAACGAAGATCTGAGAGAAGCAGGATATGAGAGCGACGAGCTTCACGGGGACTTGTCCCAATCCAAGCGAGAGAATGTCATGAAAGCATTCCGTGATGCGAAGCTGCAAATCCTTGTGGCTACCGATGTCGCCGCACGCGGTTTGGATGTTGAAGGGGTTACCCACGTATTCAACTACGATATGCCGCATGATGCGGAAAGTTATATTCACCGTATCGGTCGTACAGGCCGTGCAGGTGGAACGGGTCTTGCCGTGACGTTTGCAACCCAGCATGACAGACCGGAGCTTGCTCGGATCGAGGAAGGTACGAATCAGAAGCTGAATCGCATCCAATGGACAAGCGAAGGACCAGTCGCTTCTACGGGAGCTTCTCGCCGCGTAATTAATAGCGAGGGCAATGATGAGCGTGGTGGTCGTACTGCCGGGACAGGCAGTGCCCGTCGCGGTGCAGGTCGTAACGACCGCCGAGATGGTGGACGTGGCGGTCGTGGTTCGCGCGGAGGCGAAGGTGGCCGTAGCGGTGGACGCAGTGGCGGCCGTAGCGGTGACGAGCGCAGCGCAGGCCGCGGATCGGCGCGTAGCAGCGACAGCAGTCGCGGTGCAACAAGCCAAGGCCGCAGCAGTAGTAGCCGCGGCACAAGCCAAGGCGGCCGCGGTGGAGCAGGCCGCGGCGAAGAGCGAAGCGGCGGCTGGGCTGGCCGCAGCGCCGACAAGCGCACCGCTGGGCGCGGTGGCGCTGGTTCAGGCCGCTCAGACTCCGCTGGACGCGGTCCGAGCAGGGGCGACCGCCGCGATTCTCGTCGCGGGCGGTAACGCACTGGCGCAAGCGGCGATGCAGCCGCATGTTGCGCTAGAAGCATCATAGCCATGCATCGCAGTAGCGGATGCCGCATGGCTCATATCAAGAGCGTTCGGGTACGCTATCGTACCGAACGCTCAAACCAAGGGTCGCGACGGAAGCACGTCGCGGCCCTTTTTTACAATCAGGATGCACATGCACTTATTCACACGATGTGAACCGCACTCCAGCCTTCACTCGTTATACAGTCACCACGCTATGATGGCTCCCCTGTGATCGTTAGAATTCGCACAATATGAACCAGAACGACAAAACACCTCATCCTAGACCTAAGGACGGGGTGTTTTTGGTTTAAAACTTATATGATTAAAAGATGGCACGATATCTTGCTTACTAGATCACAACAATGCAGGGAAGCTCGGTGTACCGTTCGTCTATAATTAGGGAGCTGATTTGCATTATTTTACTTACGGGTTAACTGGTTATTACACGCGGTTCGCCCACTTTTTATGAATCCGAATCTGAACGTAAGCCAGTCTCGATACGATATAGACCGGCTTGTTGCACAGACGGTCACCCATGGACATCAGCATACTGGTCGCGGTATTTCTCGTTATATACCCGGCCGACGGACTCCGCGAGTCCACCGCGTGCTTTGGTTGGATAACGCTCGATCGTGTGATAAAGCCGCATAAACCGGTCTTTGGGCATGAAACGTGCATAGCGGGTGATCAGACTGGGAAACAGTTCAATATATTTGCTCTTACGCACGGCAGCGGCCGCCACGGCGGTCAGAATCTGGATGCCATTATGCAACTGTAAAATGTGAACCTCATACGTGGCGATATAACGAATCGCGTCTTCACGGATCAGTTCCGGCTTCAGCCGGGCAATTTCGCCAATATACTCGGCGAGCAGCCGCTCGAAGTTCTGGAGCAGTAGCGGTTTAAGTTGCAAGTCCATATCGCTGCGTAACACGAAAGATTGCAGTAACGCGATCTGTTGCAGACGAATCCGGTCGTTATAGATCAGGGAGCCGATCTCGCGCAACATCTCGTAGGCGAGTGCCTCGTCCTCTTTTCGCGCTTCGGCAACAAGGGCCCAGTTCCGATTGATCCCTTGGCGAATGATCTCTTCGTCCAATCGTAGCAACTGTCTCATTTCGCGCCGTTGTTCAATCTGGAATGAACGCTGCTGCAAGAAGATCAGGCCGCCGAACAGTAACAGCGTCACCGTAGCAGCGATCATAGACTGGTCCAGCGTTTCACCGAAATAAGTAGCTGCGGCGCCGATCAAAAGAACAAAGAAAGCATCACGGACCATCCTGCGTTTTACTCGTGAACTTGCTTTTTCCTCTACGGTGACAAGGGTGCTACGTCCGCAGGAAGTGCACTGATCTTCCCAGAGGCAGGTATACTGCCCGCAGCGTTTGCAGATATGCAACTTTTGGTAGGCATATGTCGTTCGATAGAAAGGCCGGATGGATACTACTTTTTTCGTACTACTCATGCTCCATCACGCCCACCATTTAGAATATTGTACAGGGTACGATCCGTGTCTTCACGGGAGACGGTCTTTCGCCGATGAACCTGAAACGTGATCACCTTGATCATAACAAAAAGAAACACTATGGCGAGGCATACGTATGTAACCATAATTCCGTCCCTTTCTAAGGCTTGAAGATCAAGCGCTGTTATATTGCGGTTTGTTGGTAATAGCTATATCATATTTCCATAGTTGGAATTTGAATTCCAACAAAAGCGCTAAAATCGTCGATTTTTGTCAGACATTACAAAATTGTAACTCAGAATAGGGGTGCTTTTCAGATTTTATTAGAAGACTGTTAAGATTTCCTTAAGGCTTGACGCCTATAATAAACTATTCGCATTTTAATCTCAAACGTGAAGGAGTACAGCCCATGCTGCGGATACGCAAAAAACGCTGGCTTAGCGGAACTCTGGTTCTGCTGGCATTACTAACCCTGCTGCTGCCTTCGGCATTGCTCCCCCAAGCGGAAGCTGCCCAGGCACAAACGAGTGGAATCGACGCGGTGCTTGTAGCCGATGTCAGCAACTCGATGAATACAAGTGATCGCGACAAGATCAGTAACGAAGCGATGAAAATGTTTATAGATATGCTGCCCACCGTCGGCGATAAAGTAGGTATCGTGGCTTACACCGATCAGGTGGAGCGAGAAAAGGCAATGCTTGAGATTCAGTCTGACGCAGATAAAAGTAATCTGAAAGACTTTATCGACCAGCTTGGCAGAGGCCCATACACCGATATATCCGTAGGTGTTGCGGAGGCCATGAACATATTGAGCCATGGGGCCGACCCGTCGCACTCGCCCATGATTGTACTGCTTGCGGATGGCAATAACGATTTTAACAAAAGCAAAGGACGCACCCAGGCCGAGTCGGACGCGGATCTGGCAAAAGCCGTCAAGGATGCGCAAGCGAAAGGTATTCCAGTCTACACGATCGGACTGAATGCCGATGGCAAGCTGAACAAAAATGCACTTGCAGACCTTGCCAAACAAACAAAAGGCAAGTCGTTTATCACCGATACACCGGATGATCTGCCGCAGATTTTGAGTGAAATTTTCGCCGATCATGCCAAGCTGAATGTTGTGAAGCTACCTTCTGTAACCGGAAACGGCAGTTATCAGGAAGTTACCGTGAACGTGCCGAATGACAGCGTGCTCGAAGCCAATATTTCCATCATGTCTTCGAAGCCAGTACAGGTACAGTTAACCGATCCTTCTGGCAAGAACGTAAACCTGAATTCGAATGAGGCCAAGCTATCTACCTCCAAAAGTTATTCGCTGGTGAAGCTCTTGAAACCTCAGGAGGGCGACTGGAAACTTCGGGTAAAAGGGGCTCCCAAAGACAGCATCGATATCAACTTGCTGTTTAACTACGATCTTCAACTCGTTGCGGACCCAATTAAGACCAAGTCCTATACGAAAGGCGACAAGATCGATCTGTCAGCGAGGCTGGAAAATGGCGGTCAACCGCTACAAGATAAAGATCTGTATGCGGACATGAAGGCCACCTTGATCGTGAATGACAAGGACGCAGGCAAGAGTGAAGAGCAACCGCTCAAGAACACAGGCTCCGGTTTTGCCGGAACCTTTGAAGTGCCGGACAATCACAACTATGAACTGATCATCCGTGCAGAGGAAGACAGCTTTTACCGTGAAAGTGCACCGATTGTCATCAACGCAGGGGGCACAGGCGGAAGTCAGGCAAAACCTACAACGCCACCTGCTGCGAATGATAAGCCGTTCCCTTGGTTGCCCGTCATCCTGGGTGTGATTGCCCTGATCGTGGTGGCGGCCTGCGGTTGGTTCCTCATGGGCTGGCTGAAACGCAAAAACCGCGGCTTTGTCGGTCAGATCATCGTGGAGATTCGGGATGAGAACACTGGAGACAAATCCTATCCGCAATACAAAAAGCTGGCATCCTTCCGGGGCAAATTCCACCTGCATCAATTGCTGCAGCTTGACCCTGAACTGAAGGAAACCGAGAAATATATATTCACTCCTGGCAATGGAGACCGATTGATCATTCGCAATACCGCAGGAGGTACGCTGGAGAAATCCGGCCGTGCGGTGGATGCAAGCTCAGGCGTTGAACTGAAGAACGGTGATCGACTGAGCATCCCGCTGCAACAGGCGGATAAAACGATTTTGATTGAGTATTTGGTGTAACGTGTTAGAGCTCAGTGAATGAGAGCTTTAAAAGACAGATTTCAATTTACACGTTAACGGAGAGGACAGAAAAAAGCTGGAGAAGCGAAGCGTTCGCCTTTATCACCGGATATCAACCTTGAAAAACATATTCAAAGATATCCGGGGATAACAGCGATCGTAAGATTATTCTGTCATCGGAGTGGCAAGTGTAAATGATATTTCTAGTCTTTTTAATTGAAATACAGGGAGGATATTGAATGAAACCGATTGTGAGAGAACATATTCAACAACTGGATGTATCACTGGGCGGAGGTATCGTCAGTGAGAAAATCAGGGTCGATACGATTGACAACCCGATTCTGATTATCGGTCTGGGCGGAACGGGAATTGACGCGCTACTGCGTCTGAAATATCAGATCAATCGTCGTTTCAAGCTGCCGCAAGACCCGGTGTCCAAGAAAAAGATGGAGAAGCCGGACAACGTTGAATTTCTGGCGTTTGAAACGAATGAACAGGATCGCGCGAAGAAATACAGAGGCATCGGCCTTGATCCGATCAACGAATTTGTACTGCTTTCGAATGCCGAGATTGGCGGCCTTTTGCAGAACCGCAGCGTGCTGGAGCCGTATATTACAGAATGGCTGTCTCCTGAACTGAGCATCACGGACGGTATGAACGGAGCCGCAGGGGTGCGTCAGGCTGGACGTTTGCTGCTGTTTACGAAGATCAATCAAGTGGTACAGGCCATCGATAAAAAGATCAAAACATTATCCGTTGGTACGAACAAAAAACTAATGGTATTCCTGCTCACCGGTCTGTCCGGTGGTACAGGCAGCGGCTGCTTCCTCGATATTTCCTATATCGTGCGTGGCATCATTGAGCGGGATCACGGCTCTGCCGGGATTGACCGCGTCAACACGCTCGGTTACCTGTTCACGCCTGACGTGAACCTGTCTAATAAAAGTCTGAGCGAGCATACACGCGAATATATTCGCAAGAATGGATATGCAGCGCTTAAAGAGCTGGATTACTGGATGAACGTGGACAGCCGCGGTGAGCGGTTTACCCAGAAGTACGGCAACATTTTGGCCGTGAACTCACCGCTGCCGCCATTTAACCTGTGTCATCTGATCTCGGCGACGAATACGGAAGGTAAATTGCTGGAGAATGCCTACGACTACTGCATGAACGTTACGGCGGAGAACATCACCAACTTTATCTCCAGTGAAGAGAAGCAGTCGGGTGAGGAATTTGCGATCCATGACTATATCAGCAACATTCGCACCAACATCGCACAGATGAACAAAGTGTACCCGGCCAACTACGACTACAACATCATCGGTGCATCTTCGGCTGTACTGCCGATTGAAGAGATGACAACATATCTGGCCTACCGGATGTTCGACAAAATGAGCACCATGTTCTCCAAAGCACCGAATCAGGAAGATACCGAGAAGTTTGCACGTAAGCTGGGTATTGATCTCGAAAGTGTCGTCAAATCCTTCGAATCTCGCGTACCTGAACCACTACCGGGTTACCAGAACAGCGAACGTCTATCCTATGGCAACGTGGTGAAATCCCAGGTCGTCAACATGGATACGGAGCTGGAACAGAACTTCCTGGCACGTGCCCGTGAGGAATATATCAAGGCGAAGAAACAGCTTCCGGGCGAGATTGCGGGTCAGTTTACCGAGCAGATCCGGCGGATGTTTTTGCATCCTGAACAGGGGCCGTTCTATGTCTCTCGTTTGATTTATACCGAAAAAGGATTCTGTGTACTGAAAATGATTCAGTCGTACATCGAAACGCTACGGGAAAATGCATTCCGCATTCCACGTGATATTGAAGCGGCTCAGGAGCAATCCGAAGAGAAGCTGGGTGATGCGAAGAGTGCTTTTGTCTCCAAAGAGAAGAAAAAGAATGCTTATATCGAAGCGAAAATTCATGAATACTGGCTGCATGCCGATGTGGAACGCAACGACCAGATGATTGAGTTCTATGAAGACTTGTATGAGCTGCTGAATCAAGAGAACAGTCGCATTTATAACGTATTTTCCGAGACGCTGAATGCACTCAGCTCCATCTTTGCCAAGAACGGCGATCTGCTGACACGCGGCGAAGAGCAAACGGATCATAAAGGCAACAAAACCTATTATTGGAACGTGGTAAGTGTACCGGATATCGTGAGCGTGGTGGACGGGTTGCTGGACAAACGCGACACGGATGATCTGATCCGCGACTTCTCGCGTGAGCTGCTGGAGAATTCGAGCCAGTGGGTGAAGGAAAACGAGATTGATATCGTCAGCTCCATCTCTGATTTCCTGAGTGAGAAGTTTGGTGATCTCATTACTCGCTCCATGGAAGATTTCCTGGTGATCAAATATGGGAAAGACGAGTCCGTTGAGAAATTCGTGGAACGTTTTATTGCAGGTAAGCTGGATGACGAGGCCGTGCCGGTATTTAATCTGAGCAATAGCACAGGCAGTCTACATTTCCCTTCCTGGGGGTTTGTGTCCGTGCCAGCACAGGCTCCGGGTATCTTGAAAGGGATTCGTAACTACCAGAACAATGCCGTAGGCAAATCTCACTTTACTGTTAAAGAAAGCGAAGTGCGGAACCGTATTTTCTGGCTGAATACACGCAACGGGGTACCACTCTTTGTATATACACCGCTCAAAGTGTATGAAGAGAGCTACGAACGCACGATTTTGGACAAAGAGGGCATTGGACGCCATCTGGTGCAGACGGAGAAAAATAACTGGACGTACCTGCCATCTCCAATCCCGGAAAAATCTTGGGGAGATGTGTACGAGAATGCCCGCGTGAAGCAGTATAATGCACGGGTTCGCAATGAATTCGAGCAAGCGCTCGGTTATAACATTGTCACTGCCAAATCGCAGGATGAAAATACAAGTAACCGATATGCGATTGTCACGACGGAACCGTTTGACCTGTCTGCCAAGCTGGCTGCTTACGACATGCGTCTCACATCGAACGCACCGAATCTGGGTGAGGTGAAACGAGCTGTTATGGAGCTGAAACGCCTGCAATCCGAAGGACTGCCGCGGGTGGATGTGAAGGATATTTTCGGAAGTATTAATGAAGATATGGCGAAAGAAAACCTTGTACGCTCTCCACAGCTTATCGCGCGGGTACGTGAGGAACTGGCGAAGATGAATGCAATCACTGCGAAAGTGGCTGAACTGGAAGGCATTCTCGCACAGTATCAGGATGAAGAGCAGTGGTATGATCGCTTCATCGAAGCACTCTATACAGATACGATTGTTAAAAAGGGTGCACTATACGTCTATGACCGTGATCCGGAGGAAGACGCATGGGAACCGTTCGCTAACCTGATGAAAAGCCGTAATTTCGCTGAATACGAAGTGTTTGGCAACTTCCGCGGCCTGTCCGAGAAGGATCGCAGTACATTGCTACGCAAATCCTCCCGTCGCGACAACGACCTGACCGCTTCCGAGGATATTACACCGCTCCTGAGCAAGCTGGATGATCTGGCGGCACTGTTTATGGAGTCACGTGATCGTCTGGAGTATGAACGGGTAGAACTCGCGAACGGAGAAGACATCTACCAGTTCTACAGAACGATGTCGTCGAAGCTGAACGATATTCGCAGAAGGCTGAAATAAGGTGGCTGATGGTATGAATGTACCAATGAATATGCAGCAAAAAGAAAACGGGATGCAGCACGCCTTAAAGCGTGAGCTTTACAAGTACGCTTCCCGGTACGCCGTAGAACAGGAACGCCAAGGAAGCCAAGGGGATGGACGCAGCAGCATCCATTACCCGGCCTTGTTCCTTTTTGTTGGTGATCTGGTGAAACCTGCGGTGTCCGCTGTGCATGATATTAACCAGTTGAAGTGGGATAACGAAGACGGTGTAGTATACGTACACATTGGGACAGATGATACATCGAATGAAGCCGATGCTGCAAATGCATCGAGTCCTTCGAGTCCTTCAAATGCTTCAAACACATTGAATCCAGTGGATGCAGTGAATGCAACGAATTCGTCTCACAATCAGGAGAAAGCAAAATCAGGTTACGGGGCCGAGTCATCCTATGAAAACGCTCAGGTCACGTACCACCGTTTACCGATCTCCACCTCGCATTCACAGCGGAGTTCTTCCAAAACGCTGCGCAAGGATGTACACCGTAGCTTTCACGAGTCGGTAGCGGCGCTTTTTGGATTAAATCGAATGATGCGGCGGGTAAGCAACCGTATTGCTGAATATGGACGGCTGTATTCGTCCTTTGATCGAATTTACGTAACCGTCATTACCCGGGCCGATGATCCGCTGAATGTACTGTTGCCTGAGATAACGAAGCTGGCCGAGACCATTCTGGCACAGTCTTTCAAGTCGGTACAGACGGATCTTCATGTGCTGGTTAGTGAGATGGAGCAGGTCGATTCCTTCGGATATGCCAGCGCAGCGGGACTTGCTTTTCTGCGTGAGCTCGATTACATGCAATCGTTGGATTACATGTTCAGCGGCAAGTTGCTGGTGACGGAGGACGGGATATCCGTTCCCGTAACCCATCCTGCAGCACCCTTGTTTGATCTGGTCTATGTACTTTCGGACAAAAACGAACGTGGCACCGGTGTACCTGGCGGCTGGATTGAAAATGCCGGGATCATCTGCCGCATCTGCCTGCTGAAGAACCGAAAGCAGGAGGAAAGCTATGAAGACCGGGCTGCCATCGCCAGCACGGGCGCGAATACCTACAATAATACGTCGTTTAAAAATAATATCCGTACCACCTCGGATCAGCATGGGTATGCCAGTGCAGGTTTTGCCGAGATCAGGCGGCCGAACAAACCGATCGCACTGACCGTGCTGTACCATCTGTACCGTTATCTGCTCAGCCGGATGCAACAGGAGCCAGACTGGAGCATCAAGGACAAAATGACCTTTTTCGGACTGGATGCCTCCTCCGTGGAACGTAAGGTGGAGGGGCTGTTGCCAAGCGAAGACCTCGTTAGTGGCATGAGCGGCATCATGACGCATAATCGCAGCTTTGCTGAACTCAAGCCGCTCTCTTTAAGAGAGGCTGAGCGAGCGCTATATGGAGAAGGAGCGGAAGCCTACTTCCGTGAAAATGTTGTCCGTCCGGTGCAGGAACGTGTACGCGAGCGCGGTTCTTCGGGGGCGCTTCGCCGTCAGGCCGAGCAGTCTCATATGGAATATCCCGAAATAGGATACTTTCAGTGGGCTGCCTGGAGCGACGGTGAGCCAGGGAGTGTTCGTGAAGCCCTGCTCGCACTGATCCGCGACAAATCGATGCAACTCGAATCCGCACGGGCACTGATGGAACAGCGTCAGCAAGAGCGGGTGGAGGATCAACCGATCAAACGTGCGCTCTTCCGTGATAAGCAGAACGTGCGCAATCTAATCGATTGTTTACTGGAACGTGTATATGAACCCAAGGTAGAACTGCTACGGTTGGAAAATGAACTGCATTTGCTTCGTATCTACGATACGGAAATGGAAGAACTGCATCGCTACAGTCGTCAAGTTACAACCTCACTTGAAGCGCTGGAGCGTACATTGCGTGAAGTAGCGGAAGAGAGCATTGCCGCTGCTGACGAATACATTGGTCAGAACGTCATGGAGTATTACGGCAAAGTAACGGAAGAACTGATCGCCGATCTGGAGGCAAGACGGGGGCGGGAAGTATGGTTCGAAGATCGCTACATGGGAGATATGAATGAGCTTGCGATCAAAGGCAGTGACCGTTTGCTTGCACGCTTAATGGAAGTTTGCCGTGACTTGTTGCTTTCCGCGGAACCGCTACGCTTGTCGTTTGAAGAGGAACTACTGCAGCGAGCTAATGTGACGATTACGTACAGGGATCGGGATGTGTTGACCCGTGATGATCTATTCCGCAGGCTGTATCGCACATTAGAAGATCAGGCCGTTGTTCGGATACGGGTGTTCGACTATACGCAAGAGCACCGGTATGAAGAGAAGTACTTTTTTGGCGACCATCACAGTGCTTTTATGGACTACGCGGCACATGCAGAGGAAACCTCGCGCATTTATAAACTGGGTGTAGTCTATGAGGAACGTAGCAGCGGGGTAGAGAAGCTTAATCTGATGGGCGGGTTCCATCTGGAGGATCTTATGGTGTACCGTAATGGTAAGGTGTACTACGATTCTTATACGGAAAATGGTTATGAGCTTCATCCTGCGGAGCTAGCAGAGAAACTGTCTCCGCTTCGGTAGCGGAATGAAAGAACATATAGCACAATGCACGTTGGAAGGGGCATCCTGTTAAGGGAGTGTAGAGGTAAACCATCTTTAAGTTCAACTTGCTTAGATTAAGCAGAGGTGTCGTTCTATGTTTCGTGGGTACTAAGTCAGCCCGCTTCTGGCGGGCGTTGAGAAAGGATGCATGCAGACATGCAGCGAAAAATCAATCTTCTCCTGGTGCTGTTCAGCCTAATTGGCGGAGCAGTTGGTTTTGCGGCAGGAGAAATCATGCTGCATCAGTGGCTTGGGGAAATGCCGCGCCTGCTGCTGATGGGGTTATATTTCGGTGTGCTAGCACTTAGCGTGGGGCTGTTCTGCCTACTGGCAGAGATGATCTCACCAAGACTGAACGGTGCTTCGTGGAAGCTCAGGTATCTCAGCTTGTCCTGGAAGCTGTTTGTGCCTGCAACGCTAGCACTGCTACTGGTTGTAGGGATGGGATTGCAATTGCTGTACCAGATCAATCCGGGCGGAGCAAAACAGGTCAAAGACATCATATTGATGATCGATAATTCAGGCAGCATGAACGAGACTGACCCCAATAACGGGCGGTTTGAAGCAGCCAAGACGCTCATTAATCAGATGGAGAGCGACAAACAGGTGGCTGTCATTACGTTTGACGATCAGCCTCAACTGTTGCAGCCGTTCATTGCCGTAGATAGTGAAGCTGCCAAAAGCGAAGTGAATAGCAAAATCGACGGCATTGTCACCACATCCGGGGGGACGAATTTTGATGCGGTACTCCGGGAAGGCATGAAACTGATCGAAGGCAAACAAGATCCGAAACGGGGAACAGTCGTTATCCTGTTATCGGACGGATTCAGTGATGCTGATATCGCAGGCATTTTGCCGCAATATGTACAGGAACAAGTAGCTATCCATACTGTTGGTCTGAGCTTGGTAGACCCTTCGGGGACGGATTTGCTTAAGAGCATTGCTCAGCAAACCGGCGGGATGTACTATGATGTACCTGACGCAGGTGGGCTGAATGTCGCGTTTCAGCAGATTTACGATACGATTGATGAACGTACTCTCGTGACGGAGCGTACAGGTGCGATGGAACACAGTATGTATCTGGCCATTTTCCGTGTTGTGGCTTTGCTGCTGATCGGTGTGGCGCTTGGCGTATCCCTTGGACTTGTGTTTGATAACCGTCATCTTGCACTCAGCTTCGGTGTAGGTGGTGCAGTATCAGGTTTGCTAGCCGGACTGTTACTGGAGTGGGGGTTAAACGGTTCTAATGTGGGTGATGCTTTCGTTCGATTGGGAGCCATGCTGATCCTGTCAGGTATACTTACCCTTTTCTCCTGGATTGTTCCGATCAAAGAGAACACACCACGCAAGAGCAAAGGGCGCCGGGATGCTGGCCGTGGAACTTCTTCTGCGGAAGGATTCGGTAGGCGGCCAAGAGATACACGCAGCAAAGGATTCTAACATCGGGGAGGTCAACGGAATATGCGGTTTATGAATGCAGATGCAGATCCTTCGGCTCCCCGGATTCGAAAGTTGACGCTCGCAGTAGACGAAGGTCGTTGCACACTTCGCTGGCTCTGGCCGGAGCAACTTGAGGCGGTATACGTGGAACGATTGGAACTTAATCTTATGAATACGGATCGTGTGGGTGAAGAACACAGGAGTGTTACTGATTATGGAGACGATGCGGGCGGATCGACACAGGGCAAGCTGAAGCTGTATACGCGAGAGGAGTACAAGGCGAATAACGGGTATGTGGATCGAATTACCGGCTTTGGTGCGATCCAGTACACGGTGTACGCATGCCAGATGCATGAGGATGGGCCTGTACTGATCCGTCAGCAGGATGAAGATAATCAGGGCATTGCAAGTGCAGGCAAGGCGGATATCCGCTTTGCCATTCGCTATAAGAGCGGTTTTTTTCAGAAACGCAAGACGGTGTTGATCACGGTAACTGCTGAGGTACCTGTGCCTAAAGAAGCGCTTTGTTATGTTCGTAAACAAGGTGGCGTTCCGCTGAACAAGGACGATGGAACGGTGTATCCATTTGTGAGTGATTTTGTACCGGGGAAAAATGAAATGCCGCCCGTGGAAGTGGCCAAAGACGACTATATCAGGTTATTCTTCACGGACGGCCCCAAGTACGGAGCTGCCTATCGGCTGATATCAGATTAAACAGATTTGACGACTGAAGTTGAATTTTTATTTACACATATAACGGGGAGGGGAGTGTCTATGAGTTTTTTTAGCCGGTTTTTGAAGAGACAGCAGCCGGAGGAACGGCCGTTGTTCTACGATATCGTATGTCCATACTGCTTTAGCAAATTCTCACCGGAAGAGGTTGTGTTCCGTGCGGCTCACCATCGTGACGATGACGAGGATTATGCACTCGGAGAAGATGCCAAGCTTAACCGATATCGTGAACGCTTTGGGCTGGATACGGTATTTGATATGGAAGCTGTGCTGTCACCTTATGATGTACCGGAGGAGCACCGGATCTATTCGGATAACATTGTCATGGGCCTGAATGATCGTTACGGTGTGATGACACGCCGCCGTCTGTGCCCGCATTGTCATAATGAGTTGCCTGTAACAGCGGGTAAGGCACCAAGCAATATCATTTCAATTATTGGTGCATCCCAGGTCGGGAAATCCGTGTATATGACTTCCTTAATTCATACGTTGCAGCATTATACTGCGGATCATTTTGATGCCGCTTGTATGCCGCTGAATGCCGAGATCAGCCGCCGTTTCCGTGCGGATTATGAAGAGCCGCTGTTCGAACGAGGCGACTTGCTGGATTCCACGCAGAAGGAAAAGCTGCAGGAGCCATTTATTTTTCAGTTTGTGTTCAAGGACGAGGATAAAGCGCCGCTGACCCTGGTGTTTTTTGACGTGGCAGGTGAAGGTATGGTGGAGCAGGATTATCTGGGCTTGCACGGACAGCATATCAAAAACTCGGCAGGTATTCTGTTCATGGTTGACCCGCTTCAGATTCGTTCGATCCGGGACAAAATCCGCATTAACCTGGGTAACGAACCGGGAGAATGGACGCCGAAGTACGATGAGCCACGCGATGTGGTGCTGACTCTTTTCGGTGACTTTATCGCCTATCAAGACAAGGCCAAAACCAATATTCCAACCGCTGTCGTGCTCACCAAAAGTGACATGCTGCATTCCCTCAAGGACGAGGAGGGCGATTACATCAAATCCAATAGCAATGTGTTCCGCAACATGGTTCACCGCGACTCTTTCGACCTGACCGAGTTTGAGAATATCGACGGGGAGATTCGCCGTTTTATCGAGAAAGTGGATCGTCCGTTTAAAGGTACGATGGATGTGTATTTCAAAGACACCGCTTATTTTGCCGTATCTGCGCTGGGAAGTAATCCGGTAGATATGAAAATTCAGGGTGTAGTTAGTCCCATCCGAGTGGACGAGCCTTTCCTGTGGCTGCTATACAAACTCAAGTACATTGAGGGGAGAGTGGGATGATGCGTTCTACTAACACTCCGCCCATTGAACAGCAGATGTACACGAGAGAGCGGCGCGGGGTATTCCGGACGACGGAGGGATTCGATACGGTGGCTGCATCACCGGGGCTGGACCCTTCTTTTATCAAAAAAGTACTTCATCCTTACTGTGTCTATGATGCTCCAGCGGAGCTGACAGGCCGAAGTGAGAAGGACGAGAGCAAGTATCCGGCTTCGATGCACCTGTTACATCTGGAGAGCGGCGAGACCATTCTCGGGCAAAATGTGTATCAGGCTGCGGATTTTACCGGCCTGCGCAGCGCGTTTTTCGCTCACAATTATGTTCTATCACCGGCAAGCTCGGAAGAATATATGAAACGTGGCGACTGGCTGGATGCCGTGTTCGCCAACTCATATGATATCGAGCAGGGTACAGAGCTACCTGCACTGACAGCATTGCCTTTAGCGACAGAAGGTGGAGCAGGACTTGGAACTGAACTGCCCGGCGGTAGCTTTGAGGCAAACACGTCACCGAGCCAGATTCTAAGCGCTCTGAAAATGGACGAGACATTGTTCAAGCGTATGCTGTATGCCGTGATGCAATCTGTGGCGGCACGTCGCAAGGTATACATAGCACTGGATGTGCCAGCAGAGGAAGTAACAGCAGGAGCCAAGGCATTGCTTCGTCTGCTGTACAAGGCATTGCCGTATGCATTCCGACGTCAGCTTGGTTTTATGACATTTGCCAAAGAGCCACAGGCCAAGAAAGGTATTCATGTGCAATTTGTGGAGCGTGGCACACTGCGTCCCAAGGATCGAAATACGGAGAAGGATTTTACATTTGATCTCGTCTCTGGGCGTGTCACGCACGCGGATGCTTCAGTTGCGAAGTTACCATATGCAGAATTTGCGTGGTTTTTGATGCAGGATCAGGCAAGGTCGGCCGAGTTTTATGGATTTGCCGATGAGATGTTGGCAGGCATGGAGCCTGGACGTGAACTTTCCATCGAAGCCTATGGGGAGCTATCTGTATTTTACAGCCTTGAACAAGGCGTAGAGGATTTATATCTGAATAACAAACATGAGGTCTTGAGCGGCTTGTTGACATATCTGAAGCCGGAGGGCGGATTACAGCAGCGTTCACGTCTGAACGAACTGTTCCTGACCTTGCTCAGCCGGGAACTGGATAGTGTACGGCGGGAAAATGTACCTGAAGAAGTGGTGGCTTCTCGCATCGGTGAGTATTTTCGGGTCGCTGCACCAGTGGTGAAGGCCCGGATTGTGGATTATTTTATCTACGGTGTAAACAATGCGCGAGCGCAGAAACGATTGCGCGCTGTGCAGGAGCTGTATACCATTTTGGATCGGGATGCTCAGTTGAATCAGGCCTTCTTTGATAAGGTGCTGGGTAATGCTTCATTGACCGAACTGCTGTTTGAGCCATATCTGGACAATCAGCTGAAACGTACCGAAACGGCAGCAGGCGTGATTGAGCTTATACAGCGATGGGTTACGGCTCATCCATCTGCCATCCAATCCGCTTTTTTAGTGGAACGGTCTTGTACCGAGCTACGGGAAAGACTGTGTTCTGCGCCCAATCCGGTGCAATCAGCGAACGAAGCTCTTCAACGGGTTAGCGTTTTGGACTTTATCACCGAGAGTGGTGCGATGGAATCGGAAATTACCGGATATATCGGACAAACAGAGTTTTTTGCCGACTCAGGACAGCGTGCTGAGACTGTGTCCCCTGCTAGCAAACCAACCGCCTCATCTCTTCGCGGCCAACAGGCTGCATATCAGGAGGCTTTAACCAAGCTGGCTGACAAGCTTGCTTATGTCATCAACCTGTTTATGATCCAGGATCTTGATCTGGACCGGGTGAATCGGGAGCAACTGTTGCAGATCGATATTTTGCAGCATGAGCAAGAGGTTCGGGATTGGTCGGTACGTCAAGGCTCGGATGTCGTTGCAAGAACCAATATGATGCTGGCAGCCAGAGCTTGGCTTAGCGGTGACGGTAATGCGGAAGAAGGAATGGAATCTCTCTCCCTTGCTGAGCGGGACGAGCTTCAGCGCTGGACTCGTCGCTGGCTCGCGGCAGAGCTACGGAATCAGCCCGGAACACCAGCGTATGAGGCATTGTCGCTTGCGTTTTATCGTGGGGGTAGCGGGAGTAATCGGCTAGATTATTCGGGTCTGATCGAGTTTGCACGCAGTCATATGGGGCACCCCGAAGAGATCTATACTTTTTTTGAATGGTCTGGTGCGCAGCGCATGTTTGTTCGCGGTTCTAACGCACATAAAGGATATGCAGATGCCATCATCCTGTATTTCAAAACGCATGATCGGGAAGCGTTCCGATCCAAGTCTGCTTTTAAGCCGTACTATGCCAAAGCAGGAAAAGCGCTGAAGCCGGTCTATGATCGGGCCAAAGCGGAACTTGCCTCTCCGTTCATGCGCATGTTAACAGGACGGAAGAAAACACGGTGGCTGGGATTGTTGCTGTTGTTCCTGATTCTCGGTGCTGCAGGTGGTACGTATGCTCTGATGAACAATTCATCTGAACCTGAGGTACAGCCACCGATAGATCGGGAACCTGTAGTTGCCACGAATCCAGAAGAGAAGCCAGCAGACTACATTGCTTATATTGTTGCAGAGAACAAGCAGGAAGGGTCTAAATCACCAGCCCAATTAGTCATCCGCTTTCGGAGCGAGACAGGCGGAATTCCTTTTGAAAAGGGGAACCTTCAGCTACGTATGGATGACGGAAACACAAGGGATATCGATGTTACAGACCAGTGGGAAAGCCTGAATCGTGGTGAAGGCTCTGATACAGAAAATACAGGTCAAGGTTCAGCTGATTCAACGAGTGATGCGGATAAGGATGCTCAATCCGAAGTTGACAACGCGTCAGCCGGCACAACAAATGAATCACCGGAGCAAAGCCAAAATAAAACAGGTGATAATTCAACCGATGAAGCTTCACCAGAGGGCCAGAATAAAACGGATACTAAGGCACCGTTAACCTTGGCAGAAGCAGATCGCTTGTACCCCTATGGCATGCAGATTAAGTTGCCAGACGATATCAACCCCGATCAAGTTGTGAGCATCCAGCAAGATGCAGAAGGTTCGGGGATCACGATTAACCTGATGCAGAAGCCAAGCTGAATTTGTATTAGGCACCATGCGAATTGGAACTGGCAAGGAACTATAAAGTGAGATTTGGGGGATGATTCTGAAACGGAGGTTTCAGAATCATTTTTTTTGTGTAACAATTGTCTTTTCTAGATGAAGTGTGCTGATGAGTTGTTTTTGTTCACGAATTAGACATATATCGATTGATTCAAATTAAGGTAATTAGGCCAGTGGTGAAAAATCGCACGGAATGACTGAGAAATACTCTCATATAATAAGTGTCATAGTAGCCATTGAGATGCTGATTTCGAGCAAAAAATGCCTTATAACATCAAAAAAATTGGGATTTTTGGTTGACAAGTGATAATGATTATCAGTATCTTTAGTGTAGCAGATTAAACAGTTTCTTTTAGAAGGTTAAAGCGTCGGAAAATTCAGAGTATTGAATCAGAATATAATTTCAATTTCGTTGTCGTTATGATAGCCGGAATACATACCGGGATTAATGAGAGAGGGATGATCGCATGTTTCGTCTGGAGACGTCCAAGCTGGATATCGCTTATGAGGAAAGACTGATTGTTGAGGATCTGAACATTCAGATTCCCCAAGGGAAAATTACCGCACTTGTGGGGGCCAACGGTTCGGGGAAATCAACGATTCTGAAGACAATGGCACGTATTATGTCTCCGAAGGCAGGTAGCGTGTTACTCGACGGCAAGTCCATCCATAAGCAGTCTACGCGTGAAGTTGCCAAGCAACTTGCGATTCTGCCTCAGAATCCTACAGCACCGGAAGGGCTGACCGTTACAGAATTGGTTTCCTATGGTCGTTTCCCTTATCAAAAAGGATTCGGTTCCATGCGTGCAGAAGACAAACGCATGATTGAGTGGGCGATCGAAGTGACTGGCATGACGGAATTCCATGACCGTCCGATCGATCAGTTGTCCGGCGGACAACGTCAACGTGCCTGGATCGCTATGGCACTTGCACAGGAAACAGATATTCTGTTCCTGGACGAGCCGACAACCTTCCTCGATATGGCTCACCAGCTTGAAGTATTGCAGTTGCTGGAGCATCTAAATGCCACTGCTAATCGTACCATTGTGATGGTCGTCCATGACCTGAATCATGCATCTCGGTATGCACAGCATATGATCGGCATCAAGCAAGGTAAAGCCATTGCAGAAGGTTCCCCAGTTGAAGTGATGACCTCAGACGTGCTGCGTGAAGTATTTAACATTGAAGCCGACATCGTTATGGACCCGCGCTCCAATGTACCGCTCTGCTTGCCATATGCGCTCGCTGGCGAACGTCCAAAACCAGTTGCTCCTGAAACCAAGGTAGTGAACAGTGCGATGGTTCATGCGGCAGGTCGCGCCGAACATCGTGTGCAAGCAACAGGCAGTTAAAATAAACGAGCTGGATCGGATGTGCGATCCTGAATTATAGAAATGAAGCCGCTGTGCGCTGTTAGCACGCGGCTCATTCGCATTCACAGGAGGTTTCATTAATGAGCGCAATCAATTACACCTGGCTTGAACAATATGCACGTATCTCGAGGAATGCCATTTTGAACTCTGTCTACGCTGCACCTCTGGCTTCGTTAAGGGACGCAGAGCAGGCAAGAGATATGCTAACAACATATAACGAACATTTGCGTGCAGATAGCTTGCAAACCGCAGCGGTGTATTTCATGCATTCCGTTCGTGGTTTGCTCTTGGGTATACATTACCTAAACGCGATGTGTGACAAGGTGCTGGATATTTCTCTGGATAATATTCGATTACAACTCACCCTGCAGGACGGATATCCCGCATTTCATTTTCAACTGCTAGATGACGCTGAAAAGGCTCATCCAGCACCCCCCGTCAACGACGAGCACCACTCAGCGGTAGCTTCTACATCTACACGTCAGGCGATGCTTACAGCTTATTACGGAGAACAGCTTCGGCCTTTAATTGAAGGAGTGGCACTGGCTGGCGGGGCGAATACAGGTCAGATGTGGGCACAGCTTGCGTCGATCCTGAGATGGTTCAAAACGCTGGCTGTTCAGATGGAGATTACAGATCAGGAGCGAGAAGCTGTTATTCAGGGGTATGAGCATGTCATAACGATGCCACCGGAAGTTCTGGGATTACGTAAAAATCTGTTGAAATTCAAGCCGGTAGAGATAGACAGCCCGTATCAACCGGGGGAGAAGATCTTAATGAAGTCAACATGCTGCCTGTATTATAAGGTGGACGGGGGTCAAGATTATTGTTACACGTGTCCCAAACTGAGCAAAGCTGAGCGGCAAACTCGATATGAGGCGATTGTAGCTTCCCGGTAAATTTGAAGTTCACACTTGAACACGTTTATAATTGGGATATTACGATCTCATAGGAGGAATTAGCAATGTCCGTATATTCGTACAAGGCGGTAACCACCGCAAATCAGGAAGTGCCGCTGGATATGTATCAAGGCAAGGTGCTCGTTATTGCAAACACAGCGAGTAAATGTGGATTGACCCCGCAATACGGTGAATTGCAGAAGCTCTATGACCGTTATCGTGATCAAGGCCTCGTCGTACTCGGATTTCCTTGTAACCAATTCGGTGGGCAGGAGCCGGGAACAAGCGAAGAAGCTGAATCTTTTTGCCAGATTAACTACGGCGTTAATTTCCCGGTCTTTGCAAAAGTAGATGTGAACGGAGAAGAGGCTCATCCCCTCTTTCAATATTTGAAAGAACAACAGCCCGGATCAGGTGAAACCAGCGATATTCAATGGAACTTTACCAAGTTCCTTGTAAACCGCGAAGGTGAAGTTGTTGGCCGCGTTGAACCGAAAGAATCACCAGAGTCCATGAGTGCAACGATTGAGCAATTGCTCGGTTAATGTGCTACATCTGCTGTAAGGTAAACGTATGATGACGAGAAGCCTGTCCTGCTATTTCGCAGGGACAGGCTTCTTTTATTTGTCTAAAGTGTTGTATCTACACAGAATACTCTACTCAAAATTATTATGATTTGGGAAGTGGCTTGCTAAGCTTGTAATACCCTTGTTCGGAGGCAAGCTTCAGCAGATTACGAGCATAACTTCCAGCCCATGAATAGCCATGTCTGCGCTCCTCGCTGATGTCCAGAATGTTCATATATTTTTTACCGTCCCGATCTGCGTAAAAAGGAATATCTTCATCGACGTTATAGAAACGGTACCAAATGACACTGCCAGCATCGGGCTCGAAATAAACGGGGCCTTGCCGATTGTATTTGGTGCCATCTTCACGAACAGTATCAAACCATTTCAATGCGCTTTTAGCAGCATGTTCGATTTCAGGTGTCTGAGGTAGAGACATAAGGAAAGCGGTAATGGCAACTGACTCTGATCCCGATTTGGAAGCCAGCTCATAGGCTCGGCCAGGTAACGGTTCATAGGTCACAGGATCATGCTGTGCACCCCAGACAGTAGGTACTCCCTTATTTATAATCTGGGCTTTCAGGGTATAAGCAATACCTTTATCTAATGCAAGCTTTAGTTTACTGCGTTCCTGGCTCGTCAGAATATCATTATCAAACCCGTGTTTGCGCTGGGTGATATCATCTAGTAGAATCATCGTTTGCACCATCGCATTGTCATTGTACGTTACGGCATCCGAATAATTACTGCGTTTAGGATAGACCTGAGGCCAGCCACCCGAAGGGTACTGTGACACGAGAATAAAATCAACGGCTTTGCGGACACTGTCTTTAAAGATCGGATTACCGGTTTTGACATACATTTCAGTCAGGAAGCGGATTTCCGATGTTGTAGCATCATTATCGAAGGTTCCAAGCTCAACACCGCTCGGGTCTTTCCAGCCAGAACGTTCCGTTACACCATTCCAAGGGGTAGCATATTGTTTCTCCATGTCTTTGTAAAAGCCGCCGTGCGGCATCTGCCAGGATACGATATTCAGTGCATAAGCCGTATCTTTGGCGAGATCCCCAGTCGCGAAGTTGCTTATATCCCTGAATTTCTGCAACAAAGAGGACACATCTACAAGGGTAGAACTGGATTTCTGGCTCGGCAACACTTCGGTTTTAATTGTCACTGGGGCGGAGGAAGCATTAACATCGGCAGCAGCGGCATGTGGATTGACTAATGCGGCAGTGATCATGGCCATAGAAAGTGCAACGGGTATGATGCGTAATGGGGCTAACAATTTAGGTTTACTCAAGTGAACGCCTCCTTAAGCTATTATTTTCCCGAACTAATATGGAACATATATATCATATAATCCAATAAAAGGATTCTATATATTGTAAGCGCTTACTAATAAAGAAATCAACCTTTAATTTTAAATGGCATCCATTTTTGCATTCTGTTCATTCATCCTGCCCATTGTGTTGGATAGAAGATAGCTGGCACTGCGCTAAAACGGAATTTGAATGATTTGGAGGGCATAAGCAATAGGCAATTCGGGGAAAATGTAAGTAGTGAAAATAAGATGGGGTCAGTACTTATAACGTATAAAATCTATGGCGAACTTAAGACAAAAGTAGAACTGTCGCATGTTTTATGAGGAAATTGAATTTATTTTTGCAAAACCTATTGCAATGTGAAAAAGATCACATTATAATGAGTGTATAAAGTGAAATAAATCACAAGTGATCTACTGAATTAATAGTGAATTATTTCACAACCTTAACCATGTTTATTAAACTCATTATTTTATATACTCCAAGGAGGAACTCTCATGAAAATCGCAGTCATCGGATGTACACACGCAGGAACAGCAGCCATCGTAAATACAGCCAAATTATACCCGGATGCCACCATTACCGTATATGAACGCAATGATAATATCTCTTTCCTGTCATGCGGTATTGCGCTCTACGTAGGTGGAGTGGTCAAAGACCCTGACGGCCTGTTCTACTCTTCGCCGAATCAATTGGCAGATCTCGGGGTAGTGACCAAGATGCTTCACGAAGTTACAGCAGTGGATGCCAAAGGCCACACCTTGCGGGCTAAAAATCTGCAAACCGGGGAAGAATTTGAAGATACATTTGACAAACTGATCGTGACTACAGGTTCATGGCCTGTTGTACCGAAGCTGGAAGGCATCGAGATGGATAACATCCTGCTTTGCAAAAACTACAATCACTCCAACACTATTATCGAAAAAGCCAAAGATGCGAAACGTGTTACTGTAGTTGGCGCAGGTTACATCGGTGTGGAACTGGTTGAGGCATTCCAGATGAACGGTAAAGAAGTGACGCTGATCGACAGCGTGGATCGTATTTTGAACAAATACCTTGATCCTGAATTTACAGATGGAATTGAAGATACGCTCACGAATAAAGGCATTAAACTGGCTCTCGGTCAAACCGTACAGAAATTTACGGGCGAGAACGGCAAGGTAACCAAAGTCATCACATCCAAAGGGGAGTTTGAGACTGACTTGGTCATTCTTTGCATCGGATTCCGTCCAAATACGGAGCTGCTTAAAGGCCAAGTGGATATGTTGCCAAACGGTGCAATTATCGTCGATAAATATATGCAAACTAGTCAGGAAGATGTCTTTGCTGCAGGTGACAGCTGTGCGATCCACTACAATCCGACCGGCAAAGCGGCTTACATTCCACTAGCAACAAACGCCGTGCGGATGGGTACACTCGTAGCGAGAAACCTGGTTCGTCCAACGACACCTTATATGGGAACACAGGGCACATCGGGCATCAAAATTTATGAGCAAAATATTGCAGGAACAGGAATGACCGAGATGTCTGCTAAAGAAGAGGGGCTTGTTGTCGAATCGGTTGTTCTGGAAGACAGCTACCGTCCTGAGTTCATGCCAACGGCTGAGAAACTGTTGCTTAAAGTGGTTTACGAACAAGCGACTCGCCGGATTGTCGGTGCACAGGTAATGTCACAAGTGGATCTGACGCAGTCGATCAATACGATCTCGGTTTGTATTCAGAACAACATGACGGTGGATGAGCTGGCGTTTATCGACTTCTTCTTCCAACCGCACTACAACAAACCTTGGAACTTCCTGAACACAGCAGGTCTGCAAGCCCTGCCTCCGGTAGAGGTTAAAGCGCCAGCGCTGGTGTAAGTCGGTGAGGTGAGTCATGAATGTAGGCGGCTAGCAACGATATTAAAATTGGGTACATCATAAAATAAAGACAGAAGGAAGGCTGGCGATCGTATCGTCAGTCTTCTTTTTTTGTCGTCTAAGTAGCAAATTGAATCATCTTCTTAGATTACTTTGTGATTATTTGCACAAAGTTTTCGGCAAGGTCGAGATACAATAAAACCATAGATGAATTCAATGATCTGCGAACGGATAGAAGACAAAGGAGAGGATGACATATGGCGACCAAAACACCTCTGGAGGTTGCACAGTATACTTCGCAGGCTGGTGTTAAGAAAGCACAGAATCCGGTTTCTTCTGTGCTGATTCTTGGTTTCCTGGCGGGAGCCTTTATTGCGCTTGGGTTTCTGCTCGATATTCGCGTAATTGCATCTGCACCAGCGGAGTGGGGGAGCATTGCAACGTTTATCGGAGCGGCGGTGTTCCCGGTAGGTCTGATTCTGGTTTTGATTGGTGGTGGAGAACTGTTAACGGGCAATATGATGGCTGTACCGCTCGCTGCAATCACACGTAAAATCTCTCCAGCCAGCATGTTGAAGAACCTGCTACTTGTGACCGTGGGTAATTTGCTCGGTGCATTGTTTGTGGCCTTTTTCTTTGGTCATGTGCTTGGGCTCACTGCAGAGGGTGTATACCTGAGCAAAGTTGTCGATATGGCAGGACACAAATTGCATGACAGCTTCCTGCAGGCTTTTATCTCAGGCATAGGCTGTAACTGGCTGGTAGCGCTGGCTGTCTGGCTGTCTTATGCATCCGATACGATGAGCGGTAAAATTCTGGGCATTTGGTTTCCAACGATGGCGTTTGTGGCTATCGGCTTTCAGCACGTTGTGGCCAACATGTTTCTGATTCCAGCAGCGATCTTTGAAGGGCACTATTCCTGGGGCCAGTACGTCATGAATTTTATTCCGGTTTGGCTAGGTAATTTAACGGGTGGAGCGTTGTTCGTAGCGGCTGCGTATTGGATGGTATATCTGCGTAAAACAGAGCCAGCGGTCAAGCCGGAGACGGTTGTTCCTGCTATGGTTTCTTCAGTGGAAGCAGAAGGCAGAGCGATGTGGAGTAAACAGGCGTAATTTATGGGAGAGTCGACACTTAGGAGCATTGTAGCATCATATTTGTAAGAATACGGAATAACGAAGTGAGATGATGCATTTCATCGCTTCACGACAGGGTTGATCGTGGGGAGATGGGAGGGGGTCATCTTTTTTTTGCCCAAAATTAAATTCGCCATGACAAGGTTCGGGGGAACGAAACCTGAGCATGGCGAATTTCGGGAGTGGTCCATGATATGGCATGAGGAGGAAGTGGGGAAACACCAGCCTAATGCCTTGTTCTTAATTTACCCTTCGATTCAAAGAATGAATCATAGGCAGAAAACTTTTTTCGAAATTAAAATTTTTGAATGGAATGACCAGTTTGCACACATAACATGCTACCCAGCAATGATGAAGATTTGGCCGATTCATTCTGTTCTCTTTACGTTATAACCCTGAACGGGATATGATATAGGGATAGCTATTGAAAGAGGGGGAGCCCAATGATGATTGAACAGGAGAATGGTGTATTTCCAGCGGTATGCCCGCTCGATTGTCCAGACACATGTGGTCTGCTATTACATAAAGAAAACGGTAAAATTACGAAGGTCACCGGTAATCCGGATCATCCGATTACGAAGGGTGCAATCTGTAATAAAGTTCGAAATATGACGGAGCGGGTGTATCATCCGGGGCGTCTTCAATATCCGATGCGACGTGTCGGCGCCAAAGGTGAAGGCAAGTTCGAGCGTATCAGTTGGGACGAAGCGATTCAGGAAATTACAGGAAAGTTCAAAGACTTGTCTGCAACGTATGGACCGGAGAGCATTCTCCCTTATAGTTTTTACGGTAATATGGGTGTGCTTGGTGTCGACGGTATGGATCGGCGTTTCTTCAATGCGCTTGGCGCAAGCGTGCTGGAGCAGACGATATGTAATGCTGCCGGTAACACAGGCTGGAAATATACGATGGGAGCCAACCACGGCACGTTGCCTGAGGATACAGAGCATGCAGATCTGATTGTGGTATGGGGTGGGAACATTGTCAGCACCAATATGCATCAGGTTGTACTAGCGGAGAAGGCTCGCAAGAACGGCGCCAAAATCGTTGTCATCGACGTTCATCGTAACCGGACGGCTCAGTGGGCAGACTGGTTTATTCCGCTCTATCCGGGTACGGACAGTGCGCTGGCACTGGGAATGATGCATGTGCTGTTCGAGCAAGGACTGACGAATGAAGCGTTTATGCAAAAATATACCGTGGGACACGAAGCGCTACGCGAGCATGTGCGTAGTTATACCCCGGAGCGCGTAGCACGTATTACAGGCGTGCCGGAAGAAACGATTGTAGAGCTGGCACAGCTCTACGGAAGAGCGCAGGCCGCTCATATTCACATTGGCAATGGCTTGCAGCATCATGACAATGGTGGCATGAACGTGCGCAGCATCGCCTGCTTGCCTGCAATTACAGGGCAGTGGCTGAAGCGCGGCGGCGGTGCAGTTCGCACGAATAGCTACGCGAGCACCAACGGTGACGCGCTAGAGCGCCCTGAACTAAGGCAACATGCCGAGCCGCGGGTCGTAAACATGAACCGGATTGGCGAAGCATTGCTGGAGGCGGAGCAGCCGATCCGGGCCATGTTCGTTTACTGCAGCAATCCACTGGTGGTGGCACCGGATACGGAACGAGTGGAGCGAGGTTTTGCAAGGGAAGATCTGTTTACGGTTGTTCATGACCTGTTCATGACGGATACGGCAAAATATGCAGATATTGTGCTGCCAGCGACATCATCTTTTGAAGCAACAGACCTATACCTGTCCTACTGGCACCAGTATGTCCAGCTACAAGAGCCGGTGATCGCACCAATCGGCGAGAGTAAAAGCAATGTGGAGCTGTTCTCGTTACTTGGCCAAGCCATGGGTTATGATGCGGACATCTTTGGTGAGAAGCCGGAGCAGATGATTGAGAACGCACTTCAGGGCACGGAGAACCCTTATATGAATGGGATTACACTGGATCGTCTGAAGCAACAGCGGTTTGTGAAGCTGGACATGTCGGCTCATGAATCTTTCCTGGAACATTTGCCTACGCCATCAGGCAAGATTGAATTATACTCCGAGCAGATGCAGCAGAAGGGACTACCGCCATTACCGACATACGCCGCGTTAGTTGAAGGTTTTGATGGAGAGAATCCGGCTGGTCCAGATGAAGCGTATCCACTTATGTTTGTATCTCCGCCGAACCATAATTTCTTGAATTCCAACTTTGGTAATTCAGCTAAACATCAACGTTTGGAGAAGATGCCGCTATTGCAAATTCATCCAGAGGACGCGGCTCGCCGCGAAGTACAGGATGGCGATGCGGTTGTGGTATGGAATGAACGGGGACGTATTGAACTGACCGCCAAAGTTACGGATGCCATGCTTCCGGGAACGGTCATCAGCCAAGGACTGTGGTGGGACGGCGAGGGCAAAAAACAGCGCTCCAATTCCCTGACATCGGGCCGCTTGTCGGATATGGGGAACGGTGCAACCTTTTTCTCGGCCACTGTTGAAGTGAAGCGGCAATGAGTGTGCTTGCAGCCAGATAGTTTTGATGTAATATAGATTCATATTATAATATCTTTAACTTACAGGCTTCCGCCGTGGCGAGTTGTGCCACGTGTGCGGGAGCCTTTTGTGCGGACAATGGTAAGGGTATGTCAGGCTAGAAGATGTAAGGAGTATGGGTAAAATGTTGAGATGGCTGGATAACTATCCAAAAGAAGTGAAAGTGTTTTTGCTGGCAAGCATGGTGAGTGCCACGGGTAGTGCTCTCATGTGGCCGCTGACGACTATGTATGTATTCGACGAGCTGGGGCGCACGATGGCAAACGCAGGTTTTGTTATTTTGATTCAATCTCTGGGTGGTATTTTTGGACAGCTGCTTGGTGGCTCTCTATACCATCGTGTAGGTGTGAAAAAACTAATCATTGGTTCGCTTGCACTAAACGCGGCAGGATTGTTCGCATTGCCTTGGATTAGCGCGTACTGGGTTGTTTTTATCTGTGCAATGGGTTGGATTGGGTTATTCAGTTCATTATCGTTGCCTGCAATTCAAGCGTTTATCGGCTTCCGGTTTGCCGAGCGGCGCGGAGAACTGTTTAACATTATTTATGTGGCGAACAACATCGGTGTGGCGATTGGAACGGCGCTTAGCGGATTTCTCGCTGACTTTTCATATCATCTGAGCTTTGTGTTAAACGGGGTGACCTCAGCAGGATTTGCAGTGTTTTTCTGGTTTTATCTTTCCCGGGCGGAGCCGGAGCAGGGAGAAGTACAGCTGACGAAACGTAAAACCGTACCAGACGGTCCGGGCATCTGGACACTGCTGGGAAACACTCGGCTGTATCTGTTTATGAGTCTTGGTGTGTTGTTCCTTTTGTTTGGCAACTCCATCTGGAATACAGGCGTATCCCCGTATATTATTTCAGAAGGATTGGAGAAAAGAATGTACGGTCTGCTCTGGACACTTAACGGGGTGCTGATCTTTGTGGGGCAACCATTCACCAGTTGGATAAAACGTACGATGGCTCGTACCTCCAGCGCCCAGATGACAGCAAGTGCCTTATTTTATGGGCTCGCCTACATTGTTATGATCACGATGTACAATTATCCGGGCATGGTACTTGCGATGGTGCTCGCTACTTTCGGAGAGATGTTAATCTCACCGGCAACACCGGCATTTATATCGGAGCATGCGGGGAGGGCAGCCCCTTTTTACATTGGTGTCTCGGGCGGAATTGGAGCGGTTGGACGTGTAATCGGGCCGTATGCGATGGGGGTTATGTATGATAAACAGGGTCTAATCCCTGTAGCATGGCTGGCAACCGGGACGGCTTCAATAGCCCTGCTTGGATTTGTATTACATGCTGCGCTGAACCGTAACCGGGAGACTCGGGAATACGGCTTGGACGCATAGGATTCTAAGTGAAACGGACAAAATGAACGTACTGAATCTAAACAACAGAGACGACTGAAATAATATAGATTCTAATGAACTTATCTAAAAATGAGATTGACAAAAAAGTTTATATATGCTATAATTTACATATATAAACTTTCCGTATATACTAAGGTTCTCCTGGCCAGGGGGACCTTATTTTTGTTGATACGGGAGGAACATGATGAGCGAGAAGAAGGAGTCCAGTATAACGTCTCTGATTTCAGCATTTGCCCGAGCCTACCATATGGAGCATGATGAACCACTTATCTTTAATGATTTTGTAAGTCGAAAACTGATCACTTCAGAAGAATTCGCAACAATTATATGAACGTATTGAATATGTTCTTCTTTTCTGCGAAAATCAAATAAAATGGTTGAAATCGCTATCACTAGCGACTATAATGAAAATGTCGAAACGTTTCAATCTGTTGTGTAGAGCAGATTTCTCAATATTTCTTTTTATATGGTTAAGAAGAATTTGATTACGAAGGAACGAATCATGACTACAGTTTTGTTTGTACTACAGCAGAGAGACAAGAAGGTTGAGCATGAATTATTTTTTTGGAAATACCTCGAAACGTTTCGATCCATAATTGAAATGGTTTAGAAGCAACTCAAGATTTATAATAATAGTACAACCATAACATACTTTAGAGGTACCCTGAAACATCATCTCAAAATATTTGCATTACAATGAATAGTAACTATAAAAGAACAGAGCACAGAACGAAATAGTCATGGACGAGTGAAGCAAGAAGGGGCGAACTAGGAATGGCAACGATCAAGGATGTGGCAAAGCTGGCGGGTGTAGCACTCTCTACTGCTTCCTATGCATTGAATGGGGACAGCAAGGTTAGTGCCAAGACCAAAGCCAAAGTGCTCGAGGCAGCACGGGAACTGAATTACCGTAAAAACGGCTTTGCCATGGATCTGAAACGGAGCCGGACCAATACCATCGCGCTAATCTTGACAGACTTGTCGGGACCTTATTACTCCGAGTTGATTCGTAGTGTGCAGGATGTGGCGCTGGCGAACGGGTATGACCTGATTGCGTGCAGCTCGATGGGTGGAGGGGATTCAACGGCCGTACGTTTTTTGCGTGAAAAAAGAGTGGACGGAGCCGTTGTTCTGGCTCATAACATCGATGATGATATCCTGGTTCAGTCTGCCGGGTCGCGATTCCCCATTATTGTCATGGATCGACAGCTATCTGGCGATCATCTTGTTAGCGTACTGGTGGATGGAGAGCAGGGAGGATATCTGGCGACTCGCCGTCTAATTAGAGCGGGGCATGAGAATATTGCTTATATCAGCGGACCGTCCAATTCCTATGATAATGCGCTACGTTACCAGGGGTATCTCCGAGCGATGCGGGAAGCAGGCCTTACCGAAAAATCCAAGTGGCGTTTGAACGGCAATTTTGTGCGCGAGGGCGGTTTCAGCGCGACCAAGATGATGATTATGCAGGGAGAGCTGCCGTCAGCAGTGTTTTACGGGAATGACGAGATGGCTATTGGTGGACTGAAGGCATTTGAAGAGAGTGGTATTTCGGTGCCGGGAGATGTTTCCGTTATTGGATTCGATGATATCCAGCTGTCTGAATATATTCAACCACCGCTGACCACGATTCGTCAGCCGAAGCATGAGGCGGGATCACTGGCCGGGCATCTGCTGTTCCAGATGTTGAATGGAGAGAGTGTTAATCCATCCTATACATTAACGATTGATCTGGTAGAGCGCGGGTCCGTGGGGTCTCCTTAAGGTCGAGAGTAGGAAATAAGGTTACCGAGTTTGCATCATGGTATGTAATATTGGTGGCAACTGGGGCAGTAGATGCAAAAGGCAGAGCAAGTATTCATCACAGCAAGACTTGGCTAAGATGGATACATAACGACGAGAAGTGTGATCTGTAAGTGAACACAATGTGTTACTTGTATTACAGCATGAGGGTTATCGTTGGAACGGGTCGGGAACGACCGGTTCAAAGGGAGCCCTATTCTTTTTCAAAAATATCGAAACGTTTCGATTTTAAGTCGTAAACTAATTTAAGGAGTGATAGAGAGATGGCAACAACCATGAATGAAACGATTCGTCTGGCAGCCGGAGAAGTCACATTTACTTTTTTGAACAGTGGAGATTTGTATCAAGCCACTTCCGGCTCAACCATGCTGAATCAACTACTTAGCAACCCGATTGATGGGTCTTTGAATAATCTATACCTGCGTGTATACGGAGAAAATGGGGAGATTCTTTCCTTCCCTCTCCTCGGCGTGCATTCCGGTAGCCAAGTATCTACGAGCAAATTACATGCAGACCGTCAGCTGATCTGGACAGGCAGTGTGCAACCGAACCCTGCAGGACAGGCGATCCAGTATAAAGTTGTATTTACGCTTGCCCCGCAAGGAATCTGGTTCTGGGATGTGAAGATTACAGGACAACAGCAGCGTGTTGATGTGGTGTATGGACAAGATGTGGGACTTGCTGATCCGGGCGCAGTACGTAGTAATGAAGCCTATCTGTCGCAATATATCGACCATACGGTATTTGAAGATGATGCAAAAGGCTATGTGGTATGTTCACGTCAAAACCAGCCACAGGGCGGCGTGTTCCCTTACATGCAACAAGGCTCTTTGACCAAAGCGGTGGGTTACTCAACAGATGGATTCCAGTTCTTCGGACTATCTTACAAAGAAACCAATCAACCTGAAAGCCTGAGTCGCCCGTCTCTGGCAAACGAAACTTACCAGTATGAGTTCGCTTATACTGCATTGCAATCCGAGTTGTTGGAATTGAACGGTGAGGCACAGGTTGTTTTCTACGGACTGGCGAAGCCTAACCATGCATCGGGTATTACCGCACTGGAGTATGGAGATGAAGTTGCAGCAGCATGGAACGAAGTACAGGCTTTGAACGCAGAACAAGGTGAAGTATTTGAACAGGTGAAACTTTCCTCGTCTCTGGGTGAGCCACTGGCGGCACTGGATCTGACGCAGGAAGAGATTAACCAGCTGTACCCTGACCGTCATCAGGAAGAACGTAGCGGGGATCGGCTGTTGTCCTTCTTTACCGAATCTTACGAGCATATCGTATTGAAAGCCAAAGAACTGCTGGTGGAGCGTCCACACGGACATATTCTGATGAGCGGCGGTAATGTAAAACTTGGTGCACAGGTTATTACAACCACCTCGTATATGTACGGAATGTTTAACTCACAGCTTGTCATTGGTAACACCAATTTTAATAAAATGATCAGTAATGCCCGCAATGCTCTGAACGTGCCAAAAACGGCCGGACAACGCATCTATGTTGAGATCGATGGGCAATATCGTCTGCTGACGATGCCGTCTTTGTTCGAGATTGGGTTTAACTATGCTCGCTGGATATACAAAATGGAGTCCGATACACTCATCGTGACGAATTACACAACGACGCATTCTACGGAAGTACGCATGAATGTGCGTTCTACAAGTGGCAAAGCTTATCGTTACCTGGTGACGAACCAGATTACGATGAACGTGAATGAGTACGAGTATCCACTGCACATGACGCAGGATGGTAGCACATTGATTTTCAAAGCGGATTCGAAGTCTCTGAGTGCAGGAACGTATCCTGAGCTGGAGTACCGCATGACTGTTGAAGGTGCCTCTGTACAAGCCGGGGACGAAACACTTCTTGCCAGCGGTGTTCGCAGTGGTGCTGCTTCACTTGTAACGTTAAGCTTAGAAGAGACTGCGGAATGGACGCTGAAGGTTCAGGGCGTGCTGGAAGGTCAGGCGACTGCGGGTGCTGACACAGCAACTTCTACTCTTTCTTTTGAAGAAGAAGTGCAGGCATACCGTGAGTTCTTTGCAGGTGTCATGAATGGTTTCCGTTTGTCGCGCGGCGAGAGCCAGGATGCGGAAGATCTGTTCAAAGTCAACGCACTTGCTTGGTGGTACACCCACAACATGCTGGTTCACTACTCTGTGCCTCATGGTCTGGAGCAATACGGCGGTGCGGCATGGGGTACGCGTGATGTGTGCCAAGGTCCGGTAGAGTATTTCATGGCCACTCAAAAATATGAGCAGGTTCGCGATATCATCAAAATGGTGTACACTCACCAATACGAAGATGATGGTAACTGGCCGCAATGGTTTATGTTTGACAAGTACTTTGCGATTCAACAGGAAGAGAGCCATGGCGATATCATCGTATGGCCGCTGAAAGTGCTGGCAGATTACCTTACTGCGACACGCGATTATGCCATTCTGGATGAGAAAGTGCCTTATACAGTTAAACACAGCTTTGGCTTCACAGAAGAGACAGCAACCGTACTGGATCACGCGAAAAAAGAGATCGAGTACATCCGTGCACACTTCCTGCACGATACGTTCCTGTCCTCCTATGGAGATGGAGACTGGGATGATACCCTGCAACCAGCTAATGCACAACTCAAGCAATACATGGTGAGTAGCTGGACGGTTGCCTTGACGTATCAGTCCGTGAACGTGTTATCACAGGCGTTGAAGTCCAAAGACGAAGCTTTTGCGCAAGAGCTTGCCGAACTGGCACAGGGCATCCGCGAGGATTTCAACCGTTACATGCTGGGCACAGATGTAATTCCAGGCTTTGTGTACATGGAAGAGGCAGATCGGGCGAAGCTGATGCTGCACCCGACAGACACCGAGACTGGTATCCAATATCGTCTGTTGCCAATGACACGCAGCATGATCGGCGAACTGCTGAACGCAGAACAGGCTGAGTCACACTATGCACTCATTCGTGAACAGTTCCTCTGCCCGGATGGCGTACGTCTGATGAACCGTCCTGCGCAATATGCTGGCGGTGTGAGCACACACTTCAAACGTGCAGAGCAAGCATCCAACTTCGGACGTGAGATCGGTTTGCAATATGTGCATGCCCACATCCGTTACGTGGAAGCGATGGCGAAGCTGGGTAAAACGGATCAAGTGTGGAACGGTCTGGCGATGATCAATCCGGTGGGGATCCGTGAGGTTGTGCCTAATGCAGAGATTCGCCAAGCGAACGCGTACTTCAGTAGTTCGGATGGCAAGTTCAACACCCGTTACGAGGCACAGGAACATTTTGACCAGCTTCGCAAAGGGACGGTAGAAGTGAAAGGCGGATGGAGAATCTACTCCAGCGGCCCTGGAATCTACATGAACCAGTTGATCTCGAATGCACTCGGTATTCGTCAGGAAGGCGGTAATCTGGTCATTGACCCGGTACTGCCAGCTGAGCTGGATGGCATGCAATTCGAATTCGAATATGCAGGCACGCCGGTGACGTTTATCTACCACCTGAATGAGAAAGCTGTCAGCCGTGTAACGGTGAATGGCAAAGACGTGGCTGGTGAGCGTACAGTGAACCGTTATCGTGAAGGCGGGGTATGCATCTCGCTGGATGCGTTCAAAGAAGTAAGCGGCACGGCTGAGCGTACGATTGTTGATATTTATATGTAAACTAGTCATTGCTGTCCTCTCTAGCGAGACCAGCAATAAGAGCCAACCTCCTTTCGGAGAGTTGGCTCTTTCCTATATCATTCGTGTTTCGTTGGAGGTTGTTGTCAGATACCTGCTATTATAGCGGAACCGCAAGTACGGTATGCAATAATTCATTATGACGGACATGTTTGGTCTCGTAGCCCAGGTGAGTCAGACGGCAGTGTAATTCGTCCAGCAATGGGAAATGGCGCTCGTGCAAAGCGCGTTGTTGTTCCTTGTCGCCTGTGACCTTGGCATGTCGTAGGTAAGCGTCACGATGGGCGGAATCCCTAAACATCAGGTCGGTGAGACAGATTCTGCTCGTGCCGCTGGTTTTGAGCACACGCTGGATTTCTTCCAAAGCGAGCTGTTGCTGATCCGGACCCAGATGATGGAAGGCGAAGCTGGATACAACAAAGTCGAAGGATTGATCGGCAAAAGGCAAGGCCAGAAAATTACCAAGCTTCACCTGCATCTGAGGATACTTGAGGCGGCATGTTCGCAGCATTTCCCGTGATTGATCGATCCCGGTCATGACAGCACCCTGACGCAGCATTCTGCCAGCCAGATTGCCTGTCCCAGTGCCAATGTCCAAGCCAGTTTCTCCAGGCTGAGGAGCAATAGACTGCAAGGTCTGTTCTAATGCTTCGTCGTAATTACGGTATAGGTTAAATGGCTTGTCTGCTGTTGTTTGTACGTGGCCTAAGGACGCAGTCGTGGATAGGGTTGAATCTGCTTGTGGAGTGTAATCCTCTGTATCTGTCATAGTTTGAACCCGCTGATCATGGATGGCCGCTTGTTTATCATAATTCCAGCGGTCATGCCAGTTCTGCCTTGCTTCCCGCAGTCTGCGTGCACTGCCAGCCAGATCATGCAGGTGGCTGACATCCAGCGCCCCGTCCTGACGGTTCAGGTCGATCATCCGCTGGGTTGTATCCATCATACGTTTTAACTCCACCCACTGGGCGTACATCACCGCTTGCTGCAACTCCAGATATTCCTCTAACCCCTGCTGGTTACCTTGATCTATCTCGGCGAGCGCGTGAGTAATATCCTGCAAAGACATGCCAATTTCGCGTAGCGCTGCTATTGTCTGCAAACGCCAAATGTCATTTTCCGTATAAGTGCGGTATCCGTTGCTGACCTGCTTGGCAGGCTGAATTAACCCTTTTTCCTCATAAAAACGAATGGCTCTTGCGGAAATCCCCAGCCGGGAAGCGGCTTCTTTGATATTCAACCGGATGTACCTCCTTACCTTATTGAACCGTATCTATAAGTATTACCATGGAATCAGTATAAAGTATGACGTTACGGCAAGGTAAATTGATTTGTCGAAGTCCATGGTTATCTGCTTTTTTCTGCTGGGTCCAGAAATTAGAGGGCATCGGCTATGCTAGCAGGCAAGTTGTAGTGTGCTCTAATCTTTCATGATTTGGTCAAACGAAGGTGGAATTTTAGTCCTCCCGGCGGCTATGCTACAATAGATAACAGAATAAAGAACATGATAAAGATAGCGTAATCAAGCTAGGGAAAAAGATATTTAAATGAAGCGAATCAAAAAATTGAATGAAGATATCGAAAGGTTGAATCAGCATGTTCACCAGTCATACGTATCAAATCCGTGCTTCCGAGATGAAGGATGCAAACCAGCTAATGGAGCTGGATATGCTGGTCTGGAATGCATCCACCTCGCCTGCACCGATGCAATGGAGATCCAGACAGCAGTATTTGCAATATTGTCCTCCTGGCAGTCAGCTCATTGCGGTACAAGAGGATCAGGTATGCGGATACGTGGGCTTCCATCCCCCTACGGGGATGCCAGTGAATCGGCATGTCTATGAAATCCATATTGCTGTTCATCCGGATTTTCGCCGCTCTGGTGTGGCAACAGCTCTAATGAAAGCGATGAAGCAACACGCGCTGGAGCAGGGCATTCGTAAGCTGAGACTGCGTGTATTATCCAGCAACCCGGGAGCGGTTGCCTTCTATGAGCAATGTGGGTTTATAACCGAAGGCAGGCTTGTATCTGAGTTCCGAATCGGTGGCAGGGATGTAGACGACATTTTAATGGCTTATTTTATTGATGCCTAGACGGTTAGACGGATGTGTAGGAGAACAAACTTTGCTTAGGGAGGAATACACAATGGATATGGGACTTCGCGGTAAAAAGCACTCGTGCTGGCCTCCAGTCGAGGCCTGGGCAAAGCGGTTGCGGCACAGCTGGCACTGGAAGGTGCGGATGTGATGTTGGCCAGCCGAAGCGGGGACAAGCTCGCTATCGTCAAAGAAGAGTTGCTTGCACTTGGCGGCGGAGGATGTGTCGAATATGTCGCAACGGATGTAACACGCAAGGAGGACATCGCGGCACTTATTCAGGCTACAGCAGAACAGTTTGGCCAGATCGACATTCTGGTTAACAATTCTGGCGGCCCGCCCTCCGGTACGTTCGAGTCACTGACCGACGAGGACTGGGAGCGTGCGTTTGAGCTAAACATGCTTAGTTATGTGCGGCTGATTCGGGGTGTGCTTCCGTATATGAAGGCAAGCGGAGGACATATCGTCAACATTGCCTCCACATCGGTGAAGCAACCCATTCCGGGTCTGATTCTATCCAATACGTTTCGTACGGGTGTGTTTGGTCTTGCCAAGACGCTCTCTCAGGAGCTTGCACCATACGGTATTCTGATTAATACCGTAGCCCCTGGACGCATCGCAACAGATCGGATTCGTGAGTTGGATACGGCGAGGGCAGAACAGAATGGAGTCAGTGAAGACGAGATTGCCGAGCAGTTCCGTAAAGAGATTCCGCTGGGGCGTTATGGACAGCCGGAGGAATTCGCCAAAGCTGTCGTATTTCTGTTGTCTGGTGCCAACTCCTACATTACCGGAACATCATTAATTGTGGATGGTGGCATGGTGCGCGCGCTCTAAAGGACGATGTACCTGATAAACATTAAAGCCCCTCCTTCACCGCTGCTGACAGCGTGGGAAGGAGGGGCTTGGCATGGAAATCATCCTGTAGGATGCAGAGACAGGTGAGATTCCACGTACGATTTGCTTGCTAACGGTTGGTTATGCAGGATCTTTACTAAGATCAGAAGTGCTCGTACCTGCCTGATCTGTCGTGCCTGCTTTGTCTGTTTTGTCGTTCTCTGGCAAAGGTTTAACTGGGGTGCCAGACTCGTCTTTCAAACGAGAGCCATGGTGATGCTCGGGCTGAACGGATGGGCGTTTGCCATTAACAAGGTCTGTGATGCGCTGGGTTAGATCGGCAACCCGTTCATCATACTGAGCCTGTGTAATTTTCCCGTCTTTCAACTCTTGCTGCAGATCGGCCGTTCTATCGGTTGCAAGCTGCTGAATAAGGGTTTGCACGTTTACCTTCTGGGCAGAGGCAATGGCTGCGAGGGTATCCCCTTTTTTGAGTGATGAAGTTAATTCATTGGTGGTCACTCCGAGTAAAGACGCGAGCTTGTCCAGGTTGCGATCGACTTCAGGGCCAAACCCCCGTCCAGGCAAACCCATTCCAGGCGCAGGATGTTCTGGTTTTTTCGCGCGTAATGCGGATGGTTTTTCGTTTACCAGTTCACTCACGCGTTCCGTAAGAGCGGCCAAACGTTCATTATATTGGGTTTGTGTGATCTTGGAGTCGGTAAGCTGTAGTTGCAGTTCCTTTTTCTCCGTGGCTACCAGTTTATCAATGAGCGTCTGTGTCTCAACCTTTTTTGAGGCAGCAATTTCAGCAAGGGACTTATCTGCTTTAATGGCTTCTTTCAACTCATCTTTGGTGATGCCCAGCACAGAGAGAACTTCTTCAGCATGAGGCCCGAACCAAGGTCCAAGTCCTCGTTCCGCTTCGCCAGGTGGTTTCAATATATGGGACCCCATCGGGGCAGTGCGTTTGTTTTGGAGTGCATCGGATGCTTTCGCCGCAGGGTCTGCATGAACCGCAGTTGTTGCCACCAAGCCCCCGCCAAGTGCAAGTGTTAAAGCTAAAGCGCTGGTTACTTTGACTGCCTTTGATGTTGTGGTTTTCTTCATCCGTGATCATCCTTCTTCCTTGAATAGAGTTTGTGGTTATACAGCCACAACGCTATCTTAGGCACCGAGCATGAAGCAGAGATGAGTTCAACCTTAAGGGGAAGTAAAAAATGGTGTCCTAACCACAAATACCCCTCATCTATGGGACATGTGCCGTCACAGACAAAGGGCAAGCGGATTAGGGTGATGTATGATGATAAGGTATTTCAGTGTAATGAAGTGTATTTTGATTTACGTAGATACTTCAGTTAGTTGTGATGTAGTTTTGTTTATGAAAATGTTATATCCGTCCGTTTCATGTCCATTATGTAAGGCTGTTTTATCGCAAAAGTTCCCATTCATGCTGTAACATGCCGTATACCGCATGATTGACGTATCCTTTAGGCAGCTTTTCCGCCTGGCGAATGACACCCTCAAGCACGAAGCCAAGTCGTTCCGGAATAGCACGGCTACGTTTGTTGTTGGTGGCACAGCGAATTTCCACCCGATTCAGATCCAGTGTCACGAGGGCGTAATCCACCAAGACACGGCAGGCACTGGTCATTAGGCCTTGTCCTTCGAAACCTTTACCAAGCCAGTATCCGATGCTTACGGAACGGCTTGTCCAGTTAATCTCGTGGAAACCGATGATGCCTGCAAGTTCTCCTTTTAACCAGATGCCGGCTGTGAAGCCGCCGTTCTCCGCAGCTTGTTTTAACGCGTTCGTAATAAAGCTCGATGTATGTTCCATGTCGGTCACCTGATCTACCCAAGGCAGCCAATGTCTCAGTTGATCTCTGGAACGGTCCGTCAGTTCGAACAGCGGTTTGGTGTGCTCCATCAAAAGCGGGCGAAGCTCTGTATATTCATCCAATGAATAGGTAAACATGATTGCAACCTTCTTTCTTTATATAATAGGTAGATTAGCGGGGAGGCCGGGGCAATTTGCGCTCCAGAGCAAACAGATCTTCTTCCATGGAGGCCATGCGCTGGTTTACCGTCGTGCGTGCGTCACTGAGTGCCTGATTATATATGTAGGGAGCAAGCTGTGTCATAAACAGGTCGAGGACGCCCCATGCTGCCAGATCGCCCAATTCTTCGCCGCGTTCCTCTTCAAAATACGACTGGATCGTGCGAATGGCTTCATCCTGCTGTTCTTTGGTCAGTTTTAGCGCGTTCACTTGGGAAACCCTCCCTTAAATTTAGTTTTACTCATATGCTACATGATTCGTGCGAACTCGTCAAAATGGTATTGGGCCTAACTTGAATCGGGTAGCGTGTGCGTTTGATCCCGATTTTCATGTTGTTATTTATTGAACTCCTTCCCCGTTAAAGGTATATTTAAATGAAACGCGTACGAAACTTTCCATGAAAGAAGATATTTTCAGGAAATGGTTTCGTCATTAAGGAATTTTACCCGGAATTGCTGTACTATTGTACTTTTTGCAAGCTCCAATCCATTCATGAAAGGTTTGATAACTGTGGACAACCGATTCACAACCCCACCTAACTTTATTAAAAATATCATTACCGAGGACCTCCGGTCGGGCAAAGTCCAGGAAGTTATTACCCGTTTTCCACCGGAACCGAACGGTTATCTGCATATTGGTCACGCGAAGGCGATCTGGATCAACTTTACGCTGGGCGGCGAGTTCGGCGGCAAGACAAACCTGCGCTTTGATGACACGAACCCGGTGAAGGAAGACGTGGAGTACGTGAACTCCATCCAGGAAGACGTGAAATGGCTCGGATACGAGTGGAACGAGAAACGTTTTGCCTCGGATTATTTCGATGAGATGTACAACCGTGCGGTCTTGCTTATTCAAAAAGGTAAAGCCTATGTCGACGATCAAAGCGCCGACGAAATCCGTCAAATGCGTGGAACGCTGACCGAGCCGGGCAAAAACAGCCCATACCGCGAGCGTTCGGTGGAAGAGAATCTCGACCTGTTCACACGTATGCGTGCAGGCGAATTCAAGAACGGAGAAAAAGTGCTGCGTGCCAAGATTGATATGGCTTCGCCTAACATCAACCTGCGTGATCCGGTCATCTACCGTATCTCTCACGCACATCACCATAACACGGGCGACAAATGGTGCATCTACCCGATGTATGCATTCGCACATCCGCTGGAAGATGCCATTGAAGGCGTAACACACTCTTTGTGTTCTCTGGAGTTTGAAGATCAACGTCCATTCTATGATTGGGTTGTTGCAGAGTGTGAGATGCAAAGTCAGCCGCGTCAATACGAGTTTGGCCGCCTGAACCTGTCTCAGATGGTAACGAGCAAACGTAAGCTGAAGTTGCTTGTGGATGAAGGCCATGTCGATGGCTGGGACGATCCGCGTATGCCAACGATCTCGGGTTTGCGTCGCCGGGGGTACACACCGGAAGCGATCCGTGATTTTGTATTCGAAACAGGCATTTCCAAAAGCCAAGGCGTGATTGATCTGCAAACGCTGGAGCACTTTGTTCGTGAGGATCTGAAACTGAAAGCTCCGCGCACCATGGCTGTCCTGCACCCGCTCAAAGTGGTTATCACCAACTATCCTGAGGGACAAGTGGAGTGGCTGGAAGCCGAGAATAACGTGGAAAATCCGGAGATGGGCAACCGCCAAATTCCGTTCTCCCGTGAGATTTATATCGAGCAAGACGACTTTATGGAAAATCCGCCGAACAAATACTTCCGTTTGTTCCCTGGCAATGAAGTTCGTTTGAAACATGCCTACTTCATTAAATGTAATGACGTAATTAAGGATGCGGATGGTAATGTCGTTGAGATCCACTGCACATATGATGTAGAAACGAAGAGCGGCAGCGGCTTTACAGGCCGCAAAGTCAAAGGCACGATTCACTGGGTAGAGGCAACTCAAGCGGTACCCGCAGAATTCCGTTTGTACGAGCCGTTGATTTCGGCGGAAGCGCCGGAAGCGGAAGCAGAGGCCGAAGTGGTTGCTGCTGTAGCAGGGGCTGAGATTGAGGCCGATGTGACTGGAGCTGGAGCAGAGACTGCCGAGCAACCGGAAAAAACGTTCCTGGATCAGCTGAACCCGAACTCTCTGGAGATCGTTCACGGCTTCGTGGAGCAAGAGATGAAAGAAGCGAAATCACAGGACAAGTTCCAATTTTTCCGTCACGGTTACTTCAGTGTTGATCCAAAGCACTCCGAGCCAGGCCGTCCCGTATTCAACCGGGTTGTATCGCTGAAAAGCTCATTCCAATTGCCGAAGGCATAAGGTATAAAGTAGATACAAGAGGATATGGGATGAGGTAGACGTACAAGAGCGTGAGATAGACAAACAAGTGAGTGGGATAGACAAACAAGAGCTTGAGATAGACGTGTAATAGTAGCGTGGGCATGGGACAGGGGTGGTTGCTAAACCAACGTCAGCCACGACATTAATTCACCCGTCGAATGCTTGAAGGGTTTGGTTAGAGCACGAAGTTTCGAGATTAGTCAGCTGCATAAGCATTAAAAAGGGGCGCTCCTTCATCCTTAAGATGACGGGACGCCCTTTTTGTGTTTTTCGATATAGAGGGGATGTCCTCTTTTATAGTATGCAAATTACTCTAACGATCACAGGGAACGCTATTTCCCCGTTTTTCGGCATTTCTGAATTCTAACGATCCGTACGGGGCTTATTTCTTGAAAATGCCGTCTTTTTACCCTGTTTTCCTCGCTTTAGTCGGAAATAAGGTTGCTGGTGATCGTTAGAATATGAAACGTCTAGAAATTGCCCAAATAAGCTTCCTGGTGATCGTTAGCCGCGGAGTTGCCACTAATCCTCCACAGGAGTGCTCGAGTTTCTGTAGGAGTTGCCGCAAAGCCGCCCTCCGCAGAGTCAGTTCACCTACTTGTCTTCATCCATATTGCCCATCTCGGTCAGCACCGTTGGCTGGTATCCATTACGACGGTTCCACAGCCACATGATGGCAAAGCCAGCAGCGCCGATGAGTGAAAAGAAGACACCGATGTTGTACATTACCTCTGCACCGAAGCTCTGGAATAGCCAACCGCCAAACAGCCCGGCAATGACGCCGGAGAGACCACCCCAAGCCATCGTATACACCGCTTGCCCGGAGGAGCGGTAAGGCCGTGGAATAAACAGCATCGTCAGTTGTGTGCCCACATAGAAATAACCGCCAAAGGTGACCGAGTGCATGAGTTGAATAAAGACAACCTCCATCGGGTTGTTAGCCAGCGCCATGAGCTGCCAGCGAAGAGCAAACAACAGGCTGACCAGAATCAGAGAGCCCAGTAGTATGCTCATTTTGCGTTTCAGTAACCGATCCAGCAACAGGAACACACCCACTTCGAGAATAGAGGATGTGAAGATGGCCCAGCCGACCATCTGTTTGTCGCCGCCCATCTCTACAATATAAAGAGACATAAATGTACTGTTCATGGCATTGGGTACCGAAACGAGCACCCCAAGACCGATAAAAATCATAAAATACGGATTAAACATCACTTTGCCGAACCGCCGGAACGTCACAATCGGGGTATCGGAAGCAATGGGCTGCTTTGGCAAAAGTACAGAGAATACAAACGCTACTGCAATCATGCATGCAAAAATAATGGATACACTGCTAACGCCAAAACGGTCAATAACCGGCCCAGCAGCAACTGCAGTCAGCGCCCAACCTAGAGAGCCCCAGAGCCGAAAGGATCCGAACTTCTGACCTGTACCGTCGATATAACCGAGAATCAGGCTGTTGGTTTGAGCGAATAAGGGACTTTGGAAAAAATAAAAGAAAATCATGGCGACATAGATCCAGGCATATGAGGGCGCATAAAATACACCCTGTGCAAGCACAAAGGTGCCTCCCATCATCATCATTAGCACAATACGGATATTGCGCGACTTATCGCTCCAGAACCCCCAGAACGGATTGGCAAACAGAGATACAAAAGGACCGATGGCCATGAGGCTTCCAATCTCCAGTTTGGTCATACCAATCTCTTGAAGATAGAGCTGCAGGAATCCGGCAAAGATCGAAATGGCTCCGTAGATGAAAAAGTTATATAGTTTCAGAGAGGTCAGCGAGGAAGTGCCTCTCACAGGTGCAGATCTGTCCAATTGAGCCATTCCTTTCCGAATCAAATCATATTGTTCAATGTATCATTTGTTGAAAGGGGATTCAACGTATAGAATATATGAATTAAAGGTATGTCCTATCCCATAACGGATGTAACGAAATGTATAATATGGATATGTGCTTTATAAGTTCGGTGTAATACTGCACGAAGATATAACTCAGGTTCTTACGGGAAGAGGAGAGTGCTATGAACGCTGAAAAATGGACAGGCATTATATTGGCAGGTGGATTATCCAGCCGAATGGGAACGAACAAAGCACTACTCGAACTGAATGGTTCAGCCGTGTTAACTCATATAAACAATGCGATCAGATCCGCCGTATCCCGGGTTGTTGTTGCAGCGGGGCCGAGCGAAGCAATTTACACCGCACTAGGGGATGAAGACTTCGAATGCGTAAAGGATGTTTACCCGGGCAAGGGGCCACTTGCGGGGCTCCACGCAGCACTCAATGCCTCCCAGACAGAGTGGAATCTGGTCAGTGCCTGTGACATGCCGCTTCTGCAAACCTCTTTTTTCAATGGAATGAAGAGGCTCACAGTACAGTATCCAACTTGCAACGCCATCGTTCCGCGAGTAGAAGGACGCATTCATCCCCTTGCAGGGGTTTACCACAGGCGTGTGCTTCCCGAGCTAGAACAGTGCCTTATTCATGACCGGCTGCGTGTCATTCGCTGGCTGGAAGAGATCGGTTGCCATTTTGCCGAAATAGACGAACTGGAGCAAGTAGGTATTGAACATGCCGCACTACAATTGAGCAATATGAATACTCCCGAAGAATTCGAAAATATACGAATTCATCTTCAGTGTTCGGAGTTTCCTTCTGGAGGTTGAGCAACGGGATTCAGGCTATTCTCTGCATGTTGATTTCGATAGAGTAGAGGGCTTTGGCCTGTCCAGCGTTTGAATTGTCTACTGAAATGAGACAAATGGGTGTAACCAAGTTTGATGGCAATCTCCCCAAGCGAAAGATCAGGTTGCTCGATCAACACTTTGGCCTCTTGCAGTTTCAGGCTGGACAGGTAGGCCCGCGGAGAATGACCGAATACTTTGCGAAAAACCTGTAAACCATATCCCGGACTAATGCCAAACGACGAAATGATCTGCTCGACTTTTACCGAAGATACATTGTCGTCCCGTGATCGTAACTGGGCATGGAAAGCCTGCTTGATCGCTTCAGCGATCGCTCCTGCGTAATGCATAGCGGTCGGAGCAGGGGCATGAGCAGCATCCACCGAGATCGTAGACTCGGGTGTATTCTCTGCTGCTTGAGATAACAGCGCAAACAGTTCGAACATCCGTGCTTGCATGAGTAATTTGTCTGTGGACGAATAAGCCTCGGCTGTATTAATCATGCTCATCCAGCTTTCAAGCACGGCTCTTATTTTCATATTATCTCCCGTACCGGCGGCATAGATTCTGCTACGCTGGGACATGAGTTTTAAGGTGAATACCGGATCATCTACGTTAAAATGTGCGCTAAAATAGGTCATACCCTCCGCAGAAATACATGTATTGGTATGTTTGAATCCGGGCGGAATGAGCAGAATAGAGCCCTCATCTACCGTATACGTGTAGCCATGAATCACACTCTCCTGCGTTCCCTGAATGATCAGAATGATCTCAAAGCCCGGATGTGTCTCCTCAGGCATAGCCCACCCATATGGAACTTGCTGGCTATGAGCGCCATAAAATTTGATGTTACAATCGATAATCGGAAGCCAGTGAGCCAGCGTATGGTATGGCATCTCTCGAAGCTGCGAACGGATATCCATGACATTCACCTCGGAAAAGGGTAAAAAATACTCGCCTTGTGCCATCGGCACTATGCATGTACTTCATTATAATCAGTTTAACGCGGACATCCTAATATATCGGGATATGCAAGCGTATCAACAGATATTAAACAACGAATAAAACGATACTAGCATTAATGTAAACGCTACCATTAGAAGCGGGAACATGTCAACTTACCTTATACACTCAAAGGAGACTATTTCATGGACAAATTATTATACGGCGTAGCCTATTATGATGAATATATGCCATATGAAAGACTGGACAAGGACATTCAGATGATGAAGGATGCTGGGATCAATGTCGTGCGCATCGCCGAATCAACGTGGAGTACCCATGAACCGCAAAACGGTGTGTTTGATTTCACTTCCGTCGATCGGGTGCTGGATGCGATGCATGCGGCCGGAATTCATGTCATCGTAGGCACACCAACGTATGCTGTTCCGACGTGGATGGTGAAGGAGCACCCGGACGTGCTGGCAACAACCGCACAGGGACCTGGAAAATATGGAGCAAGACAGATTATGGATATCACGCATCCGACGTATCTGTTTTATGCAGAGCGCATCATTCGTAAGCTGATCTCACGCGTGAGCAAACATCCGGCTGTCATAGGATATCAGACAGATAATGAAACGAAGCACTACAACACAGCTGGAGACAACGTGCAGTTACAGTTTGTTAAATATATGCGGAACAAGTTCAGCTCCCTGGACGAGTTGAACAAGGAATTTGGACTGGATTACTGGAGTAACCGCATCAATAGCTGGGAAGACTTCCCTTCCGTTGTGGGTACCATTAACGGTAGCCTGGGAGCAGAGTTTGCCAAGTTCCAGCGGCAATTGGTCACGGATTTCCTGGCGTGGCAAGTAGGGATTGTGAATGAGTACAAACAGGAAGGCCAGTTTGTTACCCAGAACTTTGACTTTGAATGGCGCGGGTATTCCTACGGCATTCAGGGGGATGTGGATCATTTTGCAGCATCCCGACCTTTTGACATCACCAGTGTAGATATCTATCATCCTTCCCAAGACGAGTTAACCGGCATTGAGATTTCGTTCGGAGGAGATGTGGCGCGTTCCACCAAACAATCCAACTACCTTGTTCTGGAGACCGAAGCACAGGCCTTCTGGCACTGGGTTCCTTATCCGGGCCAACTGCGATTACAGGCATTCAGTCATCTGGCTTCCGGAGCAAATATGGTTGCCTACTGGCATTGGCACTCGCTGCATAATTCGTTTGAGACCTATTGGAAAGGCCTGCTAAGCCATGATTTTGAACCGAATCCGGTGTATAACGAAGCGCAGACGATTGGCCGCGATTTTGCTCGCCTGAGTCCTAAGCTGGTGAATCTGAAGAAAACAAATCGGGTGGCTGTACTGTTCAGTAACGAGGCGTTAACCTCCATCAAGTGGTTTGGCTTTAACTTTACCAGTGACAAGAATTACAACGACGTTGTGCGCTGGATGTACGATGAGCTGTATAAAATGAACATTGGCTGCGATCTTATCGATCCTTCCGTGGAGAGTTATGCAGATTATGATGTGCTTGTGGTGCCTGCTCTGTATGCTGCTTCGGATGCGTTGCTGGAAAAATTAAATCAATTTGTACAGGACGGCGGACATATCGTGTACTCGTTCAAGAGCGGTTTTGCCAATGAGCATATCAAAGTTCGTTCTTCACGTCAGCCCGGACTGATCAGTGAAGCATGTGGCATTAGCTACAACTTGTTTGTTGAGCCGAAGCATGTTGGGCTACGCGGTGATCCATTTGGCGTAGGTGAGGAGCATAATCAGGTACACACCTGGATGGAGCTCATTACACCGACGACTGCGGAGGTACTCGCTTGGTATGATCATCCACATTGGGGAGAGTATGCGGCGATCACGCAAAATAACTACGGTAAAGGCAAAGCAACGTATGTTGGCTGTTACACAAGTGCCGCCGTCATTCGCAGTGTGCTGGAACGTGTGATGAAGGACGCGGGTGTATGGGGGGCGGATCAGGAGCTTGCTTTTCCACTCATTGTGAAGACAGGGGTGAACGACCAGGGGCATACCATTCGCTACTATTTCAACTATTCGGATGAGCCGGTTTCCTTCAAGAATCCGTATAGCGAAGGGACAGAGCTATTATCAGGAGATTCGATTGCCGCTGGGCAGGAGATCAAGCTGGAACGCTGGGGCGTACGAATTATCGAGCAACACTAGGGAATAATAGTGCAGATTTTAAGTTCCCAAGGAAAATAGAAGATTTTGAATTGTTCTTTTACACTTTAACGGAGAGGACAGAAAAAACCTGAAAAAGCGAAGCGTTCGCCTTTATCACCGGATTTTCCCTTTTGGAAAAAGGAATCAAAAAAATCTGGGGATAACCGCTACTCTCCAGGTTATTCTGTCATCGGAGTGGCCTGTGTAAAATCTTGGTTCAACATTCACTTCATATTTTCCGAAAAAAATAACAAGACCATGGCGCCCTCGGCTTTGATGCTGGGGCGTTTGTCTTATTTTAGCTCAGGAGTGGATGCGCTGTGTTTAACGAATTCTACCGTCGGCTGATAGACCCTTTCAAGCGCAGCATTCGTAATAAATTGATACTGACCATGACCCTGGTCGCTGTACTGCCAGTCATTGTGATAACTGCGGTAGCCGCGGAGAATGCGCGTTCCTCCATGGAAGCCGAGGTTATGGATACGAACCGGGTCAATATGAATTGGGCCTCTGTCTATCTGGCAGAACAGTTTACCCGCATGAATAATATCATTTATTCCATTCAGATCAGTGATGAGCTACATCAGTATTTGGCGTTGGGCCAGGAAGCGCCTGCTTCCAGCCGTTTTGACGAACAAAAGGCTGTTTTTAATATGCTGAACAGTGTGTACTATTCTGCTGGCAATTATGTGTTTGGGGTCGAACTGTACTTGAAGGAGCAGGACACCCTGTTCACCTTCAATTCTATGGAATCCCGAATTAAGACGGTTGCGGATATTCCCCAAGGGTATCATAAGCTATTTGCGGAGCATAAAGATTTTACAATTATCAATGATCCGATAGATCCGCAAAAGTTCCATATGACTCGTAGCATGAACCGTTTTGAGGATCAGGCTCAGATCGGAGCAATCAGTCTGGAGATCAAGTGGGCCGAGTTTAACCAGACGCTTGAACTGCTCGACAGCAGGGGAGATTATACCGCCTATATCGGAGACAGTTCAGGCCATCCGGTATATCAGCCGAACTCCTCCATCCAGCCATCGGATGAAGCGTTGAAGCAGCTGAGCGAAACGAAGAATAACGCGGGTTTTATTCGTACAGCACAGGAATATATTTTCTATCACGATATTGAGTCGACAGGGCTACGGGTGATTAAAATCGTACCGGATCATGTCATTAACGAGAGTGCACTGGAAACGATGAAGTATGGGCTAGTTGTGGGCGGAGTGGCAACGGTCGTGTCTGTTGCTCTGGCGGCACTGGTCGCTTGGCGAACCTCTAAACCTATTGTCAGACTGGCGAATTCAATGAAGGGTATCCAGTTGATCAAGGATCGTAAAGTAGAGCGTAGCGGACGAGTGGATGAGATTGGCCTACTGGAGAAAAATTTGCACGGTATGGCTAGTCGAATTCGGGAGCATATCCGGGATAACTATTTGATGAATCTGGAGAAACAGACAGCCGAGCTCAAAGCACTACAATCTCAGATTCATCCCCACTTTCTGCAAAATACATTACAAATGATCGGTGGCATGGTCTATTCGCAAAAGCCGGCAGATAGCTACAAGGTGATCCGGGCATTAAGCGAGATGTTCCGCTATATTGTACGGGCACCGGACGGCCTTGTCCCTCTGCAATCCGAACTGGATCAATTGGAGCATTATATGCTGATTCAGAAGCAACGTTTTGCCACCCGGCTTGAATATAAGCTGGAAATTACGGGAGAACTCCGAGAGTGTTATATTCCGAAGTTATCCTTACAGCCTATTGTAGAAAATGCATTTTTGCATGGGCTGGAGAAAAAGCCTGGGGAGTGGAAGCTAGGCATCGAAGTGCTCTGTGATCCACAGCAGGGTAGGGTGACGATTCAAATTTGTGATAATGGCATGGGTATGGAGCCGGACAGGCTCGTAGAGATGCAATCCAAACTGGAACGCATTACGCGGTATACCGATCGGGTATGGAACTCAGGCACGAGTATTGGACTGCTCAATGCCGCATCACGAATGGTGATGCATTTTGGACCCGATTACGGTATGCGTATGGAAAGTAAACTTGGGCAGGGAACAAAAGTGATCGTAACGATCCCCTGCACAACAGGAGGCGAGCCCTTGTGAGTAAGGAGATCTATAGAGTGTTGCTGGTGGATGATGAGCCGTGGAATCGCGATATTTTACGTAATCTTGGTGAATGGGATGAGCTCGGCTTGGTTGTCTGCGGTGAAGCAGAGGATGGAGAACAGGCGATACAGATGGTCAAGACGTTGCAACCTCATCTTATTATTACGGACATGCGTATGCCTGGATCGGATGGTGTCGAGCTGATGCAGACGCTGAGCAGTCAGTACCCGGAGATTAAGGTTGTTGTGGTGAGCGGTTATGATGATTTTAATTATGCCAAACACGCTCTGCGGTATCGTGCAGCTGATTATCTGCTGAAACCGGTGAATCCGGATGAACTAAATGCTACGCTGGCGAAATGTAGTCATGAACTGGATAAAGCTGCTACGGCACCAGAAGTGTGGGAAGCTTATCCGGCTTCATTCGCGGGTGAATTCTCTCTGTTCCAGCAGCAAGCACGTCTGCGCTTCAACGACTTGAACCTGACGAGCCTGCGGGAATGGTTTCATCAATTAGAGCAGAAGCTGGAACAAAACGAGGTTCGAAGACCTCGCCAGCTTGGACGTGCGGTTTATGAGCTGCAGAATATGCTGGACGAGCTATGTGTGTCCAATGGGCTGTTCGATCGTCCGGAAGAGGGAGTATTGCCTCCTGCATCAGCGCTGGGTTCGATCCGGGCGGCTGTGGAATGGATCTCCGCTTCCTATTATCAGGCGCTGGAACAATTAATTGCCCAGCGTAAGTATAAGAACAAGCTCAACCTCGAAGAGGTAAAGCAATATATGCAGCAACACTGCATGGAGATGATTACGCTGGAGCAGCTTGCCCAAATCTTTTTTGTCAGTAAGGAATATTTGAGCAAAGCTTTCAAGAAAGAATATGACGTGAACGTGACCGATTATGTGGTTCAACTTCGGATGACCAAGGCCAAAGAGTGGGTGATGGATGATCAGATTCCATTCAAACATATCGCCGAGATGACGGGGTATGAAGATGTGTCCTACTTCTATCGGGTATTCAAAAAGCACTTTGGTGTGTCACCCGGAGAGATGCGCAAAGGCCAGCATAAGTTGCCTAACCCATTCCCCGAATGAATCATTCGGGGAATGTTGCTTGAATTAAGGTTTAAAATAATCCAATGGAAGAGTCTAATTTTGTCCAATGAAGCGCTTACATTTTGCGATATATAATAAGCCTATGAAAGACAAACCAGTCACACCGGGAGGTCATAAGAGATGAAAGTATGGAAAAGCGTTGTAAGTGCGGCACTGGTCAGCGTTCTGCTCGCAGGCTGCGGCTCGAATGCAGGCACGGATAATGAACAGAACGAAGTCAAAGCTGGCAGTACCGTAAACCTCAAAGTATTCGTTGCTCAACCAAGGCTGAAAGAACATTACGATAAATATATAGAACAGTTCAAAGCCAAAGAAAAAGCAGACAAAAACATCGAAGTGAATGTGCAACTGGAGATGCCGCCAGCAGATAATGCACCTCAGATTTTGAAAACAAGACTTGCTTCCAATGACGCACCAGACGTATTTGCTCTGCATGCGGTGAATGAGATTCCGCCTTTCAGCAAAGCTGGATATCTCGAAGACTTGTCCAATCAACCTTTTGTAGATAAGTTACTGGATTCGGTCAAACCTTCGGTAACGGATGCAAGCGGCAAAGTCGTTGCGGTTCCACTGGAAACCTTGTCATGGGGTTATCTGTACAACAAAGATATCTTTAAAGAACAAGGGCTTGAGGTTCCAACAACGTTGACAGAAATGAAAGCGGTTGTAGAGAAGCTGAAAGCAGCTGGCATCACACCGTTTGAGCTGTCTTACAAAGAAGCTTGGGTTCCGCAATTGTTCCTGCCGCTGACAGTAGGAGCACTGACACAGACGGAGCATAAAGATTTTGTAGAAAAAATGAACAAGGACGAAGCTTCCTTCTCGGATATGAAAGCACTGTTTGACGTATTCGATCTCGTTAATGCGAACGGAACGGATAAAGCGCTTGAAGTTGGAGCCGATGACGGCGCTGCCGCTTATGCTACAGGCAAAGCGGCGATGTGGATTCAAGGACCTTGGTACGCAGAAACGATTCTGAAGTCCAACCCTGACGTTAATTTTGGTGTAGCTCCAATGCCGCTGAACGATAATCCGGATGATACGAAAATCAACCTGAGCACATCCACTTCACTAGCTGTATCGTCATCAAGTAAAAACAAAGAAGTGGCACTCGACTTTGTAAACTACATTCTAGATGACAAGGATTCAAGTGCATTCTATGAAGCGCTCAAGTTTAATCCGGTTGCTAAAGTGCATACGTTCAAGAGCTTCCCGTGGGTAGACGACGCCCTGAAATATGTTAATGAAGGCAAAGCTTATCAAGATCCAAAGATTCCACAAGCCGTGAAGGATGAGTCTGGTAAAGCTCTTCAAGGGTACTACTCCGGACAGTTGAATCAACAGCAGGTGATCGATGCGCTCGATAAAGCGTGGAAATCCTACAATAAAGTCAATAAATAAGAGCAGGATGCTTAACAAGTAAGCGCCTGAACGATCAACAAGGTTGAGCTGTAAGAAAGCAGTACCTGCGTTTGTTGACAAAATCTCGTTTGGTTCCGTATTAAGCTCGGGGTTTTGTCAACAAATTAGCGGTACTTTATTTCGTAACAGTCTCGAAGCAGATGAAACGGCTGGCTGAACGATCTTCGTTCCCCCGTTAACCTTCATCCGCTGTGCAAAAAGGGGGAGAAGTTATGGCTACGAATGTGTTCAAAAAGTATCTTTCATTGCTCGCGTTCACAGCGCCGGCCTTTGTAATCTATGCGATTTTCCTGCTGTACCCGACGTTTAGCGGGATGTTCTACAGCTTGACGGATTGGAACGGGTTAAACCGTGACTACAGCTTTATCGGGCTGGGGAACTTTGTGGAATTGTTTAAGGAAGATCCTGACTTCCTCAACTCGCTGTGGTTTACGATGAAATATGTTATTTTTATGCTGATTTTGCAAAATGTCATTGCATTGCTGCTCGCCGTGTTCATTGAGTCGCGTACACGCAGCAAAGGGTTATTCCGCACATTGTTCTTCATGCCCAATATGATCAGTACAATCATCAGTGCATTCATGTGGACGTTCATCTTTTCCCAGGTGTTGCCGCAGCTGGCTGAGAAATTGGCCGTTTCTTTTCTCGACCAACAATGGCTCGGTGATCCGAAGTTCTCCTTCTACTCGATTCTAATCGTATCGCTTTGGAACGGTGTGGGCTATATGATGATCATCTACCTGGCTGCATTGCAGGGTGTACCGAAAAGCCTCAAGGAAGCCGCGGTCATTGACGGTGCAAATGCATTTCAAGTGTTACGTAACGTCGTACTGCCGATGATTACACACGCTATTACAATCTGTTTCTTCCTGACACTGAACGGTGCATTCAAAGTGTTCGAGGTGGTCTATGGATTGACAGGCGGCGGCCCGGGTCGGGCTACACAGGTCATCACCATGAATATCTATGAAGAAGCTTTCTCGAACAACTTCAGATATGGTTATGCCAGTGCCAAATCGGTTGTATTGTTTGCTATCGTTCTTATCTTTACACTCATCCAGATCACCGTCATGAAGAGAAAAGAGGTGGAAGCATGAGAATGCAGCGACTGAATAACTACCTGATTCGGCTGTTACTGATTCTCGGCTCTCTGGTAGCCATGCTACCGATCTACATGGCTGTGGTGAACTCATTCAAAACACAGGGTGAAATGTTCCAATCCTTTATTGCTCTGCCGACCACATTACATTGGGAGAACTACACGGATGCGTTTAACAAAATCAATCTGCTCGGTAGCTCGCTGAACTCCGCGATTGTGTCAATTCTGGGTATCGGAGGCATCGTCTTCTGTGCTTCGCTTGCAGGATACAAGCTGTCACGGACTTCCGGCAGGCTTAGCAATCTGATCTTCTTCATGTTTGTCGCTTCCATGCTGGTGCCGTTCCATTCCATCATGATCCCGCTGACGCGTGTCGCGAAGGGGATGGGGGTGCAGGGAAGCACTTACGGACTGGCTCTGATCTATATCGGACTTGGTGTAAACATGGCGATCTTCCTCTATCACGGGTTTGTGAAGTCCATTCCGCGTGAACTCGAAGAATCGGCTCAGATCGATGGATGTAACGAGTTCCAGACGTTTTTTCAGATTATTTTCCCGCTGCTGCTTCCGATCACGGTGACGATTGCAATTCTGGACTTCCTGTGGATATGGAATGACTTCCTGTTACCGCTATTGATGTTGACGGATGTAAACCGGTACACACTTATCCTGTCCACGAACATGCTGTTTGGTGAGTATAACAAGGAATGGCCGTTAATTCTCTCTTCTCTGGTTTTGACTGCAATTCCGGTTATCCTGATCTATGCATTCTTCCAAAAGTTCATTATGGAGGGTATTGCGGAGGGAGCGGTCAAAGGATAATAGGTATAGGAGCTTGTTCCTGTTCCTGCGATTCCACTCTACACACTTAAGTGTGTAAAAGCTCATGCTTATAGCCTTGAACTGCGGATATACTCCGTTAGTTCAAGGCTATTCTCATTTATGGAAAGAGAGGGACACCAAGGTGAGCATCCCAAATAAGCGCAAGTTGAGTATCAGCAGTACAATAGGGGGCAACGACGTATTTTACAATATTGCAATGCAAAGAGATGTTGCTCACACGCTGGGCTTCATTAGCCTGTGTGCTTCTTGTGCAAGGACAATCAGTCCCCGCTCCATCTCATCTTGCGAAGCATAGGCATAAGAGAGCCGGATATGACTCGCATCCAGCCGATCATACAGATATCCTGGATGAATGAGTACATCTGCTTCCAGACAGGCAGAGAACAACTTGCGGGTAGACAAGGGTTCCGCTGTGAAGTGTAGCCAGATATAGAACCCGCCTTCTGGCGTTGCCCATTCTGCAATGTCATGAAAATAGCGATGCAGTAGCTCCAGCATGAAGTCTCTGCGTCTTCGAAGCTCCGGACGTAGCCGCTCCATATGAGTTGTGTGATGGCCATCTGTAAACCATAATGCGGCGGCTTCCTGTGCGAGTGAACTGGTGCCGTAATCCGTCTGCATTTTAATGTCGGCCAGCCTTCGAATGACGGGCACAGGACCGACAAGCCAGCCAAGACGAAGACCTGGACTGACCGCTTTGGAGAGAGTGCCCATATGCAGCACCCGACCTTCCTGATCCATTGCCTTAAGTGGAAGAGGAGGAGGGTGATCCAGCCAAAGTTCCTGATAAGCGGCATCCTCCAAGATCGAAATGCCGGAGTTGCGGGCGAGGGACATCAATTCATCCCGGCGACGGCAGCTCATCACGCTGCCTGTAGGATTATGGAAGCTCGGTATGGTGTACAGTAGCGGGAAGGACTCGCTGTTATTCTCGTCGTTTCCTGAGTGCAACGTTCGTATCGCATGTTCTAAATGCCCCAGATGTAATCCCTCTTCCTCCATGGCAATTCCGTTTAGCTTTAGCCCTGCCGATTGGAAGGCGTGGATGGAATATAGATAGGACGGCTTCTCTAACAAGACAGCTGATCCACGAGGCAGCAATCCCACAGAGATTAAATGCAGTGCTTGTAGAGATCCCGACACGATCAGAATCGAATCAGGTGAGGCCTGAATGCCATTAGACTGCAAATGTATGGACAACGCCTCACGAAGCGCCAGGCTGCCTTGAGGTTCGATGTAATTCAGCATACGTGTTTGGCTGGACAGGGTCTGGAGAATTTTATTAAACGCTTCGTTTGGCATCAGTTCCGGTGCGAGCTCACCTGTACCCAGCCGAATAATGCCAGTCCTGAACTCCGCCTGATTAATCTGCTGAATCTCGGGCAAATTCGGATAGTACCAGCCTTCCTGAGCAGCTTCGCTCCAGTTGGGTAAGGCGGCATGCGCCATACTGTGCCAACCGGAACCGGAGACGTAGGTACCGCCTCCGTGTCGGCCTTCAATCATCCCTGCCGCAGTCAGGTTATCCAGAGCGGTGACCAGCGTACTGCGGTTTACACCCATGGATGTTGCCAGTGTTCGCTGAGAAGGCAGACGAGTCCCAGCCGACCACTCGCCTGTTGTGATTTTTTGCCGGATATAGGCTTCAATCTGACGATACATAGGCAAATCAAGCGCAGGGTTAGGCTGCCAAATTTGTCTAGAAGATGTATTGGAATATTGACGTCCCATCAGGTAATTTCACCTCCTGTAGTTATAAAGAAAGAGTCCGTTATCGTGTTCGTATCGTCCACTATAACATTTGGTTGGGCTCCATGCCATCCAAGTGGTTGGTTACGTCTTCCCTAATTTCATTTACGCTGAAGAAAGAGATAAGGGGGATGGGCAATGGACGTTTTTATTCATGCAGTGGTGCTGGCATTTGGCTTGATCTTACCGCTGGGTGTTCAGAATGTATTTATTTTCAATCAAGGGTTAACGCAAAAGAAATACTTGCATGCACTGCCGGCTATAATTACAGCAGGGATTAGTGATACGCTGCTGATTGGAGCCGCTGTAGGGGGCATGTCTCTCATTTTGATTCAATGGCCGCTACTCACCCATGTTTTATACGCGGCTGGAAGCCTGTTTTTGCTCTACATGGGCTGGGGACTATGGAAATCATCGGCTTCCTCAGATAAAGCCCCGACAGCGATGTCGGCAGGTCGGCAGATTGCTTTTGCCGCTTCAGTGTCTATTCTCAATCCGCATGCTTTACTGGATACCGTGGCTGTCATTGGTACAAGTTCCATTCAGTATGCAGGGGTGGAGCGTATGTATTTTACAATCACAACAATGGCTGTATCCTGGATTTGGTTTCTGGGGCTTGCCGCCGCAGGCAGCGTAGTTGGCAATCATGATCGCACAGGGTATCTACGAATTGTGCTGAACCGCGTATCCGCTCTGATTATGGTTGGAATCGCGCTGATGATGTGCTGGAGGCTTTTTAACTCCTAAATCAGGTGTTCAAAGCACATGAGCAAGGTGAAACAATGAAAACTAGGGAATCGTAAAGGCTGGATGGGTGTAAGAAGGGGACAGCCGTGCACCTGCTAGCTAACACTTCGTAGCAAAAAAGCTCCCCGTCACAGAGTCACGGGAAGCTTGATGTATCCGTTTATTCTGCTTTTAGCAGCATTGATTCAATGAACACTTTAAGATCCTGGCTTGTTGCGTTCAGATGGTCAATAATCTCACTGAACTCCGTTACAAGTTCAGACTGTGCATTGCTGGACTGTGTTATGGAGGTAATTTCCTGTTCCATCTGCTGAATGGAGGACTGCACATCCTTGAGGGAACGTTCAATGTTCACCGTCGCCTCTTTGGTTCCGGTGGACAGTTTACGCACTTCGGCGGCAACTACGCCGAACCCCGCACCTGCCGCGCCCGCGCGTGCGGCTTCGATGGCTGCATTCAGGCCAAGCAGATTCGTTTGTTCCGATACTTCACGAATAAATACGGCAACTTTGTTGACCTCACCGGAGTTCTTCACAGCAAGGCGTGTATTGTCCAAAATTTGCGTAGACGAAGCAGTTAGCTGTTCAGACTGTGCAGCAACCGTCTGCACCATCTCTGATAACCTGCCGCTGATGCCTGTAATCAGGTCGGTAAAGTGCTCGAGCTTTTCTTCGTTCTGGAGTGAAAAACCTATAGCAAGCGTTCCTGCAATCTTTCCTTCATCATCATAAAGCGGAGTGGCGGATGAAATAATGGGTGTGCCGTAAAATTTGGCGTCAATGCGATTGGCTGAGGTCTCCCCATGCACAAGTGCCCGGCGCAGTGTAGGGTCTTCAAGAGAGATCGGATCTCCGGCTCTGATGCCAAGATCAAGCTCGTTGCTGGGAACGTAATACCAGAACTTCTCGGTATCGGTAACGGCAATCATGATATCGTGTTCTTTCAGCATCATTTTAAAATAAGGACTTGCTGCAGTGAGTGCTTCTACGATGTTCAATAAGTTCAGCTCCTGTAGTATGTGTGTATATCATCTGGGTGTATATTATACATCGTCAGATCGATTAGCCTAATTTAGGCCTAAAAAGGGCATAACGTCTATTACATTTTTTTTAAGCGTTTGAATCAAAGGAATAGAAACATGTCGCTGACATAAGCTTTTCATCATCAAACAACACAAAAAACAGACGGGAACCTGAGGTTCTCGCCTGTTTTGTTCATGAATCATAATGAGCACAGCGATTGTTTATAATAGATGGCGTTATGTTTGCCTTCTATCCACCGATCTGCGACATGCGTCGTACCGTCGGGGTGTGGGATTGCATTTTTTTCTCCAGTGCCAGCGCCATTTCATGATTTTTCGGTTTGGTACCGAGTGCTTTCAGGAAAAGTGCGGCCATCGCATCGGGATCATCTACATAGCGGCGAACATTGTATTCATCTGACCAGTACAGACAAGCCTTGATATGTCCGTCCGCTGTAAGGCGTAGCCGATTACAGTTATCGCAGAAGTGGTCACTGACTGGATGAATAAGACCAAATGTGCCTTGGGAGCCTGTAATTTTCATATTACGTGATGGGCCATTCCCGGCAGGGCCCTCGGTATTCTCAACCGTCCAGCCAGCCTCGGCACATACATCCGTAACAGCCTCCAGCGGCAGATAAGATTGGCGCCAGGAGTCGGAAGCCTGCCCGATTGGCATGTATTCAATAAATCGCACATGTAGCGGCTGATCCATCGTCATAGCGATGAAATCCTTGATCTCATCATCGTTAATGCCTTTCATGAGCACGACATTCAGCTTGATCGGTGCCAGGCCCACCGCAGTAGCTGCCTCGATACCCTTCAGCACCTTATTGACATCTCCACCGCGTGTGATCATAGAGAAGCGGTCAGCATGCAGGGAGTCCAGGCTAATATTAATGCGGTTCAGGCCAGCATCCTTCAAAGCCTTCGCCTGTTTGTCCAGCAGCAAGGCATTCGTGGTCAGTGCAATGTCCTCGATGCCATCAATGGCAGAGATCATGCCCACAAGTTTATGCAGATCCTTACGTACCAGGGGTTCTCCCCCCGTGAGCCGAACCTTGCGCATGCCCATCGGGGCGAGCACTTTTAGCACGTCCGTAATTTCTTCATAACTCATTATCTCATCATGCGGAGCAAACTCCATGCCTTCCGCGGGCATACAGTAGACACAGCGCAGATTGCAGCGGTCCGTAACGGAAATACGGATGTAGTCATGTATGCGGCCAAATGAATCCTGAAGCAGTTCCATGCAGACCACCCTTTCAACAGTTCAGATTGGAAACCTTCTATAGTAAATGATACGACAATTGTAAAAGCAACAGTTGCATCAAATTTTAGCTATTTCTCCAATCCGCGTCAATGATGACGTCCCGTGATAGCAATTTAGGCAGGCTGATTCAATTGAAATTGGCCAACGACTTGTTGCAGGAACAGGGTAATGGCCTCCACATCATGGGAGGATTGTTGAACCTTCAACATATCCCGAATCAACGCCATCATCTCGGCTTCCACCTCGGCGGAGGTCACCCGATTTTGGTGGCTGATGGCAGCGATATTTTCCATCAAAAATACGACCTGATCGACGACTTGGGTACGCTCGGCTTCTTCGGAGCTGGCTTTTTGGAGAAGCTCTGACGCTGCTTGAACCAGCGTTGTTCCTTCGGCAAGCACCTGGTCTCCTTCGGTGATTTGCTTGGAAGCTGCGCTTGCAGCCGTCGAGATCCGATCCAAAATCTGATGAATGTCCTCTGTAGAGGAGCGGGACACATCGGCCAGCTTACGAATCTCTTCCGCGACAACCGAGAAACCGCGTCCATGCTCTCCGACGCGAGCGGCTTCGATTGTCGCATTTAATGCGAGCAGATTGGTCTGTGCCGATATTTCTTCAATGACCGCCAAGGCGCGGTAGATGTCTTTCATTGTGCCAAGGAAGGAGAGGATCGTCTGGTTAGTATCCGACACGGCACTGGAGATTTGAATCATTTTATCACCGATGCGATCTACTTCCTGTCTCGCTACACCAATCTGTTCATTGGCTGAAATCTCCAGCTGTTGCAGGGTCAGTCGCATATGATCAGCGGCCAGCTTGGCTTGATCCAGGTCTTGTAATTGGGTACGGGTAGCTTGAATCATTGAACCAAGCTTGAGGTTGACGCGGTCAGTAGTCACTTGAGTGGTCTCTGTAGATGCACGCATCAGATGCTGATTATCCATCACGTCCACCGTAGCCCGCTGGACTTTGAGCATAATGCTCTCCAGAGAATCGATCATGTTATTAATCCATTTGGCCAGTTCACCTGATTCATCTTGAGCAAAAGCATTGGTGTCCAGACGCTGGGTAAGATCACCTTTACCCTCCGCGTTCACCCGAATGAATTGACTGAGACTGCGCAAGTCCCCATGGACGCGGTTGTATTGTTTGCGATGAAGCTGGAATGCACCAAAGAATCCCAAGATGACATGAAAGCCAGCGATTGCAGCAGCGTTCCATCCGCTGCCTGTCAGCACAAAAATCAAGGCGGCAGCAAGAACGGCCGAGAGCATAATATAGAAGCTATGCTGTTTGAATTGTCTCCATCCGATACTGCGTATGCGGTACACTTCTTCCAGATCACCTTCGCACATCATGCCCCAGCGATCCGGGCAGTGAGGGAGTTGAAAGGTGATGCCTTTACCGATGACGGGAATATGACGGTAATCCGAATAACCGGGATAGGCCACAAACAGATTCGAGCCATTTTGAATCGTTTTCGATACGCCCGGATGTAATTGGCCGGTAGAGGGATCGGTGAACATCAGCTCAAGCTCCGTATGCTTCTGGACAGACACGATGCCCCAATCCGTGGTCACACCGTCTTTCAGGTTTTCTCCATGCGTGAATGTTCGATCCTCGAAGCGGCTGCGAGATAGAGCGGTACCTGGCTGTAGTTCAGGCCGCAATACAGACTCGGCCATAAACAGATAGTTATCACCTGAGTCCGGGTAGATATGTCCCGATTCACGCTGAATGAGGTCACCAAGCACGTCGCCAGGAATACGGCTACATAAAGCACCCGCAACCTTACCTTGTTGCACGATAGGGACAATGAACATCAAGGTAATCGCGTCATGAAACGTGGACGAGCGTGGCCCGATCTCCAGCGTAAGCGGATCAGAATACGGACCATACAGACACTTCTGACCATCTATGCCTGCTTGTGCATAGCTCAATCCGGGACCAAAGGATATTTTCTCGTGAGGAGTATAACGTTGACCTATATGTTTCTGATATGTAGAGAATATAACCTGATGCTGCTCGTTAAGTATGAACAATTCCGTACTATCCTGGGTGCGTGCGTAGCTCGCCTTAAACCAGGTATCCAGCTTTTCTGCCTGTGCTGATCCGTGCTTCACATCCTGGAGGTTAACCGATCCGATCTGCTGAAGCAACCGATCCAGATGACTCCACTGATCACTCGCCCAATCTATCAATAACTGTCTTCTTGTCTCCGCGATCCCTTCAAAAATGTGCTCCACATCTTCCTTCCGGTGTGCATTCAACCGATAAGACCACCACAGCGGTAACCCTTTTTTCCATCCCAGCCAATCAAACATGATGACCACCCCGAATTTTGGATTTAAAAAGATTTGAACAGCCCTCAAACATGTTGTTTTTCATGATCTTGTGGTAATTCAAGCTAGAGTTGGTACAACTGTATCCCACCAATGCTTTATTCCAATCTCTGTCTATATCCAACGTTATACATGAAATTTCATAGGATTACGAGGGGATATGTCATATTTTCCGAATATTCCATCAATTAATACAAATGAATATACGCTGTTTGCAGAAGAGGGCGTGGAGAGGGTACTTCATTTATGGCAGCTGCATGTTACTTCATGTCTCAACAAATGTGCAACAGATATGCAACGGATATGCTGAGAATCAATCTCATTTTACAATGTGTCACATGTACAAGCCCATACTCCACACAGTTTGTATAATGTAATTTTCGGCCAAAGCGATATAGTAGTATCTAACAAGTCAACCCGTTACGTTTGTGTAGGTTAACCTTCCATCAATCAACCTTGAAATCTTCTCCATCCATCCCATCTTTCCAAAGGAGAATGCCTATGAACTCTCCCTCTGTTGTATCTCTTCATCCATCCACGAGCGTTACCTCGGAGCAACGTCTTATCGATGTGGATCATGTTTCTGTCATCTTTGGCAGTGGTCCTCAGCAAGTAACGGCCCTATCCGATGTGACGTTCCATATTGCCCCCAATGAATTTGTCTCCCTGCTGGGTCCTTCCGGCTGTGGCAAATCAACATTACTGCGAATTGTTGCTGATCTTCTCCAGCCAACATCAGGCCGTGTTCGAATTGCAGGACAGGAACCGAAGCAGGCAAGATTGCAACGGCAGTTTGGTATCGTCTTTCAGACTCCGGCTCTGTTTGATTGGCGTACGGTGCGCCACAATGTAGAACTACCGCTGGAACTGCTAGGTACCCGGCGAAAAGAGTGCCGACGCATTAGCAGTGAACTGCTGGATATGGTTGGACTGACTAGATTTGCAGATCATTATCCATGGCAGCTGAGCGGAGGGATGCAGCAACGCGTGTCTATTGCACGTGCACTGGCGCTTGATCCACCCCTTCTATTAATGGATGAGCCGTTCTCTGCGCTGGATGAATTCACCAAAGAAAAGTTGCAGATGGAACTGCTTGAGATTAAACGTTCTACCGGTAAAACCTTCCTCTTTGTTACCCATAGCATCCCCGAAGCAGTTTTTTTATCGGACCGCATCATCGTACTCTCTGCCCATCCGGGCCAAGTGCATTCGATCCATCCCGTGAACCTTCCAGCCGAGCGAGAGGGCCAGTTGAGGGAAACCGAACCTTTCTATCAGATGATAACGGCGATTCGTAACTGTTTTCATGAGGAGCGTGATCAAGCCCATGTTCCTTCGTTTGTTTAGACCGGGTTACCGTACCTGGGTGATGATCTGGATCATATCGATTTTTGTACTTTGGGAAGGGCTGGCATGGATGTTACATCTGTTTATGTCTCCGCAGCAGGCCACTTCTCGTCTACCATATCTTCACGTTGTCATGGAGTCGTTCTTCCGTCACTGGAACACGCTGGCGGAGCAAGGTTCGGTTACCTTTGGCAATGCTGCCATCGGTTTTGCCGTAGGAACATTGCTGGGAGCATTACTGGCACTGCTCATGAGTACCACGGTCTGGATCGAACGCACGTTATCTCCTTATGTGGTGTCTTCTCAGATGGTTCCGGTGATCGGGCTTGCCCCGATCGTATATGGCATTATTCATAATGCGGAGTTGGCGCGAATTGTCATGGCGGCATATGTTACCTTTTTTCCGGTGATTATCCATACTTTAAAAGGTTTGAAAAGCGCTTCTACCCAGCATCTGGAACTCATGCGCGCCTATGGCACTTCGTGGAGAGCGCGTTACGTAAAGTGTTTACTGCCTTCGGCGCTTCCTGGTTTATTCTCCGGCATGAAAATTGCGGCTCCGCTCGCAGTGACCTCCTCGATTGTCGTGGAACTGATGGGAGCACCTGATGGACTTGGCGTACTGATGGTCAGCTCGCTGTATTATGGTTCAGCACAGGCGGGTATGTTCTGGGCAACCATCATGCTCAGCATGGGCATTGGGCTCATCACCTATCTGTTCATCAGCTTGGCTGAACACTGGCTTACTCCATGGCAGCCCGAATTCAGACCCAAAGGAGGGGAGTAGCCATGAGCGAAAGTAGCGTATTCCAGCCAAAAAGGGATGAAGGAACCACAAACGGAGTTACAGGGCATGCTCTTCCTGGCGAAAGGGGACAGATACAACAAGCAGAACATTCGTCCTCGTCTACTGATTATTTCCGCACAAGTACTTCGCGTATTGGCATGAAGGCCGGCATGCTGCTCCGCAACCTGTTGCCTTGGCTCGCAGGAGCGATTTTTCTAACATTGTGGCAACTGCGCTTCTTTCATGTGCTGCTGTCACTGGAAGATTATCAGTTGCCCGTACCCTCCGCCATTGCTATATCCATCCGGGACAATGCCGAGATGCTCTTCCGCTATGCCATCTACAGTGGTACCGAGATGCTGGGCGGGTTTCTGATTGGCTCGCTGCTAGGGGCTCTGGCTGCGATGGGAGCATCACTTTTTGCAAATAGTGGCAGGGCAGCCGTCACAGTCCTGTCTGCGCTGAATGCAGTTCCGATTGTGGCTCTGGCTCCGATCATGAACAACTGGTTCGGAGACGGGATTTGGTCCCGGATCGCCGTCGTGTCGGTCATCACGATGGCCGCGATGGCCGTCAGCCTGTTCAAAGGACTGACCTCTATTCAGCCGCAGTATGAAGAACTGCTGAGCAGCTTGGCGGCGAGCAGGAAACAGTTCTTTTGGAAGCTGAGGATGCCCCATGCGCTGCCATCTCTCTTTGCGGGTCTGAAAATCAACATGTCGACCAGTATTATCGGCGCGATTGTAGGAGAGTTTTTTATCGCATCCCAAGGGCTGGGTTACTTGCTCTCTGATCAGATTCGGCTCGCCAACATGCCGCTGGCCTGGTCCTGTATCGTCATCGCAGCGATCCTCGGCATTGTGCTCTATGAGACGGTGGTTCTGACTGAAAAGCGCCTGCTTCACTGGAGTCGTGCGCATACGTCAGCACAGTAGACAGGTATGTACAGAAAAAGTGAGCACATAGATAAGGATTCGATTACCCCTCCAATACAATTCTGAATGCTCCGTATTCTAGCGGGAGATTCGTTCTCCGTTTCGCGTACCGTTAACAAAATCCATATATAAACAGGGGGTTGTTCTGTACATGTACAAAACGTTGAAGCTGGGTTTAGGGATGTTGATCTTGTGTGTGGTGCTGGTGCTGGCAGCATGTTCTGCAAAAAGCGAACCAGCAGCGCAGCCAGCCGCTGCAAGCTCGGGTGGTTCAGGAACCGCGGAGCAACCATTAACCAAAGTGAAGATTCAGCTTAAATGGGTACCGCAAGCACAGTTTGCCGGAATATATGCCGCGAAGGAACAAGGTTTTTTTGCAGAGGAAGGCATTGATGCGGAGATTATTCCAGGTGGCCCGGATATCGTTATTGAGCAACAGGTCGTTAATGGTGCAGCCGATGTGGGCATTACGGGAGTGGACAGCTTGCTGGTCAGCCGGGATAACGGTCTTCCCCTCGTTTCACTTGCCCAGATCTCACAGAAGAGCAGCTATCGCCTGATCGCGAAGAAGTCAGCAGGCATTACCGATCCGGCACAGATGAAGGGCAAGAAGGTCAGTACCTGGTTTGGCAGTCAGCAGTTTCAGGTGCTTGCTTTTATGGAGAAAAACGGACTTGATCCGAAAAAGGATATTGAACTGGTGAAGCAGGGCTTTACGATGGATCAGTTTTTCAATGACCAGGTGGATGTGGCTACGGCCACGATTTATAACGAATATCACGTTGTACTGGAGAGCGGCACAAAAGAATCTGATCTGGACGTGTTCAACATTGAGGATGCCGGAGTCGGCATGCTGGAGGATACGCTGATTGCCAAGAAGGAGTGGGTGGAGAACAATCACGAATTGGCGGTAAAAGTAACCCGGGCTATCCTGAAAGGCTGGAACTATGCCATCGATCATCAGGATGAGACGGTGGACATCGTGATGAATAATGTAACCGAGGGCAGTACGACTCGTGAACATCAAGTAACGATGCTTGAAGAGATTGCCAAGTTGATTCGTCCGGAAGGGTTTAGCGAGGAACAAGTGGGAAGTTTTGTCGATGAATCGTTTACCCGAACGGCAGATATTGCACTGAAATACGGACTGATCAAGAAAGCAGCCAATTTGGATGAAGCACTAGAGAAGAGTATATATGAAGAGGCCGTGAAATAAGCCCGGAGGCCGGGCGGTTTGAAAGAACGGAGGATGTATAGGAGCCTTGAAATAGGCTGAGACACGGGAACATAGACTGAGGGATAAATCGATTGTTCTGGCATAGATCGAGTTGTCGGATGTACATGATCATGTGGATGGGCGTGACGTGGGAACATTGCTACACGCATCACATAGGAGAGGAGCGGGATGGATGAGTTCTGTGGATCAGCAAGCACAACGTCTGGGCGGTACGAAGGAAGAATGGCTGGAGAAGGATCGCAAATATGTCTGGCACCACATCTCGCCCCATAACGATCACCCGTTGATTGCCGTTAGCGGTGAGGGGAGCTGGGTTACGGATCAGGAGGGTAAACGTTACCTCGATGCCATGTCGGGCTTATGGTGCGTCAATGTAGGGCATGGACGTGAGGAGATTGCCAAACGTGCCTATGAACAGATGAAAACTCTCGCGTACATCCCGATGACACAGAGCCATGAGCCGGCGATTTTACTGGCTGAGAAGCTGAATGAATGGCTAGAGGGAGAGTATCGAATCTTTTTCTCCAATTCAGGTTCGGATGCCAATGAGGTGGCTTTCAAAATAGCCCGTCAGTTCCACCATCAGAACGGTGAGCCCGCGCGTCATAAATTCATCTCTCGTCACCGTGCCTATCACGGTAACTCTATGGGGGCACTGGGCGCAACGGGGCAAGCCGCACGCAAGATCAAATACGAGCCGCTCGGTGTAGGCTTCTCCCATGTTCCTCCGCCGTACTGTTACCGCTGTCCGTTTGGGAAAAGTAAGGATAGCTGCGGGCTTGAATGTGCCGCCATCTACGAGGAAGTCATTCAATGGGAGGGCCCGGAGACGGTGGCTGCCGTAATTATGGAGCCGGTGATTACCGGTGGCGGTATGATTGTTCCTCCGCCAGAGTATATGCGCAGAGTACAGGACATCTGCCAGCGCTATGGCGTGCTGTTCATTGTCGATGAGGTGATTTGCGGCTTTGGCCGCTCCGGGCAGAAGTTCGGTCACCAGAACTACGGTGTACAGCCGGACATCGTCACGATGGCTAAAGGCATGACGAGTGCCTACGCTCCGTTATCCGCCACGGCGATAAGAGCCGACCTGTATGACTCTTTTCGTGAGCCAGGAACGGATAACCATTTTCGCCATGTGAACACGTTTGGCGGGAATCCGGTATCCTGCCAGGTTGCGCTGGCGAATCTGGAGATTTTGGAAAGGGAGCAACTGGTCAGCAGGGCTGCAGAACTAGGTCAGCTGCTTGGCGAAAAATTGGAGCCGCTGCTTGAACTTCCTTCCGTAGGCGATATCCGTCTATTCGGATTCACCTGCGGCATCGAGATGATTGAGCCGGACGGTTCACCGGCGACAACAGAGAATGTCATGAAGGTGCTGGCTCATTGTAAACGGGAAGGCATCCTGATTGGTAAAAACGGAGACACGGTGCCGGGCTTTGCGAACATTTTGACCCTATCTCCGCCCTTTGTCACCACAGAGGAAGAACTGGACCTTATCGTAAGTCATTTGTTTACCGCACTTCGCAGTCTGGATGAGGGTAGGCATGAGTTGATTTAACGCGTGACAAGGAGGAGAGGAAGGATGCAGACCGTAACCGAGTTATCCATTAATCAGCTGAGGCTGAATGAACATATTGAACAGTTAGCTCAGATCGGCAAGATCGGAGAGACAGGGGTATGCAGGCTTGCCCTTACTCCAGAGGACATGGAGGGCATCAACCAAGTCAGGTTTTGGATGGAGAAGGCAGGCCTTGTGACTCGAATGGATGCTTTCGGGAATCTAATTGGTCGCCTTGAAGGCACGGATGCAGCTAGACCTATCCTGATGGTCGGTTCACATATCGACTCCCAGCCGTATGGAGGTCGTTATGACGGTGCGATCGGTGTACTCGGTGCGCTGGAGGCCGTACAGTGCCTGATTGAACAAGGCGTACAGCCGCGTATGCCGATCGAAGTAATTGCTTTTTGCGATGAAGAGGGATCACGGTTTAACAAAGGTTTATTTGGTTCCCGCGGCATTACAAACCAGTTGGAGGAGGGGGAGTTGGAACGCCAGGATAAAAACGGGGTGACTCGCCGGGAGGCGCTGGCATCCTTCGGGTGTTCGCCCTCAGAATTCACAGCAGCGGTGTACTCTCCCGGTTCCATTGGCAGTTATCTGGAGCTACATATTGAGCAGGGACCTGTACTTGAGGCTATGAATGCTCAGATCGGTCTGGTGACAGGCATCTCGGGTCCCCTCTGGCTCACGGTGACTATGAAAGGAATGGCCGGTCATGCAGGCTCTGTGCCGATGGGGATGCGTCATGATGCACTTGCGGGCAGTGCCAAAGTGATTGCGGCCTTTGATGATCTGGTCCGTGAAGATCCGGGAGCGCCCACTGTCGGTACGGTAGGAAGTCTGAGGGTATTTCCGGATTCAAGGAATATTATTCCGGAAGAAGTGAGCTTTACCGTGGATTTGCGTGACATGGAGATGGAGCGGCGTAATCGGCTGGAGGCCCGTTTGATGACATTGCTGGATGAAATCAGCTCTGGGTATGGTCTGACATATACGGTCACCGAGGATACCAATAGTGAACCGCGCTATTGTGCGGATTCCATGATGTCCGTCATTCGCTCTTCTGCGGAAGAGATGGGGGCAGTCATGCCTGAATTGATGAGTGGCCCGTTCCATGATGCGCTCGCTCTGTCTTATGTGTGCGATTATGGCATGATTTTTGTCCGCAGCAAGGACGGTATCAGTCATCATCCCAGTGAATATTCCTCTCCCGAGGATATTGCGTTAGGCACGGAGGTGCTCTATCGCACCATTCGCAAGATGTGCAACGGTAATCCACCAAAGGAGGCGGGATAACGTTATGGCAAAGATCAGCATCGGTTTGATTCAGGCTTCCCATGAGATTGAAGGGTCGGCCCCGGTTGAAGTGCATAAGGAGGCAGCTATTCAGAAGCATATTACACTTGTACGCGAGGCGGCAGCACGAGGGGCGAAGATCATCGGACTGCAGGAAGTGTTTTACGGGCCTTACTTTTGCACAGAACAAACACCCAAATGGTATGCATCCGCAGAACAGGTTCCCGAAGGGCCGACGACCCGGCGTTTTCAGGAACTGGCAAAGGAGCTTGCTGTTGTCCTGATTTTACCCGTGTACGAAGTAGAGGGTATTGCTTCTTATTACAACACGGCGGCGGTGATTGATGCGGATGGAACGTATCTGGGCAAATACCGCAAACATCATATTCCGCATGTGGAAGCGGGAGAAGGGACGAACGGCTTTTGGGAAAAGTATTATTTTAAACCCGGTAATCTTGGATATCCGGTATTTGATACGGCTTACGCCAAAGTGGGCGTGTATATCTGTTATGATCGACATTTTCCTGAAGGTGCACGTTTGCTTGGGCTGGCAGGGGCAGAGATTGTTTTTAACCCATCGGCTACAGTGGCAGGCACCTCGGAGTATCTATGGAAGCTGGAACAGCCAGCCCATGCGGTAGCCAACGGATACTACGTAGCAGCAATCAACCGTGTAGGCGTGGAGGCGCCATGGAACATGGGTGAGTTTTACGGACAGTCGTATCTGGTGGATCCGCGAGGGCGCATGGTGGCGATGGGGAGCAGGGATCAGGATGAAGTGGTCATTGGCGAGATGGATACGGAGTTGATCCGTGAGGTACGTAATGTGTGGCAGTTTTACCGGGATCGCAGACCAGAGACGTATGAACATCTGGTGAGCTTGTAGATCGGATCTAGAGCGTTGTGGCAGGAAGTATAGGCTTGGCATTTGTCAGGCATATCAATGGATGGTACGGCAGAAATCTTAAATCCGCGGGAGGTGCATGACATTGATGAACCGTTCTGGAACAGCATGGTCGGATTACGGCTGGGAAAATCGTTTTAGCGAGATGAAACCAGCCATGACCAATAAGGAAGCGATGGAAGAGTCCAACCGCTGTCTGTATTGTTACGATGCCCCATGTATTAAGGCATGTCCTACGGATATCAATATTCCTTCTTTTATCAAAAAAATAGCAACAGGACATCTCAAAGGGTCGGCTCGTACCATCATGGATGCCAACCCGGTTGGCGCGAGTTGCGCACGTGTCTGTCCTACAGAAGAGTTATGTGAGGGGGCCTGTGTACTGAACGAGTCCTCCAAACCGATCCGCATTGGTGATCTGCAGCGCTATGCGACAGACTGGGCAATGGAGAGGCATGAACCGCTGTTTCATGCAGCCCCGTCAAACGGGAGAAGTGTGGCTATTGTCGGGGCAGGACCGGCAGGGCTCTCTGCAGCACGCGAATTGGGCCGGGCAGGATATGATGTGACCATCTATGAAGCCAAGGCGAAAGGCGGCGGACTGAATACCTATGGCATCGTATCCTTCCGCCTGCCGGAGTCGATCTCCTTGTGGGAAGTCGAGCAGGTGGAGGCACTGGGAGTAAAGATTCGATACGGTGTACGGGTTGGTGTAGATATAGCGGCCCCCGAGTTGCTGGAGCAACATGAGGCTGTCATTCTCGCATGCGGGATGGGAGCGGTCCCGATGCTGGGCATTGAAGGGGAGAAGCTGGAAGGCGTTTATGATGCGATTGAACTTGTGGAATCGACCAAACAGGGTGTACCGCCGGCGCTGCATGGTCTGAATGTAGCTGTAATTGGAGCAGGCAATACGGCAGTGGATGCAGCGACCTGTTCGGTGCGTCTGGGTGCGGAGCGAGTACAGATGTTGTATCGGCGCGGAGAGCAACAGATGACGGCCTATGCATTTGAGTACACGTTTGCCAAGCAGGAGGGCGTGGAGTTTCGTTGGTTTACGATGCCGGAGCGTATTCTTGGAGACGAGAATGGCCGGGTTCGAGGGGTGGAGTGTGTGAAAATAGAGCTCGTGACCCCGCCTGGCGGCGGACGTGCGATGCCTGTGGCGGTGGAGAATTCAACCTTTATTATCGAATGTGACACGGTGATTCGGGCTATTGGACAGAATCGTTTGCTACCACTAATTGAGGCGTTTGAACTGAAGCATCATGGAGGTGTGGTAGAAGTCGAGGCACATACGTACCGTACCTCTCATCCTCAGGTGTACGCGGCAGGGGATGTCATTTTTGGCCAGGGTCAAGGAGAGGCCATGGTTGTTTCTGCGGCACAGCAGGGCAAATGGGTCGCTGCCTCGATCATGAAAATGCTGCCTGGTTGCTCGGAAGAGAGCGCGTAAGGAAGTCTGTACGCTTTCTCAGAAACTCATCTCCACAGGACTTCATACTGGCTCCTAATCGGCTAATGATCTCCAGACACCCTATTTCTGCAAAAACAAGGCATGTGAACTTCTAACGATCACCACAAACCTTATTTCACCCAAAACCCGCGGATTCAGGCCGGAAATGGGCAAAAACAGCAAAATAACGTTCCTACGGATCGTTAGAATTCCCAAAGGCTTAATTTTAGTTAAATAAGCGCTGTGGGGATCGTTAGATGGCTATCCTTGTTTACGTTCATCTTAGCAAGCGTAGATTCACTCCAAATCACATCAAGGAGGGTTCGATATGGCTGACTTATCCATCAATCTGGCGGGCATCCGGTCACCTAATCCATTCTGGCTCGCCTCGGCGCCACCAACCAATACCGGGTACCAGGTACAGCGTGCGTTTGAAGCAGGCTGGGGTGGCGCGGTGTGGAAGACACTTGGGGAGCCGATTATTAACACCTCCTCCCGTTTTGCGGCAGTACATTTTGGCGGCCAGCGTGTGGCAGGTTTTAACAATATTGAACTGATTTCCGATCGCCCCCTGGAGGTCAATCTGCGCGAGATCGCCGAGACGAAGAAACGTTTCCCTGACCGCGCAGTCGTGGCATCGCTGATGGTGGAACCAAAGCGGGAAAAGTGGCATGAGATTGTCAAAAAGGTCGAGGCCGCCGGCGTCGATGGCCTGGAGCTGAACTTTGGATGCCCGCACGGTATGGCAGAGCGAGGCATGGGCGCTGCATCAGGCCAACAGCCTGATCTTGTCGAACTGCAGACGATGTGGGTAAAAGAAGTGGCTACCACACCGGTCATCGTAAAGCTGACACCCAACATTACAGACATTACGGCAACAGCCCGTGCGGCTGTACGTGGTGGTGCAGATGCGATCTCACTGATCAATACAATCAATTCTCTCGCTGGTGTTAATCTGGACTCCTGGAACACCGTGCCGCATGTAGGCGGCAAGGGAGCACACGGTGGATACTGTGGCCCGGCTGTAAAACCCATCGCGCTTAACATGGTGGCAGAGTGTGCCCGTCACTCCGAAGTGGGTGTGCCGATTTCGGGTATCGGCGGCATATCCGACTGGCGCGATACGGCGGAATTTCTGCTGATGGGTGCGACGGGAGTGCAGGTATGTACGGCGGCGATGCACCATGGCTTCCGCATTGTGGAAGACATGATCGAAGGGCTGAACGATTATTTGGATGAAAAAGGACTTCAGAGTGTAGTCGAACTGGTCGGTCAGACCGTGCCAAGATACTCGGATTGGGGCAATCTGGATCTCAACTACAAAGTGGTTGCCCGCATCAATCGGGATGTATGCATCAATTGCAATAAGTGCCACATTGCCTGTGAAGACACCTCTCATCAGTGCATTGACATGTTAAACGATCCGTCCGGTGCTTATCTTGAAGTGGTCGAGGAGGATTGTGTCGGCTGTAATCTGTGTTCCATCGTCTGCCCGGTGGACGGTGCGATCGAGATGATTGAGCTTGCACCAGAACAGGAGCCGGTTACCTGGAATGAACGTCAGTCGGCGATTTCCCTGCTGCAATCTATTCATAATCCATCAGCCAAGGAGGCGATTTCATGAGTACACGTACATTAATTCGCGGTGGTATTTTGGTGACGGCATCGGATACCTTTGAGGCCGATATTTTAATCGCAGCAGGGAAAATAGCACAGATCGGTATCGGGTTAATCCCTGATGATCAGACAGAAGTACTTGATGCAACAGGCTGTTATATCATACCTGGCGGCATCGATCCCCATACTCACCTCGATATGCCGTTTGGCGGCACGGTCACAGCGGATGATTTTGCTACGGGCACAACGGCCGCGGCCTTTGGTGGTACCACAACCATCATTGACTTTTGTCTGACTCAGAAAGGCCGTCCCTTATCCGAATCCCTACAAGAATGGCATCGAAAAGCCCAAGGGAAAGCTGTCATTGACTATGGATTTCATCTGATGATTGGCGAGATGAATGAGCAGGTGCTGGAAGAACTGCCGCAGATGATTGAAGAGGAGGGCGTATCGTCCTTCAAGGTATTCATGGCATACAAAAACCAATTTCAGGCCGATGATGGCATTCTCTTTCAGACGTTGCAAAAAGCCAAAGAATACGGTGCACTTGTGATGGTGCATGCCGAGAATGGAGATGTCATTGACCTGCTTGTGGAGCAGGCGCTCGCTGAAGGTCACACAGCACCGATTCATCATGCACTGACCCGTCCTTCTATGCTGGAGGGAGAAGCAACGGGACGTGCCGCCCGTTTGGCCGCATTGGCGGATTCACAGCTGTATGTAGTGCATGTTACTTGTGCCGAAGCCGCCGAGCAGATCGCGCGCATGCGTGAGATGGGATACCGAATCTGGGGAGAGACATGTCCGCAATATCTGACGCTGGATCAGTCCATAATGGATCAGCCGGACTTTGAGGGTGCTAAATATGTTTGGTCGCCTCCGCTCAGGGAGAAGGGACATCAGGAAGCACTATGGAATGCGCTCCAAAGCGGACAATTACAGACCATTGGTTCGGATCATTGCTCGTTTAACTTCAAGGGGCAGAAGGATCTCGGCAAAGATGACTTCAGCAAAATTCCTAACGGGGGGCCTGTCATTGAAGACCGGCTAAGTATTCTATATTCGGAAGGCGTAGCCAAAGGCCGCATATCGCTCAATCAATGGGTGGATTTGTGCTCGACCAGAGCAAGCAAATTGTTCGGATTATTTCCTCAGAAGGGAACACTTGCGGTGGGTACGGATGCGGATATTGTTATTTTTGACCCTTCCGTAACCAGGGTGATTTCGGCGGAAACACATCATATGAACGTGGATTACAGCGCGTTTGAAGGCATGCAGGTACAGGGATGTCCAGTGACCGTGCTTTGTCGCGGCGAGTATGTGATACGGGATCGGCAGTATGTGGGCAATGCAGGGGCAGGAAAATATGTAAAACGTAATAAGTATGATGCAGGAGCACCGATTCCACCGAGGCAACCGGTGACTGCGATTCATGGGGGGCGGAACTAATGTCGAAACAGATGTCGGAGCACGAAGCATTTGAACTGGAGAAGCTGGACATTGAGCGATTGGTTGCACAGGGGTATCGAATCTGTTCGGTCCGGGAACATCTGGAGGGCGCTCATGTGACATGGGCACATCCTGATCTTCCAGAAGAGAATGTGGAGCAGCATGTGGGTACAGCCTCGGGCCGAAAGTGGTTCAGTCATATTCTCATACGTCAGCTACAGGAACAGCGTAGTGCATAGTTACTATATAAGCGATCCATGCACGTATTCATAGGCATATAGCGCAAGTTCCATAGCAACCCGTTTCTCGGGTAGAAGGTAGTCTTTCCCTAAAAGCGATTCGATTTTGTCCAACCGATGGTACAACGTTTGTCTGACGATAAACAGTGCACTGGCCGTCTCTTGTTTGGAGCAGCAGAGCGCCAGGTATTGTTTCAGTGTAAGGAGCAGTTGACCTCCCTTCTCCGAATCATACCGGATCAGTGGGCCCAGGTATTCCGTAATAAAATCATTCAAGTTACCGTTCTGTTTCATACTGGCGATGATACGATAGCAGTGCAGATTACTGTAAAAGGGCTGCTCCATTACTCCGATATCTTTCTGAATACGTAACGTTTCCTTCGCGGATTCAAGACTCTCTCGCAGGCGTGGGTATTCCGAATAGTTCTGACCGATACCATACAGACCGGAGAAGAGCTGGTGAGTTTGCTCCTGCTCGTGTTGCCGAAGTTGCTGAATGCAGGACCACAGATTAGATTTACGCAGAGATGCAGCCTGCGGGTCAATGACAATGAGAATGATCTGGAGATTAAGTACAGTGCTATAGAGGGTGAAACCTTCCCGGGCAAATACGGAGCGGGCAACGATATTACGCTGAATCAGTATCTTTTGCAGTCTGAGACTGTCGTGTTGCGTAGGGTTGCTGTCGAATAAAACAACTGCGGCCTGTCCTGTGCAGAGAGCCGGATGTACGGCTGCAAGATATTCATGAATTTCTTTCGCGGAGTGATGTCCGTTTAACCAGTCAATGACCCACATATCCTCTTTATAACGCCGTTTTTCCTCCATGTACTGGGTACGCATCCAATCCTGGGCTATGGCAGCAGCACATCGCTCCAGCGCATGAAAAACGTACTCGTCGGATGGGTACGGCAGAGCTGGAGTGGGAGGTTCAGGGTCTGTGTGTTTCTGAGGGAAAAGGATAAGATCAGCAAAGGTGTACTCCAGTGCCTGAACAGGGATGCTGATTGGATTCATTGTGAGCCGACCGGAAAAAGGGTCTGATACCTCTACAGTCGAAGGGTTCGCTGTATAACCGTCAAGGGTAGTGTGATCCATCGATTCACGCTGATCCCACCACTGTTGTCTCTGCTTCTCCAGTTGCTCACGTGGGACATGAGGAATGGCCGTCGCTTCACCTTCCAGCGGATATAAGGCGACAGCATACCCGGTATTGCGTGACAGCAGACGCAGTAGCGGCTGTACACCATCCCCATTCAGCAACAGCTGATGAAAGGAGGTGGTGAGCTGATCCAGTTCCGCGACCATACGCTGATGACTGCGAATCAGGGCAAAATGCAAATCCTGTGTAATGTCAATATACCGGACTTGCTCATGAAACCAGATCAGCGGGAAATCCGCCGCCTCCGCCATTTGTTTCATCGCCTCAAGCTGTGATCGTGTATGTTCCCCGAGTTCAATGCATAACCCTGCGGCACCGCAGGCAATCAATTGTTGCAGAAAAGACAGACCATGCGACTTGCCTTCAGGCCAGCCGATCCCTGTTGTCAGCACCAATTCTCCGCCGCTCAGCAAGCCCCCAATCTCAGGAACCTCCATAATATGTACCCAGCGTACATAACGCTCCAATGCATGCTGACTGGCAAGGTACTCGGCCTTGCGAAATACAGGACGTTTCAGCATGTCTCTAATTTGGATATGAAGCGTGGTCTCTCCCACACCATCACCGCCCTTTCCCATGACTCACCTGTAAATTTGATACAAAGGATGCTGGATTCAGGGTGTTTGCTCACTGGATTTTTAAAGATAAGTATACGTGCATTTAGATAAGATGAGATTAAACCTGACGCTCATTTGGTCTGGATGACAAAAATAGTTATCCTTTTTGTTTTGTATCTAAAATGAGCATCAGATATATGTTCGACTTTTTACCATCGACACGATAAAAAATGCCCTTGATCAGGCACGGGAATCACTACAGATTCCAGTACCCGTCAAGGGCAAATTTTTGCTCGCGATCACATCTGAATCGTGGGAATAACGATAGACTGAATTAATCGACGATTTTTTTCTTTTTGAATTTCATCAGGAACTCATACACGATTGGCACGATGACCAGCGTAAGCAGTGTAGAACTGATCAGACCACCGATTACGGTAATTCCGAGTCCTTTCGAGATGATACCTGCACTTTCTTCGAGACCTGTTACCAGTGGCAGCAGGGCACCAATCGTTGCGAGAGCGGTCATCAGGATTGGACGCAGACGTGTAGCTCCGGCTTCCAGCAGCGCTTCACGCGTCGTGAGTCCTTCGTTTTCCTTATGAATAACACGGTCGATCAAAACAATGGCGTTGGTAACAACGATACCGATCAACATCAATGCACCCATCATTGCGGATACGTCTAGTGTACCCCCTGCGATGAACAAACCAACCATGATACCAATCACGGTGAATGGCAGAGAGAACAGAATCGCGAATGGTGCAAGTCCGCCGCCAAATGTCACCACGAGCACGAAGTATACAATCGCAATGGCTGCCAGCATTGCCAGACCAAGCTGCGTAAAGGTGTCATTAATCTGTTCGGTTGTACCGCCAAACTTCACTTCAACGCCATCCGGCAAGTCCAGCTTGTCGATGTTGGCTTTCAGGTTTTGCGAAGCTTTGGTCACATCGGATGCCAGAATGTTCGCTGTCACCTGTACAACCACTTTACCATCAATACGCATAATGGAGTTCGGTGAAGTGCCTTCTTCCACTTTGGCTACATCCTTGATTGGAACCTGGATGCCCAGCGGTGAAGTGACCTTTTCATTTTCAATATCCTTGATGCTGCTGAACGTTTTGTTGTCCGTTTCTACATAGACTTTGTACGTTTTGTTGTCGATATCCACTTCCGTAAGTACCGGACGTTCACGTACAGGGCTCAGTGCCATTGCCAGTTGACCCGCCGTAAGGCCGAGTTTGCTCAGCTTCTCCTGATCGGCAACGAGGGTGTACTGACCGTAGGTGTCGGAGATGGTGGTATCTGCTTTTTCAAAAGAGTCCTTTTCCGCTTGAACCAGTTTCAGGACTTCTTCAGCTACAGGTTTCAATTGCTCCACACTATCCCCGTAGATGGACAGGCTTAAGTTGCTTCCGCCAAATCCGCCGGACATGTCGAGTTCACTCCATGTGCCTTTGGTCACTTCTTTTTGCAAACCTTCAACCAGTTGTTTCTTCACATCGGTAAAATCTTTGGTGTCTTTATTGTATTGAATGTAGAAGAGTGCAGAGTTACCGCCGCCTCCACCCATGCTAGCGAGCGGGTTACCACCGCCGATGGAATATTGCATTTTCTCCAAACCTGGCTGTTTCAGTAACCATTTCTCAGCAACGAGGGCTTCTTTTTCTACATCTTCACGAAGTGAACCCGTTTCTGGACTATAGGTGATCGTGGCGAATTTATCCTTCTGCTCTGGTAAGAAACTTGTGCCAATGAATGGGTACAGGAACAAGCTGCCGACCAATAGTAGAACCGCAATAAGAACGGTAATGATTTTGTGAGAGAGCGTCCAGTTCAACAGGCGTTTGTAGCTTTCAGCCAGTTTGCCCGGCTTCTCTTCATGGTTTTGTTTATTTTTGATTCCTTTGTGGAACAAGCTGTGTGCCAGCATTGGAACAATGGTGATCGCAACCAGCAGGGATGCGAGCAGGGCGAATACCATCGTCAAGGCGAATGGCATGAACAACTCTCCGACCATACCGCTAACGAGTGCCAGCGGCAAGAATACCGCAATCGTAACAATCGTCGAGGAGAGGATCGGGATAAACATCTCGCGAGTCGCTTCACGGACCAAATCCCGGCCTCGGAGCTTCTCATTTTTGAGTGTCAGCCTACGGTAGATGTTCTCGATAACAACGATGGAGTCATCGACAACCCGGCCGATCGCAACCGTCATAGCTCCCAGTGTCATCATGTTCAAGGTAATGTCCATCAGATTGAGCGCCGTCAATGCCATGAGCAGGGAGAGCGGAATCGAGATAATGGAGATAATCGTTGAACGGATGTTACGCAGGAAGAGTAGGATAATCAGAATCGCGAACAGGGCACCAAATACAGCTTTGCCCAGCATCGTGTTGACGGAATCCTGGATAGGCTGACCTTGGTCAAGCAGGATCGTTAATTCTGCATTTTTGAATTGCTTTTGCAGTTCTTCGGCTTTACTTTTGACGGCCTTAACCACGTCCACCGTATTGGCATCGTTGGATTTCACTACGGAAATACCAATGGATTCCTTGCCGTTCGTGCGGGAGATGGACTCGGCTTGACCGATGACCTCAATCTTGGCAATGTCACTCAGCTTCACGGTAGGGATTCCTGCTGCATTTGCCGCACCTGCGGCACCCGATGGATTTGCTGTAGCAACATTGCCGCTATCAGCTTGACCAGCTGCAGGATTGGACCCTTGCGCAGCACCAGATTCACCTTGTCCAGCTTGAGCCGATGGATCAGCGGTTTGACCTGTAGCTTGACCGGTTTGAGCACCGCCACCTTGGGAAGCCCCTTGCGCACCGGCACCCTGGCCTGTAGCACCCCCAGCACCTTGGTTTGCACCAGCTCCGCTTGGTACGACTGGAATCGCTAGATTTTTCAGATCATCGAGTCCGATGATGTTGCCGTCTACAACAACGGCTTTCTGGGATTTATCCAGTTCAAATAGGCCGAGCGGCACACGAATGGATGAACCTTTAACGATTCCGTTCACCGTATCTTCGCTTAGACCGAGTTCAGCCATTTTGGCTTGATTAAACGTCAATTGCACTTCTTTAACGTACTGACCGGACACTTGAACCTGAGCTACACCATCAATATCTTCTAGTGCAGGTTTGATATCCGATTCTACGAGCCGTGTCAGTTCTTCCAAATCCCCGCCGTCTTTGTCAGACAAACTGAGGGATACAACCGGGAACGAGTTAATGCTGAACTTGGAGATAGTTGGTTTCTGCACACTGTCCGGCAATTGCACCTCGTTCAGTGCTTCACGAACCGTAGCTGTTGCGTTCGTCAGGTCCGTTCCATAGTCGAATTCCAGCGTGATGGATGCCGCATTCTCCATAGAAGTGGAGGTGACGGTCTTCACACCCTCGAGGTTGCGTAGCTTCTGTTCCAGCGGCTTCGTGACATCTTCTACAATACCTTCTGGAGCCGCACCCGGATCAATCGCCGTGACATTCAGAAACGGTACATTGATGTTCGGAATAGTCTCCTGCTTCATCGTCATTCCGCTGTACAAGCCTGCGAATGAGATGATGATGGTCAGAATCCAGATTGCAAACTTGTTGTTCAGTGAAAAGTTAATAATCCCTTTCATACGTTGGTTTCTTCTCCTCTCTGTTTCTCCTGTTTATGTGTGTGACGAGTCAGCCTGGATAAACCGGTTATACATGGTATCCATAATGTGCTGAAGCTCGGAGTGCATCGGTTCAAGGATAGTTATCCCTTCCAGGTTACGCATCATGCCGAGAATGATGGCACGCCTTGGCGTAAATTCCATGATCTCTTGTCTTAGTATGGCTATGGTTTCAAGCACATCATTTTTTGACTGACCGGCGGGCAGGTCGCTTGATGCGATATCTTGCATCTGTTTCAGAATATGGACGGGATGCCGCAACATGGTTGCATCTAGTTGGGGTTCAGCAATCCAGGCAGGCCACTGATCCAGCGGAATCAGAGGTTCAGGCCGATGCTGGAGGCAGCCCTGTGCTGCATAATCCATCATTTGCAAAAGATGCGTAGCCATCTTATTGACCGTAAGAGAAGGCATTTCGGTAAACCAGATTTTGACGTACGACAGGAATAGTCCATGTGTCAGAAGGATAAGATCAATCGTATAAGACTCGATCTCGGAGCCGTATAGATCCTCCAGTTTGTTTTTGAACCAATGCAATGTACGTATCTCAATATCTCTTTGCTGAGGAGTGCAGTGCTCTTTGCGCTGTTGTTCATCATCCATCATCATGCTGCGTAGTTGGATGCGTAAAAATTCCTTCAATTCCGCAACATGCGTTAGTAGCACCTCAATCTGTTTATGTAGCCGTTCTCTGGAGGTCAGGCTGCTCTCGTGTTCAATTTGGGACATCTCGTCCATAAGAATGTATACACAGTACTCCAGCGTACTGGCTTCCAGTTCCTCTTTGGATTTGAACATGAGATATAAGCTGCCTTTGGACATACCACATAACTCGGCAATCTCCTGCATGGAGGTTGCTGCGCTTCCCTTAGCGGAAAACAGCTTGAGCGCTGTGGTGATGACCAGTTTTCTTTTTTCATTCATCCCATGGATCGGGTTCATTAAGGGTATGTTCACCTCACTGGGAACTCTTGAGTTCTTGAATTGACTTTGTGGTCAAACTAAGTATAAACGATGTGAATGAGGGATTACAAATGTGCACGGTGTAGGGGTGTGAAAGAGCCGAAAAGTGGACTGAGAAAAGAACCGAGAGGGGAGCCCAGAAAGAACTCTTAATGAATCGAGAGAAGAACTGAGAGAGTACAGTACGCAAGCCGTAAAGCTGTACGTTGTACTTTTTGGAGAGGGAATGGAAGAATGTATAAAGGACGCATCGAAAACACATCAACACCTCAACAACGCTCTTAAGGACGACTCGAGAACATATCGAAAATTTATTCTAACGATCACAGTGGAGCTTATTTGAGCAATATTCATCCTATTGAAATTCTAACGATCACCAGAAACCTTATTTTGTTGAAAACACAAGCTGGACGTCCATTTTCGCATCAAAATCCTGAAATAAGCTCACCTGAGATCGTTAGAAATCTAAAACCTGTAATTTGGCCCAAATAGCGTTACTGGTGATCGTTAGAAATTAAATGCATGAACCGCGCTACTTCGGAAAAGGAAAAGAGAGAAAAAGTGAATGAATATCGAATGGAGGGAAGTAAGCCAAGCAAAACAAAGCAAAACAAGAAGGAGTAAGTAAAGTAAAGAAGTGAGGGAGGCGAGAAGTAGAGAACGAAATAGGGGCAAAAGCGAAGGAAAGCGCAAATAGAAAGTAAACCAACATAAATCGATATAAACTAAAATAAATCAGAACAAATTAAAGAAGATATAATACAGTTCAATAAAAGAAATTAAAATAAAAAAGGAATAAATGAAAATCCAAGTAAAGCATTGCGAGTCTAAGAAAAAAGAGCAAGTGAAGTAAAGAGAAAGCAGACTATGCCCCTCCCATAAAATCGTATACAGCGATCATGATGATTACTCCCAAGAAAAAGAGATAGAAGAGTGCAAGTGCGATCAAGAACGAATAACCGGTATACGCGCCGATACGTACCAACCATTTTTTCATAAAAAGCACTCTCCTTCTTTCCAATTGAGCTTGATAACAAGGCCGCCTCTTTGATTACATTATATCCCAAATCACTTGTTGTGCTTAAAAAATTTCACCTGAAATTTGTACCTACATAAGCCTACCTACACGAACCTACATATACAAACGTACTTAAAACAATCGTACCTACAAAAAAAGACGACTCCCTGAGTGAAGTCGTCTTTCTGCCTGAAGTTGATAATATCCATTATATTGCACGATATTCATTACATTACGTAATGATTTTCAATCCTACCGCTGCCACCAAAATCATTGCAATGAACAGTAGCCGCTTCGCTTCTTTACGTTCACCAAACAGAAGCATACCCGTCACCGTACTTCCCACTGTGCCAATTCCTGTCCACACCGCATAGGCTGTGCCCATAGGGATAGATGTCATCGCGTAAGATAACAGCGAGAAGCTGAATACGAATGATACCAGCATCAGGACAATGTAAGGCCAACCCTTACGCGTAGAAGCTCCGTTGATGCCGATGACTCCGAAAATTTCACAAATTCCTGCACCTACAATCGCAAGCCAAGCCATTAGACGGCACCTCCTTTAACCTGTGGTTTCTGCTTCTCTTGCTGATCCGTGACGAGTTTCAGCCCAATGACACCGCAGAGCAGCAGTCCGATCAGTAGCATTTTAGCTAAACGGAACGGCTCACCGAACAGCAACATTTCGGCCAACACTGTACCTGCTGTACCGATCCCTGTAAACACGGCGTAGACCGTACCCACAGGCAGTCGTTTAGCCGCAGCAATGATCAGGCCGAAACTAATGACAATGGCGACTCCCGTCAATGCCCATTCCCAAGCATTCGAAGCATGTTTTAGTCCGCTAACCCACACAATTTCAATAATGCCTCCTACAAAAACGTATAACCAGTTGCGGTTCATGATGTTCAATCTCCTTCTGGCACGATAGGGCGTGCCTGTTCATTCAAGCTGTGTATACCATTCCAAAAGACAGGCCAGGAAGCATCCAGCCGTCTCTTGTACCGACGTGAGCTTCCATAGATAATTTCAACAGTAATGCCATCGAGAAAGGTCATAAAAGCAATGGCGGCCTGCTCGGCAGGAATAGGCGGAACATCCCCCTCGCGAATCGCTCGTTGAAACAGCCGTGACAATGCACGCTCCATTCCGTCCAGAAATGGATATACCAGATCCATCACCTGGCTATACAGATCGGGCGGCGGATAATAACAGTTGCGTAGCATCAATCTGGCAGAGGCATGATTCTGATACTCCTGCTCAAACCACGTCAACAACCCCCGCAGCCGTTGTTCCAGTGGCAGGTGGGCGTGGTCACGGAAATATTCCAAGGTATGTCGCCGTACTTCATCGAATGCATGGTCCAGCGTGTGCATAAACAAGTCCTCTTTACAGCTAAAATGCGCGTATATAGAGGGTTTCTTAATCCCGACTTCATCAGCTATCGCTCTCAAGGAAGCCCCTTCATAGCCGTCTCTGGCAAAATGAAACAGGGCCGCGTCCCGGATGGAATAAGCAGTCATCACATTCACCTTCCTAACGGTCGTTAGGTAACATCTTTTCACACATTACATCCTCTGTCAAGATAGGATAGAAAAATCAGGAAATACACCCGCCGCACATGAAACGTACAGACGGATGTATCTTGTTACAAGGATATATTTAATTATGTTGGGGCCTGGTCAGAATGTTGTAAACCCAAGAATGAGCTGCAGTTTATACAAAATGCCTTTCAGGAAGGTGGTCTTCTCCTGGAACTCTTCCAGATTCAGAGTGAATTCGGCATCTTCATTTGTCCAAATGCGCTTGAAATAATTCGCAACGTCTAACGTAAACTTGTTGTCTGCCGGAGCTGCAATCCACACATTATTCTCCAAATTGTAGTCATTCAGATTCCGGGGAGTGAAGTTGGTTGAGCCACCGAGCACGATATGATCTCCAGCAGCTTTGGCAATATACATCATTTTGGTATGGTACTGTTCCTTGGTCGTGTTATACCAGCGGATCTGGATTTTGCCATTCGATTTACCATGTAATTCCGCTGCTACAGGACGATTAGGAATGCCGATCTTCTCCTGACCAAAGGCGTTTTCGTTAGGGTCAAGTACAAGCCGGATATCGGTTCCTCGCTCCGAGGCATCCAGTAAAGCCTCCAATACTTTTGGTGAAGCGATGTAGAACATCCCCATCCAAATGGTATCCCCTTTTCCCACCTGGCTCAGCTCATCCAGCAAGGCATCATTGACTTTGCCTTCGGTCACATAACGAAGGCGAACAGGCCGATCATTTTCATCGGCTTCCTCGGAAGACGGAGTGTGGGAGATTTCGTCATAGACAGGAAGCTGGCCCCCGCCCGATATATCTACAACAGCTTGCTCCGATTGAATGATATCTCCAATGATCGGACCGGTAACCTCAAAGCCAATGTTGGAGTGATAAGCGCTAGGATCATGAATGTTACCTGATGATACAATAGCTGTTTTTTCGCTTAGAACAACCTTGCGGTGATTGGCCTTTACATTCAGCAATTTTAGATAGGAACGTAATGTAACATCCGGGCCATCTGTTGCCATCAGGTTAGGAATCCAGCCTTTACCGGACTGACCAAACCACTGGAAGAACGTACGCCAGACTGCGGAATATACCGGTGTAGAATCACGTAGTGGATCAACATTAGTGATGACGACATGAATATCGGCCTGTTTCATCTGTTCCAGTAGCGGATTGGGGGCCGAGTTATAGTTGGTGTTCACTTCATCGGTAATGAACCAGATGTCCATATCGGGATGTTGCATTTTCTTGGCAAGGAGTGCATCAGTAAACTCCTGGCTGACAGGCGGAAAGTTCTGTCCCTTGTGTTGATAATTGTTGAACAGAAACATATCCACCAGGACAAATTGCTCGGCATCCTCAACCACCTGTTTCATCCGCTGAAAAATCTGCTGTTCATGCTGCATCTGTCCGTCGGCAGAAGGGTACGTGAGGTCATGAAGGAACTCGACATTCTTCACCCGATATTCTTGACTTTCATAAGAGATGCCTGGTGGTAGCGGTTTATAGGTCTGATAGAGCATAACAGCAATAAACCATAGGATAAGTAGTGCAATTGCTGTGCGTATGTATGGGAATTTGCCGCGGGAAGATTTGCGGTCAGAGGTATGGCGGCGCAATGGGAACAATGTTGGACTCCCCCTTTCTGTACTTGCTGACGTTTATTACCACAGGTGTAGCGATGTTGACGCAGGAGGCAGAATTCGGGTGTTGTATGGGAATCATGAGATTTTTACAGGCGAATCATGCAATTTGGATTGGATGAATCGACAGCTGTAGGGTCGTTGTGTATAATGAACGTATTATTTTTGTAGAACGTTTATGGAGAGAAAGTAGGTAATCACGTGTATTCCATCAAACAAGTCGCTGCCATGCTGGGCATTCAGGCGGTCACGCTCCGGGCTTGGGAAAATCGTTATGATGCGGTTACCCCTGAGCGGACAGAGTCGGGTTATCGCATGTACACGGAAGAGAATGTAGCGGATCTGCGCTGGCTAAAGGAGCAGATTGATCAGCATCAGGCCAATATCTCCGAGGCTGTACGCATGTTGAAGATCAGGAAAGCTAAAAGGCCTGATTCTTCTTCACCTGCGCCGATGGTTCCCCCAGTACCCGTGATGGAAGAAGCTCATGCACAGATGGCCGATCAGATCTATGATTCTCTCTATCATTTTCAGGGCGAGCGTGCCAACGGTTTGATTGATTTTGGTTTCACGATGTACGGATATGACAGCATGTTTTACCATGTACTCGTACCGATCCTGGTTCGGGTTGGAGACGCATGGGAAGCAGGACGTGCAACGGTAGCGCAGGAACATTTCATGACGCAGTTGATCTCCCAGCGGTTTTATCAGTTTTTCCATCTGTTCCCGATCTATCCGCATCTGCCCAAAGTTCTTGCTCTCTGTCCGGAAGGGGAACATCATCAGGTTGGTTTATTGTTGTTCTCTTTATTTATGCGCAAAAATGGAGCGGAAGTCCTGTATCTCGGGGCCAATACGCCGGAAGAAGGGGTATTTCCGATTCTCCGCGAGCAGAAAATCAAACTGGTCTGTCTTTCGATTACGAGCCCCGGACTTGTGGAACCTTGTGATCAGCTGATTGACCGAATTCGGGACGAGTTCCCTCATATCCGTTTTGTGCTGGGCGGCAAAGGGTTTGAACGTGCGAAGCACGCTCGTCACCCGGAATGGATTATGCCTGAAGATTCGGCAGACTGGCAGTCCTGGATTGAACGGGAGTATTTTACGGATCGGCCACCAGGTGCCTAACAAGTGATAGGATAACAATTGAACATAAGGCGAATGTTGATGGAATAGATTCATATAGGACATCCTTTGATCCAGCGATCAAGGGATGTTTTTTTATGGGATTATATAGATCTTTAACGTGTAAAAAACAATTAATTTGACCCACGGGTCATTTTATGTTTTACTTGTCGTATAATATTTGTACACGATTTGTATAATGTTTTCGAGTTTACCCGATTAAAGTGTTTCATTGCGGTTTAATAATAGTTTAGGGGCTTGAGAACTAGAGATAGTCCTACATAGAAAGGTGAGTGGCATGATACCGAATCAACAACGCAAACGTGCAGCCGTCATTGGCGCAGGCCCGGGTGGGCTTGCAGCAGCCATGTTACTGTCCGGTCAGGGATATGAGGTTGATGTATACGAGAAACAGCCAGCCATTGGCGGACGATCTTCCCGTCTGGAGCTTGGTGAATATAAGTTTGACCGCGGGGCTACCTTTTTGATGATGCCTCAGTTGATTGAAGAGATGTTTGATGTGGTCGGACGCAAGCTCTCGGATTATGTAGATATGAAAGAACTGACCCCGCTGTACGCTTTGAACTTTGGAGATAAGGTGTTCACGCCTTCACGCAATCGGGAGGATACAGCAGCGCAGATCAAAGAGCTGTTCCCTGGCAATGAAGAGAATTACCTCCGGTACATGCGGGACGAAGAAGTGAAGTTTGGCAAAGTGATGCCACTGCTCCGCCGTCCGTTTGGGAAGCTCACCGATTATTTACGTAAAGATGCGATTACGGCTCTACCTAAACTTGATATAAATAATACGGTTTACGGCATTCTTTCCCGGTACTTCACCGACGAACGCCTGCGCTGGGCGTTTACATTCCAGTCCAAATATTTGGGGATGTCCGCATGGGATTGTCCAGGAACATTTACGATCTTGTCGTTCATCGAACACCAATATGGACTGTTTCATCCGATCGGCGGCGTGAATCGGGTATTTCAGGCGATGGCGGATGTCGTTGAAGAGAATGGCGGACGCATTCACACCCTTACACCGGTGAACCAGGTTATTGTTCGCAATGGTCGCGCCGAGGGTGTACTGCTTGAGAACGGCGAACGGATCGAAGCAGACCATGTCGTGCTCAATGCCGATTTTGCCCATGCAGTGAACCATCTGTTCGAACCTGGCGTACTTAAAAAATATACACCCGAAAAAATGAAACAGAAAAAATATTCTTGTTCCACAGCCATGTTGTATCTCGGTGTAGATGGTGAGATCGACCTGCCACATCACTCGATTTATTTTCCGGAAGATTACCGGGTGAATGTAGACGAAATTACCAAGCACAAAATTTTATCGGCAGACCCGTCTCTATATGTTCATAACCCATCCAGGCTCGATCCGACACTCGCTCCGGCAGGAAAATCTGCACTTTATGTGCTGATGCCAACACCAAACCTTACGGGAGACATCAATTGGGAGGCGGAACGAGCGAAGGTGCAAGAAGACATGTTGAAGCGGCTCGAAGCGATTCCAGAACTGGCAGACATTCGTGGCCGGATCGAAGAAAGTATGCTGTTCACACCGCTGGATTGGCAGAATGAGCTGGATGTATACCAGGGGGCAACGTTTAATATGGCACATAATCTGGGCCAGATGATGTATCTGAGACCGCATAATCAGTTTGAGGAATTGGAACGCGTTTGGCTGGTGGGTGGAGGTACGCACCCGGGTAGCGGCTTGCCGACAATCTTTGAATCGGCGCGAATCAGTGTCAGATTGATTCAGGAAGAGGATGCACGAAGACGTACCAAGCCATCCTCCTACGTGAAGACTGCCCAAGCCGGAGGACAATCATGAAGCGGGCAGCTGTTGTAGGTGCCGGGATTGGAGGGCTTACCTCAGCGTTGCTGCTGAACCGTCAGGGATGGGATGTTACCGTGTACGAGCGAGGCTCTCGCGTAGGCGGACGGATAGCTTTTGAACAGGAAGGGGAATACCGGATCGATCAGGGGCCAACCATTGTCCTCCTGCCCGAGATGTTGCTTGGCATTTTGGAAGAGGCCGGTGTGGATCGCTCCAAAGTCGAGCTGCTACGCTGTGACCCGTTATACCGGGTGCATTATCACAGCGGACGTGTCATGACCAAGAAGACAGACCGGGCAGAGCAGACCGCCGAGATTGAACGGTTGTTCCCGGGAGAAGGCCGAGGGTTCAACAGGTTTATGAAGGATATGGACACGTTGTTCCCCGCAGGCCGGGCAGCGTTTCTGGAACAGATGTTTCCGCGCAAAAGGGACTTCTTCACCCCTTCGCTCATGTCGCTTATGGGCAAGCTGCGTGCACACAAGAGTGTGCGGAAGGCCGTTGGGGATTATTTTGAACATGAAGAATTGCTCGATGCGTATTCGCTGCAAAGCTTGTATATCGGCGGGTCGCCCTTTGGTACACCTGGGATTTATTCATTGCTTCCTTACGCCGAGCACGAATATGGCATCTGGATGGTGAAGGGCGGTTACGCGGCTCTGCCCGCTATTCTGGAGCAGGAACTGCTCTCTCGCGGCGGGAAGATCAAGCTGAACACGGAAGTCACTGGACTGGAGATCCGCAATGGAATATGCGAGGGGATTGAAACGGCTGATGGTGCTGAAAAGGTGGATGCCGTAATCTATAACGGAGATTTTCCGAATTTGAGCGGGCTGATGAAGCAGGTACCGGAAGCACCCGTGAAACGTAAGCCGTATCGCCCTTCATCGGGATGTGTGCTGATTTACGCCGGAGTAGATAAAAGGTGGGAGGATGCCATAACGCATCAGTTTTTCTTGCCACCAAGCCTGGATGGTAGCTTGCGCCAAGTTTTCAACGAGCGGCGCATTCCCGCGAAGCCATCGTTTTACGTCTTCAATCCGGCTGCAGTGGACGAGACCGCTGCACCTTCAGGGCAGAGTGTACTGTATTTCCTCATTCCGGTACCGGACGCAGAAGGCGTGAACTGGGAACAAGAGAGTGAAGCGCTGGCAGAACGTGTGCTGGAAGAAGCAGAAGAACGAGGATTCCCGGGACTCCGTGCAGCGTTGCAATGGAAAAAAGTACGTACACCTGCTGACGCCGCGCGTGATGGCTTATACGGTGGAGGAAGCTTTGGCATTGCACCTGTCCTGTTTCAGTCGGGTGTGTATCGACCGCAGCCCAAGCCGTTCTCGAAGATACAAGGTTTATATGCTGCCGGAGCATCGGTACATCCAGGAGGCGGCGTGCCCATTGTCATGCAAGGCGCTAGGATGGCTGTCAATCAACTCATGAAGGAGATGGGGAAATGAACGAAGCGATTTTAAGCAGGTGTGAAGAGTTGATGCAGAAGGGCTCCTCGTCTTTTTATCAGGCGTTTAAGGGCCTGCCCAGTCCCCGCCGCGAGGCGGTATATGTCATCTATGCGTTTTGCCGCATGATTGATGACAGTGTGGATGAGCCGGAGCAATCAACGTATACGATCCATGAGATTCGTGAATTATTTGAACACCTCGAAGAAGCGGAGGGGCACTTTATCTGGCCGGCGCTGAGATGGCTGTTCAGCAGCTTTCCTCATCTGGACAAAGGCCCGTTTTTTCGTCAGATGGAGGGCCAATTAACGGATCTGGAAGTGACCCACTATACAACGCTGGAACAGCTGGAGCACTATTGTTATCTGGTTGCCGGAACCGTAGGCGAGATGCTGCTACCTGTGCTCCGTAATGATAACGGTTCGGAAGTAGCGATGAATGGTATCGCACTAGGCAAAGGCATGCAGATTGTGAACATTATTCGGGATGTGGGTGAAGACCGGGCCAGAATGCGCCGTTATGTACCGCTGGAGATTATGGAGAAACACGGATACTCCGAACAGGACTGGGAAGACGGCATTGTGGATGAACGATTTATCGCCATCATTCAGGATCTGAAAGCAGCAGCGCTGAACTGGTTCCGGATCGGCATGGATCGTTTGGACACCTATCCGGTTGAAAGTGCCTTTTCGATTGAGTTAGCCGCGGCCTTCTATTCAACGATCCTGCACGCCGTGGAGCGTAACGACTACGATGTGTACACGAAACGAGCATATGTCAGCGATGAATTGAAACTGGAGATGCTGGGCGCGATTGTGAAACGGTATCCGATGCTGGCGTATCAAGCTTCCCGAATGGCGGTATCCTGATGGTTCAGTGGATGTACTGGGTATGGTACGCCATTGGTGCCATCCTCATGCTTACGATTGGTGTGCCTGAGGCGTTATCCTTCTCTAATGGGCTATTTCTTGTATTCTACGCATTGTATGTGCTTGACCTTATATATCAACAACATCGCCGATCTGACCTGTCCGACCAGTCAGTCAAGTGGCTACGGCCCGACCTCTGGATATCGTCCTTTATCATCTGGCTGGGCGGTATGGGTGTGGAATGGATCGGTGTACATACACACTGGCCTTTTGGCGAGTATGCCTATTCCGACTTCTTTGGCATCCATCTGTTCAGTGTACCGGTAACACTTGGATTCGCCTGGATCGCAGTCGTTGGCAACTCGGCGATGATTAGCGGCGGTGGATCGACCTGGGGTGGGAAGTTGGTGCGAGCCCTCAAAACGGGATTTTGGGCAATTGTGCTGGATTTTGTACTCGATCCTGTAGCTCATGCAAGGGGATTTTGGGAATGGCAGGCTCCAGGCGGGTTCTACGGTGTTCCGTGGACAAACTACATCAGCTGGTTCATTATGGGAGCATTTCTGTCTCTCTTTTTGCCGGCCATGCCGAAGGATCGGCATTCCCTACTGCGGGCAAAATGGTTGTACCAACTATTTATCCTTCTGTTTGGCCTGCTTGCGCTAAAAGAAGGCATAACAGGCAGTTTCATCATTGCCATCGCAGGTGTGCTGCTTGCCGAGGGGAGCTGGCTGTATGATTCGCGCCGTAAAGTCCAAAGCGTTTGACCGGGTCTTCTCGCTGTACAACCATTATTATTTGTTGCGTAGACGTTTTCGTTCGTTTACGCTCTCGGGTTCACTCGATCCACATATCGTAGATCGCAAGCGCTTGGATGGAGTGTTGCCTATAGCGCCGGATCAGCCTGTTGTCTATTTTATGAACCACAGCTCATGGTGGGATGGACTGCTGCTGTATCATGCGGCGAAGCAAACTTCGCGCGGGGATCATTATGTGATGATGGAGGAGCGGCAGCTTCGGCAGTATGCTTTTTTTCGCAAACTCGGGGCGTATTCAATCAACAAGGACAGTGCATCGGGTGTGCGGACATCGTTGCAATATACGAATGAGTTGCTGGCTGCTGGTAAAAGGGTCTGGATATTCCCGCAGGGTGAAATTCTGCATCAGGAGGCTCGGCCGATTCAGTTTCGTCCGGGCATTGGACTCGTGCTTCGTCGTTTTCCACAGGCTATTGCCGTGCCAGTCACCTTATGTCATGGCATGGTTCAGCATGACCTGCCTGAAATTTCAATGAAGGCTGGCTTGCCGATTGTGGAAGATTGGAAAACGTGGAAAAGTGAAGAGATTGCTCATCGGCTGGGATGTGTGCTGGAGCAACAACTGAATGATCATAGAGCAACGTTGATTCGGCTTGGGCAAGGAAGTCTGCCAGATGCACAGCCTCTGATTCGGGGAATTCGCTCCACTAGTGAAAAATACGATGCGGCACGAAAGCGGGTGAACCGATAACATGAGTGAGAGTATGAATGCATCTGAGATATTGTGGATGTGTCTGGTGGGAGGGTTGCTACTGCAATTGCTCTTTGCGGTGTGGAATGCCCTTTGCCTGCCCAAAGTACGATCATTCCGTAAGATGAATATCGTGCCATCCGATCAGCTTGTTTCGGTATTGATCCCCGCGCGAAATGAACGAATACATATTGAAGCATGTTTGGAAAGTGTGCTTGCCAGCGATACGAAGGGGTTTCGTATGGAAGTGCTGGTACTGGACGACCGCTCCGAAGATGAAACCGCCGCTTTGGTTCAGGCGATTGCCGAGCGAGACTCACGCGTACGTTTGCTTCGGGGTACTGAACTACCTGCGGGCTGGATGGGGAAATCCTACGCCTGTCACCGATTGGTTCAGGAAGCCCAAGGAGACTGGTTTATGTTCGTGGATGCGGACGTTCGGGTCAAGCCGGATGCCATTCGGCAGACTTTTGCTGCCGGGTGCGCGCAGGGCGGCGGGCTGGTCACCGGCTTCCCTTACCAGGTGGCGAAGACCTGGATGGAAAAGCTTGTTGTGCCCATGATGATGTTTACGATCATCAGCCATCTTCCTATTTTTATGATACGCAGATCGGCAAGTCCGATGTTTGTCGCCGCTACGGGGGCTTTTTTGCTTATTCATCGAACAAGTTATGAAGCGTCCGGCGGTCATGCAGCGATTCAAGGGCATCTGGTGGACGACATGAGTCTCGCCAAAGCAGTGAAACGTGCCGGTCATCCCGTGATGCTGGCGGATGTCCATGATGTGACGAGTACGCGGATGTATCAGAACGGTGCAGAAGTATGGAACGGATATAAGAAAAATATGTATGAAGGCATGGGACGCAAGGACGTGCTGTTGCTTGGGACGATGCTGATGTACTTTGTGATGTATATTGTGCCGCCGCTGGGTCTGGTTATAGGGCTATTAACGGGCAGTGAAACGTCATTTCTCTATGGTTTCATAGGCACATTGCTTGGCATGGCCGTAAAACGGGTATCCGATCATATCGGAGGTCAGCCGTGGTGGCTTGCTCTTTTTCAACCGATCAGCATGGCGTGTGTGATTGCTATTGGTCTGGCCTCATGGCAGGCAGGTCGATCTGGTAAAGGGTATGTATGGAAAGGCAGGCGTTATAGCTGATGCAGAGTGTACAGGAGAATGGAAATGGTGACGGTTCAGAAGATACAGAGAGAGACCAAGGTATAGGAGAAGGTAGTAAAGGGGCAGGAATGTTGCTGGGAAAAGAGATGAAAATGGATAACGGGCACCGGGCGGAGGCCTCAAACGGGAACTTGAAACAGGATGTCATTATAATCGGGGCAGGCTTCGGCGGTCTATCCTGTGCGATTCGCCTTGCTACGGCGGGCTTGCGAGTAACCATTCTGGAGCGTCAGGCGCATGTGGGCGGCAAGTTGCAACAGATCCAGCAGGACGGGTATCATTTTGACCGCGGGCCGAGCACGATTACGATGCCGGATGCGTTTCGCTCGGTTTTTGATCAGGCAGGCGTGGTGATGGAGAACTATGTGCAGTTGTACGAGCTGGAGCCTAGAACACGTAATGTTTTTGCGGATGGAACAGTGGTCGATCTGTCTAGAAATCGCGGCTGGATGAAAGAGCAGATTGCTGTGTACAGTCCGGAGGATGCCTTGCGTTATGATGCGTTTATGGATGAATCTGCCGCATTGTATGCGGAGGCGAATCGTCATTTCCTCGGTAAGTTGCTACTGAATCCGTCTGATAAATACAACCTTCAAATGTTGCGCAGTCTGCTTCGGGTGCGGCCTACAGTCAGGCTGGATAAGTTGCTACGCAGGTATTTCAGCCATCCACACACACTCGCCATGTTCGGGCGGTACGCCACGTATGTAGGATCATCTCCGTATCTGTCGCCTTCTATTTTTGCCATGATGGGTCATGTGGAAGCAGAGGTGGGCATCTACGGGGTCAAAGGCGGAACGTATCAGCTGATTGAAGGCATGACCCGGCTTGCGCAGGAAAAAGGCGTGCGGATTCTGACGGGTGTAGAAGTGCATCAGATCGTGACTCGGCATGGCAAGGTGATCGGCGTGGATACGGATCGGGGCTTTATGGAAGCAGAACAGGTCGTGGCTAATGGAGATGTGCTTAGTGTAAACAAGTTACTGCTCGCGCCGGAGCATCGGAAACGAATGAGTGATGCCCGGATTGCCAAGTACGAACCTTCCATCTCAGGATTCGTAACCCTGGCGGGAGTGCGCAGAAAGTACGATCAGTTATTACATCACACGGTCTTTTTTCCAGAGCAGTATAAGCTGGAGTTTGATGATATTTTCCGTGATCGCAGGATGCCCTCAGATCCAACGATATACATCTGTTACTCGGGTTATTCCGAAGCAGGTATGGCTCCGGAAGGGGCGAGCAATTTGTTCATTTTGGTGAATGCACCGTATTTGTCTCAAGCGTGGAACTGGGAAGAGCAGAAATATCGTTACGGTGAGTTTGTGCTGGAACAATTGGAGGCGCGTGGTATTGGCGGGTTGATGCAATCGGAAGTGTTAATTTGTTACACACCGCAACATATTGAACGGGATACACTCGCTCATCAAGGGTCGATCTATGGCATTTCCTCCAATTCGGTGAAACAGACTTTTATGCGACCAGGCAATCAGAGCAAAGATGTTCAAGGGCTCTGGTACGTTGGCGGTACAACCCATCCTGGCGGCGGAACCCCGATTGTTACGCTGTCCGGCCAGCTTGTGGGGGAGCGACTTGCAACGGAGCTGGGAAGGTAGAGCAAGCACGTGGAGAACCAGGTGTGCTGGAACTTGATGAAGTTAATGAGGTGGACCGAGGCGCTACAAGACTCAAATGAGATAAAATAGAAGCTCCGAAACTCTAATGAATTCATGTTTGAGATCATGGGGGTTTTGGAGTGTCCTTTCATTAGGTTGAGAGGAACGGTATACTGGATAGAGTTGTCCATTGATGGACACTACCCTATATGGTCTGTCTAAGAACCGAATGAATAAGCCGAGCGATTAACGACACAAGGATGATTTATTGAATAGGTGTGAGTGGATAGAACGGTGAGTGATTTCTCCCAGTCCATTGCAACCGCATTTTACATAGAAACAAGAGTTACAGAGCAACTCAGCATGGGGTAGGGAACAGGAAGCATAACAACGCAGATGAGCCTACCCTGCACATCATTCTCACATAGGAGGTCTCATCATGAACGAACAAGAGCGAGCCGGCAGACGGCTGCTGCCCGAAGTGGCAACGGGAGAACGGAAGCTGGAGCACGTGCGCCTCTGTCTGGAGGAGAATGTGGCAGGAGAAGGCATAACGAGCGGCCTGGAGAAGTATGCGTTTCGTCATCATCCGCTGCCGGAGCTGGATTTTGAAGAGGTGAATCTGGACACTTCGTTCCTTGGCAAAAAAATGCGTACACCCTTGCTCATCAGTTCGATGACGGGTGGAAGCAAGACCACAGGCGCGATAAATGAGCGCCTTGCACGGGTAGCAAACGCCAGAGGCTGGGCGCTCGGGGTAGGCTCGATCCGGGCTGCCGTAGAGCAGCCGGAACTCGCAAGCACATTTGATGTCCGCCGCTGGGCACCGGACATCCCGGTCATCGCGAACCTGGGCGCGGTTCAGCTGAACTACGGCTTCAGCGCGGCTGATTTCCAGCGTGCCGTAGATATCGCCGGCGCGGATCTGCTCGTGCTGCATCTGAACACGCTGCAGGAAGTATTCCAGCCCGAAGGCAATACGAACTTCTGTGGTCTGTACCAACGAATCGAGAAATTGTGTCGTGAGCTGGACGTGCCTGTCGGTGTTAAGGAAGTTGGTTTTGGCATCGATGGTGTGACGGCACAGCGATTGTACGAAGCAGGCGTAGCCTTCATCGATGTGGCTGGCGCAGGTGGTACAAGCTGGGTACAGGTGGAGAAGTATCGCAACAATAACCCGGTACGCCGGGCGGCTGCTGAAGCTTTTGCCGATTGGGGCATTCCGACAGCCGAATGCATCCAGGATGTGCGGGCACTGAACCCCGATGGGGCGCTGATCGGTAGCGGCGGACTGTACACTGGCGTGGATGCTGCCAAAGCATTCGCGCTCGGTGCCGACCTCGCAGGTTTTGGTCGCTCCTTGCTCGAATCCGCCGTCACCTCCGACGAAGCACTGTCCGAGCGGCTGGAGCAGGTCGAATTCGAGCTACGCACCGTCATGTTCGGCATCGGCGCAGGCAGCGTTGCAGAGGTGAAGCGGACAGAACGTCTGGTTGAGCGGCGGTAATGTTGTTGGGGTCGGGCGACATGGATGCCGAGGACTCAGAGTGCGGAAGCGAAGGTTAGTGAGCGGAGTGGCTGTATCGACTCAGAGGCTCTAACGATCTCACAGAACCTTATTTCGCGCATTTTGCGGTGTTTGACAATCTAACGATCACCAGAAGCGTTATTTGTGTGAAATTCCGCAAAAATGAGTGAAAAACGTAGCTTTTCAAGTAAATAAGCTCCCTGGTGATCGTTAGAATGATTCGAGTCCCATCGTAGCAATCGCAGATCGTTCTTAATCCGCTCAATTAAAATAGGGCGGTTTTTTTTGCATATTAAAGTAAAATATTTACAAGTTAAATATTGATGATACTTACCAAAATATTGTATGATCGCATTAAGCTTCATTTCATGGGAAGGCGGTGTCCCGTTGAGCGAAAAAGCTACAATTCGTGACCATTTAGAACATTTTTTGAAAAGGAATCGAATGACCATCAATCGCTTTTCCGAGATTTCTGGCGTGAATTCCGGGACATTGAGCGGTACGTTGAAAGGGAATCGTCCGATAGGCTTAAATCAGTTAGATCGTATTACTGCTGGCATCGGAATGCCTGAAGGCGAATTATATGAACTATACATACATGAGTATTTAGTAGACTCTACCCTGGATTGGAGAAGGCTCAGACCTTTTCTATATCGTTGTGCGGAGCTAGGCCATATAACACATATGGAGACAGCGGTGAACTATGTGATGGATAACCTTTCCTATGTGCCTCTGTTGTTTGAGCTGGCAGAGCAGTTGCATAGCGAAGGCAAGATGGAGGCTTGTAAACCGCTCTATCGCTGTGTTGCTGAGAGTGAGAAGTTGCAACATTCGGAACGTCTGGCTTTATGCCAATATCGTCTGTTTTCAATAGGGCTTTCGAATGACCAGGTTCATAATCTTACGCTAGCCACGAGGTTCGAACTATTTGTAGAACGTCTTGATGAGCAATACCAATTCGATGCGCTGAATGAACTGATCAATGTGTATGCATCCTTGCGCCGCTGGGACAAAGTGAAAGAATTCGCTGACCAGTTACAGATCAAAGCTTTTATTCAATATGATGCCAAGAAAACATTACGAGAAGTAGAGACCAGAACCAAAAAGAAGATTGTGTATTATGCTTTGTATTCGTATCTTGCGCTTGCTGAGGTCAGTTATCAACATGGGAAGTATGAAGAAACCCTTCAGTATGTCTCCAAATATGCTGATTACAGCTGGATCAAAGATCCTACAGAAGAGGAAAAGATGGTAATTCTTCAGTTTCAGGATTGGTCAGAAGGGAATAACTACTATTTCAGATTGCTGTCGGGTGAAACAGCGTTGATTCCAGATTATTTAACGTATATCTCTGATCGCAAAAAAGAAATATTTCCTGCGCTATGCGCCATCGTGACCGCAGCAAATCGATATAATGTCAATATTGACGAGGTACTTGAGCAGTATCAATCTCATCTGGATTACGAGGAACAGAGCAGTCGCTTCGGAAAAATGAGCAAACAATACACCAATGATCAATATGGTATTTTGCTTGCAGGGTTAGGTACGTATTATTTAAGAAATAACAACTATGACAGAGGTGTAGCTTACATTCGCCAAGGCATGGAATTTGCGATTGAAAATATGAATAAAGATGGGCTTCTCGATTGTCTAGGCCTGTTTGATGATTTGCAGTACGTGGTCACTGGACTCGGGGTCAAGCCAAGTGCCGAAATGCTTATTCAAAAGATTCAGAGATTATACAGTCCCGAACGATGAGTGGGTACATGCTAAGTAAAAAGTAACAAGGAACATATCCACATGTATGTATAGGCCTAGGGGCGATCTCCACAGGTCTAAAGAAATTAGGTTTGTTGCATCCTGATGCATCCTCCGTTTTGAAATTCCTTATACAGACAGTTGGTTAGATTGTCCAAAGGTGTTTCAGAAAAGGGTGTTTTTTTGTCGTTTTCACTGTTGGAGTTTATTTGAATTTATGTTAATTAGCAGGATGTTCTACAATGGTACAGCAGGGAGGGGTGTTATGGAGCGGGGCGAACTCAAACTGCGGATCGAAGAAGCGAGGGAGAGACTCCATCAAATAAAAACGGAGTACGGCGAGCTTCTTCACCCTCAGGTGATCCATCAATCTATGGTACTGGACGAACTCATTAATATGTACAATCTTGTTAAAAGGGTAAAGCCGATGGAGTAATCCATCGACCTCTGGGCGAGAAACTTTGGCCGGTCGCTCTCCCTCCTATTTTAACATAAGTGGATGTGTAGAAAGAGAAACATTCAATTTAAGTACAATTTTCCTTCACAGTTATATTCTCATTAGTTATCGTGATGAGGGAAGTTCCTGATACAGATTCTGTATATCCACAGGCTGTTTTTGTATAGGTTTTGCCGCGGCTGTCCTTAAGTATGACGTAGACGGAACTTTCGCCTAAAAAATGCAATTTTGGAGTATACTTTATTTTTTCCCCGCTAACGATTTCTTCGCTAAAGGTATAGAGCAGATCGGAATCTTCTGTTTTATCTGCTGTGCTCGCATCGAGAACGGGTTGATTCAAATGGGTTATGCCTGTCTTAATCTGAGTAATGTCATAGTCTGACTGATTATCAATCGTAATTCTTAGTTTGCGGAACGGATCGATGGCATTTAGAAAACTCATCACTACAATGGTACCCAGTGCAAGGAACAGGCCAAGGGCAATCATTAGTTTTAGTTTGGAAAAGGGACGACGTGGTTTGGTGTGCATGGTTAAACCGTCCTTTCTATTCGATTGTTGTATACGGGTGTCTCGTATTAAAGATATAAACGCAGGGATGCATGCAAAAGTTGGTGCAAGAGCATTATTTTACAGTGTATGTTCAAACAATAAGGTACAATATGAAGGAGAACGAGCAGAGCAATAAGATAAATGCTTGGAAACGTGTAAAGTCGATTAGGATGAGTGCTCAACATAAGAAGTTGAAGCGCTTGGAATAAGGTTCATTTAATGTGGTTCATGTAATGAGGTACTTGAAGAGGTGCTGATTTGTAAGTGTACTAGACTGTACATAAAGTTCATACGTAGGCCATCTTAACAATCACACTCAAGTGATCACAACTAGATCAGGAGGAAATAACATGGAACTGTCTCCAATGAATACGGAACAATTTGCGAGTTTTCGTAGCCGTTCAATTGAAGATTTTGCACAGGAAAAAGTAGAAGCAGGAACGTGGGCGCCAGAAGAAGCGCTACAACGGGCAGAGGAATCGTATGAGCGTTATCTTCCGGAAGGATTAGAGACGCCAGGGGCATATGTGTTTAATCTGATGCATCCGGTGGACGGCATTGTCGGATACCTCTGGTTTAATATTACGGAGAATCGCCGGGGGAAAGAAGCTTTTCTGCTGGATATCGTGGTGGAAGAAGCATATCGCGGCAAAGGGTACGGCACAGAAACGATGGATGCACTCGAAAAGACCGCGCGAAGTCTTGGGGTGGATCGCATCGGGCTGCATGTGTTTGGACATAATGAGCGGGCAAGCAGCCTGTATCGCAAGATGGGCTATGAAGTGACAGACCTGACGATGTATAAGGAGATCAAAGGCTAGCATGAGTCACGGGATTTAAAGATGAGGATGATTGCCGATGAGTCGGCGAAGTTCCTTGATGCCTTGGGGTTTGTCATATATAATGGATAGGATTATCCATACCGAACAAGTAATGAATGAGGAGTTGTCATATACATGGCTTTGAAAGCAGGAATCGTTGGTTTGCCGAACGTTGGTAAATCTACATTGTTTAATGCAATTACACAAGCAGGTGCCGAGTCTGCAAACTATCCGTTTTGTACGATTGACCCGAACGTGGGGATCGTTGAAGTACCGGACGAGCGTTTGGACAAATTGACAGAACTCGTTGTACCCAAAAAAACAGTGCCTACCGCATTTGAGTTTGTTGATATCGCAGGTCTGGTACGCGGAGCTTCCAAAGGTGAAGGCCTGGGTAACAAGTTCCTTGCACACATCCGTGAAGTGGATGCGATTGTGCACGTTGTTCGTTGTTTCGTAGACGAGAACATCACTCACGTCGATGGCAAGATTGATCCTGTAAGTGACATTCAGACGATTAACCTGGAGTTGATCCTGGCGGACATCGAGAGTGTTGAGAAAAAAATCGACCGTTCCAAGAAAAACATGAAGGGTGGCAACAAAACGGCTGCTCAAGAAGTGGAAGTATTGGAGAAAGTCAAAGCGGTCCTTTATGAAGACAAGCCTGCACGTAGCATGGAGCTGACAGACGAAGAGCGTCTGATTGTACGTGACTTGCACTTGCTTACGCTGAAACCCGTTCTGTATGCGGCCAATGTGGCTGAAGACGAAATTGGTGATGTAGCGAACAATGCATATGTGCAAAAGGTAAGAGAGTTCGCAGCTGCTGAAAATGCAGAAGTGGTGCCGATCAGTGCAAAAGTGGAGGAAGAAATCTCCGAACTGGAAGGCGAAGATAAACAAATGTTCCTGGAAGAGCTCGGGATCGAGGATTCCGGTCTGAACTTGCTTATCAAAGCGGCTTATAAATTGCTCGGATTGTATACGTACTTTACAGCGGGTGTACAAGAGGTTCGTGCATGGACCATCCGTAAAGGAACTAAAGCGCCTGGCGCAGCGGGTGTCATTCACACCGACTTCGAACGCGGATTCATCCGTGCAGAGGTTGTTTCTTATGACGATCTGGTTGCAGCGGGTTCCATGAACGGTGCCAAAGAGCGCGGTCAACTGCGTCTGGAAGGTAAAGAGTACGTGGTAAATGACGGCGACGTGATGCACTTCCGTTTCAACGTGTAATCTTAAATAAATGATTAAAGACGGGTCAGCCTTCAGAGGTTTACCGGTTAAAATAAAGAACAGCACTATCTCTTTCGTAGGGGAATAGTGCTGTTTTTGTTTGCATTTTACTCCGAAACAACGGTCAGTATATGCAAGGTTGATTCCGTTTTCACTGGATTGTTTACCCATGATGGATATAATAAAAGAAAGAAGGACCTTTGGAGGAGGTGGCAAGAGTGGATATAACGTCCCGGTGTGTTCGATACGATCCTCTGCTTGTAGAAAAAGCGAATTTAACCGAAGAAACACAGGGGTTACTGCTTCATTCTGGCTTGCCACAGCTTACGTTGGACGGTGAAGATGTACTTGGTATTAGGTTCAACCCATTGCCGGATATGGAGTTAATGAGGACATCGGATGATCTCAAAACGCTGTTACCCATCGGTTATGAATGGGATGAGCAGACGGCCATTCTTGGGGTGTAAGCTGGAACGGGCATACTGTATAGAGTCGATGTGCAGAGTGGAGAGTATGCTGTAATGAACAGCAGTCTCCACCTGTTTCTGGCGTTTCTGAGCAGGTACACGGCAATCGTAGAGGAGCACTCCAAAGCCTATGAGCCCACGGTCATGACACTGGAACAAGCGGAAGCGAAGCTGGAAGCATTTCGACGCGGAGAGATTAAACCTCGTTTAACGCAAAAAGAGCAGTCCGGAAAAGATGAAGCAGTGAAGCAACTCCGTTTATTTTATACAGAGAAAGACCCTGTAAGTTTGCTTGATGAAGAAACATGGTGGAGTGTTGTGCTGGAGCAGTTGGAGGACGAATTGCTCTAGCCAGAGGCATAAGCATATGCTATAATTAAGAGTCGTATACCCATGATAAAATCTTTGTTTTAATCGATGAGATGAGACAAGGGCTTTTGGCGGTAGGCGATTTCTTTATATCACTTTAAAAGTAAAGGATTTGATGACGTTGTAGCGAGGTTATACGTCGATCATATAACACAGAATTCGAATGAGATGCTGCGGTCAGGGGATTCAGAAGAATCCTGTGGTTTGTGGAATCTTGAATGATAGATATATACAGCAAGTGTGCATGTTGGTTCGTTATGAAATACGGCATGTGCAAAGACAAAATAAAACGTGAGGTGACTATACATGTTGGATAAATTGCAGGCATTGGCCGATCGTTATGACAAGCTGAGCGAGCTTTTGTGTGACCCGGATGTAGCTAGTGATAACAAAAAGCTGCGTGAATATTCGAAGGAGCAATCCGATCTTCAGCCGACATACGATGCGTACAATGAGTACAAACAGGTAAGCGAGGATCTGGAAGCGGCGAAGGAAATGCAAGGCGAGAAGCTGGATGACGAGATGCGCGAGATGGTCAAAATGGAAATTGATGAACTGTCTGCTCGCCAGAAAGAACTGGATGATCTGATTCGTGTACTCATGCTACCCAAAGATCCGAATGACGACAAAAACGTTATTGTGGAAATTCGCGGCGCGGCTGGTGGAGATGAAGCGGCATTGTTTGCGGCTGATCTGTACCGGATGTATACCCGTTATGCGGATGCACAAGGCTGGAAAGTCGAGCTGATGGATGTGAACACGAATGACCTCGGTGGATTCAAAGAGGTTGTATTCATGATCAACGGACGCGGCGCGTACAGCAAAATGAAATACGAGAGCGGTGCACACCGTGTACAACGTATCCCGACAACGGAATCCGGTGGACGGATTCATACATCGACTTCGACCGTTGCGGTAATGCCGGAAGCGGAAGATTTTGATATCGAAATTCATGATAAAGACATTCGTGTGGATACGTTCTGTTCCAGTGGTGCCGGTGGACAATCGGTTAACACAACGAAATCGGCAGTACGGGTAACTCACGTGCCAACAGGTATCGTAGCAACGTGTCAGGATGGTAAATCCCAGAACTCCAACAAAGAAAAAGCGTTGCAAGTTCTGCGTACACGTATCTTTGATATGAAACGGATGGAAGAAGAAGCGAAAATCTCCGTAGAGCGTAAAAGCAAAGTGGGAACGGGTGACCGCAGTGAGCGGATCCGTACGTACAACTTCCCGCAAAGCCGTGTAACGGATCACCGTATCGGTCTGACGATGCACAAGCTGGATCAAATCATGAACGGTGAGATTGAAGATATCTTGTCTGCACTGACGATTGCTCAGCAGACCGAGATGATGGATAGAGGAGAATAATCTGTGACGGGCGGAACGTTTGTAATGACGCCGGAGCAGAGTTGCCGGGAAGCCTTCGTAGAGGCTTCCTCTTTTTTGGAGAAGTGCGGCGTGTACGAGCCGCACAATAATGCACGGCTGCTGCTGGAGCATGTACTGGGCGTCTATGGCGCCCAGTATTACATGATGCAGCCGGAGCCGTTCCCCAGCGGGCTGCGTAGCCGCTGGGAAGACGCCGTCACGCGCAAGGCTGCGGGTGAGCCGGCGCAGTACATTATCGGCAGCCAGGAATTCTACGGGCTGCCGTTCGAGGTCACGCCGGCCGTGCTGATTCCGCGGCCGGAGACCGAGCTGCTGGTCGAAGCTGTGCTACGCGCAGCAGACCGCGTGTTTGCCGGCGCCGGCGGTGCCGTGCGCGCCGTCGACATTGGCACGGGCAGCGGTGCCATCGCGGTCACGATGGCTTCGCTTCGCCCGCAGTGGCAGGTATCCGCCGGGGACCTCTCGGCGGATGCCCTGCATGTGGCCGCGCGCAACGCGGCCGCGAACGGCGTACAGATCGACTTCCGTGAAGGCGATCTGCTTGCACCGTTCGCTGGGGAGCGGTTGGACATCCTGGTGTCCAACCCGCCCTACATCCCGGCGGGAGATATCGCCGGGTTACAGCAAGAGGTGCGCGATCATGAGCCGCGCCTCGCTCTGGATGGCGGTCCGGACGGGCTCGCCCCGTACCGCATCATGGTAGAGCAGTTGAATCTGCTGCCTGCGCCGCCGCAGATTGTCGGTTTTGAGCTGGGCATGGGCCAGGCTCACGACGTGGCGGCTTTGCTGGAATCGGCGGGGCACTGGCCAGAGATTATCATCGTTCCCGACCTTGCCGGAATTGAGCGGCATGTCCTGGGTGTTCGACCTTCGGAACAGGTGACAAAAATGTAAGGCACGTAAGTTTTCTTTTTGCCGCGAAATCCTCTACAATGGGGTATGCCGAAGATTTTCTGAATGCTTGGGGGAACATAAAGACATGCTGCACAAATTCAAAAAGATCGACTACTCCATCGTTTTTATTTTGGTGATCCTGATGGTCATTAGTATCATGGCCATTTACAGTACTACGTTTGGTCGTCCAAAGGTTGAGGGATTCTCCAAAAATATGATTGTATTTTATGTTTTGGGTTTTGTTGTTTTTTTCGGAATGTCCATGATCAACTATAAATTTATCGTCAAAAATTATTTATATATCTATGGGCTGGGTCTGTTACTGTTAGTTCTGGTTTTGTTCATTGGTAATGAGTATTACGGAGCCCAAGGTTGGCTTTCGATTGGCGGAATCAGTCTTCAGCCTTCGGAATTGTTCAAGCTATGTCTAATTGTCATGTTATCGACACTGCTCGCCAGGAAGAAGAACAGGCCTTTGTTTTTTGGGCGAGATGTCATTCCGATCAGTTTATGTGTGTTGCCGCCCTTGCTGCTTGTGTTGTTGCAAAATGACCTGGGTGCGGTACTCAGTTATATTTTTATCTGGATCGGTTTATTATGGATCGGCAATATCAAATTTTCACATGCATTGATTGGTTTTGTACTGGCGGTAAGTGCCATTGTTGCCGGCATACAGGCATACATTCATTATCATGATGAAATTACGGGTTTCCTCAAAGATATTAAACGTGCTCACTGGGCAGAACGATTTGACCCGTGGCTTGTACCTGAACTGACATCCAGAGACGTATTGTGGCAGACGTACAATGCCAAACTTGCCATTGGTTCTGGTGGGGTTACGGGTAAGGGTTACATGGAGGGTACGACCATTCAATCCAATCGGGTACCTCTGGCCTATGCAGACTCGATTTTTGTACAGATTGGTGAAGAGTTTGGCTTTGTTGGCGCATCGGTACTTCTATTATTGTATTTCATCCTGATTCATAGGCTAGTCTTAATCGCTTTGGAATGTAAGGATCGCGTAGGTGCTTATTTGATTGTAGGTATTATTGCGATGATTCTGTATCAGGTCTTTGTCAATATCGGACCGTTTATCGGACTCATGCCACTGACAGGTATCACCTTGCCATTCATTAGTTATGGAGGAACATCACTGCTCATTAACATGATCAGTATGGGGATTGCCATGAGTATCAAGGTACACACCGAAGAGAATGAAGATATCCTGGGAGCAGCGGAGCAACCGAGTATTACGGAACTGATCTTGAAGCTGTTCAGACGCAAACCTGTGCAACAGGAGCAACCGGAACAGTGAACATGAATGGTTTACAGCAATATTGAAAAAGAAGTCAGATCAACCTTGGAATCGTTCTTCCCGGCATTCGCTGGGGAACGGACTTTCAAGGTTTTTTGCTTTAAAATCAACCGGATTTCCATTCTCCCATCCAATTAGGTACAATGGTAATATTGATCATTATTGGTAAAGTGCGATGTGTGAGCTAGGGGGATATTCAAACATCATGTGGAAAACGGTAAAGAAGCTGGATGGCGTTATTCTTTTTGTTCTGTTGTTGTTAATGGCGATTAGTATACTTGCGATTTATAGTGGAACACGCTTTGATCCCAAACTCGCGAATCATCATGTGAAAACGATCTATTTCTACGTGGTTGGGTTCATTGCAGTCATCGGGATTGGTTTGTTTAATTACAAGTTGTACGTAAAATACGCTTTTCTTCTATATGGTATAGGCATTATTTTCTTGATCCTGGCCAATGTGCTTGGAAGTACGTTGAATAACGCGAATGGCTGGCTGAAAATCACGGAAAGCATTTCGTTTCAACCTGCGGAATTGTTCAAAATGATCCTTGTTCTATTTCTTGCCCATTTAATTGTGAAGCGTAAACGTGGGGAGCTCGGGTTCTGGAGAGATGTCGTACCGATTGGGCTCTGGACATTTATTCCCTTCGCACTGGTTATGGCTCAGAATGACCTGGGTAACGCTCTCGGTTATGTGGTCATTCTGGTTGCTATTTTATGGATCGGCAATATAAAGCTGAAACATGCGTTAATCGGGCTGGCGATTGTGGGGGCTTTCTTTATTGGTTTCATCAAATCGTATACCTTCTACCATGATGAAATATTCGCCTTTTTGGAAAAGATCAAACGGGAGCACTGGGCTGAACGGATCGATCCGTGGCTTGTACCCGAGAAAGCTACAGCCAAAGCGATGTGGCATACAAAAAATGCAGGACTTGCCATCGGATCGGGCGGGATTATGGGCAAGGGTTTTTTGGAAGGAACTTCGGTTCAAAGCGGACGTGTGCCGTATACGTATTCGGATTCCATCTTTGTGGTGGTCGCGGAGGAATTTGGTTTTGTCGGAGCTTCGCTCTTAATCCTGTTATATTTTATCCTTATCCACCGGATGGTGTTAATCGCACTGGAGTGCAAAGAACGGGCCGGACCCATTATCATTGTGGGTATTATCGGGATGTTACTCTATCAGGTGTTTGAAAATGTAGGTGCATTCCTTGGCCTCATGCCTCTAACGGGCATTACCCTGCCGTTTATTAGTTATGGCGGTACGTCTCTGCTGATTAACATGGCCTGTATTGGGCTGGTGATGAGCATTAAGTTGTATGGTGATGAAGACGAGGATGAATGGTTTCCAGAGGAGCAATCACCGTCGTGGATGCAGCGGATTCGGAGTCTGATGAAAAAGAAAAAAGAGAATAGCGCGATGTAGTTGTGTTTTTCACGAGTTGGAGGGATTATTCAGATTAAAGTAGCATCTAATCCATTACTGTCTTCGAAAGAAAGCTTAGTGGTCACTAAGCTTTTTTTATATGCCCGAGAAGAGATGGTTTAGGGGCATTTCGTAGAATAAATGAGTGCTGAAATCATCTCCTTTTAGTAAGGAATCTCTTTTCTTTCCCGATCTATAAAGCCAATTCATCCGTTTCTATGAAAAACTTTAATAGATTTCTGGTTTGTACTAGGTTTACTTCTTCCTCTACCGGGCATACTGATAGACATGAGAGAGTTGCAGCTGGATATCGGAACCGAGGGGGAGAACGGGATGAACAGACGAATTGGTAAACAAATTGGACTTATCCTTGTATGTCTTATGATGATCATTATGATGTGGGAAGGTCAGAAAACCGATGCGGCTGTTGCTGCTACTACTATTCCGGAGCAATCGATCCGTTTGCGGATTCTAGCGAATTCCGATGCGGCGGGAGATCAGCTCGTGAAACGCGAGATTCGGGATGCGGTCGTTGCACAGATGGGCGAATGGGTTGGGGCGCTGGAAAATCCGCAAAGTCTGGAGCAGGCTCGGTATGTCATTCGTGAACATCTGTCCGAGATTGAGAATCGGGTAGGAGAAGAGCTAATGAAACGTGGTCTAACTTATGATTATCAGGTGGAGCTTGGCACGGTTCCTTTTCCAACAAAGCTGTATGGGGGTACGGTATACCCTGCTGGCGAGTATGAAGCGGTACGGATTACGCTGGGCGAAGGCAAAGGGCAGAACTGGTGGTGTGTACTGTTCCCGCCACTCTGTTTCATCGATGCAAGTACAGGGGACGCGCTGGCTAAACCAACGACAACGACAGTCTCTGCCTCAGCTGGGGATGCTGTAGAGGTGAAAGCAACTGTGCAAGGTGAAACGCCTGAAGCGAGATTCTTCCTGTGGGATGTGGCTGTGAAAATATGGGATTGGGTAGCAACTTTATTCGCCTAACAACGAATAAAAGACATATTAAAATGCAGTGCAATATAGAATAAAAAACTAAGGGATGGAAGTTTCGTTGCAAATGTGCAGGGAGCTTCCTTTTCTACATGAACAGGATATGCGGGAGAAGTACCCTATGGTTGGATCGAACCTGTAACGTTATAGATATGGTATACTTATATGTACTGAAATTGAACCTACTTGAAGTTTAGGGATGATGATATATATGAACAGAGAGCACGAAAAGGTACAACAACCCTCGTTAGAGGACAAGCATGATCATGCGGCGGTAGAGAGAGTCGAGGTGGAACACAATACAGCCTTTTGGGATGTCAGAGCACTGGTGCATGAGCAGAGTGAGGGCGAGAACATAAATGTGCACGTTCAAGAGATTTCCCCAGTATCGGATGTGAAAAAGGGAAACGCCGCCCGCGAAGCGGCGCTCGCTGACTTGCAGGCTGCCGCGGCCTGCCTTCGTCAAGGGGAGACGGTTGCCTTCCCGACCGAGACGGTCTACGGCCTCGGCGCAGACGCTCGCAGCACGGAAGCAGTGGAGGCAGTATTTGCCGCCAAAGGGCGGCCATCCGACAATCCGCTGATTGTGCATATCGCGCACCGTGACCAGCTGCATGAACTGGTCACTGAGGTGAATGCAACAGCGGAAGCGCTGATGGCGGCCTTCTGGCCAGGCCCGCTGACGCTGGTGCTGCCGGTTAGGCCAGGGGCGGTGTCCCCGCGGGTCACTGCCGGGCTGGACACGGTGGCCGTGCGCATGCCGGACCACCCGGTGGCGCTGCCACTCATTGCGGCGGCGGCATGCCCCGTGGCTGCGCCAAGTGCGAACCGCTCCGGGCGGCCTAGCCCAACCCTCGCCGCACATGTGCGGGAGGATCTGGATGGCCGCATCGGCGGCATTGTGGACGGCGGCCCCACGGGGGTGGGCGTCGAGTCCACCGTGGTGCAGGCCGGTGACGACGGTACCGTCACCATCCTGCGCCCTGGCGGCATCACGGCGGAACAGCTGTCCGCCGTAGCCGCCCGTGTCGCCACGGACCCGGCGCTTCTCGCCGAAGGGTCCGGTGGCGACAGCAACAGCCCGGCGCCGCGCTCGCCGGGCATGAAGTACACGCACTACGCACCCGCAGGGGCGCTGTGCGTCGTAGAGGGGCCGCCCGTAGCGGTGGCGGCCTGGACCCGCGCCGCCCTGGCGGAGGCGGCGCAGCGCGGGGAGCGTACCGCGGTGCTGGCGTTCGCCGAGCACGCGGAGCAGTACCGCGCCGATGCCGTATTCTCGCTGGGTAACGCCAGCGAGCTACAGGAAGCTGCGCGCAGACTATACGCCGCGCTGCGCAGCTGCGATGAGCAGGGCGCCACATATATTGTGGCGGAAGCCTGCTCGCGCGAAGGGCTGGGAGCAGCCGTCATGAACCGGCTGCTCAAGGCGGCAGGCAACCAACTTATTCAAGTTGGCTGAGCCGCCTACCTAAACGCTCCTGCCCACAGGATCAGGAGCGAGCCTCAACTTTTGCAAGCATTCATCTAGCTTGCATGCAGTCGTCAAGTTTAACGTCCCAATCTACTATTTCATATTAGCAAGGGTGTCCTTGATCTGTTTTTTTTCATCCGAAAACTGTATCCATACTTCTTAGCTCCGTTTCCCTGTAACCGTCATGTTTGAGTTCTTGTCCGCATATCGTGTACAAGAACCTTATGTGACTTGGGGGTATGAGGATGTGGGATGTGTCTGCCCATATAGGGCAGTTGGTAACCATTCTGATTATGGCGGTTGCGCTGGGGCTTGATGCATTCTCGCTGGGCATCGGCATTGGCATGAAGGGTATACGGCTGCGGGATGTATTGAAAATTAGCACCGTTACGGCACTGTTTCATGTCATCATGCCGCTTGCTGGCATGTATATGGGGAAATATGTCAGTTCCTTGCTGGGCAATATTACGAATTATGCAGCAGGCGGACTGCTGGTACTGCTAGGCGCTCACATGATTTTGAATGCCTTTCGTGAAGGGGAGACCAAGCTGGTCGATCATCGATCTCTGCTGGGCATTCTTTTGTTTTCGCTTAGTGTCAGCGTCGATTCCTTCTCTGTCGGGGTGTCGCTCGGCATGTTCAGCAGTGATCTTGTCCTGACCATCCTGGCCTTTGGTTTCTGCGGTGGTTTGATGTCGATCATGGGTCTGCTTCTCGGACGTCGGGTCAGTCAGAATTTGGGCGATTACGGTGAAGCTGTAGGCGGGGCGATCTTGCTTGCCTTTGGACTTTTGTTTATATTTTAAAAAATAAAGCGGTTGAACGATAAGATAGGTAGTTCACATCTTGATTATATGGGGAGGCTATCACAATGAAACATATTTTGTTTGTATGTACAGGAAACACGTGCCGCAGCCCCATGGCAGAAGGGCTTCTGCGGAAACTTGCAGCCGAGCGCGGTATCGAGGTACATGTTCGTTCAGCAGGTGTGGCTGCATCGTCAGGCATGCCGATATCACGTCATGCCGAAGCAGTTTTGAAGGATCATCAGGCAGAGGGCCCATCCCAGTCTACACAGCTTAGTGAAGCATTGGTCGAATGGGCAGATCTGATTCTGACGTTAACCCGAAGTCATAAGCAACATGTGATGCAGGTGTTCCCGAATTCCATTCAGAAGACCTACACGCTGAAGGAATATGCCGAGAATGATACACAAGTGCTTCAAGATCTGGAGGAATTGGACAGCCTGTTTGCTACAATGGAGATGAAACGGGCCCTGGGCCAGGAAATTCTGGCCTCGGAGAGGGAGCGTGCAATCGAAATTCGGCAGCGTATTCCGAGTTTTGATATCTCCGATCCGTTTGGTGGTAGCCGGGACGATTACAATATTGCGGCAGCAGAGATTCGTACAGCGTTATCCAAGCTTCTGGATAAGCTTGAATAATTCAGCTGTACAGAGACAAGATATAGAAACAGAACATGGAATGTAAATTAACCGTTGATTTTAAAGTGGGGTTGATTTATGATGAAGGGGAAAACAGGGATCCGGTGTAACTGGCGACGAAGTGGGCACAACCACAATGGAGCACCGGAACAAACGGCCGGTCGCCTGGGCAAAAGAGCAATTCTGCGATACCCGCAGACTGCTCTTTTTTTCGTCTTTCATCTGATTTTTCGCTATAATAGTACCTGAAATGCCATGCAACGTATGCGTTGAGCAAAATGATCACAAGATGACGGGCATGATTTTATCGGGAGGCGATAGGATGACTATTGAACTGGATTCGGAACAACCCGGATTGCAACAACAGACAGCATCAATCCTGCGCGAACTGGCGACAGCCGGTAAACTTGGCTCTGGCCATGTTGTTGTTATCGGCACAAGTACAAGTGAAGTTGCAGGTCAGCGCATCGGAACAAGTGGTGCCGTCGACGTGGCAGATCAGTTGCTTGCAGGTATTCGCGAGGTGCAGACAGAGTTTGGTTTCGACACTGTATTCCAGTGCTGTGAGCACCTGAATCGAGCGCTTGTGATGGAACGTAGGTTGCTTGAGCGGCTCGGACTGACAGAGGTTGGCGCTGTACCTGTGCCGAAGGCTGGTGGTTCCATGGCATCTACCGCCTATCGTTCACTGTCCGATCCATGTCTGGCTGAGCATGTTCAAGCCCATGCCGGTATGGATATCGGAGAGACTATGATTGGCATGCATCTTCGCCATGTTGCGGTTCCTTTTCGGACATCGCTTCGTTACATTGGAGAGGCTCGTGTCACAGCAGCACTTACACGTCCGAAGCTGATTGGCGGCGAACGTGCGGTTTATCGAATGGAAGAAGAGCCCGATTCAACCTTTTGTGACTAACGTATAAAGCGAAATCACTGGGTTACACTCCAGACTTCGATTGCATCACCATCTTACGATCGCTGTTATCCCCAGATTTCTTTGAATCCCCTTTTAAAAAGGGGAAATCCGGTGATAAATGCGAACGCGCTGCTTCTCCAGATTGGTGTTGCACTCTCCGTTTACGTGTAAACATCATTTCACTTTATAACTTCATTATAATTTAGGAGGAATTTAATCATGGAACAATTGCGTAAAAATGACCCTGCAGTATTGGAAGCGATGAATCTTGAACTGAAACGTCAACAGAACAACATCGAGCTGATCGCATCCGAGAACATCGTAAGTGAAGCGGTAATTGAAGCACTCGGCTCCGTTCTGACGAATAAGTACGCTGAAGGTTATCCAGGCAAACGTTACTATGGTGGCTGTGAGCATGTCGATATCGTTGAAGATATCGCGCGTGATCGCGCGAAAGAACTGTTTGGTGCAGAACATGCGAACGTGCAACCGCACTCCGGTGCACAAGCGAACATGGCTGTATATCTGGCAGCATTGAAGCCTGGTGATACCGTTCTGGGTATGAACCTGGCACATGGCGGTCACTTGACCCATGGTAGCCCGGTTAATGCTTCTGGTTTGCTTTACAACTTCGTTGCGTATGGTGTTCAAGAAGATACATTCCTCATTGATTATGATGAAGTTCGCAAAGCAGCATTCAAACATCGTCCTCGTCTGATCGTAGCAGGTGCAAGTGCATACCCACGTACGATTGATTTTGAGAAGCTGGCTTCCATCGCCAATGATGTTGGCGCGCTGTTCATGGTTGATATGGCACACATCGCAGGACTTGTTGCAGCTGGACTGCATCCTAACCCGGTGCCACATGCACACTTCGTTACAACAACAACACACAAAACATTGCGCGGACCACGTGGCGGTATGATCCTGTGCCGCAAGTCCTGGGCAGCTGCCATTGATAAAGCAGTATTCCCAGGTTCCCAAGGTGGACCTTTGATGCACGTGATCGCTTCAAAAGCTGTAGCGTTCGGTGAAGCATTGCAACCTTCGTTCAAAACGTATGCTCAGAACGTGGTGAAAAACGCACAGGTGCTGGCTGAAACATTGATCGCTGAAGGATTGAACATTGTATCCGGCGGTACAGACAATCACTTGATGCTGATTGATACTCGTAGCGTAAACATCACGGGTAAAGAAGCGGAACATGTGCTTGATTCCATCGGTATTACAGTGAACAAAAACGCGATTCCATTCGATCCAACAAGCCCGTTCATTACAAGCGGTATCCGTATTGGTACACCTGCTGCGACTTCCCGTGGTATGGACGAGAAAGCAATGGTAGCGATCGGTAAGATCATTGCGAAAACTCTTAAAAATCCAAAAGATACAGCAACACTTGATCAGGCACGCGCAGAAGTGACTGCACTGACGGATCAATACCCACTCTACACCGACCTTAAATACTAGTACCGTTACTTCTACTGCTAAAAAACATTGCTTGTGCTGTTTGGTTTTGAAGGTTGTTAAAATGGAATACAAAGTAACGAAGTGAGCAGAATGAGGCCGTAGAAGCGGAGCGCTCGCATTTATCCCCGAATTTTCACCTACCTAAGGTGATTCATAAAATTCGGGGATAACGGCGATCGAAGGAGCATTCTGGTGGCGGAGTGGTATTGTATTACAAAAGAGCATCTTTAGTGTTCACACGTATTTTGAGCATTCAACTCACACAACAGCACGAGCAAACAGGACCGGATGAATCATTTTCCGGTCCTGTTTTTGTAGGATTTGCTTTTCTGTAATGATTAGGTGCCCTTTGATGGTGTAATTCAGTGTGGGTGATGATATAATATACAGGATTTATCGAGCCTGTGAATGACGGCTAGGTATATTTGGAAATGCTTAACTCATGAAGAACTTACCGGAGGGACAATTTAATGGGAAAATTAGTAATATGTGATCACCCCCTGATTCAACACAAACTGACGTTTATACGCGACATGCGTACGAATACGAAAGATTTTCGTGAATTGGTTGATGAAGTAGCAACATTAATGGCTTACGAGATTACAAGAGATGTTGAGCTGGAATCCATTGATGTACAAACGCCTGTAGCCGCGACACAAGGAAAAGTAATTTCTGGACGTATGCTTGGACTGGTACCGATTCTGCGTGCGGGACTAGGGATGCTGGATGGCGTTGTGAAGTTGTTGCCAGCGGCAAAAGTAGGACATGTTGGTTTGTTCCGTGACCCGGAAACATTGCAACCGGTTGAATACTACACCAAGCTGCCCACAGATGTGACTGAACGTCAACTTATTGTGATTGACCCGATGCTTGCAACAGGCGGATCAGCAATCGCAGCGATTGACGTGCTCAAAAAGCGCGGATGCACTCAGATCAAAATGATGAACCTGGTCGCAGCGCCAGAGGGCGTAAAAGCAGTACAAGATGCACATCCAGATGTAGACATCTATGTAGCTGCGCTTGACGACCGTCTGGATGATCACGGATATATCGTGCCAGGACTTGGCGATGCGGGAGACCGTTTGTACGGAACGAAATAAGCATATTTTCATGCGGATTAGAAAAGGAGCTTTGCTCAAATGTCCAAAAAAATTAAAGTGATGACTATTTTCGGGGTGCGCCCAGAAGCGATCAAGATGGCTCCGCTGATTCTGGAATTGCAGAAACATCCCGACTCTATTGAGTCGATTGTTTGCGTAACTGCGCAACATCGCCAGATGCTGGATCAGGTTCTTGAAGTTTTCGACATTCATCCCGATTATGATCTGGATGTCATGAAAGATCGTCAGACCCTGAACGAAATCACCATTCGTGTTCTTGGCGGTCTGGAGCCGGTTTTGCGTGAAGCCAAGCCAGATATCGTGCTCGTTCACGGTGATACGTTGACTACATTTGTAGCCAGCTATGCAGCCTTCCTGCAACAGATTCAGGTCGGACACGTGGAAGCCGGTCTGCGGACGTGGAATAAGCTGTCACCATACCCGGAAGAGATGAACCGCCAGCTGACGGGTGTTTTGGCCGATCTGCATTTTGCGCCAACGGACTGGTCTTCTTCCAATCTTGCCAAGGAAAATAAACCGGAGTCTAGTACCTACGTCACAGGCAACACGGTAACAGATGTGTTTCAATATACAGTACGGGAGGATTACAAACACCCGGTACTTGATTGGGCCCAAGGCAAACGCCTGGTGCTGATGACTGCTCATCGCCGCGAATCTCAAGGCGAGCCTCACCGCAACATTTTCCAGGCCGTCAAACGTATTGCTGACGAATTTGAAGATATTGCCATCGTGTACCCGGTGCACCCTAGTCCTGCTGTGAAGGAGCCGGCTCACGCGATTTTGGGGAATCATCCCCGTATTCAGTTAATTGATCCGCTAGACGTAGTGGATTTGCATAACTTTTACCCGCACACTCACTTGATCCTGACTGATTCAGGCGGTTTGCAGGAAGAAGCGCCTTCGTTTGGTGTGCCTGTTCTTGTATTGCGCGATACTACAGAGCGCCCGGAAGGCATCGAAGCAGGTACGCTGGAATTGGTAGGGACAGAAGAGGAACGTGTATATGAACGGACCAAGGCTCTGCTTACGGATGAAGAACTGTATGCAAGCATGAGCCAAGCTGCTAATCCATACGGTGATGGACATGCTTCGGAAAGAATTGTCAATGCGATTTTGCACCATTTTGGCGTAAAAAGTGAGCGTCCGGAATCATTTCACAGAAAGTTCAAAAAATAATTCACATTTTCTGTTGGATTTATAGAGGGGATAGCATACAGTTAAACTGTACGGTTTACGCGGGTTTATGGGCTTTCTTAAGCTGTAGACCCGTCGTTTCTCCCTTTAAAACGCTAAAATCAATCAATTGACAAAGGCTCTCATCATTCAGTAAAATTAACTGGGATTGCAAGGGTGGCGTGGAAAATGGCCGATTCGAACAAACCAAATTCATCCCGTAACCATGATGATAAGGTCTGGAAAGCAATGGGGCTCGTGACAGCTTTTGGGATCGAGATTGCCTTGCTCGCTGTTGCCGGATATTACGCTGGCTCGTGGTTGGACAGGACCATTGGAGGCAACGGAATATGGATCGCCGTAAGCGTTCTCTTTTTTCTTGCGGCAGGCGGGGTAAGCATTTACTTTATTGCTAAAAAATTCATGGGGGAAAGTGATGAGTGAACTAGCCAGATATCGCAGATGGATGACCGTTTCCGTCATGTACATTCTCATGATTTGTTTTCTGACGGCTGCATTTGCACCTCGTTTGGAAACGATTGCTTTGGGACTGGCCCTGGGTGTTAGCATCAGTTTGATTAATGCATTTTACCTGGGCTACAAGGTGAGGAAGATGTCCGATGATGCGGCAGAAGGTAATCTGAAGCGTGTGAACCTGGGATTTTTGACAAGAGCGGCGCTCGCAGTGCTTGGTATTTACATATCGATGCGCTTTCCGCAGTACTTCAATACATATGCGGTTGCAGGCGGTCTGGCCATTGCGCAATTTTCCCTATTAATTATAGGGATCATCATGTCCCGCAAAGCAGAGTGATTTTGAGTGTGGCAACTTTCAGGTAGAGAAAGGGGTGAGAAAAAAATATGCATGAAGCTCCAGTGATTATGCTTGGTGGATTTCATCTGGACTTGTCCGTACTATTGATGTTGATTGTAACCAGCGCCATTGTCTTCATATTTGCCATCATCGCTACACGGAACCTGTCGGTGGATAATCCGGGAAAGCTGCAAAACTTTATGGAGTGGGCTGTTGAGTTCGTTCGTAATCTGATATCCAGTACGATGGACATGAAGAAAGGCAAACACTTTATTTCTCTCGCACTTACGATGATTTTGTTCATCTTCGTAGGAAATATGCTTGGGCTTCCATTCCAGGCCGTTACCGATGTTAAGGATGTTAATGCAGCTACCGTTTTCGGGAAACCAATCGTTACAGCGGTTGAGGCTTATGAAAAGGCTCACGCGAAGGACCCAGAAGCGCATCCACATATCGAGCTGGCTTGGTTCAAATCACCAACAGCTGACTTGTCCGTAACGATGGGACTAGCTCTTGTAGCCTTCCTCGTAGCACATGGACTTGGACTGTTCAAGAACACTAGAGGTTATCTGAAGCACTATGTGCAACCGTACGCGTTGTTCCTTCCGATTAATATTATCGAGACCGCGTCCAAGTTGCTCACGCACGGCATGCGTTTGTTCGCGAATATTTTTGCGGGTGAGGTGCTGATTGCAACCATCCTCAAACTGACCAGCTTTAAAGTGCTGGGCGCTATTTTCGCAATACCGCTACTTGCAGTGTGGCAAGGTTTCAGTATCTTTATCGGCGGGATTCAAGCTTTCGTTTTCGTCATTCTAATGATGGTGTACATTTCACAGACCATCGAAACGCACGAAGAACATTAAGTTTTAGACCTGCGGGGATCTCTCCATCAGGCTGAACAATAAAATTGATTTATAATTTTAAGGAGGATATACAAATGGGAGCAATGGCATTAATCGCAGCAGCAATTGTTGCAGGATTGGGCGCTTTCGGCGCAGGTATCGGTAACGGTATGGTAATCAGCAAAACAGTGGAAGGGATCGCGCGTCAACCAGAAGCGAAATCCACACTGCAAACAACAATGTTCATCGGGGTAGGTTTGATCGAGGTATTGCCGATCATCGGTGTGGTACTCGCATTCATGTTCTACGGTGCTGCTTAAGACATAACACAGTACGGCGGGGAAGGCTGTAGCCCTCCGCGCCTTCTTTTTAGCTAGGAACTTATCCTGTAAGGGATAACGGTTTAGGATACCTCCAGGAAGGAGTGAACAGATTGAGTTTCTTATGGGAAAATACGCTTCTTGCGATTATCGCATTTTTGGTTTTATACTGGCTGCTTAGCCGTTATGCTTTCGGTCCGTTGTTCTCCATCATGGAAAAGCGTCGTGAACTCGTAATGAGCCAGATGAATGAGGCTGCTCAGACTCGGGAACAGGCGATTGCTTATGTGGAGGAGCAAAAACAGGCTCTGGAACAAGCGCGCAAAGAAGCTCACGACATTATTGAACAATCCAGACAAACGGGTGGCAAGCAGGCTGAATCTATTCTGGCTGATGCCAAAGCTGAAGCAACTCGTCTCAAAGACGATGCTGTACGTGAAATTGAGAGCGAGAAGAACAAAGCGGTTGCCGCTCTTCGCAGCGAACTGGGTACTGCTTCCGTTCAGATTGCTTCCAGATTGATCAAAAAAGAAGTTGAGAACGGTCCAGCACAAGAGGAACTTGTGAACCAATACCTCAATGAGGTAGGGGGCCGACAATGAGCCGCGATACGATTGTTGCCAAGCGTTATGCAAAAGCATTGTTCGAAGTTGCTCTTCAGCAGCAGCAAGTGCTTGAAGTTGAACAGGAACTGCGTGCCGTTGTCAGTGGATTAACCGGAGATCAAGAGATTATCAAATTTATTGTTTCTCCAAACATCTCTGATGAAGCCAAGCGAAATGTGCTTCATGCAAGCCTTGATGGCAAAGTGTCCGAACCTGTCCTTCGCACGGTTTTGCTTCTGATTGAGCGTGGCCGCGTGGAATTGTTGCAAGACCTGTTGGATGATTATGTGAGAATCGAAGGGGATTCCCTTGGAATCGCCGATGCTCGCGTATACTCGACCTATGCATTGAAGGAAGAAGAGAAAGAAGCGGTAGCCCGTGAGTTCGGTGGCCGTGTGAATAAAAAGATCCGTATCGAGAACATTGTTGATCCTGCACTGCTGGGCGGATTGAAAGTCGCCATTGGCGATACGATCTATGACGGCAGCTTGGCTGGCAAGCTCGAACGTCTTGAGCAGTCTTTTAACAGACGAGTACAGTAGATTGGGGTGAGGACACTTGAGTATCAAACCAGAAGAAATCAGTACATTAATTAAGAGTCAGATTGAACAATATAAGACTGATATCGATGTAGTCGAAGTTGGTACAGTTATTGAGGTTGGTGACGGGATCGCCCGTGTATACGGACTCGAGAATGTCATGTCCAACGAGTTGGTTGAGTTCCCAAGCGGTGTAATGGGCCTCGCCATGAACGTAGAAGAAAGCAATGTCGGTGTCGTTATCCTGGGACCTTACTATGATATTCGTGAGGGCGACCAAGTGAAACGGACTGGTCAAATCATGCAGGTGCCTGTAGGCGAAGCATTGATTGGACGTGTCGTGAACCCGCTTGGTATTCCAGTGGATGGCAAAGGGCCAATCGCTACAACGGAATTCCGTCCGGTTGAAGGTAAAGCACCAGGCGTAATGGATCGTAAATCCGTTCATGAGCCGATGCAAACAGGAATTAAAGCCATCGATGCAATGGTACCAATCGGTCGCGGACAACGTGAGTTGATCATCGGTGACCGTCAAACAGGTAAAACATCGATTGCCATTGATGCGATCCTGAACCAAAAAGGTAGCGGCATGAAGTGTATCTATGTGGCTATTGGTCAGAAGCAGTCTACGGTTGCACAAGTTGTGGAAACTCTTCGTCGTAAAGGCGCAATGGAGTACACCATTGTTGTAACAGCAGCAGCTTCCGATCCATCACCACTCTTGTACATCGCACCGTACTCCGGTTGTTCGATGGGTGAGTATTTCATGTATAAAGGCGAGCACGTCCTGGTTATCTATGATGACTTGACTAAACAAGCTTCTGCTTATCGTGAGTTGTCCTTGTTGCTCCGTCGTCCACCGGGCCGTGAGGCTTATCCGGGTGACGTCTTCTACCTGCACTCCCGTTTGCTGGAGCGTGCTGCGAAGCTGAACGATGAACTGGGTGGTGGTTCTTTAACCGCACTGCCGTTCATTGAAACACAAGCTTCCGATGTATCTGCTTATATTCCAACGAACGTAATCTCCATCACGGATGGACAGATCTTCTTGGAAGCTGACTTGTTCAATGCTGGACAACGTCCGGCGATCAACGTTGGTATCTCTGTATCCCGTGTCGGTGGTTCTGCTCAGATCAAAGCGATGAAAAAGGTTGCAGGTTCCCTGCGTCTTGACCTCGCTCAATATCGTGAGCTTCAAGCGTTCTCCCAGTTCGGTTCCGATCTGGATAAAGCGACTCAGGCTCGTCTGAATCGTGGTGCACGTATGATGGAAATTCTGAAGCAAGGTGTTAACCAGCCGTTGCCTGTAGAACAACAGGTTGTCAGCTTGTACACTGCAGTTAAAGGATTCCTTGATGAGATTCCAACAGGTGATGTTACTCGTTTTGAGCATGAGTTCCTTGCGTTCATGGAGAGCAACCACCCGGAAATTCTGGGATCGATTCGTGAAACGAAAGAATTGACAGCAGACAATGAAAATGCACTCAAAGGTGCAATCGAGAAGTTCAGAAAGAGCTTCGCAGTCTCTGTCTAAATAGATGATTGTAGCTGCGGAGTTGTCTAACCGATTCCGCATGTCTGCATGCAAAACTTTGACTCAGTCAAAGCAGGAATATGCTTACGAAGTAGTTTTGACTATGTCAAAACTTTAAGGTGGTGAAATCATGGCAAAAGGCATGCGCGAAATTAAGCGGCAAATTAAAAGCGTACAAAGCACAAAGCAGATCACCAAAGCAATGGAGATGGTTGCAGCTGCAAAACTGCGTAAAGCGCAGGAAAAAGCAGAGGCCGCACGTCCTTATTCAGAGAAGTTGAAAGAAGTTGTGGCGAGCATTGCCTCCAGTACCCAAGGTATCCAGCACCCGATGCTGGAAAGCCGTCCGGTCAAAAAGACAGCGTATCTGATCATTACGTCAGATCGGGGTCTTGCAGGTGGATACAATGCGAACGTTCTGCGTCAGGTGAGTCAGACTCTGAAAGAGCGTCACAACTCCCAGGACGAGTACGAATTATTCGTTATTGGTCGTAAAGGGCGTGACTATTTCAGAAGACGCGAAATAGCTATGGCTTCCACAACTACAGATCTGTCGGACTCACCTTCATTCGCAGATATCAAATCCATCGCTCATGAGGCAGTTCATGGATTTGAACTGGCTGATTTTGATGAATTGTACATTTGTTATAACCGCTTTGTAAATGCGTTGACCCAGATTCCGACAATGGAGAAACTTCTCCCTATGGAAACACCTGAGTTAACTCCTGCGGATGGACCGACTGCGAGCTACGAGTATGAACCGTCAGCTGAGGCTGTGCTGGAAGTTTTGCTTCCGCGTTATGCGGAAACATTGATCTACGGTGCACTGTTGAATGGTAAAGCGAGTGAACTGGGTGCGAAGATGACAGCAATGGGTAATGCAACCAAAAATGCATCGAAACTCATTAATGATCTGTCATTGACTTATAACCGTGCCCGTCAAGCAGCGATTACGCAGGAGATTACGGAAATTGTGGCAGGTGCCAACGCAGCACAAGGCTAACCGTTTTTTATTTAATGAAGGCTTGCACTGCAAAAATGAACGAACGGAATTTTGTTTTTGCCAAAGTAGCAGGCTTGTAGGAGGGGAACGTTAAGATGAACAAAGGACGCGTTGTGAGCATCATGGGTCCGGTTGTTGACGTCGAGTTTGATCGCGGCGGTCTGCCGGAAATCCTCAATGCCATTACGATCACTACAGTAAACGAGAGCGGTGTGAGTGTAAATCTTACACTCGAAGCTTCGAAACATCTGGGTGACAACCGTGTACGTTGTATCGCGATGTCCTCCACGGACGGTCTCGTACGTGGCATGGAAGCCGTAGATACTGGAGCTCCAATCTCTGTACCTGTCGGTGAAGCGACACTGGGCCGTGTATTTAACGTACTCGGCGAAGCGATCGATACTGGCGGTACAGTTGTATCTGAACATAAAAACCCGATTCACCGCTCTGCTCCTGCATTCGATGAATTGACTACCCAAGCGGAAATGCTTGAAACAGGTATCAAAGTTATCGACTTGCTGGCTCCTTACGCAAAAGGTGGTAAAATCGGTCTGTTTGGTGGTGCCGGTGTAGGTAAAACGGTAACCATTCAGGAATTGATCAACAACATTGCGCAAGAACACGGCGGTATCTCCGTATTTGCCGGTGTTGGTGAGCGTACCCGTGAAGGTAATGACTTGTATCACGAGATGAGTGATTCCGGCGTTATCAACAAAACAGCAATGGTCTTCGGACAAATGAACGAGCCACCAGGCGCACGTCTTCGTGTAGCCCTCACAGGTTTGACCATGGCGGAATATTTCCGTGATGAAGAAGGCCGTGACGTGTTGCTCTTTATCGATAACATCTTCCGTTTCACCCAAGCGGGTTCAGAAGTATCTGCCTTGCTTGGACGTATGCCATCCGCGGTAGGTTACCAGCCTACGCTTGCAACAGAAATGGGTCAATTGCAAGAGCGTATCACTTCAACGAAAAAAGGATCGGTTACATCCATCCAGGCGATCTACGTACCTGCGGATGACTATACTGACCCGGCTCCTGCAACAACGTTTGCTCACTTGGATGCAACAACAAACCTGGAGCGTAAAATCTCCGAGATGGGTATCTACCCAGCCGTAGATCCACTCGCATCCAGCTCCCGGATCTTGTCTCCTGAAGTTGTTGGCGAAGAGCACTATAGTGTCGCACAAGGCGTTAAACGTATCTTGGCACGTTATAACGAACTTCAAGATATCATCGCAATCCTGGGTATGGACGAGCTCAGCGAAGAAGACAGAGCGCTCGTATATCGTGCGCGTAAAATTCAACGTTTCTTGTCCCAGCCTTTCCACGTTGCTGAAGCATTTAACGGTATTCCGGGTAAATACGTTCCGGTTAAAGAAACAGTGCGCAGCTTTAAAGAGATTCTCGAAGGCAAGCATGACGATCTGCCGGAAGCAGCATTCCTCTTCGTGGGTACGATTGAAGAGGCAGTGGAGAAAGCTAAAACACTGGTATAATCTGAGTCCAGGATTGTCCTTATGAAGCGAGCTATCCTTCGGATAGTTTCAGGAGGGATGGAATTGAGCACCTTTTTGTTGGAGATCGTAACGCCTGAGCGTCTCGTCTATTCACAGCAAGTGGATAGCGTCATCGCTCGCGGTATTGAAGGGGAACTGGGGATTCTCCCTGGTCATATCCCGATGGTCACACCTTTACAGATTGCACCGATCACGATCAAAAACGGAAAAGAGAATAAGCAAGTCGCCATCGGCGGCGGCTTTATCGAAGTCCGCAAAGATAAGGTTGTTGTACTCGCAGAGAGTGCCGAATTCCCGGAAAGCATCGATGTGGATCGTGCGCGTGCGGCCAAAGAGCGGGCAGAACGCCGGCTTGCCAGCCAAAGCAACCAGGATCACTTTGATCACCGTCGTGCAGAGATTGCTTTGCAAAAAGCGGTTAACCGGATCAACGTATTCGGCAATTAAAGTAACTTATGGAGCCCGGCGGCATTGTCTGCCGGGTTCTTTTACTCTTTTATGAAGAAATAATGATAGAAATAAAAAAAGTGGAATACGATGATGAATTGCCACTACGCTATTTATGGATTTGAACGTTAGAGAGTTTTCTCTTTATATAGTATGAATAGCTTCAAATAATTAGATTCACATTTCAATGATCAGGTGAATAAGATGTAGGACTTAAGTAGTATGGGCATATCACCCTGATAGAACTAATTTTACGAGATTCAGTAGAATTATTTCCGAGGAAATGACAGAATCGATATCGTTATAACGCTATTTTATGTCGTTTTAGTCACCCATTACTGGCGGATAAAAATTAAAATATTTTTTGAAGTGGAAATCAATGTAGTTGACAAGTAATAGTGAAACAGCCTATATTCCTTAGAGTCAGCAGATGCAGAAAGTAGGGCGCTAGATGTCCATCATCTTGCAGAGTTGAATTGTTGTTGCTTGATCAGGTAGGCATCAGAGATCTTGTCAATTCGAGGGGGACCTGACAGTAGAACAGAGATGTTTTTCTGGTTTTCGCTCATTCCTGTGGACTAACAAGTTATGGGGGTTAGGCATATGATATGCCGATCGCTGCAACAATCAAGGTGGAGGTAAGAAGATATGGGTAATGATCTGGCGAATCAGGTGAACCAGACATTGAGCACAAACAGCCTGATCTCAATTGTCGTTTCTCTTATATGTATAGCGATTACATGGTGGTCATTGCAAAATCTGAAATTGGATTTAGTGATCAGACAGCCGAAAGGTCCTCAGGGGAGACTGTTACATTTGTTGCTGGCCATTATTCTAGGGCATGCCGTTGCTGGCTTTGTTATTGATTATTTGTCCTGGACTCAAATGTTAAGAAATTTGTTTTAATGTTGAGATGGTTGGTTAATCATCTGTTAGGTTCTTCAAGCGGCTCATTGTCGAATAACATCGATTAATTGTGTTAACAATTAGAGTATGAGCTGTCGGCCAAAATATAAGAAAGAAATGTGAACGTTTGACTGACCAAATTTGAATTGTTTATGTAAAAAATGCTTGTATCGAACAATTCAACAATGTTATGATGGAAGTTAGGGAATTCACAATTTTTCACTAATTATGTAGGTTATAAAGGGGATATCCGGTAGTTACCGGCTAAAAACCATCCCAATTGGTCTGTTCTGATGCTAAGATGGCCTTTTTAATGACTTTTCAAGCCATAAAGCAGGATGTACAGTACACATGGTATCATCGATATGAATTATACAAACCAATTCTTTTCTGATCAGACATCTGTGCTTACATGCCAGAATATGTCGAAATTCCACACACAGCAACAGTCCTTTCTATCACAGTGGGGCTTACGTATTCCGGAATGAGGAAAAGGGAATAAAAGCGCGGAGGGAACCATGATGAGCAAATTTATCGTCCGCGGTGGCAAAAGGTTGACCGGAAGTGTCAAAGTTAGCGGCGCTAAAAATTCTGTTCTTCCGATCATCGCTGCCTCTCTCTTAGGGGAAGAAGGACAAAGCGTTATTATTGACGCACCTCCTCTAGACGATGTGATGACGATTAACAAAGTGTTGGAATCGCTAGGAGCGGGAGTTACATACCGGGACGAAGTGATTACCGTAAATGCGGAGAACCTTACTTCCTGTGAAGCCCCGTATGAATGGGTTAGTAAAATGCGGGCGTCTTTTCTGGTCATGGGGCCTTTGCTGACGCGTTTGGGTAAAACAAGAATCTCATTGCCTGGGGGATGTGCCATCGGTACACGACCGATTGATCAGCATCTCAAAGGGTTTGAAGCCATGGGAGCCGAGATCAGCTTGGGCCAAGGTTATATCGAAGCACGTAGCCAAGGACGGTTGCGCGGAGCGAAAATTTATCTGGATGTGGCTTCTGTAGGTGCCACTCAAAATATTATGATGGCTGCAACTTTGGCCGAAGGTGTTACGGTTCTGGAGAATGCGGCGAAAGAACCTGAGATTGTCGATCTGGCTAACTTCCTGAACGGGATGGGTGCAAAGGTTCGCGGAGCCGGTACGGGCGTTATTCGTATCGAAGGCGTTGAGAAACTGTCTGGTGTTAAGCATACGGTAATTCCAGATCGTATTGAAGCAGGAACGTATATGGCTGCCGCAGCAATCTCTGGTGGTGACGTATACGTTGAAGGTGCGATCTCTGATCACTTGGGTTCCGTTATTGCTAAACTTGAAGAAATGGGTGTAACAGTACAGCCTGACGAGAATGGCGTACGTGTTATTGCAGACCGTCCACTCAAAGCAGTGGATGTCAAAACGTTACCATATCCAGGATTCCCGACAGATATGCAATCCCAAATGATGGCTTTGTTGCTGGCATCCGAAGGAACGAGTGTTGTGACTGAAACGGTTTTTGAGAACCGCTTTATGCATGTTGATGAGTTCCAACTGATGAACGCAGAAATCAAAGTTGAAGGAAGATCCTCCATCATTACAGGCAATGCTAAGCTGAAAGGTGCTAAAGTGACAGCTACAGACCTGCGTGCAGGGGCTGCTCTGATCATTGCTGGCTTGGTCGCTGAAGGCACAACTGAGGTAGGTGGTGTACATCACATCGACCGTGGTTATGTACATTTGGCAGAAAAGTTAAATGGCCTCGGGGCAGATATCTACCGAATTTCGGTGGAAGAGCCTAAGCTGGATGCAGTTAAGGCGCCTAGCGAAAAGGTTGAGGAAGAAGTTCCTATGTTTAAAGTACAACCAACTTGGGTGTAAACCCTCGTTTATATCACATAGCGTTATTTCTGTATAGCTACCCTACTGTGGAGAATACAGGAACAAGATCAAACGTATCGTATCCGTTTGATGAAGCTGAGCCTCCGGGCTTGGCTTTTTTTGTTCTTTTTACAAGTTCAAACGATATATGAGGATGGTCTGTTAAGGGCCTGATTCTATTAATACCTGATCCTAACTTTGTATAACATAACATCTAGGCTTATATCTATTTTGACCATATGAAAGAGCGGGTGTTCCATACCCATTGATCGGGATGCACTGTGTAAACCGCGTAGTAGCAATGCTTTCAGGTATCTACTCATACAAAGGAAAAGGTGCTCATTAAATAGCAACGGTTCGCGTTTCTCTTAAATCCGGTTCTATCAGATCGAGTGAACTCATATCTTAAACTATGGATTTGAGAAAAAACCAGCCATGACCTGGTCATCGACAACGGAGGGGTATCACGGATGAAAGAAGCTCGTGTACAACTAAAAGTACCTCTTGCCCCGCGGCCCGGAATGCAGGGATCAGAGGAGAATTTAATTCAGGATGCAGAGAAAGACAGGTTGAATCCTGAGAAGAAGAGAGGTACCCCGTTACAGATAGCGAAGGTGCAAATCGTAATGGGGAGCAAGCAAGAAACGGCACATGCTAAACGTGGGGGATTGTCTACGGAGGAACTGAAACAGGAAGCTACAGAGCATATAAATATCCCGCTTATTGAGTTGGATGCGTTTCGTAAGGTCAAACGTCGTCGTATGCGTGCATTCGGTCACCGTCACCGCTGGGGACGCCACCCAGGGCGTTGGCAGCCCGCAGTAGCGGTATCAGCACTGCTTGTTCTGGCGATATGCATTCCGGTCATCCTGGTGTGGCCGCGAGCAGGAGAACAGGTGAAATCTACGCCTGCTTCTACAGGTGTGAACGCTGGTACCGGTCTACAGTCTCCTAATCCTGTACCCGCTGTGCCTGTAAGCTATCCTGAGCCGAAGGTGCGTGTTTACTTGTCTGCTACCGGGACAACGTTGGAATTACCACTTGAGACATATGTGACGGGAGTAGTTGCTGCTGAGATGCCAGCTGAATTCGAGTTAGAAGCGTTAAAAGCACAAGCGATAGCTGCTCGCACATTTATCGTGAGAAGACTTGCTGCAAATGATACAAGTGGCGTACCTTCAGGTACAGCAGATGTCACGGATACGATTAGTCATCAGGTCTTCATTCCACCCGATCAGGTCAAGGCGGATTGGACAAGGTTAGGTAAAGCGAAGGAATGGGAAAAACTTCAGCAGGCCGTTCGTGAAAGTCGTGACGCAGTTATGACGTATCAGGGTCGTGCGATCACAGCATCCTTTTTCTCAACCAGCAATGGATATACGGAAAATGCAGAGGATGTGTGGGGCAATGTTGTTCCCTATTTGAAAAGTGTAGCTAGCCCCTGGGATAAACAGCTTGCACCAGGTTTTGAAGAAACAATTACGATGAAGCGCAGTGAAATTTTGCAGAAGATGAACCTGGATGCAATTCCGGTGTCAGCAGATAAGAACGGTTCCTGGATCAAAGTGTTATCTACGACCAAGGGGCATCGTATTAAAGAAATGCAGATTGCAGGTGAAACGTTCAGTGGGCCGGAAGTCCGCAAACGTCTCGGACTCAGATCCAGTCAGTTCAACTGGAGAACAACAGGCGATGAAGTGCAGATTACAACGTATGGTTATGGCCATGGAGTGGGTATGAGTCAATGGGGAGCAAATGGTATGGCGCAGGAGGGGCACACGGCTACCGAGATTCTGAAACATTATTATACGGGAATCTCTTTCGGACAGGCATCCAAGATGCTAGCCTCAAAGCAGGGGAAGTGAGTATAGTGAGTGGTTCTCTACCAACCTCCCGTTCCGGAGCTTTTAAGATTTGGCTATATATGAGTAAAGTGAGAGCATACGGAGAGCTCAGGGGACAGAAAAGACCTGTAGAAGTGAAGCGGAAAGCTTTTTGAAAAAAAAGCTGCATCGGAAGCATAAACTTGCCTTTACTACCGGATTTCACCTTTGAAAAAGGAGATAGAAGAAATCTGGTAGTAACCTGCGGTCGAAAGGTTTTCTGGCCCCGAAGCGGTGCACGGATGAACACTGATCTCAAACATATATAGCATTCTTTGAAAGCTGCGTGAAAATTTTTAGAGTCGCGCGTGTATAAAAGAGTTGCACCCGGTAACACTTGTTACTGAGGTGATCAAGATGAATGAAAACAACAAAAAATCAATCCAAGAAGAAACTCCTAAAACAACTCAAGGAGTACCGGCAGCTCAGCCCTCTTCATGGAGAAAAGCAATGTCCAAACGTTGGGTTTTCCCGGCAGTCTACATCGCAGCAGCAGGCATTATACTAACTCTAGTGTGGGTCTATCAGGGAACAGGCGGCAAAGCGCTGAACCCGGACTCTCCTAAAGAATCAGTAGAAACAGGCGCAGCGAGCAACGAGGGAGCCGCTACAGGTGGGGATCAGGAAAGTGTGGAAGTTGTTGCAAAGTCGGAAAATTTTGTTTGGCCAGTAGGATCTCCTTCCGAGATCTCGGTTGTGAAACCATTCTATGACAACGAGGCTTCAAGTGAAGAGCATGAAGCAGCGATGGTGCAGTACAATGACACATTTATTCCGAATACGGGTGTCGATCTGGCACGCGGTGATAACAAATCATTTGAAGTCAAAGCAGCACTCAGCGGTAAAGTTACACGTGTTGAGCAAAATCCGCTTACAGGTCAAGTGGTGGAGATTACTCACAGCGATAACCTGAAAACTGTATACCAAAGCCTTGCGGACGTCAAAGTAAAACAGGACGATGAAGTGAAGCAAGGAGATGCGATTGCATCTGCTGGTGTGAGTGAGCTTGGAAAAAACCTGGGGAATCACCTTCACTTTGAAGTTTATGAAGATGGTCAGCCTGTAAACCCGCAAGGATATCTTCCGGAAAAATAAATGATTTTTACCGCACTAACATGATGGGCAGGGGTGAATAACCTCTGCTTTTTTATGCTTTTCAGAAAATAATGGGACCTTCGAAGCTTGTCACACCTCTAAACCGCGAATATATAGGCATGCTCCTCATATAATGTACCAAACTATCCACACAGTAGGGAGGCGGGAGCGTGCACGATTACATCAAGGAACGGACCATCAAAATTGGTCGCTGCATTGTTGAGACGAGAAATACGGTCCGTACCATTGCCAAAGAATTCGGCGTGTCAAAGAGTACTGTGCATAAGGATCTGACGGAGCGTCTGCCGGAAATTAACCCTGATCTTGCTGACCAGGTGAAACACATTTTGGAATACCATAAGTCGATCCGTCATTTGCGGGGCGGTGAAGCGACCAAAATCAAGTACAAAAAAACGAGTGGAAAAAAACGTGAGGTGCTGGCTTCCGCCAAATCATAAGCAAGTTCTTTGAGAACTAGGCCAAAAAGCTCACAGCATGGATTGAATCCCTCCCCTGAAGTATGATATGTTAAAAGCTGGTACAGGATCGAATTATGACATCTTATCAGCCCGATTTTTACATATATATGTTGCACTTTGTCGAACGAGCGGTGACGTGATAAGAGACACTTTTTCACAGGATACGCTGACCAAATAATATCACTTTGGGGGCTCTTTTATGTTTAGCAAGGATATCGGTATTGATCTTGGCACGGCAAACGTGCTTATTCACGTGAAAGGAAGCGGAGTTGTTCTCAATGAACCTTCCGTCGTGACCATTGAAAGCGATACGAAGCGGGTCCTTGCTGTCGGGGAAGAGGCGCGTCGTATGGTGGGGCGTACGCCGGGTAACATTGTTGCCATTAGACCGCTGCGCGATGGCGTTATTGCGGACTTCGAAATTACGGAAGCCATGCTTAGACATTTCATTAGTCGTGTAGGGGCAAGAAGCTGGTACAGCCACCCGCGAATTTTGATTTGTGCACCAACGAATATCACTTCTGTAGAGCAGAAGGCCATCCGTGAAGCAGCGGAGCGCAGCGGTGCCAAAGAAGTATTTCTGGAAGAAGAGCCGAAAGCGGCTGCGATCGGGGCAGGTATGGATATTTTCCAACCGAGCGGCAATATGGTCGTGGATATCGGCGGCGGAACGACTGACGTTGCAGTCCTGTCTATGGGCGACGTAGTCACCGCCTCTTCTATTAAAGTTGCGGGGGACAAGTTCGACGAAGCGATTATCAAGTTTATTAAAGCAAAATACAAACTCATGATCGGAGAACGTACAGCCGAAGATATCAAAATCGCAATTGGTACCGTTAACCCTGCGGGTCTTCAAGCTGAAATGGATGTTCGCGGCCGTGATATGGTAACCGGTCTGCCGGTTACAGTTACTGTGTCAGGTAGTGAAGTGCAGGAAGCGCTATGGGATTCCGTGCAATCCATTATCGTTGCGGCCAAGTCGGTACTGGAGCGCACACCACCTGAACTGTCTGCGGACATTATTGACCGTGGTGTCGTTTTGACTGGTGGAGGTGCATTGCTGAACGGACTGGATGAACTGTTGTCCAATGAATTGCATGTTCCGGTATGGGTTGCAGAGGATCCGATGCACTGCGTTGTAAAAGGAACAGGCATTATGCTGAATAATTTGGATCAAGTAGTTAAGAAAAAATTCTAGTTTGCCGATATAAAAAGCAGGTAGGTTCACCGAAAAGGTGAACAGAACGGACAAACAGCTACCTGCGTTGCAGGGACAAGCGTTTAAGGAGAGGGGTTCATTCATGTTAAGAGGTCTGTACACCGCTGCTGCGGGAATGATTACAGAGCAACGCCGCCACGACACTGCTACACAGAATATTGTAAATATGAACACAACGGGATACAAACAGGTGAATAGCGTAAACCGCTCCTTCCCGGAAATGCTCATTACTTTAACGGGCGGGGATGCCAATCTTCCAACAAAGCGGCTGGGCAAACTCAACTCGGGCGTATTCGCTGAGGAAAGCTTATCCATGAATGTTCAAGGCGCTCTTATGGAAACGAAACGTACAAGTGATTTTGCAATCTCATCGAATTTGAGTGTGAATGATCCGCAGACCAATCAACCCATTCGGTTTGATGCTTCCGGCAAGTTTGTACGAGCAGATGGAACGGTCACGTACCAGCCGCAAGCATACTTTACTGTTCGAGATGCACAGGGAAACACGCGTTATACACGTGATGGTCATCTGGATGTTAATGGAACAGGGCAACTTCTCAGCTCTACCGGTTCTCAGGTGCTGGACAGTAATGGGCAACCGGTTGTATTGACAGGTCCTGTGGATCAATTTAAAGTGGATGAGCAAGGCCGCTTTGTTAATGCGGTTACAGGTGTTCCAACAGGCGTTACGCTTGGAATCAGTATTATTGACCAGCCGAATCAGCTTGTTCGTCAAGGTGACGGTAATTTTAGTCTGAATGAAGATAATGGTGCAACGGCTCGGACGATGAATGCTACTGATATTGTGCAGATTCATCAAGGTTATCTGGAAGGGTCGAATGTAGACGCCTCTCAGGCTACCGTTGACATGAATGCGGCATTTCGTGCCTACGAAGCGAACCAGAAGGTCGTTCAGTTCTATGACCGCAGTTTGGAAAAGGCTGTTAACGAAGTTGGTCGTGTCTAACGCCAATTGTAATTGTAACCATATTACCGCGTAGTGATGGGCGATAAGCCCTTTGCGGAGCAAAGCAGGGGAGGTAAAATCACCGCATGAATAATTCCATGATTAGTGCCAAGGTGTCGATGACTGCGATTCAGCAACGGCTGGATGTCATTTCCGATAATATTGCCAACGTGAATACGGCAGGCTATAAAAGTAAACAGGCAAACTTTGAAGATGTACTGACTCGTATACAGCAACAAGATGACAAGTATAAGCAGGATGGGCGTTCGACACCGATGGGGTATAACCTTGGTTTTGGAGCACGTCTGGTCAATCTCACCAGAGATATGTCCCAAGGTAGCATGCAGGAGACAGGTAACCCGACAGACCTAGCTATTGAGGGCAATGCGATGTTTGCTGTTCAGGCAGATGGTCAGAAAGTATGGACACGTCAAGGTGCATTCCACTTTGTGCCCGATATGCGTCCAAAAGCGAATCCGAACGATCCTGACCTGATGGTGCTTGTCAATGGCGATGGGAATTTAGCTCTGAATCGTCAGGGAGAGCCCGTTACTGCTCCGAAAGACAGCACAGTTGCTTTTGATGAGAAAGGTAATCTGCTCGTGCGTCAGGGCAACGGCAACGCCGTAATCAGGGGACAGCTACAGATGGTGGATATTGAGCGTCCTGAAGGACTTGTGCAATTAGCGGACAACCTCTTTGGATTGGGTGCTGGGTTAACCGAGAATGACGTATTCGGGGCTAATGCAGCAACACGTGTACCTCAGGCATCGATCCGCACTGGTTTCCTTGAGCAATCCAACGTAGATATGACACAGGAGATGGCGTTGCTCATGCAAGGTCAGCGGACTTATCAACTGGCGGCACGGGCGCTCACGTCTAGTGATTCCATGGCGGGTCTTGCCAATAATATGAGAGCATAAAGGTGAATGGGATGACAGAAACACAGCAGCAGAACAGCAAGCCGGAGCAGAAGGAAGTCAAGAAGAAAAAGAAGAGTTGGTGGCGCATCGCAAGATGGTTTCTGATTCCGATTTTGCTTGTTCTTGCCCTCGCTGGCGGAATGGTCGCTGGGTATGTGGTACTGGGCAAACAGGATATCGGTTCCGTATGGCAATGGAGTACCTGGAAACATGTTTATGATCTGGTGTTTGCTCCATAAGATAACGAGTTCAGCGAAAACTCCTGCGCAGGCAGGAGTTTTCTTTTTGGTGTTGAAAACAGTATAATGATGGATGACGTTTAACGTCAGAAGAGGCCTCCCCTGCGAAAGACATTGCTTGTCATCGCGAAGAGAGACCCCTTATCTCAACCTTCACTACTGCAGTCATGAAGGATATTACTAGTGTTAACCCTAAAACAACATTTCATACAACATTAAAAATGAAACTCATTTTATATGAGGATCGACTTGATCATGCTCGTTTAATGTTTTCCGCACTACAGTAAGTGGAGGGAAGAGAATTGTTCAAAAGAAGCAAAGCGTTCGCGTTTGTCCCAGAATTTTACCCATTAATAATGGGATCAAAAAAATTCAGGGACAATGGCGGTCATAGAACGATCTCTTTCCGAAACGACGCTATTGCGCCGGCATTATTTGCATGATGGAGAGCCTTCGTATAAACACCCCGAGAGGAGATTAAATTGTGTTAGATATCAAACAAATTCAATCCATTATCCCACATCGCCCGCCGTTTCTGTTGGTGGACAGAATTTTAGAGATGGAGGATGGCAAACGTGCTGTCGGTTTAAAAAACGTAACGATTAATGAACCGTTCTTCATTGGACATTTCCCTGAGTATCCAGTAATGCCAGGCGTATTGATCACAGAAGCGTTGGCTCAGGTTGGCGCGGCAGCTATGCTGAATTTAGAAGCAAACAAAGGCAAAATTGGTTTCTTGGCGGGACTCGACAATTTCCGGTTCCGTGGCCAAGTGGTGCCTGGGGATACGTTGATTCTGGAAGTGGAAATTACACGTCTTAAAGGCTCGATTGGTAAAGGTCAAGCTACTGCCCGCGTGGATGACAAAATTGTCGCTGAAGGCGAAATCATGTTTGCACTGTCAGACCCAAGCTGATACATAGGCATGTATATATCATGCAGATAAGTTGAACAGCTACGTGCATAAATAGAATTTTTATATAGACGGAAGGGGCTTATTGGATATGGAACAGTTAAGCGCAGCAGCAGCCGAGACGTTGCAACAATGGTTGGAGGATGCTTCTATCGATGAAGCAACGAAACAGGAGCTTCGTGATCTAAAGGATCAACCCAAAGAGCTGGAGGAGCGTTTCTACAGAAATCTGGAGTTTGGTACAGGTGGATTGCGCGGTGTTATTGGTGCCGGTAGCAACCGGATGAACAAATATACGGTCGGTCGTGCTACTCAAGGCTTTGCCCGTTATTTGCTGGAGCAGCATGGGGACAAGGAAGGCAAACCTTCGGTTGTCATCGCACATGACTCCCGTCACTTCTCACCTGAATTCTCGCTGGATGCGGCGCTGGTACTGGCGGCTAATGGTATCGTAGCCAAGCTGTATCCATCCCTGCGCTCTACACCACAGTTGTCTTTCAGTGTGCGTCACCTGCAAGCCACAGGTGGTATCGTTGTAACAGCAAGCCATAACCCGCCAGAATACAACGGATACAAAGTGTACAACCATGAAGGCGGACAATTGGTGCCGCATGAAGCAGAGCAAGTCATTCAATACATTCAAGAGGTGCCTTCTCTTGCAGATGTTAAAAAAATGACACGCGAAGAAGCCGAAGCACAAGGTTTGCTGGTTTGGCTTGGTGAAGAAGACGATCAGGCATTCGTAGACACCGTGGCAAGCCGCAGTCTAAGCCGTGAGCTGATTCAATCCGGCATCGGCCGTGATTTCAAAATCGTATATACACCGTTACACGGTACAGGCAATCTTCCGGTTCGCCGCGTACTGGAGCAGATCGGATTCGAACAGTTGTATATTGTCGCTGAACAAGAGCAGCCGGATGCTGAATTTTCCACAGTGAAGTCCCCTAACCCGGAAGAGCGCGAAGCGTTCACACTGGCAATGAAGCTGGGCGAATCCGTAGGCGCAGACATTCTGATCGGTACAGATCCGGATGCAGACCGTATGGGTGCTGTCGTAAAAGACAAGGATGGCAAATATTTCGTCTTGTCCGGTAACCAATCGGGTGCCATTATGGTACACTATCTGCTCAGTCGTCTCCAAGAGACAGGAGCGCTGCCAAGCAACGGTGCAGTAATCAAAACGATTGTAACGAGTGAGATGGGGGCAGTTATCGCTCAGCATTACGGTGCAGAAGTGATGAACACCCTGACAGGCTTTAAATATATAGGTGAAAAAATGAACCAGTTCGAAGCAACCGGAACTCATACTTTCCTCTTCGGATATGAAGAGAGTTATGGCTACCTCTCCGGCAACTATGCCCGTGACAAGGATGCTGTCCTTGCCTCGATGTTGATTGCCGAAGCGGCTGCTTACTACAAGAGCCAAGGCAAGACACTCTACGATGTGTTGCAGGAGCTGTACAACCAGTTCGGATTCTTCCTCGAAAAACTGGAGTCCCGCACGCTGAAAGGCAAAGACGGAGTCGCACAGATTCAGGCGAAAATGACCGACTGGCGTTCTAATCCGCCGAAGGAAGTTGCGGGCATCGCTGTGCAGGATGTGCTGGACTACTCTCTGGGTCTGGACGGCCTGCCGAAGGAAAACGTGCTGAAATTTATTTTGGCAGACGGATCATGGTTCTGCCTGCGTCCTTCCGGTACAGAGCCGAAGATCAAAGTGTACTTCGCTGTGCGCGGTGAGAGCTTGCAAGATGCAGAGAGCCAGATCGAACGTCTGGTTTCGGAAGTTATGTCGCGTGTAGACGCGCAATAAAACAAATGGTACTGTAAGAAAAAGATGCAGAAGGCCTCTCCGCACCGTAAGGTTGGTTGGCGGAGGGGTTTTTCTTTGAAATAAAATGGATCGTGTGCTGGCATATTAGAGAGTGTGTTAACACATGCTGAACGTAAGAATTATAAGAGCAGAACGGGCATTTGGTTCCAACAACTGAGGAGGTACACGTAGTGCGTCAAAAATGGCTTTATTGGAATAACGCTTCCCGGAAGTGGTTGTGGCTCATCGTTATTATTGGTTTGGTGGCGTCCATTCCGGTCATCCGTGACCGGGTGCAGACAGAATCTTCCACGAACAAAGTAGAACTGGTCTTCAACTACCGAGGACTCTTGGATATTTCCGCGTATCAGGCTCACCCGCAAGATTTCATTGATCAACAAATGACACGTCTGAAAGACGCTGGTGTGACAACGATGGCTGTGTTTGAGAGTACACTGGACGAACTCAAAAAAACACGCCGATTGATGGTTTACTCAGGTCAGGATCTTGCGAATATGACCAAAGAAGTGATTCCTTCCAATGCGAACTATACCTATGTATTGTTCACATCTGAAGAGAATGCGCAGACTTATACCCCTATTATTGAACAAACGTTCGCTGAGCGTCAGATCCCGGTTCAACCTTGGGAGTATGAAGGTCGCAGCGGCTTAATATTGCAGACACCGCCGGAGAATGCCAACATGCAGCCGATGCAGCCTGACCCGGTTGCGGTGAAAATGCTGCGTGATAAAGGTTTTCATATTTTACCTCGTATCTCCGACACGGTACCTTACAACCAACAATCGATGGAACGTTTGCTGACCTTCTTCGAAGAGAATGGCGTAACACGTATCCTGTTTGATGGGGATGCAGTGAAAGGGTACAATGATAATGCAGAGATGAAAAGTCTGGATCAGTTTGCCCAGCTCCTGAACAAACATCATATTGGTCTGGCGGCGATTGAAAATCTGAAGAAGCCACAGGCAGGATTCCAGACGCTGGCTTACAAAATTGATTACAACGTAACTCGTCTCTATTCACTAAGCGACTCCGATGCGAATCTGAAAGAAGATACCATTGCCGACCGTTTTGTACTGGCAACCAAAGACCGTAATATTCGCATGATTTATATGAACGCTTCACCGAGCCGGAATACGGCCAAAGCTGAGATCACCGACCCGATCGAAAATCTGATCAAAAGTTTGGGTGAGCCAGGACATGCCGTTGAACGTATGGCCAAACACGGCTTTGAGCTCGGACAAGCTGAAGCATTCACTGTGAAAGATTCGTCTATTCAACGGTATGCGAAGCTGATCGCTCTTATCGGGGCAATTGCTTTGATCACACTGATGGTTTCATATTTTGCACTTGTATTCACCATTGCCGTATTCCTGCTTGGACTAGTAGGAAGCGCGGGTCTGTTCCTGTTGAAACCTACATTGCTGGAGCAAGGAATCGCCTTGCTGGCGGCCATTTCCGCACCAACCATTGCAATGGTACTGGCGGTTCGTACAGTGAATGCAACACAACTGCGTCAACCGGATGCCCCTGCGGGTCGTCGTTTGGCACAGACCCTTGTTTTATATGTAAGAACATCGATCATTTCGTTCGTAGCTGTACCGTTTGTGATCGCATTATTGAATAGCATTACGTACAGCCTGGTTATTAACCAGTTCCGTGGAGTCAGCTTGTTGCACTTCGCTCCGATTGGTCTGGTTGCGATCTATATTATATTCTATCGTGGTTCCGGTTCAATCTCTGTGAAACAAGTGAAAGACATGCTTCGTATGCCGATCAACATTTTGATGGTTGTACTGGCGCTTGTTGCTGCTGCTGTTGGATATTATTATTTGAGCCGTACAGGTAACGCTGGTTCCGTTACACCATTTGAGATGTTCCTGCGTACCACGCTGGAAGATACGTTTGGCGTGCGGCCTAGATTCAAAGAATTTGTACTGGGACACCCGCTGTTTATCGTTGGCGTGTTCGCCGCTTTAAAATACCGTAAAGTGATTTTTGCGCTAATCATCGCCACGATGGGTCAATTGTCTATGGTTGATACGTTTGCGCATATTCATACACCAGCTGTACTGTCACTGATTCGTGGGGTGATGGGACTCGGCCTTGGCTTGATCTTTGGTATCATTGCTGTGGGTGTGTGGCAAGTCGCGGAAGGATGTTGGAAAAAATGGTCACCACTTCTAAAAAGTTAGTCATCTCAGGATACTATGGATTTAACAACAGCGGAGATGAAGCTGTACTGAAATCCATTCTGACTGCCCTCCAAGAAGAGAGCCAGCGGTCCAATGTTACCATTGAACCGATTGTGCTCTCCATTAATCCGGAGTGGACAACCTCGATGTATGGCGTTCGTGCTGTACATCGCATGAAGCTGAAGGAAGTTCGTGAGGCACTGAAGGAAAGTGACGGACTTATCAGTGGCGGCGGAAGTCTGCTGCAGGATGCAACTGGATTGAAGTCCATTCCTTATTATTTGGGTGTGATCAAGCTGGCTCAGTGGTTGAAAAAACCTACATTTATCTATGCGCAGGGTATTGGCCCTGTTCACCGTAAAATCTTTAACCCGATGATCAAATCGGTATTTAAATCCTGTACCTATGTATCGGTTCGAGACGAGCAATCCGCAGACTATCTGCGTCGTCTTGGACTGAAGTGGAATCAGATTCATGTCGTGCCTGACCCAGTGATGGGTTTACCTTTACCGGAGACAGCATCACCAGTCCGGGATGAAGTTGACCCTTCCACTGCTGGGGAACCACCAACTCATGCCAAACTACCGGTGATCGGAGTGTCTGTTCGGTTCTGGGAATCGGATCGTAAGGAATTGACGGCTATTGCGGCTGGATTGAAGAAGCTGGCTACGAAAAAGGCTGTCCATCTGCGCTTTATGCCGTTTCATCTGCCCGATGATGTGCAGGCATCCCGTTTCATTATGGAAATGATTGATGATGTGACAAGCAAAGGTAGTGAAATTAGTATTACGGACGATCTTACTGATCCTCAACAAATGCTGGAGGAAGTCAGTCGCTGTGATCTGATGATCGGCATGCGTCTGCATAGTTTAATCTACGCAGCTTCACAGTATGTCCCACCTGTTGGTATCTCGTATGATCCCAAAATCGATCAGTTCCTGCTTCGACTGGAAAGTGAGCCTGCAGGCAATACCAGTTCACTGGATGGGGATAAATTTGCAGAAACGGTTGCTGGATTGCTGGAACATCGTTCACAATGGTTGAAGCAACATGAAGATCGTATTACTGCATTGAAGCAGGAAGCCGTAGAGCCTGCCAAGCAAATTATTACCTATTTAGGCCGCAAAGGATGAGATAACAATGAGTCAGACCGGATCTATTCCTACCGTTTCCATCTATGGTATCCCCTTTTCCAAACTAACGATGAAAGAAACGGTACAGGTGCTTGAAGAAGCCGTGTTGTCGAAACAGCCGCATCAGGTTATCACTGCCAATCCAATTATGGTTATGGCTGCGCTAGAAAATCCCGCAATTATGAAGGTGATGAAGGATGCGGAGATGATTGTTCCGGACGGAACCGGCGTAGTATGGGCTGCAGGCTACTGCGGGGATCCTGTAGCAGAACGAGTGCCCGGCTTTGAACTTTTACATGAATTGTTGCGGGTTGGAGAAAACTATCGGTGGGGCGTGTATTTGCTTGGTTCGACTCCTGAAGTGATTCAAGAAACGGCAGTTCGGTTACAACAGCAGTATCCGGCTATTCGTATTGTCGGTTATCGCGACGGTTTCTTCGGTTCGGCTGAGGATGAGCAGGTTATAGCTGCGATACAGCAGGCTGCACCTGATCTGTTATTTGTCGCTCGCGGTGCGGATACCCAAGAACCCTGGATTCACAAGCATAAGCATGCGTTGCAAGTTCCTGTCATGATGGGGGTTGGCGGTAGCTTTGATGTGATCTCTGGCAAAAGCAAACGGGCACCTAAACTGTTCCAAAAGTTAAGACTGGAATGGTTCTATCGTCTGCTTCGTGAACCTAGCCGGGCTGGACGGATGCTTGCGCTCCCGAAATTCGCATTGAAAGTGATGCGGGACAAAGAAAACGTGACAAAAGTCCGTTAAAAACAGGTAATTACGAGATAAATGCTTGTTTTTGCTAGAAATTGAGGATAGCTTTTCAGAAATGATCAGCGTATAATTCATTCCGGCACATACGTGTGTCACTCGAATGAAAACATTCTTTGATTGCATTAGGCACTCCCGCTAAAGGAGCTGTTACACTTCATTACTACGATTGCAAGAGAACCTTCGATCGCCCTTATCCCCAAATTTCTATTTATCCTTGTTCAAGGATGAAATTCGGTGATAAAAGCGAACGCTTCGCTTCTACAGGTTTTCCCTTGCACTCTTCGTACCGTGTAACTGTTGCCTCAGAATCAACAATAAATTTTCATCAAAAGTGAAAAACAATGTTTCTTTATATATAGAAAAAGAGAACAGGGGATTTATAATTTTTCTGAAGGTATTATAATTGGGGGTCGAATGTTCAAATGGTAGCGATCTTTATCATTGGATTTCTGGTGTCAATGGGACTTGCTTTAGCTCTTACACCACTTGTTAAAAAGTTCGCAGTCCGCATCGGTGCAATGGATACACCAAATGCGCGTAAAGTGCATACACGTATTATGCCGCGTCTCGGTGGATTGGGTATTTTTCTGGCATTTATTATTACGGTGGCTGCCCTGCTTCCGTTTGTCTCTGCCTGGTTTACAACTCGCGATATGAGTTTTGTCAGTGCATTTCTGGTTGGGGGCTCCATCATTGTGTTGATTGGTGCACTTGATGACCGTTTTGAATTGTCTGCCAAAGTGAAACTGCTTGGACAGATCGTGGCTGCTTCCGTCGTTGTATTTGGATTTAACATCCGCGTAGACTTCGTGAACATTCCGTTTCAGGATGCGTATTCTTCACTTGAAACGTGGGTGTCCATTCCGCTGACGATTCTGTGGATTGTTGGTGTAACCAACGCGATTAATCTGATCGACGGACTGGATGGTCTGGCAGCCGGTGTATCGGGTATTGCTATTGGAACCATTGCAGTGATGTCTTTCCTGATGGGTAATACGATGATTGCTCTGATGTGTCTGGTATTGCTCGGTAGCATTATCGGGTTCTTGTTCTTTAACTTCCACCCAGCGAAAATATTCATGGGAGATACCGGTTCACTATTCCTTGGTTTCTCCCTGGCGATGCTTTCGATGCTTGGATTTAAACAGATTGCAGTCGTATCTTTCATTACACCGCTAATTATTATCGGTGTACCGCTCTCGGATACATTGTTCGCGATTATTCGCCGTGCGGTGCAACGGAAGCCGATCTTCTCACCGGATAAGGGCCACCTGCATCACTGTTTGCGTGAACTTGGATTCAGCCATCGTCAGACCGTACTGATCATCTATGGTATTGCCGCATTCTTCGGTGTACTGGCCATTATTCAGTCTTCGGCAGCAATGTTTGAAGCCAACTGGGTAACCTTCGTTGTGATTTGTATCATGATGTTCTTCCTGCAAGTAGGGGCGGAGGTCATTGGACTTGTAAGTAAAACGAGAAAACCGGTGATCAATTTCCTAATGCGTATGCGCGTGAAGCTTAATCCACAGACCCGCTCGAAATCCTAAAATAAATCAGTTCTTTCCCTGCTATCGTTTAATATTATAATTAGACCCTTGCCTTATCCCGATTGCGGATAAGGCTTTTTTGTTTTTTTTGAGATTTTTACTAAATAATTGGAACCTTTTTGCCGATAAATACTGGTAACTGACTTAAAAAGAGGAGAGATGATACGTAATGCAACAAAGGAAACGGCCGTTGATTTGGATCATGTTGGTCACCATGGTGCTCTCGTTGTTCCCACAAGGTCTATTCGGTGGGTCCGTTGCTTCGGCTGCCAACGCACTGACTACCTACTTTACACCAGATAATACCGCGATTAGTCAAACGGCGGATTTGAACATTGAAGACTCAGCAAATGCTAGATTTTTGACTCGGGATCGAGCTTATCAGACGACCCAAGGGACAATTACAATAACGGGTGCATACGCTTTTGTATCCAAAGATACGATGCGTGTCAAAGTCGAACAGCTTAACTCGGTTAGTGCACCAAGCAACAAAACGAAATGGGAGCCTGATGCTACCCGTTCCAATACCACTGCAGTAACTGCGAGTACGAGCGGTAATAACAACTTTACGGCAAACAACATCACCTTGTTTCCGGGTTTTAACCGGATTACCTTCACAGGAACTCAAGGATCTGTAGAACGTTCAGATACGTTTTATGTGCTATATGATCAGGTTCCATTTATTCAGGATTTCAAAATTTTTACGGACCCAAGTACAGGTTCCAATACATCCTATGGTTTGAATGAAGGTGCGCAGACAGTTGTAAATACACAGTTTGTGTCTGTTCAAGGTAAAGTGCAAAATGCAATTAAAGTAACCGTTTCATTGAATGGCGGAGAAGAACTTGATTCGTCTTTGCTTCAAAACGGAACATTTTTCACGCCGCAATTAAAATTAACAGCGGGCTTGAATAATTTAAAATTTAGAATTGCTAACGGCTCGGATTCTATCCTTACCGAACGTGCAGTTTATTACTACGACAAGGATCAGCCATTCTCTACGCTCAATGTTTCATTAACGAGCGGTGGGACTACAGATACGAAATCGCTACTGAACAATATCCCGACATTCTCGAATGCAGCTACCGAAGCCAAGCTTGAAGTTCAGATGGTGCTTCCTTATATCGCAAGCAATAGCTCTTTTAAGGATTCAGGATCGTTCACAGTCAATGGAACAACGATGACATTCAGCAACGCAACGGAAACCATTATTCCTGGTCCGGACGGGTCAACGCCTGAATACCGAATCGTTACATTCACAACCGATAATGCGTATCCGTTACAAACATCAACCACAACACCAGCTGAAATTTTGAAGAATCAAACGGTTAACGCCGTTGTAGGGCATGGAACATTTAGCTCTGGATATCAAGGGAAGTTTACTTATGCTCCAGGTGTTAAAGCTATTACCAATATGTACTATCTTCCAGATTATAGCGGTGGTGCAGTAACCAATAAAGTACCACTGGACAATGCACAGATTGCTACAGCAGATTTTTATATTATGGTGGATTCTAGCCAAGCTATTGCAGGCGAAATCGTAAAAGGTGAATACCTACCAACCGGAACAACCAAGTTGACAATTGAGGGAGCACCAACGGGAACGAATGCGCCTACCGGTCTTTCAAACAATCAAGCGGTTTACTTGGTGAAAAATGTGGCCAATGGGACGCAGAAAATTCGTTTTTATTATGGAAATCCTGATCCACATTACGATGTTACCGTATCGTATGCTGCCAAAAGCTATATTTACGTAGCCAACTTGTATGATGGACAGAACTATACATTCAATTCAAAAACGACCCAGTCCTTAACGGTCAATGGTGAATTCGTTGGATTCAGTACACTTGTATCTCCTCCATTCACAAGTCAATTATTTGTAAATGGTGTAGCCAGAACTCCTGCTGGTTTCCCGGGCACTAACGGTAAGTTTTCCTTCCCATTGACCATTGGGGGGACGGGAGAACTTGTATATGGGGAGAATACCATCACCATTACAGGCACGGATAAAGACGGTGCAGGTAAGACTAAGGTCATTGAGAAAAAAATCAGAATTTACATTTCAGACAGCAATGTGTCCAATATTGATAAATTCATGCCGGTCCCAGTTCCAACGGATGGTCGTGTGGAATTCAGCAAGGCAGATGTTAGTGTGTACACCCCTGAAGAGATGGTCAATATCTTCAAAGTAACGCCGGACTTCATTATTCGTGATGGAAAGTATGTAACGAGCAAGGATAGATATGACCTGGTGTTTAAGGGCGGCGGTGCCACTATTGCAAATCTGTACTCTGGTTCCAAGCTGATCTACAGCTATCCGATTCCATTAACGGATACAGGAGATCCAAACAAGGCAACTCAAGATGGTCATATTGCTGACTTTGCCGGGAATCAGGATGAATTCATGATTCGGATCCGGAACTATATCTTTGATGCACCAGGTAGTCATGTGTATACATTAGAGCTGATCAACAGCACGGGGGCAAGAACGACACAACGGTTGGAGATCGTAAGAGAACCATCTTCTTATCGTATTCTGTCTCCTGTAGCGACAGTAGGACAACAGATTGTCGTTAACAAGAACTATGTACATTTTGATATTGAGGCTGAAGGTGCAACTCAGGTATTGATTGGCAAGGAAGCGGCTGTTAAACGTCCGGATATGGATAACCGTTTTGTTCTCGACTATGTAGGATTGTCTCCGGATAAGAACAATGCGATCAAAATCCAGATTACGAGAGATGGCGGCAAAATTAACGATACGGTTAACGTATTCTATACAAGCACCGTTGGAGTAGATGCACAGTATATGGCTCCGAAAGTGGCTAACAAATATTCTGCATTTAATAAGAAGCTGGAATTGTCGTTCCCGAAGGGAACCATTCTGCAATCCGCTTCCAAATCAAGCAGTGGTGTAATCAAATTCTACCCTGACAACAAAATTTTGTTTGGTATTGCTGATCCGAAGGACGGCGTACTGGAACGGAAAAATGACTACGGCTTTAATATTGGACAGGCAGATCCACGCAGTACGGGAGGTTTGTCACCAATCACAGTTCCGACTATTTTGACAGAGATGTTTAACTCTAACCTGACGACAAGTAACTTCGTTCCAGTATCCGATACGTATTGGATTAACGGTGGAATTGGTGAACTTGGAGATAAAGGGACAAGCGGATATAAGCCAGGAACAAATGGAGTAACACCGTACTCTCTAGAAGGAAGTTTTACACAATTCCCGACGGAACGGATTTTAGTACCTTCTAACCGAGGTACATTGACTCTTTCCTACGATCCATCAATTGTAGATGAAGTAGGTTCGACCATTAGCGTATTCCGTTACTCCGATAAGAGCAATATCGGACAATGGGAACCGATTGGTGGAGCTGTGGATACGAAGAAACATACCGTTACCGTTTCTTTCGACGAGTTTGGTTATTACAAAGTAATGAAGCAAAGTAAGAGCTACCCGGATATTACAAACCACCCATGGGCAAGAAATATCCTTAATGCTCTGTATTCCAAAGGCATCATGAACAATTTACGCTTTAACGCGTTTGGTGCAGATGATCAGACGACACGTGGGGAGTTTGCTACCCTGCTGGTCAAAGGTTTGGATATTCCATTGAAGTATTCGAATACACAGACCTTCTCAGACGTTTCGCCAACAACCAGAAGCGATACGTGGGATTATGCTTCCATTGAGACAGCAGCCAAAGCAGGGATCATAACTGGACTTAGTGATGGATTCTTTGGTGTGGAAGATCCAATTACACGTGAGCAAGCAGCGGTAATGATCGCACGAGCGATGAGCATGAAGCTTGCTGCGAATGATAGTAAGCTCGCAGGAACATTGTCCAAATCCTTCCAGGATTCTAATCAGATTGAGTACTATGCCCGTCCTTCGGTGCAGGCTGTATCCAAGGCAAAAATCATGGAAGGCAGCCCCGTGCAGGGTAATGCCAAATCATTCCTTTTCAATCCAAAAGGTAACCTGACTCGTGCTGAAGCAGGTAAAATTGCTGTAGAATTGTTCAAGAAAGGTACCAAACTGTTCCCTAAAACGCTAAGCTAATTTATCCGATATGGAAATGTTTTAGGAAGAACCTGTCCCTTTAACAAGAAGGGGCGGGTTCTTTTTATGGGTAAATATGAGATTGTATAGAATGCATTTATAATAGAAGGAAACAGTTTTTTACCAATAACTATTTTTGTAATTTGCTAGAGATTAAGATACAATAGCGTTAAATACACAATGATCTAGAGGGTGAAGTTAGCTTATGAAACCGATTTATTCTAAGGCCCAACTGGGCTACATGAAGGCAAAGACACAGTTTGAGAAGCAGGCAGTCTTTCTGGAGAAAAAACTGGAGGATACACGTAAGACTCAGGAGATCTCTCAGGAAGTAATGGAAGGGCTTGTTCAGACGACCGGCTTCCATGATGCGTATAATAATCTGGTTCTAGCGGAAAACGAATTGATCGAATGGTCTCATACAACAATGAAACATGAGAAGACGTATCGTGAGAACCGTATCGCGATTGATGACATGTATTTGAAACTAAATAGTGATCCCAAAATGCGTGCACAAATTATTGATTTGGCAATGAAAATTCGATAATCTACAAAAACAACACATGAAAGAGGGCCAATGGGCTCTCTTTTTTTATTTTGAATATTGTGGAATTTGTCGCTTCATTGTCATAAACAGCGGGTATAAATAAACGTCCGTCTCATTTCTGAAAACTTCATGTCGCAGATATTAAATCAGTAAAGTGGCGCTGTGACTGGTTTTGAACATACTAGAAACCCGCGCTGCACCACTACAAAAATAAGTTCAAAACTTTTTTTAAAGAAAGCGCAACTTTTCCAAATCTACTGCGTTTAAGATGTAGAGTCAAAAACATTGGGGAACTTACCAAGATTGACCTCGTGAAGAATCTTGTCTATTTATTAGAAAAAATTGCTTTACGGCACGAGAGACCCATTGTATAATACGTAAGGTAGGATTAGGAAACTACTCTATTTACGTGCGATTCTATCATTATTCTAGGTAACAAGTTTCTGTGATATGCTCACAGACATCATTTATATTAACTTGCTCATGACTCTGGAAAGGGGGTGCGACAATAGAATGAGGAACACGAGCGACCCTATTAAAGAAAATTCCAACGTTATGAACACCCAAGGAGGAGAAAAAAAGGTTATGAAGAAAATTTTATCCGTAGCATTGTCTACAGCAATGGCATTCTCAATGTTTGCTTCTGTAGCATTCGGTGATACAGCAGTTTCCCCGCAACAACAATTTGATGCATTGAAAGCAAAAGGTATCTTCGAAGGCTTCCCTAACGGTACAGCTGGATTGGATCAAGAGATGACTCGCGGTCAATTCGCAAAAGTTATCACTAAATTGCTTGGTCTGAAAGAAGTAACTGGCCAATTGTCTTACAAAGACAAAAACTATACAGCTAAAAACTGGGCTGTACCTTACATCGAAGCGGTAACTGCTGCGGGTATCATGCAAGGTAAAGACACAACTAAAAAAATCTTTGACTTCAACGGTAAAGTGACAATCGCTGAAATGGCGACGATCCTTACTCGTGCGCTTGACCTGGAAGTTCCAGCTGAAGTAAACAACAACGCTCCAGAATGGGCTAAAAAAGACGTTCAAGCAGCAATCAACGCTGGTCTTGTAGATGCTAACGCTAACTTCACAGCTAACGCTTCCCGCCAATTGCTGGTAGGTGCAGCTTATGCAGTGGATCAAGCTCAAAGCATCAAAGTTACTTCTTACGAAGTAAGCGAAGCTGGTAAAGTTGTTACTTTCAAAATCAGCGATGGTGAATCCGTTAAAGTAACTTTGGATAAAGCTCTTGAAGCTAACAAAGAAACTGAAGTGAAATTCACTTACAAAGATAAATCTTTCACTGAGAAAGTTACTTATGTAGTAACAGCAGCTCAAAAAGTAGTTAGTGCAACTGCTAACAACCTGAAACAAGTTGTTGTAACATTTGATGGTGATGTTGATGCTGATAGCGCTGAGCTTGAGTCCAACTACACTATCGATGGTTTCAAATTCAAATCTGCTACATTGTCTTCCGACAAGAAAACAGTAACTTTGTTGCTGCCAGCAGAGCAAACATTGACTTCCCAAAAAACTTACAAGTTGAATGTAAGCAATGTTAAAAACTCTGACAAATCCAAAGTGTTCAAAGAGACAGTACAAGTGACTCCAGTTGACACTACTTTGCCAGAAGTTTCAGAAGTTAAAGGTCTCGGAACTAAAGCGTTCAAAGTAGTATTCTCTGAGCCAGTTAAAGCTTCTTCTGTAAACACAACTTCTAACTTCCGCATCGACGGTAAAGCAATCTCTGGATATGTTAACTTCACTTATCCAAGTGTTGCAGTTATCACAACTGACCTGAGCGTTGGTAAACACACATTGACAGTAAATGGTGTTGAAGACTATGCAGGTTACAAACTTCTGCAAAAAGAAGTTGAGTTCGAAGTAGTTGAAGACACTACAGCTCCAGAAGTTGTTAGTGCAAAAGCTACAAACCTGAACAAAGTAGAAATCGAGTTTAACGAGTCCGTTAAATCCGTAAGCAAAGCTTACCACACGTCTTCTGGTAAAACAGGAACTGTTACTGTTGAAGATAACAAAGTAACTGTAAACTTCGAAAACGACAACAAGCTGAGCTTGGGTGAAAACACAATTACTTTGGAAGGTGTAACAGACTACAGCAACAACTCTGCTACTCGTACTTCTAAAGTGACTCCAGTTATCGATACTACTCGTCCAGAAGTAGCTTCTGTAACTGCTGAAGTTTACAACAACAACCACGTAATCACTGTTGAATTCAGCAAAGCTGTTGAAGCTGCTGATGTGTTGAAAACAGCTAACGCTAACTTCACTTTGAAAAACGAAAAAGGCGAACTGGTAACTACTAGAGGCTTCACAGCAGCTGGTCACCCAGTTAACACTCCTAAATTCGTAGATGGTACTGGTAACAAACGTGTACAAATCACTACAATTGGTGAATTGGCACAAGGTAAATACACTTTGGAAATCTCCGGTATCCGTGATATCGCAGCAATTCCAAACACAATGTTGCCATACTCCACTACTGTAGATGTTAGTGACATTGCTAAACCAAAAGTTAACGATGCTTGGTTCGTTCAAGAAAGCACTGGTAACGGATCTTTGCAAGATCTTGATATCTACGTTACATTCAGCAAAGAAATGGCTGTAAGTGGTAACGGTAGTGCAATTGATCCAAACAAATATAACTACCAAATTAATAACGGTCCATTGTTGCCGCTTCCTAACAACACTGAGGTAACTCAAGTGAATGCACAACAAGTTCGCATTACCTTGCCTGCCAAAGAAAATGGATACCTGGGTACTAATGATACTTTGAATCTGCGTATCGCTAATGTTGCTGATACAAAAGATAACTACATCGCTGGTAACGTAGTTTCTACACCTGTTGTAGCTAAAGCTGCAAGAACAATCGGTATTGAATCAGCTAAAGCTGTTTCCGACAAAAAAATCGATGTTCAATTTAATGGATACCTTTCTTCCGTAAGTGCAAGTGACTTCTCGATCAGCGTAACTAATGCAACTTACGGTTTGAAATTGAACAGCGTTGAGACTAAAGATGGTAACACTTTGGCTCACTTCGAAATCACTACTGGTCAATCTTTGGCTGCTGTTCCTACAAATGCAAACTTCACTTCCGTTGTAGCTGCGAACATTCAATCTGTTAGCCCTAACGGAATCAAAGTTGCAGGCGGTCTGAGCCAAGCTTTGACTGATGGTATCGCGCCTAAATTGGCAGACAACAACAACTTCAGCGTAGCTCAAGGTGCTGTTCAAGCTAATGGTAAGAGACAATACACTGCTACATTGACTTTCAACGAAGACCTGAATGTTGCTAACAACACTACTGGCTTCTTGGCTCGTCTTGGCGGATCCGAAGCTACTGTTACTGCAGTTGCTGCTGGTGCTAACGCTAATCAAGTAGTAGTTACATTTGAAGCTGATGGTGCTTCACAATTGGCTGGTTCTTATGTAGAATTGTACCTCAACTCTACAAATGCAACTAACAAATTTGTAACTGACAAATCCGGTAACGCTGCTGATCCTTCCAACGTTTCCGTACAAAAACAGTACTAATTTATAAGCTTCTAGAGAAGACCCTTAGAGAAATCTAAGGGTCTTTTTTTATTGTTGTTTATTTAGAAATGACAACAACATCGTAACTTTCTTCCCTTCCCAAACGTTTATACTATATAGCAACAAGCAACTTATGGGAGGTTTGGAAGTGGATCAAAAGAAAATGGTTGTGAGCTTGCTCGTCAGTGCCATGTTGATCAGTTCAACGGCAGGTATGGCAATGGCTGCAAATACAACAGCGAAATCATCGGCTACCAGTACCAATAGTAAAGCAACCAAGAAAACGACTACCCCGAAAAAACAGGTCGTACATACACTGGCGAATCTTTCGCCTATTCGGGTGACTGCACGCAGTACTGTAAGATTAACGGATGTGAACATTCTGGCTCAGGATGATGGTAATGTCGTGACGTATACGCTATCGTATCAAAATAATGACAGTAAACCTCTGATGATGATTGATTACTGGAGCAAGGTGAAGACGAATGGAGGCACAGTGTTCTCCCCTAAATTGATCGCGAAGGATCAAGAAAAGAAATCGATATCCCCTGGTTCCACGGTAGAACTGACTTATGTCATGAAAGCGGGACGTGAAGTGAAGATCAGTGATCTGAACTTCCTGATCGTGAAATGGGATTTCAGTCAAGCTAACTATGAGCGAACGCTGGGCAAGTTTAATGTGCCCGCCTCCTATAGCATTACTACACCTGTGGGTAAACCAAAGACGGTTCGCCTGAGCGACTCTGCGGTGAAGGTGAAAGTCTCTGGCATCAAAGTCTATCCAGGTGAAGATAAGAAACAGTATGTGAAAATTGGTGTAAATTTAAACAACATTAGCTACAAATTGCTGGAGAACCCAAATATCAAATGGATTTTGCGTACCCCAGGCGGAGCAAATTACCCATTAACGCCAGATAAAGACAGTGCAACGGTGAGCATTCAGGCACAAGCCAACAAGTCTCTTGGTTTGATGGCCTCTGTTCCTACATCGGTGAAACTGCAAAAGTCTGAGTTGTTACTTGTTGAAGAGCAGGGTGAAGAGAAAAGTGTTCTTCCTGTAGCGGCGATGCAGCTTCCCGAAGCAAGTAAAAGCAATGTCAGTGTGGCAGCAAACCAACCTAATATTGTATCCATTGATGGACAGCCTCTGTCTACTTTGGTAACCTCATCCAGAGTTCGGATTGAAGATGAGGAATATACGTTAAATATGCAGATGGTGCTCAAAAACGAAGGTAAAAAGGCCATAAAAGTGCCAACCTATTCCTTCGAGATCCGTACTGAGGATGGAACGGTTAATCCAATTGAAACAAAAGCGTTGGACAACTTGAAATTGAACCCAGGCGATATCAAAACGATTAAGCTGAGTGGAACATTCCAAGGAGATGGAGACACCAGCAAGATGAAGCTGTATGTGATGAGCCCTAAGGACAAAAATGAGGGTACAGATTCGACAACAACAACGCCAACCAACGGATTGGTTTTCTCTTATCCAGTGGGAGTATATACCTTACCTGAATCCGTATCCAGTGGAGATGCACTGACCACAGAAACAGTGATCAAAAACAATAAAGGCACATTTGGCGTATCAATCGGTTCGTTACAACGTCTGCCGTGGTTGGATAGCGATATTATTGCCGCAAAGGTAACAATCCGCAATGCATCAACCAAAACGGTACAACTTCCTGAACTAGAAGCGATGTTTACGATAGATTCAGCTCAAATCGATGGAGATAAAAAGTTGATTTATACGCAATCCGGCAAACTGTTGGGCGTAGGTATGACGACGGAAGCTTATCTGTTAACAAAAATACCATCGGATCTGCGGATGTCTCGTCTGGAACTCAGCTTGAACGAAAAGGTGAGCGAAGAAGAAACAAATGAATGGATTACACTCAATACATCTGGCTTCATTCAACCGGTATCCTTTGTAGCTAAAGGGAGAACGTACACTTCCGGTACAGGAGATAAAGAAACGGAGATGGGTGCACGGAGAACAATCCGTTATCCTGGGGCATCATCGGATATCGTGTATACCGAATTTGAGATGACCAATAAATCATTGCGTCAGAGTGGCCTTGGTAAGTTGGTTGCTTACTATAAAACAGCAGATGGTCAGTACTATAAAGCTACAGCAAAACAATCCGAACGTCTGCCCGGACCTGGGCAAAAGTCGATTGTAACCTTCTGGGCCAAACTGCCGAAATCTATTACATTCTCTGACCTGAAGCTGGTTGTAGGTGAAGGGGTTGCAGATGGCAAATTTGTAACGGGTGAAGGCGAAGCGACGGCTTACGTCAATGCTCTGGCATTTGAAGTTCCGCCAGTCTCCATCAGTGTACAAGGTTCGCTCAGTAACATTGATCTATATCCGTATAACCTGACTGCAAATAGTGTCCGTGCTTACCTTGCAGGCAGTACATCTGTACAGATCGAGATGAACTACACACTTACCCGTAACGAGGAGACAGATATGGGTGAGAACGAACATAAGTTGATTCTTACGTTCACAGATCAATCAGGTAGAACTTATGAGAAAGAGCTGAGTTTGGGCACAGACATCAAGGTCGGTAAAAACCAAACTCTTACATGGAGCATTGAGGATAGTATTTTCGAGAAGCTCCGTGGCGGTTCATATCGTCTTAGTCTGGATGATCAGTTCCAAGGGCAACGTATCCGTCTGGCTGAGCAAGGTTACGGTTACGATGTGACAAAACTTCCGAAGGAAGAACCAACGGATATAAGATAGATAGCTCACACCAATCTATCATAAAGGTCTATATTACCTATTAAGATTTGTATTTCAATTAAAAAAATAAACAATAAAACCTCGCTTCCCCATACAGGAGAGCGAGGTTTTACTTGTCCCATCTCACCTTTTTCTCTATAGTTAAAGTTAATAGATTACCAGAGGAGGAACAAATTACAGATGAAACCCTATATGAAAGTATCTTTAGCTGCACTGGCGATTGGTGTTGGCGTGTGGGTCGGGGCCGTATATAATGATACAGCCATTGGTGCAGGCACTAGTCAGCCGGGAACGGCAGATGACCCCGTGGTGACGAAGAGTTATGTGGATCAGCAGATTCAGAAGGCGCTGGGAGGCGGTGCAAGCACAAGTCCAGGCGCATCCACTGGCAACAATGGATCGACCGGAACGGGTAGCACGGGTGGGTCGAGCACTGATCCGGGATTACCTCCATTGGCATCGGGTGCAACCGATGCTGTAGAGATTGTAACCGTGAAGCCGGGTCAACAGCTGCTCGGTAAATCTGGCGCGGAGTTTATTGTACGTAGCGGTAAAGCCGTGATTGTCAGTGAGGGTACGAATGGTGTAGCCGATCTGACGGACGGGGTGGACCTGACGAATGGGCAGGCAGCGCCGACCAATCACCTGCTTTCTTTTCCAAGGGACGGACGTGGCATTACGGTTCTGGATGGTAACAAATACAGCCTCACGGTCATGGTACGCGGTGGATATACGTTGAAATAGGTTGTGTAGTTTGGTACGGAATTATTCTCTTTTATTTGCGGTCTATTGCTCAGATTAACCAGTTCTAACAATCATTAATACGGCTAGCCGGGCAAGTTCCTGCTCACTCTATACTTGTAGACAACCAACAACGGAGGTGCAGGAACAATGGCTAGAAGTAATAAGAAGGTCGTACCGGAAAGTCGTCAAATGCTCGATCAGATGAAGTACGAAATTGCTGCCGAGTTTGGTTTGAATGTTGGATATGGTGGTCGTAGCAGTTTAGCTGGTGCAGATACCGAGTTCGGTGGAGAGCTTGGAGCGATAAGTGATCATTCATATGGGCAATATAAAGGCTGGGGACATCTCACATCCCGGGAGAATGGATCGGTCGGTGGAGAGATTACGAAACGTTTGATTCGTCAGGCAGAACAGCACCTCTAGAACTCATACGTAACTGACCCTGAATTGACACCACTTGACAAATACGATAAGATGAAAGTTGAGGTATGCAACCTTTTCCACTAGGGAAAGGTTGATTTTTTGTTAAGGCAATTACCTGAAAAATCCTTGTCTTCGTTATTGCGGATCAGTGTCCTTATTATACTGTAAGCTTCTTCGAGGGTATAGTGAACGAATCGCCGTTATGTTTTGTTCGGGCAATCGCCATACTATAGTTATGGGAGGTTGAAACTTCATGTCTATTAAAGGCCGACATCTATTTACATCAGAGTCTGTAACCGAAGGACATCCGGATAAAATCTGCGATCAGATCTCGGACGCCGTATTGGACGCGTTTCTTGCGAACGATCCAAACGCTCGTGTAGCGTGCGAAGTTTCGGTAGCAACAGGTCTTGTGCTCGTTATTGGTGAGATCAGCTCTGCGTCTGAATATGTGGACATTCCGGCAATCGTACGGAATACAGTAAAAGAAATTGGGTACACTCGTGCCAAGTACGGTTTTGATTATAATACATGTGCGGTACTGACATCACTCAATGAACAGTCCGCTGATATTGCACAAGGTGTTAATGCCGCGCTGGAGCATCGTGATCCAGAGCAAATGGCACGTGAAACAGAGAACATTGGTGCAGGTGACCAAGGTTTGATGTTTGGTTTTGCAACGAACGAAACACCGGAGCTAATGCCGCTACCCATCGCATTGTCTCACCGTATTGCACGCCGTCTGGCGGAAGTGCGTAAGAACGGTACGCTGGATTACCTTCGTCCGGATGGTAAGACACAAGTGACGATCGAATACGACGGTGACAAACCGGTACGTGTGGACACGATCGTTGTATCTACACAGCATGCGGAAGAGACAACACTGGAACAAATCCAGAAAGACATCAAAGAGCAGGTCATCCTGCCTGTTGTCCCAGCAGAGTTGCTGGATGAGCAGACGAAATATTTTATTAACCCTACAGGGCGTTTCGTTATTGGCGGACCTCAAGGGGATGCAGGACTGACTGGACGTAAAATCATTGTTGATACATATGGTGGTTATGCACGTCATGGCGGTGGTGCGTTCTCGGGTAAAGACCCGACAAAAGTAGACCGTTCTGCAGCTTATGCTGCTCGTTATGTAGCGAAGAACCTGGTTGCTGCGGGTCTGGCCGACAAAGTGGAAATTCAACTCGCTTACGCGATTGGTGTAGCGAATCCGGTATCCATTAACGTGGATACATACGGAACAGGCAAAGTTAGCGAAGAGAAGCTGGTGGAACTGGTGCGAGACAATTTCGACCTTCGTCCAGCTGGCATCATTCGTATGCTGGATCTGCGTCGTCCGATCTACAGACAAACGGCTGCTTACGGTCACTTTGGCCGTACAGATCTCGATGTACCTTGGGAACAAGTGGACAAAGCAGAACTCTTGAAAACACAAGCGGGTCTGTAATACGTCAGGCAAATATAAAGCTCTTGGTTCCGTTTAGGAACCAGGGCTTTTTTTGTCATGAGTTCCTGAGAATCTTATTAAATAATAGACTCTTCTAGCCTAGTAATCTTAAAGACAAGTAAGCCCGATAAATTATAAATTAAATGTAATATATATCCAAATAACTAACAGATATTCCTTCTGTGGCCGACATACATATAGAGGTCTGTAAATCAGACATAAGGACTAAGGATTGAGGGGAAAGGATGGGTGTTTGTGAAGAATTGGGCCCGTAAGGGATGGATTACACTATTAATCGTGATGTTAATGACACAGGGTTTGCTAGGCGGCTGGACAGGTGGAAATACAGCTTATGCCGCAGATGACTTGGCTGCGAAGGGAATTAGCGCCACATTACCTTTGTTAAATGCAACACAGGCAGACGGAACACAGCCGCTGAAGATTGAATTTACCAACCCGGTGAGAAAAGTAGCGAATACGCAAGAGCTAATCATTATCCACCGACTTTCGGATAACTCGGTTGTGCGTAGTATCAATGTTGGTGACCCGACTGTAAGTATTACACCTGATAATGTGGCTGTTGATCCAGATCTGGGAAAGGTGGTCACAATTACGCCTAGTCCTGCATTGCCAGGTGGAAGTTTCTATGTCTCTATTGGCAATCGGTCTTTTGTATATGCGGATGGCCAAACTTTTTTTGAAGGACTGAATAAGGAGTGGACATTCCATGTAGCTGCTGTAAATCCGGCCAAACTGCTGAATCGAACACCGCAAACGGCATCTACGGGTGTATCGCCTTCAGCAAATCTCACATTGACCTTTGATCAAGCGATGTCTAGAGGTACCGGGAAACTACAGATTTATCAAGGGAATGAATTGTTTGAAGAGGTGGATGCGAACTCTTCGCAAATTAGTTTTAACAGTTCACAAACCATTGTGACGATTGACCCTGTTCGAAACTGGGCAAATAATAGCACCGTATACATAGCTATACCCGAAGGTTTTTTACGTGATGCGCTTGGCAATGACACGGCTGCGATCCAGCGAATCGACTGGGGATTCAGTGTGATCTCCGATCCATCGGCTATCACAGTGGCTTCTTTGTCTCCAGCAAATGGAGCAACAGGCATAGCTCTTACGACGGAACTAAACGTAACCTTCACCAAAGAATTGGATACCAATTATTCCGCTCAAGCCATCCTGAGAAGTTCAAACGGTGGTACGGTGAACGCAACAACGATTATTAACAGCTCCAACAACCGTCAGCTGCGTATCATTCCGCAATCCAGCCTGACGAGTAACACAACGTATACGGTGGATATTCCGGGTAACGTCTTCCGGGATCGGTCCGGCAATCTGTTTACAGGCCTAACGGGGACAACCTCGTGGACGTTCAGAACCTTGTCTGTTGACACGACACCACCGGTGCTCAAAACAGCAAAAATGTACAGCAATACGATTATTCGTTTGACGTATGATGAATGGTTATCTACGTTTGACCTGTTGCCTTCCAGCTTTGCAGTGACGGTCAATGGAGATAATCGCAGTGTAAGTACGGCGTATGTTTCAGGGGATAGCGTGTATGTTGTGCTGGATACAGGTGTCGCTGTAGGACAAGTTGTGAAAGTAGCTTATACCGTCCCGACGACAACTTCACGTAGAGTTCAGGACTTGTCCCTGAACTCTGCGGTCTCCTTCTCGGCACGAGATGTAGAGAATGGACTGGACTCGATCATGTCCAAACCTCGTGAAGGTGTGGCATATACAAACAGCATCGTTCTCTACTATCCGGAGACGGTATATATTAACTCCAGTGATGCGTATAAACAGTTCAGTGTTACTGCCGATGGCAAAACCATTGGCGTAAGCAGCATCTCAACCAACACTAGCTCACAGGTTACGTTGAACCTTAGTTCTTCAATTAGCAATGGTGAGGTGGTACGAGTATCGTATCAGCCAGGTGACCAGCCTGTAAAAGATAGCCGCGGGCAGCCGCTTGCAGGTTTCAGCGGTTTCTATGTGCGGAACAGTAATGATTCAAAGCCGCCTGTATTCCAGAAGGCTGAAGTTAATGCTAATAAGCTGTGGATGTATTACAATGAGCCGCTAAGCCGGTTAAACAAACCGATGAATAATCAATACTCGGTACTGGCAGACGGCAAAGCGATCTTTGTTAACAATGTAGACATTGATGATGATCTGGTGACACTAACGCTGACAACTCCAGTGACAAGTACGCAAGTGGTGACGTTATCTTATGTACCGGGAACCTCCCGCTTGACGGATATGGCTAACAATCAGGCCGCTTTACTGGATCTTGTACCTGTGACACAGACCTTCGGAAACGGTACAATTCTGTCCGGTATTCTGCAGGGAGATTCGGTCCAGATTAACTTCCGAAACACATTAAAATCAGAAGCTGTACTGACTCCCACGCAATTTAAAGTACAGTCTGGCAATGAAATCATTCCGGTTAGCTCCGCCTCGGTTAATGGGTCTGTTGTGACGGTTAAACTGTCCAAAGCTGCTCAGACGGGACAGGTTGCTACAGTGACGTACACCCCAGGTGGCGTTCAGCTTAGAGATGCTTTGAATACAGAAGTGGCTGCGTTCGGACCATTGACGTTGCAAGAGAAGACAGTGACTACGACGCCAACAGATAATACATCGTTAGGACTCCCAGCGTGGCTGACGGAACGTAATGCAAATAACTCCGGTTTTGCTCAAAGTATGTTAATTCTAAGTACAGATGCAGCAACAGCTAAGATGGCAGCATCTCGTTATAACCGAACAATACAGCAGTACACACTGGACGAAAATAAACTTGAACAGGCGTTCAATTATGCCTCGAACAGCTTTAAGTTGAATCAACCGATCATATTCGAAGTCCCAACGACGAGTGAAGCAGCCTATGTGGGTATTCCATTCCACAAGCTATCCCAACTGGCAGGCAAATATCGTGCAGGTACGATCGGTGTCAAATATAAAGACAATGTATGGATGGTCCCTCTTGCAGACCTGAAGTTTGTAACAATGGGACAAAGTGCGGGAATCACAACGGCTCCAGGGACAGCGACCCTGTACGTACAGATGGAGCCTGTGCCAAGACTTTCAGCAGGTGCCATGGACTTCATGTTATCCAGATCCAACGCACAGAGTCTGGGAGAAGTAACAGAAACCTATGTTACGCTCTTTAATGGAAACACGGGGAAGAGTGTAGAGCAAAATATTAAAAGTGAATATTTAACGAAGGTGCCTGGAAACACATCTACACTGTTAACCACTTTGACAGCGATTGACCCTAACTCACAATCGTTATCGTATATACCGACGGCTTATCGAACCTCGTCGACAGGGATCGTAGCACGTGGTTTGTTGGATGGAAACCGCGTGATTGCACCGATCACCCATCTGGTCAGCTTCCCTAAAGCATCGGACTGGTCTAGGGAAGCATTAACGGAACTCGCTTCCAAATGGATTATCACTTCAGATAATCTGGACAAGTATAATACCAAAACGAATATCACTCGTGCCGAGTTTGCTGAACTTGTTGCAAGAGGTTTGGGACTCAAACCGGATGCATCTGCAACATCATTTACGGACCTTGGCAGAAAACCTGAGACCAATGGATATATTGGTGCTGTAGTGAAGGCAAAGATTATTCAAGGGGTAGGCAATGGGAAGTTCCAGCCAAACAGCCCGGTCACGCGTGAACAAATGGCGATTATGCTCGTCAAAGCAATGGATTTCGTAGGGCAGCCTCAGGCACTTCAGGAAAAGGCAGAGGATACGCTCAAGGTATTTAAGGATAAAGCCAAGATCAAAGCCAAGGATTCGGTAGCCAAAGCCGTGCAAACAGGAATCATCCAAGGGCATCTCGATGAGACCTTCAAGCCTACGGGTAAGGCGACCAGAGAACAAGCGGCGGTTATGTTAAAACGGATGTTGGATCGGATTGGTTATCTGTAAACATATAAAGCTGGATTTAAACCCATTCAATTATGAAGGTTTAAATATTAATATGCAGGATGATTCCCAGGTATGGAGGTTTACTCTATACCTGGGTCTTTTTTTACCAGAAAAGCCCTTAATATTCATGATTAACGTAACTTTTTCTGCAAAAAACAGTCTATTAATAGAAGGGTATGCTAGGGATCACGCTGTGAGACTGTCACTAGGCAGGATCTGTGTGATATCTAAGATTGATATACAAGATGGGAGAGACGTTTCGAACATGCTGGGGAAACATGGGAAACAGCTGGAAGGCGTTAAGTACAATAAGGCAAAGAAATGGGCAATTGTAACACTGGCAGGTGTGATCTGGATTGCGCCTGTGATGAGTGCAGGAGGACAGATGTGGTCAGGGACTTCGTGGCAATCCGTAGCCGCGGCAGCATCGACGAATACGAACAAGCTGGGCGAAGAGATTCTGACTTCGGGTGCGAAGCTCATGAAATACAGATATACGACAACACGTTCAGGTTCGAAGGTAAATGTGCTTGCCGATGTGATCCAGGTAGACTTGCAAAATCCATACGTGAAACTGGATGTAATGACAGGCAAGGGAAATAAATTAAACAGTAAACAAAGCACTGGCGGTATGGCGAAGGAAAACGGCGCGGTCGCTGCGGTGAACGGAGATTATTTTAACGTATCCGGAGAAATGTCACCGATCGGCGGTCAAGTTTCTGACGGTGTATTGGTGTCTACGCCTTCGGAACTGAAGGGCATGTATGCTCTCACGGTAACCAAAGATGGCAAGCCCATGATTGATGAATATTCATTTGACGGCACAGTAAAGGCGCAGGATGGTTCAACATTCGCTCTGCGTGGGATAAATAAGGAGGACTATACGGTTGAAACGGGAGCGGGTACATACAGCCATGTGAACTCCATGTATATTTATACACCTGCATGGACGTCGACCAAACGTCCGAATGATCCTTCCACAACGCCGACGGAGGTACTCGTTCAGAATGGTGTCATCACGCAAATTTCGGATAAAAAGGCATTAAATATGACCGTACCGCCGGACGGGTATATCCTCCGTGCACATGGTACAGCGGCAACATGGGTCATGAGTCACCTGTCTGTTGGACAAACAGTTGGAGCAGATTACAAGTTGGTTGCCAAAACGACAGGACAGTCTGTTGACCCGAATAATCTGGAAATGATGATTGGCGGTCATACAATTCTGGTAAACGGAGGTCAGGCTGCTTCCTTCTCGCGGAATATTGCTTCTTCCGGCATAGGTGGTGTTCGTGCCAGAACCGCGGTAGGATATTCTCAGGATGGGCGGTATGTGTATATTATTGCAGCCGAGAAAAACGGCAACAGCAGCGGCATGTCCTTGACCGAATTACAGTCATTTATGACCAGTATCGGGGTATGGAAAGGCATGAATCTGGATGGCGGCGGATCAACGACAATGGTTACACGTCCACTGGGTGAACAATCCGCAAGTCTCACATTTAATACCGAGTACGGTACCGAGCAACGTCAAGTTGTAAATACACTTGGAGTATTCTCGACGGCACCTGAAGGCAAGTTGAAAGGTTTTGCGGTGAGCGGCAACCAGACGTTGCTCGCAGGTCAGGAAGGAAAGTACTCTGCAAAAGGCTATGACACGTACTACAACCCGATCTCGACAGGCAATATTCCTTTGACCTGGAAATCCAGCAATAACGGCATTGTCAGCGTCAGCAACGGAACGATTAAAGGTGTGAAGCCGGGTACAGCAACGCTGACGGCAACAAGTAGCGGAGCGTCTTCCTCTATCAAAGTAACGGTGCTGGGTGGTAACGAGCTGGCTTCCTTAACTGCCGGATCTGGTCTTGGCTCACTCCAAGCGGGAACTACACTCTCGATTCCAGTGACAGCTACAACAAAGAGCGGACAAAGCGTGACGGTACCAGCCGATTCCCTGACATGGGAATTCATTGGATTTAAAGGAAAAGTGGCAGGTGACCAGTTGACGGTATCGTCTGTGAATGATGGAGCACAGGTTGGTTATGCAATCGGCCGATATGATGGTTACAGCACGGTTGTTGTACTCTCTGCAGCAGCGAGCGAAACGATCTGGGAAAATTTCGAAAACGCGAACTATCCGATTAACTTCACAACAAATGTAGCAGGGGTGACAGGCTCGGCCGCAGTCGTGGTAGGAACCGGTGAGAAGGCAGGCTCAAAGGTACTGCAACTCAGTTACGATATGACGGGCGGAACCGGTAAAATGTATGCTTATGCTCAGCTGAACGGTTCAACAGGCAGAGACGTATCAGCAGCCGCAACGTCCATGTCGATGGATGTGATGGGTGACAAGAGTCTGAACTGGCTACGTGCAGAATTTACGGATGCTAAAGGCAAAACGGTATATGCCGATCTGGCTAAAGTCATCGACTGGAATGGATGGAAGAAGGTTAATGTTGACCTGAATGGACTGAACATCGCTTATCCGGCGAAACTGAAACGTGTGTATGTCGTGAATGTAGAAGATGGACAGGATGAGCGTGCAATGACGGGAACGATTGCGTTCGACAACATTGCGTTCACCATGCCTTCCAAATCCAGCGAAGTTGGATTGCCTACAGGTACAGCTTCACTGGTACTTGGACAGAAGTCTATGACAGTAAACGGGACAAAAAAGACCATTGATGCAACACCGGTTCTTAAGAATGGAACTACGTATGTACCGATCAAACATGTACTGGATGCCTTTGGCGGACAGGCGAACTGGGACAGTAAAAATCAGCGGATTACAGTAATCCGCGGCAGCAAACTGATCGATCTGGTGGTAGGTCAGAAAGAATTTGTTCTCAATGGCAAAAGACAGAGCGCAACGGTTGCACCTTACGTAAGTGGGGGTAGGACTTTAGTCCCTATCAGACTCGTTTCCGAGCAACTTGGGTTGACTGTAAAATGGGAACAGAACACGAAGACCGTTACCATCTCATCGTGATATGGTATGATATATACCGGAAACGATAGAAATGGAGTCGAACAAACGTGGATTTACAAGCCGATGCCATAGACCGCGTCATAAAAAACGCCATACAAGTCATGGAAAACAGCAAATATCAAATGTTTGAAATCATGGACTCCACTCGTGATGAGCTGAAGACGCTCAATGAAGAGTTGAAGTCGGTGCTGAAGGAAACGGCGGAAACGATCGAGAAAGTAGATCAATTGGAGCTGAATTACCGCCGTTCCCGGATCCGGCTTACAGAGGTGAGCCGCGACTTTGTCCGCTATTCGGAGCATGATATCAAGCAGGCGTATGAAAAAGCGACACAGCTACAGCTGGATCTGATGATTTATCGTGAGAAGGAAATGTATCTAAAGGCCCGTCGGGATGATCTGCAGAAGCGTGCCAAAAATGTGGAGGCTTCTGTAGAGCGTGCCGAGACGATTGGTTCGCAGATGGGCGTTGTGCTAGAATACTTGTCAGGAGAGCTGGGTCAGGTGACCCGGATTATCGAGTCTGCCAAGAATCGACAAATGATTGGTTTGAAAATAATTTTGGCCCAGGAGGAAGAGCGGAAACGTATTGCCCGCGAGATTCATGACGGGCCTGCGCAGATGCTTGCTAATCTAGTGCTTAGGACGGAAATTGTAGAAAGAATGCTCATGAAGCAGGATTTTAAGATGGTTCAGGCCGAAATAGTAGATTTGAAAGGCCAGGTTCGTTCAAGTCTTGAAGAAATGAGAAAAGTTATATTCAATCTGCGTCCTATGGCACTGGATGATCTGGGATTGATTCCAACGCTTCGAAAGTATGTGCAGGATTTTGAAGTAAAAACAAAAATTCGGTCGCTTTTTGAAACAAGAGGCAAGGAACATCGTCTCTCATCTGCAATGGAGGCTGCAATCTATCGTCTCGTGCAGGAAGGTCTGTCTAATGCTGCCAAGCATGCTTATCCCACATATGTTGTCGTAGAAATTACATACCAGGCTCAGCTCGTCAAAATTGTCGTTCAGGACAATGGGCTTGGGTTCAAACCGGAGCTTCTTGCCAAGAAAAGCAAGGATCACAACCACTTCGGTCTGATCGGGATGAGAGAACGGGTTGAACTGTTAGAAGGAAGAATAGAGATTGAATCCGCAGAGAACCAGGGAACCAAAATAGTCATTCATATCCCGACAAACGTGGATAAGGGAAAGGAGTAGCAGGATGGAAAACCGTGATACTGGAAAAACATCAATTAAAGTTCTCTTGGCTGATGATCATCAGCTGTTCCGAGAGGGCTTGAAACGCATTTTAAATATGGAGGACGACATTGAGGTCATCGGGGAATGTGGCGATGGTATTCAAGTGCTCGAATTCTGTAATCAGGATAAACCCGATATCGTTCTGATGGACATTAACATGCCTGTAGAGAACGGCGTCGAAGCCACTGAGAAACTGCGCGAGCTGTTCCCGGATGTAAAAGTTATTATTCTGTCCATTCATGATGATGAAAGTTATGTATTCGAAACACTCCGTAAGGGAGCCAACGGATATTTGCTGAAGGATATGGAAGCAGAGTCGCTGATCAACGCGATTCGTTCCGTTCATGAAGGTCATGCATTTATTCATCCTAAAGTAACGGGCAAACTGATTATGCAACTTCGTCGTATGACGTATCTTAACGAAACAGGTGCGATGAGCGAAGGCGCTTCGAAGGAAGCAGGCGTTAAATTTGTTGCTGGAGACAATAACCCGCTGACACGTCGTGAAGCTGAGGTATTGCGTTTAATGGCTGAGGGTAAGAGCAACAAGATGATTGGTGAATTTTTGTTCATCAGTGAAAAAACAGTGAAAAACCATGTCAGCAGCATTCTGCAGAAGATGGAAGTGGACGACCGTACACAGGCCGTTATTAACTCCATCAAATATGGCTGGGTTACACTCTAATTCTAATAATTGTTATACAGGTATCTACTCGCGCCCTATCCAGTACGGATTGGTTTGCGGGTTGATGGACTTTATCACTGTACATGAACACAGTGTAAGGGTGTCCTGAACATTGGTTCAGGCGAGCGCCGACTGGTTGTTTGGCTGTAACCCTTCGGAATACGCTGCATATACTGCGGTATACAGGGATGTTCGCCATGGGTGAACATGACCTTCCGAGGAGGTGCAGTTGCCATGGTTGCTCATCTGACTATGATTCTGCTCATATACTTCCTGGCGGCAATGGCCGTTCATCTTATGCACCAGCGCCATACTTCCCGCCCGGAGTCCGAAGGCTTCGAGCAGATTTTGCTCATTCCTTCCAATCAGGTAGGACGGATTGAAGGCATTATTCGATCACTTTGTCTGGAATTATTATATCGTGGCAAGAGCTTTACATTAACGGTGGTCGCCGAGCAACAAGAGGCAGAGACGATAACCATTATTGAGAAGATGATGCAAAGGCAAGGCATGGAGTTGTCTTATCTGCCTGCTGTGCCAGCAGAACTTGAACATACCGGGCAGAGGAATGGTGACTATCGCCTCATTGATCTGCGTAGGTCCAATGATGAAGCTGGGTGCAGATAATCCTCACATTTTACACGTTTGCAGACGTTGATATGCCGATTCGATATGAGAAAGATTACAGCTTGAGGCTGTAATCTTTTTTTTGTAATTGTAGCCAAGTCTGCCTTTAAATTGAATATGGGTTTTATTGCAATCTATGGTTAAAGACTGGATTTACCACTTCAAATGATGCTGAAGAAGCATTTTGAAGTCAGAAGTCTTAACTTAGAAGTATAGACTGATAAAATTGGAAAAAGTTGCGCATATACAAAGGGAAAATTCCAAATTTTTAAATGAGTTAATACGTGACGTTAAGGTTGTCTTGACGGACAGAATGCAAAATCATATACTTGATTTTATATGGAAATTGAGGAAGAACAGAGTCGAATTAAGTAGCTGAAGGAATGGGATACGGTGAGGTTGAAATTCGAAATGCTTTAGAATATGGTCATCGTATGAATAATTATAATCACTGTGATATGCAAAATGGACATGAAGCACATGCTCCGGCGAAGACGTCGGTCAGCATGTGCTTTTTTTTGTTTTTCGGATACGAACAGGGGAGGGAAGACGCGATGCAGGTTGGGGTTTACGTGTACCGGGCGGAGGAAGAGTGGGATATGGTCATGTCTCTCGACATTCAGGTGGATGTCATGTGGTGGCTTGAGGGCATGAGTGGACGGCATGTGCAACAATGGCTGGTGTTAAGCATGCATTTTCCGTTAAGTCAGGCATCGTGGCTGGTAGATCAATTCGTACCCGAGCGTAGCATGGATATGTGGCGTATGGAGGCGTGGCAAAGCTACTTGAATACCAAGCTGGACTTGTATGAGCATCTCTCGGGTGAAATAGAGGCAAGGAGAGTGTTGGTCGAACAGGCGGAAGCGGTAAGATGGAGGAATGGAAGTAGATTGGACAGAGGGGAGAACGATAAAAGGGAAAAAGGAATTGGTGGGGATGGAGGGAAAGGGACTGCAGCTATGCGTGCAGTTAGGGTTGGTGGGATGCCGAAGCCATATCCCGCCGAGTATTGGGCTCAGCTGGAGCAGTGCGCAGCTCTGCTGGCTGAGCGGATGAGCGGCCGCCAATTACTGGCGGCCGAGGCCGAGGCGCTGCTGGCGGCGGAGCCCGCCATGCCGCCAGGGGGCTGGCGCGCGGCTGCGCAGCTCGCGCGCTTGCATGGGCGGCTGCAGCTCACAGCCGCCCTCGAAGGGCCTGCCACGCGCCGCAGGCTCGCGTGGCTCGGCCGCGCGCGAAGCGCGCCCCGCTGCCACCGCTGTGGCAGCGAAGCCCGGCAGCGCGTGCCCTGCGCTGCCTGCGGCTTGGCGGCGTGCGCCTACTGCGAGGCATGCCTCGCGCTAGGGCGCAGCCGTGCTTGTGCGCTGCTGCTACGCAGTGCAGCGCAAGGGGCCGTGCCCGCACGCGGCAAAGCATCGCGTGGCACGGCCCTGGCCCCCACCGGCGGCGGACTCGCCCGGTGGGGGCTAAGCGCAGCGCAGAGCGCGGCAGCAGCCGCGGCGCTCGCGTTTTTGGCCCGGCCGCCCGCAGGGGATGGGCCGGGGCGGTTCTTGCTCTGGGCCGTGACCGGGGCCGGCAAGACCGAAATGATTTTCCCACTAATCCAGTACACCCTGGATCATGGGGGACGAGCGTTGGTCGCTACACCGCGCAGGGATGTTGTACTGGAGCTGGCTCCGCGCCTTGCCAAAGCATTCCCGGACACCTCGCTCGCAACGCTCTATAGCGGAAGTTCGGAGCGCTGGAAAGACGCGCAGCTTACTCTGGCCACCACACACCAGCTTATGCGTTTTTACCAAGGTTTTGATCTGGTGATCATCGACGAACTTGATGCATTTCCTTATCATAACGATCCCATGCTGGCCCACGCTGCTACATCTTGCTGTAAACCGGAGGGGCATTTTATTTATTTGTCCGCTACGCCGCCAACCCGTTTGCAACGTGAGGTCGCTTTGGGCAAACTTGCTCATGCCAAAGTGCCTGTCCGCTTCCATCGACATCCGCTACCTGTACCGAAGCTGATCAACATGTCTACTGTGGCACAATGCATCAAACGCAAACAACTTCCAGCTACCATCGTGAGTAGCATTCGTACTTCCTTACAACGTGATGCTCAGGTGTTTGTTTTTGTAACGCGTATCGCCCAGATTGAGGCCTTTGTGCACCTGATGCGCCGGACTTTTCCTGCGATCTCGATTGAAGGCACTTCATCGCAGGATGCGGAGCGGGCCGCCAAAGTCATTGCATTTCGTGAACGCTCCATCCGTCTGCTCGTGACAACCACCATCTTGGAGCGAGGCGTGACGATCCCGCGTAGCGATGTGTTTATTCTGGATGCAGACAACGGACTTTTTGACGAGGCCTCGCTCGTACAGATGGCAGGCCGGGCAGGGCGCTCCTTGGATGATCCGGCAGGTCGTGTCGTATTTGCTGCATCCCGCCGTACTCGTTCCCAAGTGAAAGCTGTATCCCAGATTCGCAAAATGAACGCGATTGCCCGTCGCAAAGGTTATCTCCGTACACCAGCTCCAAGATCATAGTCATCATTACATCAACATACACAACTGAACTTGAATAGGCTCACTACAGACTAATCGTTTATGCGAACCATTATTTACGCCAGTATCCACCTTCAAAACAAAACCATTCTATCGCTACACAAGCACTAGTGGTCTTCACACATACTAACCGAACGTGTATTACATACTTTATGCTCGCTACGTCGTCTCGTTATATCGTTAAGAAAGGAGAAGCACCTCATGTTCAGTTATATTTCTCATATTTTCGAGCATGTTCAGCGTTTAACCGGACAACTCCATAAGCTGCTTGGCCCGCCGGGTTCACCATGTTTGACTTGTGGAACCCGTGCGGTGTTGTCCTCACGTTATTCCGGGATATGCCCGCGTTGTGTACAGCAGATTCCATGGATTCGTTCGATCCGTTGCCAGCGCTGTGGGCGTGGTGTAGGATGCCCTGACTGTGTGCGCCCGCATATGCAGAATCGCTCTTTCTTCTGCAATCGTAGCGCCGTCCAGTATAACGATCTAATGAAAGATTGGATAAGCATGTACAAATTTCGAGGCTATGAGCGCTACGCCCCGCTACTAACTGCTATGTTAACTCAAGCTTTTCAAGCGATGAGTGAAGAACTGACTCTTATATGTGAAAAAGAAACCGGGAAGCCGCTATGGCGACCGGATGCGGTCACGTATGTGCCCGTGAGCGACGAGCGTCTGGCCGAACGCGGCTTTAATCAGGCGGAGCGGCTGGCAACAGAGCTTGCCATCACCGCTGGTTTGCCCTGTGTTGATCTGTTGCAACGCCAGATCAACACAGGGAAACAAAGCTTCAAGTCTCGCGCCGAGCGATTCGAGACGATGAAACATGCCTTTTCTATCAAGCTTGATGAATTTGATTTCAGCCTGCTCAAGAATTACAGCAAGCCGTTTAAATTACTTTTAATTGATGACATCTACACGACCGGAAGTACGTTAGACGCTTGTGGGCATGTCATTTTACATGCCGCAAGTAAAGCCGGCGTGACGGTGGAGATTTATACACTCACACTAGCACGGTCTTGAGGTTTTGTTGTTATTTCCCCCTAAATAGTTAGGGGAAACTGTGAAGTAGATATCAGAAGCTAAGATAACCTTGTAAAATATGGGGTCCAACTTTAAAAAAAAATTTCATATTCACGCAATCTAAACCATTGTATATTTGTAAATATGCTATGGACTTCATATGAGAAAATAAGGTAATGTATAGATATTATCTAGTCGGAATAGGAAGTTTGAGAGGGGAGTTTTAGCGATGAATTTAGGGAATTGTCCTCGTTGCGGAAGATTGTATGCATTGAATTTTCGTGATGTGTGCTCGAACTGTATCAAGGAAATGGAGCAGGAATACCAGATCTGTGTAGACTATTTGCGCGAGAATAAAGGCGCCAACATACAGGAATTGTCGGATGCGACAGAAGTCTCAATCAAAACCATCACGAAGTTTATCCGAGAGGGACGGATTTCCATCGAAAACGCCCCGAATATGATGTATCCTTGTGAAGTGTGCGGAATGCTGATTCGTGAAGGCCATATGTGCGATTCCTGCCGTACTCGACTAACGAAAGACTTGGCTGGGGCTGCTCGTGAAGTAGGTCAGAAGGATAACAACCCAATAGGCGGACGAACCTACAATGCCGTCGACAAACTGCGCAATTAATAGGAACGTGGTCTTAAATACGAATAATGCTATAACAAATGTTTTGAAACGTACCGATAAACTTATTAAAGATTATCGGTTTTTTTTATTATCCTACTCATTTCGAACACATAAAGATAAAGAAAGAAATACGTATATCAACGAAAAAAATCAGGTGAAAGGAAGTGCACTTCGAATGAAAATCAATGAACCGAGTCGAATTGGAGCCATCAATTCATATCAGAGGAATGTTGAGTCCAATCAGCAGGCTGAGAACAAGAAAAGCCGCCGCAAGGATGAAGTATCCATTTCTCCGGAGGCGATGAAGATGCTTGAAGAACAAGGACGTACACAAGATGCAGGACGGTTGCAACGCATTCAGGAGTTGAAAGAGCAGGTAAGCTCAGGAACATACCAGGTAGACAGTAGCAAGCTTGCTGATAAGCTGCTACCGTATTTCAAGTCTTTTGATAAGGAATAGGTGATTAGGTAATGGCAGCACTGGACAGATTAATTGCAGTTTTAGAGCAGATGGAGCAAAGTCACCGTGATATGCTGGAGCTAAGTCAACTTAAACGAGAAGTTATCGTCAAAAATGATGTAGACCAGCTTATTGCTATCATGAATAAGGAATCCAAGTTTATGAAACAGCAGGAGCCGCTTGAAACAGAACGACTACATGCTGTTCATGAACTACTTCAGGAGCGTGGCATCAAGTCGATGCTGAACCTGAATATTACCGAGATTTCCAAGCTGATCTTTGATCCGGCTGACAAACAGCGATTGTTTGAAGTTCAGAAGAGGCTGGCGGAAACATTACAAGAATTGAAAGAGATTAATCAACTCAATCAAAAGCTGATCGAGCAATCATTAATGTTTATTGATTTATCTATGGACATGTTTGCTTCGAGACCTGAACAGGATGCAACTTATCAGCATCCTGCTGATAAACACGGCAATCCAGGGCGAATCGGTCTGTTCGACACGCGTGCCTGATTAATAGGGGGAAACCAGGTGACATCTACATTTCATTCAATCGAAACGGCTAAACGCAGTTTGTTCACACAGACGGCCGCTCTTAGCACAACAGGCCATAACGTAGCCAACGCCAACACGGAAGGATACTCACGTCAGAAGGTGAACATGCAGGCTTCCATTCCTATGGAGCCGTTTGCATTTTTGCACAGCACAGCACCAGGACAACTCGGAACAGGAGTAGAGTTCGACTCGATCACACGTGTTCGCGAGAAGTTTCTGGATGACCAGTATCGAAACGAAAATACCAACTTCGGGAGTTGGTCGATTCAGCGAGATACACTGGAAAAACTCGAGGCGATTGTAAATGAGCCATCGGACACGGGTTTCCGGACGGTTATGGATAATTTCTATAAATCCTGGTCCGATCTGAGTAAAAACCCGGAAGACGTTACGGCTCGACGGATTGTTAAAGAGACGACACTGGCTCTTACAGACGCGATGAACCAGATTAGTCGCCAATTGGACGCTCTAAGTCAGGATTTGGACAGCAATATTGCGGTCAAGAGTAATGAAATCCAAGGTTATCTGGGTAATATTGCGAACCTTAACAGTGCAATTGTAAAGGTAGAGTCCCTAGGGGATAATGCAAACGACCTACGTGACCAACGTGACTTAATGGCAGACAAACTGTCCAAAATTATGAATATTACCGTCACGGATTCGCCACAGGGTTATCAGGTTCAAATGAATGGACAAGAGCTTGTGACTGGCGGAGTGGTACAAACAGTGGTAGATTCAGCGTTTTTGAATAACGCATATACAGCTGGTACGCTCACCAACGGTGAGGTTCATGGCATGATCAAATCCAGAGATACGCTGGTGAGTGACTACCGTAAACAAATGGATGAGCTAGCGAATACGTTAGCTAACGGGGATATCGAGATCACAATACCTGCAGGTTCTGTACTACCTGATAATACCGTTCTGAATAATGTTACATACACAGGAGCGACACGAACATTGGCTAGTGATCTGAAGGTCACTGTCAAAGGTTTAAACGGATTGCATCAACTTGGGTATAGTCTGGATGGTACGAACAATGGAGGATTACCTTTCTTTACTGCGGCTGGAGGTGGAACCGCAATTACAGCCGGGAATATCTCCTTGAATGCCGCCATAGTGGCTGATCCAAACAAGATTGCAACTTCACTTCGAACAACAACGAATGCATCTGGAACAGAAACGATAATCAAAGGGAATAATACACTGGCTAATCTGATGGCTAATCTTAAAGACACGCCGATGAAATCAGCTGACGGTTTGCGTAATGCAACAATCGGGGCTCAATTTAGCGCGATAGTAGGTCAACTCGGTGTACAGTCTCAGGAAGCAGCTCGCCAAACATCGAATTCGGAATTTTTGGTCGAACAGGTCAACACGAGACGCCAATCGGTCAGTGGAGTATCGCTGGATGAAGAGATGTCGAATATGATTAAATTCCAGCATGCATACAGTGCTTCAGCACGCTTTATGACGGCATATGACCAATTATTAGAGAAATTAATTAATTCCACAGGTACAGTAGGCAGATAAACATAGAGAGGAGTGAGTAAATTAAAATGAGAGTTACCAATAACATGTTGAGTTCACAGTTGATTCTTAACCTGAACCGCAATGCACAGCAAATGAACACTACTCAAACTCAATTGGCAACAGGGCGTAAGATTAATAAGCCTTCAGATGATCCGGTTGGTATTACTTATTCTCTCCGGTACCGTGCGGAACTATCATCCAATGAGCAATATCAGAAAAATGTGGATAGCGCGATATCTTGGCTGGATTTCAATGATACCGTTATGGATCAGGCCGGTAGTGTGGTACAGCGTTTGAGAGAATTGACAGTTCAAGCGGCAACGGGAACGAATCCACAGTCGGCTCTGGACAGCATCAATGAAGAAGTCAAACAACTCAAAGCACAGCTCATAGATATCTCAAATAGCACACTAAACGGAAAGTATGTTTTTAACGGCGAAACCTATGACGTTAAGCCATACGATTTTCCTGCAAATCCGGATGGATCATTTGACACATCTGGCGCTGCTTCAGTTCTTACTGATACAGGCAAGATTAATTTTATTGTCGGTGAAGCTGTTCAACTCCCGATCAATGTCACGGGCAATGAGGTATTTGGAAACGCAGCTGAGGCAGATAACCTGTTTGTAATCTTTAATACCATTAGTCAGGCTCTGGCTAGTGGAGATCAGAAGGAATTGTCTAATCAACTAAACAATATTGATACGCGGACCAATAAAATGCTTTCTATTCGAGCTGAAATTGGTGCAAAAACAAATCGTATAGAACTGATGCAAGGTAGATTGAGTGATCTTGAAGTGAATTTGTCCGATCTACAGTCCAAGGTTGAGGATGCGGATTATGCTGAATTGTCCATCAAATCTAAAATCCAGGAGAATATTTACAACGCTTCTCTATCTACAGGAGCGAAAATCATATCCCAATCTTTGGTTGACTTTCTGAGATAAAGGGGAGATCCTCTTGTGAGTATTATTCCAATGCTGCAAATCCAGACAACGCCTACAGTACTTCATATAGATGCGGACATGGGGCAGTATTCCATCCGGCAACCGAAAGCAGATGTAGAGCTCCATACGAAGCCTGGGAAGTTAACGATACAAAGCCATCCGATAGATCTTAATATCGATCAGTCCAAGGCCTTCTCGGCCTATCATGGAGGGAATATGATTGATATGAATGCCCGGATCTATTCAGGCATTCAGCAGATTTTTCTGCAAAATATGGCCGAGCGTGTACAGCAAGGAAATGAACTGGCGGCAATTCATAAGCCAGGTAATACGATTGCCAACATTGTCGGGACGAACTGGCAAGCCAAACCGTTTCCAGAGACGCGTACACCGGCATCTATGGATAATGTGAGCATTCGTGTTAACACGAGAGCGCCTGACGTTCGTTTTGAAGCAGGAGAATCGGAAATGAATGTCACCGTGAACAAACCTGAGATCGAGTATCAACGCGGGAAACTGGATATCTATGTACAACAATATGCTTCCATACAGTATATCCCGCCTTCAATAGATATCGGATTATAAGTTATACTATAGAGCTATAGACGGTTGTAAGCATCCGCTATAGCTTTTTTTATCTAAAATTATTATCGCCAGGGAGGCGTTTATCATTTTTATTGAGACAAGTAATTGGGGTAAGATTGAAGTCGATGAGCAAAGTATTTATGAGTTCTCCAGAGGTCTGCCTGGATTTGAAGATGAGACTACGTTTGCTTTAATTCCTTGGGAAGAGACACCTTTCAGCTATTTACAATCAGTGAAGGAGAAAGAACTTTCATTTTTGGTGGTTAGCCCGTTTGAATTTAAACAGGATTACAGCTTTGAACTGAGCGATGAAGATAAAGAAGAATTGGAGATTGAGGAAGAAGTTGCTGTATTCTCGATCGTTACGATTCATTCCGAGATTACGAAATCAACCATGAATTTGCTGGCTCCAGTAGTCATTAATCCCGTCAAGAGAGTAGGGAAGCAAGTTGTCCTTCTCCAATCGGACTATATGACCAGACATCTCATCTGGACGGAAGAATTAACGACGACAGAGGGGGGAGCCTGATATGTTAGTATTGTCACGTAAAAAGGGCGAGTCGATAATCATTCAGGATAACATCGAGGTAACCGTTCTCGCAGTAGAAGGGGACACGGTACGAATCGGTATATCTGCTCCCAAACAGATTGATATCTTTCGAAAAGAGGTATATGCGTCTATCCAGGAAGCTAACCGGGAATCAGCTAAACCGGATGCTCCCAGCGTTGCAGCTTTTATGGAGCTACTGCAAGGAATAGAGAACAAAAAAAAATAAAAATATTCCAATTTACTATAAAGAGTTCTTCACTTCCTGTCGATATATAGTTTAGACGCTGCTTCAGCAGGGCGGCCGACCTTAATGTCGCGGCGTTTACCACATGGATGTGGAACTAACTTATTTTCAGGGAGGAAATTTCTAATGATTATCAACCACAATATCGCTGCAATGAACACACACCGTCAACTGGGTGCAAACACAACAAACACAAACAAAGCAATTGAAAAATTGTCTTCCGGTCTGCGTATCAACCGTGCTGGTGACGATGCTGCAGGTTTGGCAATTTCCGAAAAAATGCGCGGTCAAATCCGCGGTTTGGATATGGCTACTAAAAATGCTCAAGACAGCATTTCCTTGATCCAAACAGCTGAGGGTGCGTTGAACGAAACTCACTCCATCCTGCAACGTATGCGTGAGCTTGCTGTACAATCTTCCAATGATACAAACACAGATAAAGACCGTACTGCATTGCAAGATGAAGTAAACGAGTTGGCGAAAGAGATCACTCGTATCTCTAATACAACTGAGTTCAACACTAAGAAATTGCTTAACGGTTTCGCGGACAGCGGTTCTTCCGTAACAAGTGCTGCTAACCTGAGCTTCCACATTGGTGCAAATGCTGACCAAAACATCTCTCTGACAATCAAAGCGATGGATGCTGCAAGCCTGGGCGTTGGCGCAGCTACTGGATCCACTTCCGCAACTGGTGGCACAGCAGCAGCTGTAACTGGCGGTATCAGTATCTCCAGCGCAACTTCTGCAAATGCTGCAATCACAACAATCAACAACGCGATTGAAACAGTTTCTACTGAGCGCGCTAAACTGGGTGCTTACCAAAACCGTTTGGAGCACACAATTAACAACTTGGGAACAACTTCCGAGAACTTGTCTGCTGCTGAATCCCGTATTCGTGACGTAGACATGGCAAAAGAAATGATGAACCAAACGAAAAACAACATCTTGGCTCAAGCTTCCCAAGCGATGTTGGCACAAGCAAACCAACAGCCGCAAGCTGTTCTGCAATTGTTGCGTTAATTTTAACTCAGCATTTATGGGTAAGAAAAGGTTGTCGATTTTCACATCGACAACCTTTTTTACTATGCCTCGTCTAATAATCAGAATCTAAGTGTGCATGACATGTTATTAGAAATTAGAACTGTCTTTGTTTAATTTGAGTGTTCTATTGAAATAGATTATGGATAGTGTTTTAACAAACATTAACAAGAAAAATATAGAGCAGAGGAAGCTCGGTATACTGTTGCATATACCTCATGCTCATTCATATAAATTGAAATTCAGGTATGATGAAGTGTTATGGATCTATACTTTACGATGTGATGTCATTGAATGAATTCAAATACTACTAATGAAGAGACGAGTGGATCTAATGGACAAAACGATTTCCCTTTGCATGATTGTTAAAAATGAACAGAAGTACTTGGAGAAGTGCCTAGAGAGTGTAAAACAGATTGTTAGTGAGATTATTATCGTGGATACAGGCTCGACGGATGAAACATTAGATATCGCCAAGAAATATACCCCAAATATATATTCCTTCAATTGGGTGAATGATTTCTCTGCCGCGAGAAATTATGCAATAGAGCTGGCAAAATCAGATTATATTCTTGTGATGGATGCAGATGAATATTTTGATGCAGATGTAAATCTACAGGAGGAATTAAAGAAAGACTACGATTATTATGTATTTAATATTAATAATCATATGAAATTTAATCAATCATTTATACACACAGCTGTGAGGTTGTTCCGGAACAACATTGGCCTAAAATATGAAAATAGATTGCATGAGCATCTTAACATACTGGACGACAACTCTAAATACCGTGGTGTTATGTCGCTATCAACAATTCAGCATGTAGGATACATGGATGAGGAAATATTGGAAGAGAAGAAACATAAGCGTAATCTGCCTTTAATGAAACTGGAAGTTCAGGAGAATCCTACAGCCTACAACCTATATAATATGGGGAAAACCTATTTTGGTATGAATGATTTTAAAAAAGCGGTTACTTATTTTCAAAAATCGTACTCGCTGGGCAAGGACAAAGTATATATCCCTGAGCTGCTCACAAAGTTATCATTTGCACTTCATGAGACCGGTCAATTTGAGGATGCCGTTGGTATACTAGTGGATGCCACGAGGATCTTCCCTTCAGAAACGGAGATGAAATACATTCAAGGTATTATATATGCGAGGAATGGATATTTCAAAGACGCCGAAACGTGTTTCCATGAATGTATTAAATTAGGCGATCAAGGTACGATGGTTACCGAGGGTAGCGGAGGATATATGGCGCATCTTCAATTGGCGGATATGTATGAGAAAACGAACCAATTGGATAAAAGTTACTTGGAGAGAATTAACGCGATGAGGGTAAAAGGGAACACTGCGCATGTCTTGCAGGATTACTTACAGTTCAGCCTTAAAATAAATCAATCTGCGGACGAGTGCAAACAGATTATAGAGGAACACTATAAACTGAACACCATAGAAGATCTCCAGAATTTAATGAATATTTTGTACAGTTTGCGTCATCCGTTGTTGAACCACTACTTGAGCAAATTCAACATCACAACGGAGCCGCATATTCATACGATTGCCAAGATATATAGTAAAGACAAGAATCTAATGAGAACAGCTTTGGAAGATATTAATAACTTGGGCAATAGAGAAAATATACAAGATGTTCTACTGATGGCCTATATATTTAAGGACAAGAGTGTAATGGATAAAATTCAATTTGCAATGAATTTTGGCGTCAAAGAGATGAAAATAATCAAACAACTCTTTAAAGATGAAAAGTTGACAGGCTCTATTACTAAACCGTTGCAAAATGTTCTATTTACACTTTGTAAACAATTGATCATGATTGAGGAGTTTGAGCTATTCCAGGAGCTGACTCAAAAACTGATAGATAACGATTCTAAAAATGTTTTGAATATATGTAAAATTCTCAGCGAGTATAGATTTGACGAGTTAGCGATTGATATGTTGGTTGGTGTGTACAAGGAATCACCAAATCATCCGGGAATTGTAAGGCTTTTAGGGGATTTGTGTTTCCGAAACAACTATTTTGAAGATGCAGAATTGTTCTATACCAAATTATTGAACTTAGACTCCAGTTATGAAACATACGAGCGGAATTTTAGGCTTTACGAAAATAATAATGATCAAGAAGCTATGATGAAAATGAGAAAAGAAATGATGGAGAAATTCCCTTCAGCTGCTTGGGTTCAACCCGTGTATGATGCTCGTATTTTGTCATCTAACTGAGTCCATCACTAAGATCAAATCTTAATTTTACTATAATTCTCTACATTCTCACTTAAAGATTACCGATAAATATAATAAATAATTCCATCGGGGGATGAACGATGAATCTACAGTTTTCACTTTCTACCAATGTGACTGGGACTTCTTCAGCTACAAATAACACATCAGTTGAGCCTCGGAGTAATAAGGACAGCATGTTATTACAATCGGTTAGAAACGGAACGGATTTATCCAAATTGGAACGGCAAGGAATGAATATTCCACCTGGCGATGAACAACTCATCAAAGCCATTGATAAGGCCGTTAAAGCTCTTCAGGGCCCAACAACGACCCTAGAGATGAGTGTACACGAGAAAACGCATCAAATTCTCGTTAAGGTTCTTAATAAGGAAACTGGAGAGGTTCTTCGAGAGATCCCACCTGAGAAAACACTGGATCTAGTTGCCAAAATGATGGAAATTGCAGGGATTGTGATCGACGAAAAGGTGTAGGAGGGTGAAATGAATGGTATCAAGAATTAATGGCTTTTCAGGTATGGATGTCGACAGTATGGTCAAATCGTTGATGTCAGTAAAGCGTGTCCCTCTAGATAAATTAAAGCAACAGAAGCAAATTTTCGATTGGACTCGCGACAGCTATAGAGAACTAAACAGTAAAATTGTACAAATGAGTAATAAATTATTTGATATGAGTAGTAAATCGGAATTGCTAAATACTCAAAAATCAACGGTGAGTGGGAATTCTACAGCTGTCAAAGCTGAAGCCAACGCAGATGCAAGCAATGTTTCCTTGGAAGTCAAGGTCACTAAGCTTGCTGAGAAGGCAATTATGAAAAGTTCAGTTGAGCTGCAGGTTGGTGGAACAAAAGCTACGCGAGCAACAACTCTGGCCGATCTTACTGGAAGTGCAACTCCGGGAACGTATGATTTGAATATTAACGATAAAACGGTCCAATTTGGTAGCACGGATTCAATAGCTGTTGTGATAGCAAGAATTAACTCAGAGGTTCCAACAGTGAATGCAACTTTTGATGAAATTAGTGGCAAGTTTACAATCACACATAAGGAATTTGGTAAAGCAATAACCGATACGGATAGTAACAAATTATCTAAGACTAGCTCGTTGTTAGGAGCACTGAAACTTGATGCTCCGGCTAACTTTGGAACAGGTGGGAAGGTGAACTATACTGAAGGAGAAGTTACCGTTACAAGCGGGTTAGGTGGTACTGAAACGTATAAGCCTTCCACAGACAGTCTCACGGTTAATGGAGTTAAATTGACTTTTTTGGAAGTCACAGGTGCTACCAACTCCAAAATCACAACCCAGTCTGATCCTACCAAGGCTGTAGAGACCATTAAATCATTTGTGGATTCGTATAATGAATTACTAGGACTGATGAATTCCAAAATATCAGAACAAACTTATCGTGACTTTAAACCTTTAACAGATGAACAACGCGAGTCCATGAAGGAAGATGATATTAAAAAATGGGAAGAAAAGGCTAAGAGTGGTATCCTGAAAAATGATGGTATTCTCAGTGATACTGTAACCACCATGAGAATGATTATTAGCAATAATCTTAAAGGTCTTAGCGAAGCCGGAATCACGACAGGGCAATATTATGAGAAGGGGCAATTGAAAATTGATGAAGCTAAGTTAACAGCAGCTTTAACGACGAATCCGGATAAGGTTTTATCTATTTTCCGCGGTTCTGCCTCCGATCTTAATGGCAAGCCTATTTTTGGTGAAATAAGAGGAAAGTTAAATGAAACGTTGGATATGTTTACGAAAAAAGTAGGTACATCCAAATTTGATACGAATGCTTCCATGGCTTTGAAAACAGAAAGTATTATGGGAGAACAATTAAAAGATTATAATAATCGTATCTCAAACTTGGAGCGGAAAATGACGAATTGGGAAACGCGATATTATAAACAATTTACAGCGATGGAGAAAGCAATGAGTCAGTTCCAATCCCAATCTTCCAGTTTGGCAAGCTACTTTAAGTAAAAGAGGAGGAAGGATTTGAAATGATTAAATCTCCTTATGAGAAATATAAACAGAATTCTGTACAGACCTCAACACCAGGTCAGCTGGTGATCATGTTATATGATGGGGCCATTCGCTTTGTTAAGGCAGGATTGGATGGTATACAAACGAAAGATTACTACAAAGCAAATGTGAACTTAGGTAAAGCTCAGACAATTGTTAGTGAACTAATGTCAACCTTGAATCAATCCTACCCGGTAGCTAAAGATTTGTTTGCTCTATACGAGTATACGAATCATTTGCTTATTCAGGCGAATATTAAAAAGAATTCGAGTCTGGGTGAGGAAGCATTAGGGTATTTACAAGAGCTAAGAGAAACCTGGGTCGTGATCAATAAACAGACCGCAGGAACAATGTAGTATGGAAAGCAAAGATCAGATAAACCAGCTGATAGATGAACTCGCGATATTAACAGATGCTTTCGTAAAAGAAATCAACACAAAATCATCAGATGAGACTGAAGCTTTTGTGAATGAACGTCAGTCGATCGTAGAACGTTTAATAAGGTTGGGCGGGCCTGCTAAGGCAAATCAAGAACAACATACGAAGCTGAATCATATTCTTGCTTATGATGCGTTGATTGAGTCTCATATGTTAGCGTTAAAAGATGAGGCTCAGCAGTGGTTGATGCAGCGGAATGCAGCACGTAGTCAACGTAACCTCTATGAAGCCAAGTATGCAGCAGATAGTTACCTTATGGATAAAAGAAAATAATCTTTTACAAAAAGATCAGGGGTTCAGATGAACTCTTGGTCTCTTTTTTAATTCATGTTAAAAATAAATATGCACAACAAAAAATAGTATATTCGTTTTTGATGATTTATACTTAGTTGAAACAGTCCAACGTGAAACTTTCAACATTTCTCCCTATAAATCTACAAAAAATACCAAGAAAACATTTTCTTTACCAATTGACAATGGATAAGTTTAGGTGATATCATCTGAGTTGTGGGCTAGGGTCTTGGCCAGAGCTTCACTTCATTTGATGACGAAGGGAATGTTAGTGCATGCAAGGTAAAGTAAAATGGTTCAACGCAGAAAAAGGTTACGGTTTCATTGAGACTGAAGACGGCGGCGACGTATTCGTACACTTCTCCGCAATTCAATCCGAAGGCTTCAAAACTTTGGAAGAAGGTCAATCCGTAGAATTCGACATCGTCGAAGGCGCACGTGGACCGCAAGCAGCTAACGTAATCAAATTATAATCATCCGGACAATCCGACCTACATATATGGTTAGATGGTTACCAAATTGAATTATCGCTAGCATCAGACTCCGGTGATCCGGGGTCTTTTTTTGTGTTGATAGAGTTTAAAATATAAGAAAGTTGATCTCTCCATTACCGGACAAAACGGGGGCAGCTTAAGGGTCAGGATAAGCTAGTTCTACATAACAGATTGAGGAACCTCAAAAACGGTTAAATAGATGATCAAGCGCCAGATATACAATCCAGTTAAATCTGTGATTTTGCTCGAAAATGCCGAAAAATCACGAAATATGGCGTTAAACTTACGTTGGTTGATGTGACTGGAGCAGATGTCATTATTCGGTCACCGGGAGTTTTTACATGGCGCTTACATTCGTGTTATAATGAAGTGGCAAAGATAAAGGAGGAGTGCCCTATGAATTTAAGTATTCGAGGTCAACAAATCGAGGTTACCGAAGCTTTGAAAGATTATGTCGACAAAAAGTTGAGTAGACTCGAGAAGTATTTCGATGCACCCCTTACCTCTGACGGTGCCGTTACACTGAGCACAACTAGAGGCTTGCATACAGTTGAGGTGACGATTCCTTTGAAGGGCTTTGTGCTCCGTGCTGAAGATGAGAGCGATGATATGTACGCATCCATTGACGCCGTTGTGGACAAGTTGGAACGTCAAATTCGCAAACACAAAACGAAAATTAACCGTAAATTCCGTCAGGAAGGTAGCCTGAAGACTCTCTTCGTAGAAGATCCGACAGGCACAGTGGCTACAGCCGAACTGGACACGGATACGGATGATGATTTGGAAGTTGTACGTACGAAACGTTTTATGTTAAAACCAATGGATGTGGAAGAGGCAATCCTCCAGATGAACATGGTTGGTCATAACTTCTTCGTATTTTCCAACATCGAGAATGAGGAAGTAAGCGTGGTTTACAAACGGAACGATGGCAAGTATGGCTTGATTGAGCAAGGTTAAGTATACTTACAGCATCGCTTCAATTGAATAGTTAGCCCTTAGTATTGAATATAAGCAGGAGCCTATGCTTCCTGAATTGAACTTAACGAGAGCTTCCATCCTTCTAGGGATGGGGCTCTTTTGTGCGTAGCGAATGAATTGCAAGATGGAAATAAAATGATGAAACTATTCGCTATATTGTTGCGTCTAATAGATTAGGAGTCAGCAGGAAAATCAAAACAAAAGTAGAATTATAAAAGTTAAAATGAATTTTGATATTAAATTCCATATTTCCCACAAATGATTGATTGATCCTTGCAACATCTCGGGAAATAAAACAGTCCATTTGCAACTTCCGATAACGACTATGATTTTTTGCACTAAAACTCGGTTTATACGGGGGATGAAGTTCAAAGAAGTCTGCTACGGCGTGTTGCGGCGACCCTTACAAACTGTTACAATTTATGCAAAGAGAATCATTGTCCTGATGAGGAATTGTCAACGAATGATCGCTAATCATAATCAATGACAGACACAGCACCATGAACATGATTCAATAGCTCGAATTCTGGCATGTATTTCATAAACCAGAGCCGGGTGAATACGATCAGCTTCATGAGTAACTGTGGCAAGCCTGGAGTTGATTCATCTCATATGTTTTTTTGTTTGTTACCCCCAGGGGGAAATGGATCAACAATCCATCCGATGGTGTCGTATGGCGGCAGCAGGGGGTCTATTCTGTTTTGCACGAAAGGGGTATACCATGTTAGGACTTGTCAAAAAGATCTTCGGAGACATGAACGAGCGTGATGTGAAACGTCTGATGAAGACGGTCGATGTGATCAATAAACTGGAACCACAATTTCAGGCATTGTCTGATGAGCAGTTGAAAGGCAAAACGGAGGAATTCCGTGCCCGGATTGAAAAGGGAGAAACGACGGATGAACTTCTTCCTGAAGCATTTGCAACCGTACGTGAGGCATCACGCCGCGTATTGGGCAAACGTCATTATGATGTACAAATGCTTGGCGGGATTGCGCTGCACGAAGGCCGTATTTCTGAGATGAAAACGGGTGAAGGTAAAACACTGGTAGGAACACTGCCGGTATATTTGAATGCATTGATGTCCAAAGGTGTACACGTAGTCACAGTCAATGACTATTTGGCGCAACGGGATAGCCAGGAGATGGGACAAATCTATGAATTCCTGGGCATGTCAGTTGGGGTTAACCTCAGCGGTATGGACCATGCACTGAAACAGCATGCATATGCATGTGACATTACGTATGGTACGAACAATGAATTCGGGTTCGACTACCTTCGTGACAACATGGTGCTGTACAAAGAGCAAATGGTACAACGTCCATTGTTCTTCTGTATCATTGACGAAGTAGACTCCATCCTCGTAGATGAGGCACGTACACCATTGATCATTTCGGGACAAGCTCAGAAATCGACCGATCTGTATTATGCAGCGGACCGTTTTGTGAAACGTCTTGTACCGGAAGAAGATTTTACGGTGGATATCAAAGTGAAATCCGTGGCGCTGACTGAGGGTGGCGTGGCTAAAGCGGAGAAAGCTTTTGGTATTGAGAACTTGTATGATCATGCCAACGTGACGCTGAATCACCACATTGTACAGGCTCTGAAAGCTAATGTAATCATGCGTCGTGATGTGGACTATGTTGTCACGGATGAAGAGGTCATGATCGTTGATGAATTCACAGGCCGTCTGATGGCTGGACGTCGCTACAGTGATGGATTGCACCAGGCGATTGAAGCCAAAGAAGGCATTGAAGTTCAGAACGAGAGTATGACGCTGGCAACAATCACTTTCCAGAACTACTTCCGGATGTACCGCAAACTTGCGGGGATGACAGGTACAGCAAAAACAGAGGAAGAAGAGTTCAAGAAAATCTATGGACTTGAAGTACTGCAAATTCCGACGAATCGTCCAAACAAACGGGATGATATGGCGGATGTGGTCTACAAGAGCATTGATGGCAAGTTCAAAGCGGTTGTGGAAGAGATTGTAGAGCGCCACAGCAAAAACCAACCGGTTCTGGTGGGTACGGTATCCATTGAGAACTCGGAGCGTCTATCGGACATGCTGAAACGTCGCGGCATCAGACACCAGGTCTTGAATGCTAAGTTTCACGCGGAAGAAGCTGAAATTATCTCTGGCGCGGGTCAAGCGGGTGCAGTAACGATTGCAACGAACATGGCCGGTCGGGGTACAGATATTATTTTGGGTGAAGGTGTGGCTGAAGTTGGCGGCCTTCATATCATCGGTACAGAGCGCCACGAATCACGCCGGATTGATAACCAGTTGCGTGGTCGTGCGGGACGTCAGGGTGACCCGGGTTCCACACAGTTTTACCTGTCGCTGGGCGATGAATTGATGAAACGTTTCGGTGCGGACAACGTGCTCAACATGATGGAGCGTCTTGGTTTTGAAGAAGATCAGCCGATCGAGAGCCGCATGATTACACGTGCTGTAGAATCTGCGCAGAAGCGGGTTGAAGGTAATAACTTTGACGTACGTAAAGTGGTACTCCAGTATGATGATGTCATGAACCAACAACGTGAGATCATCTACAAACAGCGTCGTGAGGTATTGGAGTCTGAAAATATTAAACAAATCGTTATGGATATGATCAAACCTTCCATTGAACGTATCGTTGAAGCACACTGCAGTGACGAGATTCCGGAGAACTGGGAGCTGCAAGAGGTTGCGGACTTCATGAACAGCAAATTACTGGATGAAGGATCGATTACCAAAGATGACCTTTGGGGCAAAGAAGCTGAAGAGATCATTGAGTATCTGTTCGAGAAAGTACAGAACAAGTACAATGCCCGTGAAGAACGTATCGGTGAAGATATGGTTCGTGAATTCGAGAAGGTTGTTGTGCTTCGTGCAGTAGACAGCAAGTGGATGGATCACATTGATGCAATGGATCAATTGCGCCAAGGTATTCACCTCCGTGCATACGGTGGTACAGACCCACTTCGTGAGTACCAATTCGAAGGTTTCGAGATGTTCCATCAGATGATCGCTTCAATTCAGGAAGAAGTTGCGACGTATGTGATGAAAGCACAGATCGAAAGCAACCAGGAGCGTCAGGCCGTAGTGGACGAGAGTCAGATCTCGACAAGCGGTGAACCTGCTGAGAAACGTCCGGTGAAAGTTTCTGACCAAATCGGCCGTAATGATCCTTGTCCGTGTGGCAGTGGCAAAAAGTTTAAACACTGTCATGGTCAAGAGTAGTTTTCGTTTCATTCCTTTTATCGAAGTACCCAATGTAAGATAGGTTAGTTTAATCTATATCGTTTCACTTATACGGCTCCTTGCAGCCGGGGGTTCAATAAGATAAAGTGGAGGATGCATATCCGATAATCGGTGCATATGAATAATCATATGATGCTGATTGAGGGGTGACGTGCCTGCTGGTAACAGTATGCGCAAGCCTCACGGTATATTGTATCCGAGACTTGATCTTGATTATTGAACTTCCCGGATGCGGGGAGCTTATCTTAATGAAAAGAGGAATTGCACATGATCGATCCAAGCGTGAAGCAGGACCTGCGTGAAATAGGCAAGAAATTAACAAACCTTAGGGGGTCTCTTTGACTTAGATCTCAAGCAAGAGATGATTGAGAACTTTGAAGAGAAGATGTCAGCTCCAGACTTCTGGGATGACAATGAGAAAGCGCAAGCCGTCATTGCAGAGATGAACGCAGTGAAAGGTTCGGTAGATCAGTACGCGAAGTTGCAACAGGATTATGATGATGCATTGATGATGGCTGAGCTGGCTGATGAAGAAGGCGACGAAGAGCTCGCTACGGAGATTGGCAACAGTGTCGCTGCAATTGTAGGCAAACTGGAAGAGTTTGAATTACAACTTCTCCTGAACCAGCCGTATGACAAGATGAATGCGATTCTGGAGCTTCATCCAGGCGCTGGTGGTACCGAGTCGCAGGACTGGGGTCAGATGCTGCTCCGTATGTACACACGCTGGGCAGAGAAACGGGGCTTCAAGGTTGAGGTGCTGGATTATCTTCCGGGTGATGAAGCGGGGATCAAGAGTGTGACGTTGTCCATCAAAGGGCATAACGCATACGGTTATCTGAAAGCAGAGAAGGGGGTTCACCGTCTGGTGCGGATCTCCCCTTTTGACTCATCAGGCCGTAGACATACTTCCTTCGTATCTTGTGATGTGGTGCCGGAGATCGACGATACCATCGAGATCGACATTCGTACCGAAGACCTCAAGATCGATACGTATCGTGCAAGCGGTGCGGGTGGACAGCATATTAACACTACCGATTCCGCTGTACGGATTACACATATACCGACCGGAGTGGTTGTGACCTGTCAGAACGAACGTTCACAGATCAAAAACCGTGAGCGAGCCATGACGATGCTTCGTTCGAAATTGTATGAGCGTAAAATCGAAGAGCAAAAACAACAGCTGGACGAAATCCGAGGGGACCAATCGGAAATTTCGTGGGGTAGCCAGATTCGCTCCTATGTATTCCATCCCTATAGTATGGTAAAGGATCACCGTACAAGCGTAGAGACAGGTAATACAGGAGCAGTGATGGACGGCGACCTCGATGCATTCATCGACGGTTATTTGCGTAGCCAAATTAAAGTAGAAAACGATTAATTCAAGTTCCTGTATGGACCCGTGCGCTGAGGCGCATGCTGGTGTATACAGGGGCTTTTTTTTGAACAATTTTAAGAAATGTTAAGAAGATTATGGATACGTTATATAAAAGGAGCGCGCGACAACATGCAAGAGCAACAACATTCATATCCTCAACGCAAAAAGAGGTTAACCACATTTATTCCCCTGAATGGACCATGGCGGAACGTCATCGATACCCTGTTTATTATTGTGGGTTCGTTTTTGATTGCCGTAGCCTTTAATTTATTTTTATTGCCCAATCAAATCGCTTCAGGTGGTGTCTCGGGTTTATCCATCCTCGGAGACGAGTGGTTGGGCTGGGAACCGGCATATACCCAATGGGCGATTAACATCCCGTTATTAATTGCAGGTTTCCTGTTGATTGGTAAACAATATGGTGTGCGTTCCATCCTTGGAAGCATTGTGTTGCCGCTCTTTGTATATTTGACGAGTCATTGGGAGATTCCGACGGCTAATCCGTTGCTCGGCTCTCTGTATGGGGGCATTGGTGTGGGGCTCGGGATTGGGATCGTGTACCGGGGCAGAGGCTCAACCGGGGGCATGAGTATTCTGGCTCGCATTGTGCAAAAATACAGTGGACTCAGTTACTCGCTATGCGTTGTCATCATGGATGCAACCGTCATTATTTTGGCAGCCTTTGTGCTGTCGCTGGAGCAGTCTCTGTATGCATTAATCGGGTTGTACGTTACGGGTAAAGTCATTGATGCCGTCGAGATGGGACTTGGATACTCCAAGGTGGCATATATCATCTCCAACCAGACAGAACCGATTACCAAAGTCATTCTGGCCGATCTGGATCGTGGTCTGACCAAGCTGGAGGCCAAAGGTGGATATACGGATGACCAGCGAACGGTGCTGATGGTTGTGGTGGGGCAAAATGAAGTGCCGAGACTGAAAGCGCTGATCCGGTCTGTGGACCCGGGAGCGTTTGTCATCATTAGTAATGCGCATGAGGTGCTTGGTGAAGGCTTTAAGCGCGGTGAGCATATTTAAGGTTTAAAAGCATGAGGTAGATATAAAAAAGCAGATCCTCTCTTTACCCCGATTACGGGGAAGGGAGGTTCTGCTTTTATTTTTTAGGATATAGGATCTAGACTAGGCAGGTTTTCCTGTATAAGCAAAACAACCAAACTAACTAAAATTTACACATCAACGGAGATGACAGAAAAAATCTGTAGAAGCGAAGCGGTCGCCTTTATCACCGGATTTTCCCCTTTAGTAAAGGGAATTAAAAAATCTGGGGATAACAGCGATTGGAAGATTATTCTGTCATCGTAGTGTCTGTGTAAATTATGTTCTGTTATTTATATAGGTTCCTGCCGAGTTTACAAGATCGGAGACAGCAGACGAGAAATAGCTTCTTTGAAACGTATCATAAAACTGCGATTTTGGTATTCTTCCAGCGATAACTCTCGTGATACATGCAGATCATGTTCGAACGTCTGTACAAGTGTCGTTGCAATGGCCTCATCATACATAAAAGCATTGACCTCAAAGTTCAACCGGAAACTGCGGTAGTCGATATTGGCGGTTCCGACCGAAGCGACCAAACTATCAATAATCAATGTTTTGGCGTGGATAAACCCATTATCGTAGATAAATACTTTAGCCCCTACTTTTAGCAACTCCCCGATATAAGACAGCGTGGCCCAATACACAAAAGCATGATCCGGTTTATTGGGTATCATAATACGAACATCAATGCCTGACAGGCAGGCAAGGCGTATCGCTTCGAATACACTAGCATCCGGGATAAAATACGGGGTTTGAATAAGAATCGAATGTTTGGCACCATTAATCATTTTCAGGTAGCTGTTCTTGATGTGCTCGATCTCGGCGTCAGGGCCACTGGATACAATCTGCATGGCGGTCTGACCTGAACCCTCAATTTGAGGGAAATGAGAGGGAACATACGGCGTGTCATGTTGTTTGGAAGCTTCGTTCCAGTCGAGCAGGAAACGTGTTTGTAACGCATGCACCGCATTACCTCGAATACGAAGGTGGGTATCGCGCCAGTAGCCGAATTTCGAGTTGAGTCCGAGATATTCATCCCCAACGTTGAAGCCGCCAGTATAACCGAGATTACCATCGATGATAACGATTTTGCGGTGGTTACGGTAATTCATCCGTAGGTTGATCAGACTGAATTTGGATGGGAAAAAGACTTCCACAAGTCCACCCGCTTCACGCAGTTCTTTGAAAAATCGATTTCTTACCCGTCGCGAGCCCAGCGCGTCGTACAGCAGACGAACCTTCACGCCTTCACGCGCCTTACGGATCAGAGCGTCCCGAATCCGTTTGCCGAGGCTATCCCCACGATAAATGTAATATTGCACATGCACATGATCTTGTGCCGCCTCGATGTCATCGAGAAGCCGTTGGAACTTGTCTGTTCCATCGGTGATGATCTCAACGGCGTTATGCTCTGTCAGGAGTGCCCCATTTTGTTTGAGGTTCATATAAATCATGTCTTGGCTATTTTCTGTTGCCTTGTTGGAGAAAGGCGTGCGATTATCCTGCAGCTGGGCAAGCTGCGCCTCGATTCGTTCCTCCAAGCCAAGTTTCTTGCGCTCTTTCCATTGAAAGAGGCGATAGCGAGTCAGATTCTGACCCGTCAATAGATAAAGGATGAACCCGAAGACCGGAATAAAGTTCAATACCAGCAGCCAAGCCCAGGAAGCACTGGCATCCTTGCGTTCAAAGAAAACGACTGCGGCAGCGAAGATAATATTCAGTCCCAGGAGCACAATAAGTAATATAGATTCGATATGCACTGTAGTCCCCCATGTCTCATAATGACCTTCGGAGTCCAGTTCAATGTGACCTTAATTAAAAAGGGTATGTGTATGAACAGGACTCTGTATGTAATGTTTCCTTCTACTATGTATTTTAACAGAAGAATCCTTGTTCGTCCCTAAGGTAAAAAGTTATCGTTCGGATTTGTTGGGAATCCGTGTAAAATTCATGATAGATGGTTGTATTTATATAACTAGAGTCGTATAATAATACACAAATATGCATAGAAGCGACGGAATTGTCTGCTCAAGCTTTGATGATACGTATGAACGAGATGTTCGCACAAAAAACGGAGAGGACAGAAACAAACCTGGAAAGCGAAGCGGTCGCTTTTATAACCGGATTTTCCCTTTAAGAAAGGGGATGAAAAAATCCGGGGATAACAGCGAATGAAAGGTTGTTCTGTCATTGAAGTGCTAGTGCAAATTTCTCGTCATCATTCAGAGAGCCTTGAGCAAGGCACAAGTAGCGCATACAACAGGATTGGGGGAGCGAGAGTGAATAACAAATTAAGAGTGGCAATCGTCGGTTCCACCGGCTACGGCGGGGTGGAACTGATTCGTTTTTTTCAGAATCATCCGCAAGTTGAAATTACATCGGTAATCTCTTCATCCAGCAGCGGGGAGTCCATCGCCGATGGGTTTCCGCATTTGACGGACGTGATTCGCAGGCCACTCGACGGTGTCGATCCGGCAGAGATCGCAAGTCGTGCAGATCTCGTATTCACCGCGACCCCGTCTGGCGTAAGCGCGAAGCTCGTACCGAGTCTGCTGGAAGCAGGACTGAAAGTGATCGACCTGTCGGGTGATTTCCGTTTGAAAGACGGATCGGTGTATGAGCAATGGTATAAACACCCTGCACCGTCAGCAGAATTGCTGGAGAAGGCCGTATACGGTATGGCTGAGGTGTATGGAGATGAAGTGAAAGGTAAGGATTTTATATCCAATCCTGGCTGTTATCCAACAGCTACGTTGCTGGGTCTGATTCCTGCGGTGGAAGCGGGATGGATTGATCCATCGACCATCATTATTGATGCGAAATCAGGTGTATCGGGTGCAGGGCGCGGAACGAGTCTGACCAATCATTATGCAGAAATGAATGAAAATTTTAAAGCGTACAAATTGAATAAACATCAGCATATCCCTGAGATCGAGCAAGTGCTCGGCAATATCACCGGAAGCCCGGTGACGGTAACTTTTACAACACAGCTTGTGCCGATGACACGCGGCATTATGAGTACGATGTATGCAAAGCTGACGGGTGAGCATAGTGATCAGGAGATTGTGGACTTATATCGTAAATATTATGAAAACAGACCTTTTGTACGTGTACGTGAACCGGGTATTTGGCCTTCGACAAAAGAAGTGTCTGGATCGAACTATTGTGATATCGGATTTTCGGTAGACCCGCGCACAGGACGTTTGACGATCATTTCGGTGATCGACAACTTGGTGAAGGGTGCATCCGGGCAAGCGATTCAAAATATGAACCTGATGATGGGATGGGAGGAAAACCTCGGGCTGAACATGACACCAGTATATCCATAACATGTGGCTTGTGAACATCGTAGGGGGAGCGCGCGAAGAAGCGGTGTTCCATCTAAAAGTCATAAGGCATGGGTATAAGTTGTGGGAGTTTCAGTTGAAGCAGGCGGTTGATCAGCATATGGCTGAACGCATACGGGGGATATGATATGGGAACAAAAGTGGAGCATCAAGCTTTTACCGTAGTTGAAAATGGAACGATTGTTACGCCAGGCGGATTCTCGGCAGGAGGACTGCACTGTGGTCTGAAAAAAACATCACGCAACGACATCGGAGCGATTCGATGTGATATCCCTGCGACAGCTGCAGCGGTTTACACGACGAACGTGTTTCAGGCTGCTCCGCTCAAAGTCACCCGGGAAAGTCTGAGCAACGGACGGTTGCAAGCAGTGATTGTAAACAGCGGTAATGCCAATGCATGTACAGGGCAGCAGGGTGAAGAGGATGCGTATGCGATGCGTGCGGCAGCGGCTCGTGAACTGGGCGTGGCTGAAGAGGACGTGGCTGTGGCTTCTACGGGGGTCATCGGTGAATTGCTGAAAATGGATGCGGTGCATTCGGGCATCAAGGCGCTTCCGGAACAGCTCGGTAAGGAAACGAACGAAGCAGAACAATTTTCACAAGCGATTCTGACTACCGATCTGGTGAAAAAGGAAGCTTGCGTCTCCGTCGTAGTTGGCGGCAAGACGGTAACAATTGCGGGAGCGGCCAAAGGCTCGGGGATGATCCATCCGAATATGGCCACGATGCTGGCATTTATGACCTCGGACGCGGTCATCGGCGCAGAAGCGTTGCAGCGCCTGCTGCGCCAGGCGACCAACCATACATTCAACATGATTACCGTAGACGGTGATACGAGCACGAACGATATGCTCGTAGCGATGTCCAGCGGTTATGCAGGTAATGAAGAGCTGACGATGGATCACCCGGATTGGGAGGCATTTGCTGCCGGGTTCACATATGTATGCCAAGTGCTTGCCAAAGCGATTGCACGTGATGGTGAAGGAGCAACCAAGCTGGTGGAAGTTGAAGTGACGGGTGCGGTTAGCGACGAATCAGCACAAGCCATTGCCAAAACCGTAATCGGTTCAAGTTTGGTGAAATCCGCGATGTTTGGTGCTGACGCAAACTGGGGCCGAATTATTGCTGCTGTAGGCCGTGCAGGCCAACCCGTAAACCCGGATACGGTAGATATCCGTCTCGGAGACATTTCTGTGCTCGCTCAGTCTCGTCCTGTTGTGTTTGATGAAGAAGCGGCGCTGGAATACTTGCAGACCGATACAGTGCGTATTGTAGTGGACCTGCATCACGGTGAAGGCAACGCTGTAGCGTGGGGATGCGACCTGACGTATGACTATGTGCGGATTAACGCCGCGTATCGTACGTAAGTAGATGATATATCATGGGTATAAATTGTCTTATTCCTGATCGGACTCATTTCAAATGGATAAGATATCGAGATCGTCTTAAAATTAGGTTCACCAGAAAGTTTACTAAAGTATCTGAACGTTATTAAAGGTACTGAACTTGCAGCTTCATCTCTTAGAAAGCTGCGTACCATCATAGATGTAAAAATGTTTATAAGGATTAAACTTTTAAATATAAAAAATAAACGAATATAGTGGAAGAGGCGGAATCGATTCTGTAGAAGCGTAGCGTTCGCATTTGTCTCCGGGTTTTCCCTTTGGAAAAGGGGAATCAGAAAAACCTGGAGACAACGGCGATCGAAAGAACGATCCGAATCTGGAACGGCTAGCGTTTATCTATATCTTTTATATAGGTGTTAATCCTTTATAACCCCATAAGAAAGGAGTCTTGCCCCGTGAATTCAACCATGCCAAACGGCAGTACTGCAACGGAAGCAGGTACGGAAAAACAAATGTTTGTGATGAAATGTGGAGGCAGTACGCTGGCTGCATTGCCAGAGTCTTTCTTTGCAGATCTGCGTGATTTGCAGTCCTCGGGAAACGGCCCGGTCATCGTTCATGGCGGCGGCCCGGCGATCTCCGATAATCTGGCGAAGCTTGGGATTGAAACCGAATTTGTGAATGGCTTGCGCAAGACTACCGAACCTGTATTGGACGTTGTCGAGATGGTGCTGGCAGGTAGCATTAACAAACAGATCGTCCGTCTGATCCAGCGTGTAGGCGGTCAGGCTTTGGGTGTATCTGGTGTCGATGGCGGTCTCATTCAAGCGAAACCGGTAGAAAACCATGCCGAAATCGGCTGGGTTGGTGATGTAACAAGCGTCAAAGCAGAGATTATCCAGGGGATCGTAAACATGGGCTATATGCCCGTTATTGCACCCGTAGGTGTGGATGCGAGCGGACAGCGCTACAACATTAATGCCGATACGGCTGCTGGAGCGGTAGCGTCTCATCTAGGCGTAAGTCGAATGATCGTCGTGACAGACGTACCAGGCATTATGAAGACGATTGGTGGCGAGAAAAAAGTACTGCCATCCGTATCCGTTCAAGAGATCGAGGATATGATTCAAACCGGCGAAATCTACGGCGGCATGATTCCGAAGGTACGCGCAGCAATTGCCTGCATTCACGGCGAGGTACGCGAAGTTATTATCGTGGATGGTAGCGAACCGCAGATCCTGAGCCGCGTGCTTGGCGGAGAGACGATCGGTACACGAATTATCCGAATGCAGTAGATGTAATACGAAATTCAGACTTTAGGCTTTTATATATATAAAAAAGAATTTGTACACGACTTTTGTGAATCTGCTCATAACACAATAACGAAGATGACAGAAAAAACTGAAGAAGCGAAGCGTTCGCATGCATCGTGGATTTTTACTTTTTATCATTCTGGAACTATTTGTTTACATAAAAACGGAGAGGACAGAAAAAAACTGAAAAAGCGGAGCGGTCGCCTTTATCACCGGATTTTCCCTTTAGGAAAGGGAATCCAAAAAATCTGGGGATAACAGCGATTGAAAGGTTATTCTGTCATCGGAGTGGCTAGTGTAAACTGCCTTTAGTTCAATAAATATGATCGAAAAATCCATGGGTATATGCGATCAAAGGTTTTTTTCATCGAAGTGGCCAGTGTTATGTCTTGGATTCACCTTATACGTGTACGAATCGACAAGGAGTGATATGGTCATGGCAAAAGGCAACGAACAGCCAGGTTCTGGCACAGCCGTAGCAGGAGTAGCAGCAACAGGTGCAACGATACCGACGGAAAGCTCACTTTTTCAAACGTATGCACGGTATCCAATTAGCTTGGTCAAAGGTAAAGGCAGTTGGTTATGGGACGATCAGGGGAACCGCTATCTCGATTTCATGTGCGGACTTGCTGTGACGAGCCTGGGCCATGCACCGGAGAAAGTCGGAGCGAAGTTGAAAGCTCAGATCGATGAGCTGTGGCACGTATCTAACTTGTTCCAGATTCCAGGACAGGAAAAGGCAGCAGCCTTGCTGACAGCCAACACCTGCGCTGACGCGGTCTTTTTCTGCAACAGCGGCGCTGAAGCGAACGAAGCGGCGATCAAAGTGGCACGTCGTTATCAGCAGAAGGTGAAGGGCGAAGATCGGTACGAAGTGATTACCTTTGCCCAATCGTTCCATGGACGGACATTGGCAACACTGACGGCAACCGGTCAGGATAAGGTGAAAGAAGGATTTTTGCCACTGCCAGCTGGATTTGTAACGGTACCATTGCATGATATTCCTGCGCTCGAAGCGGCGATTGGACCAAAGACCGCAGCGATTATGCTGGAGATGGTTCAGGCAGAGGGCGGGGTGTATCCGGCGGAGCCGGAATTTGTGAAGCATGTGCGTAAACTGTGTGACGAGCACGGATTGCTCATGATCGTGGACGAAGTGCAGACAGGTATGGGACGTACAGGCAAGTTGTTTGCTCACGAGCATTATGGTGTTGAACCAGACGTGTTCACCGTTGCAAAGGGCATTGGTAGTGGATTCCCTGTTGGCGCAATGTTGGGTAAAGGGTTTCTGCGTGATGCATTTACACCGGGTAGCCATGCAACGACATTTGGTGGCACACCACTTGCATCCTCCGTTGTTATTGCGACCATTGAAACCATGCTGGAAGATTGTTTGCCGGAGCGTGCAGCCGAGATGGGCGACTATCTGATGACGTCCTTGCGCAATCGTCTGGCGGGCAACTCGTTCGTGAAAGAAGTGCGCGGTATGGGCTTGCTGGTCGGTATTGAGTGTGCAGAGCCGATCGGTGATATCGTATTGGCAGGACAGAAACGTGGTATCTTGTTTGTCTCAGCTGGACCGAATGTTATTCGCTTGCTTCCTAACCTGTATGTAAGTAAAGAAGAGATTGACGAAGCTGTATCCTTGGTAGCGACATTGATTGAGGAGCATGTAGCGGCGAAAGCTTAATCTCTTGATGATAAAATAAAGTACTGAACCGGGGCCATCACGGCCCCCGGCGCAGATTAAAGCGAAAGAATCCCTGTAGCCGCATGGTGCTCAAGCGCAGAAGTAGCAGAGGGTGACGATCCATCCGCGGTATAGATTGAATGGGAATTTGCTCTACCTAAGCTGATATGGAGAGTGTTAATTCAGCCGAGCCAAGTCAGCCAAGGACTGTAGAACTTCTGCCCGTGCGGGTGCAGGGAACCGGAAATGAGGAGGAACCAATAATGGCAGTACAGCACACAGACAAGGTCCAGAAAATTGATTTGAGAGGCCGGGATTTCATTGAATTCACGGACTATACAGCAGAAGAAATTCGTTACCTGCTTGATCTCGCGATTGAGATTAAAGGCAAGCAAAAAAGCGGTGTACCGTTCCAGCCCCTGAAGGGCAAAACGATCGGACTTATTTTTGAAAAATCATCGACACGTACGCGTGTATCCTTTGAAGTGGGTATGTTTCAGTTGGGTGGACATGCGCTTTTCCTGAGCAAAAACGACATTCAGCTGGGACGCGGCGAAACGACGCATGATACGGCTAAGGTACTGTCTCGTTATCTTGACGGCATCATGATCCGTACGTTTGGACACCATAATGTGATTGAACTGGCAGAACATGCCGATGTTCCGGTGATTAACGGCCTGAGCGATGCAGCGCATCCATGTCAGGTACTGGCGGATTTTCAAACGGTGCTGGAGCATAAAGGCAAACTGGCGGGTCTGAAAATGGCTTATGTCGGCGATGGCAACAACATGGCACACTCTCTGATGCTGGGTGCGGCAAAAATGGGGATGCACGTGGCAGTAGCCACACCGGAAGGATATGAGCCGGACAGCACGGTGGTCGAGCAAGCTCGTGCGATTGCACAGGAGAGTGGCTCCGAAGTAGTCGTAACCTACAGTGTGCAGGAAGCCGTGAAAGATGCCGATATTGTGTATACGGATGTATGGGCGAGCATGGGCTTTGAAGAAGAGCAAAAGATTCGTGAGCAGGCATTTGCCGCGTATCAGGTCGATGAGGAATTGATGAAAGGTGCCAAGCCGGACTACATGTTCCTGCACTGCTTGCCAGCACACCGCGGTGAAGAAGTGAGCGCAGGTGTCATTGACGGCCCGAACTCGCTGATCTTTGATCAGGCAGAGAACCGTCTGCATGCACAAAAAGCACTGATGGCCGCTTTGATGAGTGAATAGTCGCGATTTGCGGCAATGGGTTGATTTTAAACGCCAATTTGGCGATGATAGATGCAATATAGTAATTGATCTTGGGGAGGACCATACCACATGGCTAAGGAAAAAATCGTACTCGCCTATTCCGGCGGGTTGGACACATCTGTAATTTTGAAATGGTTGAAAGAAACGTATGATGCCGAGATTATCGCGTTTACTGCCGATATCGGTCAGAAGGATGAGCTCGACGGACTCGAAGAAAAAGCACTCGCTACGGGCGCTTCCAAAGTATACATCGATGATCTGCGCGACGAATTCGCGAAAGATTTCATCTATCCCATGTTCCAAGCAGGTGCCCTTTATGAAGGTCAATACCTGCTCGGTACAAGTATCGCGCGTCCGCTTATTGCTAAACGTATGGTGGATATCGCGCGTGCAGAAGGCGCTACAGCAATTGCTCACGGCGCTACGGGTAAAGGAAATGACCAGGTTCGTTTTGAGTTGAACGCAGCTGCACTGACACCGGACATTCAAGTGATCGCGCCTTGGCGTCTGGAAGAGTTCCGCAATCAGTTCCCAGGACGTGCAGAAATGATCGCTTACGCTGAAAAACATGGCATTCCGGTTACCGCTTCTGCGGCGAAACCTTATTCCACGGACCGTAACCTGCTACATATCAGCTATGAGAGCGGTGTGCTTGAAGATCCTTGGTTCGATCCGAGCGCGGACGAGAACAAAGATATGTTCCTGCTGAGCAGCGCACCTGAGGATGCACCGGACCAACCGGAGTACCTCGAACTGGAGTTTGAACAAGGTGACTGTGTTGCCCTGAACGGGGAGCGTCTGAGCCCGCTGCAAGTGATGGAGCAACTGAATGAACTGGGCGGCAAACACGGTATCGGCCGTGTAGACATGGTAGAGAACCGTTTTGTCGGCATGAAGAGCCGTGGCGTATACGAAACACCGGGTGGAACGATCCTGTTCACGGCACATCGCAAAATGGAATCCATTACGATGGATCGTGAAGTGATGAACCTGCGTGATAGCTTGATTACTCGTTACAGCACACTTGTGTACAACGGTTTCTGGTTTGCACCGGAACGTCTGGCACTGCAAGCTCTGGTAACGGAAAGCCAGAAGAACGTAACCGGTACGGTTCGTGTGAAACTGTACAAAGGAAATGTTATTGGCGCAGGTGTGAAAAGTCCTGTCAGCCTGTACAATCCGGACATTGCTACCATGGAAGCTGATCCATCTGAAGCTTATGATCAAGGCGATGCAACAGGCTTTATCCGCCTGAACGCACTGCGTTTGAAAGTACATTCCGGTGTGGAACAAAACAAAAAATAATTCACGGCGTGTGTATCACGCTACATCATAATTACTGACAAGGCGGGCCGTTCTTGCACATTCTGGCAGGGACGGCTTTGTCCATGAGCGAAAGGGGATACTCACTGTGAGCAAGCTGTGGGGAGGACGTTTTACGAAGCAAACCAACCATCTGGTTGAAGAATATACCGCATCCATTAATTTTGACAAAGCATTGGCGGAAGAAGATATTCAAGGCAGTTTGGCCCATGTGACGATGCTGGGCAAATGCGGTATTTTGCCGGCAGAAGATGTGGAAACGATCAAGGAAGGCCTAATCACCGTTTTGCATAAAATCCGTGCAGGTGAAGTGGAATTCTCCGTATCAGATGAAGACATTCACATGAATATTGAGAAAAACCTGATTGAAACGATCGGTCCTGTTGGCGGTAAACTGCATACAGGTCGTAGCCGGAATGACCAGGTGGCAACCGATATGCACTTGTATCTGCGTGAACGTGTCGTTGGTTTTGTTGGCATGCTGCATGCTTTGCAGGAAGCGTTGATCGGACAGGCTAAAGATAATCTGGATACGATTGTGCCGGGTTATACCCATTTACAACGTGCTCAGCCGATTTTGTTTGCACACCACTTGATGGCCTATGTATCGATGTTCCAGCGTGATGCGGAGCGTCTGATGGACAGCTACAAACGGATTAATGTACTGCCACTTGGTGCAGGAGCGCTTGCAGGAACAACATTCCCAATTGATCGTCATTTTGTAGCAGAGCAGCTTGGCTTTGATGGAGTATATGAGAATAGTCTGGATGCGGTAAGTGACCGTGACTTCATCGTGGAGTTCCTGGCCGCCGCTTCCCTGATCATGACTCACTTGTCCCGTTTGAGCGAAGAACTGGTACTGTGGAGTAGTACGGAGTTTGGCTTCGTAGAATTGGATGATGCGTTCTGCACAGGCAGTAGCATTATGCCGCAAAAGAAAAATCCCGATGTGCCCGAACTCGTTCGTGGGAAAACAGGACGTGTATACGGTAATCTGATCGGATTGCTGACCGTGCTGAAATCTCTTCCGCTGGCTTACAACAAGGATATGCAGGAAGACAAAGAAGGTATGTTTGATACGGTAGCAACGCTTGAAGGGGCGCTTCAGTTATTTGCTCCAATGATTGCTACGATGAAAGTAAACAAGGATCGTATGCGTCAAGCGGTAAACCAGGACTTCTCCAATGCAACGGATATTGCGGATTTCCTCGTCGGTGAGGGTCTGCCTTTCCGTCAAGCGCATGAGGTGATTGGTAAAACCGTATTGTACTGCATCCAGAATGGCAAATATTTGCTTGATCTGACGATTGATGAATTCAAACAATTTTCACCGCTGTTCGATGATCGGATCTATGCTGTGTTACAGCCTGAAGCAGTAGTTAACGCTCGTAATGTTTACGGTGGAACAGCGTCGGGTCAAGTGGCAGAGGCTATTGCTCGCAGTGAGAAGGTGCTCGGAGCAACCGAGCAGTGGATTGAAAATCGGGGTTAAGGCATAGGCTACAATCCAAGGTTAGGACTCAAAAAGATTAAAAAAGAAGCATGTTCGAGAGACGAATCTCTGACATGCTTCTTTTGTGTGTTTCCTATTGCTTTAAATTAAGGCTTCAGCCAGCTACCTTCGTTTACAGAAGGTAGCACCTTGCCATCCTGCACAACGATATGTCCGCGGACGATTGTACCTGCCAGACTCGACGGGAAAGTATGCCCGATATAGAGGCTCTGTTTATGCTTGGCATAATAGTTTTCTTCCGTCACGGTGAATGCTTCATTCAGATTTACGATGGCAAGGTCTGCATCCATTCCGACGGCGATACTGCCCTTACGATCTGCAAGTTCAAAACGTGTTGCCGGATTCGAAGCTGTCCAAGCAGCGACGTGCTCTAGTGGAATGTTGTGGGCTAATGCAAGTTCCAGAGCAGAGAGTAGTGTGAACTGTCCGCCACTGATTCCGCCCCATGCCTGAAAGAGATTATAATCTTTCGGATCTTTCATCTCGTAAGGGCATGGTGAATGATCGGAAGATAGCATATCGAATTTACCTTCTGCCAGGAGGGAGATCAATCGCTGTTGTTCATCCGCCTCACGCAGGGGAGGGGCACATTTGGCGATAGTCCCTTTTTCACGCAGGCTATCGTGGTTGAAGAGCAGGTAATGTGCGCAAGTTTCTACCGTTACATTCATACCACGGGCTTTTGCCGCCTCAATTTTAGCCACGGCTGCTGCGGAACTGATATGAACAAAATGCAGGGCGCAGCCTGTAATTTCGGAGTAATAGAGTGCGCGTTCAACAGCCTCAACTTCGGCGAGGATTGGCCTTGTCTCCAGATAGTCATCGGCGCTGACGAGTCCTGCCGCTTCCTTTTCAGCTTTCAACCAGTTCGTTATTGCCGCGCTTTCCGAATGCAGAGCCAGAATTTTGCCGAGAGCTGCAATCTTTTTCATGCCCGTCAGCAGTGTCATGTCGTCTACCGCTTCGAACTCTTTATTACCTGTGGTCGACAAGAAGGCTTTAAACCCAATGACACCAGATTCGGCTAATGGCTGCAAGTCATCTTCGTTGCCAGGTACGAGCCCGCCCCAGAGGCCGAAATCAACGATAGATTTTTCATTGCCGATGCGTGCCTTCTCCAGCAGAGCTTCTTCCGTGACTGTCGAGGGAATTCCGTTTAGTGGCATATCGAAAAAGGTCGTGCAGCCACCTGCGGCCATCATCGCTGATCCCGTAGTGAATCCTTCCCAGTGCTCCCTTCCTGGTTCGCTGAAATGCACGTGTACATCAATCATGCCTGGAAGTACATGCTGTCCAGTGGCATTCCACTCATGTGTAACTTCGCCCTCAAGTGTGGCGGCAATCGCCGCAATCTTGCCATCTTTCACGCCGATATCGACTTGTGCCACACCGTCTGGCAACACCACGCTTCCGCCACGTATGATCAGATCATAATGTTCCATATTCATCCCTCTCTCTTTTTGGTGATGTTTAAATGGGTTGGCTCTGGCAGTTAAGTCAGGCTCATTTATTCGTAGATGGTACCTTTCTTGAATGAGGAACCCTTAAAGGCGAACTTGCTGAGTAGCAGATAGGATAGACCTGCGGTAATGAAGCCGATAATCCAGCCGATGTCAACGAGCAGGAAGGCTGCTCCAGCTCCGATGAGCATAGCTAACAAGGCGCTTGGGTTATACCCTTTGAAGGAGCCGTTATCCAGATATAACTCCGCTGTATCAACCTTTTGTTTTCGCAAGATGTAATATTCGACCAGCATGATCGATACAATGGGCCCCAGGAATGCGGAATAGATTAGAATAAATGTATTCAAACCTTGAGCCGAGGAATCCTGTACGAGTACCCATGGGAACGAACAAAGGGCGAGTAAACCAGTGATGATAACAGATGCTTTGTATTTGAGCTTGGTAACAAGCGAGATGACGTAAGCGGGTGGTACGATGTTAGCGACCATGTTAACGGCAACTGCACCAATAACGATGAAGGCTGAAACAAATACGGTGATATATGGGTTGTCCACAATAACAGCAAATGCTTTGACTGGATTGGAAATGCCTGTTGCTGCTGCCATCATTGCACCAATGGTCAGAACGAATCCATAAGCGATAACGATCGGGAAGAAGTAGAGCATACTACGCTTTTTGTCACTCATGCCGCTCTTCAGCTCACGAGAATAATCACCTGCACTTAGGAAGATGGCTGCGTAGTTGCCGAGGAATACCATGATGAAAGCAAAGAATGGGAGTCCCCATGTCCCTTTGGCATTCACCCAATTTTCGGTAATAGCTGTGCTGTGGGAGTTAAGTAATAAGGTGAATACATAGACGAGTGCAAGCATGATAACGACGGAAGCGAGAGTTTCAACCCACTTGATTGCGTGAAAGCCATAAAGTGACAGGACAATCTGAACGGCCTGTAGCAAGATAAAACAAACAGGAATACTGTCTAAGCTGCCACCGCTTAATACTTTGACAATTTCATTCAAAGCCGTTGCTCCGACCCAGCTCTGGAAGCCGTACCACACGATGGCGGGCACACCACGTAAAAAGGAGGAGATAATCGATCCTTTGATGCCAAAGGACATTCGCAGTTGAACGACATAAGGGATGCCTGTTCGATAACCAAACCGGTCATTGATCGCAAAGATCACGGAAATAATACCAATGGCAATCATCGCAGCTACAAATGTCTGAAACACATTGAGCGTGGCGACACCAGCAACAATGAGGCTCGCTCCGAGGGTCATGTTACCGAGGTTCACGCCATCCCCGATCCACATGAACATGTAGGGTACTGATCCGATTGTTCTCTCGCTCTCCTGTTTCGGTTTTAAGGAGTCGTCGATGCTGATTTCTTCGTGTAGCTGCGTCTGTTTCAGTACTTGTCCTGCCAAATTCGTTGACATATCTGCCCCACTCCTCTTTGATATGGGGTGCCGCAAGGCTGGTTGATCTCTGAATTAACGAGTCGTTCCATCCATTCCTGTCTGCACACCACAGATGATATAAAACATGTAAGATAAAATAACTTAATAATGTTATGTATCCTTACTTGTTCTTTATATCTCTTATTTTATCATCTTGTTTGTACAATTCATTGACAAAAACGTAGATTGTTCTCGTAATTTCTGTTGAATTTGTATGAAAAAATATGACGTGGTATGTGAAGTTAGGATAAAATGGTGTAAAAAACGCATTTTTGTGTTCAAAACATCTTACAATGTTCGGTTTTCGCTCTCTACCCTATTATCTAGTTTCCGAAGCCCATCAATCTGACAGCTAACCACATCGCCTGGTTGAATGGTGACTGATCCCGGGGTGCCTGTTAAGATGACATCTCCCGGATGAAGTGTCATCACGTTCGACAGAAAAGAAATCAGGTACGCAGGAGAAAAGATCATATGATTAACGGTATTGCTGTGGGCAACATGATCATTGTGAACCGTTTGAATCTCAAGTTCATTCAAATTTTCGTATTCTTCAGGCGTTGAGAGAGAAGAGCCAAAGCTTAGGAATGTGTCAAAACTTTTGGCACGCTGCATAAACCGGGGGTTGCGGGCATGAATATCCTTGGCAGTCATATCAAGTGAGGTCGTGTAACCTGCTATAACGTCCATTGCCTGCTCTTCACCAATGCCTTTGCATGTTTGTCCGATGACAATCGCGAGTTCTGCCTCAGCAGTGATCTGTCCCGCTCCAAACGGTAAACGAATCGTTTCCCCGGAGCCAATCAGGGATGAATCAGGTTTGAGAAAAATAACGGGTTCATCCTCGGGTGGATGTCCAGATAGTTCGATGGCTTTGTCCCAATAGTTCATGCCGACACCGATGATTTTCCCTGGACGTCGATACAGCGCACGATAGGGCGCGTCATTGACTGGCAGAGAAGACAGTGAGGCAAGCTGCTTGTGTTCATTGCGGTACCAGTTACGTAGTGCGTTGAATTGATTATTTTGCAGCAAAGTAAACAGATCTGTATCCCAGCTCGTGCCGAATTGCTCGTTCAGCCAAGCCAGTGGAGTAATGCCTCGATCCGTCCAAAAAGCAATTTGCTCCCGCCCCTTATCTTCAATCGTTACAAGTTTCATCGGCACACCTCTTCCGCAAACTGTTTTGCTGTCCAATGTAATAACTTAAGATCTGTCTTCGTACCACCGATAAAAGATAACCCGAGTGGCAGTCCATCAGGACGGAGAACAGGAACTGTAACCTGGGGCAGGCCGGAAAGGCCTGCGATACAGGAGAGCTGCATCGTTTTGGCGCGGTAAGCTTCTGCTTCAGGACCTTTCAATCCCAGCAGGGGAGCCGGGCCCGGTGCGGTCGGGATGGCAAGCAGACCATCTTCTCCTAACAAGTCAATGAGGTTACGCCTTACGCGAGCACGCATTTTCACTTCGGCCTCGCTAGCAGACTTCTCAAGGGAGCAAGCCCACTCAAAACGTTCTGCGATCCCTGGGCCAAACGTCGGACGTTCTTTTGTCAGCCAGTCGCTGTGTTCGTGTGCAATTTCCAGCCCTTGAAGAACACGGAACGCCGCTGACCAGTCTGCCAAGCTCTCGGCAGGTTCGGTTAGGTTAATGGTTTGATAACCTTCCGGCTGCCATCCCTGAATTCCATGTAATGTTGAGAGCAAGATCGAACGATCTTCAGCTTCTGGCAGATTCCATGCTTCTGTCGCTATGAAGAAATGAGTGAACGGCTTCATATCTATTTCAGATGTAATATCTGAACCATTGTCTTTCAGAAGAAGCTTCTCTTTCAGTAGCACGTTGCCTACGTTACGTAAAATAGTTACATCCTGGCTCATCCAGCCGACTGTATCAAAGCTCTGTGCAAGAGGAATGACCCCTTCTGTCGATACTGCTCCATGCGTTGGGCGAAAGCCGTACAGACCACAGTACGAAGATGGAATACGTACAGAACCGCCGGTATCTGTTCCGACGGCGAAATCGGCGAGTCCCGCTGCTGCTGCCACGGCGGACCCACTCGAGGAACCACCTGGAATCCGATCCGAAGCGAGGGGATTGGTTGGTGTGCCATAGTGAGCATTTTCCCCATTCAGGCTGTACATCAATTCATCTGTCTGTGTTGTGCCTTCGAGAATTGCGCCATTCTCCAGCAGGGTAAGCAATGCAGGAGCAGTAGAGGTTGCAGAATCATGTGTGCGAAGCCAATCTGGATTGCCTGCTCCGCTTGTTTCTCCCTGAATATTGAAAACATCTTTGACTGCAAAGGTTAGTCCACTTAGTGAGCCAGCTTGGGTAGCTGGGAGTCTGATTTCTGCATTAACGTATGCCCCCCAGTGATTAGGCTGGAGCGCATCGGTTGTTTTTTTTGGACCCGTTTTCATTGCGGATGTTTCTGTCTGTTCCTGATTTGAATGATTCATTAGTTATTCCCCTTTCGTTCTTATACTAGGGCTTAGTGCACTCAGGGAGGAGCGGGAGTGGACTTGGTTCAATAACAAAGCCAGTAAAATACCTACCAAAAGCCCGTTTCCGAGCAGTGGACGTAGCAATGGGGGTAATGTTGTAAAAATTTCCGACGGTAATCCCATAACGATAATACCTATGAATAATGGCGCAGCCGTCCGGTAGAGGTTTGCCGCATCCATATGAAGCTGTCCGAAATACTGGAGTGAAGAACCTAACAGGCGAAGGTATGTCACGAATAGTATAGCGCTTCCGATACTGAGCGGAAGTTGTGTCAGTAAACCAGTGACGGCTGGAATCAGGCCGATAGCTGCAAACATCAGACCCCCAATAACAAACGGAAGTCTTTCTCGCATACGGGTTTGTTGGAGAAAGCCTACAGAACTAACATATGGAGCGTATGGAACGAGTCCGAGCACACCTGATATCACTGCAAGGATGCCACTGATTGTAAAAGAACGTTTATACTGGCTGCTGGCCGCTTCGTGCTCATAGATAGCATCCGTACCTTTCAGGGCACCAAATGTGTTTGAAGTGTTGATTAAACCGGCAATCACGGCGATCGCGATTACGCCAGTGTTCAATCCACCCGCAGGTTCCCCAAGCGGGAACCAGACTGCATCGAGTGTTCCTGAATTGGATGTTCCCCCAGAGCTGCCGAAGATAAATACATGTAATGCCCAGCCGCCCAAAATACCAATCAGCAAAGCATACTGCGCTATGGCTGGCCGTGCTTTTATGGATAAGACAGCAACCAAAACAGCCACTGCTGCGGCTAGTAGGAAGACGGCAGGTTGGATTACGTTCGCCTTGTCGGAAGAACCTGATGAGATACCAAGCATACCTTCGAGAAAAATGATATTCAGTCGGCAACCAAGTAAGAACATAAATACAGCCATGACTCCTGGCGTAAATAATTTCGATAAAGGCGTAGCTAGACCGCATAAGCCAATCAGGATTGTGATCACACCCGAGATCAAAATGCCGACGGCGAGACTACCCCCGAGTTCCGTCAAGGATATACCAAGGGAGGGGGCGGATGCGCTAAGGCTCAGGATGACACCCCACCATAACCCCGACTGTCCTTCCATGACGGATCTTTGATGTCCAAGCCATGCTTGTACAGCACATGCGATTCCGGTGAGGATGAATGAACACTGGATCAGAAATTGAATTCGTTCCTGTGGCAATGCAAATGCCGCCCCAACTGTAATAGGTATAACTACTGTATTGGTAAATAAGAAAAACAGCCATTGCAGCCCGCCCAGACCTGAGCGGAGCCGGTTGATTTTAAGCATGTGTCACCTTCCGTGTGGATCTTCGTTGAAAATGTTTCTTGTGCATTCAGGCAATCCATGATGCAGTTGATGTATTTTAACGAAGTCTGAATTGTACAAAAGGATTCCGGCAGTTCCCGGAATCCTTTCAATATTAATAAATAGCCTTGATTCTAATTGACCAATAACAGTGCTCCTATGCGATGTTTAAATCCCTCGGCGCTTTATTCTGCTTGCTCGTAAACGTCAAGGGCCTCTTGCACCCCGCGTCCGATCACAATCGGAGCTTTATGCCGGATTAACACAGCTTCCAGTGCGGATAGGACGAATAGTACGTTTTCTTTCCGACAACTGTAACCCATGGTGCCGATTCTCCAGATCTGCCCATGCAACGGTCCGAATGAGCTAGCGATTTCAATACCAAACTGGGTCAGAAGTGTAGTTCGTACAGAATCGCCATCTATCCCTGTAGGAATTTTTACACAGGTGACGACTGGAAGCTTCCATGCTTTATCGTTGAACAGCTCCAGACCCATGCCGCGGATACCTGCCATCAGTGCTTTTTCATGTAATCGATGACGTTCGAAGCGTGTTTCAAGCCCTTCTTCCAGCAGAATGCGCAAGCCTTCACGCAGTGCGTACAGCATGGATGTTGCCTCTGTATGATGATTCAGCCGTCGTGGCCCCCAGTAATCTTGCAACTGGCTCAGATCAAAGTAATTACTGCGGATTGGATGTGCGACATCCCGGCGATCACTCTCAAGTGCAACACCACGTTCTACCTTTTTCCGACTTGCCAGAATGCGTTCTACCCGCTCGTTGTAAGTTACAGGAGCCATGCCAGAAGGGACGGATATGCACTTTTGGGTGCCGCCAATCACGGCATCGAGTTGCCATTCATCTACTTTGACTGGGGCGCCGCCAATGGAAGCAACAGCATCAACGACCGTTAATACACCAAGTTCTCGGCAAGCTGGACCGATCTGGTCCAGTGGCTGCATGCAACCTGTTGAAGTCTCGCCATGTACGATGGCTAAAATTTTCGGCTGAACTCGTTTTACCTCATCGATTACTGCTTGTTGGTCGAATACTTTTCCCCATGGGCATTCCATGAGATGGAGTTCTGCGCCGTGACGTTCGGCAATTTCAGTCAGCAGATGTCCGAAGCGTCCGAAGATAGGAACAAGCACTTTGTCCCCTGGCTCGATCAGGCTGCACAGCACGGCTTCCAGACCGGAACGTGAAGTGCCATCAACCGGAAAGGCCCACTGGTTCGTCGTTTGGAATGTCTGCCGCAACATGTCCATCGTTTCGTTCATCATTCGGGTGAATTCCGGATCGAATTGGCCCAGAATGGGTGTTGCCATGGCTCTTAAAACTCTCGGGTCAACCTCGACTGGTCCTGGGGTCATAATGGTTCTCAAAGGTGCATGAATTTCCCGGTACTGTGTCATCTCGTCATCGCCTCCTGGTTCTAGTTGTTCATTCAATATGCCAGCTTATATAACAGGTCGATTAACAGGCGAACTCCGCGCTGCAAATCTTCCGTATGGGTGAATTCAGCAGGGGAGTGGCTAATGCCGCCCTGGCTTGGAACGAATAATAATCCTGTTGCACAATACGTGCCGAAAATCTGTGAGTCATGTCCTGCGCCACTTGTCATTTTTTTGTATGAAATACCTTCGCTTTTTAAAATGTCCTCAGCCGTTTGGTTTAACGTGCAATCCATCGCAACGGGAGGTTCATCCATCCACTTATGGCAAGCGACCGTTGTTCCATGTTCAGAGGCGACGGTCTCGAAGTCACTGAAGCATGCCTCGCAAAATTGCTCAATGATCTTGGCATCACTGTGACGAACATCCAGGCTAAAGGTGACCTCGCGTGCAATGACATTACCTACATTCGGTTTAACTTCCATGCGTCCAACGGTGGCGACAAGTCCAGACTCATGGGCTTTGGCCCGATGCATCAATATTCGGATCAACTCGGCTGAAGTAAACATCGCATCACGACGCCACTGCATAGGTGTTGTCCCGGCATGGTTGCTCTCACCGTATACCGTAATGTTATAACGGCGTTGCCCCACGATGTGACTGACGATGCCGATTGATTTCTCTTCGCGTTCAAGCACCTGGCCTTGTTCGATGTGCAGTTCAATAAAACATTCCAGGTCTTTGCGTGTTGGCTGCGCATGAAGTCCGAGTCCGAATCCTGCCTCGTGCATGGCCTGTTCGAAGGGGATTCCGTTTACATCGTTGATGTGGTGGATGGCCTCGCGCTCTTTTACTCCCGTTATGTTGCCTGAGCCCCAATAAGTCATTGGGAAACGACTGCCTTCTTCTTCACACAACGATACCACTTCAATAGGTTTGAGTGGCTGACCATAATGTGTGAGCAAATGTTCCACAGCAATGAGTGCTGCAATGATCCCATAGGCTCCGTCATATTTGCCACCGCCGATCACGGTGTCGACATGAGACCCGGTTAACACTACGTTTGCTTCAGGATCACGTCCAGAGAGCCGACCAAACAAATTGCCGACATCGTCATAGCGTGCGGATAAACCAAGTTGTTCTATTTTAGCTTGAATCGCCTTCTGAGCTGCGCTCCAAGCCGGGTCATAGAGCAAACGGGTTACACCGCCGCTGTTGTCTTTTCCGTACGAAGCCAGCCATTCGACCATCTCTTCGATCTGATTAGACAAGGCAGATGGTTTTGGTTGTTCAATCATCAAGTGCAGTATCCCCCATTCCGGTAACGCTAGCTTTCCGACCGATGTTAGATTAATTAACTTGGCATTGCGTTTAATTCATCGTAAAATAAAAAAAATTAAAAAGCATTCACGAAAATGTAGAAGAATAGCTGAATTCGTTGTGCATGTTAACCATAGGGGTGGAGAAGGATGAAAATGAGTGACCTGCTGAAGCTGGGTGTATTCAACGGCACAATCGTGGTAGGGGGAAGCGGTGGTTTGAATCGGGAGGTTCATACCGTCAATATGATGGATGCTCCTGATATTATTCCGTACTTGAAAAGAAATGAGTTACTGATTACGACGGCTTTTCACTTCAAGGATGACCTGCCGGCTCTGCTTGAACTGATTCGTGAGATGGGGCAACAGGAATGTGCAGGACTGGGTATCAAAAGCAAAAGATTTCTCGGCAACATTCCTGAATCCGCAGTTCAGCTGGCAAACGAGTTGGAACTGCCTCTGGTGGAACTGCCTGTTGATCCTTCGCTAGGTGATATTGTCAACAAATCGCTGAGCCATATCCTCGATGTACGAACAACGGAGTTGCATAACGCCATACAGACCCATCGTCAGTTCACCCAACAAATTATGAGCGGTCAAGGTATACCTAAGCTGCTTGATCAATTATCTGCTTTGCTGCGATTTCCTGTATATTTGCTCGGGCCGTATCTGCAGCCAATCTTCGGCCGAGTTCCTGCTAAAACGGTTGTACAACTGGAGATGTTATTATCTGGCGGTGGTCAAATTCATGTAGCGCCTTCCGTGTTCTCGGCATTTTCCTTGTTAGGTGAGGAACGTGAAACGTTAACATTATTTCCCGTATTCACCCATAGACAAGTTCATTTCCTGTGTATTACCGGCTTCATATCACCTGCTGAACGTTCAAGCATTCTGACCATTGAACAGGCAACGAACGTGATTGCGTTTGAATTAATGAAGGATAATGCATTGAAGCAGAATCGGCGCCGGATCCAGAATGAGTTTTTTACTAACTTTATTGGAGGGATCTTCTCGAGCAACGAGGAGATTGCAAACCGGGCAAGGGAGTTCGGACTGTCCAGCGATCAACGATACCTTTGTGTGGTCGGCAAGCTGAATAGCAAGGATCGAGCGACGTCATTCATGCAATATAAGGCAGAACAGGATCAGATTGCTGAACATCTTCAAGGGGAGTTAGCACACTTCCGCCATCCTATATATTTGTTCACCCATGACCGATCCTATGTGCTACTCATGCCGCTGGTTGAAGAGTGGGAGATGGTCAAACCTTCCTTTATCGAGTTACTGGAACGTCTGCAACGTAAAATTGCCATGTATTACGAATCGGAGCTGTCATTTGGTCTTAGCAGTTATGCCCAGCCACTTAGCCAGATTCCTTTATCTTTTAGAGAGGCGAATGAAGCTCTCTATTTCGGGAGTATATCGGGAAAAATACGCTTTATCGAAATGTATCAGCCGAAGGAAGTATCTGAAATTTTGCGTTTGATCCCCCATGATCATCTGAGAAAATTTTATGTGGATACGATGCAAGGATTCGAAGATGAGACACTTAAGGATCACCATATGTTGCTTCATACATTGTCTGTATATCTGGAAACGCATTGTCATCTTGCCGAGACGGCAAAGCGGCTTTATATTCACCGGAATACTGTAATTTATCGAATGGAAAAATGCGAAGAGATTATCGGTCGTAGCCTGAAAGACCCGGAGGAGACATTGCGTCTTCGGATGGCCTTTCGGATCAAAGCGTTGCTACCAGAAGAAGGAAAAGCGGCGTATTGATAGAGTGACCTAATATGATTACAAGCAGGCTGAGATAAACTGTACCCCCAGGTTAGTTATAGTAACCGAGGAGGCACAGTCCACTTTAAGCCTGCTTTTTTAGTTGGCAATTAATACAGAGAGGGAGGCCTCTCTTATGTGCCTCAGTCTCTTTTAGACAGCGGTAACCACTTCAACACATTCTGAATTTTCACGTCCCAGTAACCCCATTCATGTTCCCCGGGTTCTTCCTCATAAGTTAACTTGAAGTCTGTCTCGGCGCAGGCTTTACGGAATGTCTGATTATCTTCATACAGAAAATCCTCTGTACCACAGCATTGATAGAGGAGTGGCCGTGGAGCCGGGTTATGTTTACTCTCCTGGAGCAAATGGATTAAATCGTTCTCTGAGCCTGCAAATTGAGGCCCGAAGATACGTAACAGTTCGGCCTGCCGTAAAGCGGATGGGGCGTCGTTGCTCAAATGAGCGGCCATGTCAAGAGCACCCGAAAGACTTGCCGCCGCAGCGTATTGATCCGGTTTTCGCAGAGCCAGCTTGAAGGCACCGTATCCGCCCATGGATAGGCCAGCAACGAAATTATCTTCGCGTTTCGGTGACAGCGGGAAGAAGGAGCGCGCGAGTTTAGGCAATTCCTCACTAATGAATGTCCAGTATTGTCCTCCCTCTGCCATGTCCGTGTAGAAACTGCGATGAACCTGAGGCATAACGACCGCAATTCCGAGTGAAGCGACATAACGTTCAATCGAAGTGCGGCGTAGCCAGATGGAATCGTCATCGGACATCCCGTGAAGCAAATACAGGGTTGGGTGCAGACCAGAACCAGTGACGTTTTCCATTCCGATCTGATTGTGGGTCTGCTGTGGCAGAATCACATGCATGCTTGTACTTAATCCGAGGGCATCTGAGTAGAAATCACATTTAATGAGTGCCATACCAAAAAGTAACCCCTTTCATAAATGGAAGTCGAATAAGGATGTTATTATGCCATGGAAAAGGTGAGAAAACTGAAATATATCAGCTTATATTCAAGGTTATACCCAAAATAAAGTAAACGCAATGATAGGTTATAAAACGTATTCGATATCTGCGTAAATAATCTTTGTATAATCAACTTTCTGAACAAAACAAAGAAATAAATAAACAAAGAATAGATTATTTCATCACATATGATCCTCGTATCTTTACAACGTAACAATGTTTTGTTACACTAACTTTAATGAAAAGGGGGTCCTGAAATTGACGGATGATTTGATCTCCAAAAAAGAGCTACTTGACCTGACAGGCATTTCATACGGTCAATTATATCGTTGGAAACGAAAAAACCTGATTCCTGAGGAGTGGTTTATTCGAAAGTCTTCTTTTACGGGACAGGAAACATTTTTTCCTAAACAGCAGATTTTACAGCGGATCGACAAGATTGTTCATATGAAAGACGGGTTGTCGCTGGATGAACTGGCAGATGTGTTCTCGCCAACACTTGGTGAGGTGGAGATGTCAGACCAACAACTGCTGGATCGAAACATTGTTTCACTAGCTTCGCTTGATCTGTTAAACGAGGCTGGTCGCCAGCAGTCATTATATGGTCTCGAACAGATTATGATGCTTTATGTGCTTGAAAAGCTGCTTCTCAGCGGGGATATCACTCAGCAGGAGGGGTTACTCCTGATTGATGTAATGTCTGAACACTATTACCGGTTTCGTGACCGTGCTAGTGAATTGCTGCTTATTCGCAAGATGGGCGTACCTGCCTTTATGGTGGTGAACTCGGGAGCTGAACTTTATTTTGATCAAGGGGTAAAAGTGGTACTTCGCATTCCGCTTGCAACGTTCATGGAAGAATTGAAACTTAAATTGGGCTGAGGGGGATTTTACGAATGGAAGAACGTCACTTAAGAAATGATTTGAATGTCACAGGCTCTCGCAAAACAACAGGCGGTTCTTATCACCGAGTGAATATTGACGGTATGGCTAAACTGGATGGTGATCTGGATTGTTCCTCCCTAAGCGTTAACGGCACGCTGAAAATCTACGGTTCCCTCGTCTCCGAGAGCACAACGATCAACGGAATGGCCAAAGTGGAGGGAGAACTGCAGACCCAATCTCTAGATGTCAATGGAACATTGGGAGTTCATGGTGCGGCGCGTGCCGAGAGTACGATGGTTAACGGAATGTGTACCATTAATGGTCCACTGGTCAGCAATCGGGTACGTGTGGATGGCATGACCACGATTAATGGAGACTTATCTACGCCTGAGTTTACTGTGAACGGAAAGTGTAATGTGCGCGGTAGAGTGGACAGTGAGCGTATTGATATCGGTGGTATGGCAACGATTGATGGAGATGTGCAGGGTGAAGTAATCAACGTTCAGGGCAATATTAAAGTGGGCGGACTACTTAATGCGGACATTGTGGAGATTCGTTTATACACGTCTTCTTCAGCAAGAGAAGTAGGCGGTGAGCGTATCGATATTCGGCGCAAGGAACGCAGCGGATTATGGAAAGCGCTCGGATTGGGCGGTGCGCCATCCTTCAGGGCTCAATTGATCGAGGGCGATGAGATTGTACTGGAAGATACCGAAGCGGATACGGTTCGAGGGAGTCGAGTCCATATTGGGCGCGGCTGTAATATCCGGTTTGTGGAGTACTCTGGCGAACTATCCGTTGATCCGGAAGCGAAGGTGGGTAACAGCGAGCGAATTTAGCCAAGAGGCAAGATGCAAGAGACGGCTCGTATAATCTTATAAAAGTAGAACTTATGGTTATCCCCCCAAGGTAGAAGGTTTTGCCATAAAGCAATCGGTCCTTGGACTGATTGCTTGTTACTTCTTTTCGGATATACTAATGCAGTCATATGAATAGAACGGGAATGGAGAGATTAACAACAATGGCTGCGCGTAACAATAAAATTGGATTTGTGCTGGCAGGTTTGCTGCTCAGCATCTTAATGGCCTCTATGGATAATACCATTGTGGCTACGGCCATGGGGGATATTGTGGGCAAGCTCGGCGGGCTCGACAAGTTCGTCTGGGTAACTTCTGCCTACATGGTGGCTGAGATGGCAGGTATGCCGATTTTCGGTAAACTGTCGGATATGTATGGACGTAAAAAGTTTTTTGTCTTCGGGATCATCGTATTTATGCTTGGCTCCGCTTTGTGTGGAACTGCGACATCCATCGTGGAACTGACGATGTACAGAGCAATTCAAGGGATTGGTGCAGGAGCACTGGTGCCGATTGCGTTCACGATTATGTTCGACGTCGTTGCGCCTGAATCGCGGGGGAAGCTGGGTGGTCTGTTTGGGGCAGTGTTCGGTCTTTCGAGTGTATTCGGGCCGCTGCTAGGTGCGTACATTACAGAGTATGCCACATGGGAATGGGTGTTTTACATCAATCTGCCGCTCGGTTTGATTGCATTTCTGTTTATCGCATTTTTCTATAAGGAATCTCACCAGCATCAGTCACAGCAGATTGACTGGCTGGGTGCTGTTACACTGATTGGGGCCGTGGTCTGCCTGATCTTTGCGCTGGAGCTGGGTGGCAAGACGTTTGCTTGGGACTCTGCACAGATCTTGGGGCTGTTTGCCGGCTTTATCGTGCTGGCATTGATCTTCTTGTATGCAGAAACGAAGGCCAAAGAGCCGATTATTTCATTCGGTATGTTCCGCAAGCGGGTGTACTGGTCAAGCAATGTTATTGCCATGTTCAGTGGTGCTGCGTTCATCACGGCATCGGTATATATCCCGATTTTCATCCAGGGCGTACTCGGTGGTAAAGCAACCAACTCGGGTCTTGTCCTTCTGCCTATGATGCTGGGTTCCGTCGTGACGGCTTCTATGGGCGGTGTGCTCATGACCAAAACGAAATACCGCAATATTATGATTCCAACGCTGGCATTGCTTGTAGTGGGTCTGGGGTTGCTCACGACATTGGATGAAGGTTCATCCCTATGGACAATTCGGGTATACATGGTCATGATTGGCCTTGGTGTCGGTGCATCCTTCTCCGTACTTAGTAATGCAGCTATGAATGCCTTCGAACCGCAAAGACGCGGTGCCGCCAGTTCAACGCTGAACTTTCTGCGTTCCTTGGGCATGACGATGGGCATCACGATCTTTGGCATTGTACAGAGTCAAGTGTTTACGCGCAAAATGACAGACAACATGGCTGGTGCCGCTGGAGAAGCTGGTGCAACGACTGGGGCGCCTGCAGGTGGTCTGCCTGCCGGGATGGATCTGACCGATCCGCATGCATTGTTATCACCAGAGCTGCGTCAAGGGATTCCCCCACAGGTGCTGGAGTCCATCACACATGCGTTATCCTCTTCCATTGTACAGCTGTTTGCCTGGGCGGTTATTCCGGCAGCCCTTGCACTGATCGCTTCCTTCTTCATGGGGAAAGAGAAAATGGTTGTAGGAGAAGAGCAACACGAGTATACAGGTGGGCACTAAAGCAGAGGAGAACGAAGTTAAGCCATCACCGACCGTGTATTTGAAGCATAGATCCGGTGAGTCTTGAGTTATAACGTTTTGCAAGCTTTAAGCTAAGGAAACAAAAGGTTATGCAATAAACGGATTTTACAAATCCGTAAATCTAGTGCACCTGTCTCATATCCCGTACAAGGGTATGAGACAGGTGCATTTTTACTTCTTAAGGATCATTCGTTAGTTGTTTTTAAGGCTTACATTTGCCTACTTCAATATATAGGTTGAACTTTCATTTACACCATAACGGAGAGGACAGAAAAAACCTGAAGAAGCGAAGCTAAAAGCTTTCTGCAAGAAAGCTACATCGGAAGCATAAGCTTCGCCTTTATCCCCGGATTTTCCCCTTTGGAAAAGGGAATCCAAAAAATCCGGGGATAACAGCGATCGGAAGGTTATTATGTCAGCGAAGTGTCCAGTGTAAAGCTTCCCCGTTTAACTTATATTTCCACCTGAATTTAAGGCTGATTCCCCTCACGAATGCCATCCTCCACCACGGAAGGTTGCTGTGGATCAGGCATGCTAATACGACCTGAGCGGGCAATCAAACGGCTCTGTGCTTTGTAGGTATCGCGTGAGATTGTTTTGGTTTCAACGACTTTGCCATCAACTCGCTTCGTGCGTACCGTCTCAACGATGTACCCGGGCTGTCCATTCTGAAGCACTTGCTGGGCACCGTCAGGTAGCACGTTACTGGATACATACTTTACAGGTACACTGAGCGTTTCAATCGTACGAGACTCCAGCGCATAACTGACGTTCTCGGGGAATGTGCCGAAAAACTTCACCACCATGCGCCCGCCTTGCACCTTGGCATGGATCAACAGGGATTTCTCGGTGCTGTTTCGAAAACGAAAGTTAATGGCGCCCGAGGCAAAGGTGGCATCTAACCCTTTCGGTATATATTTAACGGGCAACGAGTGATTACGCCGTTCCACAATATCCAGGCCCGTTAGCAGAGCGGCATTATATACGGTGCTGGATACCTGACAGATTCCTCCGCCAATTCCGGGCATCAGCCTGCCATTCACGATGACCGGTGCTTCCCGAAAACCATATTCCTTCTCCGCTTTGCGAATCACCTTTTCATAGTCGAACACACCTCCAGGCGGCAAAATCATCCCGTTGATGGCCTGAGCCGCCGCGCTGACGTTATGTATCCGACCTTGACTGCTGTTTCCCAGCCCTGTGGAAAATTGAATAATTTTTCGCTCGATGCCTTCCTGCTTTAGTGAATCGATCGTTACCTCTGGCTTCAAGGTGTATAGAGGTAAAAGAATGCGGATGGGTTCTGGTTTTACTCCATCCATCACATCGCTCAGCTCCCTGTGCAACTTGGTCTGCATGAGGGTGCTAAGTGTTTTCCAATCAATCCGGCGCACGCTTTTCTCCGGAATGTACTGCACTTGATCATTTGCGGTGATGCGGCGGACGGCTTCGGTCGGCGTACCGAAGGTTTCTTTTTCCCAGGCAGGGCTAAGCAATTGTTGAAAGGTTTGTTCATTGTAGTTCATATCCAAAGAGAAGGTCTGGGGAAATTGATACCGTGCATACGCGCGTTCCCACAGGTTCCCCTCATCCAGCTGTTGTACTGCGGCCTTGAAGCTGTCTGCACTGTAACTCACTCCTAGTTCGGCGGCAGTATGTGACATCGTTATCGGGTTTGGTTCAGCCACTTCCAGTGTGACAGGCCAGTCCTGTAATTGTTGAATGCGAGTGTGCAGTTCTGCCAGTACCTCTTTGCGATGTTTGCCATCGATGGCCCAGCCGCTAATCTGTACCCCTTTGGGCAAAGTAGGCTGGTTTACGTACATATAGAGCAATCCATAGGACGCGGAGCCGATCAAGAGCAGGGAGAACAGGGCGATGACCGTTACATGTATTTTTTTCATAACCAAACGCTCCTTTTGGCTTCTGTTGTTCCGGAATTCGTAACACTCTCTATCTATATGATCCAAGGGTGGAAAACTTTCGGGTACTCAATAGGTAACAAATTTGTTACAATAAACTTCATATGAATCCATGCTTCACCAGCAAAAGAGGGACAGGATGGATTTTTCCTGATGAATTTCAGGCCTTTTTAAAGGAAATGCCGGGATTGTGTCGAAATCATAATGGCTAACTATGTGAGCAGGAAGTGATGATGTGATAGAAATGCAGGACGTGTGGAAGACCTACGCCAATGGTACCCACGCATTACAAGGGGTGTCGGTGAAGATCGACCGCAATGAATTTGTCTATATCGTTGGTCCATCCGGTGCAGGCAAATCGACATTCATGAAATTGATGTACAGAGAAGAAGTGCCAACCAAAGGGCAAATATCCATTAACGGATTTAATATTGGCAAGTTGAAACCACGAAAAATTCCTTATGTGCGCCGTAATATCGGTGTTGTATTTCAGGATTTCCGCCTGTTACCGAAGATGACAGCATATGAGAACGTGGCATTTGCGATGGAAGTTATTGAAGCGCCGAAGCGTCACATCAAGAAAAGGGTTATGGAAGTGCTCGATCTGGTGGGATTACGCAACAAGGCCAACCGCGAACCTTCACAACTCTCCGGCGGGGAACAGCAACGGATTGCGATCGCACGGGCGATTGTGAACAATCCTTCCGTCATTATTGCGGACGAGCCTACAGGGAATCTGGACCCGGAGACGTCATGGGGCATTATGCAACTGCTGGACGAGATCAATTTCCGGGGCACAACGATTGTAATGGCAACACACAACAAAGATATTGTTAATACGATGCGTAAACGGGTTATCGCCATTGAACGCGGACAGATTGTACGGGATCAGATGAGAGGGGAATACGGTTATGAATTTTAGTACTCTCTTGCGACATCTGCGGGAGGGCTTCAAGAACGTATTCCGCAATGGCTGGATGTCAGTGGCCTCCGTCATGTCGATTATCGTCTCTCTGTTTATTCTTGGCGTGTTTATGTTGCTTGTGCTTAACGTGAACTCTATGGCCAATCAGGTAGACAGCCAGGTAGAGATCAGTACCTTTCTGGAGCTGAATGTGGACGAGAACCTGCGCAATGTCATTGGTCAGGAGATCAGTGCCATGCCTGAAGTCAGCGAGATTCGAATTGTTCCGAAGGATGAAGGATTAAAAGAATTCCGTGATCGTTTAGGCGAAAATGCGGATAATGTTCTCGGTGGTTTTGATGTAGATAACAATCCATTGCCGGATACGATTGAAGTTAAAGTAATTGAACCGGAAACGGTCAATTTTGTCGCGCAGAAGATTGAAGCATTGAACGAGAAACATGCCGAGAAGCCGATCATGAAAGTGAACTACGGCAAGGAAACGGTAGATGTGTTATTCAAATTTACGAAGCTTGTTCGTAATATCGGATTTATTTTTGTCGGGGGACTGGGCCTGATGTCGATGTTCCTGATCTCGAATACGATTCGCGTAACGATTCTGGCGCGCCGCCGGGAGATTGGCATTATGAAACTAGTGGGTGCAACCAACACTTTTATCCGCTGGCCTTTCTTTATTGAAGGGGCGTTAATTGGACTAATCGGTTCCGTTATCACGGTCGCGGTTCTGTTCTTCGGATACAGTCAACTGATGTCAACGATTGGTCAGGATGTCTTCATGCAGATGCTGAATCTAATTCCACTCAGCGAAATCTGGCCACTGATGGGAACGTTACTGATTGGGCTTGGTGTGCTCGTGGGTATTTTGGGCAGTACACTGTCCATTCGCAAGTCGCTCAAAGTGTAGAAAATGTCGAAAAGAATGCCAAAACAGGTTCATTATTGAATGCTGTTTGACGATATGTAGAAAAGACGCAACTGTTGTTTTGATGAAAGAAAGCAAAGAACATGCTGTTCACCACCTGTGCAGGTTGCTTTCTTGTGAATTCATAGGATGGGGGATCATCATTTTGAAAAAAACCGCTTCGCTGCTGGCCTTTATGTTACTGGCCGGTATGACGTTTCAACCTTCTGACGGATATGCCAAGAATAGCATCAGCGATATTGATCAACAGATTCAGCAACTGGAGAGCAAGGCGGCTTCCGCCAAGCAGGAGCAAAAAAAGGCTGCGGCCAATAAACAGGAAGCGCAACATTACAAGAACAAAACCAATGCTTACCTGAAGGTTGTCTTGGAACAGATCAATGTCGTTAGTGATGAGCTGGCCAGTGTATCGTTGCAGATTGAAAATACGGAGGAAGATCTTCGTACAACGAAAAAAGATCTGCAAGCAGCAGAAGACCGGATCGTCGCAAGAGAAAAACTGCTAGAGTCACGTGTACGCCTGATGTATACGGATGGGGCAGTATCCTACCTTGATGTCCTTTTATCTTCCACCAGCTTTACCGATTTTCTGACCCGTGCGGACTCGCTTAAAACGATTGTGGATCAGGATCAGCATCTCTTGGATGAACATAAAAAGGACAAGCAACTTGTGGTAGAGAAAAAGGCAGATTTGGACCGACAATATGCGGAGGCCAAAAGCCTTTATTCACAGAAGAAACAGCGCAAGTCGCAGCTGAACGATAAAGAGAAAGAAAAGCAGGTGCTCCTGGCTTCATATGATGCTAAAATTGAACAATCCGAAGAGTTGACGGCTGAGCAGGAAGCTGTGTTGATGCAGATTGCTGGCAAACGCTCAGCTCTGTTACAGGAGAAAAATAAATTGCGTGAGCAACAGGCCGCAGCTGCAGCCAAAGCTCGGGCCCAAGCTGCGGCACGTGCCAAAGCAGCAGCCAAGGCGCCAACACGTGTAAGTTCAAGCGGCAACAGTGAGGTAACTTATTCGTCAGGTAGCGGTATTTTTGCAAGACCGGTGTCTGGTGGACGCATTTCTTCACCGTTCGGTCCGCGAATTCACCCGATTACAGGGGAAGTAGGCAAACTGCATGCAGGTGTCGATTTTGCCGTTCCAGTAGGCACATCCGTTCATGCGGCTTCCGGCGGGATTGTCATTATGGCTGAATGGTATAGTGGCTATGGCTACACGGTTATTATTGATCATGGCGGAGGTCTGTGGTCATTGTACGGCCATTTGCGTGAAGGTGGATTCAAGGTCAGCAAGGGAGATACGGTAAATAAAGGCGATACGATTGCCGAGTCTGGCAATACAGGGAACTCAACTGGGCCTCACTTGCACTTTGAAGTGCGTGATAACGGAACAGCTGTGAATCCGATGAACTATTTGTAGATTGTCTGATTTAATGCGTTGCAACTTATATAGTTTAAACTTCGAATGGAAAAATCATAATCCGTACAAGCTAGACATATACTAAGCTGGCATGTTCAGGGAATGATTCGGGGCAGTTCGAATCGGATGCGCTTCAATACTAAAGGCGGTGACATACGGATGATGAAAAAAAGATCGGCGCTGCTGTTCGTTATTTTGGGACTGCTTGGCGGGAGTCTGTTAACCATCGTGTTAATGACTTACCCGGGTATTACAAGCCAAGTAAAACCCGGCGAAGGACTGTTGGCAAGTGTAACCGGCAGCTCGCAGCAGAAAAACGATTTAAAGAAGATTGAAACCGCAATGGATTTGATCTCCAGTAACTATTATAAAGATGTCGACCGTACCAAGTTGATTGATGGTGCGATTAACGGCATGATGGAATCTCTCGGTGATCCCTACTCCAACTATATGGGACAGGAAACAGCTGCCCAGTTTGAAGAGTCCATCGAAGGTTCATTTACCGGTATTGGTGCAGAGGTTTCTTCGCAAGACGGTAATGTCGTTGTCGTTTCCCCAATCAAAGGTTCGCCTGCTGAAAAAGCAGGTATCCGTGCGAAAGACATCATTATGTCCGTTAACGGCGAATCGCTTCAAGGACTTGAGCTCAACAAAGCGGTTAACAAGATTAGAGGTCCAAAGGGTAGCGAAGCCAAAGTACAGGTGAAACGTGCGGGATCGACAGAGCCGATTGAATTCATGATTGTTCGTGATGATATTGATCTGGAAACCGTTTATGCGCATATGGAAGATGGCGGTATTGGTGTCATCAACATTACGCAGTTCTCGCTGAATACAGGTGAACGCTTCAAGGAAGAACTCGCGAAGCTGGAGAAGCAAAATATGAAAGGCCTGATTATCGATGTACGGAATGACCCGGGCGGTGTACTACAAGTCGTTATCGATATAGCAGAACAGTTTGTACCGAAAGGTAAAGTCATCGTTCAGGTTGAAGATAAAAATGGCAAGAAGGAACAAAGTAAATCGAATGGATCAGCCAAACCTTATCCTATTACCGTCTTGATGAACAAAGGTAGCGCGAGTGCTTCCGAAATCCTGGCAGGAGCTTTGCAACAATCTGCTGGTGCTACACTCGTAGGTGAAAATTCATTTGGTAAAGGAACGGTGCAGACCAGCTACGATAAACAGATGGGCGACGGTAGCCTGCTGAAGATTACGATCGCCAAGTGGTTGACACCAAACGGTACCTGGATTCATGAAAAAGGCATCAAACCGGATATTGCAGTGAACCAGCCAGACTATTTCTCGGTTGCGCCGATTAATAAAGAGAAGTTGCCACTGAAATATGACAGCAATAGCATGGATGTGAAGAGTGCGCAGACGATGCTGAGAGGACTTGACTTCAAGCCGGATCGTGTGGACGGATACTACGACCAGAAGACCGAAGAAGCCGTCAAGGCGTTCCAGAAGAAAAAAGGCATTCAGGTTACTGGCCAAATCGATGAGAAAACGGCAGAGTCTCTGGAAGCATCTCTGATTGAACGTATTGCCAATCCTCAATATGATGCACAGCTGAAACGCGCGATCGAAAATGTCTCAAAGGATATTTCGTCCGCTGTGTCGAAGCCATAAAGAAGGCTGATTTTCAGCCTTCTTTTTTTCTGAACCGGCTGAAGGAGAGGAGTGAAATGCTACAATGGAATGGGTATGGCCTTGGTTAACTGTATTAGGGGAAGCATTGTTACAGTTGTTGATTCAGCCGTTTTATTATATGGCAGTGATTCTGATTGCTTTAATTTATCATCGTCAGTTGCTCCAGGAACGGAAACTCTTCCATGTACGTATGCAGAGTTCGATCACGCAGGCGATTCGAGCGGTTCTCGGGGGAATTGTCATTGGTGTAATTGTGTCCATGATATCTCTTTTCCTTGGCACTTATCTTACGCTAGGTAGTGTAATCAGCATATGGATTGCAGCATTGGTTTTATCTTTAATTCGTATCCGTTATTTGTGCTTTGCCTATGCAGCGGGGGCACTGGGGATTCTGCAATTTGCTCTGAATGTAGCCTCCAGCTGGCAGCCTGTCGGTATGCTTGGACAGGCTGTGGACACAGTGCGCGCATTGGACATGCCTGTGCTGCTCGTGCTGGCTGCATTGCTGCATTTTGGCGAAGCTATACTGGCACGAATGCAGGGTGTATCTATGGCCTCACCGTTTCTGATGGAAGGTAAACGCGGGAAGTTGGTAGGCGGATATCAGATTCAACTCTTCTGGGCGGTTCCGCTACTAATTCTTGTTCCGACAACCGGAGGTATCACAGAACTGGCGTGGACTCCGCTACTTCATGCAGGTCAGGGCTACACGCTAATGGCACTACCCATCTTGCTGGGATTTAGCGAAAATACACAAAGTATGCTACCTGGGCGTAAACTCCAGGTTTCAGCTAAACGTTTGATGCTGTATAGCTTGGCATTACTTGTATTCAGTCTGCTTGCCGTATGGTGGTCACCATTGACAGTGATTGCAGCCTTGGTAGCTTTTGCCGGACATGAACTCCTGGTGTGGTACAGCGCATTGGAAGAGCAGCAACTTAGTCCTGCATTTGTTCACCCTCAGCATGGACTTAAGGTACTTAGTGTGATTCCAGAGAGTCCTGCAGCAGAGCTCGGAATTGAGGCAGGGGAGACATTGTATAAAGTGAACGGTATACTCGTTCATTCTCCCGAAGAGCTACACCGGGCACTGCGGATGAATCCGGCTTTTTGCAAGCTGGAGGTGCGTAATCATCAAGGAGAGAGCAAGTTTATGCAACGAGCGATTTACGAAGGCGAGCACCACCAGCTTGGTGTGATTATGGCACCGGATAAACATGAAGCATGGGCAGTTCAGCCACGTCCGGTGACGTTGTTTCATGTGGTTACGCTCAAATTATTCACACGCCGGAAAGAGCAACGTGTGGGCGAAGCTCCACTGGCTTTACCACCAGCCCCTGTAGTGAGTGACAAAGGGTCAGTCGAAATGTAATAAAAGGTTCTTCCAAACGCCTTGGCTGGCGTGAGGAAGTACCTTTTTGCTTTATTTTCTCAAAATAAAAATGGCGATTTGGGTGCGATCACGCAAATGCAGCTTACCCAGGATTTCAGTTACATAGTTTTTGACGGTACCCTCGCTGAGAAACAGTTTAGTGGCAATTTCTTTGTTGGATAGTCCTTCTGATATAGCTTCGGCAACGGAAAGCTCCATGCGTGTAAGCCCATGCGTTTCAAGTGGCTCGTTTACCGGAGGAGAAGCTGGCGTTCGAAGCAAACCCGCGAGTTTGCGTGCAATATCCGGGTGGATCAGCATATCCCCGTTATGGACGGTTTTGATGCCCTGCACGATCCGGGCAGGAGGGACGTTTTTGAGTAGATAACCACTCGCTCCGTACTGTATAGCTTGAATGATATATTCATCGTCGTCAAAGGTTGTCAGCATCAGTACCTGGATATCGGGGAAACGGGTTTTGATCAAAAGAGTTCCTTCGACCCCATCACATTCGGGCATACGTATATCCATGAGTACAACATCTGCAGCTGTTCCTGATTCAAGGCAGGCAAGTGCCTCCGTCCCATTGGAAGCCGTACCTGTAATGTGGATACCCGCATCGAGACCGAGCACCACGTTCAGGCTTTCCCGGATGAAGGGATCGTCATCGACAAGGAGGACTTGAATCATTGAAGGTTGCTCGGACAATGTTTTCTGAGTGCTATTGTTCGGTTCTGGCATGAGCATATTCCTTTCCGTTTTACAGTAAATTCATTTTGTTTGTAATGGGGATTCGAGTGATAACGGTATATGGGGCGGTGGGTTGAACCTCAATGGTACCTCCAATGAACTGTGTACGCTGACGCATACCCTCATGCCCAAGGCCTGTTGTTACACTTGTATCTAAAAGGGAGTGCATGCTGCCATCATTACTGATGCTCATACGAATCTCCTGATGCCCAAAAGCCAGCTGCAAACGAATGGAAGTGGCCTTTCCATGTTTAATGGCATTCGTTATAGCTTCTTTGGCGTTTTTGTACAACACAATCTGCGTACTTGGATAGAGAGTGTGTGGCTGACCAATAATCTCGTAATGAGTCTGTATCCCTGTATCGCGACCGACTTCTTCTAATAGACGATCCAAAGCGTAGGCATCGGATGCATGAAAATCAGGACGAAGTTTATGAAGGGTGTTACGCATATCATCCATACTTGCAGCCAGCTGGTCTCGAATCTGCTTGACCATTTCAGTACCCTGTTCGTTATTCAAAGGTAGCGTGAGCAAGGCAGCTTCTGACATCATTTTGGTGCGTATTAGCCGATGTCCGATATCATCATGAAGCTGACGGGATATTCGAATACGCTCTTCTGCCTGAGCCGCATCTTCTAATTGTTTGGAAAATGACAGCAACTGTGCACGCGTCTCTTGTAGCTCATAATGCTTATGCCGTAGCTCGTCATACACATGCTCCAGTTGCTTGCGACCGTTTGCAGCTTTGGCTCCTTGCCAGGAGAGAGCCGCTGTCATCCATAGGAGCAGGTTTACGCCAATGTTTATCTTCACAGAGTCCGAGAACCAGCTCATGGTGTTCATTTGAACTTCCATCGCTCCAGAACTGAGCGTAGTTGGAGTTGCAACATGCCAATACAGTGCAAGATTCGTTGTAATCAGCTGAAACCCTAATATGAACCATCTTATAGATCCACCGAGCCGATACATATAAACATAAAGAACCGATAGAGAGATGAAAATCATAAAGGGGCCGTATAGCGCGATCAACCAGCTGGCCCACATTATTTCTGCCAGAAATAACAGTGATTGCTGTGCGCCTGAACGGGTAAAGCGGTTCGCTACAGCGAGTAAGGTCGAGATGAGGATGTAAAAGGTGTACAGTGCTTCGCCATGTAAAGGTAGGGTCAAACTGAACAACACAGCAGGTACAACCAATAAACCATATTGCAGGGATCCCAAGGGCATATGTAGATGACATCCTTTTTTAACATAATGGAGAATAAGACGATAACGCATCCTTGATTATAACATAGGCCACCGCAACATCAGGAGATGACTTAAGTCACCTTTGAATGATGACTTTATGTACCTTCGCCAAGGGGAGACATTCGATACAATAGACATAGAAATATCGCGGTAAGAGCTCATATGGGAGGGGCATACGTAAATGAATATATTGGAAATGGATCACGTTGTAAAACGGTATGGCAGCAAGTTATCGGTGGATCACCTCAACTTAAGTGTGCAAAAGGGAGAGATTTTTGGTCTGCTTGGACCGAATGGAGCGGGGAAAAGTACTACGATTAGCATGATTGCAGGTCTGCTCAATATGGATCAGGGAGAGATCAGACTGGACGGCATATCGGTGAAGGAGCGACCACTCGATGTGAAGCGTAAGATTGGGCTGGTTCCGCAAGATTTGGCTTTATATGAAACGATGAGTGCCGCGGATAATGTTACTTTTTTTGCCCGGCTCTATGGATTACGAGGGAAGAAGCTCAAAGAAAGAGTGCAGGAATCTCTCGAATTTGTCGGTTTGCAAGATAAGGCCAAGGATGCTCCATCCACCTTCTCGGGCGGCATGAAACGCAGACTCAACATCGCATGTGCGCTCAGTCACAGGCCGGATTTGATCATTATGGATGAGCCCACCGTGGGCATTGATCCACAATCCCGCAATCACATTCTTGAATCGGTGCGAACGCTCAACAAGATGGGCTCGACCATTATCTATACAAGTCATTATATGGAGGAGGTTGCAGCGATCAGTAATCGGGTAGCTATCATGGATCAAGGCCGGATTATTGCTTGTGGAACCGAGGTTGAGTTAAGGGAACGTGTTGCATCGGAGGAAAAAATTGTACTTACCACTTCCGGCATGGATGCCGGTGCTGTGGAAGAACTTAAGCTTCACCCGCGTGTACGGGCAGTAGAAGTCACGGAAGACACATTAACGATTATGCTGCCTTCGGCACAGCAGGCGCTGCAAGATATGCTGTTTATTTGCAGCAAACATGACATGTCCATTCAATCCCTCCGGGTCGAAGAACCGGATCTCGAGACGCTTTTCCTCAATCTGACCGGGCGTACGCTTCGAGACTAGGAGGAGATGGCATGAGCATATGGCATATTTGTATCTTTGAACTCAGACGTATTTTGAAAATTCGTTCTGTAGTGATTAATCTGTTCATTCTGCCTTTATTATTAATTTTTATCTTGGGAACGGCATTATCAAGCGCGATGGGAACAGGAAAAGATACGACGCCTGATACGTTGCGCGTGGGGATTGTGCAATCAAATGAAGCGATATCCTCTCCGGCAGGTGAAGCCCTGAAAGCCTTTGTGGCTGCACCTGAAGTAGCCCAAATGATAAAAGTGAAAAACATGTCTTCACAGGACGAAACGATGGATGCGTTAAAACAAGGAGATCTTGATTTTGCGGTGATCATGACTTCGGATATGGTGCAACAATGGATGGCAGGAAAAACCGTTAAGCTACAATGGATACTTGGAAAAGACAATACACTTAATGTAGTGGGGCAGACCGTATTCACTAGCTTTACGGATGAGTTGAATCGACAGGCTGCCATTGCAAAAGTCCTTGGGCCAGAAACGGTGATGGCGATTTCAACGCAAGATGGCACTGGATTGCCATCAGCACAGCCGAATATTAAGGTCAGCAGCCCGGGGAATTCCGGCCAATCCTACAGCGCTTCACAGTATTACGCAGCAGCCATGCTGGCGATGTTTATGCTGTACTCTGGCATGACCACCGTTAACAGCCTGTTTACAGAGCGCGACAAACAAACGCTCGCGCGTCTTCAGGCAACGCCAGTAGGCAATGGAGTGATCTTTGCCGGCAAAGTTGCAGGTAACAGTCTGCTTGCCTTTTTACAAGCAATCATTATTATCGTCATGACCAACCTATTATTTGGCGTGAATTGGGGTGGTCATCCGTGGTTAATTGTACTGATCTGTATACTTATTACGCTGGCGTCAATGACTTTGGGTATTATTGTAGCCTTGGTTAGTAAAAGCGCTGCTTCAGCTACTGCATTAATGCAGGGAATTATCATCGTGATGACTTTTATTAGCGGCGGGTTTACTCCGATCGCCATCGATTTTGTACAGCGCATTAGCGAATTCACGGTGAATCATTGGGCGCTTCAAAGTTTTCTGAGTATGATGCTGGGTGCAACTTTGCAAGAGGTCATGCACAATATTTTCATGCTTGGGGCCGTGTGTGCAGTGCTAGCAGCAGTTGCTGCAGTGATATACAGAAAGGTTGGATATCGTTATGAATAGTCTGCATATCGCTTGGTTAATGATCCGGAGAACACTGGGACGTAAACGTGGGTTTGTTGCATTTTTACTGTTACCATGCCTTGTTGTGACAGGTGCAGTTGCTCTTTTTGGAAGTGAGCAGGCCAGTCGTGCGGTTGTTTCTTATGTCAATATGGATGAGGGGATCGCTGGATCATGGATGATCAAAGAGCTCGCTCGTACGAAGGAGTACAGCTTCAAAGCTGCGAGTAACGAGGCAGAAGTGAAATCGGATATCGTTCGCCAAAAAGCAAGCATGGGAATTGTAATTCCCGCCAATTACACCGAATCGCTGTTACAGGGGAAGCCCGTGGAGATCCAGTGGATTGAAATGCGTGTCAGCGAAAGCTCATACATCCTACGAGCAGCCGCCGAAGGGGTTGCGGATGGGTTGAAACAGTCTGCTGCTGCCGTACAAACATCTGCTACCATGTTGCCTTCTAAAGCTGACGCTAAGAGTCAGGAGGCGAAACTCGAACAGCTCCTGCAAGAGATTGGGAGGCATCATCTATCCGGGGAAGCATTACATCTGCAACTGTATCCCAAGCCAGGTTTAAATAACGTCACCGGATTCACGATTATGTTCATGATGGGACTGTTAACGAGTGCAGTGGCTGTTATTATGGACGATCGAAAACAACGTACGATGGCTCGAATGTATACTGCTCCAGTTAGGTCATATGAGATCGCGCTAGGAAACTTTCTGGGTAGTCTGGCGATTGGAGTCATCCAGATTATGCTCGTGCTCGGTATAAGCCGTTGGGTGCTGCATTATGATGCAGGGATTCCGTTTGGTATTCACTTTCTGATTCTTGGAGCGTTTATGCTGGTATCGATGGGATTAGCGAGTGCTGTGAGCGGTTTGATTCGTGAATCGAAAAATGCCAGTATGCTGAATTCTCTTATCATTGTACCAACTTGTATGATTGGGGGTTGCTTCTGGCCGTTATCCATCATGCCGGAGTATATGCAGAAGCTGGCGAACTTCGTACCGCAAAAATGGACGATTCAGGCAGTCGAAACGATCTCCGCCGGAGGCACGCTGGCAGACATCACCCTGCCGCTGCTGATCCTGTTTGCCATGGCCGTGATCCTGCTGGCTGTCGGTTCCGTGATTCTTCGTCCCAATCAACCGGGGATGGATGCGTAAATTGGTTGTGGTGTAAATAGGAAAAGAGATAGAGGGAGTCAGTTAGGAGTTAAGAGTTAAGAGTGAAAGCAAGAGCAAGAGCAAGGGTAATTTAGAATACAGTCAAAAAAGCACGTTTGACGGGATGAATACAGTCAAACGTGCTTTTTACTGAGTTGTTTTTTTGTAACATGACTTCGTAGTCGGTTAATAGAGGCTGAGGTCATGCATGTATTTTTTTGCGGGATAACTGACTATGGCTGTAATTGGCGAAGCACCGTAATTTCAACCCGGCGATTCTTCTGTCTTCCAGTTGCTGTTGTATTGTCTCCGGTTGGCCTGGTATCCGCATACCCTGCATATTGGAAGTGGTCGGGGTCGAGTTTCTCCTGATCGATGAAAAAGCGTAGTACTGATAACGCACGTTCACCGGACAACTCCCAGTTATCCTTGTACGCGGAATTGGCTCCTATTGGGATGTTATCCGTGTGTCCCTCAATACTGACCACCATTTGAAGATTACGAAACAAACTGGCGAGTTTGCTAAGTGTAGGAGCAGCATCTTTTTTCAAGGCAGCTTGTCCTTGATCAAACAGAAAACGATCACTGAGCGTAATGGAGATACCTTGCGGTTTGTCTGCCACGAAAATTTGATTATCCAGTTTATTATCTTCGATATATTGGGTAATCACATTGAACAGATTTTGTAATTCCTGTTCCTGAGTCCTGAATTGTTCTTCTCGCTCCGTGAGCGGACGGTTGCTATCAATAGGGGTATCTTTGTCCGAATCTGATGACGAATCTTGATCATCCTCTGAGCTTCCCTGGGGGGGCTTGGTGATGGTTTGACCCGGTGTCTCCCCGAGTCCGTCCCCCAGTTCAAGTATGGAGTCGGATTTATTAAAAGTGCTTTGAAGGGATTGGGTCACGACGTCGTATTTACCGGTGTCCAGATTGCTCATGGCGTACATGATGACGAAAAAAATCAGTAGCAACGTAATGAGATCCGCATAGGTAATCATCCAGCGATCCCGATGGTCAGCAGCTTCGCGTTTGGCACGCCGTTTACTGCGACGACTCATCTAATCCCTCCTTTGCGAGCGGAGATTGCAAGACCTGGCGGTGCGAGAGTGTAAAAGACTCTAGCCGTTTGCGAACGAGCTGTGGATTTTCGCCATTTTGAATGGCAAGCACTCCTTCAAGCATCATCTCCATTTCTTGCACCTCGTCAGCACCTCTGGATTTGATTTTGGAAGCGATAGGTAAAAAGATCAGGTTAGCACTGGCAACTCCATATAGAGTGGCTGTAAAGGCAACGGCAATGGCTGGTCCGAGTCCGGTTGGATCGGTTAAGCTTCCGAGTACCTGAATAAGTCCCATTACGGTTCCGATGATCCCCATCGTTGGGGCATAACCACCGGCAGATTCGAATATTTTGGCATAATTCTCATGTTTCTGCTCTACAGAATCAATTTCCATCTCCAGAATCTGCCGAACAACATCCGGGTCTGTACCGTCGACAACCATCTGGATGCCATCTTGTAAAAAGGGATGGGGATGATCCACAACTCTGCGTTCCAGAGCAAGCACACCGGATCTGCGGGCAATGGATGACATCTCGATCAGTTCTTCGACCCATTGTTTGGAATCCTGAGCACGACGTCCAAAGGCCATACGTAAAGCAGCAGGGATCGTTCGCAGACGATGTGCAGGGAAGCTGGCTACAACGGCAGCGATGGTGCCGCCGAACACGATTAGAGCAGCCGTTTTTTGTAACAGGCCGGACATATGGCCGCCTTCCCACAGAAAACCGCTGATAACTGCGGCAATTCCGGCAATTATACCGATAAGTGTCGCAATATCCATAAATTAACCCACTCCTATCTTCATTTCACGTTTGCATCACTAAAACGAACAAGGTATAATTGAACGGGAACAAATATTCCTATTACTATAAGTTTTCCCAACTGGAAATTCGGGGAACTTCGACAATATATAGTGACTATTATTTTAGACGATAGGGTGAGATACGGCAATGAGCGATATTATTATGAGCGACAAAACGTTCGAAATCGAGTCAGAGTTTTCTCCCCAAGGTGATCAGCCTGCAGCCATTCAGGAATTGGTGAAGGGTGTTCAGGAAGGGAAGAGATACCAGACGCTTTTGGGTGCAACGGGTACGGGTAAGACGTTTACCATTGCACAGACTATTGCCAAGCTACAGCGGCCCACGTTGATTATTGCGCACAATAAGACACTGGCAGCACAGCTGGCGAGTGAATTCAAAGAATTTTTTCCAAATAACATGGTTGAGTATTTTGTCAGTTATTACGACTACTACCAACCAGAAGCCTATATTCCTTCCTCAGATACGTATATCGAGAAGGATTCGAGTATTAATGAAGAGATTGATAAGCTGCGACATGCCGCGACCAGTTCCTTGTTCGAACGTCGTGATGTCATTATCGTAGCAAGTGTATCCTGTATATATGGTTTGGGGTCACCTCATGACTATTCCAGTATGTTGTTGTCTCTGCGGGTTGGAATGGAGAAACCGCGTAATCAGATTCTGTCCCGTCTTGTAGAGATACAGTATCAGCGGAATGATATTAACTTTGTCCGTGGCACGTTCCGTGTCCGTGGCGATGTTATTGAGATTTTCCCGGCTTCCAAGGGTGAACATGCCATTCGAGTGGAGTTGTTCGGGGATGAGATCGAGAAAATTACCGAGATTGACGTCTTAACCGGAGAATTAATTGGTGAGCGCGAGCATATTGCTATTTTCCCGGCATCTCACTTCGTAACCCAAGAAGAAACGATGCGTGTGGCACTGGTGAACATCGAACGTGAATTGGAAGAACGGCTTGAAGTATTGCGTGAGCAAGGCAAGTTGCTGGAAGCACAGCGACTGGAGCAGCGTACACGTTACGATATCGAGATGATGAAGGAAGTCGGATTCTGCTCAGGGATCGAGAACTACTCCGGACCGCTGACCTTCCGTGAACGCGGGGATACGCCATATACCCTGATGGACTACTTCCCGGATGATATGTTGATCGTGGTGGATGAGTCTCACGTTACATTGCCGCAGATCCGCGCGATGTACAATGGTGACCAAGCGAGGAAGACTGTGCTAGTGGATCACGGTTTCCGTTTGCCTTCTGCACTGGATAACCGTCCGCTTAAGTTTGAAGAGTTTGAAGAAAAGATGAACCAGATTATCTATGTATCGGCGACACCAGGGCCTTACGAGATTGAGCATACCGATACGATGGTGCAACAGATCATTCGTCCTACTGGCCTGCTTGATCCTGTTATTGAGCTGCGTCCAACAAAAGGACAGATTGATGATCTGATTGCAGAGATTAACGACCGGATTGCCAAAGACGAGCGTGTGCTGATTACTACGCTGACCAAAAAGATGTCGGAGGACCTGACGGATTACCTGAAGGAAGTTGGCATTAAGGTCAGATATCTGCACTCGGAGATCAAAACACTGGAACGGATGTCCATTCTGCGTGATCTGAGGCTGGGTACCTTCCATGTATTGATTGGTATTAACTTGCTACGGGAAGGTCTGGATTTGCCGGAGGTTTCATTGGTCGCTATTCTGGATGCGGATAAGGAAGGTTTCCTGCGTTCCGAGCGTTCCCTGATTCAGACAATCGGGCGTGCCGCAAGGAATAGTGAGGGTAAAGTTATTTTGTATGGTGACAAAGTAACGGATTCCATGGATAAAGCGATAAAAGAGACCGAGAGACGCCGTACCATTCAGATGGAGTACAATGAAAAACACGGCATTACACCACAGACCATTCGCAAAAAAGTGCGTGATGTCATTGAGGCAACGAAGGTTGCTGAATCCAAAAACGAGTATCTGACCGGCGCCGCCGAGAAGATGTCGAAGAAGGAGCGCCAGTCGCTTATTCAGCGTCTGGAAGCGGAGATGAAAGATGCAGCCAAAAACTTGCAGTTTGAGCGTGCCGCCGAGCTTCGTGATGCATTGCTGGAATTGCGAGCAGAATAGATATAAGTCGATAGTGATTGAACTTGGATGATAAGAGAGAACGGCCAGTTTGGCCGTTCTCTTATTGAGTAGATTGAAGTAAATAAATGTATCCATTGACCCGATAATAAGACATGTTGAAATCGTAAAATCAGGTCTATACTGATAAAAATGACGAATTTGGTTAAGAGGTTTATAGAAAAGCAATGAGAGGATGAATACCATTGGCGAGCGAGAACATTGTCATCAAAGGCGCACGAGCGCATAACTTGAAAAACATCGATATTACCATTCCGCGTGACCGCTTTGTCGTATTAACTGGTTTGAGCGGATCAGGCAAGTCCTCGCTGGCGTTTGATACGATATATGCCGAAGGACAACGGCGTTATGTAGAATCATTGTCTGCCTATGCACGTCAGTTTTTAGGTCAGATGGAGAAACCGGATGTCGATTCGATTGAGGGTTTGTCGCCTGCGATCTCAATAGATCAGAAAACAACAAGTCGTAACCCGCGTTCCACGGTAGGAACCGTTACTGAAATTTATGATTATCTGCGTCTCCTGTTTGCTCGTGTCGGTCATCCGCATTGTCCGGATCACGGGATTGAGATAACATCCCAAACCGTAGAACAGATGGTCGATCGTATCATGCAATACCCTGAACGTACCCGGTTGCAGATTCTGGCTCCAATTGTTGCGGGACGCAAAGGGGAGCACAAAAGCGTTTTTGCCGATGTATCTAAACAGGGGTTTGTCCGTGTTCGGGTTAATGGGGAATTGCGTGACCTGTCGGAGGACATCCAGCTGGAGAAAAACAAAAAACATACCATCGATGTTGTCGTTGACCGGATCGTTGTGAAGGAGGATGTCCAAGCTCGATTGGCAGATTCCATTGAAACGGCACTTAATCTGTCCGGCGGGCAGCTACTCGTGGATATTATCGGTGAAGAAGAACTGCGCTTCAGTTCCAACTTTGCTTGTCCGGTATGTGGATTCAGTATTGATGAGCTTGCGCCGCGGATGTTCTCATTCAATAGCCCGTTTGGTGCGTGTCCGGATTGTGATGGTTTGGGTGTCAAAATGATTGTTGACCCGGACCTTCTTGTGCCGGATCGCAGTAAATCGATTGAAGAAGGAGCGTTTGATGCCTGGACAGGAGGAACGTCCACGTATTATCCGCAGTTTCTCAAATCCGTATGCGAACATTTCAATATCCCTCAGGATGTTCCTGTAGAGGATCTACCTGCTGATCAGATGAACAAGCTGTTGCAAGGAACAGGGTCTGAGAAAATTCGTTTCCGTTATGAAAATGACTTCGGACAGCGTAAAGAAGCATTAGTTACGTTCGAAGGGATCGTTAATAATCTGGAGCGTCGATATCGCGAAACAGGTTCAGAAGGTATCCGTGAGTTCATTGAAGGATACATGAGTGCCAAGCCTTGTGGTACATGTAAAGGGCAACGTCTGAAACGAGAGAGTCTTGCCGTAACCATTAATGACCACAACATGGCTTATGTGACTAGTTTGTCCATCGGTGAAGCGGGACGTTTCTTTGAGTCGCTGCAACTGACCGAAAAAGAACAGACCATTGCCAAACTGATTTTAAAAGAAATCAACAGCCGTTTGGGTTTTCTCGTTAACGTAGGTCTGGATTACCTTACGCTAAGCCGTGCTGCTGGAACGTTATCCGGTGGTGAAGCACAACGGATCAGACTAGCGACTCAAATCGGTTCCAGCCTGATGGGCGTGCTCTACATTCTGGACGAGCCAAGTATCGGACTGCATCAACGGGATAATGATCGTTTGATCTCCACGCTTGCACATATGCGGGATATCGGGAACACATTGATCGTTGTCGAACATGATGAAGATACGATGATGGCGGCGGACTATATTATCGACATTGGTCCAGGTGCAGGTATTCACGGCGGGACAGTAATGTCGCAAGGTACACCTGAGGAGATCATGAATGACGAGAATTCGTTGACAGGTCAGTACCTCAGTGGCAAGAAGTTTATTCCGATTCGTACCGAACGCCGAAGTGTTGGCGATCGCTGGTTGGAAGTGCGCGGAGCCAAAGAGAACAACTTGAAGAATCTGAATGTAAAGATTCCGGTGGGTGTGTTTACCGCTGTAACGGGAGTGTCTGGTTCAGGTAAATCTACACTGATCAACGAAATTTTGTACAAAACGTTGGCACGTGATTTGAATCGTGCACGAGTACGTCCAGGGCAACACAAGGAGATTCGTGGTCTGGAGCATATCGATAAAGTGATTGATATCGATCAGTCCCCGATCGGACGAACTCCACGTTCCAATCCGGCAACCTATACCGGTGTATTTGACGACATTCGTGACCTGTTTGCACAGACCAATGAAGCAAAAGTACGCGGATATAAAAAAGGCCGGTTTAGCTTTAATATCAAAGGTGGACGCTGCGAAGCCTGCCGTGGAGATGGAATTATAAAAATCGAGATGCACTTTTTGCCGGATGTATATGTGCCGTGTGAGGTTTGCAAAGGCAAACGTTACAACCGCGAAACACTTGAAGTGAAGTACAAAAACAAAAATATTGCAGATGTGCTTGAAATGACAGTGGAGGATGCAACTCAGTTTTTCGAGAACATTCCGAAAATTCATCGCAAAATGCAAACGTTGCTTGATGTAGGCCTTGGTTACATCAATCTCGGTCAACCAGCAACAACACTGTCCGGTGGTGAAGCACAGCGTGTGAAGCTTGCTTCCGAGCTGTATCGCCGTAGTACTGGCAAGACGATCTATATTCTGGATGAGCCTACGACTGGTCTGCACGTCGATGATATCGACCGACTGCTGAACGTCTTGCATCGCCTTGTCGATTCAGGAGAGTCTGTGCTTGTCATTGAGCATAATCTGGATGTGATCAAAACAGCCGATTATATCGTTGACCTGGGTCCAGAAGGTGGAAGCGGCGGCGGTACAATTGTAGCGACAGGAACACCAGAGGATATTATTAAAGTACAGGAATCCTATACGGGTAAGTATCTGAAACCTGTACTGGAGCGCGATACAGAGCGGAGCAGAGCTCTGCAACTGGCAGACTAGTAAGAGCACAGCGAATCTTTAAACTGTAAAATTAGATGAGAACCTTCTTTGCCTGGGAAATAGGCTGTGGATGTATGCCACCCCTTTTCTGCGGTGAGGAAGGTTTTTATTTCTCAATACGTGGTGTCAGGCTCTTTTTACATATTGTCTGTTACCGGTATCTGTCATACCTTGACTGTTAATAAGAATGTTTAATGAAAGTGTTTACATATTAGACCGGGTAAGCTTTTGCGGGCAAATCGGTCAATCTGGATTTTTTTCATTTTTCTGGATGATAGGGCTTGCATTACTAACAGGGTACGGATAACATAGAGGAAGAGTTTAGGGTATGTGTTGGTTGTTTAACTATGGTGAGGAGGTCTGTCTATCCATGTTGCTTGCAGAGGCTGCCACAGCGAGTACATCGAATTTTAATGCATTTGATATTTTTGTGATCTTGTTTACGATCCTGATTTTTATCGGATTGGTTCGGCTCCTTCGGGCACCGAAGAAAAATTTGTTTGCTATCGGGTTTACAGTTGTCAGTCTGCTGGTATTTTTGATGACAGACTACGCGATGATCACAGGTTGGTTTGGTTAATAGTAATATTAAGATGCATAGAAATAAGACCATGCAATAGTCATTTCGAACACTTTCCATGATGAATATGGAAGGTGTTTTTTCATGTCTGTATTCTCCGAAGGGAGGAAACTGAGAGAGTTTGATTATGTCGAAAAATAGCGAAAATTAAAACGATTGTATAGCCAGAATTTGTATGATACATTGAAGGATACCGATATTGCAGATGAGAGAGAAGATAGATTCGGCCAGGAATCGGCTGTCCAGTCGCGCAAGAAGGATGTATAGAGTAGAGAGGGTCAGGTGAAGTCATGATAAGGTTAGTAAAACGGACAACAGCCATGATGATGGTTGTTGTGCTCTCCATTGGTGTGATGACGGCGACGGCTGGTGCAGCAGCATCCAAGACAGGCATGCAAGCCAAGGTGATCGACGGCCAGGTGTATGTAAATACGAAAGATTTGGTTAAGATGTTCGGTGGCAGTGGACAATACGATGCCAAATCAGGAACGTATACGTATAAGGGAAGCGAAGCCATTCCCAAAGTGATTGAGAAGGTATCTCCGTCTGTGGTTGGGATTATAGGTAAAACGACGGAAAACCAGAACGGATCGGCAAACGATCGTTATAATCTGGCACATGGCACAGGCGTTATCATTCGCGCTAATGGATGGATTGTGACGAACGCCCACGTGGTTGATCAGTTGGTCGATCCGGTCGTTGTCACGACTGACGGGAATACATATAACATTACAGAATCGTTCAGTGATCCGTTAAGTGACCTTGCGCTGATTAAAATTAACGCTAAAGCACTCAAACCTGCGGTCTTTGCTAAAGCTTCGCAAGCGGCTGTGGGCGAAACGGTAATTGCGATCGGCACGCCGATCTCCTTTTCATTGCGTAACTCAGCCACGGTTGGCGTGATCAGCGGTCTGAACCGTGGGGTGGAAGCGTCCTACCGCTTAATTCAAACAGACACGGCGATTAATCCCGGAAATAGTGGAGGGCCGCTCGTTAACTTAAAGGGAGAAGTCGTCGGTATTAACTCCATGAAATTCTCTGCCGTGGGCATCGAGAGCATGGGTTTCTCTATTCCTGTAGACACCGTGAACTTTGTCATCAATCAATTTTTTAAATATGGAACGATCCAACGGGCAAGTCTCGGATTACAGCTGGAAGAGAGCTGGTCGGCCATTGTAGGTCTGCCTGCGGAAGATCCGTTGACGGTTACGAGTGTATTGAGTCCTGAAGCGAAGAAAGCCAAGATCAAGGAAGGGGATGCTATCTACAGCGTTGCGGGCAAACGTGTATCTTCGGTAGTCGATATCAATGAGCTACTCAAAGCCTACTTACCTGGACAAAAGGTAAAGCTGCTGGTGCAAACGGACGGAGACATCGTTACCCGCACATTGACACTTGTGGATCGAGCCTCTCTTGAGGAGCCGTCCGATGATTCGCTTTTAACGGATGAAGAACAATAAGCCCGGCAAGCAACCCGAATTGAGAGAGGACGAATGAACGGAATGAAGAAGTCATGGTTACGCGTGCTGAGCACGGGTGTATTAGCAGGGATGTTGCTGGCAAGCACAGCTCTGCCAGTATGGGCAGCTGATGATTTGATCACCAATGAGCTGCGTGTCAAAGCAGGAAGTACAAGTGCTTTTATGAATGGCAAAAAACAAAACATCACGAAACCCCTCACGATTAAAGGCGTGACATTGGTGCCTGTCGGCGTATTCAAAAAAGCCTTTGGCAGTGAAGTGCGGCTGGAGAAAAATGATGTCATCAAAATCAAGGAAGGTCCACACGTTGTGGCCTTGAGAATAGACAGTTCCATCGCATGGATTGACGGTGCCAAAGTGGAGATGGGGACTGCCCCCAAAATGGTGAATGGTGTGTTAATGGTTCCTCTTCGCCCGGTTGCTGCAGGAATCGGTGCAACGATTGCGCCGAACAGTTCGGGAGAGATCGTCATTCGTTTGCTTCAAACGGGTGAGGGTGTGGATGAGGACGGCATCGACCTGGACAAAGGGAAAACGAGAATTGGCAACAGCTATTATGGCTGGTCGATTCATTATCCAGCCGATCTTCTGGTGTTGCAAACGAATGAACAGGAACGCATGATGACCTTTGGCGCTACGGATGAAAGTTATTTTCTCGAAGTGTATGTGAGTGACCAGAATGTGGTACTGGATGCGGATGACTTGCTGACACAGCTCGTGCAGGTGGCTAAACAGGCAGGAGATACGGTACTGGACCGTGAAGCGGTATCTAAAGGAAACAATCCTTATGCAAGAGTTGTCGTCAAAGATGCGGATGGCGTGTTGTGGGAGTTACGCCAGTACATTCATGACGGTCGTCAATATGATGTCTACTTGGCGGATTATGAGGCGATTAATTATAAAGATCTGGGCAAACATGCTTCATTGCTCAACTCTTTTGAACCAAGATATTCGCAGTCAGATCGAACCATTAAGGATCTTTCCACGGTGGAGGACGACATGCGTGCGGCATGGAATGATGATTACGGAATTGAATTAAAGGTTCCAGCGGGCTGGTCCATGGACAATAATAATATGGTTTATAAAGATAAAGACGGTGCTTATTTGCAACTTCGAGTGACTTCAGCCAAGTCCGGTGCAACGGTGAAGGACTGGAGTGATCAGCTCGAGAAGTGGATGCGTGAAACCTTTACAGCCGAGAGTTATCAGCAAATTGGTTCATTTACAACGGAAATCTCTGGCGAAACTGCCGAGGTGAATGAATTCCGTTATAACTTCGGGTCAGGATGGCAGACGGAATATGATGTGCTTTTGCAGAAGAACGGATATCGTTACTACGCGGAGTATACGTTCCCTGAAGGACAGGCCGCAGACCGAGCATGGTTTGAACGAATTATGAAGAGTGTAGAGATTGATTTTGACACGGTAAAAGATAATTTCGGTCAGCTGGATGAAGATCCATATCTGACAGATAAAATGAAAACGATCACGCGTACGTCCAAAAACTATCATTACAGCGTGGATATTCCGCGCTACTGGACGCCGTATAGTGATCGGTTTGAAAGCTCACCAGTCGTTTATACCTTCACGGGTGGCAACTTCTCCATTGCAGCTACAGAGGACAAGTCGATTGAGATGACGGTTAGTCAGCTGAGAGAGGCCTATGCAGAGGCAGCCAAAACGCGAAAAAGCTTCAATCTGATCCGTAGCGAACAACTGACCTTTGCAGGTGTACCGGCATTCTCCTTCACGTACCATGAAGTGGATAAGGGTGTGCCGTATACAGGTCGTCAGATTGTGTTTGAAAAGGATGGAATCACGTATACGATCACGAGTGGTCTGAACGATGCGAACCGTACGCAAGTGCAGGCAGCCATGCTGGAAAAAGCAGTGAACTCATTTACTTTTATTAAATAACAATATAGATGTGTAGAAATTGCCGGAGGGTTAAAGAACCTTCCGGTTTTTCTTTGGCTGCGACTTTACAATGAATGGAATAAGGTGTGTAAATATGTTGAGAATGAGTGGAATCTCTATGGAAAAATGATGAAAATGACAAACGGTTTTTTCAGGAAACCGTAGAAGAGTCGGTGCAGAAGTGGTACACTATACTAGTTCAGGAGTTATTACTGCTGATTTGAGAAATAGAGAGACTGTAGGCCTTGATTTCAGGCAATACAGACATAATGTATAGATATAGTGATACTTGACGTTGACAGCAATGCAGGCGTACCGAAATACAGGTACCAAGGGAAGAACACTGGCTGAGGCCGGTATGGGGAGGATCTACATGAAAACAGCAACAATACGAAGAGAAGACGTTGAGCTTCTGGCACCTGCTGGGGACTGGGATTGCATGCGTTCGGCGGTAGCCAACGGGGCGGATGCGATTTTCTTCGGGGTCGAAAAATTCAATGCACGGGCACGAGCGAACAATTTCCGTATGGACGAGCTACCGGAGATTATGGCGTTTTTGCACAGTTACGGCGTAAAAGGGTTCCTGACTTTTAATATATTGATCTTTGAAAATGAGTTGAAAGATGCCAAAGAACTCATCGATGCCTGCGTAGATGCGGGTGTGGATGCTGTGATCGTACAGGATCTGGGTCTGGTCAAAATGATTCGTGAGATTTCGCCGGACTTTCCGATTCACGGTTCCACGCAGATGACGATTACGTCGCCTGAAGCGGTAGAGTTTACGAAGCCGTTTGACATGGAACGTGTCGTACTTGGACGGGAAAACAATCTGAAACAGATTCAAAAGATTGGTGATCAAGCGAAACTTCCGATGGAAGTATTCGTGCATGGTGCACTCTGCGTGTCCTATTCGGGTCAGTGTCTGACTTCCGAAATGTGGGGCGGACGCTCCGCGAACCGTGGAGAATGTGCGCAGGCGTGCCGTCTGCCGTACGATCTGATGGTGGATGGTGTTCACCAGCCGATGGGGGATGTGGCATATCTGTTGTCTCCCAAAGACCTGGCAGCCATTGATATCATGCCGGAATTGATTGAAGCAGGCGTAACGTCTTTCAAAATCGAAGGTCGACTCAAAACGCCAGAGTACGTGGCGAACGTAGTTAGCAAATATCGCAAAGCGATTGACCGTTATTTTGACGGTGACAATACACGGACAAGCAAAGAAGAGATTCGTGAGTTGCAACAGAGCTTCTCGCGTGGATTCACACATGGTTTCCTGGACGGCACGAACAACAAACAGCTGGTAGACGGGACGTTCCCGAAAAGCCGTGGCGTTTACCTGGGTCGTGTAGATCAAGTGCTGCGTGATGGTGTTGTGCTGAAACTGGATGCACCTGTGAAACGTGGAGACGGCATCGTGTTCGACGCTGGTGATCCAACGAAAAAAGAAGAGGGCGGACGTGTATATGATGTACGCCGCAAAGGTGTGAAGATCGAAGGCGAAGCCGGCGAAGGCTGGATCGTGGACATCGTACCAGGCCGCAGTGATGTAGACTTGCGCCGCGTAAAAGTCGGCGATAAGGTATGGAAAACCAATGACCCTGCGCTCGACAAACGTCTGCGTCAAAGCTTTGAGACCGATAAGCCTTACCGTGTCTTCCCGGTCAAAGTGAAAGTCATCGGCAGCCCGGGCCAGCCGCTCAGCACGTGGTGGACCGACGTGCAGAAGGGAACGACCGTGCGCGTGGATTCGGAGATGGAACTGGACATTGCCCAGAAACGTCCGATGACCCATGAATTGCTCGAGGAGCAATTCGGACGTCTCGGCGGCACCGTGTTCCAGCTTGAGGAACTAGACGTCAATCTGCACGGTGACGTCATCATCCCGATGCGCGAGTTGAACAATATTCGCCGTCAGGCGGTTGAACAACTCGCGGGCGAGCGCCCGAAACCGCCCGTCTACGTGAAGCGGGCGGTGGACGTGTACGGCGATGCGGCACAACCGGCATCGCCAGTAGCTCGCGGTCAAGCAGAGCTGACCGCGCTGTGCCGCAGCCTGCCACAAGTGGAGGCAGCGCTGGAAGCTGGCGTCGGCATGATCTACGCCGACTTTGAGTTTATCAAGCAATTCCCGGCAGCCGTGGAAGCTGTACATGCTGCAGGTCGTAAAATCGCGCTGGCTACGCCGCGTATTCATATGCCTGGCGAGAACGGCTATCACAACAATATCTTGCGTTTGGAGCCGGATGCGGTACTCGTTCGTAATACAGGTGCGCTTTACTTCTACCTGCGTCACCGTAGAATGAATCCGGACGCGAAGCATCCGCAGCTGATCGGGGACTTCTCCTTGAACATCGCCAACCACAAGGCAGTGGAATTGTTCCTGGAGGCAGGTTGCGACTGGATCACGCCGTCGTATGACTTGAACATTCAGCAGATGGTTGATCTGCTCGGTAACTCCCGTACAAGTCAGACCGAAGTGGTAATCCATCAGCATCTGCCGATGTTCCACACGGAGCACTGCGTGTACTGTACGTTTATGAGTGAAGGCACCGACTATACGAACTGCGGACGTCCTTGCGAAGAAAAGCGGGCTTCCCTGCAAGACCGAATTGGTATGTCTCACCCGGTACGTGTGGATGAGGGCTGCCGTAACACGGTATATAATGCCGTAGAACAGTCTGGTGCAGAGTATCTGACTAACTTTATGGATCTGGGTGTATCCCGTTACCGGGTCGAGTTCCTGGAAGAGACACCGGAGCAGGTGAAGGAAGTTATCGACCTGTACAACCGTGCACTACGCGGCGAGATCAGCGGAACACAAGTATGGAAAACCCTGAAAGCAACGAACCAATTGGGCGTTACACGCGGTCAACTGGTGAAATAAAACGGAACAACAAGCTATATAAGTTGAACTATTGTTTTACACAAAAACGGAGAGGACAGAAAAAACCTGAAAAAGCGAAGCGTTCGCCTAAAAGCTTTTTGCAAGAAAGCTACATCGGAAGCCTACGCTTATCACCGGATTTTCCCTTTTAGGAAAGGGAATCAAAAAAATCTGGGGATAACAGTGATTGGAAGGTTATTCTGTCATCGAAGTGCACGTGTAAACAACTGTGTTTCAACTTAATAAGCAACCCCAATCTCTGCTTTACGGAGCTCTTGGGGTTTTTTCTATAAAAGCGGCATCGGCAACCAAGGAGGTGTGAAGCGTGGCTCCATTTACGATGATGGATATCAAATTGCTGTGCGGGGTCACGGCATTCAAACACGGTGAAGAATATCAACAGTCTGGCAGGATTGGCAAGCTCGCTGTGAGTGAAGACGGACGTCATTATCAAGCTGTTGTTCGGGGGACGGAAGCCTACGAAGTGAAGGTAGACCTGGACGATGCGGGAGAGATTGAAGCGCATTGCAACTGCCCTGCATATGGCAACTATTATGACTATTGCAAGCATATTGCGGCTGTTCTGCTTGTTATTCATGAACGTGAGGATACACCAGAACTGTCTGGTGGCAGAGGGACACCTTCAAAAGTAGGCACACTGGTCGAAGAAGAGAAATGGGAACGGCCTTATTCAGATTTAAAATCTACAGCACAAGGTCAGCAATCGCAGCAATTGGAACAACCTCATCAACTTCATCAATCGCAGCAGCATAAGCCGCAGTCGTTGTCCCCTTCTCCTTTTGCACAGGCAGGTCGTCCGAGTTCAGCCTCAGGCTGGGGCCGCTCTGCGGACAAACCGTCCTACCGTACGGCAGACCAGATTTTATCCTTGTTTGCGAAGGATCGCAGATTGCCGCATGAACGAGAGTCAAAATACACAGCACCGGTTACCCGCTCCATGCTACGAGAAGAATTACAGGTACAGTTCATCTGTAAGCTGGTACATGTGCATAAAGGTGGAGCTAAGTTGGCGCTTGAATTAAAAGTGGGCAACAAACGGCTCTATGTCGTGCAGAAGGTTAAGCAGTTCCTGAACTGTATTGAAAAGGGCGAGCCCATGTCCTTCACCAAGCTGTTTCATTATGATCCGCTGCTACATGTGTTTCGGGCGGAAGATCAGGCTATCCTTTCCATGCTCATTCGTATGAGACAGAGTGAAGAGGCATACCGCGAGTCCATTTCGGGGTATCTAGGTGCTTCGGACGGTCGCGATATCCTGATCGCTCCAATTGTCTGGAAGCCACTGCTGGAGTTGCTTATGCAAGCGGATAGCCGCATGGAGGGCACAGGACTGGCAAATGGTCCGTTAACCCTAAGCGAGGGAGCATTGCCTCTATTTTACCGGATCGCAGAGGGGGCGAATGAAGGGTATCAGCTGGAGGTGTCAGGACTGCGTGAGTTGATTCTGCTTCCGGCATATGATGCGGCAGTCGTCGAGGGGCAGTTCTATATGTTAGAGCCGACGCAGATGAGAAGTTTGGAGGACCTGAACCGTGCGCTCACATCCTACGGCATTAAAGAAAGCATCGATATCTCGTCACAGCAGGTGGATGAGTTTGTGCAGCATGTTGTACCGGAACTGCGGACATTGGGGCATCTGTCGATTGATTCCCATGTGCGCGAACAGATTGCCGAACCCGAGTTGTCACCGAAACTGTATATCGACTTTTACCGGGAACGCATTACAGCACGTCTGGAATTCGATTATGGCGTCATGGTCATTAACCCGCTGGCAGAGTATTTAATTAACGAGGAAGAAAAGAAAGTCATCTTGATCCGTGACCGCTTCAAGGAACGCAATCTCATCGAGAGACTGGATCGTTCTTTTCTGGAGCGGGAGGGGAGTGTCTGGGCAAGCGAGCGTGAGGACGCCATCTATGATGTGATGTATCACCTGTTGCCTGAGCTCGAGAAGCTGGCCGATATCTATATGCCGAATGCCGTGAAAGCGATGATGCCAACGTATCCGGTACCGCCGAAGGTTCGTGCTGATCTGGGAAGAGGACTGGACTGGCTGGAGATTTCCTTCGAGATGGAGGGAGTCGACGAGCAGGAGTTGCAAGAACTGATGCGCAGCATTGTGGAAAAGAAAGCTTTCTTCCGCCTGCGAAGCGGTGTCTTTCTGTCACTTGAAAATGATGGCGCGAGCAGCTTCGCTCACATGGCTGACGCGCTTGGACTGGAAGCAAAGGATATCCAGAGCAGCCATATCCGGTTGCCTGCGGTGAGAGCGTTGCAGCTTCCGGGGAGAGATGAGGTTTCGGGTCATGTGAAATGGGGAGGCTCGCTCAAACGTTTCCTCGATGATCTGCGTGATCCGGACCGGATGGACTTTCCGTTACCTCAGACGCTGGCGCCCGTGCTGCGGGATTACCAGGCAAGCGGGTATCAGTGGCTTCGTACACTCGCACATTACCGGTTTGGCGGCATTCTGGCAGATGATATGGGACTGGGCAAGACGCTACAAAGTATCGCCTACATCACAGCTTCATTACAGGAAAGATCCGTGTATGAGCAGGGACAAGAGGCAGGGCTACCAGCTGATACAGACAACAACATCTCTAATAATTGGACCATGGATGGGTCTAAGCAGGCTTACTTGGCTAACGTCAGTGGAACGATAGATGATGCATGGCACACCTCGCAGCAAGACGGTCTGACCATTCGCACGCGAATGACACATCCGCCGGTATTGGTTGTTGCGCCTGCTTCATTAACTTACAACTGGGCGAATGAGTTTGCACGGTTTGCTCCGCATTTGAATGTATTGATCGCCGCAGGACAGAAGGATGAACGCGCCAGCATGCTGGCGGATATGGACAAGGCGGATGTGATCGTGACATCGTATCCGTTGCTACGACGTGATCTGGATACGTATTTCGGAAGAACTTTTCATACCCTGATTCTGGACGAGGCACAGGCAGTCAAAAATGCATCGTCCCAGACAGCGCAAGCCGTCAAACAAATTCAGGCGCCGCGCCGTTTTGCCCTGACAGGTACACCCGTCGAGAATTCACTGGATGAACTGTGGTCTATTTTTGAAGCCGTATTTCCGGGTTTATTCCCGAGCTACAGAAGATTTCGTGACTTGCCGCCAGAACGCATCTCGCGTATGGTACGTCCGTTCATTCTCCGTCGCTTGAAGAAAGATGTATTGGAAGAATTGCCGGATCGGATTGAGACGGTGCAACGCTCTGAGCTGACGGTCGAACAGAAAAAGCTTTACGCAGCGTATCTCTCTCAGCTTCAGGATGAGACAACTAAGGACATGGAAGACAACGGTTTCCAGAAAAACCGGATCAAAATTTTGGCCGGTATCACTCGCCTGCGTCAGTTATGTTGTCACCCGGCACTATTTGTTGACGGATATCAAGGGGATTCAGGAAAAATGGAGCAACTGCTGGAGACCGTCCAGGACTGTCTGGCCGCTGGCAAACGCATTCTGATCTTCTCCCAGTTTGCAAGTATGCTTAACCTCATTCGTCAGACTCTTACAGCGCAAGGCAACAGCTTGTTTTATCTGGATGGACAAACCCCTGCCCAGAGTCGTGTAGACATGTGCCGCAGGTTTAATGAGGGAGAAGCTGAACTGTTTCTGATCTCGCTCAAGGCTGGTGGAACCGGACTGAACCTGACGGGAGCCGATACCGTCATATTATATGATCTGTGGTGGAATCCCGCCGTGGAGGAACAGGCGATTGGAAGAGCTCATCGTATGGGGCAGAAACAAGTGGTTCAGGTGATTCGTCTTGTGACGGAGGGCACGATTGAAGAGAAGATTTTGGAGTTGCAACAGCGGAAAAAGGATTTGATTGCTGAGGTCATTGAACCGGGCGATGGAGGATCAACGACATTATCCGAGCAGGATATTCGCGAGTTGTTAATGGTGTGATAGAATTAGTGGGTGGTACAAACTCCTTTTTTGGTATCACCCTCTCATGTTTATGGGAAAACCACTAGAGAACGAGCCGTTGAAACGACCATATATCTGTTATACTTATTCTAACTTTTCAATACATAAGATTGAGGGATTGAATATCTCAATGATTCAAACGAATTGAAAACTTAAATGATAGTAATTGGAAATAAAAAGGAGAGTATAAACATGCGAATTCGTAAAGCAATTATCCCTGCGGCGGGTCTGGGAACTAGGTTCTTACCTGCGACGAAGGCAATGCCTAAAGAAATGCTTCCAATCGTGGACAAACCTACAATTCAATATATCATAGAAGAAGCCGTTGCCTCAGGAATAGAAGATATCATTATTGTCACAGGGAAAGGAAAAAGAGCAATCGAGGATCACTTTGATTATTCGTTTGAACTTGAGCAGAATCTCGTCGATAAAAAAAAGTGGGAGTTGCTAAGTGAGGTCCGAAAATCGTCAGAAATGGCAGATATTCATTATATTCGTCAAAAAGAACCTAAAGGCTTGGGTCACGCCATCTGGTGTGCCCGCAAGTTCATTGGTAACGAGCCTTTTGCTGTGCTTCTTGGAGACGATATCGTAGAATCTGACAAGCCTTGCTTGCAACAAATGATGGAAGTTTATGACGAATTACAGTCCCCTATTGTTGGAGTACAGCCTGTAGAATGGAACAATGTTTCTCGTTACGGTATTGTGGACGGAGAGTTGCTGGCTCGTACGGATGAACGTGTCTTTAGAGCACATCGTTTGATTGAAAAGCCGAAAACGGAGGATTCTCCTTCGAATCTGGCGATTATGGGCCGTTATATTCTTACTCCCGACATTTTTGAAATCTTGGGCAGGCAGTCTGCCGGTGTAGGCGGAGAAATTCAGTTGACGGATGCTTTATCCCGTCTGAACGAGCAAAGACAGATTCTCGCGTATCATTTTGATGGCTTACGCCATGATGTGGGTGAGAAGTTAGGTTTCATTGAAACATCCATTCACTATGCGTTACAGCGTCCTGATCTGCGGGAGGATTTGCTGAAGTATTTGAAAGACATCGTGGTATCAGCAGACTGATTAATGAATGTATTCCTTGCTTAAGTTATTGATCTACTATTTCTTTAGAACGCTTCTACCAAGGACAAGACAAAGAAGGTTTGCCTTATAAGGCAAACCTTCTTTCTATAAGATGATAACAACAAATGTGGGATAGATTCTAATTAAAAGTCAATTCAGCAATTCGTTTGATTTCGTCTGCTTCACTAGATGAGATGGCAATCAGTTTATTATATAGAGCCTCGTCCATTTTAAATTCTCGTTTGAGCGAAGCGAGGTACCAACGAGCAATTTCACGATTCGTCGCATCCGTCAGATCTTCCGCAATTCCCGTTTTAAGTACAGCGGTAGCACCTGAGAGATCGTTGGACATATACTTCATTTTACCAGCATTGAGAATCATCGTTGGGGTAACTTGGAATGGCTGACCTTGAAGCTGTCCTTTAGGGAGAGTTTTAAGGTGCTCCACTCCATCTACTACATGCTGATATGCCTCAATTCCCGAAGTGAAATAAGCATTCTTTTTTGTAGTATCCCCTTGTCCTAGTGCCTGATACCCCAGATCGAATGATCGGCTGATCAATTGCTCATACCAGTCCATATCCCAAATATAGTTGCTTGCATATTCTTTTCGTAGCGTATACGCTTGGTCATTTTCGCCTTTCAATTCGTATATGCCAATGAGTTGTTTTACCATACCTTTATTATATGGTTCTGCTTCGAGGCCGCGCTGCAACAATTGCACGGCTTCTGTGTAGAATTGCTCATCTTTCGTTTGCGTGTAGCCTTGTTGATAAAGTGATGCTAGAAGCATTAGTGAATCTGGATGTGTGCTACGGATGGACAAATCCTTGTCCAGCGGAGCTTTGATTTGCCGGAAATCTTGACTGCTCCTCGCGAGCTCGTTACCTTCAATCGCATAATGATTAGCTTGTAGGAATCGAACAGAAACGATGAGGAGCACAATGATCGCTATTCCAGCAATTATACTGTACACTCCGCGTGCCGCAGCTTCTCCCATTTTTAAACGACGAGTTGGTTGAGGCTCAATCGCGGCACTCATGCCTCCAAGACCAAGGAATACCAGCATTCCAATAAAGACATAACTCATGTTGAAATCAAGAAGACTGAGCACGAGGATGGACATGGAAAGAATAAAGTATACGAAATGTGATTCGCGATCCTCTTCATTCCGTCTGACATACGATCGTACATATTGATAGAAAACATATAGTATAAACGCCATAAATACTAGAAATCCAACGAGGCCAACTTCGACAAGATATTGCATGAAAAAGTTATGTGCCTGGGCACTGACATAAGGATTGTTCTGATACTTTTCATACAATGAAGTCCATGCTCCGCCACCTGCCCCGATTACAGGATAGTCGGCAAATAGTTTCGTAGCATCTTTGTAGAATGTGATACGTTCAAGCACACTGTGCTGCTGGAAGTTGATATTCTCAAGTCGTGTGCTAATACTGTCCGGCAAAATGTTACGCACGCCCGTACCGAGCAATAGCACAGCAATCACAACGGTTAGAACTACAGAACCTAGCGGAATCCACATACTGGATGCTTTTCGAGCTGACCAAGATTGAAGCTTGGCTTCAAGTTTAGGGGCTACAAAGCGCTGGATCGCCCAACACAACAATGCAACAACAAGCGAGGCTCCAATAAGGATCGCCCAGCTCTTGGCTGCAAGAGAACCTGTGAACTGCTTTTGAAGTTCAATTCCAGAAGTGTTAATCGGGTTTAAAACCAACAGCGTGCCAATTGCCGATACGGCACAATAGATAAACCATAGAATTTGTTTGGTTGGTTTAAGCAAAAATAATAGGATAACAAATACGATAGGCAACATTACAAGTCCTGTACGAGAGAGCGTCAGAAGCAATGACAGAATAATGGGAACAAGCATGAAGCCATGCAACAATTGTGTGAATATTCTTTTGGAACGAATCATGCTGAAGATGGAAATAAACAAGAATGCCATTAGGAATGCTGCGTATGTATTGGGATACTGAAACACGGACGCAAGCCTCGCACCGTTGGAATCATTCCAGATGGCCTGGTTGTATACACCATTAATTACGCCAGCAGAAAACCATCCAACTAGTTTACCTGCAAAACTAAAGGCACCTAACCAATTTAACAAACCAAATCCGACAATAACATATGCAATTCCTATTAAGGAAGATTGTATGATATGATTGATTTTGTTGTTTTGAAGCAGGTACATCGTCATCACAAAAATCATGGCATAAATACATTGGATGACAATCATATTACCCGCCAAGTATTCTGATGCTGCATTAATTAGCGATAGTACATAGGTAAGAGGGAGTAATATAACAGCTACTTTGAGCCAATCTTGTTGTGTTTCTAACTTCATCTGCTTAAAGTAGATAGCAACCCATAGGATGAACAGGAGGGTCGTAATGGCAACAGCCCAATGAATGGGTGCTTCAAATTGCAGCAATTGACCATTAAATAGCGCAACTTGGAACGCGGACCAGAGTAAAAATAAGATAAGTCCTATGGACAATGACCATAGGAGCGTCGATGCCGAATGGGCCGTAACTTTCCTCGACGTTTTCATTTGTTTTCCGTATACTGGATTCGACAAGGTTTGATTCTCCTTTTCTTGTAGATACGACATTATTTTAGCATATACTAAGAGTAATGTCTTAGGCTGATCCAGAAAATTAGTGTGAGAGAAAAGAATGGAAATAAAAGGCATTCATTTTAGCAAGGGATTTGAAATAAAGCTCCACCCCCAAAAAAATTAAAGCAAACATTCTGCTTTCAATAAGCTGATAATTTTTTCATATAAGAGATTTAGTATTCTAGTGCCAGAAGTATCAAACTCTTTAAAAACTATTTAGTAATAGTTGTTAAAGAGTTTGAGTTTGACTTATACAGTTCTGGATCAGCTAAATGGTTCGGCATAGAGCTTCATTATTGTGATCGTTCAACAAAAGTATGATAGAGAAGTCCTTTCATTTGAGGAATAACCATAGGAATTCAAACGCAACTATGCAATACCTGGTTTCTACTTCTATGGTATGGCATAGGCTTCATACTACCTTCTTACATAGGGAGTACATGCAGAGGATGCTCATTGTGAGACTTTCTTCGGTATTGAGCCTACGGGAATATCCCATGTTAGGGATCTTCAGGTTCATGGTGAGCGCGATCGCTAAACCGAGCGAAGAGGATTATCTAACTTTTCAGATTGTCCGAGAGGAATTTAGAGCATTATTCATACTATCATTCTTATAGGTCAGGTGGGCAATTTAATGGTTAGAAATATTGGACTTGATTTCACAAGATCAATGGCCATTTTAATGGTTTTGATTTGTCATGGTTTATCATTCTTCTTTGTGCATTACAACGTTATTGGATATGTTTATGTATTTGGATATTTGGGTGTAGAAATGTTTTTTGTATTAAGTGGTTTTCTTATAGGCTCTATAATGCTAAAAGATATATATCATAAGCCTAATTGGAAGAACCTTTATGAGTTTTGTGCAAAAAGATGGTTTAGAACTTTACCCGCATATTTTTTCATGGTCATTATTTTGTATTTTGTGCAAAAAGATAAATTTAATATAGAGACACTATTCTTCTTGCAAAATTTCAAAGCTGAGAATCTTGATTTTTTTGCTGTATCATGGAGTTTGTCGATTGAAGAATGGTTCTATGTCTTGTTCTCTGTATTTTTTCTGTTTTTAGCGAAAATATGCAATTCAAGTAAAAAATCTTTTATTTTAGTTATTGTTTCTCTATTAATCATACTGAGTATATCCAGAGCCTACTATGTTATAAACTACTCACCCTTGTGGGATTTTGGGGTAAGGAAACAGATACCGTTAAGATTCGATAGTATGCTTGTTGGTGTATGTTTAGCTTCAATTAAGCTGTATTATAATAAATTTTATGAATATATTGCCAAAGGGCGGTTTTACTTGATAGGTAATTTGCTCGTCCTATTCTTCTTTGGAATTCTTTATGTGTATTATGGTATAGTTCAGGATACTATCAATTCTTCATTTTATGGTAGAACCTTCTTGTTTATCATTGTTTCAATTTCTTGCGCCATATTGATTGCCTTTTTTGAAAAGTGCGAAATTAATGATTTGTCACAAGGGAGCATTAAAAAACTTATAGCGTTCTTGAGTAAGACAAGTTACTCTGTATATCTGGTTCATTTTCCAATATTTATGTATATAGCAGGAAAGTACCAAAATAATCATTCTATTCTATCCTCGATATTTTTAATGCTAATATCATTAGTTGTAACATATGCAATTGCCATAATTATGTTCCGCTTTATAGAGACACCGTTTATGCAATTGCGAGATAAAATATTCCCAAATGGTACTAATGCGAAGAGTTTTGTACAATCCAAGTCTAATAACCTTTAGTTGGTCACAGATTGAATGACTTTGAGATGCAGGAGTTCATGCAAGCGGGGGTAGCTTTAATGACACTTCATTTGTTCCTTTTTCATTCCCTCAATTATGTATAGAAAACCACTCTGTGGTCATACCCCTGTCAAGTAGACAGGCGAAAAAAAGCTATGCTACCAGTGCGCATCGATATTTAATCGGTTCGCGCTGTTTTAATTTGGTTTGAAATCGTTTTTTTTTTTTTTTTCGCTTATTAAGCGCTCCCCGTTTCCAATTTTTCACCCACACCTTCAATTGTGAACAGTTTTGATGCGCTCAGCAACCACCATATAACTAAAAAAAACCATCCACATATGATCTAAATTCATTTAATTAGAATTCTTAGGTATAACTCTGAAATGTTTTCCTCTTTCGATATAACAATATCCCCTCCGAGTGTCACTAGAACATCATGCTAACATGAAGTTTTTTGTATCTACTTAAAGGGGGTGTATCATATGTTCTCACAGAGCGGTTTTATTATTAAGGGACGTTTGGCTTATCAATCTATAACACGATTCACTTGGACGCTCAAACTAGTTCTTTTAATTTTTCTTAACTTCATAGCGTTCTTTTCCACTAAATGCCACGATAAAAATGCAAATATACCTGATAATACTAATGTTAACATGAAGTTAATAGTTGCATTCATTTCTCCACCTGAGAGCTGAACCAATATTTGTTGAACAGGAAAAGCGTAAATATATATTCCGTAAGATACGTCACCATACTTTGAAACATTGCTAAAATTAAAGGATTGATGAAAAGCAAAATAATAAACCAGGTAAGAGCCGAATAAAGGTATAACCGATTTAACAAGACCTCCATAATTCGCGGCTAGTATGAAAATAAATATAGAGATTATAGCGTAAAAATGGCTGATTTTGATGTAATCCTTAAACATATATAAAACCATTCCACCAAAAAAATATCCTCCTAAAAAAGTGAGTTTATAAGTGAAATCACTATGAGGGATTTGTGGCATCATAGATATGCAAATAGTGGAAGTAAGTAATATTACTGATGTGCTCTTTCTGAGCATTTTGAAGACTCCTAAAATAAATACAATGACATAACAGCAGGTTTCAAATACCAAAGTCCATATCGAACCGTTCACGACACCTTTTAATATGTTGTTCTCGAATACTCCTGGTAGATAGTACTGAATAGGATGAAGTAAAATATTCCCTAAATACATATAAGTTTGGGGGTTGTTGAAATACTCCTTTACGGAAAATGTTGTTAAGATTGGCCCCATGATAAATGTAGTTATCAATATAACTACAATTAAAGCTGGAAATATTCTCAGTATCCTTGCCTTTAAAAAATAGATAGGGTCTTTTCTGTAATCATAGCTTTGTGTAATAAGAAAACCACTAATAATAAAAAACATAGCAACTGCTAAATCACCAAATGAGATCTGATTGTTGGTCCAACCAACTAGCGGATCAAGAGCATAATTATTTTGCGAAATAGCAAATGAATGAGAAAATATAACTGCGATAGCAGCTATTAACCTCAACAAATCAAAGTTATTCTTTCGACCTACCAATTTACTAATCCCTCGCTTTTTTGATGTAAAACCTTCAATGGAATGAATTCATAAAGCTATTAAGAATTTTCCTTAAACGCATTGATAATCAGGCCCATGAGGAGGTGATTCTAGATTTGTTCAACCCGATACTTTTATCTCTTGTCAGTTTGCCTAATTGGGAAAGATAGCCTGCATGCTTGTGGTATAGTCTAAGATGCAGAATTACACTAAACTGGAGCGGCTCAAAGGGACAGTCCCAGTAAATTCTCAATGCTTCTAGTTAAGCCTAAGGTACTATTGCATTTTATTTAGTAGTTCCATTAGTTATTTATCCTCCGAATCTTCTTGAATCAGATGATTATGCCAACCTTGGTTGTATCGTTCGTAAGCATTCAAGCAAGTAGTGAAGTACTTCTCTTACGTCATCGTATCTTGCTCCTCTCTAACCTAGTTTCTAAATAATAAGATGAGCAATAAAATTTTTGTACCAGTTAATATCCTAGATATAGTGTGGGTGGGTGTGTTTTGCAATATTTCAGACACCTTAGTATTATCGTTCTTCACGATTCTAGTAATTCTTGATGAGTCATCTGCCAGTTCCAAGTTTTGGATTTTATCCAGGCAGAATAAGGTTACGAACAAGAATGCCATTAGTAGGCTACATATGCATTAGTGCTTTAAAACACTGATTCGAAACGAAAGGTTATTTATGACATAGTTAAAAAAAACAGACACATTGTGCGGATATCATATTCATTGCAATTAATGAGAGGTTGCTGAGATTGAAAATATAATATATGACAAATGTATTTAGAAGCGCTATGATCGTCAGCCAGTCTCTTTTCTCTTCCAGCTTGAATCCTTAAATCAAGGTACGTAGCCTGGAATGATGTCTTGGTCCATGATAGTACAATGCCAGTAATTAATACTTAGAACAAAGATGGCCATTTCTCGTCATGGGTCGACGTTCCTGTCTATTTCCCGTATACTGAATTCGACAAGGTATAATTCTTCTCTACTTGTAGATATGACAATATTCTAGCATATATTTCAATAGTAAAACACTTGTCTTTGATTTGTTCTAAATAGATACATTCATAAATTTAGGAGGAGTAAGGAATGAAAGGAATTATTCTTGCTGGAGGCTCGGGAACAAGGTTGTATCCATTAACAAGGGCTGTCTCCAAACAATTGCTACCAATCTATGATAAACCAATGATTTATTATCCGCTATCTGTGCTAATGTTAGCAGGTATCAAAGAGATATTATTAATTTCTACTCCCAGAGATCTTCCATTATTTCAAGAGCTTCTTGGAAGTGGTGCATCACTAGGCATCAAAATAGAATATAGTGTGCAAGAACATCCGCATGGACTTGCAGAAGCATTTGTCATTGGGGAGTCGTTTATTAATGGAGATCCTGTGGCTCTAGTTCTTGGAGATAATATATTTTATGGTTTGAACTTCACTAAAACTCTCCAAACAGCCGCAAAAATGACAGAAGGTGCTGTTATTTTTGGATGTAATGTGAAAGATCCTAAAGCATATGGAGTAGTAGAATTTGATTCAGACGGAAATGTACTTTCAATTGAAGAGAAGCCAGATAAGCCAAAGTCTAATTACGCAGTACCGGGTTTATATTTTTTTGATAGCGAAGTAGTATCCATCGCCAAACATGTGTCTCCATCAGCACGAGGGGAGCTTGAAATCACTTCAGTCATTGAAGAGTATCTCAAAAAATCAAAATTAAAGGTTGAACTCCTAGGAAGGGGAATGGCTTGGTTAGATACTGGTACGCACGAATCTTTATTAGAAGCGTCTAATTTTGTGGAAGCTATCCAGAAACGCCAAGGCCTGTATATCGCTTGCTTAGAGGAGATTGCTTACCGTATGGGCTATATTAATAGTTCCCAATTGTCTACTTTGGCTGAGCCGCTTTTAAAGACCGAGTATGGTCGCTATTTATTAGATATCGTAGCTAATGGCTAGATGTATATTTGAATTCTGATTAAAGGGGTAATTTTTTTGCATGGGCATAAGAAATTTAAGTGGATTTTAATATTTTTTATACTAGTTTTTGCATGTTCTTTTTTGTTGAATATTGTCATAAAAACTCCTATTACGATGCATCTGAAGGCAAACATCACGAACAATTACAAGGATGATTTTCAACTTTATCTATTAGACTCAGCTGATGACGAACTCACTGAAGAAAATTCCGTAAAAGCAAGCTATGTTACACCTAATGCTGTTCAAGAATTGAAATTTAAAATGGACACGAATGTATTTAAAATCAGATTTGACTTAGGGACACAACCATCTAAGCCAATCTTGGCCGATTTGAAACTGACTTCCTTATATCAAGGTTATGATCTGCCACTGAATAATGTAACTATGAAGAATAGTAACCAGATATCAGAGATTGAAATTAATGAGTCTAGTGTTACATTTCAAACAGATGGTACAGATCCATATGTTTATGTCTCCATTCCTAACAGTATTAAAAATGAGATCCTTAGAGATAATGCATATGTTAAACAATTTTTCGCAATTGGTATTTCTCTAGTTGTGTCCATAGTTATGTGTTTATTATTAAGAATTAGGAAAGATATTATTAATCTATTAAGAGAAATGAAAGACCATCGAGAGCTCATTTATCGTTTATCGTTAAATGATTTCAAAACAAGATATGCTGGCTCTTATCTAGGTGTTGTTTGGGCATTTGTACAGCCTGTCATTACAGTCCTTATTTATTGGTTTGTATTTGAAGTAGGCTTTCGATCGGGACCAGTTCAAGATGTACCCTTTATACTTTGGTTGGTTGCAGGAATTGTTCCGTGGTTCTTTTTTGCCGAATCCTTAGGGAATTCAACCAATTCACTTATAGAATATAATTACTTGGTCAAAAAGGTTGTCTTCCAAATTCGTGTTCTTCCTTTCATGAAGATTATATCGAGTGGATATGTTCATATTTTTTTCATTCTTATTACTTTACTTATTTATGGAGTATATGGCTTGTACCCTGATATCTACTATATTCAGTTGATTTACTATTCTATCGCTGCTTTCGTTATGGTGTATAGTATTTCATTAATTACGAGTTCCTTGATTGTGTTTTTCAAAGATTTAGGTCAGATTGTTAGCTTGGTGCTACAGTTTGGAATGTGGCTTACGCCAATATTATGGAATTCAGCCATGCTTCCTAGCCAATTCAGGTGGATGCTAAAGATTAACCCAGCTTATTATATTGTTGAGGGATACAGAGATTCCCTGATTTATAAGGTCTGGTTCTGGGAAAGGTATAATCAATCTATTTATTTTTGGTTACTTGCTGCTGTATTCTTTTTTCTTGGTATAATCATTATGAAAAAACTTAAACCTCACTTTGCTGATGTATTGTAGGATGGTGTGAACATGGAGAATTCAATTATTTCAATTCAAAGTATTTCAAAGATTTATAAATTATATGATTCGCCTATTCTTCGATTGAAAGAATCTCTAAGTATTAAAAAGAGAAAGTATCATAAGGATTTTTTTGCGCTAAATAATATATCCATGTCTATAAGCAAAGGCGAGATCGTTGGTCTGATTGGGAAAAATGGAGCTGGAAAGTCCACACTACTCAAGATTATCACAGGAGTGGTGTCTCCTAGCTCAGGGGATGTATCTGTTGAAGGCAAAATATCGGCGTTGCTTGAGTTGGGAGCAGGCTTCAATCCAGAATATACGGGGATAGAAAATGTATTTCTTAACGGAATGATGATGGGTTTTTCAAGAGAAGAAATGGAAGAGAAGCTACCCTCAATTTTAGAATTTGCTGATATAGGCGATTTTGTTCATCAACCTGTAAAATCATATTCAAGTGGGATGTTTGCAAGGCTAGCATTTTCTGTTGCAATAAATGTAGATCCCGAGATCTTAATCGTAGATGAAGCTTTGGCTGTGGGCGATTTAAAATTTCAATTGAAATGTATGGAGAAATTTAACGAGTTCAGGGAAAATGGGAAGACTATTCTATTCGTGTCTCATGATATTAATAGTATCAAACGATACTGTACAAGAGCAATATGGATTAACCAAGGCAAAATAGAGGCGCAAGGTGACACAGAAACCGTATGTGATCGTTATACTGACTTTTTAAAGTATGGTGATGGCAATTTAAAGAAGCCGGTATTTGGTAAAGTGCCTTCAGAGACAAGGGTTTTAAACAAAGAAATCGTAGGATTTGTTGAAAGTGTATCTATTATAAATCAGACGAATGAGCAAATTACCGAGATAAAAAACGGTGAGAATTTCAAGGTCAAGATTGATTTTGTGATGAATCAAGAGGATATAGATATTGTATTAGGAGTGGCCGTGCATACAATTGACAATATTTATGTTTGTGGTCTTAATACCTTGTTAGATAAAGTACAAATAAACTATAACAAAGGAATAAATACTATATATTTAAATTATTCAGATTTTTATCTTCTAGGTGGCAGTTATTATTTTGATGTTGCTTTGTTTGAAAAAAATGCTCATGTTCCCATAGATTATAAAGCACAGATCTGTGACTTCTTTGTAAAAGCCCCTTATGTAGCTGAAGGTCTTTGTATCTTACCTCATTCTTGGAGTATGAAAGGATAGGCTGAAAATGAAATATGATTTCGAACTCGACTTGAATTCCAATAACTCCTTGGCACTCATAGCTAAAGAAATTGAAGCTCATACAACAGTGCTGGAATTTGGTCCGGCAGCAGGAAGATTAACTCGTCACTTGAAAGAGAATTTACAGTGCGATGTTTATATCGTGGAGATAGATCAGGAGGCTGCGAAGAGAGCTTTACAATATGCAAAAGAGGGAATTGTAGGAGATATTGAGAAATTAGATTGGCTAGAAAAGTTTAGTGATATAAAGTTTGACTATATTATTTTTGCAGACGTCTTGGAGCATTTGTATAACCCACAGCGTGTCTTAGAATCTGCTGCTTCCTTATTGAAGAAAGATGGTTCTGTATGTATTTCGATTCCTAACATTGCACATAACAGTGTAATCATTGAAATGATGCACAACAAATTTCAGTACAGACCGGTTGGTATTTTAGATGATACGCACATCCGATTTTTCACCTACCCTACGTTGATCAATATGATAGAATCGAGTGGTTATGTCACAGTTAAGGAAACTGCTGTAATAAAAAGGGTTGGAGAAACGGAGATTAGTAATTTTTTTGATGGGCTCCCCAATTCCGTTTCAGCTTATCTAAAGACACGTGACTTCGGTGATGTATATCAGTACGTGCTAAAGATAAAGAAGAAAGAATCGATGTCTCAAGCGAGTTTAATCAGAGATATTCCTGTGCGTAGTGATTACTATTTTTCGCAGTTATATATTGATACGGGCGCCGGATTTGGAGAAAGTCAAACGATTATAAATAATAAAAAGTATTCTGGCCAGATCATTTTTGAACTAGATAATTTTGAAAAGGTGAGCAGACTTAGATTTGATCCGTTGAATGTCTGTTGTTCAATAAAAATTGAAAATATAGAGCTTATTGCGAAGGATGGAACAACTCATACAATTGAATCTTATGAGACGAATGCGGAATACGTAAATGATGGCTTTTTTGTGTTCTTCAATTCTGATCCACAGATCATAATGGATCTTCATGACTTTATTGATTTAAAAAAAATTGTAATTACAATCTCTATACTTGATCATGAGTTTGATAAATACAAGTTTATAGATGTTCTGTTGGAAAATATTGAGGGGATCGATAAAGAACAATCTAAACTTTTAGATCAATTAGATAAACGAAGTGATGTGGTCCACTTTTCTAACGAAAAATTAAATAAACTAAAAGAAATATTAGACAATCTCTTGCAAGAAAAAGAGAACCTGAAGAAAGAGAACGATGAATATGAATCAGATATATACGAGCTAAGAAAAGAGAAAGAAGAACTGAACTTGTTAGTAAAAAAATTAACACAAGAGCTAGAAGAAAATAAAAAATGCATAAATGAAAGTAAACAACAAGTAGATAAGTGTATGGAAACCTTTTTACTACAGGAAGATAAAATGAAAGAAATGAATGTGACGATTAAAAATCTTGAAGCAAAAGTCAGTGAACAATCAGATGAATTAAATAGAATTTATTCATCAAAAAGATGGAGAGTAATTTCTAAATTCAAGAAAATGGGTGTGGATTAATGTTAGTAAGTCATTTGTTGAATATAATTAATGCCGTTTTGGATAGGAACACCAAAAAAAATAACATGCTTAGAAACTCTATCGCTTTCGAAGCGGATGATGCTAGTAATATAGAGATTAACGAAATCAACCAATTTTATGTTAGTGACCCGCTTCAAGAGGCTCAAATATCTTTCTCAGTTGGTAAAAAAATCAAATTCGTGAAATTTATATATTGTATCTTTAACTCTAATGACAAAGGTAAAGTAAGAATCGTTTGTCACGGGGAACATGGGGAAATTCAAACATTTGATGTTGGAAACTTTAGTGGCAAAAGTGTTCCATTTTACCTAAAAACGCATTTCAATATATCTAAAATTGTTATTCATATTGATTCCTCTGAGTCTTTTGATATTAGCCAACTTGAGCTTATAGGAATCTCAAAAAGTGAATATATGTATAATAAACTGAAAATGTACGGGATAAAATTTAATAAGACTATTAAACTTCAGCCTCATTTACGCAAGAGGTTTTTTCAGGAAATTAAAGTATCTGGATTAAAATTAGCGTTAACCAAGGTTAAACAGAAGCTATACAGTACTGAACCTCAGACGAATATCATTGAGTTTCACAATCAGGTTTTGTTTGACAGTAAAAGTGCTGTGAACAACGAAAAGGCAATTTTATTTATAGTACATGATGCTCAAAATGCAGGAGCTTCGATCTTATCTTTAAATATAATTAAGATTCTTAAGAATGTATATGGTAAAAAGGTTATAGCAATCCTCCTTAAAGGGGGACCGCTCGAAAAAGAATTTGCAACAGTTGCTGAAGTTATCAGTTTGCATCAACATTCATTATCTTTTCTTGAAAATGAGAAAGAAGTACATGGTGTGATTCGCTCTCTTTCCATGAGTGGTGTAAAGTACTGTATAGCTAATTCAGTAGTTTCAAGTATTCTAGTTAAAATTCTTAAAGATAATGGTATTGAAACGATCTCGCTTATTCATGAATTACCCACATCAATTCAAACATATAACTTTACAGAGGCTGCCAAGCTTGCAGCTCAATATGCAACAAGAGTGGTTTTCCCTAATCAGTTTGTAAAAGATAATTTTGTCGAGTTTTTCCCATTTAATGAGGAGAAAGCTCTGATCATGCCTCAAGGTATATATAAAAAAAGATCGAGGACTTTGGATAAAGAGCTTGCGAAAACGCAGTTGCATAAAAGGTTTGGACTAGACAATGATACTGTTGTTATTTTAGGTTGCGGATACGGTGACCTTAGAAAGGGACTTGATTTATTTTTTAAACTAGCTCAGGAATTAGTTCACAAGAAGCAACTTCGTCATATGCATTTCGTGTGGATGGGTGATACGGAAGGTATTCTTGAAAAGTGGTTGATGCATGATGCAAATGCTTTAGATCTTAGCCAGAATATCCATATGATTGGTTTCCAGGTAGATCCATTACCTGTTTTTGAAGGAGCAGATATTTTTGCTTTAACTTCTCGCGAAGATCCCTTTCCTTCTATTGCACTAGAAGCTATTGATAATGGCACTCCAGTTATTGCTTTTAAAGATGGTGGGGGAATGCCCGAACTCTTAAATGAGCTAGGTGTCAATCCAGTACCATATTTAGATGTTAGTGCAATGGCTGTGGAACTAGAGAGAATTCTAGGTGATGAAGAGGTTTACAGCTCAATTGTTAATAAGGGACGTAAAGCAATAGAGGAAAAGTTTAATTTCACAAAATATGTTGGGAACGTATTGAATAGTATCGATCCGTCTACCAATCAGAAATCTAAGTATAAAGTTTCTGTAATTATTCCGAATTATAATTATGAATCTTTTATTGAACAAAGACTCCTTTCAGTTATTAACCAGACTGTAAAACCATATGAAATTATCTTTTTGGATGATGTATCGAGTGACAACAGCGTTAATTTGGCAAGGAAGATTTTGACTGAGAGCAATATTAAACACAAGATTATTGTGAATCAAAAGAATGTGGGTTGCTTTGGTCAATGGATCAATGGAATTGAAGAAGCTGAAGGGGATATTATCTGGATAGCTGAGGCGGATGATTTATGTGAATCTGTTATGCTTGAAAGGTTGCTTCCAGCATTTAAAGATCAAGAAGTTAATCTTTCCTATGCGCAGTCTCAAATCATAGATGAGTATTCAAATAAAGTTAACTACCGCTATACTGAATACACTGATGATTTGTCTACTGATAAGTGGGTAGAACCTTATTGTATTAGTGGAAAGGACGAAGTTGTCCAAGGTCTGGGTATCAAAAATACTATACCTAATGCTAGTGCAGTTCTTATGAGAGCTTCTGCATTAGAAGGCATCGACCAAGAGTTGGTGAATTACAAAATTGGTGGAGATTGGTTTGGTTATTTGTTTGTTCTTAAGCAAGGTAAAATTTCTTTTACACCAGAAATTTTAAATTACCACCGAAGACACTCACAAAGTATCATTAGCAGAAATGAACAAAAGGTTGACTTGTATAGGGAGCTTCTAAATATTAAACAATATATTATTAATACCTATGAATTACCTGTGAGTATGCTGGATAAATTTCTTGAACAAATCCCGAAGGATTATGAAAGGTTAGGTTGTGCAGGTTATAGTAGTAAGAATATCTTTGATAACCCGGAATTAGCAGATAAAATGGAATTAGTTCAAAAAAATGCAGTCAAAAAATATTCGGAAACAAATTATTTGAGCGAAAAGAAAAATTTACTTTTTGTTACGCCCGATTTTGAAGTTGGTGGAGGACAAATGCTCGTTATAAGGCTTGCAAATTTCTTCTCGACTTATCAAAACGTTTATATTTATAATGCAAGGCCTTGGCTAGTGGACGAATCTGTACTTAAGATGATCTCTCCTTCCGTGAATATATTACCTAGTTCTGGAGATGCGGGAGAGTTAAAGTCTCAAATTGAAAATCTTCATATTAACACAGTGAATTCCCATATTTGGTGGTCTGATAAGATTGTGTTTAATGCTATAAAAGAAAACAAAGATATAAATTGGGTTCTCTCTATGCATGGATGTTATGAGGCTCTTCAGCAGAACCCCGATTGGGACCATGATTTTATAAATATAGTACCTATGGTTCTAGAACGAGCTAATCATATTATCCATGCAACGGATAAAAACCTGAAGATTTTTGAGCAGGTAAAGGTAACAGATTACAACAAAATTAAAAAGGTATATTATGGATATGATTTACAAAGTATTGATCCAAAAGACAAGACTATATTAGGTATTAAACAAAATGAATTTGTGTTTGGCCTAGTTTCACGTGCAATTAAAGAAAAAGGCTGGGAAGAGAGCATACAAGCTATAATAAAATTAAATAACGAAAGCAGTTTAAAATCCCATCTGATTCTGGTTGGCGAGAGTGAATATTCTAAAAAACTCAGAGAAAAATATACAGACTATGATTATATACATTTTATTATGGATCTGAAAGAACCCTCTGAATGGATCGGTTGGGTTAAGGTTTTCGATGTAGCATTGTTACCAACTTATTTCATTTCGGAAAGTTTACCTAATTCGGTAATTGAATATTTAGCGTATGGCAAACCAGTAATATCTACTAACATTGGGGAAATTCGTTATATGATTCATTCTCAAGATGAGAATAAGTCAGCTGGAATTTTATTAGAGTTAAGTCAAGGCGTTGTAGATGTTAATGACATTGTGAATGCAATGAAAACGATGACTACTGAACCTGATAAGTTTTTGGAATATAAGGAGAATACCTCTGTATTGTTTAAGCAATTCACTATGCAGAATTTTGCGAGTAGATATTATGATCGTTTTTGAATATTTGTTTAAAGTCACTGGTAGCTATGACTGGTGACTTTAACAATGTGGAAAGGAAAGAACTCTATGAACACAATTGTTTTTGGAGGTGCTGGATTTATTGGGGCAGAGCTTGTCAAAATGCTTTGTTCTATGGACATGGAAGTAACTCTTTATGATCGAGATATCAGCAGGAAAAGGTTGCCGGAAGGTAAGTATAGTGTGATAGAGGGTGATTTTTTTTCGGAAACTAATTTCCGAACTTTATTGGAAGGTAAAAATACGATCGTTCACTTGATTAGTAGTGTCACACCTTCTAGTTCAATGGAAAATGTTTTAGAGCCATATTCTAAAGATGTTATTAAAACTATAGAGTTAATAGAAGCTGCAAAAGAGGTGGGAATAAAAAGGATCATTTTCTTGTCTTCGGGTGGCACTGTTTATGGTGAAGTGAACGCTGATTTATTGAATGAGAATATGCCTTGTTCCCCATTAAATCATTATGGAAATATGAAATTAACTCTTGAAAAAATATTACTAATGTATAACAAGTTATTTAATATGCATAATGTTATACTTAGGGTCGCGAATCCTTATGGTTTTGGACAAGCTCCAGATAAAAAAATCGGAGCAATATCTATTTTTATGCATCGGATTCTAAATAATGAACCAATATCAATTTATGGCGAAGGGCATATTGTAAGAGATTACATTGAGATTTCAGATGTGTGCCGGGCAATTATTTCATCTATACAGTATGAGCCTAAGCGTTATAATTCAGAACCGGTATTCAATGTAGGTACTGGAAGAGGATTATCTTTAATTGAAATTATACGCCTGTTAGAACTAGTTACAGGAAATGATGCCATAATTAATTATCAAACTGAGCGAAGCTATGATGTGAAAAGAAATGTGTTGGATCCTCTTAAGGCTAAGATTGAGATGAGTTTTTATTCGAAAGTGGCGGTTGAAGAAGGGATTGAAATGTTGTACAGAAACATTAGGGGGAATTAACTGATGAAAGTGTCAGTTGTGATTCCAAACTATAATGGAGAAAAATATTTAAGAGATTGTCTGTGCTCTCTTAAAGATCAAACATTCTCTAATTATGAAGTAATATTAGTAGATAATAACTCGACTGATGATAGTATCAATCTAGCTCGGTCTCTTATTCCAAGTATAACAATAATTAGATTGGATTCAAATCAGGGATTTAGTAAAGCTGTGAATATTGGAATTAAGAGTGCTGAAGGTAAGTATGTCGTGCTGTTAAACAATGATACAATAGCACAAACTAGCTGGCTGATGAATTTAGTTGATAGCATTGATAAAGATTCTTCAATTTTTTCATGCTCTAGCAAGATGTTAAGTTATCATGATTCATGCTTAATTGATGATGCTGGAGATGCCTATACTATTTTTGGTAATGCTTATCAAGAAGGACATGGCATGAGAAAAGATTTATATGACAAAGACCATGATGTTTTTAGTGCTTGTGCAGGAGCTGCAATATATAGACGGAATTTATTCAATATAGTTGGATACTTTGATGAACGTTTTTTCGCATATTTAGAGGATGTTGATATTGGGTATAGGGCAAGACTATGTGGGTTTCGAAATATTCTTTGTTCAAATGCAGAGATATTGCATATAGGGAGTGCCACTACCGGAGGGGGATACTCCTCCTTAAAAGTAAGATTATCGGCAAGAAATAATATTTTTTTGATTCATAAAAATATGCCCTTTATTCAAATTTTATTTAATTTACCTTTTATAATGATAGGGTTTAGTATGAAGTATTCTTTCTTCAAGAGATTAGGTCTATCTAAAGATTATGTTGAAGGACTCATAGAAGGAGTTCGTTTTTTAAAAAATCAGCCACTTGAAAAAAGTAGATACAAGCTTATTTATGTTTTTTTTGTACAATATTGGTTGATAAAAAAAGGGATTTACATGGTTTTTAATAAAATGAAACAAATGTATAAACGGTGGCACCAAGCATAGACACGTTTTATATGTATAGGAATATAATGAAAAAATACAAAAACAATGTACAGATGCAAGGTAAAATACTTGAATGAATTCTCTAATGAGATATGTTTGTAATTTATTCGTAGGATCTGGTCTATTCTGAGTTTAATTGTTTACGGGCGTAGGGTTATTAATCTTCTCAGCCAATCTAGGCTTTTTAACAAGATTTTCATGATCAGAAATGAAGTGTATTTAACTTTGAATTATAGAAAGGAATTTTCGTTTTCCATGGATTACGGAAACGTAAATACTTATTTTGATTTTTTTATTTGAAAGGAGCATAAATGTGAAGATAGTTGCTTTGGAACTTGAAGGTGCTAAAATTATTGAACCCGCAGTTCACGGTGATCACAGAGGATTTTTCTCAGAAAGTTACAATGAAAAATTGTTTAATGATAATGATATTAATTACAAATTTGTACAAGATAATCACTCGCTCTCAAAAGAAGCTGGAGTAATACGTGGATTACATTACCAATCGGCTCCTAAGGCGCAAACTAAGTTAGTAAGGGTAATTTCTGGTGCTATATATGATGTAATTGTAGATATCCGTAAAGAATCACCTACTTTCGGTAATTGGGTTGGTGTAATTCTCAGCGAACACAACCACCGCCAACTACTCGTTCCAAAAGGGTTTGCTCACGGTTTTTGTACTTTGGTCCCAGACACCCAAGTCTTGTACAAAGTAGACGAATACTATTCCCCGGAGCATGATCGCGGCATATTATGGAGTGACCCGGCACTAGGAATTGATTGGCCTACGTCCAATCCGGTCTTGTCCGACAAGGATCAGAGGCATCCATTGCTGAAGGACGCGGAGATCAATTTTAATTTTGAAGTGAAGTAATTAGGAGGTTCCCATTCATGAAACTGCTCGTTACCGGCGGCGCCGGATTTATTGGAAGTAATTTTGTTATGTATATGCTTGAGCAGTACCCGGACTATGAAATCGTCAATGTAGATGCACTTACCTATGCGGGTAATTTGGAGAATTTAAAATCTCTTGAGGGTAACAAGCGACATACCTTTATCAAAGCAGATATTACGGATGCTGCCCAGATGGATCGTTTGATTGGCCAGGGTGTAGATGTAGTGGTTAACTTTGCAGCAGAATCACACGTGGATCGCAGCATACTGGAACCGGATGTTTTTGTGCGTACGAATGTGAATGGAACCCAGGCACTGCTTGAAGCGGCTAAAAAACACAATATCACCAAATTTGTTCAAGTATCGACGGATGAGGTGTATGGATCTTTAGGTCCAACCGGTTTGTTTACAGAGGATACTCCTCTTCAACCTAACAGCCCTTACTCTGCCTCCAAAGCAGGAGGAGATATGCTGGTGCGTGCTTACCACGAAACCTTTGGTTTGCCTGTAAATATTACGCGTTGCTCTAACAACTATGGTCCGCTTCAGTTCCCGGAGAAGCTCATTCCGCTTATGATCTCACGTGCGCTGAATGATGAAGCTCTGCCTGTATACGGAGATGGCTTGAACATTCGGGATTGGCTTTATGTGGAGGATCATTGCAGTGCGATTGATCTTGTTATTCACAAGGGACGTAATGGTGAAGTCTATAATATTGGCGGTAACAACGAGCGGACGAACATACACATTGTGAAGACTATCTTGGAGCAGCTAGGAAAACCTGAGTCTCTAATCCAATATGTACAGGATCGTCTGGGACATGACCGGCGTTATGGCATCGACCCAACCAAAACGATGACCGAGCTTGGCTGGAAGCCTAAGCATAACTTCGAGACAGGAATTAAGGAAACAATTCAGTGGTATTTGGATAACAAGGATTGGTGGACTCGTATTCAATCTGGTGCCTATCAGGAGTACTATGAGAAGCAGTACGGAGCTCGTTTAGGAGACGATAAGGCATGAAGGTTCTCGTAACAGGTGCAAGTGGCCAGCTTGGACGGGATGTTGTGCTTCTTTTAGAAAAAGAGGGGCATGACATTCTCGCTTGTGATCGGGACCAGATGGATATAACCAATCAAGCTCAATGTAACGAGGTTATATCTTCATATCATCCAGAAGTCATTATACATTGTGCAGCGTATACTGCGGTGGATGCAGCAGAGACCGATACGGATGGTGCATATAAGGTGAATGCAGTAGGCACACGTAACGTGGCTGTAGCTGCAGAGAAAGTCGGAGCCAAGCTGATTTATATCAGTACAGATTACGTCTTCGATGGTCAATCGACTACTCCTTATCAGGAATACGATGATACGAATCCTCGAAGCGTATATGGCAAATCCAAACGAGCCGGAGAGTGGCTGGTACAATCATTGTGCTCTAAATGGTTTGTAGTACGAACATCTTGGGTGTATGGCCTTCACGGTAATAATTTCGTCAAAACCATGTTGAAGCTGGGTCAGGAGAAACCGAAACTTCAGGTTGTTCATGATCAAAAAGGTTCGCCCACATATACTGTGGACTTGGCTTTGTTCCTTATCGAACTAATGGGAACAGAGAAGTATGGGATATATCACGCTTCTAACTGTGGAGATTGTACCTGGTATGAGTTTACCCAAGCTATATTTGAGGAGGCTCAAACTGTTGTCGGGGTTTCCATTCAAGCTGAATTGGAACCTTGCACAACAGAGCAGTTTCCAAGGCCAGCTCCTAGACCTGTTAATTCAGTAATGGATCACTTGTCGATTCGTACTAACGGTTTAACGGATCTCCGCCCGTGGCGGGAAGGTTTACGTGATTTTATCCGTTCTATGTCATAACCAAAACAAATCTAGTACTCAATAATGAACTCTCGCTCTTGTATTTCCGGGCGGGAGTTTTCGTATATAATAAAAAGAAAAGTTTAAATCTGAGGTGCAGAGTGAACCAATCTAAAGTATGTGTCATGCTTTCTACATATAACGGTGCAAAGTATATTGAGGAACAACTTGAAAGTTTGATTGCACAACGCCACATCGAGATGGATATTTACATCCGGGATGATGGCTCTTCCGATGGAACTCTCCTGAAAATCCGTAAATTTGCTGAATCTATTCCCCAGGAGATCGGATTCCATATTTTTGAAGGTGAGAATGTAGGTGTAATCGGAAGCTTCTTTGAACTGATGCGTTTAACGCAGCCGAAATATGATTTTTATGCCTTTTGTGATCAGGACGATGTGTGGCAGCCTTTCAAACTCAGCAGGGCTGTGGAACAACTTCAATCAAGGCCGTCTGATATTCCTCTGATGTATTGTTCTTCTACTCAAATGGTGGATCAAGAGTTGAATCATTTAAACATATGGCCTCAGCTTCCTCCAAAACCGCTCAGTATGTGCAATGCTTTGGTCGAAAATTGTTGTGTGGGTTGTACCATAGTTCTGAATTCAGTTACATTCGAGCATCTCAGAATGAATCTCCCCTCCGATCCAACAAGTATCATTATGCATGATTGGTGGATATATCTTTTCGTTGCCTCTTTTGGTGAGGTAATCTTCGATAAGGAGCCAATGATATTGTATCGGCAGCATCAAGGGAATGTCCTTGGTGGCAGCAATGATAAACTATTTACAAAATGGAAGAACAGATGGAATCGTTTTATGAATGGAAAGAATCATTTTATTTTAAGTAAACAGGCAAGTGCATTTTTTGAGATATATAAGGATCAGTTATCTACACAACAGCAAGAAGACATACAACATTTTTTGTTTCAGAGGGATCGTAGTTTGCATTATAGAATCAGTTATGTCCTGAATATGCCATTCTACCGTCAAGCCTCTCTGGATAACCTTGTTCTCAAACTCATATATGTAATGAAGAAGGTTTGAAGTTGTAACTTGAATCTACTTTTAGTCCCTTCTGATGCCAACATATGCTATACTTTCAATAGTTAAACATGAGACGAAGTCAGGAGTTTTCAAAATGATTCATACAACCGATGCTTCACTAAGCGAAGTATCACATATAAATAAAAATGATAAGGTTGACGTTAGCATTATCATCGTTAACTACAATACACGTCAACTGACACTGGATTGTTTGGCATCAGTTTATGCGTCTCAGACCTCTTACCAATATGAGGTTATCGTCGTAGATAATGCTTCACGGGATGATTCGGTTGGGGCTATTCAACATGCTTATCCGAATGTGCGGATGATCGCGAACTCTGCCAACACCGGCTTTGCTGTAGCCAATAATCAAGGAATGGACATTGCCGGCGGACGCTACATTCTGCTCCTAAATTCTGACACGGTCGTTCAGCCAGATACGCTCCATACGATGGTCTATTTTATGGATCGCCATCCCGAAATGGGGGCCTCCGGTTGTAAAGTCATTCTTCCTGACGGCTCACTGGATAAAGCCTGCAAAAGAGGATTTCCCACACCATCTGCGTCATTCTACTACGCGTTTGGGCTTTCACGGCTTTTCCCGGATCGACCGAAGTTTAATCAATATCAATTGGGGCATCTTAGTCCAGACGATGAATATCCAGTAGATTGTCTGGTTGGTGCATTTATGTTGGTACGTCGTGAGACCATTGAGCAGATTGGTGGATTGGACGAGACGTTTTTTATGTATGGTGAAGATATCGACTGGTGTTATCGTATCAAAGAGGCAGGGTGGGGCATTTATTACTATCCGCGTACATATATTGTGCATTATAAAGGCGGTAGTGCCCGTCGCAAACCTTTGAAAATCACGTATGAGTTTCATAGAGCAATGTGGGTGTTCCACCGCAAGCACTACGCAAAGAAATATAATCCACTGATGAACGGAGCCGTATGGATGGGCATATCTTTAAAGTTTACGTTATCCCTCCTGCGTAACTGGGTATCTCTGCCTTCTCGTTCGAAGAGAACTGTTACACCGACGAGAACGGAAAACGAAGTATCATCCGAGGTGAAATCATGATTCGGCGTAATCAACGGTTTTTAACTCAATTGTATATCGCATCTGACTTTGGTGTTATCCAGCTTTCTTTTTTGCTCGCATGGTGGTTGAAATTTGAAAGTGATCTCTTGATAAACCAGAGCCCGCTACCTATAGAAAAGTATTTGATGTGGAGCCTAGTATATGCGGTACTTGCTATATTCGCAGGTTTGTTATCTTCACTTTATGTGCCTAAACGCAAAAAGCGTTTTGTAGATGAACTTTGGAAAATCATCCAATCTCACGGCATAGCCTTCTTCATGCTGATGAGTCTGATGTTCTTTTTCAAAGAAGTAAATATCTCGCGCGCATATCTTGCGATGTATATGATCGGTAACGTGTCTTTCACGTTGTTGTATCGTTATATGGTGAAGTTGCAATTAAAACACTTGCGTAAAAAAGGCTTTAACCGTCAGTTTGTGCTGATCCTTGGAGCAGGTTCACTTGGGAAACGTTTCTATGACAATCTCAAAAGTTATCCTGAACTCGGGTATGAAGTTACGGGCTTTCTGGATGATTACCGGCATTGGGATCAAGTTGAACAAAAGAGATACAGCCCGATTTTAGGGAAAATCGATGAACTGGAAGAATTTTTGTCTACGCACTATGTAGATGAGGTTATTCTGGCTTTGCCGCTGGATGCACATGATAAATATTCGCATATTATCAATGTGTGTGAGAAGGCTGGAGTGCGCACACTGATTATTCCTGATTTCTTTGATTATCTGCCGGCACGGCCTCACTTTGATAACTTTGCAGGTATGCCGATGATTAATGTGCGTGACATTCCGCTAGATAGTACCATTAATCGTCTTATGAAACGTGCGTTTGATATTGTGTTTTCGCTCGCGGCAATCATCTTCACATCTCCTATTATGCTCATTGTAGCGTTGGGGGTGCGTTTGACCTCGGCAGGGCCGGTTATCTTTAAACAGGAGCGTGTTGGACTTAACAGACGTAACTTCATGATGTATAAGTTCCGTTCTATGAAGGCGATGCCTGAAGGTTTGGAAGATACAGGATGGTCAACTCAAAATGATCCACGTCGTACCGCCTTTGGAACGTTTATAAGGCGTACGAGTTTAGATGAGTTGCCTCAATTTTTCAATGTGTTGTTAGGACATATGAGCGTGGTGGGTCCGAGACCGGAGCGACCGTATTATGTAAATCAGTTTCGAGATGAAATTCCTAAGTATATGATTAAACATCATGTTCGCCCAGGCATAACAGGATTAGCCCAGAGTAAGGGATTACGAGGAGATACCTCTATTGAGGATCGGATTGAACAGGATATTTTTTATATTGAAAACTGGTCTTTATTATTTGATATTAAAATTATATGGGAAACCATTCGCAATGGTTTGAAAAATGCATATTGAGTTTTCATGTAGATACGAGAAGGGGCACCAGATAGCGACAGATGAATTGAATGATCTCTCTGGCTTCCCTTATCTGATCCTTGTCTCACACCATTGAAAGTCGCCTCAGGGCGGCTTTTTTGTTTTGCCCCTGCTTGATTCGGGTAGTTAGTTACCAAAAAGTAATGTTACACAACATGTACCGTCGTTAATAGTAAGTGAACAGCAATAATTAATTTGTGATACTTGTAAACTACTTTGACTAATACGTCTGCAAAGGATGTGTAAATGATATGAAACGTATTGCCGCCGTTTTGATACTGTTGCTCGTTACTGTGGGTACACTCTTTTGGGCACATGACAGTCAAAGTGAGGAGCAACGTGATGGATTTGCAAACTATCGATTAATCGCCCATGCGATGGGCAGTATTCGGGAACAGCCTTACACCAACGCGTATGAAGCGATGATTGCCAATTATGAAAAAGGTACACGGGTATTCGAAATAGACTTCATGCTAACTTCGGATCGCGTAGCTGTAGCCAGACATGAGTGGACGGCTAACATGAGCAAAATGCTGGGACAGGATGAAGAGTTGCCAGAGCATAAACAGGCCGGGGCGCTTACACACGATGAATTCATGAACACACCGATTCTTGGCATGTACCAGCCAATGGATGCCGATGGAATTATGAAAGTGTTATCCAAGTACCCGGATATGTATATTGTAACGGATACCAAAGAGCAGAAGGACGAAGATATCCAGCAAGTGCTTCGATCATTGGTCAATGCAGCGAAGAAACATGATTCGTCAGCTCTAAGCCGAGTCGTGGTACAGATTTATAATGAACCTATGCTTGAAAAAGTAAAGGAGGTTTACAACTTCCCGTCCATTATCTACACGTTATACGCTACACAAGATACAGAGAGCCAAGTTGTTGATTTTGTGCAAAATAACGATATTGATGCTGTAACGATGCCGGAATATAAAGTAAACCAGAACTTTGTCGCCAAGCTGAAGAAGGCTGGGGCAGTCACCTATGTGCATACCATTAATGATACCCGGCAGGCGGCCAATTATGAAAAATGGGGTGTGTATGGGGTGTACTCCGACGTCCTGACAGAGCAGGAAATGGAAGAAATGAATACAAGGTTTGCTTGGAAGCCTTAAATCAATCAAGATCCAGAAGGGGCTTAATAAATACTAAAAAACATTCGTAAGAGAATCCAATTTTGAGACATAGACTTTTTAGGGATGGAAACAGCAAAAAAGTCTGTGTTTTTTCTGTTCGCCTTTTATACGAACATTGACACCTACTGTCTGCTGACTTAGACTTAGTTTACAAGCTTTTTAGGATGCAGAAGAACCTCTGGAGGAATGTTCGTTGATAGACATGATTAAGCAGTGGAGACACGTATTTAAGCTCGACCCCGACAGGGGAATTACCGATGAGGCATTGGATCAGGTATGCATGTCTGGAACGGATGCGATTATCGTGGGTGGATCATCAGGTATTACGTATGATAATACGGTAGATCTGATGTCCCGGGTGCGTCGCTATGAACTGCCCTGTGTGTTGGAAGTATCCGATCTGGAGGCAGTTGTGCCTGGGTTTGACGGGTATCTGATCCCGATGGTGCTGAACACAACAGACAGCAGGTGGATTATTGGACAGCACCAGCAGGCTATCGAGCGCTATGGCTATTTGATCCCGTGGGATTTGCTGATTACCGAGGGGTATATTGTGCTTCATTCGGACTCGACTGTGGCGAGGTTAACCGGAGCAGATACGGAACTGACGACAGAGGCTGCGGTTGCTTACGCTCAAGCTGGAGAACGGTTACTGAACCTGCCCATTATATATATGGAGTACAGCGGAACTTTCGGGGATATGGAGCTGGTTGGCGAGACACATAGACAATTGGAGCGATCACATCTCATTTATGGCGGTGGAATTGATACAGCAGAGAAAGCAAGACAAGCTGCCCAAGTTGCGGATACCATTGTTGTTGGGAATATTGTGTACAGCCATTTGAGCCAAGCATTGGAAACGGTACAAGCTGTGAAAGGCGATCGAAGTAACACCTGACCGGTTTAGTTTACCATTCCCCCACATCCTCTTTAGAATCTGTTAAAATAGATCTTTGTCCCTTTATTGATTTAATTTCATTTAAGTAATATTGCTTTCAGGTGCCTAAATCTCCTTCCGCCCATGTGCATTATGATTTATGTTTACACAGGAACGGAGAGTACAGGAGTAATCTGAAGAAACGAAGACTCCCGTTAAACAAACTGAAGATTTATTACAGTTCTCTTGGTATTTTTACCTACCCACAAAGTATATGGCGACTATGTTTACACGCGAACGGAGAGGACAGAAATAAGCTGGAGAAGCGGAGCTAAAAGCTTTCTGAAAGAAAGCTGCATCGGAAGCATAAGCGTTCGCCTTTATTACCGGATATTCACCTTTAGAAAATAGTTTAAAAAATCCGGGAATAACAGCGATTGAAAGCTTATTCTGTCATCGGAGTGACAAGTGTAACCGCAGGACCCACTTATACGACCAATTAATGAAAGGAGCATGCATGCATGCAACCTGTAAATATACATGACGCCGTAGCACGGCTGAACACTCCTCAGCGGCAAGCTGTTGAGGCAACGGATGGGCCATTGCTTATTATGGCTGGCGCGGGCTCGGGCAAAACCCGGGTGCTGACACACCGGATTGCCTATCTGATCGCAACACGGAAAGCACCCCCGTGGGGCATTTTGGCGATTACGTTTACGAATAAAGCTGCTCGGGAGATGCAGGATCGGGTATCCCAACTGGTAGGCGGATCTCAGGGCCGCGATATTTGGGTATCCACGTTTCACTCCATGTGTGTGCGCATCTTGCGCCGTGATATTGAACGGATCGGTTTTACATCCAACTTTAGTATTTTGGACTCATCCGACCAGTTATCCGTTATTCGTAGCTGTATGAAAGATCAGAACATCGATACGAAAAAGTTCGAACCCAAAGCTGTTCAGGCGATGATGAGCACGGCCAAAAATGAACTGATCAGTCCAGAGCAATACGAGAAACAGGCGGGCGACTATTTTGAAGGCATTGTAGCCAAGGTATATACGATGTACCAGAAACGTCTCAGAGCCAACAACTCACTCGACTTCGACGACCTGATCATGGCAACCATTCAACTGTTCAAAGAAGTGCCGGAAGTGCTCGATTTTTACCAAAAGAAATTCCAATACATTCATGTCGATGAATATCAGGATACGAACCGTGCACAGTACATCTTGTGCCGTATGCTGGCTGACAGCCACCACCGTATCTGCGTCGTAGGGGATAGTGACCAGTCGATCTATCGCTGGCGTGGGGCGGATATTACCAACATCCTTAACTTTGAAAAAGATTACCCGGAAGCACAGACGATCCTGCTCGAGCAGAATTATCGTTCGACTTCCAACATCCTGAATGCGGCGAATGAAGTCATCGGCCTGAATACGGGCCGTAAACCGAAGAAGCTGTGGACGGATAAAGAAGGCGGCTCGAAGATCAAGGTATACCGTGCCGATTCCGAGCATGATGAGGGGTATTTTGTAACCTCCGAGATTAGTAAAAATGTGAAAAACGGCAAATCCTATCAGCAACATGCGATTCTGTACCGTACCAATGCTCAGTCCCGGGTTATTGAGGAAATTTTGATCAAGTCTGATATCCCGTATCAGATTGTCGGCGGCATCAAGTTCTATGATCGGAAAGAGATCAAGGACATTTTGGCTTATCTGCGCCTGTTGTCCAACCCGGATGATGATATCAGTTTGACCCGGATTATTAATGTGCCGAAGCGCAGCATCGGGGATACGACAGTAGCCAAGCTGGCTGCAGCCGCTGGAGAGCGCGGGGTTTCCATTTTCCGTGTACTGCAAGTGGTTGATGATCTCGGTTTCGCTGGCCGCACGCGTAATGCACTGGTGGAGTTCTATGATATGATCGCAGCTCTGCACCAGATGGTTGAATATCTGTCCGTGACTGAATTGACCGAGAAGATTCTGGAGATGAGCCAGTATCGTGACGAGATGCAGAAGGAAAACACCATTGAATCTCGCGCAAGACTGGAGAATATCGAAGAGTTCCTGTCGGTAACGATGGAGTTTGAGAAAAATAATGAAGACAAAACGCTCGTTTCGTTTCTCACCGATCTGGCACTCATTGCAGACATCGACAGCATGAACGATGACGAAGAGGATCAGAGCGATGCGGTCACGTTGATGACGATGCACAGTGCCAAAGGTCTGGAATTCCCGGTTGTCTTTATCGTAGGTATGGAGGAAGGGGTCTTCCCTCACAGCCGTGCTTTTATGGATAATGAAGAGCTGGAGGAGGAACGTCGTCTGGCTTACGTGGGGATTACACGGGCTGAGGAACAGTTATTCCTCTCGTGTGCACAGATGCGGACCTTGTTTGGACGTACAACAGCCAATCCGCCATCCCGTTTCTTGGATGAAATCCCGGATGAACTTAAAGAAGATACTTCCATTGCACGCGACCGTTACCGCCGAGGAACCAGCACAGGCGGAGGTTCATATGGAGGACGTGGTTTAGGCTCCAGTGGTGGAAGCAATTTCGGCGGTGCCGCGAGTGCATCCAAGCTGTTTGAGCATCAAAGCCGAAGTGGTTCATCCGCAACAGCTTCATCTGGGCCAACGTCCCGAGTAACTACGAGTACATCTCGTCCAACCTTTGCGGCACCAACATCGGCTTCAAAATCGGCCTCATCCGAAAGTGCGGCAGGATTTAAGGCAGGCGACAAAGTGCAACACGGCAAATGGGGGACAGGTACCATCGTTGCAGTCAAAGGTAGCGGTAATGATACCGAACTGCAGATTGCATTCCCGGCTCCAGTCGGCGTGAAACGTCTACTCGCTGGATTTGCCCCGATTACCAAAGTGGAATAAGAATAAACGGCCTATTGTATGATACTGGACTGAGATGAACATCGATTCTGCCATGTCTCTCGATTACAATAGGCATGTTCGTTCTACATATATTAAATATACGGAGGGATGGCCCAATATGGACCCGATGCACCGGATGGAGCAACTCGTTACCGAGCTGAACCAGCACAACTATCAGTACTACACGATGGATCAGCCGCAGATCAGTGATAAGGAGTATGACCTTCTATACGATGAACTGGTTACGCTGGAGCAGGAGAGCGGTATGGTGTTGCCGGATTCTCCCACACAACGTGTAGGGGGCGAACTGCTCAAAGGATTTACCCCGCATCGTCATTTATCCCCATTATGGAGTTTGGACAAAGCGCAGAACATTGAACAGCTTCGCAATTGGAATACACGTGTATTAAAGCTGGTGAATGACTATAACAGCAAAAACCCGGATAATCCGTTGCCTGAACCAGGTTATGTCATTGAGCTGAAGTTTGATGGACTGACCTTGAACCTGACCTATACCAACGGTGAGTTGGTGCAGGCTTCTACGCGCGGAAACGGAACGGTAGGGGAAGGCATTTTGGCACAAGTGAAAACCATCAAATCTGTTCCGCTCAAAATTCCGTATACCGGAGGTACGATTGAAGTGCAGGGCGAGGGCATTATGAACCTTTCTGTACTGAATCGATATAATGAAACGGCTGCCGAGCCGCTCAAAAATGCACGGAATGCAGCCGCAGGAGCGCTGCGTAACCTGAATCCGAAAACGACAGCTGAGCGTCGGTTGAATGCTTATTTTTATAACATTGGATACTCGGATGATATCCAGTTTGCCAACCATCAGGAAATGATGGACTTCTTGCGTGAGAACCGTTTTAAAGTTAATCCGTCACTCACCTATTTCCAAGAATTCGATGACGTTATGGAGCAACTCGAAGAAATTCAGGAAAATCGGGGGCAACTGGATTACCTGATTGATGGAGCGGTCATTAAGCTCACGGACATGCGAACTCGTGAAGTGTTAGGCTACACGGATAAGTTCCCGCGCTGGGCAGTTGCCTATAAGTTCGAAGCGGAAGAGACAACAACCGTACTGAACGAAGTCGTGTGGAATGTTGGCAGGACGGGTAAAGTGACGCCGCTGGCGCGGGTGGAAGCCGTTGAACTCGCTGGAGTGACCGTGCAGAACTGCACCCTGAACAATGTGGGTGATATTGAACGTAAAAATCTGAAATTTGCGCTGGGTTCACGTGTCTTTATTCGTCGTTCCAATGATGTTATTCCTGAGATTCTCGGCAAAGTGACTGAGGAGAATGACGGAGAAGAGATCATCTATCCAGAGCAATGCCCGGCATGTGGATTCCCGTTAGAGCAACGCGGAGCGCACTTGTTCTGCAATAACAAGCTGGCATGCAAACCGCAGACGGTTGCTCGGATCTCTCATTTTGCCTCCAGAGACGCGATGGACATTGAGACCTTCAGTGAGAAAACAGCGATTCAGCTATATGATGAATTGAATGTGCGTGAACCAGCTGATCTATATACATTGCAGTTCGATGATCTCGTGAAACTGGAGCGATTTGGCGAAAAGAAAGCGAACAACCTTCTTGCTGCGCTCGAGCAGAGTAAAGACCGGGACCTGGCTTCGTTCCTGTATTCCTTGGGTATCCCCAACACTGGAAAATCCACCACGCGTATGCTCGCCGATCATTACCGTGATCTGCATGCCATCATGAATGCTACCGTAGAGGAACTGGTTGAACTCCCCGATGTAGGTGGGATTGTTGCGGAGAGCATCGTGAATTTCTTTGCCGATCCGTTCACACAGGCTGCTATTGAGAAAATGCTGAATTTGGGTGTGAAAGCACAGGCACCAGAAGCGCCAGCGGTTGTGGTGGAGGATTCTTTCTTTAGTGGTAAAACGGTCGTGCTTACAGGAACACTGCATCAATTGACACGTGAAGAAGCAACGCAGAGACTTGAAGCGCTTGGTGCGAAGGTCACGGGGAGTGTATCGAAAAAAACAGATCTTGTCATAGCTGGAGAGAAGGCAGGCAGCAAATTAACGAAGGCTCGTGATCTCGGTATTCCGACCATCGAAGATGAGGACGAACTGGTACGCCTGCTGAATCCGTAGAACGTTAATATCTACAGTTTTGCGTCAGCACGTGTCATAGGCATTAATTAGGTACGTGATACAAGTAGCTTGTAAAGAAAGAGGCCTCCAAAAACACGCAAATGTCGTGTCAGGAGGCTTCTTTTGTATACGCTGGAGATCTGTTATGAACCCGTTATGTTAGGAAAACGCTGAGAAGCACCGGATAACCATGCATCTTTGTCGTATCCCCGTTCTTCCCAATACCCGATATGCTCGCTGTCGATGACTTCAACACGGTTCAACCACTTGACCGATTTGTAGGCGTACATTTGCGGAATAACGAGTCGTACAGGTCCACCAAGATCCGCAGGGATAGGTTTGCCATCATGCATGACCGCAATCATAATATCATCCATTTGTGCCTGCTCTAGTGTGATCGCATCGGTATATACCCCGTCTCCGGAATAAAATTTGACGCTGTGCGCGCCGGGCTTTATACCGGCGTTCTCCAAAAAATGCTTCAGAGGAATGCCTTCCCATGTATTCTTGTACACGGACCAGCCGGTAACGCAGTGGAAATCACTGACTTGCACGGTGCGTGCAAGCTTGACGAACTGTTCCCAATTCCAGATCTGGGCACGTTCTACAAGACCATCTACCCGAAATGACCAGTTTGCATTAGAGAATGATGGAATGGGTGTTACCGTATATACACGAAAATGTCCCTCGGCGCCCCCGCCAATTGGAGGAGATGAAGAAGATAAAGGTTGCGGAAGTGGAACCATCCGATTGGGGTCAGTCTCAAGCATGCTGTCTATGCTGTTATCAAACTTGAGGTTTTTACCTACCCATGATACAAATGTAGGTCCAAGAGTAACGGCGAGTCCTATGCCCACAGCAGAACGGATGAAGGCTCGACGGGTATATATCGGTTGCGGTTTCTCCATGTTTGGGACGTTATTTCTACCAGAGTCTTTGTCTGCAGGGAGAACAGATGTAGCTGCTGGTATGTTACCCGTGTCCGGTTCCTCTTTGTTAGCGTTGGGAGCGGCTGGTTTATTTACACTTGTCTTCTGTATCGATGCTTCATTCGTTTGGATCGTACGGCGTGCAGGGTCTTTTAACCAACGTGTACGTGTGATGGAGTGGTAGATGATGTAAGGTAAACCAACCCATGTGAGCAAATCGTGAATCAGAAGCGCGGCATTGGACCATCGTGGGCCGACCAGCTTGAACTGCCATAGAACGATGCCGGATAATAGCCATCCGATCAGAAGTGCAAGAACGATGATGGTATTTGCTTTTTGCCATGGTTTATTGCGAAGTTGCTTCCAATGTTTACTGGCCAAAAATAAGTAATACACGACAGGCAAAAGCATGGCGATGCCCACGGTGATATGTAACCATTTTAACCAAACACGTCCGATACCCAGAGTTTCACGCCAGAAGCCACCAATTAATATGAGACCAGTAATAGAAAGTATCACAACGATCCAGGCATTCCAGGCATGAATAGAAACGAGCTTTTTGCCGTAACCTTTACGCATCATTTTTAACCACTGTTTCAAGTGTTTTCACCTCGCGTCATGGATTTAAATTAGAAATCGAAATCTTAGGTTGAAAGCAAAATCGTAATAGATCAATATTCAAAATTCAAAAGCGGATCTCAGATGAGTGTAGGAAGGGTACGTGTAAATGTGAGCGTGCTACTGCTCAATTGGAACTGTTAACAACCTTGGGGTACTCCCTTTTATTTAAAGATACCTTAATTATAAAGTTTTTGGATCACTTACTTCAAATTTGATCTTTTCCGAGCTATCACCTCTCTTGTTTGGCTTAGTAAAGGCAAAATTCGCTTCATTTCGATCACTCTCTTCAGGCAATAAGATCGATCTTATTGCAATATAATAGAAGTTGAATAAAGTACTTGCTAAAAGCATGACAGCGTGATATATTATTTCTTGTCGCTTCAAACAGAAGGTAGTCGAGTAGCTTTGAAGATTGACGAAAAAGATTGTTGACAGAAACTTAGTTAACATGATATGATAAATATCCTGTCTGGTTGACGTAAGTTGTCGCAAGATAAGGTGAACAAGTTCCTTGAAAACTGAACAAATGGATAGTAACTTTTGATTCACAATGAATCGTCAGATTCAAAATGAGCTTATCGCTCTTTTCAATACCCCGATGAGTTTCACAGCGTTTAACGACGCTGACGAAATTCATCTTTATTGGAGAGTTTGATCCTGGCTCAGGACGAACGCTGGCGGCATGCCTAATACATGCAAGTCGAGCGGACTTGAAGAGAAGCTTGCTTCTCTGATAGTTAGCGGCGGACGGGTGAGTAACACGTAGGCAACCTGCCCTCAAGCTTGGGACAACTACCGGAAACGGTAGCTAATACCGAATACTTGTTTTCTTCGCCTGAAGAGAACTGGAAAGACGGAGCAATCTGTCACTTGGGGATGGGCCTGCGGCGCATTAGCTAGTTGGTGAGGTAACGGCTCACCAAGGCGACGATGCGTAGCCGACCTGAGAGGGTGATCGGCCACACTGGGACTGAGACACGGCCCAGACTCCTACGGGAGGCAGCAGTAGGGAATCTTCCGCAATGGGCGAAAGCCTGACGGAGCAATGCCGCGTGAGTGATGAAGGTTTTCGGATCGTAAAGCTCTGTTGCCAGGGAAGAACGCTTGGGAGAGTAACTGCTCTCAAGGTGACGGTACCTGAGAAGAAAGCCCCGGCTAACTACGTGCCAGCAGCCGCGGTAATACGTAGGGGGCAAGCGTTGTCCGGAATTATTGGGCGTAAAGCGCGCGCAGGCGGTCATGTAAGTCTGGTGTTTAATCCCGGGGCTCAACCCCGGATCGCACTGGAAACTGTGTGACTTGAGTGCAGAAGAGGAGAGTGGAATTCCACGTGTAGCGGTGAAATGCGTAGAGATGTGGAGGAACACCAGTGGCGAAGGCGACTCTCTGGGCTGTAACTGACGCTGAGGCGCGAAAGCGTGGGGAGCAAACAGGATTAGATACCCTGGTAGTCCACGCCGTAAACGATGAGTGCTAGGTGTTAGGGGTTTCGATACCCTTGGTGCCGAAGTTAACACATTAAGCACTCCGCCTGGGGAGTACGGTCGCAAGACTGAAACTCAAAGGAATTGACGGGGACCCGCACAAGCAGTGGAGTATGTGGTTTAATTCGAAGCAACGCGAAGAACCTTACCAGGTCTTGACATCCAACTAACGAGGCAGAGATGCGTTAGGTGCCCTTCGGGGAAAGTTGAGACAGGTGGTGCATGGTTGTCGTCAGCTCGTGTCGTGAGATGTTGGGTTAAGTCCCGCAACGAGCGCAACCCTTATATTTAGTTGCCAGCACTTCGGGTGGGCACTCTAGATAGACTGCCGGTGACAAACCGGAGGAAGGTGGGGATGACGTCAAATCATCATGCCCCTTATGACCTGGGCTACACACGTACTACAATGGCCGGTACAACGGGCTGCGAAATCGCGAGATGGAGCCAATCCCAACAAAGCCGGTCTCAGTTCGGATTGCAGGCTGCAACTCGCCTGCATGAAGTCGGAATTGCTAGTAATCGCGGATCAGCATGCCGCGGTGAATACGTTCCCGGGTCTTGTACACACCGCCCGTCACACCACGAGAGTTTATAACACCCGAAGTCGGTGGGGTAACCGCAAGGAGCCAGCCGCCGAAGGTGGGATAGATGATTGGGGTGAAGTCGTAACAAGGTAGCCGTATCGGAAGGTGCGGCTGGATCACCTCCTTTCTATGGAGAATCGTCTTCTGCAACGAAGACATTCAAATATGCAAGTTCAGTGAACTTGCAAGTACTACTAAGTTACTACTCCATTTGTTCAGTTTTGATGGAATTTGAGGGGCCATAGCTCAGCTGGGAGAGCGCCTGCCTTGCAAGCAGGAGGTCAGCGGTTCGATCCCGCTTGGCTCCACCAAACAATTTCATCTATTTGTTGTGTTCTTTGAAAACTAGATATCGAAACGAAACAAACGCGAATTAGAACATTCCTTTTTAGCTGAACTTGTGTATAACAAGTTTCAATAAAAACGGTAGATAATGCAATTGCGATGGTATCGGGTGGGAGCGACTTTTGGCTTTGGACGTAGTCCAAACCAAGGGAAGCGAGCGAACGAAACCGGAGCATATGGTTAAGCTACTAAGAGCACACGGAGGATGCCTAGGCGCTAGGAGCCGATGAAGGACGTGGCGAACAACGAAACTGCCTCGGGGAGCTGTAAGCAAGCTTTGATCCGGGGATGTCCGAATGGGGAAACCCAGCTGGGGTAATATCCAGTTACTCTTGTCTGAATACATAGGGCAAGTAGAGGCATACCAGGGGAACTGAAACATCTAAGTACCCTGAGGAAGAGAAAACAATAGTGATTCCGTCAGTAGCGGCGAGCGAACGCGGAGAAGCCCAAACCAAAGAGCTTGCTCTTTGGGGTTGTGGGACGTCTCACATGGAGTTACAAAGGAACCGGTTAAGCGAAGAGGTCTGGAAAGGCCCGCCAAAGAAGGTAAAAGCCCTGTAATTGAAAGTCTGTTCCCTCCGAGACGGATCCCGAGTAGTGCGGGGCACGTGAAACCCCGTATGAATCCGGCAGGACCATCTGCCAAGGCTAAATACTTCCTAGCGACCGATAGTGAAGCAGTACCGTGAGGGAAAGGTGAAAAGCACCCCGGAAGGGGAGTGAAATAGAACCTGAAACCGTGTGCTTACAAAAAGTCAGAGCCCGTTTTAGGGGTGATGGCGTGCCTTTTGTAGAATGAACCGGCGAGTTACGTTCCCGTGCAAGGTTAAGGTGAAGAGCCGGAGCCGCAGCGAAAGCGAGTCTGAATAGGGCGACTATAGTACGTGGACGTAGACCCGAAACCGGGTGATCTACCCCTGTCCAGGGTGAAGGTGCGGTAACACGCACTGGAGGCCCGAACCCACGCATGTTGAAAAATGCGGGGATGAGGTGGGGGTAGCGGAGAAATTCCAATCGAACTCGGAGATAGCTGGTTCTCCCCGAAATAGCTTTAGGGCTAGCCTCGGAAAACAGAGTCGTGGAGGTAGAGCACTGATTGGGTGCGGGGCCCGCAAGGGTTACCAAGCTCAGTCAAACTCCGAATGCCATAGACTTACTTCCGGGAGTCAGACAGTGAGTGCTAAGATCCATTGTCAAAAGGGAAACAGCCCAGACCATCAGCTAAGGTCCCCAAGTGTGTGTTAAGTGGGAAAGGATGTGGAGTTGCACAGACAACCAGGATGTTGGCTTAGAAGCAGCCACCATTGAAAGAGTGCGTAATAGCTCACTGGTCGAGTGACTCTGCGCCGAAAATGTAACGGGGCTAAACACACCACCGAAGCTATGGCTTGATGCTTTGCATCAGGGGTAGGGGAGCGTTGTATAAGGGTTGAAGGTGTACCGTAAGGAGCGCTGGACATTATACAAGTGAGAATGCCGGTATGAGTAACGAAAAGATCAGTGAGAATCTGATCCGCCGAAAGCCTAAGGGTTCCTGAGGAAGGCTCGTCCGCTCAGGGTAAGTCGGGACCTAAGGCGAGGCCGAAAGGCGTAGTCGAAGGACAACAGGTCGAAATTCCTGTACCACCGTAAATCGTTACGAGCGATGGGGGGACGCAGTAGGGTAGTGACGCAGGCTGATGGATGCCTGTCCAAGCAGTAAGGCTGGTTAGTAGGCAAATCCGCTAACCGTAAGGCTGAGCTGTGATGGGGAGTGAAAATTACAGTAGCGAAGGTCATGATCTCACACTGCCAAGAAAAGCCTCTAGCCAGATGAAGGTGCCCGTACCGCAAACCGACACAGGTAGGCGAGAAGAGAATTCTAAGGCGCGCGGAAGAACTCTCGTTAAGGAACTCGGCAAAATGACCCCGTAACTTCGGGAGAAGGGGTGCCCCGGTAGTGTGAATAGCACGAGGGGGCCGCAGTGAAAAGGCCCAAGCGACTGTTTAGCAAAAACACAGGTCTGTGCGAAGCCGTAAGGCGAAGTATACGGGCTGACGCCTGCCCGGTGCTGGAAGGTTAAGGGGAGTGGTTAGGGAGTAATCCCGAAGCTGTGAACCGAAGCCCCAGTAAACGGCGGCCGTAACTATAACGGTCCTAAGGTAGCGAAATTCCTTGTCAGGTAAATTCTGACCCGCACGAATGGCGTAACGACTTGGGCGCTGTCTCAACGAGAGATCCGGTGAAATTTTAATACCTGTGAAGATGCAGGTTACCCGCGACAAGACGGAAAGACCCCATGGAGCTTTACTGCAGCTTGATATTGAATTTGGGTACGATCTGTACAGGATAGGTGGGAGCCTTTGAAGCGTGAGCGCCAGCTTGCGTGGAGGCACCGTTGGGATACCACCCTGATCGTATCTAGGTTCTAACCTGGTACCGTAAACCGGTGCGGGGACAGTGTCAGGTGGGCAGTTTGACTGGGGCGGTCGCCTCCTAAAGAGTAACGGAGGCGCCCAAAGGTTCCCTCAGAATGGTTGGAAATCATTCGAAGAGTGCAAAGGCATAAGGGAGCTTGACTGCGAGACCTACAAGTCGAGCAGGGACGAAAGTCGGGCTTAGTGATCCGGTGGTACCGCATGGAAGGGCCATCGCTCAACGGATAAAAGCTACCCTGGGGATAACAGGCTTATCTCCCCCAAGAGTCCACATCGACGGGGAGGTTTGGCACCTCGATGTCGGCTCATCGCATCCTGGGGCTGAAGTAGGTCCCAAGGGTTGGGCTGTTCGCCCATTAAAGCGGTACGCGAGCTGGGTTCAGAACGTCGTGAGACAGTTCGGTCCCTATCTGTCGTGGGCGTAGGAAATTTGAGAGGAGCTGTCCTTAGTACGAGAGGACCGGGATGGACGTACCGCTGGTGTACCAGTTGTTCCGCCAGGAGCACCGCTGGGTAGCTATGTACGGACGGGATAAGCGCTGAAAGCATCTAAGCGTGAAGCCCCCCTCAAGATGAGATTTCCCAGTATGTAAGACCCCTTGAAGACGACGAGGTAGATAGGCTGGGGGTGGAAGTGCAGCAATGCATGGAGCTGACCAGTACTAATCGGTCGAGGGCTTATCCAATAGCAAGTTTTAAATCGCGTACGTTTCGTTTCGAATCTAGTTTTCAGAGAACAACACTCTGAATGGTGAAATGAAAATCGGTACATCACGGAATGTGTGTATGATTTTCAATTCCAAAATGGATATGGAAGAAGCTATGCTTCGACCAATCGCGTTTGGTGGCGATGGCGGAGGGGTTCCACACGTACCCATCCCGAACACGACCGTTAAGCCCTCTAGCGCCGATGGTACTTGGACCGCAGGGTCCTGGGAGAGTAGGACGCCGCCAAGCGAAGAACCACTGCCGATGTAATTCGGTGGTGGTTTTTATTTTATATATTAAAATTCAGAAGACATTATGATTTAGGAGATGTGAACGTTACATCTCTTGTTTGACTTTAAAGGGAACCTCTGAGACACTCAAATGTAAGAAAAGGGCACAAGCAGCCTTTTGTACAGAATGAACTTACATTAGAAGAAAATGAGGTGCAGATTAGTATGGAACTTCGCAAATTAACGATCGACGATTATGAGGCTTGTATGGCGCTCTCCGAGTATGCTTTTCAATTTAAATTAACAGAGGATCAGTTGGAGAGGCGGCGCCAGGAATTCGCTAAGCATAATGTATTGGGGGTTTATGCGGATGGTCAGGTTGGAGCCAAGTTGCAGATTATTCCTTTTCAGACCTATATCCATGGAAGGTCCTTTGAAATGGGTGGAATCGCGGGTGTAGCCACATGGCCGGAATATAGACGTAAGGGCTGGGTAGCAGGATTGCTGAAATACGCACTAGAAGAGATGAATCGGAATAAACAAAGTGTATCTTTCCTGCATCCGTTTTCGTTTTCTTTTTATCGAAAGTATGGCTGGGAAACCTATGTTGAATATAAGAAATACAAATTGTCTACGGCTCAACTGCCTGCCAAGCAACTGACACCAGGCACGATCAAACGTGGTAATGCTGAGCTTGCAGAATTGAAGCAGGTGTATGACGCTTATGCAGCGCGCTATAATGGGACTTTGAATCGTGATGATGCGTGGTGGGAAAATTCCGTTTATGTCAAAAAAGGAAGCCAGCGTGCTGTATACTATGATGAGGCAGGAGTGCCGCAAGGGTATGTCCTCTACGAAGTCAAGGAAAGTAAGTTTACCATCGGTGAGTTCATTCATTTGAATGAAGAGTCCAGACGAGGGCTTTGGACGTTCATTGCTAATCACGATTCCATGATTGACGAAGTAACTTTACAGGCACCTGCAAGTGATCTGCTTGCATTTCAATTGGACAATCCACGGATTGGGCAAGAGGTAGTGCCTTACTTTATGGCACGAATCGTGAGCGTGGAGCAGTTCATTTCGCAGTACCCTTTTGCCAGTCAAGACTCGCCCGTACAGATTTGGCTTGACGTCGAAGATGCTTACGCTCCGTGGAACGAAGGTGTATGGGAATTAAACGTGGCAATGAACGGAACCGCTTCAATATGGAAAAAGGCAAAATCGGATGGCGAAGGTCAGCTGAATCAGCCGATTCGTCTCAGTATTCAATCCCTTTCAGCCGTGTTAATGGGTTATCGTAGACCCGCAGAGATGGCACAGATCGGTAGATTGGAAGGGCCAGTGAGCGCTATCCAAGCGTTGGAAAAGGCAGTTCCCAAACGTGAAACCTATTTGCTTGATTTCTTTTGAGCGACGATCTATATCGAGTACGACTTCATTCCAACAGATATGAAGCGCAATTGGAAGCAATGAGAACTTCTCCCGATGTCCGGGAGAGGTTTTTTTGTGTCAGGCGAATATTTCGTGTAAAATCGTAAAAAATGAATAGTGCCCCCACTTGGCAAAACAGTAAAATATGCTATAATGTATATAAAGTCAAAGAAAGTCAAAGTCAACTCAAGGTTAAATACGTAGGATTATATTTCTGGAATACGTGCTATTTACCTATGATATGACGTTAGCTTTCTTACTGTTCTCTGATGAAAAGTACCGTAAGTCGGAACACATCATTGGAAGATCAAGGGGATATTCAAGGACCTTCGTGCTTCCTTTGTTCTCCTGTTTAACACTTGTATCAGCAAGATTCGCTGTTTCTCTGAGTGGTTAAATGGGTGGAGAAGGTGTACTCTGTGGGGGGCGTGTGGTCCTTATTGACTTAACGTTTCAGACAGTGGAGGATGATTGGATGCGTAATATCTCTGATATTATTGAACGATATCTGAAGGGTATTTTGCATGAAAGTCCCGAAGGAATGATTGAGATTCAGCGTAATGATCTGGCAGATCAGTTTTCATGTGTACCTTCCCAGATCAATTATGTCATCAGCACCCGTTTCACTCTTGAAAAAGGGTATCTCGTCGAGAGTAAACGTGGCGGTGGTGGGTATGTTCGTATACAACGCATTGAATTACCTGCCCAATCGGCGCTGCACAACCATCTGCATCACAGTATTGGTGACGAGATTGGACAGACTGCTGCGGAAGGCTTGATTTATCAATTGGAAGAAGCGCGTTTTTTAAGTAAGCGGGAAGCCGGGTTGATGCGTGCGGCTGTGTCGAGAGAAGTTCTTATGGTCAAACTTCCTTACCGGGATCAAATTCGTGCCAGAATGTTGAAGGCAATGCTAATATCTTTGCTCGGTAAATGAAAACTATCGGGATCAAAGGAGGTACATCTATATGCTGTGCCAAGAATGTAACAAACGTCCGGCTACACTTCATTTTACGAAAATTGTAAATGGCGAGAAGACGGAATTTCATATTTGTGAATCATGTGCCCGAGAGAAGGGGGAGATGATTCCTGGAACAGCAGGAGGATTCTCTATACACAACCTGTTATCAGGAATACTCGATTTTGATCCGGCAGGCAAAAGTTCAGGTGCTGCTCCTGCTAAAACGCTGCAATGTGAAGAATGTGGCATGACGTATGCTCAGTTCAGCAAAGTTGGTCGTTTTGGCTGCAGTTCCTGTTATAAATACTTTGACAGCCGTCTGGACCCTTTGTTCAAGCGAGTGCATGGTAGTACATCGCATGTAGGTAAAGTTCCTGCCAGAGCAGGCGGGCGTATTAAGGTGAAACGGCAAATTGCCGATCTGAAGCAAAATCTGCAGCAGAGCATTGCTCAAGAAGAGTTCGAAGAGGCCGCTCAGATTCGTGACCAGATCCGGGAACTTGAAAAAGAAATAGCTCAAGAGTAAAGTTTGTCATAAGTAGGAGGGAAGCATGATGCCTAATCTGCGTTTTACAGAGAAGGCGCTCAGTGACTGGATGCGCAGTGATGCAACTGATTCGGAGATCGTAATCAGCAGTCGTGTCCGGATCGCACGTAACCTTCAGCATATCCCGTTTCCAATGCTGGCTTCGAGTGAGCAATCGGAAGAGGTGCTGAATAAGCTGAGCGAAGTACTTCAGTACGATGACGTACACGCCTTTGGTGATTTTACTACACTCGATCTGATCGATATTGACGAACTCGACAAGCGTGTGCTGGTGGAAAAACATTTGATTAGTCCGAGTCTGGCAAATGAATCGACCAACGGAGCCGTAATTCTTAGTGAGGATGAGTCGGTAAGTATTATGATCAATGAAGAGGATCATTTGCGTATCCAGTGCCTCTATCCGGGGTTCCAGGTCAAAGAGGCCTGGGAGAAAGCTTCCGCTATAGATGATGCTTTTGAAGCGCACGTGGATTATGCGTTTGATGATCGCAGAGGGTATCTGACCAGTTGTCCAACCAACGTTGGAACAGGTGTCAGGGCATCGGTTATGATGCACCTTCCCGCATTGGTTATGACTCAGCAGATTGGCCGTATCCTCAGTGCCGTGTCTCAAGTGGGATTAACGGTGCGAGGGATCTATGGAGAGGGTAGCGAGGCGATGGGCAACTTGTTCCAGATTTCCAATCAGATTACACTTGGACAGACGGAGCAAGAAGTGATTGACAACCTCCACGGTGTTGTTTTACAGATGATTGGTCATGAGCGTACCGCAAGAGAACGGCTCATTACTGATTCCAGACTGCGTATTACGGATCGAGTGATGCGTTCCTACGGGATTTTGTCTCATGCAGCGATTGTAGATACGAAGGAAGCAGCGCAACGTTTGTCGGATGTGCGGCTCGGCGTAGATCTTGGTTTGTTGGAAGGATTATCGATTCCAGTGATGAATGAGTTGAATGTAATGACTCAGCCAGGTTTTTTACAAAAAACATTTGGGGATATGCGTACAGATGAGCGCGACATCTACCGTGCTCAGTTAATTCGTGATACGATCAATGCAGCTAAAAGTTCTGGTTAAACCTTCCTTTAAGCGTTAATATGGGTTTCATGCCGCATCTGCGGCTTTTATATAATAAGCTTCCATCTAGACTGAAGCTACCAATGATTTTATTCGCAGCATGGCTGCAAACAAAAGTGATATGAAGAATAACGAAGGGGCATTCAAATAGAATGGAATCCCTCGTTTTATCCAAAACCATGGAGGTGCAGGAGATATGATGTTTGGAAGATTTACGGAACGGGCCCAAAAGGTGCTCGCACTCGCGCAGGAAGAAGCTGTCCGTCTCGGTCACAATAACATCGGTACGGAGCATATTTTGCTCGGCCTCATTCGTGAAGGTGAAGGCATTGCTGCCAAAGCACTGATCGGCCTGGGACTCGGATTGGAAAAAATTCAGGATGAAGTAGAAACGCTGATTGGCCGTGGCCAAGAGCAACCTACGAACATTGCATATACGCCACGTGCGAAAAAAGTAATTGAATTATCGATGGATGAGGCGCGTAAACTCGGCCACACCTATGTTGGCACAGAACACATTCTTCTCGGACTGATCCGTGAAGGTGAAGGCGTTGCGGCACGTGTGCTCAATAACCTTGGCATCAGCTTGAACAAAGCACGTCAGCAAGTACTGCAATTGCTCGGTAGCAGTGAAGCAGTTTCCAGCCACAACGGCACACCTGCCAATGTAAGCACACCAACGCTGGACAGCCTCGCTCGTGATTTGACGGCGTATGCCAGAGAGAATAACCTTGACCCGGTTATTGGCCGTAGCAAGGAAATTGAGCGTGTGATTCAGGTATTGAGTCGTCGTACCAAAAATAACCCGGTATTGATCGGTGAACCGGGTGTAGGTAAAACAGCAATTGCCGAGGGGCTTGCCCAAAAAATTATTGCAAACGAAATTCCCGAAACATTGCGTGATAAACGTGTAATGACGCTGGATATGGGTTCGGTTGTTGCTGGAACCAAATATCGTGGTGAGTTCGAGGATCGATTGAAAAAAATCATGGATGAGATTCGTCAGGCGGGCAACATTGTCCTGTTCATTGATGAGTTGCACACACTGATTGGTGCGGGTGGCGCAGAAGGCGCGATTGATGCATCGAACATCTTGAAACCGGCTCTTGCTCGTGGAGAATTACAGTGCATCGGTGCAACGACACTGGATGAGTACCGCAAATATATCGAGAAGGATGCTGCGCTAGAGCGTCGTTTCCAACCGATTACAGTGGATCAACCATCACCGGAAGAAGCCATTCAAATTTTGCATGGTCTGCGTGATCGTTACGAAGCGCATCACCGTGTGAAAATTACGGACGAAGCGATTGTGCAAGCTGTCAAATTGTCGGATCGGTATATTACAGATCGTTTCTTACCGGATAAAGCGATCGACTTGATCGATGAAGCAGGATCAAAAGTAAGATTGAACTCCTATACGATTCCGCCAAACCTGAAACAATTGGAGAGCCGTCTGGAAGATATCCGTAAGGAAAAAGACGCCGCGGTTCAGAGTCAAGAGTTCGAAAAGGCAGCGGCACTGCGTGATACGGAACAAAAAATCCGTGAAGAGCTTGATACAACGAAAAATCAATGGAAAGAAAAACAAGGTCGTACCGATTCCGAAGTCACTCCGGAGGATATCGCTCAAGTGGTAGCCAACTGGACAGGAATTCCGGTGAACAAGCTGAAAGAAGAAGAGACACAGCGTCTGATGAATCTGGAGTCCATTCTTCATGAACGTGTAATCGGTCAGGATGAGGCTGTTAAATCGGTCAGCCGCGCCGTTCGCCGTGCACGTGCAGGACTTAAAGATCCAAAACGCCCAATGGGTTCATTCATCTTCCTCGGTCCTACCGGTGTAGGTAAAACCGAGCTGGCTCGTGCACTTGCTGAAGCAATGTTTGGTGATGAAAATGCCGTAATCCGGATTGATATGTCCGAGTATGGTGAGAAACACTCCACAGCACGACTGGTCGGAGCGCCTCCAGGTTATGTTGGATACGAAGAAGGCGGACAGTTGACAGAGAAAGTTCGTCGCAAACCGTACTCCGTTGTCCTGCTGGATGAAGTGGAAAAAGCTCACCCCGAAGTTTTCAACATCTTGTTGCAAGTACTGGAAGATGGTCGTCTGACGGATTCCAAAGGCCGTGTTGTTGACTTCCGTAATACACTGATCATTCTCACATCCAACGTGGGTGCAGAAGCGATCAAACGTAATTCTACTCTTGGATTCACAGCTGTTGTGGATGCAGGTGCAGATTACGATAATATGAAGGGCAAAGTGATGGATGAGCTGAAGAAAAGCTTCCGTCCTGAGTTCTTAAACCGGATCGATGAAATCATCGTATTCCACTCGCTCGAAGAGAAACACATTGCTGAGATTGTTACTCTTATGAGTGAGGACCTACGTAAACGTCTTAATGAGTACGAGGTGGATTTTGAGCTCACAGATAACGCTAAGGCTTTCTTGGCGAAAGCTGGCTTTGATCCTGCTTACGGTGCACGCCCACTTCGCCGGGCGATCCAGAAGCACATTGAAGACAAATTGTCTGAAGAGTTGCTTACAGGTAATGTGACTAAAGGGGATTCCTTACTCATCGACGAAGAGAATGGTGCATTGTCTGTAACGAAAAAGGAAGCAGCCGTTCCATCCAATGAGGAAATTGAAACAAAATAAATATGATGTATGTGGCTGAATGAATTCAGCTACCCGCATATATAGAACCTCATATATAGAACCTCCCTGGCTTTGGCCGGGGAGGTTTTTTCGTATGTACGAATTATAAAGGGATGTGTGAAGATTTGATTGAGATGAAGCGATATTGATGAGGAACATGTGTAAAGTTTGCGATAATCCTTTACGAAAAATCTCAAACAATGGTAAACTTTTAGTATCCCTGTATGTCAGGGCAACGAGTAAATTTTGTCGAATAATGCAAAATGCTGCTATAAAATAAAAAAATCAATAGGAGTGCTGAAGTGGCCAAAGTAAAAACTAAGTTTCAATGTACGGAATGCGGCTATGAAGCCCCCAAATGGTACGGGAAATGTCCTGGCTGTCAGTCCTGGAATTCGATGATAGAAGAAACTGAAACGGTAGTCAAAACACAAGGAAGAAATTCTCCTCTGTTTGACAGTAAAGATAAACCGCTTCCTATCATAGATATAGATAGCGGTCAGGAGCCGCGTGTACAGACTGGAATCGGTGAACTGAACCGTGTATTGGGCGGCGGCATTGTGCCAGGTTCGCTTGTTCTGGTGGGGGGCGACCCGGGGATTGGAAAATCAACATTGATGTTACAGACTTCTCATGCGCTGACCCACTCGGGGCTACGCGTGTTATATGTGTCTGGAGAAGAATCCGTAAAGCAGACGAAGCTGCGCGCAGACCGTCTTGGTGCACTTTCGCCGGAGCTGTATGTGCTCTGTGAAACCAATATGGAGCGGGTTGAGGAAGCGGTGGATCAGATCCAGCCGCATTTTCTTGTCATCGATTCCATTCAGACCGTATATCTGCCCGAAGTTACCAGCGCACCAGGAAGTGTAGCACAGGTAAGGGAATGTACGTCTAGATTCATGCGGATTGCGAAAGGCCGAGGCATTGCAACGGTTCTTGTAGGGCATGTTACCAAAGAAGGTGCCATTGCTGGTCCGCGTATGCTGGAGCATATGGTGGACTGTGTGCTTTATTTCGAAGGAGAGCGGCATCATACGTATCGTCTCCTTCGTGCGGTGAAGAACCGTTTCGGTTCTACTAACGAGATTGGCATATTTGAAATGGGGGAAGATGGCCTTCGTGAAGTCGGTAATCCCTCCGAGTTATTTTTATCTGAACGTCCACTAGGGGTAGCTGGATCTACCGTTGTGGCGAGTATGGAAGGCACACGTCCGATGCTTGTAGAATTACAGGCTTTGATTTCCACGACCCACTTCCCTTCTCCTAGGCGGATGGCAACAGGTATCGACCATCATCGATTAAATCTAATTATAGCGGTGCTTGAAAAACGCATGGGTATGTTCCTGCAGACACAGGATGCCTATCTGAATGTCGCTGGTGGGGTGAGGCTGGATGAGCCAGCGGTCGATCTGGCTGTGGCAGTTAGCATTGCCTCCAGCTTGAGAGATGTGCCAACCAAGCCGGATGATGTCATCTTTGGCGAGATTGGCCTGACCGGTGAAGTTCGTGCCGTATCCAGGGCAGAACAACGTGTGAAAGAAGCCGCGAAGCTGGGCTTCAAACGAGTTATTTTACCAGAAAAAAGCTTAAAGGGCTGGAAACATCCTCGCGGGATACAACTGATCGGTGTGAATACCGTGGCAGATGCACTAGCGGTTGCTTTAGATTAGGGGGCATAACAAGATGAAGGATTCAAGCCAACTGGACAATATGAATGATTTGTTAAGGCTGATCGCACCAGGTACACCTTTCCGCGAAGGTCTGGAAAATGTGCTACGCGCCAAGACGGGCGCACTGCTTGTTGTAGGATACAGCCCTGAAGTAATGGAAGTGGTGGATGGGGGATTTTCGATTAACTGTGATTTCTCCCCGAACTACCTGTATGAGCTTGCTAAAATGGACGGAGCCATTATTCTGAGTGAGGATTTGAAGCGGATTTTGTATGCCAACACACAGCTGATTCCGGACTCATCCATCTCTTCCTCAGAGACAGGCATTCGTCACCGGACCGCAGAACGGGTGGCAAAACAAACGGGTAAGTTAGTTGTTTCCATCTCACAGCGCCGGAATATTATTACCCTGTACCAGGGAACACTTCGATATTCGCTTAAGGAAATCGGGGTTATTTTGACCAAAGCCAATCAGGCGATTCAAACGCTCGAAAAGTATAAAGCGGTGCTCAAGCAATCCCTCACGAATCTAAGCGCTTCCGAATTTGAGGAACTCGTTACGATTCCCGAGGTGGTTAATGTTATTCAGCGCACAGAAATGGTACTGCGGATCAAAACCGAGATTGAACGTTATATCGATGAGCTAGGTAATGAAGGAAGGCTCATTTCGATGCAAATGGAAGAGCTCGTGGGTACTACAGAGGAAGAAGCATGGTTGCTGTATAAAGACTATGCTCGTGATGACAGCGATGACAAGATTCGCGAAATTATCGTGGGATTAAAAAGATTGTCGGACGATGAGTTGCTTGATGCACATCATATTGTACGGTTGCTTGGCTATCCTTCATCTGCGGCAACTTCTGAAGATTCGGTTGCCCCGCGCGGATATCGGGTATTGAATAAGATCCCTCGTCTGCCTAATGTAATTATTCATAACTTGGTAGATCAATTTGAGCAATTACCTCATGTCATCATGGCAACGATTGAAGAACTCGATGAAGTGGACGGCATTGGCGAGGTTCGTGCCCGTACCATCAAGGAAGGTCTCAAACGTCTGCAAGAGCAGATGTTTATTGACAGACAGATGTAGAGATCGCTTATAACGGCTTTTTATGGATGAGGTGAAACAACATGTTAACCAGATTCATTCCAAATCTTTTTACCTTAGGTAATCTGTTTCTGGGTATGCTGGCCATTTTGCTGGCAATCAACGGAAAGTATAGCTCGGCCGCGATTATGGTTATCGTTGCGATGCTGCTCGACGGTCTGGATGGACGGGTGGCCAGAGCACTGAATGCACAAAGTGAATTCGGCAAGGAACTTGATTCCCTATCGGATATGGTTTCATTTGGTGCGGCGCCTGCGTTGATTATTTTCATGGTGTCTTTTCAGGATTCCATGCCGATCTTTGCCTGGATCGCAACGGCGGCTTTTCCGATCTGTGGTGCGATTCGTTTGGCGAGATTTAACGTGCGCCCGGGCATTCCGGGGTATTTCACAGGCTTGCCCATTCCCGCTGCAGGCGGTGTATTGGCTACGCTATCCCTGTTTCACAAAGATATCGGACCCATTAGCATGATGATTGCTACGTTGCTGTTGTCTTATCTGATGGTCAGCTCACTGAAATATCCCAATTTCAAAAAAGTCGGACTACCCCGCAAGGCGATCTGGATCGCTCCGTGGGTTGTGTTACTTGCGGTTGCACTGGCTGTTTTATTCCCGGATCAACTCTCCAAGCTGATTTTTATTCCGCTGGTGTTATATGCCCTATATGGTATGAGATACAGTGTAAGAACGGCAGCTTCTCGCAATCGTGCTAAGAAACGCAAGGACAAGAAATCATCGCGATCTTCTGACAACTAAAATGGGTAGGGTACGTAAGTACCAACCACTCGGCAAACTCTAAGGTCCCTATGAGTTCAAAAAAAAGCACGTACACTTCCTAACAAGGAGTGTACGTGCTTTTTGCTTGTATTCTTTGATATATGACGAAGTAGCGGGGACGGATTAGCTAAGACAGATTAAACATCCCAAGCGTCGAACATTTCTGTGATTCGTGATTCACGACCTCTTCCATGTTGATGTCCAGAAGATTGCAGAGTGCAGACATATAGAACAGGTTCCGCCCCAACTCGGAGCTGATCACCTCTTTGCAATTCTCACACAATTCACCTTCCACATGCGTTTCCAGCAGGCCCTTGGCTTGAGAAATATCACTCTCGGGGGCATATTTCTGTTTGGTGGCGTGCAGCTCAATACAGCCGCATTCGGTAATGGCTTTGGACACAGCGCGGTTAACAGAGGCTCCGGCTTGTCCCGTTTTGGACAGTACATCAATCAGGCTGCGATGGCGCAGCAACAGTTCGGAAACTTGATCCTGAAAAGCCTGTAAACTTAGCGTACTCATTTTGCCACTCACCTCGGGATATGAATTGAATTCATTATATGCCAATAAAAGTCTCACTTTCAACTGATGAGCACAACATTTCCAAAAACTTCATGCTGACGCGATTAGGTTTTCGATAATTGGATCATACTGGATATGAAAATGAAGAATGATTTGAGGAGGTGCAGGAACTCATGTGGAGAAAAGGCATTTTAACTTTTACTGGATTGTGCGGCGCATGGTTCGGGTACACGGCTTATCATCTGGCAGGCAAGTCCATTCCTTGGATGGCTGAATGGATTCAATCAGCGGGACTGCTGGGTGCGGGTGTATCAACACTGCTGGGAGCAGTACTTTTTATGTCCGTATGCACGATCGGTGGCACAATGATGGCCAACAGATTAAACAGTGGTATCGATTCTTTAGCCAGGATACCCATGAACGAGCTCGCTGCTGGCGCGGCAGGCATCGTGGCTGGACTGCTCGTAGCCTTACTGATGTATCCTTGCTTGGCTTGGCTCGGAACCGCAGGAGAGGTGCTGCAAGTGGCCCTCACGGTGATCGCTGCATATTCGGGTTATAGCTTGGCTATGGCCAAGAAAGACGATCTGGCGGCATTCTGGAAGTCAGGACGATGGGGCCACCCAGAGCCTGAAGAAGAGCGAAGAATGGAAGAACATAAAATTTTGGACACCAGCGTCATTATTGACGGCAGAATCGCAGATATCTGCAAAACCGGGTTCATCGAGGGCACGATTGTTATCCCGGAATTTGTACTGGAAGAGCTGCAACATATTGCAGACTCATCAGATCTGCTCAAACGCAACCGCGGGCGCCGTGGGCTGGACATTTTGAACAAAATCCAGAAGGAGCTTGATGTACAGGTATTGATCTACGAAGGTGATTTCGAGGAAATTTCCGAGGTGGACAGCAAACTGGTGAAGCTTGCCAAAGTACTACAAGGGAAAGTCGTAACCAACGACTTCAACCTGAATAAAGTCTGTGAACTCCAAGGGGTATCCGTACTGAACATCAATGATCTCGCGAATGCGGTGAAACCGGTTGTGCTGCCAGGTGAAGAAATTATGGTGCAGATTATCAAAGACGGCAAGGAGCACGGCCAAGGCGTAGCCTATTTGGATGATGGAACGATGATCGTGGTTGAAGGTGGACGTGAGTATATCGGCATGATGATGGAAGTTCTGGTGACCAGCGTGCTGCAGACGTCTGCGGGACGAATGATTTTTGCCAAGCCGAAACTGTTGGAAAAAGCCCAATAAAAGCGGTATGATGGGTAGTGTATCGTTGTACGATGATGGATATCGAAAGAGATATGAATTGTCGCCCGGCGATAAACTGACAGACAAGGCAGGGATTGCGGCATGGATAAAGGGTGGGGCGTTGTCATTGTGGCGGCAGGCCGGGGAACCCGAATGGGAACGACCGAGAGCAAACAGTTTTTGCTGCTGCAGGACAAGCCCGTTTTCATACATACGCTTGAAGTATTTGCGGCTCTGGACGAGATCCGTGAGATGATTCTGGTTACAGGTGTTGCAGATGTTGAACGATGCCTGGAATGGGTAAAAGAATACCAACTGGAAACGCGTGTCCGCGTGATCCCCGGAGGGAAAGAGAGACAGCATTCGGTTCATGAAGGCCTTCGGGCGCTCAGCACCGATGGGGTTCTCGTTCACGACGGGGTGCGTCCATTTGTGACCCGTGAGCAGATTAGAGAATGTATGGCTGCCGCCGAATCAGGCGAAGGTGCTGTGCTGGCTGTGCCTGTGAAGGATACGATCAAACAAGTGAATGCGGAAGGTATCGTTACAGCGACGCCGGATCGCAGCAGTCTGTGGAGCATTCAAACCCCGCAGGCTTTTCGTCTTTCTTCCCTGCTGGAGGCTTACCAATCCGCGGAACGTGACGGGTTTCTGGGGACGGATGATGCCATGCTGGCTGAGCGCCAGGGAATGTCGGTTAAGGTTGTGGAAGGCAGTTATACCAACATCAAACTAACAACACCGGAAGATTTACAGTATGCCGCGTTTTGGCTTGAGGGAGAGAAGAAGCGATGATACGTGTAGGACAAGGGTTTGACGTGCACCAATTGGTGGAAGGTAGACCGTGTATTATTGGCGGGGTAACCATTCCTTATGAGAAGGGGCTACTGGGTCACTCGGACGCAGACGTGCTGTTGCACGCAATCAGCGATGCTATTCTTGGCGCGCTGGCACTTGGGGATATCGGCAAGCATTTCCCGGACACTGATCCGGAATTCAAGGATGCAGACAGCTTGAAACTACTGGAGCATGTATGGCAACTTGTGAAGGATCGCGGCTATAAGCTTGGGAATATTGATTCAACGATTATTGCCCAGAAGCCAAAGATGGCACCGTATATCCCGCAGATGGCGGAAGTCATTGCTAAAGCGCTGGAAGCGGATGTGGCACAAGTGAACGTGAAGGCAACAACAACCGAGCAATTAGGTTTCCCTGGACGAGGAGAGGGAATTGCCGCTCAATCCGTTGTATGCCTGGTACGTGTGTGATATCATCAATCAATTAGAGACGGAGGGAATCATATGAGCACAGAAATTCGGGTGCGCTACGCACCAAGCCCAACGGGACACCTGCATATCGGGAACGCTCGTACGGCGCTGTTTAACTACTTGTATGCCAAACACAATAACGGAAAATTTATCATTCGTATCGAAGATACGGACGTGAAGCGCAACATTGCGGGCGGAGAAGAAAGCCAGCTGAAATACTTGAAATGGCTCGGCATCGAGTGGGATGAGAGTATTGATGTAGGCGGAGAATACGGGCCGTACCGTCAGACGGAACGTCTGGATCTGTATCGCAAATATACGCAGGAACTGCTGGACAAAGGCCTGGCTTATCGTTGCTACTGCACGGAAGAAGAACTCGAACAGGAGCGCGAGGAGCAGTCGGCTCGTGGAGAGACCCCGCGTTACTCCGGCAAACACCGTGACCTGACACCAGAGCAGATCGAGGCATTTGAAGCGGAAGGCCGCGTGGCGAGCATTCGTTTCCGTGTACCGGCAGATCGCACATACACATTCAACGACATGGTTAAAGGTACAATCTCGTTCAACAGCAAGGAATCAGGCGACTTTGTCATTGTGAAAAAAGATGGCATTCCCACGTACAACTATGCCGTTGCCGTGGACGATCACTTGATGAAGATCTCCCACGTGCTACGCGGGGAGGATCATATCTCCAACACGCCGCGTCAGCTGATGATCTATGAAGCGCTTGGCTGGGAGCCGCCGCAATTCGGTCATATGACGCTGATCGTGAACGAAAACCACAAAAAACTGAGTAAACGCGATGAATCCGTAATTCAGTTTATTGAGCAATATGATCAGCTTGGCTATCTGCCAGAAGCGATGTTTAACTTCATCTCCTTGCTTGGCTGGTCGCCAGAAGGGGAAGAAGAAATCTTCTCACAAGAGCAGTTGATCTCTATCTTTGATACGAAACGTCTATCCAAGAGCCCGGCCGTATTTGATACACACAAGCTGGCGCATTTGAATAACCATTACATTAAAAATGCGGACCCTGCACGGATTGCCGAGATGGCTATTCCGCATCTGCAAAAAGCAGGACGTCTACCTGCGGAGCTGTCATCTGAACAAAAAGAGTGGGCATATACGCTCGTACATCTCTATCAGGAGCAGATGAATGCGGCATCCGATATCGTGGAACTGTCCGAAGTGTTCTTCCGTTCCGAAGTTGAACTGGAAAGTGAAGGCGCTGCGGTACTTGCTGAAGAACAGGTTCCAACTGTGCTGAAGGCATTTGCAGATAAAGTACAGGCAAGTGATGAATTCACGCCAAGCAAAATGGCTGCTTTGATCAAGGAAGTGCAGAAGGAAACAGGCTTCAAGGGTAAACAGCTCTTTATGCCAATCCGCGTTGCTTTGACTGGACAGACCCATGGACGTGATCTCAATCAGACTATCGTGTTGCTGGGTCGTGACACTGTCATCGAGCGTTTGCTGGCACGAGTGTAAGTATTCATTGTTCAACTGATGCCATTCAATTCTGCTGGTTGTCAGTGCGAAGGCTTTTCGCTATAATAGCAACACAAGGTTGAATTGTCATAATACGTTCATATAGAACAGCAAAGACCGGGAGAAGTAAGCTGATCCGGACAGATCCAGAGAGGATGGCCCCGCGCGTGAACAGAGATTACTTCTGCTCAGCGAGTGGTGGCTGCGAGTCATCCACTGTCCAGCAGTCTGAAATGCACCCGTGAGCTGCACCGTCGAATCCGGCCCCGCTTCTATTCATTGGATAGAGGAAAACGTCAGGATAGATGGCGACGACTGGTTCCCGTTACCGAGCCGCCAGAGGGCCCATTCCTTTTATTCAAGAAGAGGAATGAGCCAAGCAGAGTGGGACCGCGACTAACGCCTCTGCAGCTTCGTGCTGCAGGGGCGTTTTTTGTCTAGCGAGTGCGCAAGTATACTACCAAGGAACACGCCGTCCGGCGAACCCGGAGGACGAGAACCGGAACAAGAGGGGAACGAGCATGTTCAAAAAGATCAGATCCGATATCCAGACGGTCTTTGAAAATGATCCGGCCGCCCGGAGTTGGTTTGAAGTCGTATTTACGTATTCAGGGCTGCATGCCATATGGGCCCATCGATTTGCTCACAATCTGTACAAACGAAGATGGTACTCGCTCGCCCGGTTCGTATCACAGGTTAGCCGGTTTATGACAGGGATAGAGATTCATCCTGGAGCTACGATTGGGGAACGTTTGTTCATTGACCACGGTATGGGCGTTGTTATTGGAGAAACCTGTGAGATTGGTGACGATGTCGTGATATATCAGGGAGTAACTCTTGGGGGAACGGGGAAAGAAAAAGGAAAGAGACATCCCACGATTGGTAATAATGTGGTTATCTCATCTGGCGCAAAGGTGTTGGGATCATTTCGTGTCGGGGATCAAAGCAACATCGGAGCAAACTCCGTTGTGCTGAAAGAAGTTCCTGCTAATAGCACGGTGGTGGGCATCCCAGGTAGAATCGTCAAACAGGATGGACGTAGGGTGGATCGTCTTAATCAACAATTGCCCGATCCGGTTATTGACTCTCTGCGCAGCATGCAGCGCGAGATTGAACGGCTGCAGGAAGAAGTGCGAACTTTGCAAAATACACGAGAATCGGAGAAATGCACATAACTCCATCGATCAACATAAACCATGGAATCAAGTAAAAGTAGTTTAGAATGAAAGGAAAAGTGACTATGACACTTCAGATTTATAATACGATGAGTCGCACCAAAGAGGAGTTTGTTCCACAAGAGCCTGGCAAAGTGAAAATGTATGTATGCGGGCCAACCGTCTATGACTACATTCATATCGGCAATGCACGTCCGGTGATCTTTTTCGACACGGTTCGTGGATATCTGGAGCAGATCGGACATGAAGTGAATTATGTCGTGAACTTCACCGATGTCGATGACAAACTCATTCGCAAAGCAGAGCAGCTGGGTACCGACGTTCCGCATGTGGCTGAAACATTTATTGCCGCGTATTATGCCGATCTAGAGGGACTCGGTATTCCTAAAGCGAGCAGTAATCCACGGGTAACGGAGAATATGCCGCTTATTATCGATTTTATCCGTGAACTGGTTGAAAAAGGTTTCGCATATGAAAATGGCGGTGACGTATATTATCGAACAGGAAAGTTCGAAAAATACGGTCAATTGTCGAAACAAAACCTGCAGGAGTTGCAGTTCGGTATTCGGATCGGTGTAGATGAACGGAAGGAACACCCGGAAGACTTTGTGCTCTGGAAAGCAGCCAAACCAGGTGAGATCTTCTGGTCTAGCCCATGGGGAGATGGTCGTCCTGGATGGCATATCGAGTGCTCTGCTATGGCAAGAGAATACCTTGGTGACACGCTAGATATTCACGGCGGTGGACAGGATTTGCAGTTCCCTCACCATGAATGCGAATGCGCACAGTCCGAGGCAATAACAGGCGCACCTTTGGCGAATTACTGGATGCATAACGGTTTTATTCGTATTGATAACGAAAAAATGTCGAAATCTCTCGGTAACGGTGTTCTGGTAAAAGACCTGCGTAATCAGTACAAACGTGAAGCGATTCGTTACTTTATGTTGTCCACCCACTATCGTAACCCGCTCAATTTTACAGAAGATACGATGGAACAGGCGCAAAACAGTGTGGATCGTATTGCGAATGCAGTAGGTAACCTGAGACATCGCCTGGGAGCTGTGTCTGTTAATCAGGAGGTTACACCTGAATTTTCGGCAAAACTAGACCGGATTCGACAACAATATCATGAAAAAATGCAGGATGATTTTAATACACCGGATGCAATCACGGCGTTGTTTGAGTGGGCAGCGGAAGCGAACCAGTTGTTGCAACAAGATGTGGTCAATGCCGCTGAAATTCATGCACTGCTTGAACTGTTCGGAGAACTCAATGCTGTGCTTCGAATCTACACGGATGTTGAACCAGAGCTTCTGGATGAGGACATTGAACGCTTGATTCAGGATCGAGTGGAAGCACGTAAGTCTAAAAACTGGGCTCGTGCGGATGAAATTCGTGATGAACTATCTGCTCAAGGGATTCTGCTGGAAGATACCGCACAGGGAATGAGATGGCGGCGCAAATGAGTGGAGAAAAAGAGAATGTTTTGTCTGGTTCTGTCGAGCGGAATGAACAGGCCAAGCAAGTGGTGACTAATAATCAGGTTAATGAACTTGAGGGGGGATGGTTTCCTTATCCACCCTCCAGGCCTGCACGATTGATTCCGCCAATCGCACTGGCTTACATCGGTGATGCGGTATATGAGGTTGCCGTGAGACAGTATCTGTTATCCAAAGCGAACATGCGTCCTAACCATCTGCACCGCAGTGCAACCAAACTGGTATCTGCCAAAGCACAAAGCCGCATACTGACAAGTATTGAGGCTGAACTGACAGAAGAAGAGCAAGATGTTGTGCGGCAAGGGCGGAATGCCAAATCGGGCAGTGTTCCCAAAAATGCAGATGTGCTGGAGTATAGACATGCAACGGCGTTTGAATGTCTGATTGGTTATCTGTATAGCAGTAGTCAGCATGATCGCATGATTCAACTGATCGGGCTGGGTATTGAGCTGGCGGAGCAAGCATCTGCATCCACGTCAAAATAGCTTCAGGGTTGAAATATATATAACAAGCAATACAGAGAGGAACGAATGAGGATGGAAGAAGAATGGATTGCCGGTAAACACTCCGTAACGGAGGCGTTACGATCAGGCCGGACCATTAATAAAATATGGATTGCTGATACGGCTCAGAAACATTTGACGCAACCAATTATTGCGGAAGCCAAAAAACAGGGGATTGTCATTCAGCATGTGGACAAGCGCAAGTTGGACCAGACGGTTCCTGGTATTCAACATCAGGGTGTAGTTGCGCAGGCAGCGCCTTATGCCTATGCTGAGGTTGAAGATATTTTGGAAGCGGCCAAATCTAAAAATGAACATCCGTTTTTAATTTTGCTTGATGAGATTGAAGACCCTCATAATCTGGGTTCTATCTTGCGTACAGCGGACTGCACAGGAGCTCACGGCGTTATTGTTCCTAAACGGCGCTCAGCGGCTGTAACTGCAACAGTGTCTAAGACATCAGCAGGTGCAGCAGAGTATGTTCCAGTCGCTCGTGTAAGCAATCTGGCACAAACGATTGATCGGTTGAAAGAAGAAGGCGTATGGGTTGTTGGTACAGATGTTACTGCGCGTGAAGGCGTGTTTGGCAATGGAGTATTCACAGGACCGGTTGCACTTGTCATCGGGAATGAAAATAAAGGTATGGGTCGTCTTATTCGTGAGAAATGCGATGTTCTGGTCAAATTGCCTATGCAAGGTCAGATTAATTCCCTGAATGCCTCTGTGGCAGCTGGTGTTGTTATGTATGAGGTGCTTCGTGCTCGCCAAGAGCAGGAATAGATGATATGGCTGATTCCCGTGATGTGCTTCTTGTAGACGGGTATAACATGATTGGCGGCTGGCCTGAATTATCCAAAATAGCCGAAAACGAATTGGAAGAAGCGCGGAACAGGCTCCTCTTTCGGCTTGCGGACTATCAGGCTTTCTCCGGCCGCCGAGTCATTGTAGTGTTTGACGCCTACCTTGTGCCAGGACTCGGTAAATCCTTTACACAGAGCAAAGTGGAAGTTCATTTTACAAAGGAAAAAGAGACGGCAGACGAATGTATCGAGAGACTCGTTCGGGAACTAAGCATGCGAAGACGCCAAATCTATGTAGCAACCAGCGATATGGTAGAGCAACATGTCATCTTTGGACAGGGAGCGTTGCGCGTATCTGCCAGAGAGCTGCTGATTGAAGTGGAACAAAATGAAAAGGAATTGCAACAACGGCTTGCAGAGGATCAGGCAAGGTCAACACGGAATACAATTGGGGGCAAATTAAGCCCGGATGTTTTACAGCAATTTGAACGCTGGAGACGAGGCTGACAGCGGATTTCTTACAAATTTTTCAATATTGAAACTATTGACAATTATGTTATAGCTGTTCTTTTTTAGGGATGCCGTGGTTGACGGTGGGAGGTACCATCATATATACTGTTCGTATATTTCATAGAGTAGAGTAACGGGGTACCTTGCGTTGCAGCCGGAGGGATTGTCTGTGAGTGTCGACCTCAAAGATATCATGTTATCCAAGTATGATTACCAAAGTGACGAAGACATTGTCGAAGCGGTCCGTGAAGGCGAAAGCGAAGCGCTGGAGTTTTTGATCAACAAGTATCGCAACTTTGTACGCGCCAAGGCAAGATCTTATTTTTTGATCGGAGCTGACCGGGAAGATATTATTCAAGAAGGAATGATTGGCCTTTACAAATCCATTCGTGATTTCAAAGGGGACAAGCTTGCTTCGTTCAAGGCATTTGCCGAACTGTGCATTACAAGACAGATCATTACGGCGATCAAGACAGCCACACGTCAGAAGCATATTCCGCTTAATTCTTATGTATCTCTGGACAAGCCCATTTATGATGAAGAGTCTGATCGTACGTTACTCGATGTGATTTGTGGAACTCAGGTCAGTGATCCGGAAGAGTTGATTATTAACCAGGAAGAGTTTGTAGGCCTGGAAGATAAAATGTCCGAGATTTTGAGTGACCTGGAACGTAAAGTACTGATGTTGTACCTAGACGGGAGATCTTATCAAGAGATTGCAGTGGATTTGGATCGTCATGTAAAGTCTATCGATAATGCATTGCAGCGTGTAAAACGCAAACTTGAAAAGTACCTGGAAGTTCGAGATAATTGAACAAAGGTTGTTGTCGTTGATGAAAAAGGCTCGGTGTTTGAGTCTTTTTTTATTGTCTGTAGTTTATATTGTTAAGGTTTGATAAATACTAGTAATCGCTCGGTTCATACTGGAGCAGTGAAAAAATCAGAGATGAGAGATACGTTGCGTTTCCTGCGGAATTAATACCCATCGACGAAAGGTTATTCTTTCGTTGACATGCTTATACCCTTGTGATAAAGTGTTTTAGGTAGGCCTATTTTACGGCTTTTTTTTCAGGATCAATTTAGAGACTCTGCTTCAATGTGGAAGTCTTCGGGAGGTGTACATCATGCGGGTAATTATTACTTTGGCTTGTACGAACTGCAAACAAAGAAATTACACTACGACAAAAAACAAGCGTAATCACCCCGACCGCATGGAGATGAAGAAATTTTGCAAGTTTTGTAACGAGCAGACTTCTCATCGCGAAACCAGATAGTTTTTTGGAGGTGTAGTCGGCGTGAAACGTAGTTTCAAATCTCTGATTTCCTTTTTCTCTGAAAGCTGGGCTGAACTTAAAAAGGTTCGCTGGCCTAATCGTAAAGAGCTGACGAACTACACGTTAATTGTACTTGGTACTGTTGTGGTTATGACGCTGTTTTTTTGGGTCGTAGATATCGGCATCTCCGCTGTGATCGAAGCGATTATTTAAGAAGGGTCCCAGGTGGCTTGATATGGAAAAAAGATGGTACGTCGTTCATACCTATTCAGGGTATGAAAATAAGGTCAAAGCCAATTTGGAAAAACGCGTAGAGTCCATGGGCATGGAAGACAAGATTTTCCGCGTTCTTGTTCCGATGGAAGAAGAAGTGGTAAACAAAGACGGTAAGAAAAAGACCGTTATGCGTAAAGTTTACCCCGGTTATGTCTTGGTCGAAATGGTTCAGACGGATGATTCTTGGTATGTTGTTCGCAATACACCAGGTGTTACCGGCTTTGTCGGTTCGACAGGTTCCGGTTCCAAACCAACAGCCTTGTTGCCAGAAGAAGTGGAACAAATTCTGAAGCACATGGGTATGGTTGAACCTAAGCCTAAAATTGAATTCGATATTAAGGAATCCGTACGTATTAAAGTCGGTCCTTTTGCGAATTTTGTGGGCTCCGTGGAAGAGATTTTGGTAGACAAGAGCAAGCTCAAGGTACATGTTAACATGTTTGGACGGGAAACACCGCTTGAGTTGGAATACACCCAAGTGGAGAAGATATAGTCTCTTCAAGTTTCTTGTGGGAGGGCTGTGAGGCCCGTTAACCACTATTTTGCAAGGAGGTGTCTATCATGGCAAAAAAGGTAATCAAAATGGTAAAACTGCAGATTCCAGCAGGTAAAGCAAATCCAGCACCACCAGTAGGTCCGGCATTGGGTCAAGCAGGTGTCAACATCATGGCATTCTGTAAAGAATTCAACGCTCGTACAGCTGACCAAGCAGGATTGATCATTCCAGTTGAGATTTCTGTATTCGAGGACCGTTCCTTTACATTCATCACTAAAACTCCACCTGCAGCAGTTCTGTTGAAAGTGGCAGCTAAAGTTGAAAAAGGATCCGGCGAGCCGAACAAGAAAAAAGTTGCTACCGTTAAACGTGACGCGGTACGTCAAATCGCGGAAACAAAAATGCCTGACCTGAATGCTGCTGACGTTGAGTCCGCAATGCGTATGGTTGAAGGTACTGCCCGCAGCATGGGTATCACCATCGAAGACTAATTTTCACACGAAACATGGCTTCGTAAAGCCGGCCGATTCGCGGCCGGTCAATGTGGGAGGTATATCCGCTAAAACCACAAAGGAGGAATATAACATGGCTAAACACGGTAAAAAATACCTGGAAGCTGCTAAGCTGATCGACAGCGAAGCAACTTACGAGCCTTCAGAAGCTGTAGAGCTTGTGAAAAAGGCAGCTACTGCAAAATTCGATGAAACTATCGAAGCAGCAGTTCGTTTGGGCGTAGACCCTCGTAAGCAAGACCAGGCAGTACGTGGTGTTGTTGTCTTGCCACACGGTACAGGTAAAACACAACGCGTATTGGTATTTGCAAAAGGTGACAAAGCGAAAGAAGCGGAAGCGGCTGGCGCGGACTATGTTGGTGATGCAGACATGATCAACAAAATCCAACAAGGCTGGTTCGAATTCGACGTCTGCGTAGCGACACCGGATATGATGAGTGAAGTAGGTAAATTGGGCCGTCTGCTCGGCGGTAAAGGTCTGATGCCTAACCCTAAAGCCGGAACGGTAACTTTCGATGTAACTAAGGCTGTTCAAGAAATCAAAGCCGGTAAAATCGAATATCGTCTGGATCGTGCAGGTCAAATTCATGCACCGATCGGTAAAGCTTCTTTCTCTTCCGAGCAATTGAATGAGAACCTCAAAGCTCTCATGGATGCTCTGAACCGTGCTAAACCGGCGGCAGCTAAAGGTGTTTATCTGAAGAACGTAAGTCTTTCTTCTACGATGGGCCCTGGTGCACGCGTGAACGCAGCAGCTTTTAGATAAAATATTCTTGACAGGTTCGCCCTGTTCTGATATTCTATAAAAGTTGTGAGTCCGAGTGACTGACCGTTGACATTTGAATATGCTTGCCGTAGACAGTAGGTGCCATATGGCTTAATTTCCTACCGAGGTGTGATTATACAACTTGAACGATGCAAATCGGATGCGAGTATATATCAAGCCTTCGTGATTCTACGGAGGCTTTTCTTAATGGGATAAATTTGATCAGGAGGTGTACAGATTGGCAAACGCAAAAGTGATTCAAGCAAAACAAGAGTCCGTTGATGTTGTAACAGCAAAATTGCGCGAAAGCGTGACAACAGTTGTTGTTGACTACCGCGGATTGAACGTTGCCCAAGCTACTGAACTGCGCAAGCAGCTTCGTGAAGCCGGAATCGAATTCCAAGTGCTGAAAAACACATTGCTTCGCCGTGCAACTGCAGCAGCAGAATTGACAGAACTCGATAGCGTTCTGACAGGACCTACTGCGATTGCATTCAGCGGAGAAGATGCTGTAGCTCCAGCCAAAATTCTGAACGACTTCGCTAAGAAGAACGATGCACTGAAATTGAAAGGTGCTGTCGTAGAAGGTCGTGTAATTGGAGAAGCAGAAGTTAAAGCGTTGGCAGAACTGCCATCCCGCGAAGGTCTCCTCTCCATGCTCCTCAGCGTGCTTCAAGCGCCAGTGCGCAACTTCGCTCTTGCGGTTAAAGCTGTTGCAGACAAAGAAGAACAAGGCGCATAAGCTACTTGATCTGAATACTGCCTAGCAGTAATGAAATACAAAAAAATAAAATTATATATGGAGGTTCAATCATGAGTAAAGAGCAAATCTTGGAAGCAATCAAAGGCATGACTGTACTGGAACTGAACGATCTTGTTAAAGCAATCGAAGAAGAATTCGGCGTAACTGCTGCAGCTCCAGTAGCTGCTGTAGGTGGCGGCGCGGCTGCGGCTGAAGCTGAGCAATCCGAGTTCGACGTAATCTTGGCAAGCGCTGGCGCTTCCAAAATCAACGTTATCAAAGCGGTTCGCGAAATCACTGGTCTTGGCTTGAAAGAAGCTAAAGAAGTAGTTGACAACGCTCCAAAAGCATTGAAAGAAAAAGTTTCTAAAGAAGAAGCAGAAACAATCAAAGCTAAGCTTGAAGAAGCTGGCGCTACAATCGAAGTTAAATAATTTAGCTTATCCAAGCTGAATGAACAAAACAACAAACCCCTTGACTTATATCAAGGGGTTTGTTGCTGTAAATGTAACTATGGAAAGTGAGTGAGGGCATGTCCAATCATTATTATTCGGACAAACCACAAGTGGCACATGATCGCAAGGCTGCGGAAGCGGTACTTCGCGGAATTAGTCTGCGACTTGTGACGGATGCTGGTGTTTTTTCCAAGAATGGAATCGATTATGGCAGCAGAGTGTTAATAGATGCGATGGAACTGCCGTCAGGCGCTCATGTTCTCGATGTGGGATGTGGTTACGGGCCAATCGGGCTTACAGCAGCAAAACTTGTACCGGATGGGCATGTCACCATGATCGATATCAATGAAAGAGCGGTTGAGCTTTCCAAAGAAAATGCCAAAGGGAATGGCATTGCCAATGTTACTGTATTGCAGAGTAATCTACTGACTGAAGTAAAGAAGCGGGATTTCGACGTAATCTTGACTAATCCTCCGATTCGAGCTGGCAAAGAAACGGTTCACACGATTTTCGAGCAGGCGTATGACCATTTGAAGGTAGGCGGAGCGTTATGGATTGTCATTCAAAAGAAACAAGGAGCACCTTCTGCGAAAGCGAAGTTGGAATCGTTGTTTACACGAGTGGAAGAAGTGACGAAGGATAAAGGCTACCGAATCTTCAAAGCGGTGAAAGAAGAGTAGAGGAACTGTGAGAGGTTCATTCGAATTTGTAAAGTAAGCAGGGGATCATTTTTTTTGCAATAGGACTATTGACTTGAAATTCAAGGCGTGGTATAGTTGTAAAATGTCAGTATTAAGATGCCCTACTTGGCTTTAGCTAACTAAAAATGTCAACCTTTTTTTACGCCGAACCGGGCTTATTATGCCTATGTTTGGCGTATAATATGTACATTTTGGGCAAACTGGGGATAAGAATGATTTGGAAAGACATCCGCCGATCAAAGTTGCTCTTTTATCGAACGACATTTCGAATAAGGGCTTTTCTTTATTTGCGGGTGCATTGCTTTGCTCTGTATGTGTACCATTATAAGGTTACAAACAGAGGTTCGCAACGAAATTTTTAAAGTGAGTAGACATTGAGGGGTGAGTTTAAGTTGGCAGGACATCTTGTTCAATATGGTCGACGCACTCGGCGCAGTTATGCACGAATTAACGAGATACTCGAAGTTCCGAACCTGATTGAAATCCAACAGAAATCGTATGATTGGTTTTTGGAGGAAGGGTTGCGCGAAATGTTCCAGGATATCTCGCCGATCCAGGATTTTACAGGTAACTTGATTTTGGAATTTATCGATTACAGTCTCGGAGAACCGAAGTATACAGTAGACGACGCGAAAGAACGCGACGTTACTTATGCAGCACCACTTCGGGTGAAAGTCCGGCTCATTAATAAGGAAACCGGAGAAGTCAAAGAGCAGGAAGTATTCATGGGAGATTTCCCGCTGATGACCAGCACCGGCACATTTATTATTAATGGTGCTGAACGGGTTATTGTCAGCCAGTTGGTTCGCTCTCCTAGCGTTTACTTCAGTACCAAAGTAGATAAGAACGCGAAAAAAACGTATACCGCTACAGTAATTCCTAACCGCGGCGCTTGGCTGGAGCTGGAGATGGACGCGAAGGATGTTGTTTATGTCCGGATCGACCGTACGCGTAAAATTCCGGTTACGGTTCTCCTGCGTTCCCTTGGTTTTGGCACAGACGCTGAGATTCTGGATTTGCTTGGTAATGACGAATATATCCGTAATACTCTGGACAAAGACAACACGGATTCCACCGAGAAAGCTCTCATTGAGATCTATGAGCGCCTTCGTCCAGGCGAGCCACCAACGCTGGATAACGCGAAAAGCTTGCTCGTTGCTCGTTTCTTTGATCCAAAACGTTACGACCTTGCAAACGTAGGTCGTTACAAAATCAACAAAAAACTTCACATCAAAAACCGTTTGTTTAATCAGCGTTTGGCTGAATCTTTGATCGACGCTGAAACAGGCGAAATTATTGCAGAAGCAGGTCAGATGGTCGACCGTCGTTTGCTCGACGAAATCATGCCTCACCTGGAGAAAAGCGTTGGATTCCGCACATATCACGTGGGGAACGGTGTTTTGGATGCCAATGATATCCCGATGCAAACGATTGATGTGTTTTCACCAATTGAAGATGGTAAAGTGGTTAAGCTGATTGCCAATGGCGACATTGACAAGTCCGTGAAAAACATCACGCCAGCGGATATCATTTCATCCATCAGTTACTTCCTGAATTTGTTGCATGGCATTGGAAGCACGGATGATATCGATCACCTGGGTAACCGTCGTCTGCGTTCTGTGGGTGAACTTTTGCAAAACCAGTTCCGTATCGGTTTGTCCCGTATGGAGCGTGTGGTTCGTGAAAGAATGTCCATCCAGGATGCGAATGTCATTACACCACAGGCATTGATCAACATCCGTCCAGTCATCGCATCGATTAAAGAGTTCTTCGGTAGCTCCCAATTGTCACAGTTTATGGATCAAACGAACCCGCTGGGCGAGTTGACGCATAAACGTCGTCTGTCCGCACTCGGACCGGGCGGTTTGACTCGTGAGCGTGCCGGCATGGAAGTCCGTGACGTCCATCCATCCCACTATGGCCGGATGTGCCCGATCGAGACACCAGAGGGACCAAACATTGGTTTGATCAACTCCTTGTCGACGTTTGCGCGTGTGAACGAATACGGCTTCATTGAAGCTCCATATCGTTGGGTTGATCCGAAAACGGGTGTTGTCACTGAGCAGATTGATTATCTGACAGCAGACGAAGAGGACAACTATGTTATCGCTCAGGCGAATGCGAAGCTGAACGAAGATAGCACTTTTGCAGAAGATGCGATCATTGTACGTTACAACAAACAGTCGGATAACATCCTTACGATGCCGAGTGAACGAGTGGACTACATGGACGTATCTCCTAAGCAGGTTGTATCGGTAGCTACAGCGCTCATTCCGTTCCTTGAGAACGATGACTCCAACCGTGCCCTGATGGGATCAAACATGCAACGGCAGGCGGTTCCACTCTTGATTCCTAAAGCTCCGCTTGTAGGAACGGGTATGGAACACAAAGCTGCGAAAGACTCCGGTGTATGTATTGTTGCCGATTACGACGGAATTATTGAACGTTCCTCTGCGAACGAGATCTGGCTTCGTCGTGTAGAAGAGGTTGACGGTCAAGAAGTCAAAGGCGATATCGTTAAATATAAATTACACAAATTTATGCGTTCGAACCAAGGAACATGCATCAACCAACGTCCGATCGTAAAAAGAGGCGCTACTGTTAAAGCTGGCGACATCCTTGCTGATGGTCCTTCGACGGAAATGGGTGAACTTGCTCTTGGACGCAACGTAGTCGTTGCCTTCATGACATGGGAAGGTTACAACTATGAGGATGCGATCCTACTCAGCGAAAAACTCGTTAAGGAAGATGTATATACATCCATCCATATTGAGGAATATGAGTCGGAAGCTCGTGATACGAAGCTCGGACCTGAAGAGATCACACGTGATATCCCTAACGTTGGGGAAGAAGCGCTGCGTAATCTGGATGAGCGTGGTATTATCCGCATTGGTGCCGAAATTGCTGCTGGCGACATTCTCGTTGGTAAAGTTACACCAAAAGGGGTAACAGAGTTGACTGCAGAAGAACGCCTCTTGCATGCAATCTTTGGTGAAAAAGCTCGTGAAGTGCGTGATACATCTCTACGTGTACCTCACGGTACCGATGGTATCGTAGTTGACGTGAAAGTATTTACCCGTGAAAACGGAGATGAACTGCCACCAGGTGTGAACCAACTCGTTCGTGTTTATATTGCTCAAAAACGGAAAATTTCCGAGGGTGATAAAATGGCCGGACGTCATGGTAACAAAGGGGTCGTGGCCCGCATCTTGCCGGAAGAGGATATGCCTTTCCTGCCAGACGGTACACCGGTTCAAATCGTTCTTAACCCGCTGGGCGTACCTTCGCGTATGAACATCGGTCAAGTGCTTGAAGTTCACTTGGGTATGGCAGCAATGCAGCTTGGTATCCACGTAGCAACACCTGTATTCGACGGGGCGAAAGAGTATGACGTCTTCGATACAATGGAAGAAGCAGGTATGCAACGTAATGGTAAAACCGTGCTGTATGATGGTCGTACTGGTGAAGAGTTTGAACGTGAAGTTACCGTTGGTGTCATGCACATGATCAAACTGGCACACATGGTTGACGATAAAATCCATGCCCGTTCCACAGGTCCTTACTCACTTGTTACGCAACAGCCGCTGGGTGGTAAAGCCCAATTTGGTGGACAGCGTTTCGGGGAGATGGAAGTTTGGGCGCTTGAGGCTTATGGTGCCGCTTATACTCTGCAAGAAATCTTGACGGTTAAATCCGATGACGTTGTTGGTCGGGTGAAAACGTACGAGTCCATTGTCAAAGGCGAGAATGTACCGGAACCAGGTGTTCCTGAGTCGTTCAAAGTATTGATCAAAGAGCTACAAAGCTTGGGTATGGACGTTAAGATTTTGAGTGAAGATGAGCAAGAGATTGAAATGAAAGAAATGGACGATGAAGATGACGCTGCGAGCGATAAGCTCAGCCTCAACCTTGAGGGTACAGAGGTCGGAGCGGAATAATCGCTTCGGGCGCATGATGACCGGCGTTTTTCATCAGGCTCACGTCATGCTCCGGCTACAGCCGGGGCATGCGTAACCTAGAATACAGGAATTGGTTAAGGAGGGTTGCTCCTTGTTGGACGTCAACAATTTCGAATACATGAAGATCGGGCTTGCTTCCCCAGAGAAAATTCGTTCTTGGTCCCGCGGAGAAGTGAAAAAACCGGAAACGATCAACTATCGTACGTTGAAACCGGAAAAAGAAGGGCTGTTCTGCGAAAAGATTTTTGGCCCTACAAAAGACTGGGAATGCCATTGCGGTAAATACAAACGCGTTCGTTATAAAGGCGTTGTCTGTGATCGCTGTGGCGTTGAAGTAACACGTGCGAAAGTCCGTCGTGAACGTATGGGCCATATTGAGCTTGCTGCTCCGGTATCGCATATCTGGTACTTCAAAGGTATTCCGAGCCGTATGGGTCTCGCACTGGATATGTCTCCAAGATCTCTCGAAGAGATCATTTATTTTGCATCATATGTAGTAACTGATCCAGGAGAAACTCCACTGGAGAAAAAACAGCTGTTGTCCGAGAAGGAATATCGCAGCTACCGTGAAAAATACGGATACGGCTTCCAAGCAGGCATGGGTGCAGAAGCAGTTAAAAAATTGCTTCAAGACCTTGATGTAGAGAAAGAGCTTGAATTCCTGAAGGAAGAGCTTCGCACTGCACAAGGGCAACGTCGTAACCGTGCAATCAAACGTTTGGAAGTGATTGAAGCATTCCGTAACTCTGGCAATAACCCAGAGTGGATGATCATGGATGTACTTCCTGTCATTCCGCCGGAACTTCGTCCGATGGTACAACTGGATGGTGGACGTTTTGCTACGTCTGACTTGAATGACTTGTATCGCCGTGTAATTAACCGGAACAACCGTCTGAAACGTCTGCTTGACCTGGGCGCGCCAGATATCATCGTGCAAAATGAAAAGCGGATGCTGCAAGAAGCAGTTGACGCCTTGATCGATAACGGTCGTCGTGGACGTCCTGTTACAGGTCCGGGTAACCGTCCTTTGAAATCCCTCAGCCACATGCTGAAAGGTAAACAAGGTCGTTTCCGTCAGAACTTGCTCGGTAAACGTGTTGACTACTCCGGCCGTTCCGTTATCGTTGTCGGACCTTACCTGAAAATGTATCAGTGCGGTCTGCCTAAAGATATGGCACTGGAACTATTCAAGCCTTTTGTGATGAAAGAGCTTGTGAATAAAGGACTTGCCCACAACATCAAGAGCGCAAAACGTAAAGTTGAGCGTGTGAGTCCTGAAGTATGGGATGTTCTTGAAGAAGTCATCAAGGAGCATCCGGTTCTGTTGAACCGTGCCCCTACGCTTCACCGTCTCGGTATTCAGGCGTTTGAACCGATTTTGGTTGAAGGTAAAGCAATTCGTCTTCACCCACTCGTATGTACGGCATACAATGCCGACTTTGACGGTGACCAAATGGCCGTGCACGTTCCATTGTCTGCTGAAGCTCAAGCGGAAGCGCGTATCTTGATGCTTGCATCAGGTAACATTTTGAACCCGAAAGACGGTAAACCGGTTGTAACTCCTTCCCAGGATATGGTTCTTGGTTCGTACTATCTGACGATGGACAACAAAGAAGAGAAGGGTACAGGTATGGTTCTGCGTACAGTCAATGAGGCTGTATCTGCATACCAACGGGGGACTGCCGGACTGCATGCACGTGTAGCTATTCCAGTTAAGGCGCTTGGTAAAACAAGCTTCACGGAAGAGCAACAAAAAGGTATGTTGCTGACTACGATCGGTAAAATTATCTTTAATGAAATTTTCCCGGCAACCTTCCCTTATATCAATGATGCGACTCGCGCGAACCTGTATCAAGGTACAGCCGATCATTCATTTGTTTATGAGAAAGGTACTGACTTGAGAGAGGCAATCATGAATGCTCCTCAAGCTGGCGGTGTCGGCAAAGAATACCTCGGTTCCATCATCGCTCGTTGTTTTGAAATTTATCATACAACCGAAACTGCGGTTATTTTGGATAAAATTAAACAACTTGGATTCACGTATTCGACGCGTGCGGGTATTACCGTAGCCGTGTCCGATGTTGTCGTTCCACCTGAGAAATTCGAAATTCTCAGACAGTCCGAAGATAAAGCTCAGATCGTTACGAACCAGTATCGTCGTGGTTTGATTACGAATGAAGAGCGCTATGACCGTATCATTGATATCTGGTCAAAATCCAAAGATGACATCACGGATATTTTGATGAAATCCATGGATCGTTATAACTCCATTATGATGATGGTTGACTCCAAAGCACGGGGTAACAAATCGCAAATCACTCAATTGGGTGGTATGCGTGGTCTGATGGCCAACCCGTCTGGTCGTATTATCGAACTCCCAATCAAATCGAACTTCCGTGAAGGTCTGACAGTACTCGAGTACTTTATTTCCACTCACGGTGCGCGTAAAGGTCTCGCGGATACAGCCCTGCGTACAGCCGACTCAGGTTACCTGACTCGTCGTCTCGTAGATGTAGCCCAAGACGTAATTGTGCGTGAAGACGATTGTGGTACAGATAAAGGCTTTACGGTTAGTCGTATCCAGGATGGTAAAGAGGTCATCGAAGATCTCTACGACCGTATTGAAGGCAGATACTGCTTCGAAACTGTTCGTCATCCGGAAACAAAAGAAATTATCGCTGGCCGCAATGAATTGATCGACTCTGACAAAGCAGAAGCGATTATCAAAGCTGGCGTAACCAAATTGCAAATCCGTTCCGTTCTCAGCTGCCGTGCAAGTCATGGTGTCTGCAAAAAGTGTTACGGTCGCAACCTTGCGACAGGTAAACACGTGGAGATTGGTGAAGCGGTTGGTATCATTGCCGCACAATCCATTGGTGAGCCAGGAACACAGCTTACAATGCGTACGTTCCATACCGGTGGTGTAGCCGGAGACGACATCACGCAAGGTTTGCCTCGTATCCAGGAGTTGTTTGAGGCCCGTAATCCTAAAGGTCAAGCAACAATCAGTGAGATTGACGGTGTGGTTAAAGAGATTCGCGAAGCGAAAGACCGTCGTGAAATCGAAATTCAAGGTGAAGCAGAATCCAAAGTATACTCTGTTACTTACGGTTCCCGTGTTCGCGTAAGCGAAGGTATGGAAATTGAAGCGGGTGACGAGTTGACAGACGGTTCTATCGACCCGAAAGAAATGCTACGCATCAAAGGCGTACGTGGCGTACAGAACTACATTTTGCAGGAAGTACAGCGCGTATACCGTAACCAAGGCGTAGAAATCAATGACAAACACGTTGAAGTTATGATCCGTCAAATGTTACGTAAAATCCGTATCGTTGATGCGGGAGATACAACATTGTTGCCAGGATCATTTGTAGATACGCATGAGTACGAAAGAGCGAACAAAATTGCGATTCTGAGTGATAAAGAGCCAGCGGTTGCAAAACCAATCTTGCTCGGTATTACAAAAGCATCCCTTGAAACAGACTCCTTCCTCTCTGCGGCATCGTTCCAAGAGACAACACGTGTACTGACGGATGCAGCGATCAAAGGTAAAGTGGATCAGTTGCTCGGTCTGAAGGAAAATGTTATCATCGGTAAGCTGATCCCTGCTGGTACGGGTATGAACCGTTACCGCAGTATCAAATTTGCTGAGCCTGAAGATGGCCAATCTTCTGTAGAAGAGCTGGAGCCAGTTTCGGTAGACTAATATAGATTTCCTCTTTCTGAGGAATTAAAGAATGTGTATGTCAGGAAGCGACGTTTGTAATATCCAAGCGACGAATCCTGATGTACACAAACTTTATAAAAACTTTTTGGAATAGCATTGACAATGCTTGCGCTAGATGCTAATATATCAAAGGTGCGTGGGCAGCTGATTGTAATTGGTCCTATTCGGAGGAATGTATGATGTCTAATGAAAAAGGCTTGCAAGATGCTCATGTCAAGATTGGTACCAAACAGACCATGCGGACAGTGCAGACAGGAATGGCTTCAGAAGTCTATGTCGCAGAAGATAGTGATCCGCAGCTCACTTCCAAAATCATTGCTTTGTGTGAACAACACAATGTGAAGTACACGAAAGTGGACACAATGAAAAATCTCGGCAAAGCGTGCGGGATTGGAGTGGGAGCAGCGATGGCTGCTGTCGTAAAATGATACGGTAAGGAACGTTTTTGTCCGAGAACATTTAAGGATTCTCCAAGGCAAAAACTTTTCATTTGTCTTTTTATGAACCGCCTGGGTCTGTGGGCTTAGATAAAGGTTTGTAAAGAAACATGAATAATTGAGGAAGGGGGTGGCAATCACATGCCAACTATTAACCAACTGGTTCGTAAAGGACGTCAAGCTAAAGTTGAGAAGTCAAAATCACCAGCTTTGCAAAAAGGGTTCAACGCTTTGAAACGTGAATCCACTAACATCAGTGCCCCACAAAAACGTGGTGTCTGCACTCGTGTAGGTACAATGACTCCACGTAAACCGAACTCTGCACTTCGTAAATATGCCCGTGTTCGTTTGACGAACCGTCTCGAGGTAACTGCTTATATCCCGGGAATCGGACATAACCTTCAAGAGCACAGTGTGGTATTGATCCGCGGAGGTAAAGTAAAAGACCTTGCAGGGGTTCGTTATCACATCGTTCGTGGAGCTCTCGATACTGCAGGCGTGAACAACCGTATGCAAGCTCGTTCTAAATACGGTGCTAAACGTCCAAAAGCTAAAAAAGCCTAAATTATGATAAGCAGATTGCCTGAAAGCCTTCTGGCTTAGGTCTGGAAGGTACAGGAACTGCTGAACAAGAAAGAAAGGGGGATATCCATGCCACGCAAAGGTCCAGTTACGAAAAGAGACGTGTTGCCAGATCCGGTATACAACTCCAAGTTGGTTACTCGTTTGATCAACCGCATCATGCTCGACGGAAAACGCGGTGTTGCTCAAAGCATTCTGTATAATGCGTTCAAGTTGATCCAAGAACGCACGGGTAATGACCCGATGGAAGTATTTGAGACAGCAATCAAAAATATCATGCCAGTCCTGGAAGTTAAAGCTCGCCGTGTCGGCGGTGCCAACTACCAAGTACCAATCGAGGTAAAACCAGAGAGACGTACTGCTTTGGGTTTACGTTGGCTCGTGAACTACTCCCGCAACCGCGGTGAGAAAACAATGGAAGAGCGTTTGGCGGCTGAGATCATCGACGCTTCCAACAACACAGGCGCTTCCGTTAAGAAACGTGAAGATACGCACAAAATGGCTGAAGCGAACAAAGCGTTTGCTCACTACCGTTGGTAGGATTCAGTTCACAAAAATAAACTTCAATTTTGAAGGGAGACCCATTTCATGGCTAGAGAGTTCTCCTTGAAAAATACACGTAATATCGGGATCATGGCTCATATTGATGCGGGTAAAACCACGACAACTGAGCGGATCTTGTTTTACACAGGACGTACGCACAAAATCGGTGAAGTTCACGAAGGCGCTGCGACAATGGACTGGATGGAACAGGAACAGGAGCGCGGAATTACGATTACTTCCGCTGCGACTACCGCTGCTTGGAAAGGTCACCGCGTAAATATCATTGATACCCCGGGACACGTTGACTTCACTGTTGAAGTTGAACGTTCCCTTCGTGTATTGGACGGAGCAGTAGGTGTATTCAGTGCGAAAGAAGGCGTTGAGCCTCAGTCTGAAACTGTATGGAGACAGGCTGACAAGTACGGCGTACCTCGTATCGCATATGTAAACAAAATGGATATCATCGGTGCTGACTTCTTGAACGTTGTATCTGACATGCGTGATCGCCTTCAAGCGAACGCTGTTGCGATTCAACTTCCAATCGGTGCTGAGAATGATTTCAAAGGTATCATTGATATCGTTGCTCAACGGGCTCATATGTATAAAGATGACCTGGGACAAGATATTGAAGAAACCGATATTCCTGCGGAATTCGTTGAGCAAGTTGAAGAACTTCGCAACGAATTGATTGAGCGTGTTGCAGAGCTTGATGAAGAACTGACAATGAAATACCTGGAAGGCGAAGAAATCACTATTGATGAGATTAAATCCGCTCTCCGTAAAGGTGTTGTAGATGTTAAGATCTTCCCAGTTATCTGTGGATCCTCATACCGTAACAAAGGTGTTCAACTGATGTTGGATGCTGTTATCGACTACTTGCCAGCTCCAGTTGACGTTCCAGCAATCAAGGGTCTTCTTGAGGATGGAACTGAAGCGGTTCGTAAGTCTTCCGATGAAGAGCCATTCTCTGCATTGGCTTTCAAAATCATGACTGACCCTTACGTTGGTAAATTGACATTCTTCCGCGTATACTCCGGCGTACTTCAATCCGGTTCTTATGTATTGAATGCAACTAAAAACAAACGTGAGCGTATCGGTCGTATCCTTCAAATGCACGCAAACAGTCGTCAAGAAATCACTGAAGTTTACTCCGGTGATATCGCAGCAGCTGTTGGTTTGAAAGATACAGGTACAGGTGATACACTATGTGATGAGAAACATCCGGTTATCCTGGAATCCATGAACTTCCCTGATCCGGTAATCGAAATCGCTGTTGAACCTAAAACCAAAGCTGACCAAGATAAAATGGGTGTAGCTCTCGGTAAGTTGACGGAAGAGGATCCAACTCTTCGCGCTCACACTGACGAAGAAACAGGCCAAACAATCTTGGCGGGTATGGGTGAGCTTCACCTTGATATCATCATTGACCGTATGCGTCGTGAGTTCAAGGTGGACACTACTGTGGGTAAACCACAAGTAGCTTACCGCGAAACATTCCGTGCTCCAGCGCGTGTTGAAGGTAAATTCGTACGTCAATCCGGTGGTCGTGGTCAATACGGTCACGTATGGGTTGAATTCGAACCTCTCGAGCCGGGTACAGGTAGCCAGTTCGAAAGTAAGGTTGTCGGTGGTTCCGTACCAAGAGAATACATTCAACCTGCATTGTCAGGGATTGAAGAGCAAATGAAAAACGGCGTTATCGCAGGCTTCCCGCTTGTTGACGTTAAGGCTACTATCGTAGACGGATCTTACCATGATGTCGATTCCAACGAGATGGCATTTAAAATTGCCGGATCTATGGCGCTGAAAGCAGCGAAAGACAAATGTAGTCCAGTTCTGCTTGAGCCTATCATGAAAGTAGAAGTAACTGTTCCAGAAGAGTACATGGGTGACGTAATGGGTATGTTGAATTCCCGTCGTGGCCGCATTGAAGGTATGGATTCCCGTAGTGGAGCTCAAATCATTCGTGCTAAGGTACCTCTCTCTGAGATGTTTGGTTACTCTACAACTCTTCGTTCCGGTACTCAAGGACGCGGCGTGTTCTCCATGGAGCTTTCTCACTATGAAGAAGTTCCTAAGAGCATTGCTGAAGAGATCGTTGCCAAAACAAAAGGCACCGAGTAGTTTTCTCACACTGAATGTTTGTGCTTGAACCTGGTTTGAAGCACTGCATTCAGTGAAACATAAAATCATAAATTTTAAGGAGGCCACGTTCAAATGGCAAAGGCTAAATACGAACGTAATAAACCGCACGTTAACATTGGTACTATTGGTCACGTCGATCATGGTAAAACAACTCTGACTGCTGCAATCACAACTGTATTGTCCAAAACTTACGGTGGTGCAGCAATTGCTTTCGATCAAATTGATAAAGCTCCAGAAGAGCGCGAGCGCGGTATCACAATCTCGACATCACACGTTGAGTACGAAACTGACACTCGTCACTACGCACACGTAGACTGCCCGGGTCACGCCGACTATGTTAAAAACATGATCACTGGCGCGGCACAAATGGACGGAGCTATCTTGGTGGTATCCGCAGCTGACGGCCCAATGCCACAAACTCGTGAGCACATCTTGCTCTCCCGTCAAGTAGGCGTACCTTACATTGTTGTTTTCTTGAACAAATGTGACATGGTTGAAGACGAAGAGTTGTTGGAATTGGTTGAGATGGAAGTTCGCGACCTTCTTAACGAATATGAGTTCCCAGGTGATGACACTCCAATCACTCGTGGTTCAGCTCGTGAAGCTCTGCAAAACCCTGATGGTGAGTGGGCTCAAAAAATCGTTGAGATGTTCAAAGAAATCGACACTTACATCCCACTGCCTGAGCGTCAAACTGACAAGCCTTTCTTGATGCCTGTCGAGGACGTATTCTCCATCACTGGTCGTGGTACCGTTGCTACAGGTCGTGTAGAGCGTGGTACTGTTAAAGTCGGCGAAGAGATCGAGATCGTTGGTATTACTGAAGAAACTAAAAAATCCGTAGTTACGGGCGTTGAGATGTTCCGTAAATTGTTGGATTCCGCACAAGCGGGCGACAACATCGGTGCATTGCTGCGTGGTGTTGACCGTACTCAAATCGAGCGTGGTCAAGTACTTGCTAAACCAGCATCTGTTAAACCACACACAGAATTCACTGCACAAATCTACGTTTTGACTAAAGAAGAGGGTGGCCGTCACAAGCCTTTCTTCACTGGATACCGTCCACAGTTCTACTTCCGTACAACTGACGTAACTGGTATCATCAACTTGCCAGAAGGTACTGAAATGGTAATGCCTGGTGACAACATCACGGTTACTGTTCAACTGATCTCTCCAATCGCGATCGAAGAAGGAACTAAGTTCTCTATTCGTGAAGGTGGACGTACAGTTGGTGCAGGTTCCGTAGCATCAATTCAAAAATAATTTGGCATTCGCCAAATGAGCATAAGCAACAGTGTACTGGAACGAGTAACATTGTATTGTAACGAAGCTTCGGAAGAGTTCTTTATCCGACATCGGATAAAGAACTCTTTTATTATGTCAACGTTTCGGAACCTGCGTCATCTAAAATGAACAAGATTTATCTTATAGATTGATAGGTTAGGCAGCCTGGATATGAAGAAAAACATTGAGCTAAATTGAGTCGATTCTTATGAAAAGATCAATTTAAATGTTTTTTTTAAATATGCTTGCAATACGCCCATCTTTTCTATATAATAATGAATGTTGTTCTTGTGACGTTGCGATGATGTGAGAGGTTACTGGCACACCCGGCCCCTTTGCCATGGGAGAGTGGCTAGAAAATTTTCACGGAGTATGTCCGATAAAAAATTGGGCGATAGAAGGAGGGACTAAAATGGCAAAGCAAAAAATTCGTATTCGTTTGAAAGCTTACGACCACAGAATTCTTGATCAATCCGCGGAGAAAATCGTTGAAACAGCAAAACGTTCGGGTGCAGGTGTATCCGGTCCGATTCCGCTTCCTACTGAAAAACAAATCATTACTATTCTTCGTGCGGTGCACAAGTACAAGGATTCTCGGGAGCAATTCGAGCAACGCACTCATAAGCGTTTGATCGATATCGTTAACCCGACTCCACAAACTGTGGATGCCTTGATGCGCTTGGATCTGCCGTCCGGTGTAGATATCGAAATTAAATTGTAATATATAGCAACAAACAAGACCACGTATAAAAGAAAAGAGGTGTCAACATGAAAGGTATCTTAGGAAAAAAACTTGGAATGACTCAAGTGTTTACCGCTGAAGGTAACGTAGTTCCAGTAACGGTTATCGAAGCAGGTCCTTGTGTTGTTTTGCAAAAGAAAGATATTGAAAACGATGGCTACGAAGCAGTTCAAATCGGTTTTGCCGATAAGAAAGAGAAAAATGCTAACAAGCCAGAAGCAGGACACGCTAAAAAAGCGAATACTGCACCTAAGCGCTACGTTCGTGAGCTTCGCGGCATTAACATTGCGGAATATGAAGTTGGCCAAGAATTGAAAGCTGACATTTTCGCTGAAGGCGAGTTCGTTGACGTAACAGGTATTTCTAAAGGTAAAGGTTTTGCCGGCGTTATCAAACGTTGGGGACAAAGCACTGGACCTATGTCACACGGTTCGCGTTATCACCGTGGCCCAGGTTCGATGGGTTCGATCCAAGCTAACCGCGTTCCTAAAGGCAAACGCCTGCCAGGACATATGGGACATGATACTGTTACAATTCAACGTCTTGAAGTTGTTAAAGTAGACGCTGAGCGTAATGTAATCCTCGTAAAAGGTTCTATTCCTGGACCGAAGAACAGCCTTGTAAGAGTCAAAGAAACGGTGAAAAAATAACCACTGAAGAAAGGAGGAACACAAAATGCCAAAAGTATCAGTTTACAATGTAGATGGTAGCCAAGTAGGTGAAGTTGAACTGAATGATGCGGTATTCGGTATTGAGCCGAATCAACACGTTCTGTACGATGCAGTTCTTATGCAACGCGCTTCTCTTCGTCAAGGTACCCACAAAGTAAAAGGACGTTCTGAAGTACGTGGCGGTGGACGTAAACCTTGGAAACAAAAAGGTACAGGTCGCGCTCGTCAAGGTTCGATTCGTTCTCCACAATGGAAAGGCGGCGGTATCGTATTTGGTCCGACACCACGGAGCTATGCGTACAAACTGCCTAAGAAAGTTCGCCGTCTGGCGATCAAGTCTGCTCTTTCATCCAAAGTGCAAGACAATGACATTATCGTTTTGGATGCTCTTGCGTTGAGCTCACCAAAAACAAAAGAGTTTGCAGCTATTTTGAACAATCTCAAAGTAGGTCGCAAAGCTTTGATTGTAGCTCCTAGCTATGATGATAATGTAGCTCTTTCTGCACGGAATATTCCGGGCGTGAAATTCGTAGCTGCTGATGGTATTAATGTTCTTGACGTGCTTTCGCACGACAAACTGATCATTACGAAAGAAGCAGTTCAGAAGGTAGAGGAGGTGCTCGCGTAATGAAAGATCCTCGTGATATTGTAAAACGTCCGATTATTACGGAACGTACTGCCGACATGATGAACGACTTGAAATATGTATTTGAAGTCGATATCCGTGCAAACAAAACCGAGATCAAAAAAGCGGTAGAAGCTATTTTCGGCGTAAAAGTGAAAAACGTGAACACACTTCGTGTTCCAGCTAAACCGAAACGGTACGGACGTTATTCCGGATATACAAGCGAATGGAAAAAAGCGTTTGTAACACTGACGCAAGACAGCAAATCGCTTGAGTTCTTTGAAACTGTATAATTGAAATCTTTGAAGTAAGGAGGGAAAACTAGTGCCAATCAAAAAGTATAAACCAACATCCCCGGCAAGACGGAACATGTCCGTTTCTACATTTGAGGAAATTACCACAGATAAGCCGGAGAAATCGTTGTTGGCCCCATTGAGCAAACAAGCAGGCCGCAACAACCAAGGTAAAATTACAGTTCGTCACCACGGTGGTGGACACAAACGTAAATACCGTATCATCGACTTCAAACGTACTAAAGATGGAATACCGGGCCGCGTTGCTACAATCGAGTACGACCCGAACCGTACTTCCAACATTGCATTGATTCACTATGCTGATGGTGAGAAACGTTACATCATCGCTCCTAAAGGTCTGAAAGTTGGAGATCAAGTATTCTCTGGTCCTGACGCAGATATCAAAATTGGTAACGCACTGCCGCTTGAAAACATTCCAGTAGGTACCGTTATCCACAACATCGAGTTGAAACCAGGTAAAGGCGGACAATTGGTTCGTGCTGCTGGTACAGAAGCTCAATTGCTTGGTAAAGAAGAAAAATACGTTTCCGTTCGTCTCTCTTCCGGAGAAGTTCGTCGTATTTTGAAAGTTTGCCGCGCAACAATCGGATCCGTTGGTAACCAAGACCACGAGCTTATCAAAATCGGTAAAGCCGGTCGTAGCCGTTGGTTGGGTCAACGTCCTGAGGTTCGTGGTGTGGTAATGAACCCTAACGATCACCCTCACGGTGGTGGTGAAGGTCGTGCTCCAATCGGACGTAAATCGCCAATGTCACCATGGGGTAAACCTACTCTTGGTTACAAAACGCGTAAGAAAAATAAAGCTTCTGATAAATACATCATCCGTCGCCGCACGAAGTAATACACACTGTGCATAACTTCGTGAGGCATCTACGGATGCATAAAAGCTATGTTTGAAGGGAGGATCTCCACATGAGTCGCAGTTTGAAAAAAGGGCCATTCATTGATGGCTACATGCTCAAGAAGGTAGAAGAGATGGAAGCATCAGGCAAGAAGAACGTTATCAAAACCTGGTCCCGTCGCTCTACAATTTTCCCACAATTCATCGGACACACATTTGGCGTTTACGACGGTCGTAAACACGTGCCAGTGTATGTAACTGAGGACATGGTTGGACACAAACTGGGTGAGTTCGCTCCAACCCGTACGTACAAAGGCCATACTGATGATGACAAGAAAACAAGAAGATAAATGAACATCTCTAATGTTTGAGAGGAGGTTACACAATGGAAGCAAAAGCACATGCTAAGTTTATCCGGATTGCTCCTCGTAAAGTTCAACTCGTTGTTGACTTGATTCGCGGCAAGCAAGTAGGTGAGGCGGTTGCCATTCTCCGTCACACTCCGAAATCCGCTTCTCCAGTTGTTGAGAAGTTGCTTAACTCCGCTATTGCGAATGCGGAACATAATTATTCTTTGGATGTTAATAACTTGGTGATCTCGCAAGCTTACGTAAACCAAGGACCAACGATGAAACGTTTCCGCCCTCGTGCAATGGGACGTGCAAGTCGTATTAACAAACGTACTAGCCACATTACTTTGGTGGTATCTGAAAAGTAGAAGGAGGGAAAACGTGTGGGCCAAAAGGTAAATCCAGTCGGACTTCGTGTCGGAGTTATCCGTGACTGGGAATCTAAGTGGTATGCAGGCAAAGACTTCGGCGATCTTTTGATGGAAGACGTGAAAATTCGTGAATTCCTGAAAAATAAATTGAAAGACTCCGCTATGTCTCGTGTTGAGATTGAGAGAGCGGCTAACCGTGTAAACGTAACGATTCACACAGCGAAACCAGGTATGGTAATCGGTAAAGGTGGATCTGAAGTTGAGAATCTTCGTAATCAAATTACGAAAATTGCTGGCGGTAAAAAAGTACACATCAACATCTCTGAAATTAAGAACCAAGACCTGGACGCGATCCTGGTAGCAGAAAGCATTGCACAACAATTGGAACGTCGTGTTTCTTTCCGTCGTGCTCTGAAACAAGCTATTCAAAGAACTATGCGCTCTGGTGCTAAAGGTATTAAAACTCAAGTAGGCGGACGTCTTGGCGGTGCTGAGATTGCACGTTCTGAAGGCTACAGCGAAGGAACTGTTCCACTGCACACACTGCGTGCTGACATTGACTATGGTACTGCAGAGGCTCATACTACTTACGGACGTATCGGCGTAAAAGTATGGATCTATCGTGGAGAGGTTCTTCCTACGGCTAAGAAACAAGCTGCTAAGGAAGGAGGCAACTAATCATGTTGGTACCAAAACGTGTAAAACACCGTAAGCAACAACGTGGACATATGAAAGGCCAAGCAAAAGGCGGAACTACGCTGAACTTTGGCGAATATGGTCTGCAAGCTACGGAACCGGCTTGGATTACGAACCGTCAAATCGAAGCGGCTCGTATTGCGATGACTCGTTACATCAAACGTGGTGGTAAAGTCTGGATTAAAATTTTCCCTGACAAACCAATCACTCAAAAGCCTCTCGAGGTTCGGATGGGTAGCGGTAAAGGTAACGTAGAAAAATGGGTTGCAGTAGTGAAACCAGGTAAGATCATGTTTGAACTTGCTGGTGTACCGGAGGATATTGCACGCGAAGCGATGCGTCTTGCCGCTCACAAACTGCCAATCAAGACGAAGTTCGTGAAACGTGAAGAATTGGGTGGTGAAGCAAATGAAAGCTAGTGAATTTCGCAACCTAACCTCTGCTGAAATCGAGCAAAAGATTGCCGGATTTAAAGAAGAACTCTTTAACCTCCGCTTTCAACTTGCTACCGGTCAGCTGGATAACCCGACTCGTATCCGTGATGTGCGTAAAGAAATAGCTCGTGCTAAAACGATCATCCGTGAAAGAGAATTGGGAATCGGTTAATTAGAGGTCGGATATACATTCCGTCCGTAATCAGGAAGGAGGCCAACAATGAGCGAAGAACGTAATGCACGTAAAGTTCAAACTGGTAAAGTTGTCAGTGATAAAATGGACAAAACGATTGTTGTTGCTGTAGAAACCTACAAAAACCACAAATTGTATCATAAACGCATTAAAGTTACTAAAAAGTTCAAAGCGCATGACGAAGAAAACACTGCGAAAATCGGTGACACGGTGAAAATCATGGAGACTCGTCCGCTTTCGAAAGATAAACGCTGGAGACTTACTGAAGTCGTTGAAAAAGCGGTTATCATCTAATTGCATGATCAGCATAGCTGGAAGGAGGAATACTAAATGATTCAACCATTTACACGTTTGACTGTAGCCGACAACTCCGGTGCGAAGGAACTGATGTGTATCCGCGTACTCGGCGGTACGGGACGTCGTACAGCTCAAATCGGTGATCTGATCGTTTGTTCTGTAAAACAAGCAACACCAGGCGGCGTTGTCAAAAAAGGTGATGTAGTTAGAGCGGTTGTCGTTCGTACGAAGCGTTCTGTACGTCGTAAAGACGGTTCCTACATCGGTTTTGATGAAAATGCAGCTGTTGTTGTAAAAGACGACAGAAGCCCACGTGGAACACGTATTTTCGGACCTGTTGCTCGTGAACTTCGCGAGAAAGATTTCATGAAAATCGTTTCCTTGGCCCCAGAGGTTATCTAATAGATTAAGCTCGTGATGTTTAGAAACAGGAGGTGTACGAAATGCCAAGAGTGAAAAAAGTTCTGGAATCCCATAACAACAAACTTCACGTTAAAAAGGAAGATACGGTTATGGTGATCAGCGGTAAAGACAAAGGTAAAAAAGGCCGTGTCATCGCTGCTTATCCTCGTGAAAACCGCGTCCTTGTGGAAGGTGTTAACATGGTGAAAAAACACCAGAAGCCTAACCAGCAAAACCCGCAAGGCGGCATTATCGAGAAGGAAGCTCCGATTCACGTTTCCAACGTGATGCACATCGATCCAAAGAGCGGAAAAGTAACCCGTATCGGTTACAAAGTTTTGGATAACGGTAAAAAAGTGCGCGTTGCAAAACGTTCCGGAGAAATTATCGACTAATTGAACCGAATGAGAAAGGAGGGCTATGATTCATGGCATCAAGAATGAAAGAACGTTACCTGCAAGAAATTGCTCCTGCTTTGATGCAGAAGTTTAACTATACAACGGTAATGCAAGTGCCGAAAATCGAGAAAATCGTTATCAACATGGGTGTGGGCGACGCTGTCCAAAACTCCAAAGTGTTGGATTCCGCAGTAAACGATTTGCAACTGATCGCAGGTCAAAAACCTGTAATCACTCGTGCGAAAAAATCAATCGCAGGATTCAAACTGCGTGAGAACATGCCTATCGGTGTGAAAGTAACATTGCGCGGCGAGCGTATGTACTACTTCCTCGATAAATTGTTCAACGTAACACTTCCACGTGTACGTGACTTCCGCGGTGTATCGAGCAAAGCGTTCGATGGTCGTGGTAACTACACTCTGGGTCTGAAAGAGCAATTGATCTTCCCAGAGATCGAGTATGATAAAGTAGACAAAGTCCGCGGTATGGATATTGTCATCGTAACAACGGCGAAAACAGACGAAGAGTCCCGTGAATTGCTTACGCAAATGGGAATGCCTTTCGTTAAATAATGTTGGCATAAACGTTCCGGGTGTCTGGAAGGACTCCCTTTTCTCCGAAATTATTTAGGAGGTGTCAGGCTAAAGTGGCAAAAACTTCGATGAAAGTTAAACAACAACGTACACCAAAGTTTAAAGTACGTGCTTATACACGCTGCGAGCGTTGTGGTCGTCCACATTCGGTACTGCAAAAGTTCAAAATTTGCAGAATTTGCTTCCGTGAATTAGCTTATAAAGGCCAGATCCCTGGCGTGAAAAAAGCAAGCTGGTAAAAAGTCCTGAACGGGAAGGAGGTTAACTCACAATGACTATGTCTGATCCAATTGCAGATATGCTTACTCGTATTCGTAACGCGAACACAGTTCGTCACGAAACGGTAGAAATGCCTGCTTCGACAATGAAAAAACAAATCGCCGATATCCTGAAGCGTGAAGGTTTCATCCGTGACGCTGAATATATCGAAGATAACAAACAAGGGATTATCCGTGTTTTCTTGAAATACGGTCAAAATAACGAGCGCGTTATCACTGGTCTGAAAAGAATCAGTAAACCAGGTCTTCGTGTTTACACGAAAAGCAATGAAGTACCTCGCGTACTTGGCGGCCTTGGAATCGCGATTATCTCGACATCCAAAGGTGTTATGACGGACAAAGAAGCTCGTCAATCGAAATCCGGCGGAGAAGTCGTCTGCTACGTTTGGTAATATAACGTCACAAGATAGGAGGTGCAACATATGTCTCGTATTGGTCGCAAACCAATTACAGTACCAAGTGGTGTAGACATCACTTTGGACAATACCGTTATCACGGTAAAAGGACCTAAAGGAACTTTGACTCGTGAACTTCACAAAGACATGAAGGTTACAGTTGAAAACAACGAAATTACAGTTGTGCGTCCTTCCGATAACAAAACTCACCGTTCTTTACACGGCACAACACGTAGCGTTGTCAGCAACATGGTGAGTGGCGTAACTGAAGGATTCGCTAAATCTCTGGAGTTGGTTGGGGTCGGATATCGTGCAAGCAAATCCGGAGATAAAATCGTTCTGAACGTTGGTTACTCTCACCCGGTTGAAATTACACCGGAAGCGGGAATCGAATTCGAAGTACCTTCGAATACGAAAATCATTGTTCGCGGTATCGATAAAGAGCGCGTAGGTGCTTACGCTGCTAAAATTCGTTCCGTTCGTGAACCTGAGCCGTACAAAGGTAAAGGTATTAAATATGAAGGCGAGCGTATCATCCGTAAGGAAGGTAAAGCCGGTAAGAAGAAATAAGATTTCTCTTACCGCCTTTTCGCGGCTTTCGGCTTGCTTGCTTCGTGTGTTTCTAATATACCCCGTGGCTTCTGCTTTGAAGCCAGCGAGGTAACCTGAAAGGAGTGAATCCCTGAGATGATTACGAAACCAGATAAAAACAAGGCTCGTCTGAAAAGACACCTTCGTGTTCGTAAGAAAATCCAAGGAACGGCTGCACGTCCTCGTTTGAACGTTTTCCGTTCTGGTAAACATATGTACGCTCAAATCATCGATGATGTAGCTGGTGTAACAATCGCTTCCGCGTCTACTGTAGACAAAGAATTGAGCACTGACATCAAAAATGGTGCATCTGTTGAATCTGCTCGTAAAGTTGGCGAACTCGTTGCTAAACGTGCAAAAGATAAAGGTGTTTCCAATATCGTATTTGACCGTAGCGGATATCTGTATCATGGTCGTATCGCAGCATTGGCTGAAGCGGCTCGTGAAGCAGGACTTGAGTTTTAAGATATTTTTCAAAAGGAGGTTAACGACTTGCGTGTAGATCCGAATACTTTGGAACTGTCTGAAAGAGTAGTAAACATTAATCGCGTAGCTAAAGTAGTAAAAGGCGGACGCCGTTTCAGCTTTAGCGCACTGGTTGTAGTCGGCGACGGCAACGGCTGGGTTGGAGCGGGTATCGGTAAAGCGGGCGAAGTACCTGATGCAATTCGCAAAGGTATTGAAGATGCTAAGAAAAACCTTGTACACGTTCCACTCGTAGGAACTTCGATTCCTCACTTGGTAACAGGTAAGTTCGGCGCAGGACGCGTTCTGTTGAAACCAGCATCTGAAGGTACTGGTGTTATCGCTGGTGGTCCTGTACGTGCGGTTCTCGAACTTGCTGGTGTAGGTGACATTTTGACAAAATCTCTGGGTTCTTCGAATTCCATGAACATGGTCAATGCGACTTTGGAAGGTTTGTCCCGTTTGAAGCGTGCTGAAGACGTGGCTAAACTGCGCGGAAAATCCGTCGAAGAGCTTCTGGGTTAGGAGGGAATTCTCATGGCTAAATTAGAAATTACCCTCGTCCGTAGCTTGATCGGACGTCCGGAGACGCAAAGAACAACTGTGAAAACATTGGGATTGCGCAAAATCAACAGCAAAGTGATCCAAAACGATAATCCTGCCATCCGTGGTATGATTAACAAAGTAAGTCACTTGGTAGCTGTAAAAGAAGTAGAAGCTTAATATACGGGTATACACCCACAAATCTTTAAGGAGGTGCAACGAACGATGAAGTTACATGAGCTTTCACCATCTCCTGGATCGCGTAAAGAACGCAAACGTGTTGGTCGCGGTCCAAGTAGTGGTACAGGTAAAACATCAGGTCGCGGTCATAAAGGACAAAACGCTCGTTCGGGCGGTGGTGTTCGTCCAGGCTTCGAAGGTGGACAAAATCCATTGTATCGTCGCTTGCCAAAACGCGGTTTCGTAAACCCAACTCGCAAAGAATATGCAGTTGTTAATATCGAAGACCTGAATAGTTTGCCTGCGGGTACTGAAGTAACTCCAGAATTCTTGATGACGAACGGCGTTGTTAAAAACGCTAAATCCGGAATCAAAGTCCTGGGTAACGGTGAAGTCACTGTGAAGCTGACTGTTAAAGCTAACAAGTTTTCTCAATCTGCGGTGGAGAAAATTGAAGCTGCCGGCGGTACAACCGAGGTGATTTAATGTTCAAGACCCTAAAGAATATCTGGCGGGTTGAGGATCTGCGCAAAAGGGTATTATTTACCCTTTTTGTACTGATCATTTACCGCATCGGCTCCTTTGTCCCCGTTCCGGGCGTTAACAAAGATGTGTTCGAAGCGACAAATTCTGCGGGTAAAGAAGTTTTTGGACTTCTCAATACGTTCTCGGGTGGAGCACTGTTCCAGTTCTCTATATTTGCTCTCGGGATCGTTCCTTACATCACTGCGTCTATCATAGTACAGTTGCTTTCCATGGACGTTATTCCTAAATTAGCGGAGTGGGCAAAGCAAGGTGAACAAGGTAAGAAGAAATCTGCACAACTGACTCGTTATTTAACGATCGGGCTGGCATTGATTCAAGCGTTTGGTACGTCGATCGGATTCAACCGCTTGTACAATACAGACATGATTCCTAACGCTACGTTTGCAGATTATATCTTGATCGCAATTGTACTTACGGCCGGTACTTCATTCCTGATGTGGCTTGGTGAGCAGATCACCGAGAAAGGCATCGGAAACGGAATCTCGATTTTGATCTTTGCGGGTATCCTGTCAACAGTGCCTAACATTATCAAACAAACAATCGAGTCCGACTTCATCCAACCTGATCAATTGTTCATGAACATTCTTAAAGGTGTGATCATCGCGATTGTCATCGTGCTGATTATCATCGGGGTCATTTACATTCAACAGGCGATTCGGAAAATTCCTGTACAGTACGCAAAACGTGTCGTAGGAAACAAAATGTACGGTGGACAGAATACACATATCCCGCTGAAGATTAATGCAGCTGGTGTTATCCCTGTCATCTTCGCATCATCGCTGTTGATGTTCCCAACGATTATCGCCAACTTCTGGGCTAATCATGGTTGGGCACAGTGGATCGGTCAGAACTTGACTACACACAAACCACTTGGTATGGTGCTGTATGTCGTGATGATCTTCGGATTCACATTCTTCTATACGTTCGTACAGATGAATCCACAGCAGATGGCTGATAATATGAAAAAGAACGGCGGTTACATTCCGGGTATTCGCCCAGGTAAAGCAACCGAGAAATATCTGACCCGTGTCATGACTCGTTTGACAATGGCCGGAGCCATCTTCTTGGCAGTCATTTCCGTTCTGCCTGTATTCTTAGGGGCACTTTCTGGTTTGCCTCAATCAGCGCAAATTGGAGGAACTTCCCTCCTGATCGTTATCGGTGTTGCGCTGGATACGATGAAGCAAATCGAAAGCCAATTGATCAAACGCCACTACAAAGGTTTTATCAATAAATAGGCAATAGGTTCCGGTTGAGTAAAGATTTACTTGCCGGCACCTATTGTGCTGTTTGTTGATGTAGGGTAGTCTTGGAGGGAGTGACATAACGTGAACATCCTATTCATGGGCCCTCCGGGGGCAGGAAAAGGTACGCAAGCAGACGTCATTGTGAAAGAGTTCGGTATTCCCCATATTTCAACAGGCGATGCATTTCGTCTTGCGATTAAACAGGGAACTCCCATTGGCCTGAAAGCCAAGGAATATATGGATCAAGGATTACTTGTACCAGATGATGTTACCATTGGCATCGTTGAAGAACGATTGCAACAGTCGGACTGCAGAGAAGGTTTCCTCTTGGATGGTTTTCCAAGAACCCTGTCTCAGGCAGAAGCGCTGGATGGCATCCTGGAACGACTGAACTCAGGTCTTGATCATGTGATCAACCTGAAAGTGGATCGCAACAAATTGCTGGCTCGTTTGACGGGTCGTCGTATTTGTAAAAACTGTGGTTCGACTTATCATGTCGTATTTAATCCACCAAAGCAGGATGGTATCTGTGATAAATGCGGCGGCGAGTTGTACCAACGCTCTGATGATAACGAAGAGAGCGTAGGCACTCGTTTGGACGAATATATCAACAAAACAGCACCACTCCTCACGTTCTACGAAACTAAAGGCCTTCTTCGTCAAATCGACGGAGAACAGGATATCGATCAAGTTTCTCAAGAAATCGTGTCCTTGTTGAGAGGTTAATTGATGATCATTGGTAAGTCCGAAACGGAACTGGGTTTGATGAGGGAAGCTGGGAGAATTGTTGCGGAAACGCATCGTCTCTTGGAAGAACACATTGTTCCCGGTATTACGACTGGTGAACTTGACCATATGGCTGATCAATTTATTCGCAGTCAAGGAGCTGTGCCGTCTTTCAAAGGTTATAACGGTTTCCCTGCCAGTGTGTGCGCTTCAGTGAATGAAGAGTTGGTACATGGATTTCCCGGCAAACGCAAGTTGAACGAGGGCGATATCGTTACGTTTGACATTGGCGCGCAGTACCAGGGGTATCATGGAGATTCTGCCTGGACCTATCCAGTTGGCCGTATTTCCGAAGAAGCTCGTCGTCTTCTGGACGTTACCGAGGCTTCATTATACGCAGGACTAGCGCTGGTAAAACCAGACGTTCGCTTGTTTACAATATCTCATGCAATTCAGAAATATATCGAAGATGAAGGGTTTTCCGTCGTTCGTGAATATGTCGGTCACGGCATTGGAGCGAATCTGCACGAGGAACCATCGATTCCGAACTATGGTCTTCCTGATCGTGGACCAAGGTTAAAGGCTGGTATGGTGCTAGCTATTGAGCCAATGGTTAACGCAGGCAGACGGTATGTGAAAACGTTGGAAGATAACTGGACTGTCGTTACAGCTGATGGATCGTTATGTGCCCACTTTGAACACACCGTAGCAGTTACACCTGAGGGTATGGAAATTTTCACAAAACTGAATGCGTAGGTGATTAGGCATGAACAATCCGTCGAATCCGCAGCTCGGTCAAATTGTGAAGATCCGTAAAGGCCGCAATGCGGACCAAGCCGCAGTAATTGTTGCTATAGAGGACAATAGGTTCGTATATATCGCGGATGGAGACAAACGAAAGTTTGATCAACCCAAGAAGAAGAATGTTCTTCATCTTGAACTTCAACCGATGATTAGCAGTGAGGTTGTAAACAGTTTAAACGAGAGTGGTCGGGTGACAAACGGAAAGCTCCGCTATGCGGTTCATTCGTTTCTGGAATCCACCAACATTCAAGCTGAAGAGAAAGGAGACTGACTAATGGCCAAGGAAGATGTCATTGAAGTGGAAGGCACGGTTCTTGAACCGCTGCCGAATGCAACGTTCAAGGTTGAGCTTGAGAATGGTCATCAAATTCTCGCTCACGTTTCCGGGAAATTACGGATGCACTTCATCCGTATCCTGACTGGAGACAAAGTAGTTGTTCAGTTATCGCCTTATGATCTAACAAAAGGTCGTATAACTTACCGTAAATAGTAGTAGACAGTTGCAATGAACTGTGAAGCTTATGAAGCGGGTTTTGCCCGGCAAAACTTGCGAAAGCTTCGAAGCCGGTTTTACAATAGTAGAACAAGGTCAATGCTTACGAAGAGGGTTTTGCTAAGCAGAACTTTGAGGAGGTAATTCACATGAAGGTAAGACCTTCGGTCAAGCCGATTTGCGAAAAATGCAAAGTCATTCGCCGCAAAGGGAATGTAATGGTTATCTGTGAAAATCCAAAACACAAACAAAAACAAGGTTAATGAAGGGGGTGTAGCGTAAAATGGCACGTATAGCTGGTGTGGATTTGCCACGTGATAAGCGCGTTGAGATCGCCTTGACTTATATTTTCGGAATCGGTAAAACGACTTCCCAGAAAATTCTGAGCTCTACAGGCATCAATCAGAACACTCGTGTTCGTGATTTGACGGAAGATGAAGTCAGCAAATTGCGTGAAAGTATCGACAAAGAGGTCAAAGTTGAAGGTGACCTGCGTCGTGAAATCTCTTTGAATATTAAACGTTTGACGGAGATCGGTTGTTACCGTGGAGTTCGTCATCGTCGTGGTCTGCCTGTTCGTGGACAACGTACGAAAACGAATGCTCGTACTCGTAAAGGTCCTCGTCGTACTGTAGCGAACAAGAAGAAATAATAAGGGGGGATAAGAGAAAATGGCTAAACCGAAAAAAGTCGTACGTACTAAACGTCGTGACCGTAAAAATATTGAATCTGGCGTGGCACATATCCGTTCCACTTTCAATAACACTATCGTTACTATTACGGATCCTCACGGAAACGCGATTTCGTGGGCAAGCTCCGGCGGCCTCGGATTCAGAGGTTCCCGTAAATCGACTCCGTTTGCTGCACAAATGGCTGCTGAGACTGCTGCCAAAGCTGCAATGGAACATGGGATGAAATCCGTTGAGGTTATGGTTAAAGGACCAGGCGCAGGCCGTGAAGCAGCGATCCGCTCTTTGCAAGCTGCTGGTCTTGAAGTTAACCTGATCAAAGACGTAACTCCAGTCCCGCATAACGGATGCCGTCCTCCAAAACGTCGTCGTGTCTAATGAGATTTGCCCCTGCGTGTGGTATACTTCCGGCACAATCTGCTAATAATGGTTGTTTAGGCATACTACTACATGTTTTCGCAAGAGAAGGTAAATGTTTCATAGAGGACCGACGTTTTGAAGGAGGGGTATTGCAGTGATAGAAATCGAAAAGCCGAAAATTGAGACGGTAGACGTCAACGATGATGGCACCTATGGGAAATTCGTAGTAGAACCGCTGGAGCGCGGATACGGTACGACGCTTGGAAACTCGCTTCGCCGAATCCTGCTCTCATCACTGCCGGGTGCGGCAGTGTCTTCGGTTCAAATCGATGGCGTTCTGCATGAATTTGCTACAGTTCCTGGCGTAATGGAAGATGTTACAGAGATTATCCTTAACCTGAAAGCTTTGTCGCTCAAAATTCATTCTGACGAGGAGAAAGTGCTCGAGATTGATGCTGAAGGCGAAGGAGCAATCACGGCTGGAGACATTCGTGCTGATTCCGATGTAGAAATCCTTAACCCGGATCTTCACATTGCTACGCTTGGACCAGGTTCGAGACTTCACATGCGTATTTTTGCCAATCGCGGTCGCGGCTACGTCCAGGCAGATCGGAATAAACGCGATGACCAGCCGATCGGCGTCATCCCTGTCGATTCCATCTTCACCCCGATCAGCCGCGTAAACTACGCTGTGGAAAATACGCGTGTAGGCCAAGTAACCAACTATGACAAGCTCACGTTGGAAGTTTGGACTGACGGAAGTATTCGTCCTGAAGAGGCTGTAAGCCTTGGCGCTAAAATTTTGACCGAGCATCTCATGCTCTTCGTGGGTCTTACAGACGAAGCGAAGGATGCAGAGATCATGGTTGAAAAAGAAGAAGACAAAAAAGAAAAAGTACTCGAAATGACGATCGAAGAGCTGGATCTCTCTGTTCGTTCCTACAACTGCCTCAAACGTGCTGGTATTAATACCGTACAAGAGCTGACTACGAAAACGGAAGAAGACATGATGAAAGTCCGTAACCTCGGACGCAAGTCTTTGGAAGAAGTTCAAGAGAAGCTTGAGGAACTGGGTTTGGGACTACGTACAGAAGAATAGACAGCTGAGTGCTTGAAGTGAAGGAGGGAAAACAATGGCATACCAAAAGTTGGGCCGTAATTCCAGCGCACGTAAAGCTTTGTTCCGTGACCTGGTAACCGACCTGTTCTTATACGAGCGCATTCAGACAACTGAAGCGAAAGCAAAAGAGGTTCGCTCTATTGCTGAAAAACTGATCACTAAAGCGAAAAAGGGAGATCTTCATGCCCGTCGCCAAGTGGCAGCATATGTTCGCCGCGAAACTATCGATGGTGAGCAAGATGCAATCCAAAAACTGTTTAGCGAATTGTCCGGTCGTTACGCTGAGCGTCCAGGCGGATACACACGTATCCTGAAACTGGGACCTCGTCGTGGTGACGCAGCGCCTATGGTTTACTTGGAACTGGTAGACCGCGCGTAATACAGATGTGAGATGAGGAAAGGGGACAGAGTCCAAGATTCTGAGTCAACCCTTTTTTTCTCTTCATTTCGGAATTCGTGCTGTAAATGAAGCTCCGTAAGGGGCTTCTTTTGCTGTTCGGGATAGGGTTATGTATAGTATGGAACAAAGGTGTGGTAATATGCGCAACTTATGTATGACGGTAACTTATGATGGAACGGCCTACTACGGCTTTCAAGTACAGCCAGGAGGTAATACCATTCAGGACCACCTTGAGGATGCTATTCGTGCGTTGACTGGTGAGACGGTGAAAATCACGGGGTCAGGCCGAACGGATGCAGGCGTTCATGCCCGCAGACAAATCTTCAATTTTCCTACAGCGTCCCAGATTCCGGTGGAACGTTGGTGTATTGCACTCAACTCCAGATTGCCATCTGACATTGTTGTTATTGATGCAATGGAGGTACCGCTAGATTTTCATTCTCGTTATGCAGCGAAAAAGAAAACCTATCGATATACGGTCAATGCAAACCAATTTCCGGATGTCTTTAACAGAAGACTGCAGCATCATCATCATGCCAAGCTGGACATCACTGCGATGGAAGAGGGCCTGCGTCATTTCATAGGCACATATGACTTTACTTCCTTTGCTTCACGCAAGTCTCAGAAAGAGAATCATGTGCGTTCGGTATACGAAGCATGGATAGAAGTGGACCGTTCAATGTGCAGGGACCATCCTCGCGATCAGGGTGTCATTCACATTTATGTGAGTGGTAACGGCTTTTTGCAACATATGGTGCGTATCATTGTAGGGACACTGCTGGAGGTCGGAGAGGGTAAACGGAAAGCCTCTGATGTGCCGGATATGATTGCTGCATGCAACCGTTCTGCTGCGGGACCAACTGCAGTTAGTTGTGGTTTGATGCTCTGGGATCTTGAATACAAAAAAGATTAAATTTGGTGAGTAAAAAGCTCAAATAATACTTGCGAATTAGTCTCCTATCATGTAATATAAAAGTTGTGTTTTCTTAATGGCTTTCCCACAGCCCCAATTAAGATGTTCACATCGCAACAACTATCCATCAACACCTAAAGTTATCACTTAACGAACGAAGATAAATGAAAAATGATGATTTTGAACATTTAAGGAGGAACTTTTCATGCGTACTACGTACATGGCGAAGCCTAACGAAGTTGAGCGCCAATGGCACATCATTGATGCTGAAGGCAAAACCCTCGGACGTTTGGCGAGCGAAGCAGCTGCTTTGATCCGCGGCAAACATAAGCCACAATTCACTCCACATGTGGACACTGGCGATTTCGTTGTTATCATCAATGCAGAGAAAATTGTATTGACTGGTAAAAAAATGCAAGGTAAAAAATACTACCGTCACTCGATGCACCCAGGTGGTTTGAAAGTAACTACTGCAGAAGAGATGGTTAAAAACAAACCTGAACGTATGTTGGAATTGGCTGTTCGCGGTATGCTTCCTAAAACTCGCATGGGCGAGAAAATGAAGCTGAGACTTAAAGCGTACAGAGGCACTGAGCATCCACACGCAGCACAAAAACCAGAAGTTTACGAACTTCGCGGTTAATTAAAAGGAGGACAGTTTCATGGCACAAGTACAATACTATGGGACAGGTCGTCGTAAACATTCGGTAGCACGTGTTCGCCTTGTACCGGGTGAAGGACGCATTGTCATCAATAAACGTGATATTAATGAATACTTTGGTTTGGAAACACTCAAACTGATCGTAAAACAACCACTGACTTTGACAGAAACGCTCACTAACTATGACGTTTTGGTTATCGCTCACGGTGGCGGAATCTCCGGTCAAGCCGGTGCGATCCGTCACGGTATCTCCCGCGCTCTGCTCAAAGCAGATCCAGAATACCGTGCATCCCTGAAAAAAGCAGGATTCCTGACTCGTGACCCACGTATGAAAGAACGTAAAAAATACGGTCTTAAAGCGGCTCGTCGCGCACCTCAGTTCTCCAAACGTTAAGATTTTTCAAAGTCCTTGGCTTCGGCCAGGGACTTTTTTGTGTTTTATCTACTAATAGGCTATGCCTAATTTGAATATTCTAACGTTAACGTAATAGCAACATGATTCCCATTGAGAGAAAAACGAGGTTACAAGAGATTAGCTGTAACTTTAGTTTTGTATATCCTTGAATTTTGATCTAATTCATATCTAAATTAACCTTCTTAATCCAAATGAATTCAAATTGATTAATCAATGTCCATCCGCCATTCCCCTCTATGACTTGATCCACGTTATAACTCTAACTATCGTTAGCACAAATCTTAACCGTATATAGCAATACTACTACACCCAATCAATATCATTTTTTCTCATGTCTCAGATATCAGTCTTTTTTATGAATACGATAAAGGGTTCTTACTTTTGTTATTTGACGGAGTTGCAGTCTCGGCTTTCACTATTCCTCAAATGAGGATGCCTCTTCTGACAGGATACGCTCTCTAATGATGAAAAATAATTCGTCCTTCATCCCAAAAATCCAACAATAGCAACGTTTTTTTCTCTTTAGGATCTTGAGCACTTGAAAGTTATGTTTATAAGATTTTTGTATAGTTTTACCTTCATTTCATCTAGAAGCCTAATAGCACTAAAAGTTGAGCGTTGTTATACTGATTTTTTCTGAGTAGAACTGATGTAATTTACCAGATGGCAGGCATTGACATCGCGAGTGAAAGATTTATACTATACATAATTCATATTAGATTAGTCGGCTTTTGTGGTTTTGAGATCATGAATGGGGGAAATTGAACAATGAACTTGTTAGAAAAGGAAGAACTGGCTCGTACAAAAGCAGAGGAACTGGAGCACGCAAGCCCGGAAGATATTATTCGCTATGCGGTTGAAACATTTCCTAATATCACATTTGCATGCAGCTTCGGTGCAGAGGATGTTGTACTTGTAGATATGTTGCAAAAAATTAGCCCATCTACTGATGTTTTTTATCTGGATACAGATTTTCATTTTCAGGAAACATATGATACGCGTGATCGGATGCAAGAAAAGTACAACCTTGAGTTTGTAAAAGTATCGCCAAAAATCACACCAGAAGAACAAGCTGCTCAGCATGGGGAAGAATTATGGAAATCCGATCCTAATGCTTGTTGTAACATTCGTAAGGTGGAACCTCTGACACGTATTCTTTCGCAGTATGATGCATGGATTACGGGGATTCGCAGAGATCAGGCACCAACGCGTGCAAACTCCAAGAAGGTTGAATATGATACTAAGTTTGGACTCATGAAATTTAACCCGATTGCACATTGGACGAGTGAGGATGTGTGGGAATACATTCGTGCTAATAACGTGACATATAACCCGCTGCATGATCAAAATTACCCGAGCATCGGGTGCGAGCATTGCACACGCCAGGTAATGCCTGGGGAAGATCCTCGCGCGGGGCGCTGGTCTGGTAATGATAAAACGGAGTGCGGATTGCACAAATAAGCTGATTAATAGAGTTATGGCATGATAGCGCAAATGTCTTTTTCAGTTAAACCATTTTAGAATGATAATGCAGTTTTCATCAAAATATCGGATGTTTTAATAAGGAGCTGACAAGATGACTTCGATTCTGCCTCATGGAGGTGCGCTGGTGCAGCGTATCGTACAAGGAGAAGAACGTGAGCAATTATTGCAGGATAGCAAAAACCTGAACTCATTGCAGATTAACACCTGGACGATCTCAGATTTGGATTTGATTGGTGTAGGTGCGTTTTCACCGCTTCAAGGCTTTATGAATGAGGAAGATTATCTGTCTGTCGTATCCCGAATGCGTTTAGCGGATGGCACAGTATGGAGCATACCGATTACACTGGCTGTAAATGATCAACAGGCTGATTCACTTCGTAAAGGTGAAACTGTAGCTCTTGTTGGTGAAGCGGATGGAGTAACGTACGGTCTGCTCGAGGTTCAAAGCATCTATAAGGTGGATCAGGCAGAGGAAGCACGTCGTGTTTTCAAAACCGATGATCCTGAACACCCTGGTGTGAAAAAACTGCTGGAGCGTCCTGCAACATATGTAGGAGGTCCAATTCAAGTGTTGAACCGTCCGAAACCGGCCAAGTTTGAAGAATTCTATTATGACCCGGCTCAGACACGTAAGATTTTTCAGGATAAAGGATGGAGAACCGTTGTTGGTTTTCAGACGCGTAACCCTGTCCACCGGGCACATGAGTATATCCAGAAGAGTGCAATGGAAATCGTTGATGCACTTTTTTTGAATCCACTTGTAGGTGAGACGAAGTCTGATGATGTTCCAGCGAATGTGCGCATGAAGAGTTATCTGGTACTGCTGGAGAACTATTATCCGGCGGATCGTGCGTTTCTGGGTGTATTCCCGGCTGCAATGCGGTATGCGGGACCTCGTGAAGCCATTTTTCATGCCATGGTACGTAAAAATTATGGCTGCACTCATTTTATCGTAGGGCGTGATCATGCGGGTGTAGGTGATTATTACGGAACCTATGAAGCACAAGAGATCTTCTCTAATTTTACGGCTGAGGAATTGGGCATTACACCACTGTTCTTTGAGCACAGTTTCTTCTGTACCAAATGCGGAAATATGGCTTCCAGCAAAACCTGCCCTCATGACAAGAAACATCATATGACTTTGTCGGGAACCAAGGTACGTGGATTGTTGCGTAATGGTGAATGTCCACCGCCAGAATTTACACGTCCTGAGGTTGCTGAGGTGTTGATTGAGGGCATGTCAGAGCAAGTCCATTCCTAAGGGTATATTTGTCCATCTTGTCCCATATAGATGATTAGAGTCATTTATAGGGACGAGGTGGTTTTTTTATGCGCAAAAACATGGGGAAACATCTGGTAGTCTGGGTCCGGTTAAAAACAGTGAAGAGGGTTATGCTGAGCCTATGTTTGTTGGCTATGTTTGTAGCGGTTGTTTCGTATGAGATGCCCTCGGCCAAAACGTCAGGATATTGGAGTTTGCCTCTGGCTGGCAAGGTGATCGCTATTGATGCAGGTCATGGCGGACCAGATGGGGGAGCCGTGAGCAGGCAGGGAGTTATTGAGAAGGATATCAATCTGTCCATTGCGCTGTATGTTAGAGACTATCTGCAACAGGCAGGAGCTCTTGTTGTGATGACTCGTGAGATCGATAAGGATTTGGCCGACGAGGGAACGAGAGGGTACTCCAGACGTAAGACAGAGGATCTCAAACAGAGAGTAAGACAGATTGAAGATAAGCAAGCTGATTTATTTATCAGCATTCACATGAACAGTGTGCCATCTAATCGGTGGAGCGGTGCACAAGTCTTTTACACGCCTAATCATCCTGATAACGAAGGTCTTGCAAATCTGCTACAAGCCGAAATGATTCGGAATCTGGAAAATACAGATCGTATAGCGAAAACGGTGAGTACCGTTTATCTGCTTCAGGCTCTGAAAATCCCGTCAGCACTCGTTGAGGTCGGCTTCTTGTCTCATCCGGAAGAGGCCCGTCTGCTCGCTGAAGAAACGTACCAACGCAAAGTAGCCGCATCTATTTATAACGGTATTCTCCGGTATGCTTCAGGTGAACGTCCGAAAAGTTAGTCATAAGAAGAGAGGTAGTGCTATAATTGGAACAGCATACCTAACACATGCCAATAGATAAAACCGAGGTGCTGTCTGATGTTATCAAAAGAACAGATACTTGAACTTTTACAGCCATTACAGGAACCGCAGCTAGGACAAAGCTTAGTGGAACTGGGATGGATTCGTGACATTATGGTGAAAGAACACCATGTGGCCTTAAGCATGGTGACACTGGAGAATCGGCCAGAAGATGCAACCGCTTTAACGGATGCTGCACGTAACCTGCTTTCCCAGCATGGAGTGAAGGATGTGCATATCCGCACACGGGTAGCGTCAGAGCATGACCGTCAGAGCCTTAACCTGGGACAAGTGCAGCAAGAGCAAGATCAGGATGAAGTGCTTGTAAAAGGTCATGCGGCTGGTCTCGATGGACATGAGCTGTTAAGCCCTGAGTCGGGAGTTCGTTTTATTGCCATAGCTAGTGGTAAAGGGGGCGTGGGGAAATCAACGGTCACCGTTAACCTGGCTGTAGCCCTGGCTCGTCAAGGGAAGAAAGTCGGTCTCATTGATGCTGATATTTATGGTTTCAGTGTGCCGGATATGATGGGGATTGAAGAATACCCTGTCGTTGAGGACGGTGTGATTCAACCGGTCGAACGTTTTGGCGTCAAAGTGATGTCTATGGGTTTCTTCATTCGGGAAAATAACCCTGTGATCTGGCGTGGCCCAATGCTTGGCCGGATGCTACGTCAGTTCTTCACCGATGTTCAGTGGGGCGAACTGGATTACATGTTGCTGGATCTGCCACCGGGCACCGGAGATGTTGCGCTTGATGTGCATCAGATGTTGCCACAGAGCAAAGAGATCATTGTAACGACTCCACATGCGACCGCAGCCTTTGTAGCGGCGCGTGCCGGAGCGATGGCCATTCAAACAGAACATGAACTGTTAGGTGTGGTTGAGAACATGGCGTACTACGAATGTGGTAAATGTGGGGAGAAAGAGTATGTCTTTGGTCGTGGAGGGGGCGGACGTCTTGCCGAAAGCTTGCATACGGTACTGCTTGCCCAGATTCCATTAGGTGCTCCAGATAACCATCCTTCTGAGCCGGATTTCTCACCGTCTGTGTACAAGGCAGAGACAACAATAGGAGCTATATATGACGAGGTTGCCAAGTCAATCGAGTCTAAGTTTGAATGAGTTTCTTATGTGATTAAAATTTAATGTGCTTATAAATAAAGCCTGCGTCCTTTGGATGCAGGCTTTTCACATGATCTCTACTTTGGAAATTTGAAGCTTATCAACGTTTCTCTTCTTGCAGAACCTGGATCATCTTTGCAGTTCTATGAACTTCCACCGCCACCACCGGAGTCTCCACCTCCAGAATCACCACTGCCACCATCTCCCTGACCACCGGATTCCTGCCCCTTTTGCCCGCCACCGCTTTCCGTTTTAGGCTGGAGCTCTTCTTGTACCACTTTTTTCAGCAAAGTAAGAACTTCCATACGAAACAAAGGATTTTGCATCACTTCCTGCATAACGGTCATCGTTTGTTTTCGGTATTCCGGGGTTTTGGTCATATCCATGAACATCTTGGATACTTCAGGAGATTTCATGATATCCCCAATCGACTTCTGATACGTCGGATCTTTGATCAGTTGCATATGCAGTTGTTTGCTTTGTCCGTTGATCGCTTTGGCGAATTCACCGGCAAATTGCGGATCGGTCATGATTTTCTCGAATTCCTTCTGGTATTCAGGAGCGGTTATGGTATCTTTTACGGCAATACGTATTTGTTCCGAAGATTGCATTGGCATTAACATTTTCATTCCTACCGTTCCCGATCCACCACCAGAGCTCCCGACTTCTTCTGACCCACCGCCTCCACCGCCGCCAGAGGAGCTTTGACCCGTTAGAGCCTCTTCAACAGCCTTCTTGCCTTCATCACTTTTCAAAATATCTACGACCATCGTTTTCATCTCTTTATAACTGCCCTGAGGAGGCGAAGAACTCTGATCTGAACCGCAGCCGGCGAGCATGACGGATAGCCCCAATACAACGTAGCATAGCTGCCATATAGGCCGTTTCATGTGTACAATCCCTCCTTGATTAGATACTGGATGTAGTATGTGATGGGAAAGGGGGAAATATGTTGAGCAATGATGGTTTTTTGCTGTGAAGGTTGGTAAAATAAACACTCGGGGGTGGAAAACATTTGAATTTGCGTAGATGGTTTTTCCTATTTTGGACAGCCTTGCTTATTGGCGCCGCGGGAGCATTAGGTACAGGATTGATTATGATGTTGGTAAACGGAGAAAAAATGAATGGTATTGCTGATTTTATGCTGTATCTTCTGATTCTGTTTGGCTCCGGAGTGATGATTAGCGTATATTCACAAATGGGTTTCTTTGCATATCTCATCTTGAATTATATGGGCAAGGGTGTATTCCCAAGACGCGGATGGCAGATTGTGCAGGTTGTGCTGACTGTGCTAGCTTTGCTGGACATCATGTTCTTGCGTTTATTTGTCGGAGGAGGACGAGAGCGTATCTCGGACATTGTGCTGGGACTGATCATTTTGGCGGCTGCAATTGTTACCGCTTACGTGAAAGTGAAACAGACACATATCTCTGCGTTAGTACCAACGCTCTTTTTCATGATCGCCGTGACTGCAGTGGAAACGATTGGTGTACTGCGTATTGACGTTAATGCAGCTACCATCTTTATTGTGATCCCTTTGCTGTTATGTAATGCATATCAGATGCTGATCCTGCACAAGCTGGTCGATAGCTCAAAAGAAGCGGCTGTGAATCCTGCTCCGAGTCGTTGAATGAATGTTGGGTATAAAGAGTTGAAGGGCCATACACATGAATAAGGTTTTCATAACGATGAAAAATACAAAAAGAGCTAACTGTGTTAGCTCTTTTTCAACTGTTTGCGTATTATTGGCCGCTGGCTTGATCGCGTACTTCCTTACCCTCTACACTTGAATGGTTAAGGAGTTCAGATACGGTGACGAATTCATAGCCCTGATTTTTTAATTTATCGATGATGGCCGGAAGTGCTTCATGAGTTTGTTTCGATGAGTCGCTGGCATGCAACAGGACAATGTCACCGGGATGTGCTTTGCTGACGACACGATCAACGATTGTCTGTACTCCGGGGTTTTTCCAATCCAGAGAATCTGTATCCCATTGTACAACTTGATAGTTTAGACTATTCGCAACCTGAAGCACGCGTTTATCAAAATCTCCGTTAGGCAATCGTAGCAAATTGGGTTCTTTTCCCGTTAAATCGGTTAAAATGCTGTGAGCTGTCGAAATCTCCTTGCGGATCTGCTCTTCGGTCAGGCTAGTATAGTTCTCGTGCCGATGTCCATGACTACCGATCTCATAGCCTGCATCTTTGATGGCAGTCACAATCTCGGGATGGGTTTTGCTCCAGGGTGAGGAGAGAAAGAAGGTGGCCTTCTGCACTTTATTCTCCTGAAGAACTTTAAGAATCGGTTCAGTTCGTTTATCACCCCAGCTAATGTCAAAGGTAAGTGCAATGACCTTCTTGTCAGTCGGTACACTGTAGACGGCGGAAGGTGCTTCTTCCGAGAACACTGACACGTTGCCACTTTCCAGATAAATAATACCAATCGCAAAAATGGCAGCAACGAGCACAATCAGATTACGTTTGATCTTTTTGCCGCTGAATACATAGAACGAGTTCATTTCGCTAAGCGCCCCTCTCCCAATAAAGAAATGCTTGTTTACTTCTCAATGTATGCTCGTACCGTCCAGTTATTCGTTTTACATCTTTGTTTGTCCATCATTTCGGTTTACAGGAGGTTGTTATGTTAAAATTCAGTACATTTATAAGAGATATGGGTAAGATTAGAGGAGCTTTAATCTGGTCATTTTTATTGTTCGCTGTGGGTATAGGAGCAGGGTGGGTGAGTACTGGCCCCCTAGAAGAGTTACTGTTAGGGCAGATTGAAGGGCTTCGCCAAATCAGTCAGCAGTTGGAGCAAGGAGGAAATGTGCAGTGGAATTTCTTCTTACTTATCTTTTTCAATAATGCCATTAAAAGTGTATTGGTTATCTATGCAGGTATTTTCTTCGGAATCTTGCCAATTATCTTTCTGCTAATCAACGGGATGGTGCTTGGCTTTGTTGTTCACACCACGATGAATTATGGGGCAAGCTTTTTTGATATTGTCGTGAAGGGGCTTCTTCCACATGGCATTATCGAAATCCCGGTTATTATTATTGCCTGTGCGTTTGGATTGAGGTTCGGCGGTTTGGTCGTGCGGAGTCTGGCGCAAATGGGAGGCGACAAACGGGCAATGATCGGATCTCGGTGGAAAGAGTTTATGAATATGACGTTAACGGCAAGTTTTTGGGTAGTCATCTTGCTTCTCGTTGCAGCGGTTATTGAGAGCACGCTCACATATGCACTTGTGAGAGATTAAAATTATTTGTGCAAATTTTGTGATACCCAGCATTCATAAATTCCCAGTAATTTGACCATAACAATAAAACGGGTTTCAGCAGTGCAGACAAAAAAGAGATATGTTCAACAAAAGAAGATGCTGAAAGACGAGTGTGACTATAGAGGCTATGCACAAAAAGGAGAACTCTTAATGCTGGGTATGCTATTTAACGAGAAAGAATGCAAGGAACTGGACTATGTATTACGCAAAGAGTTGGATGAAATGCTGTTCGATCTAAGTGACCATCGTCTTGACCAAGAGATTAAATATGCTATAGCGAGTCGGTATAAAACAGTATTCCGTATGTATGCAAGGTTCGCCCCGCCTAAAGAGTTATCCAAGTATGCAAGAGGCGGTAAGCTAAAAAACTCCAAGCTATAAAATAAAGCTGAACATATAATTTTAAACGTTATGATGAGAGGCGTAGCTCTCTAGATAGAGAATGCGCCTCTCATTGTATTCGCCATTTGCTAAAGGGAATGATCAACTTATTTGTCGAAATAGGGTTGACCTTTTCGAAACTATATGGTAAATTAATTTTCGTTCCATTTTTAAGGAGCCGTTTGATTGGACAAGCATTTTTATAAGACAGTAGCTAAAACGGTTGAAAAAAATGCTTGCAAAGAAAACGTGGATGTGTTACATTATAAAAGTCGCCGCTGAAACGACGACAACATGAAAAACAACGCATCAAATTATGTTTGATCTTTGAAAACTGAACAACGAGTGAGTATCGATCTTGCTTGCAAGATCAAAATGAGATTTTTAATCTCGTCAGATTCAAAATGAGCTTATCGCTCTTTTCAATACCCTGATGAGTTTCAGAACGTTTAACGACGCTGAAGAAATTCATCTTTATTGGAGAGTTTGATCCTGGCTCAGGACGAACGCTGGCGGCATGCCTAATACATGCAAGTCGAGCGGACTTGAAGAGAAGCTTGCTTCTCTGATGGTTAGCGGCGGACGGGTGAGTAACACGTAGGCAACCTGCCCTCAAGCTTGGGACAACTACCGGAAACGGTAGCTAATACCGAATACTTGTTTTCTTCGCCTGAAGAGAACTGGAAAGACGGAGCAATCTGTCACTTGGGGATGGGCCTGCGGCGCATTAGCTAGTTGGTGAGGTAACGGCTCACCAAGGCGACGATGCGTAGCCGACCTGAGAGGGTGATCGGCCACACTGGGACTGAGACACGGCCCAGACTCCTACGGGAGGCAGCAGTAGGGAATCTTCCGCAATGGGCGAAAGCCTGACGGAGCAATGCCGCGTGAGTGATGAAGGTTTTCGGATCGTAAAGCTCTGTTGCCAGGGAAGAACGCTTGGGAGAGTAACTGCTCTCAAGGTGACGGTACCTGAGAAGAAAGCCCCGGCTAACTACGTGCCAGCAGCCGCGGTAATACGTAGGGGGCAAGCGTTGTCCGGAATTATTGGGCGTAAAGCGCGCGCAGGCGGTCATGTAAGTCTGGTGTTTAATCCCGGGGCTCAACCCCGGATCGCACTGGAAACTGTGTGACTTGAGTGCAGAAGAGGAGAGTGGAATTCCACGTGTAGCGGTGAAATGCGTAGAGATGTGGAGGAACACCAGTGGCGAAGGCGACTCTCTGGGCTGTAACTGACGCTGAGGCGCGAAAGCGTGGGGAGCAAACAGGATTAGATACCCTGGTAGTCCACGCCGTAAACGATGAGTGCTAGGTGTTAGGGGTTTCGATACCCTTGGTGCCGAAGTTAACACATTAAGCACTCCGCCTGGGGAGTACGGTCGCAAGACTGAAACTCAAAGGAATTGACGGGGACCCGCACAAGCAGTGGAGTATGTGGTTTAATTCGAAGCAACGCGAAGAACCTTACCAGGTCTTGACATCCAACTAACGAGGCAGAGATGCGTTAGGTGCCCTTCGGGGAAAGTTGAGACAGGTGGTGCATGGTTGTCGTCAGCTCGTGTCGTGAGATGTTGGGTTAAGTCCCGCAACGAGCGCAACCCTTATATTTAGTTGCCAGCACTTCGGGTGGGCACTCTAGATAGACTGCCGGTGACAAACCGGAGGAAGGTGGGGATGACGTCAAATCATCATGCCCCTTATGACCTGGGCTACACACGTACTACAATGGCCGGTACAACGGGCTGCGAAATCGCGAGATGGAGCCAATCCCAACAAAGCCGGTCTCAGTTCGGATTGCAGGCTGCAACTCGCCTGCATGAAGTCGGAATTGCTAGTAATCGCGGATCAGCATGCCGCGGTGAATACGTTCCCGGGTCTTGTACACACCGCCCGTCACACCACGAGAGTTTATAACACCCGAAGTCGGTGGGGTAACCGCAAGGAGCCAGCCGCCGAAGGTGGGATAGATGATTGGGGTGAAGTCGTAACAAGGTAGCCGTATCGGAAGGTGCGGCTGGATCACCTCCTTTCTATGGAGAATCGTCTTCTGCAATGAAGACATTCAAAACTAAAATCTAGCCAGGTCGGCTAGTTACTCACTCGTTGCTCAGTTTTGAGAGCTCAAACTCTCAAACAGCTTGCTAGTTATGGAGCTTGTTCTTTGAAAACTAGATATCGAAACGAAACAAACGCGAATTAGAACATTCCTTTTTAGCTGAACTTGTGTATAACAAGTTTCAATAAAAACGGTAGATAATGCAATTGCGATGGTATCGGGTGGGAGCGACTTTTGGCTTTGGACGTAGTCCAAACCAAGGGAAGCGAGCGAACGAAACCGGAGCATATGGTTAAGCTACTAAGAGCACACGGAGGATGCCTAGGCGCTAGGAGCCGATGAAGGACGTGGCGAACAACGAAACTGCCTCGGGGAGCTGTAAGCAAGCTTTGATCCGGGGATGTCCGAATGGGGAAACCCAGCTGGGGTAATATCCAGTTACTCTTGTCTGAATACATAGGGCAAGTAGAGGCATACCAGGGGAACTGAAACATCTAAGTACCCTGAGGAAGAGAAAACAATAGTGATTCCGTCAGTAGCGGCGAGCGAACGCGGAGAAGCCCAAACCAAAGAGCTTGCTCTTTGGGGTTGTGGGACGTCTCACATGGAGTTACAAAGGAACCGGTTAAGCGAAGAGGTCTGGAAAGGCCCGCCAAAGAAGGTAAAAGCCCTGTAATTGAAAGTCTGTTCCCTCCGAGACGGATCCCGAGTAGTGCGGGGCACGTGAAACCCCGTATGAATCCGGCAGGACCATCTGCCAAGGCTAAATACTTCCTAGCGACCGATAGTGAAGCAGTACCGTGAGGGAAAGGTGAAAAGCACCCCGGAAGGGGAGTGAAATAGAACCTGAAACCGTGTGCTTACAAAAAGTCAGAGCCCGTTTTAGGGGTGATGGCGTGCCTTTTGTAGAATGAACCGGCGAGTTACGTTCCCGTGCAAGGTTAAGGTGAAGAGCCGGAGCCGCAGCGAAAGCGAGTCTGAATAGGGCGAATGAGTACGTGGACGTAGACCCGAAACCGGGTGATCTACCCCTGTCCAGGGTGAAGGTGCGGTAACACGCACTGGAGGCCCGAACCCACGCATGTTGAAAAATGCGGGGATGAGGTGGGGGTAGCGGAGAAATTCCAATCGAACTCGGAGATAGCTGGTTCTCCCCGAAATAGCTTTAGGGCTAGCCTCGGAAAACAGAGTCGTGGAGGTAGAGCACTGATTGGGTGCGGGGCCCGCAAGGGTTACCAAGCTCAGTCAAACTCCGAATGCCATAGACTTACTTCCGGGAGTCAGACAGTGAGTGCTAAGATCCATTGTCAAAAGGGAAACAGCCCAGACCATCAGCTAAGGTCCCCAAGTGTGTGTTAAGTGGGAAAGGATGTGGAGTTGCACAGACAACCAGGATGTTGGCTTAGAAGCAGCCACCATTGAAAGAGTGCGTAATAGCTCACTGGTCGAGTGACTCTGCGCCGAAAATGTAACGGGGCTAAACACACCACCGAAGCTATGGCTTGATGCTTTGCATCAGGGGTAGGGGAGCGTTGTATAAGGGTTGAAGGTGTACCGTAAGGAGCGCTGGACATTATACAAGTGAGAATGCCGGTATGAGTAACGAAAAGATCAGTGAGAATCTGATCCGCCGAAAGCCTAAGGGTTCCTGAGGAAGGCTCGTCCGCTCAGGGTAAGTCGGGACCTAAGGCGAGGCCGAAAGGCGTAGTCGAAGGACAACAGGTCGAAATTCCTGTACCACCGTAAATCGTTACGAGCGATGGGGGGACGCAGTAGGGTAGTGACGCAGGCTGATGGATGCCTGTCCAAGCAGTAAGGCTGGTTAGTAGGCAAATCCGCTAACCGTAAGGCTGAGCTGTGATGGGGAGTGAAAATTACAGTAGCGAAGGTCATGATCTCACACTGCCAAGAAAAGCCTCTAGCCAGATGAAGGTGCCCGTACCGCAAACCGACACAGGTAGGCGAGAAGAGAATTCTAAGGCGCGCGGAAGAACTCTCGTTAAGGAACTCGGCAAAATGACCCCGTAACTTCGGGAGAAGGGGTGCCCCGGTAGTGTGAATAGCACGAGGGGGCCGCAGTGAAAAGGCCCAAGCGACTGTTTAGCAAAAACACAGGTCTGTGCGAAGCCGTAAGGCGAAGTATACGGGCTGACGCCTGCCCGGTGCTGGAAGGTTAAGGGGAGTGGTTAGGGAGTAATCCCGAAGCTGTGAACCGAAGCCCCAGTAAACGGCGGCCGTAACTATAACGGTCCTAAGGTAGCGAAATTCCTTGTCAGGTAAATTCTGACCCGCACGAATGGCGTAACGACTTGGGCGCTGTCTCAACGAGAGATCCGGTGAAATTTTAATACCTGTGAAGATGCAGGTTACCCGCGACAAGACGGAAAGACCCCATGGAGCTTTACTGCAGCTTGATATTGAATTTGGGTACGATCTGTACAGGATAGGTGGGAGCCTTTGAAGCGTGAGCGCCAGCTTGCGTGGAGGCACCGTTGGGATACCACCCTGATCGTATCTAGGTTCTAACCTGGTACCGTAAACCGGTGCGGGGACAGTGTCAGGTGGGCAGTTTGACTGGGGCGGTCGCCTCCTAAAGAGTAACGGAGGCGCCCAAAGGTTCCCTCAGAATGGTTGGAAATCATTCGAAGAGTGCAAAGGCATAAGGGAGCTTGACTGCGAGACCTACAAGTCGAGCAGGGACGAAAGTCGGGCTTAGTGATCCGGTGGTACCGCATGGAAGGGCCATCGCTCAACGGATAAAAGCTACCCTGGGGATAACAGGCTTATCTCCCCCAAGAGTCCACATCGACGGGGAGGTTTGGCACCTCGATGTCGGCTCATCGCATCCTGGGGCTGAAGTAGGTCCCAAGGGTTGGGCTGTTCGCCCATTAAAGCGGTACGCGAGCTGGGTTCAGAACGTCGTGAGACAGTTCGGTCCCTATCTGTCGTGGGCGTAGGAAATTTGAGAGGAGCTGTCCTTAGTACGAGAGGACCGGGATGGACGTACCGCTGGTGTACCAGTTGTTCCGCCAGGAGCACCGCTGGGTAGCTATGTACGGACGGGATAAGCGCTGAAAGCATCTAAGCGTGAAGCCCCCCTCAAGATGAGATTTCCCAGTATGTAAGACCCCTTGAAGACGACGAGGTAGATAGGCTGGGGGTGGAAGTGCAGTAATGCATGGAGCTGACCAGTACTAATCGGTCGAGGGCTTATCCAATATGCAAGTTTTGATCGCGCACGTTTCGTTTCGAATCTAGTTTTCAGAGAACAACACTCTGAATATGCGCTGAACCATTCATCCACACCGCTGTGATGGACCGAATGGAACGCGAATGCATTTGTTTCACAAATGCTCGTTTGGTGGCGATGGCGGAGGGGTTCCACACGTACCCATCCCGAACACGACCGTTAAGCCCTCTAGCGCCGATGGTACTTGGACCGCAGGGTCCTGGGAGAGTAGGACGCCGCCAAGCGAACTCTTTCATCATACATAGAAAACAGGCTCTGCATGTGGACGTTGTACGATGAATTGCATTTGCACTGCAAATGCATATTATTCCCTGATAGCTCAGTTGGTAGAGCACTCGACTGTTAATCGAGTTGTCACAGGTTCGAGTCCTGTTCGGGGAGCCATTTGCTCTCATAGCTCAGTAGGTAGAGTGCATCCATGGTAAGGATGAGGTCACCGGTTCGATCCCGGTTGAGAGCTCTGCAAATGGGGCCCGTTGGTCAAGGGGTTAAGACACCTCCCTTTCACGGAGGTAACAGGGGTTCGAATCCCCTACGGGTCATAGTTTTATCTAATGTTTTTAATTAGGGATGAACATCCCAAAGATGGAGGCTTAGCTCAGCTGGGAGAGCATCTGCCTTACAAGCAGAGGGTCGGGGGTTCGATCCCCTCAGCCTCCACCATCTATTTTTGGGGATTAGCCAAGCGGTAAGGCAACGGACTTTGACTCCGTCATGCATAGGTTCAAATCCTATATCCCCAGCCATTTTAATATGAGTCATTAGCTCAGTTGGTAGAGCACCTGACTTTTAATCAGGGTGTCGAAGGTTCGAATCCTTCATGACTCACTTTTACTACATGCGCGTGTGGCGGAATTGGCAGACGCACTAGACTTAGGATCTAGCGTCTTTGACGTGGGGGTTCAAGTCCCTCCACGCGCATCCCTTATTTTGCGGAAGTGGCTCAGCGGTAGAGCATCGCCTTGCCAAGGCGAGGGTCGCGGGTTCGATTCCCGTCTTCCGCTCCAATATTTGCGCCCTTAGCTCAGCTGGATAGAGCGTTTGACTACGAATCAAAAGGCCGGGAGTTCGAATCTCTCAGGGCGCGCCATTATTACCTTTCATATCGGGATGTAGCTCAGCTTGGTAGAGCACCTGGTTTGGGACCAGGGGGTCGCATGTTCAAATCGTGTCATCCCGATTTTTGTTTATGCGGGTGTAGTTCAATGGTAGAACTTTAGCCTTCCAAGCTAATAGCGTGGGTTCGATTCCCATCACCCGCTTACTGATTCAAAAAAGTCTCTGCACTTATAGCAGAGACTTTTTTTTGTAATGAATCTGAAACGTTGATATATCGTGTTAGGAGGCGATCTAAGACACAGATCGCCTTGTATGTATCTAAGAGCCGAATCCATTGTGTGAAGCAGTACACAATGGGTTCGGCTCTTTTATGTTGCTTTACGCTAAAGGTCAGTGATGACCAGCTTAGTAGCGGAGGTCCTTTTTTTCACAAAAGAACCAATCAATTAACGCTCGTGATGATCAGTTGCTCTCTTACGCATACCGGCCAGTCCCAGCAACCCGAGCAAACCAAGCCATCCCCAGTCCATTCCGTTGTCGCGGTCTGTTGTTGTAGCTGCATTTGTACGTACACTGTTAGTGCGGTAATCCCCATTGTTTCGGTAATCACCATTGGTACGATAGTTACCATCCATGTTCATGTTCAAGTTGCTGTTTGTACGGTCCATGTAGTTGCTATTCTGATAAGACTTTACACGTGAACCGTTGGTATCCATCCCGTTGGTCATATGGCCCTCAGCACCTGCAGAACCAGCCATTGCGGCAACGACTAACATGGAAGCAATAATGGTTGTGGCTTTTTTCATGATGTGAACTCCTCCTTTATGTTGTAAGAACTATCAAGTAATCTGCCCAAATACACAAGAACATTATGTAGCAGGAGGAGTGTTAAGTTATGGGGGACAAACAAATTTTACTGTGAAATACATAAGAAATATGTCTAAAGACAACGGTAAGTGTTAGAAAATCGAAATTTCTCTTTAATTCATTGCGTCAGTGTGGTAAAGTATACAAAAGCTTGCTTTGCCGGTCATGTTTCTTAGGAGCGCCTGTTATCCATGAATGCTAAAACTGGAGAATTGAAAGCCTACTTCCGTATTCCAAAACCTAGAATAATGTGACTGCATAATTATGAATTTTTTAGATTAGTTATGAGATGTTCAAGGTATAAAAAGTACGTGAAAAAGGTATCATGCGACAGCATATGGCTATTCATAGAAGCAGAACAAGAAAATGAATAAAAAAGCGTGTTTTTGTGATGTATTTCGGGGATAATCCCCATTTTTACTAGTAGAAAAATAAAGATTTTCGTACCATTTTATTGTATGATGTTATGAAGGTGTCAAATTTACGTGTACGAATGGAACGATCAGATGGGAGGATAAGCATGACTGAAACTACGGTAACCGCCAGCAAAAGCCAATCCAACAACCTGCTTCGGCGAGACGTGCGGTTCCTGGGCAACATACTCGGAGAAGTTCTTGTCCATCAAGGAGGCACGGAGCTTCTAGATGTCGTTGAGAAGATTCGGGAAACGAGCAAATCGTTGCGTGCAGAGTTTTTGCCAGAACTGTATGAAGAGTTCAAAACGATGATCCAGGAATTAGACTCGGACAATCGTCATCAGGTTATTCGGGCTTTCGCTATTTATTTTCAATTAGTTAATATTGCTGAACAAAACCATCGGATTCGGCGTAAACGGGATTATGAGCGTTCTGCGGGAGATGCTGTACAGCCAGGTTCGATTGAAAAGGCAGTACAGGACCTAAAAGAACGTGGATTGTCTCATACCGAAGTAGAAGAGATTCTGGATGATTTATCACTGGAACTCGTGATGACAGCTCACCCGACAGAAGCGATGCGCCGGGTTATTCTGGATATCCATAAACGGATTTCTGAAGATGTCATGCTACTGGACAATCCTACGCTGACGTTGCGTGAACGTGAACAACTGCGTGAGAAACTGTTGAATGAGGTTATTACGCTCTGGCAGACAGATGAGCTTCGCGATCGCAAACCGACTGTACTCGATGAAGTGCGGAACGGGATGTATTACTTTCATGAAACGTTGTTCCACGTACTTCCGGATGTATATCAGGAACTGGAACGTTGCCTGAATAAATTTTATCCAGACCATGACTGGCATGTGCCGACGTATTTGCGTTTCGGTTCCTGGATTGGTGGAGACCGGGATGGAAATCCATCGGTAACTTCAGATGTAACATGGCAAACGCTTCTCATGCAACGCAAGCTCGCTTTGCGTGAGTATCAGCGGATTATGATTGAACTTATGGGACACCTCAGCTTCAGCACCAACATCATTCATATCTCGGATGAACTGGCGCAGTCGATTGAGCAGGATCGCAACTGTGTTACTTTGAAAAAAGTGGACATTTGGCGTAATGAAAAAGAGCCTTATCGCATTAAACTGGCTTACATGATTGCCAAGCTGAACAATGTCCTTGATGAGGACAAGGTTGGTCAGCCGGATCGCTACCAGAACGCTCAAGATCTGATTGATGATCTGTTAATTATCGACCGTAGCTTGCGTCATCATTTTGCTGACTATGTAGCAGACACAACGGTTCGTAAAATGATTCGTCAGGTTGAACTGTTCGGATTCCATACCGCTGCCCTGGATGTGCGTCAGCACAGCAAGGAGCATGAAAGTGCGATGTCGGAAATTTTAGCAAAAATGAACATTGTAGACGATTATGCACGTCTGACGGAAGACGGGAAAATCGATCTGCTTGCTCGTTTGCTGGATGATCCAAGACCGCTTACTTCTCCGTATCATCAGTACACGGAAGGAACGAGAGAGTGTCTGGATGTCTTCCGTGCAATTAAGCGTGCACAGAATGAGTTCGGTACAGGCTGTATCACGAGTTACTTGATCAGTATGACACAAGGAGCAAGTGATCTACTTGAAGTGATGGTATTTGCCAAAGAGGTTGGTTTGTTCTCCAAAGGGGCAAACGGTGAAGTGATCTCTACACTGCAAGCTGTTCCGTTGTTTGAAACGATTGACGACCTTCATGCAGCATCGGAAATTATGCAACGATTGTTTAACTTACCTATATATCGTGCAAGCGTGACTGGACGTAATGAGTTGCACGAAATTATGCTTGGATACTCCGACAGTAATAAAGATGGCGGTGTAGTTACGGCAAACTGGGAACTGCGCGTAGCGATGAATGCGATTACGGCTGTGGGCAATGAGCATGGTGTGAAGCTGAAATTCTTCCACGGACGCGGCGGAGCGCTCGGACGTGGCGGCATGCCACTGAACCGTAGTATTCTTGCACAGCCTCCTCATACGATTGGCGGCGGCATCAAAATTACGGAGCAAGGTGAAGTTATTTCATCTCGTTATTCTCTCCAAGGAATTGCTTACCGCAGTTTGGAGCAGGCTACTTCGGCGCTAATCACAGCGGCTTTGAATGGTCTGGAGCCGCAAGAGTCGGCGTCAGAGCAAGCTTGGGATGAGATTATTAAGGACATCTCGGAAGTGTCACTGACGAAGTATCAGGATCTCATTTTCCGTGACCCGGATTTCTTCACGTTCTTTAAAGAGTCTACGCCGCTTCCAGAAGTAGGCGAACTCAATATTGGTTCACGTCCATCCAAACGGAAGGGCAGTGACAAGTTTGAAGACTTGCGTGCGATTCCTTGGGTATTTGCCTGGACACAAAGCCGTTACTTGCTTCCGGCTTGGTATGCGGCAGGTACGGGGTTGCAAAGTTACTATCAGGGCAAAGAGGAGAACCTGAACGTCCTGAAAGAAATGTATGCTAACTTCCCGTTCTTCCGTACGCTGATTGATACGGTGCAAATGGCGGTTGCCAAAGCAGATCTCGTGATTGCTAAAGAGTATTCTGCCATGACTTCCAATAAAGAAGCTCGTGACCGTATCTTTGGTCAGATCGAATCGGAGTTTAAGCTTACCAAAGAGCTGATTCTGAAAATTACAGGTGAAGCTGAAATTCTGGATGATGTACCTGTAATTCAGGAATCGATTCGTTTGCGTAATCCGTATGTTGATCCACTTTCCTACATGCAAGTACAGTTGCTAAGTGAACTGCGTGACATGCGGGAACGTGGTGAGGATGATACCGAACTACTTCGTGAAGTATTGTTAACCATTAATGGTATTGCAGCAGGATTGCGGAATACAGGCTGATGTTTGATCACAAGATCATTCACAACGTTCATATGATGAATGATTTATGTAATAAAATAAATATCTATCTCTTCTTTTGAAAAGAGAGATTAGACGGGACTCCTTAGGGAGTTCCCGTTTTTACTGTTTTTGGAGGATATTTGTCATACAGTCTTGATTTTTGACCAAAGTTGATTTACGATTTGATTGGTGAATTACAAGTGTGGACGGGTATCAGAAGACGGAAGACCCATCAGCATGTCTGGGGGAATCAGGGTGGACAATTTGGAGAACAGGCTTGTGAAGCTGGTACTCAAGGGAGACCAGAGAGCCTTTGCAGAAATCGTTGAATTATACAAGGACAAGCTGTTTCATTTGGCGTATCGGATGCTGAGCAACCGTCACGAAGCGGAGGATGTTGTTCAGGAGACGTTTTTGCGTGTGTTTCGAAATATGGAAAAGTATGATCCGAATCAGAAATTCTCGACCTGGATCTATCGGATTGCAACGAATTTGTGCATCGATCGGTTACGGAGAAAGAAACCTTCTTACTCACTTGATGCAGAACTGAATGATCAGGAAGGATCTGACGGCTACGCAATGCTTCCTAGTGATGATCGAACACCAGAGAGTGAAGCACTGCTTTCCGAAACACAGACCCTCATCCGTGAGGCGATTGATAGCTTACCAGCCAAGTATAAGTCCGTTATGGTTTTGAGATATTTACAGGACTTGTCATTACAGGAGATCAGTGATGTCACAGGTATGCCCGTAACAACGATTAAGACAAGGGTGCACCGTGGCCGTGATTTTCTGCGCAAAAAACTAGAATATAAGTTATAATCACAATCACCCGAAATTTTGGGCAAAATTATTTGAAACATATCTCAAACGGGTGCGTATGAAATGTATGCAAGTCTTATGCATGCTTTTTGCAGGTGCATGGACTAAGTGTCTAAGGAAAGGATTGGCTCTCATATGGATTGCAACTCGGCCGTCTCTTTAATGCATGAATGTTTGGATGAGTCGTTGTCCCCGGATCAGAAAACTGAATTGAAAAGCCATTTGTTGATCTGTCCGGATTGTCGCATGCGCTTTAAAGAGTTGGAACAGACGGAAATGCTACTCTTTGCCATGAAACATTATTCACCGTCTGCCTCGGATGAGCTGACCAATCGAATTATGAATGCTCTGCCACAGCCCAAGAGACAACAAGTATGGCTCAGATGGGTCAAAGGACATCCCGCGCTGACGGCGGCAGCCTTCTTTTTGGTCGTGATGCTCTTTAGCGCCTTCAATTTCTGGAATCAGAACAACGAAATGGTCGTTAAGGGGAACAGTCTGGATCAGCTCGTGATTCAAGGCAACACGGTTATTGTTCCAGAAGGTAAGTCAGTTGCTGGCGATCTTACGATAGAGAATGGAACCGCTCAGGTGTATGGTGATGTGAATGGCAATCTGACGGTCATCGACGGACAACTGTTTCAAGCTTCTACAGCGCACGTGTCAGGTCAGGTGAAAAGTATCGATCAGGCGCTGGATTGGTTTTGGTACAAAATAACCAATATGGTAAATGAAGTAGCTTACCGCTAAGTCAGGGTATAACTTCACGGGTATATACCAAGCAGGGTACCTCCGAATTGCGTGGGGTACTTTTTTTTATTGCCTAAATGACAGAGAAAGTGCGAAAAGGAAGCTTATATGCAGTTTGTGACTGGAGTAACTTGCAACCTGAACGGTAACGTTATAACCTAGATAGTAATGAGAACATACTACATATAGATAAGCATTGAATAAATGCGAAGAAGGGATTATGTAAAATCCCAAATGGTTAATATGAGATCAGAGTTTACTCATCAATGGGGATAGCGGGGGCTGGCTTATGAATTATTTTGCTGACTTAACGTGGAAAGAGTCCATTAAGGACGTTATCGATATATTGATCGTTACCTATATTATGTACAAACTGATTTTGCTAGTGCGGGGTACACGCGCGGTTCAGCTACTGAAAGGAATTTTGTTCCTGGTGTTGATCTGGGCGTTAAGCACATGGCTAAATCTGTATACACTTAAATGGCTAATGAACCAGATGTTTACGTTTGGGGTTGTTGCGGTGTTTATCATATTCCAGCCGGAACTCCGTCGTGGTTTGGAACAATTGGGTCGAGGTAAACTGTTTGGGCGCTCAGCCGCCGCAAGTGATGAAGAGTTAACCGTGTTAATTGGTGAAATTATTAAGTCCGTTAACTATTTGTCTCGCCGTAAAATTGGTGCACTTGTCGTCTTCGAGCGTGAAACAGGACTGAATGACTACACGGAATCCGGGATCAAGATGCAATCTCTCGTCAGTTCTGAACTGATGATTAACATTTTTATTCCCAATACACCGCTCCATGATGGAGCAGTCATCATTCAAGGAAAACAAATATCTGCAGCAGCCTGTTACCTGCCATTATCCGAGAATCCGTTTATCAGTAAGGAATTGGGAACGCGCCATCGTGCGGCAATCGGAATAACGGAGGTGGCCGATGCAATCTGTCTGGTTGTTTCGGAGGAGACAGGGCAAGTTTCTCTGGCGATGAATGGACAGGTAGTTCGTGATATTAAGGAAGAGTCGCTGATTGCCAAGCTGTATGAGGAATTGCGTCCGACCTCCAATCTGAGCAAAAAGAATGCATGGTCAACCTTCTGGAAACGGAAGGGGGGACGTAACAATGGATAAATGGTTTAACAACAATAACTTTGCGAAAATACTTGCACTGGCGGTAAGCCTGCTTCTCTGGTTCATGATTCATCTGGATGAGGTACCCACTACACCAACCATCACAACGGGGATATCGAGCAAGGTTGTGGAGCGTACTGTACCTGTTCAGCCATATGGGCTGGATAGTAATGCTTATGTTCTTACTTCACTTAGCACAGATGAGGTGCGGCTAGAGATCAAAGGACAGCGTTCGATGCTGACGTCCATTTTTACCAATGATGATTATAAGGTTCTGGTTGATTTGAGTCAGGTTAAAGATGGTTCGAACACACTGCCGCTTGTACCTGACCTGCCTTCCGGCGTTGAAGTGGTCAGTATGGAACCTTCCATGGTAACGGTGAACGTGGAGAAATTGGGCACCAAATCGTTCAATGTGAATATTGTACCCGAAGGAGAGCCTTCGGCTGGATATACGGCTGGAACGCCCGTGGTTGAGCCTTCTGCTCCAGTTAAGGTAACTCTGCCGGAAGGACAGCTTGATGCTGTGGCGAGTGTTCAGGGCAGTGTCAGTGTGAAAGATGCGAAGGAAGATGTAATTCAGAAAAAAGTGAAGCTTCAGGCATATGATGCTGAGGGTAAAGTCATCGAGAATGCAACCATATCACCTCAAACAGTCGAAGTTCGAATACCAGTCAATCAGCCCTACACCAAAGTTCCCTTGAGGATCAAATATTCGGGACAGTTACCAGAGGGTCTGGTGCTGTCTTCGGTCGAGCCGAGCGTGAAAGAAGTCTCGATTTATGGGAGTGAGGGAGCACTTGCAGGTATACAGTCCTACGACCAAGCTACTCTTGATCTTACGCAATTCACGGAGTCTGGTACCTCTACAGTTAACGTGGACTTGACGCCGCCCTCTGGTTCTGAGAAAATCGAGCCTAGTTCGATTCAGATCAAGGTGACGGTGTCCCCATATGATGAGGTCGAAACAACGACCAAAGTCTTTCCCAACGTGCCGATTCATTTAACTGGCGTGGGGAACGGGCTGGAAGGTGAGTTGGTTACTCCTAAAAATGGTGGACAGAACATTACACTAAGTGGGCCAAGAACCATGCTTGAAGGTCTCAATGGTGATGACATCAAGCTTACAGCCAATCTCCAGGGACTTGGTGTGGGCACACATGAGATTAAACTGGAAGCTAATCTGCCCCGGTTCGCTAAGCTGGATGAGGCGTCTAATAATTTAAGTGCCACGGTGAAGATCAGTGAGAAAGCCGCAGATGCGACTGCTCCTCCAGAGCAAAATTCTGGTGAGGATAATCCCTCAGGGCCAGATCCATCACCGGCAGAAGTCGAGAATGGACAGCCAAACACGGATCCTGTAGAAGAGCAAAACGAATCGAATACGGAACAGCAGGATCAAACTCAGCAGGGAAGTGCAGCGACCAATCGTAGTAGTGTAAATAACAATGCAAATAATAATAACGGCAGTAAATCTGGTTCTAATCCGTAATTATGCAATTTTTTATTTTCAAATCTAAAAATGATATTGATGTGCTCATATATGATGCAAATAGAAGGAGTTAGATCATGGGTAAATATTTTGGTACAGATGGTGTAAGAGGGGTTGCGAATAAAGAATTGACGGCGGAGCTGGCTTACAGCATCGGACGCTGTGGTGGTTATGTGCTTGCAGGTGGGGTGGAAAGACCTAAAGTAGTGATCGGCATGGACACACGAATCTCCGGACTTATGCTGGAATCAGCACTCGTAGCGGGTCTGTTGTCTATTGGAGCGGATGTAATTCGTTTGGGCGTTGTGTCTACACCAGGTGTCGCTTATATTACTCGTTTGCTCAAAGCAGACGCGGGTGTAATGATCTCGGCTTCCCACAATCCTGTTGAGGATAACGGTATCAAATTTTTCGGTGGAGATGGCTTCAAGCTATCGGATGAGACGGAGAACCGGATCGAAGAGCTGATGGATGCGGCAAAAGATGAACTGCCACGCCCCGTTGGTGCAGGTCTTGGAACGGTGACGGTGGATGAACAATCTCGTTATCGTTATCTGGATTATCTGAAAACCACTGTATCCGAGTCGTTCTCAGGTCTCAAAATTGTACTTGACTGTGCCAATGGTGCGGCATATGAGCTGGCACCAAAATTATTCAGTGAGCTTGGGGCTGAAGTTATTGCCATTGGCGCTGAGCCGAACGGTCTGAACATTAACGAGCAGTGCGGTTCGACTCATCCGGAGCATTTAAAACAAGAGGTGCTGAAACATCAAGCGGATCTTGGCCTTGCTTTTGACGGGGATGCCGATCGTCTGATTGCTATTGATGAAACGGGTGCCGAAGTGGATGGAGACTTTATTCTGTGTATTTGCGGAGACGCGATGAATCGGGCAGGCAAGCTGAAAGATAGCACGGTGGTGTCTACCGTTATGAGTAATATTGGTTTCTACAAAGCAACAGAGAAGCTTGCGCTGAAAACAGCCAAAACGGCTGTTGGTGACCGCTATGTGATGGAAGAGATGCGTCGTGGTGGATATAACCTGGGCGGCGAACAGTCGGGTCACGTTATTTTCCTGGACTACAATACAACGGGAGATGGCATGCTAACGGCGATTCAACTTGTCGACACACTGAAAGCTTCAGGTAAAAAGCTGAGTGAGTTGAAAGCAATCATGACACAGTACCCACAAGTGCTGGTTAACGTTCGTGTTGAAGACAAGAGCAAATACGAAGGCAATGTTGCCATCGGAGAAGCGATCGCTGCAGTAGAAGAAAAACTGGGGGATAATGGTCGTGTGCTTGTTCGTGCATCGGGTACCGAGTCCTTGATCCGTGTTATGGCTGAAGGGCCAGATAAGGATGAGCTGGAGCAGTTTGTATCCCAGATTGCAGATGTTGTGCAAAAAGAACTGGTATAACCTACTGAAAAAAGCCTGTTGTCATGCGATTTGAGTGTTATTTTTCACAAAATTGAGATCTTGGCATATGGTTATACAGAGGCTGATTTAATTCCATATATTAACGATTCATTCATTGTTCCTGCGTCCTGGCCAGATAAGACTATGGGTCTGATTATTTGGCTGGGAGCGTGGGTAAATATGCTGAAATGGTTACAGGTACTTTGCTCCATTGCAAAATGGACTTCAGGTGCATATAATGAGTGGAGTCGTCATTCAGACACGGAAAGTGAGGATTGTAAGGTTACAGTTACACAAGCGCCAGAGCTTGGAGTTGCGCGGGACGCATGTTGATGGATGTCTCTTTTGCTAATCAGGAGATAACATGGGAAACATGGACGGCAATCAAGCTGACGAGGTGGAGGTGTTCGGATTGTTCGGCGGGGACCTCCCGGTGATGCACCAGAGCCGTAAACCGGATTGCGGAAAATGGATAGGTGACTGTCCACACAACGCGCCGGTAGGTGCAAAGGATCAGATAAAATTCAAAATGAATGTGCTTGAAGAGCGTAAACAGCGCGCGGACGGGAAAATGATGTACATTCATGATTGCATTCGTAATAGAGCATGAACACAACAGGGCGGCAGAAGGCCGTTCTGATCATTGATAATTGAATAGGAAATGATATTCATGATACGGTAAGCAATCTATCATTTTCCAATACGTCCACCTCTGCCTGTTTCTCTTCCAGACACAGTATTCATATACAAACGGAGGAACTAAATTATGTGCGGTATTGTTGGATATATTGGTAATAAGAACACTCAATCGGTATTGGTTGAAGGATTGAAAAAGCTCGAGTATCGTGGTTATGACTCTGCAGGGATCGCTGTATTTACACCGCAAGGTCTGCAAATTACCAAAGCTCTTGGACGTTTGGCGAATCTTGAAGCAAAGCTGGATGGTGCTCCGCTGGTAGGTAATGCCGGAATCGGACACACTCGCTGGGCTACGCATGGTAAACCATCGGACGAGAATTCCCATCCACACACGGATGGAAGCCAGAAGTTTTCCGTTGTGCATAACGGGATTATTGAGAACTATCTGGAGCTGAAGGATGAGCTGATCTCTCAAGGTCACACGTTTACTTCCGAGACAGATACTGAAGTCATTTCTCACCTGGTTGCACGTGAATACAATGGTGATATTGTTAAAACTGTGCAAAAAGTGATCACGTTGTTGCGTGGTGCATTCGCACTGGGTGTATTGACAGAGCATGAGCCTGAGAAACTCGTTGCTGTGCGTCAAGCTAGTCCATTGATTATTGGTGTTGGTGAAGGCGAGAACTTCATTGGTTCCGATATTCCGGCAATTCTGGAACATACACGTAATGTGTACATTCTGAATGATGGCGAAATGGCTGTATTGACACATGATGCTGTCGAATTGATGACGATTGAGGGCAATTTTATTTCTCGGGAAATGATTCGTGTCGATTGGGATGCAGTAACCGCGGAAAAAGGCGGATTTGAGCACTTTATGTTGAAAGAGATTCATGAGCAACCAAAAGCATATCGTGATACAATGTTGGGTCGCATCGACAATGAAGGCAAAAAAGTGCAGCTTCCTGAGCTCAAAATGACGGAAGAGCAAATTAAAAATATTCGTAACGTTCAAATCATCGCATGTGGTACGGCGTACCATGCTGGTCTGGTTGGACGTACAGTGATTGAACAAATGGTTCGTATTCCGGTTGAAACGGATGTTGCTTCCGAGTATCGTTACCGTTCACCAATTGTAAACAAAGATACACTTGTTATCGTAGTGAGCCAATCCGGTGAAACAGCAGATACGCTGGCAGCACTGCGTGAAGCTCAATCTAACGGTGCGCATGTACTGGCGATTACAAATGTTGTGGGTAGCTCGATTGCACGTGATGCAGACGATGTAATTGCTACATTGGCTGGACCTGAGATCGCAGTGGCTTCCACTAAGGCTTACACGTCCCAGTTGATCGCGTTCAACCTGCTTGGTCTGTACCTTGCACAAGTACGTGGTACACAAACACCGGATGAGATTGCACACACACTGGCAGCGATGCAAGCACTGCCTGAACAAGTGGAATCCATGCTGGAGCAAGCGGATGCGATTAAAGGGTATGCGGAGCAAATCTCTAAACATGAACATCTCTTCTTCATCGGCCGTGGTTTGGATTATGCGGTAGCACAAGAAGGCTCATTGAAACTGAAAGAAATCTCTTATATTCACTCTGAAGCTTATGCTGCAGGTGAGTTGAAACACGGTACACTCGCGTTGATCGAGGACGGTATTCCTGTTATTGCCTTGGCAACACAGGAGAACGTACTGGAGAAAACGGTAAGTAACATCAAAGAAGTAAAAGCACGTGGCGCAGACGTACTGGCGATTACGTACGAAGAGCACGTAGCTCCATTGCTTAAATCCGTTGACCAAGCGTTTGCGATTCCTAAGACACTGCCACTTCTAAGCCCAGCTCTGTCTGTTGTAGCGTTGCAATTGCTGGCATATTACGCTTCCCTCGCTCTGGGTCACGATGTCGATAAACCACGTAACTTGGCGAAAAGTGTAACGGTTGAGTAAAACCCTGGCTTGAATGAACAAGCACATGTTCAGTGATGAAAAAGTTGTGAACCAGTAAAAGAGTTTTGAATCGTATGGTACGAAAAAAGTTTTAACATCGAAAAGGGAGCCCGAGAGATTGACTCGTGGCTTCCTTTTTTTAGTTCTCAAAATATACGATACAGCCTTAATCATTCGTTGTAGTGAAAATGAAAGAAAAAGACGAAGCCAAATGAAGAAGAGAGAGCCTTCCACGTATCGAAATCGCAAGTAATGCACTTCATAAAATAGTTGTTAAATCGACATCAACGTAATTTTTAGCTCTGCTAATCTTTACAAAACAAAAGTAAATTAAAATGAAAAGTATAACTTCTTAAATTCTTCTGCTTATATAAGTTAACGAGATCAATTTAGGACAATCATGTTAAATTTTTGTAAAGTGAAAGGATTCAAAGCTTCGACGGAGAAAGTGAAGGTAATATATACCATTAGTACCATTCGGATTATTGGTAAATTACTCCTGTTTAATTCCTCGATTGATGACAAAATCTGCTTATTTCCCTCCTAATTGTGTTAATTTAAGGCGAAATATTAACACTTTATACTTCAAAGATCTAATTTAACCAAAATTTTACTATACATTCTTTGGAAATTTGATATAATTCTACGCAGGTCGACCTTCCAATTATTGAAAAAAATAGAATTGGTGGGTTTTTATACATACCTAAGCTGTGCGCGAGAGACCAGTCTACTGGATACCCAGCAAGCCGGCATGCGAGGACCGACAATTGTGGTAACGACAGCCAAGAATTTTTTGCTCGATGACGCCAGAAGTTTCAGAAAGAATGAAGCTAAACTTATCCCAATTACGATGGAGGATGAAGCGCGTGAGCATTTTTGAAAAGCTGGAATCTAACGTAAGATCTTACTGCAGAAGCTTTCCGGTAGTATTCGACCGGGCCAAGGAAGACCTGTTATATGCTGAGGATGGAAGAGCATACATTGATTTTTTTGCAGGTGCTGGAGCACTGAACTATGGTCATAACAACGATTATATTAAAGGTCGGATTCTAGATTATCTGACCTCCGATCGGATTATGCATGGTCTCGATATGTACACAATGGCCAAGCGCGAATTCATCCAGAGCTTCTCGGAACGGATCTTGGAGCCAAAGAAGCTGAATTACAAGCTTCAATTCTGCGGTCCGACGGGCACAAATGCAGTGGAAGCGGCACTCAAGCTTGCACGCAAGGCGAAGAAAAGAACCGGCATCTTTGCATTCATGGGTGGTTTCCACGGCATGTCACTTGGCAGCCTCTCGGCAACAAGCTCTAAGTCGATGAGGGAAGGAGCGGGGCTTCCTCTGGATGGAGTTACCTTCATACCACATCCGAGTGGAGCTTTCGCAGATATGGATACACTTGGTTATATTGAAAATATTCTAACGGATTCGCACTCCGGAGTTGATAAGCCGGCTGCCATTCTGCTCGAAACAGTTCAAGCTGAAGGCGGCATTCATGTTGCTGACGCACAGTGGTTACGCGGATTGCAACAGATTTGCCGCAAGCACGATATACTGCTCATTACCGATGAGATTCAAGTCGGTTGCGGCCGAACTGGCGAATTCTTCTCCTTCGAACGTGCGGGGATTGAGCCGGATCTGATTACCCTGTCAAAGTCGATCAGCGGGTACGGCCTGCCAATGTCCCTCCTGCTCCTGAAGCCTGAACTGGATATCTGGACGCCAGGGGAACACAACGGTACCTTCCGCGGCAACCAGCTCGCTTTTGTGGCTGCCAAGGCTGCTCTTGAGTTCCGGGACAGAGTAGCCTTGGAACAACAGGTGAAGCAGAAGGAAGAGTTCGTGCGAGCGTTCCTTGATAAAGAAATCAAACCTTTACATCCTTCCATCACCATCCGCGGAATTGGCCTGATCTGGGGCATTGACGTTTCGGGCTTTACGGATGAAGCCGGGGCGAAGCGGATGTCGGAGATCAGTTTTGAGAATGGGCTTATTATTGAAAGGGCCGGCAGAGGGGATCTCGTCCTGAAGATCATGCCTCCGCTGACTGTTTCCATGGAGAATCTGGCTGCTGGTTGCGATATTATCAAGTCTAGTATTCAGCAGGTAATCTCTCAAGAGGCCCAGCGTTTGCTGGTAACAACCTAAGCTTGGTCAAACTGACGGGTGCACTGGTAATAGGGCTAGAACTTCTTTCAGGGGGCCGCGCGTCAGACAACATGGAATTCATTTCTATTCCTAGGGCTAACCCGTTCATCTAATACAGAGCATTTTTGTGAACCTCATGAAATACCATCTTCACATGTAATCGCCCGGGAAAAGATCACTACCCCGCGGCCTGATCTTGACTTATCCACATCGGGACTGCGGGGGAATTCATTAAGCGTACATAGAGTGTATCAATGCCCCTTAACATAGGTTTTGATCAAGGTAACTCCGTTGCAAAATCCGAAGGTACGGCTGATTTTCTGCTGCCTCTGGAATCCTACAGCACGTCTTACATCAATGGGAGGAGCCTCCCTTGTCCACCTCTAATTCCAATTCCGAATCCAAGGTTAAATGCAAGGTCCGTTTTCGGGCATCTGTGTTCACAGTAAACATATTGAAGCAAGGGAGTCAGTAACAGATACACCTTTTGCGTAAACGATGTCTCTATTTTTTTCAAGCAGGGTAGTCGTTCGAGATCGTTACCAGGCAGAAGATTGCCATATGCAATCAATTGGATAAGCAGAGCGGTGATTTGGCATAAGCCATAGCTATTGTTATCACATTTTGAAAAGGCGGGGAGCATTGCTGCGGCATAGGCTCTGCCGGATTGCTTTTACCGATGAAGAGAGGGGAACGATCCAGGTGGCTTTTGAAAAAGAAACGTTGTTTTGGAACGAAAAACTCGGTAGTGATGATGATATTCTGACGCGGTTACCTTACAGCAAAACGCAAAGCCCTTTAAGACCCATGATGACAACCGTTAGTGGTTCGCTTTCAGAGAAAGCGTCGCAACGTGTCCTACAAATGAGTAAGGGGACTCCGCTGGCGACGTTTATGATTATGCTTGCGGGTGTGCAGTCACTTTTATATAAATATACAGGCGCTTCCGACATTTTGGTTGGTATGCCGATTGTACCGAAAAAGACGGAACAGCGACGCTCCATTAATCATACCGTCATATTAAAAAACTCGTTTGCGGCGGGTGTGACTTTTAAAACACTTCTGAATGAATTGAGGACTTCCTTACCGGAAGTGATTCAGCATCAACATATTCCGTTCTCGAAAATGACGGAGAAGCTGGACTTGCAATATGAGGACGGGAAGCCAATCATCCATACACTAGTATCTCTAAAGGAGCTACACACGGATGAAATCACACCATATGTGGTCACGGATTGTTCTTTTGAGTTCAGCATAACCGGCGGGACCATACAGTTAGCTCTTTTATACAACGAGCATTTATATGATTCTGAATTCATGACTCGGGTTGTTGGTCATCTCAACAGCTTGCTAACTGTGGGTCTCCACGAGCTGGAACTGGACATCGTGAAGATTGATATGTTGTCTGAAGAAGAGAAAATTAAATTGCTCCAAAGCTTTAACGATACCAAGCAGGACTATGCCCGGGATTGGACAATCCATCAACTCATAGAAGAACAGGTACAGAGGGTGCCAGAAGCGACGGCAGTTGTTTTTGAGAATCAGCAACTTTCATACGCGGAGTTGAATGAACGAGCTAACCGGCTGGCGAGAACGCTACGATCCGTCGGCGTATTACCCAATCAATTGGTCGGCTTGATGGTAAGGAGATCGCTAGAGACGGTTGTTGGTATTTTGGCGGTTCTAAAAGCTGGCGGTGCTTACGTGCCCATTGATCCCGAATACCCCGAAGAACGAATCCGTTACATTCTGGATGACTCTAACGCGCAGTTACTGCTGACTCAAAGGGAACTGATGCACCAAGTACCTTTCAAAGGGACTGTTCTTGCACTGGATGACGAGAACTCCTATGACAACGATGGGGCGGATCTGGAGCTCGCTAGTGGTCCGAATGACCTCGCTTATGTCATCTATACGTCAGGTACGACAGGCAAACCCAAAGGAGTCATGCTGGAGCATCGGGGTTTGGTAAGCTTGAAATTGATGTTTGCGGACAGGCTTGGTATTACGGAGCGAGACCGAATTGTTCAATTCGCCAGCCTGTCATTCGATGCATCCTGCTGGGAAATGTTCAAAGCGCTCTACTTTGGTGCGACTTTGTACATTCCTACAGCCGAAACGATTCTCGACACTCGTTTGTTCGAGCGTTATATGAATGAGCATGCAATTACAGCGGCCATTTTGCCGCCAACGTATAGCGCTTATTTGCACCCGGATCAACTCCCTAGTTTAACGAAACTCGTAACGGGAGGCTCGGCAGTATCAGCCGAATTCGTGCAACAGTGGAAAACGAAGGTTCACTATTTCAATGCTTATGGTCCTACTGAAGCGTCCATTGTTACGACACTTTGGGATGCGAATGAGGAGCAACCGGAACACAGAGTGATTCCGATCGGGCGTCCACTGGCGAATCACCAGATTTTTATTCTGGATGCCTACCTGCAACTTGTACCTCTAGGAGTGGACGGCGAGTTGTGCGTAGCAGGTGTGGGACTTGCGAGAGGTTATCTGAACCAACCGGAGCTAACGGCAGAGAAGTTCGTGGAACATCCGTTTGCACCGGGAGAACGCCTTTACCGGACGGGAGATCTGGCCCGCTGGCTTCCAGACGGAAATATGGAGTATTTGGGACGGATCGACCATCAGGTTAAAATCCGTGGATTCCGAATCGAGATCGGGGAGATTGAAGAGCAACTTCTGAAGATTGACTCTGTACAGGAGACAATCGTAATAGCGAGGGAAGGCAAAAGCGGCCAAGAACTGTGTGCTTACCTGGTCGCGAGCCACCCACTTACACTAGGTGAGCTGAGAAGCACGCTGGCACAAAACTTGCCGAATTACATGATTCCGGCCCATTTTGTTCAGCTTCCAAGGATGCCCCTTACGCCGAACGACAAAATTGACCGCAAGGCTTTGCCTGCCCCAGAAGGAAATGCACTGATTGGAGGCGAGTACGTAGCTCCCCGAAATGAAGTGGAGCGGACTCTTGCTGATGTATGGCAGGCCGTATTGAACGCTGATCGCGTTGGGGTAACGGATCACTTCTTTGAGCTTGGTGGAGACTCGATTAAGTCCATTCAAGTATCTTCGCGTCTTCATCAAGCCGGGTACAAGCTGGAAATCCGGGATTTGTTCAAATATCCGACGATCTCACAGCTCAGTCTGCATGTGAAACCGATTGGACGTACCATCGATCAAGGAGAAGTTACGGGTGAAACAGTACTGACGCCGATCCAGCAATGGTTTTTCGAGAGCTCCTTTGTGGATTCCCATCATTTCAATCAGTCGGTGATGCTGTACCGAAAGGACCGATTCGACGAAGAAACCGTAGAACATGTACTGCAAAAGCTGGCCGAACATCATGACGCTTTGCGAATAGTATTCCGTAAGACGGAACAAGGGTTCAGTGCCCGGAACCGAGCAATTCAGGAAGGCGGGTTGTTCACGCTGGATGTGTTCGACTTCAAGGATGAGCAACACACCGGGCAGGTTGTGGAAGCGAAGGCAACGGACATTCAAGCAGGTATTAATCTGGAGAATGGGCCTCTTATGAAAGCGGGACTCTTTCAGTGTGCGGATGGCGATCATCTGTTACTGACGGTTCACCATGCCGTGGTGGACGGTGTATCTTGGCGTATTTTGATGGAGGATTTCGCACTGGGTTACGAGCAGGCAGTCAAAAACGAGAACATTCGTTTCCCGGCGAAAACGGATGCGTACCGCACTTGGTCAGAACAATTGGCCGCTTACGCACAAAGTGCAGAGCTTGCGAAGGAGCGAGCCTACTGGCAGGACGTGGAACAAATTGAGGTTCCTGCCATACCGAAGGATATGGAGACGGATATGACGACACAACAAGACAGCGAATCACTATTCGTCCGTCTAACTCCCGAAGAAACAGAGCTGTTACTGAAGCGGGTTCACCGAGCTTATAACACTGAAATGAATGATATTTTAATTACGGCGCTCGGCATAGCCATTCGTAATTGGACAGGACACGAACGTGTGCGGATCAATCTCGAAGGACATGGACGTGAATCCATCGGAACTGATATCGACATTAATCGCACAGTTGGCTGGTTTACGACCAAATTCCCAGTGGTCCTGGAGCCGGAAAGCGATCGGGATTTGGCCTACCAGATTAAACAGGTCAAGGAACGCTTGCGCCGCATTCCTAACAAAGGTCTTGGCTATGGCGTATGCCGTTATCTCTCCAAGTCGGAGGATAGCTTGGTTTGGGGCGCAGAGCCGGAAATTAATTTTAATTACCTCGGTCAGTTCGACGATGATGTCAATCAAGATGAGATCGGCATATCTGCTTATTCCAGTGGTAGCCCGGCTAGTGATCGGCAGGCCCGCAGCTTTGTGCTGGATATTAACGGCATGGTGCTGGACGGAGCTTTATCGCTTGATCTTAGCTACAGTCGAAAGCAGTATCGGAAGGAAACAATGGAATTTTTTGCTCAAGGACTTGAGCAAAGTCTCCGAGAGCTCATAGCGCACTGTGTAGGGAAAGAACATACCGAACTGACACCAAGCGACGTACAATTTAAAGGTTTGACCATTACAGCATTGGAGCAAATCGCTCAGCGTTCCGGTCATCTCGGGGAAATCGAAAATATTTACTCGCTTACGCCGATGCAAAAGGGTATGTGGTTCCACAGCGCGCTTGATCAGCAAACAGCTGCTTACTTCGAGCAGACGCGATTTACGATGCGGGGAGCACTCAATGTCCAGCTTTTCGAGAAAAGCTGGATGGAGCTTGCGAAACGACATCTGGTGTTACGGGCGAATTTTGTGAAAGGTCCGACAGGGGAGCCGTTGCAAATTGTGTACCGTGATAAACCAGTTGGCTTCGAATATGAAGAGTTGCTTCATTTGAAAATGGATGAAAAACAGAAACAGGCCTATCTGGACAAAAAGGCCGAGGATGACAAACTTCGCGGCTTCGACATGGAACATGATGCACTTGTTCGCTTTACGATCCACCGTACTGAAGAGCAAAGCTACCATGTATTGTGGAGTTTCCAGCATATTTTAATGGATGGTTGGTGTCTGTCTCAGCTGACACAGGAGCTGTTCGAGGTGTATTCTGCTTTGATCTCTGGTGAGCAACCGGTGGTAGATAAAAGAGCAGATTACGGTACTTATATCGAATGGTTGGAGAAGCAGGACGATAAGGCAGCATCCGATTATTGGACGGCATTCTTGGCAGGTTATGAGGGGCAAACGGTACTCCCCGGGCAAAAGGAATCAGCGCCGCATAACAGATTTAAAGCCGATCACGTCACAGCTCTGCTGGGCAAGGATTTAAGTGAACGGATGGATCAGGTAGCGAAACAGCACCTGGTTACGGTAAATACACTTTTGCAGGCTACATGGGGTGTGATGTTGCAAAAATATAACGGAACCCACGATGCCGTATTTGGTAGCGTTGTAGCCGGAAGACCGGTGGAGATTCCAGGCGTCGAGTCCATGATCGGTCTGTTTATCAATACAGTTCCGGTTCGTGTCACGAGTGAAGCCGACACCGTATTTGCCAACTTGATGGTGAAGCTTCAGGAGCGAGCGCTGGAGTCCGGGAGTTATGATTACTATCCGCTGTATGAGATTCAAGCCCTCAGCTTGCAAAAGCAGAACCTGATCAACCATATCATCGCTTTCGAGAATTATCCTGTAGATGAACAGATGGAGCAAGCGGGCGACCAGAACCATGGGGAACTGACGATCGCAGACGTTCAGATGGAGGAGCAGACGAACTATAACTTCAACGTGACCGTATCACCAGGAGCCGAGATCGAAATCAGGTTCGATTTTAATGCTGAAGTGTTCGACAAAGATAGTATCGAGCGACTGAAGGGGCATCTCGTACATCTGCTGGAGCAGGTGACGGCTAATCCGAAAATTGCGGTGGGTGAGTTGGAACTTGTGACGGAGGCAGAAAAGACGGACCTACTCGAACGTTTTAACGATACCACCACAGCGTTTCCTCGCGATAAGACGCTCATTCAATTGTTCCAGGAACAAGCGGGGCGCATCCCGGATGCAACTGCTGTCACCTTGAATGGACACGAGATGACCTACCGCGCTCTGAATGAACGTGTCAACCGCCTTGCCCGTACCTTGCGTAGTCACGGGATAACCCGAGGGAGACTAGTCGCTATTATGGCTGAGCGTTCCATTGAAATGGTGGTGGGTATGCTGGCGGCACACAAAGCCGGGGCGGGTTACGTACCAATTGATCCAGAATATCCAGAGGAGCGTATCCGTTTTCTGATCGATGATTCGGGAGCTCAGGTCATGCTGACCCAGAGCCACTTGCGTGAACGTCTGGCGGATTCGGACTCCGTGATCTTATTGGATGATGAATTTTTCTATCACGAGGACAGCACTGATCTACATCCAGGCACAGAAGCGACAGATCTGGCATGCATCATCTATACGTCAGGCACGACGGGCAAGCCGAAAGGCAACCTTGTTTCACATCGTAACATCGTGCGTATCGTGCGAAATACGAATTATATCGACATCACGGAGCACGATCATGTCCTCCAGCTTTCGAGTTATTCGTTTGACGGAGCGATCTTCGATATTTTTGGTGCTTTAACCAACGGAGCACGGTTGGTACTAGTTCCCCGTGAGACTGTGCTGGAGATTGGTCAGCTTGCAGATCTCATTCAGCGTGAGCATATCTCTGTGATGCTGATAACGACGGCGTTTTTCAACGTGCTTATAGATGTGAACATCGACTGCTTGCGAGATGTCCGGGCAATATTGTTCGGAGGAGAGCGAGTGTCGGTTGGCCATGTGCGTAAAGCACTCGCCCATATCGGACCGGGAAAACTTAACCACCTGTATGGCCCATCGGAAAGCACAGTGTATACCACATACCTTCCGGTCGACTTCATTGATGACGCAGCCGTTACCGTTCCTATAGGAAGACCCATCAGTAATACAACGGTGTATATCGTGGACAGCCGGAACCGACTTCTGCCGATCGGTGTGGCTGGCGAATTATGCGTTGGTGGAGAAGGCTTGGTACAGGGCTATAATAACCGGCCTGAGCTGACGGCAGAGAAATTCGTGGAACATCCTTTTGAACCGGGAGCACGCATGTACCGAACGGGGGATTTAGCGAAATGGTTGCCGGACGGTACGATTGAATACGTTGGACGGACGGATGACCAAGTGAAAATTCGTGGCTTCCGGATTGAACTCGGCGAGATTGAAGCTCAGCTTCAGAAAGTGGAAGGCATTCGGAAAACAACGGTATTTGCCAGAGAGAGTGCTTCCGGCGAAAAGCAACTTTGTGCGTATTATGAAGCAGACGTTGAGCTTCCAGCGGCTGAGGTGAAGAGTGTACTTTCCCAGGAGCTACCGGCCTATATGATTCCGTCATACTTGATCCAGCTAGAGCAACTCCCGCTGACAACGAACGGCAAGGTTGACCGCAGGTCTCTCCCGGCGCCAGAGGAGAGCTTGCAGGTTGGAGAAGAGGGGACTCTACCACGGACCCCACTCGAAGCCAGTCTGGCTGATATTTGGAAAAGTGTACTCGGACTCGCGCACATTAGCGTTCATGATAATTTCTTCGACCTTGGCGGCCATTCACTTCGGGCGACAACACTCGTAAGTAAGGTGCACCAGGAGTTGAACGTTGAATTGCCTCTGCGGGACGTATTTCGCTATTCGACAATTGAAGAGATGGCCCTAGCCATATCCCGGATCGGAGAGCAGATGTTCTCGTCGATTCCGTTGGCAGACAGAAGAGCATATTATCCACTTTCATCAGCTCAGAAGCGGTTGTATATCCTGAATCAGCTGGAAGGAGCAGATCAGAGCTACAACATGCCTGGTGTGTTACTGGTGGAAGGAACAATCGATCGGAGTCTGCTGGAAAAGGCTTTCCGCGGACTGATTGCACGGCACGAAACGCTGCGAACCGGCTTCGAGATCGTGCAAGGCGAAGCAGTACAGCGCATTTATGAGAGTGCCCACTTTGCTGTGGAGTACTGCCATGCGAACGAGGAAGAAGCGCCAGACGTTGTACAGGCCTTCATCCAGCCTTTCGACTTGGCGAAGCCTCCACTGCTGCGAGCGAAACTCGTAGAGCTGGCGACCGAACGTTATTTACTGATGTTTGACATGCACCATATTATCTCTGACGGGGTTTCGATGGACGTATTCGTCGATGAACTCGTCCGTCTATACAGCGACGAGACATTAGAGCCTTTACGCATTCAATACAAGGACTATGCGGTATGGCAACAGTCAGACGAGCAAAAGGAGCAGTCGAAACGGGAAGAAAGCTATTGGTTGGAACGTTACCAAGGCGATTTGCCAGTGCTGGAGATGCCGACCGACTACCCGCGTCCTGCCGTGCAAAGTTTTGAAGGACAGACGTTAACATCTTTCGTCGATGAGAAGACGAACGAATGTTTGAAGCAACTGGCCGCTCAAAGAGGAACGACGCTATATATGGTGTTACTTGCGGCATATACCGTGCTATTGCATAAATACACAGGTCAAGACGATTTGATCGTCGGAACGTCGATTGCGGGCAGAACACATGTAGACACGCAGCCTTTAATCGGAATGTTCGTTAATACGCTGGCGCTTCGCAATTATCCGACTTCGGACAAGACCTTCCTTTCGTATTTGGAAGAAGTGAAAGAAACGACTTTAGGAGCTTACGAGCATCAAAGCTACCCGTTTGAAGAGCTTGTCGACAAAGTGCAAGTCACTCGTGATCTGAGCCGCAACCCGCTCTTTGATACGATGTTCTCCCTGCAAAACTTGGAGGAAAAAAAGGTAGAACTGAAAGGACTGAAGTTATCACCGTACTCTAGTGACTACGGCTCAGCCAAGTTCGACTTGAGTGTGGATGTTACAGAAGAAGACGGCGTGTTGGAGTGCAACTTTGAATTCTCAACGGCTCTTTACAAAGAAAGCACGATTCGAAGGTTGCAGGCTCATTTCGGACATTTGCTTGCGACGATCGTAAGCCGTCCGGATGCGAAGATTGCTGAGCTACACCTGTTGACTATAGCGGAAAAGGAAGAATTGATCAGCGCATTTAACCCGGCGCAACCCGAAGCAGAAACGGCTCCCGCAGCTGCGTTCCACCGTCTGTTCGAGGAGCAGGCACAGCGCGTGCCTGAATCGGAGGCCGTTGTGTACGAAAACGACCGCCTAACGTATGCGGAGCTGAACGAGCGGGCAAACCGTTTGGCGGCCACACTGCGTGCAAGTGGCATTGGCCGTGAATCCATCGTCGGCATTCTCGCCGAACGTTCGGTGGATTTGCTGGTAGCCGTGCTGGCTGTCTGGAAAGCAGGCGGCGCGTATGTACCGCTCGACCCGGATTACCCGGCAGATCGCGTTCGGTTCATGCTGGAAGACAGTGGAGCAAAGGTACTACTCACCCAGAAACCACTTCAAGAACGTGCCGAAGCTTGGCTCGTTGAAGAGGAACTGGCTTTGTCGGCAGTGCTGTACCTCGACGACGAAGCATCCTACAGCGAGGAGCAGGCCAATGCCCCGATGAGTTCTGATATGAATGATTTCCACGAAGCCCGTCCAGAGGATCTGGCCTACGTGATCTATACGTCGGGAACGACAGGACAGCCCAAAGGCGTCATGATTGAGCACCGCAGCCTGGTGAATACGGCGGCAGGATACCGACGGGAATACCGATTAGATCAGTTCCCGGTACGGCTGTTGCAGCTAGCCAGTTTCTCGTTTGACGTGTTTGTGGGCGATATTGCACGCACGCTATATAACGGAGGCACGATGGTCATTGTGCCGAAGGACGACCGGATTGATCCGTCGCGTCTGCACCACTGGATCGAGCAAGAGCGGGTGACCCTTTTTGAATCGACGCCAGCGTTAATTGTGCCATTTATGGAATATGTGCATGAAAATCAGCTGGATATGAGTCAGATGGAGTTGCTCATCACTAGTTCGGACAGCTGCAGCGTGGCCGATTATCGAACCTTGCAGGAACGTTTTGGCTCGCAATTCCGAATCATCAACGCTTACGGCGTGACTGAGGCGGCGATTGACTCCAGTTTCTACGACGAGCCACTGGAAATGCTGCCCGAGACAGGGCATGTGCCTATCGGAAAAGCGTGGTTGAATGCGAAGTTTTACATTGTGGATGCGCACCTGAATCCGGTGCCTGTAGGGGTGCTGGGCGAACTGGTTATCGGCGGAGTTGGGGTCTCGCGCGGATATTTGAACCGTCCAGCATTAACAGAGGAGAAGTTCGTAGACAGTCCGTTTGCCGCAGGTGAGCGGTTGTATCGTACAGGAGACTTGGCGAGGTGGATGGAAGACGGCAACGTGGATTTCATCGGTCGAATGGACAACCAGGCTAAAATTCGGGGCTACCGGATTGAAACAGGTGAGGTCGAAGCGAAGCTGTTGCGTGTGGAAGGTGTCCGCGAAGCAGTCGTTCTGGTTCGAACTGATGGAGAAGGACAGAAGATGTTATGCGCGTATTACACAACGAATACGGGAACGGATCTGGCAATGAACGTTCTGCGAGGTGCACTGGCACAAGAGTTGCCGGGATACATGATTCCATCGTACTTCGTGGAAATGGACTGTCTGCCTCTGACGCCGAACGGAAAGATCGATCGGAAGGCGTTGCCAGCGCCGGAAGGGGAGGCAGGAAGCGGAACGGAGTATGTCGCACCACGCAATGAGCTAGAAAGAAAATTGGCCTCGATATGGCAGGAGGTGCTGGGGCTTACGAAGGAGATCGGCGTGTACGAGAACTTCTTCGACATCGGCGGTCACTCCCTACGGGCAACGACACTGGTCAGCAAGATTCATAAAGAGTTGAACGTGGATCTGCCACTGCGAGAGGTGTTTCGTCATTCTATGATCGAGAACATGGCGGTTGCCATTTCCCGGCTAGATGAGCAGAAATTCGTTGCTATTCCGCTGGCGGAGAGACGTGAGGTGTACCCACAATCTTTTGCTCAAAAACGTCTCTTTATTTTGAATCAACTAGAAGGTGCGGAGCTTAGTTACAACATGCCGGAAGCCATGGTGCTAGAGGGGGCTTTGGATCGTGCAAGGTTCGAAGACGCATTCCGTAAGCTCGTGGATAGACATGAAATGTTGCGCACCGGTTTCGAGATGGTGGATGGCGAAGCAGCGCAACGGATTTACCAAGACTTGAATTTGGCCGTGGAGTTCTATTCAGCAGATGAGCAAGAGGTCGAAGAGATCGTTCATCGTTTTGTCCGTCCGTTTGACTTGGCGAAACCTCCGTTACTGAGAGTAGGCCTTGTCCAGCTTGCTCCGGAACGCCATATTCTAATGTACGATATGCATCATATTATTTCCGACGGTGTATCGATGGAGATCTTTGTTGAAGAATTCGTCCGCTTATATGGGGGAGAACAACTGGAGCCTTTACGCATTCAGTACAAAGATTATTCCGTTTGGCTACATTCACAGGAGCAGAAGGAACGGCTTCAGCATCAGGAAACGTACTGGCTGGACATGTTCCAAGGAGAACTTCCGGTGCTGGAAATGCCAACCGATTATCCGCGTCCTGCTGTGCAGAGCTACGATGGTCACACACTGGAGTTTTTCTTAGAAGCTTCGAAAACCGATGCCCTGAAACAGTTGGCTTCAGAAACGGGCACGACACTGTTCATGGTGTTGCTTGCTGCTTATAACGTGCTTCTGCACAAATATTCAGGTCAGGAAGATGTAGTTGTTGGTACGCCAATTGCCGGAAGGAACCATGGAGATGTGCAACCGTTAATCGGGATTTTCTTGAATACACTGGCGATTCGCAGTTATCCGTCTTCGGAGAAGACATTCCTGTCATACCTGAACGAGATTAAAGAAACGACCCTTCATGCTTTCGAGCATCAAAACTATCCGTTCGAAGAATTGGTGGACAAGGTGCAAGTCACCCGTGATTTAAGTCGTAATCCCCTTTTTGACACGTTGTTTACGATGCAGAATACGGAGAACGAGGAATTCGAGTTGGAAGGGCTCCGCTTGACTTCTTATCCGAGCGCAATGGATACCGCCAAGTTTGATATTAGCTTGGATGTGGGTGAGGAGAACGGCGGCTTGGATTACAGCTTCGAATATGCGACGGCTCTTTATAAAAGGGAAACCATCGAACAGCTGGCCAAACATTATGAGCAGTTGCTTGTCACGATTGTAAGCCGTCCGGATGCGAAGATTGCTGAGCTGAGCTTTTTAACGGCTGAGGAAAAAGAAATGCTCAGCGCATTTAACCCGGTGCAGCTGGAAGTGGAAGTTGCTCCTGCGGTTGCGTTCCACCGTCTGTTTGAGGAACAGGCGCAACACGCGCCTGAATCGGAGGCTGTTGTGTACGAAAACGAACGGCTAACGTATACGGAACTGAATGAACGGGCGAACCGTTTGGCCGCTACACTGCGTGCAAGTAGCATCGGCCGGAAATCCATCGTCGGCATTCTTGCCGAACGTTCAGTGGATTTGCTGGTAGCTGTGCTGGCCGTCTGGAAAGCAGGCGGCGCGTATGTACCGCTCGATCCGGATTACCCGGCAGACCGCGTGAGGTTCATGCTCGAAGACAGTGGAGCGAAGGTGCTACTCACGCAAACGCCACTGCGAGAGCGTGCTGAAGCTTGGCTCACAGCAGAGGAACTGGCGTTGGCGGAAGTGTTGTATCTCGATGACGAAGCATCCTACAGCGAGGAGCGGGCCAATGCGCCGCTGAGTTCTGGCATGGATGATTTCCACGAAGCCCGTTCAGAGGATCTGGCCTACGTGATCTATACGTCGGGAACAACAGGACAGCCCAAAGGCGTCATGGTTGAGCACCGCAGTCTGGTGAATACGGCGGCAGGATACCGACGGGAATATCGATTAGATCAGTTCCCGGTGCGGCTATTGCAGCTTGCCAGCTTCTCGTTTGACGTATTTGTGGGTGATATTGCACGCACGCTGTATAACGGAGGCGCAATGATCATTGTGCCGAAGGACGACCGGATCGATCCATCGCGTCTGCACCACTGGATCGAGCAGGAGCAAGTGACCATTTTTGAATCGACGCCAGCGCTGATTGTGCCGTTTATGGAATATGTGCATGAAAATCAGCTGGATATGAGTCAGATGGAACTGCTCATTACAAGTTCAGACAGCTGCAGCGTAGGAGACTATCGAACCTTGCAGGAACGTTTTGGCTCGAAATTCCGAATCATCAACGCCTACGGTGTAACGGAAGCAGCGATCGACTCCAGTTTCTATGATGAGCCACTGGGAATGCTTCCCGAGGCAGGGCATGTGCCTATCGGCAAAGCGTGGTTAAATGCGAAGTTTTACATTGTGGATGCACATTTAAATCCCGTGCCTGTCGGGGTGCTGGGCGAGTTGGTTATTGGCGGAGTTGGGGTCTCACGCGGATACTTGAACCGTCCAGAGCTGACAGAAGAGAAGTTCGTAGACAGCCCGTTCTCAGCAGGTGAGCGTTTGTATCGCACGGGAGACCTGGCGAGATGGACAAAAGACGGCAACGTGGACTTTATCGGTCGGATGGACAACCAGGCAAAAATCCGGGGGTATCGGATCGAAACGGGCGAGATCGAGTCACAACTCTTGCGGGTGGAAAATGTACGCGAAGCCGTGGTGCTGGTTCGAAATGACGCAAACGGGCAGAAAGTGCTATGTGCATATTACACACCGGATACAGGAACGAATCTGGCAGTAAACGATCTGCGTGGAGCGCTGGCACAGGAGTTGCCAGGGTATATGATCCCATCGTACTTCGTGAAGATGGAGCATCTGCCTCTGACGCCAAACGGAAAAATTGACCGGAAGGCGTTGCCAGCCCCGGAAGGGGAGGCAGGAAGCGGAGCGGAGTATGTCGCACCGCGCAATGAACTGGAAATGAAATTGGCCTCGATTTGGCAAGAGGTGCTGGGGCTAACGAAGGAGATCGGCGTGTATGAGAACTTCTTTGACATTGGTGGTCACTCTCTACGGGCAACGTCATTGGCAGGCAAGGTATTTAAGAAATTAAATGTCAATCTGCCGCTGCGCGACGTATTCCGTCACTCGACCATTGCAGCGATGGCCGAGGTAGTCGCCCGGATGGAGCGACGGGAGCATGACGCCATTCCTCAAGCGGATGTGAGAGAATACTACCCTCTCTCCTCTGCGCAGAAGCGATTGTTCATTCAGCACACGCTGGACGGAGCAGACCAGCTTTATAACATGCCGGAACTGGTGCAGTTGGAAGGTGAGTTTGATTTAGAGCGTTTTGAAGATGCCATGCGTAAATTGATAACTCGCCATGAATCACTACGTACCGGTTTTGAAGTTATGAAGGGTGAAGCGGTTCAGCGCATTTACCAGCAGGTTGATTTTGCTATCGAACACCATCAAGCAGATCCAGAGGATGTGACTCAAATGGAGCAGACCATTCGCGGCTTCGTTCGCCCGTTTGACCTTGGCAAGCCGCCACTTCTGCGCGCCGGGGTTATAGAACTGGAGCGGGACCTGCATATTCTCCTGTTCGATATGCATCATATTGTGTCCGACGGCGTATCGATGGCAATTGTGATGGATGAGTTCTCAAGTTTATATGCCGGTGAAGAACTGCCTCCACTACGGATTCAATACAAAGATTATGCTGTTTGGCAACACTCTAAGGATTACCAAGACCGGATCGGGCGGCAGGAAGCGTACTGGCTGAAAGCCTTTGAAGGCGAGCTCCCAAGGGCCGACTTACCGATGGACTATGAACGGTCTGCGATTCGCGATTACGAAGGCATGCATCTGGATTTCGACGTTGATGCTTCTCTATCTGAGCGATTGCGTCAATTGGCAGCTCAGCAAGAAAGCACGCTGTACATGGTGCTACTAGCGGCGTATACCTTGTTGCTCTCCAAGTACAGCGGACAAGAGGATATCATCGTGGGTACCCCGGTGGCGGGAAGAACGAATGCCGATTTGGAGCCAGTCATCGGGATGTTTGTTAATACGTTGGCGCTCCGCAATCGTCCTTCAGGCGACAAAACGTTTTTGTCCTACCTTGAAGAAGTGAAGGAGACAGCTTTGGGTGCTTTTGAGAACCAGGATTATCCGTTCGAAGAGCTTGTGGAGCGTTTGAATGTGAAGCGGGAACCAGGGCGCTTCCCGTTATTCGATGCTGTTTTCGACTTGCAAAATATCGAAGAACACGACGTCGAACTGGAAGGGGTCAACCTGAAAAATGTTGAACTCGACCAGTTGGAAGAAGCCAAGTTTGATCTAACCCTGTTTATGTATGAAAACAACGGGTCGCTGAGCGGAGGCTTCTTCTATGCCACCAAACTGTTCAAAGAGACGATGATTCGTACCTTGTCCGAGGATTACCTGCGGGTGCTGTCTCAAATCGTGGAAAATCCACACCTTGAGCTAAACCGCATTGAATGCCATAAACCGGAGACAGACGGAAAGAATGCGGTGGATACAATCGAATTCGCGTTTTAACTCTACAGACGTACCTTTGATGTCTAGCGAAATCTGCACGCATACCAAGTAAGATGACGAACAACATGCAAGCCCATAGATGCACAGATCCGAAAACAAACATTTTGGATCTGCGCGGGGCATGCGGTCACTTCATTTTAGAGGAGGTATCCATGAAATCTTTATTTGAAAAGGAAGAACAGTACTGGAGCAGCAAGTTTGATGCCAGTGACAGCCTGAGCTTCCTTCCTTACAGTCAATCCTCCAAATTATCTGCAAGTGGGGAAGTCCAGGCCAAGCCGGGCTTGCTTCACCGCATTCTGCCAAGCGAGCTCTCGGAGAGAATTATTGGCCTAGCGAGTGGTTCCGATTTGGCGATATACATGGTTGCTTTGGCAGGAGTAAAAGGCCTGCTGTTCAAATATACAGGGCAGGGTCAAGTACTGGTCGGTATGCCTTCTTATCATGCAGAAGCGGATGAGATGCCGACGTCCCATGAAATCCTGGTCATCAAAACGGCTGTAAGCCATCAGACAACGCTTAAAACGTTACTTGGAGGAATTAAAACCTCCATCGGCGAGGCATTGGATCATCAGCACCTGCCTTTTCGGAAAATGGTGGAGCCGCTCCATCTGGGTTACACGAAGGACGGCTTCCCGGTCATTAATACCGTGGTCACCTTCGCCCCGATTCATCCTGAACCGCTGAGCAACCGGATGGTGAACGATATGATTTTTCGCTTCGACCGCGAAGACAGCTCGATCAAGTTGGAGATAAGCTATGACGGGCAACGGTATGAGCATGCGTTTGTGGAACAGGCAGCTGATCATCTGGTTCGACTACTATCCTTACTTTTATTTCAGCCGGATCTGGAGCTTGGACAAGCCGATGTACTATCTCCAGATGAGAGGGAAACGCTCCTGAATCAATTTAATGACACCGAAACCGGATTTGAACGCGGGCAAACCATTCACGGCTTGTTTGAAGAACGGGCAGTGGTTTACCCGGATAACGTAGCCGTTGTCATGAATGAAGCGCAGCTGACTTACCGCGAATTAAACGAACGATCCAACCACCTTGCGCGGAAGTTGCGGGAGACAGGAGTCAAAGCCGATCAACTGGTCGCGATTCTAGCCGAACGCTCGATTGATATGGTTGTTGGCATCCTAGCGATTCTCAAAGCCGGCGGGGCTTACGTGCCTGTCGATCCCGATTATCCAGAGGAGCGCATCCGATTCATGATTGAAGATTCAGGCGCACCGTTATTACTGATTCAAAAGCATTTGCATGAAAAGACCGACTTCGCAGGGACTCGGCTTGAATTAGATCATTTTGTTTGGGAAGAGAATGGGCTCGGCTCCGAAGGTACACTGGACTCTTCAAACTTAGAACCGATATCTGGATCGGGGAACTTGGCCTATGTTATCTACACGTCAGGAACGACTGGTAAACCTAAAGGAACGCTAATTGAGCATAAAAATGTCGTGCGCCTTCTGTTTAACGACAAGAACTTGTTCGATTTTGGGCCAGCTGACACATGGACACTGTTCCACTCCTTCTGCTTTGATTTCTCTGTTTGGGAAATGTACGGAGCGTTGCTGAATGGAGGTAAGCTGGTCATCGTACCACCGCTGACGGCGAAAAGTCCCGCTGATTTTCTGACGCTGCTAAGCCGCGAACAAGTTACGATTTTGAATCAGACGCCAACGTATTTTTACCAGTTGCTCCGTAAGGTCTTGGTCGATCATGCATATCATCTACGGATTCGTAACGTCATCTTCGGAGGCGAAGCGCTCAGTCCGTTATTACTCAAGGGTTACAAGACGAAGTACCCAGAGACAAAGCTGATCAACATGTACGGCATTACGGAAACGACTGTTCATGTGACATATAAGGAAATTACGTGGACCGAAATAGAGGCGGCGAAGAGTAATATCGGCAAGCCTATCCCTACGCTTCGTGTGTATGTTCTGGATGAAAACCGCCAACCCGTTCCAATTGGTGTAGCGGGTGAAATGTTCGTTGCCGGGGAAGGCCTTGCGAGAGGATACCTGAACCGTCCGGATCTAACAGAGGAGAAGTTCGTCAATTCCCCGTTTGTAAAGGGGGAGAAACTGTACCGCACGGGCGATTTGGCGACTTGGTTGCCAGACGGCAATATCGAATATCTGGGCCGGATCGACCATCAGGTGAAAATTCGTGGGTACCGGATCGAGTTGGATGAGATCGAGAACCAGATGCTGAAGATTGAAGCTGTGCAGGAAGCCAAAGTGCTTGATCGCGACGACGCGAACGGTAATAAGCTTCTTGTTGCGTATTACGTCGCAGAAACCAGGTTTTCGGCGCATGAACTTAAGGAGGAACTCTCCAAGCAACTTCCGGGGTATATGATTCCTTCTCACTTCGTTCAGCTTCAGCAGATGCCGCTGACCTCGAACGGGAAAATTGACCGCAAAGCATTACCCGCGCCAGGGGAAACCGCGGCCAGGGAAGCCGAATATGTCGCGCCGAGAACGTTGCTTGAGATGAAAATCACCCGTGTATGGCAAGATACGCTTGCCGTTCCGCAGGTTGGCGTAAAGGATAACTTTTTTGAACTTGGAGGCAATTCGTTAAGCCTGATGAGGCTCGTTCAAGCTGTTTACGATGAAACAGGAATTGAGATCCCGCTGAACCGCGAGTTCCATCATTTCACCGTTGAAGCCATGGCTTTTGGAGAGGGAGATATGGGGCTAGATCAAGGGGGAGACTCTTTCATTAAGTTGAATAAAACAGGTGATCTTAACGTGTTCTGCTTCCCTCCCGGTAGCGGCTTCGGCATAGGTTACCGGGAACTCGCAAGTAGGCTCGATGGACGATTCATACTCTACGGTATTGATTTTATCGACGATGCCACCGATTACGAGTCCATGCTGAACCGCTATGTGGATGAGATTGTTCGCATCCAGCCAGAAGGGCCCTACGTGTTACTCGGTTATTGCTTTGGAGGCAACCTGACGTTTGAGGTAGCTAAAGTGATGGAAAAAAGAGGGCATGTCGTAACGGACGTGCTTATGGTGGACTCGTGGATTAAGGAAACGCTGACGCCTGCTGAAACGTCAGAGAAAGAGCTTGAAGAAATGCTTGCCGATTTTGACGAAGAAGAGAAGGAATTAATGAGTAACTCACTCGTACGGGAGCGGGTTCATCGTAAGGTTAAAGCGACCTTGATGTACGAGGCACAGCTTATTAATTCTGGAACGATCTCGGCCCGGATTTATGAATTGATTGCGAAGGACAGCGAGGCGTTTCGTCTGGAGCACCAATTGCCATCCTGGAGGCGTGCGACAAGGCAAGCTTACACCGACTATCGTTTGGAAGGCGCGCATGAAGAACTATTAGAGCTTGTGCGTGTGGACGAAACGGCCGTCGTCATCCGGGATATTTTAGAGCAAGTTAAGCGGCAGATTGAGGCGGAGGCTGGAGTACTACATGGAAGCTGAGCGGCAACCATTCGTTCGAGAACAAGTCACAGCGGAACCTTCCAAGCGTCACACCGCTTACGCCACATGGAAAGCGTTTCGCTGGCTGATGTCTTATGTAGGCCGTCACAAGGGCTGGATGATCGTCGGTATATTGTCCGCAATTGCTGCGGCCGTCATTGAGATATGGACGGGAAGTCTGATCGAGCAACTGACCACGCAGGCCGAGAAAGGGGCAGGGCCAATCGTGTTACAGATCGTGTATGCGGTCTTTGTGGTCATCCTGATCGGTGTACCTGCGAAGTTTTTCATGAGTTTCGGCGTGGAGCGAAGCAGTGCCTCTGCGGTTCAGGATGTCCGTAACGATGTCATGCGTCATATCGGTAAACTTCGGGTCTCCGATTTGGAAAAACAGCACTCGGGTGACATGCTGTCACGGATCAATAATGATCTGCAGCTCATCCAGCAGTTTATGATGCGGGATTTTGCCCAGTGGTTCTATCATCCGCTATTGTTCATTGGCTGTTTCGCATATTTGATCTACCTCCAATGGGAGCTGATGCTGTACAGTCTGCTGTTATTTCCGGTAGCCTTGCTGGTTTCTCAGTGGATTGGCAAGCAATTGGAGCGGTTGACGGAGGAAGCTCAGACCAATATGGGCCGAATGAACGTTAACCTCCAGGATACGCTCGGGGGGATGCCTGTTGTAAAAAGCTACCTGTTATCCGGGATGTTATCTCGATCCTACCAAGTGTTGCTGCAATTGACAGCTCAAAAAAAACTGGCGGTAAAAAAGCGGGAAGCCTGGGTCAACCCGTTGCTATCTACACTGATGATCAGTCCGATCATTTTTGCAGTCAGTTACGGAAGTTATTTGATCTATCAAGGGCAGCTAGGAGCGGGAGAACTCGTTGCCTTCTTATACTTGCTGAATCTGTGTCTGGAACCGCTGGAACATATTCCCGAGCTTATCACGCGTACGTTCGAAATGGCCGGTGCCTTGAGAAGGGTTTCCGACATCGTTGAGCAACCAACCGAAACAGAAAATGGCCGTTTAATTCCGAAGGCGAACGCAGCTCCTATTGAATTCAAGAACGTGACCTTCGGATATGAAGATCACTCTCCGATCCTGCGGAATGTTAGCTTCTCGGTACCGGAAGGTAAGACGATTGCTCTTGTCGGGGCGAGCGGCGGAGGGAAGAGCACGGTGTTTAAGCTGGTTTGCGGCTTTTATCCGCTACCGGAGAAAGGCGAAGGCGAAATCCGCGTGTTTGGCAGCCAGATTGATGGTGCCGATCCGGAGCAACTGCGGTCACATTTCTCCGTGGTCACTCAGGATTCGTATTTGTTTAGCGGGACGATTGCCGAAAATATTGGCTACGGGCAGGAGGGAGCATCGATGGACGCGATTATTGAAGCTGCCAAAGTTGCTCAGGCGCATTCCTTCATTATGCAGCTCTCTGATGGATACCAGACGTATGTCGGAGAGCGCGGAGGATTTTTGTCCGGCGGACAGCGTCAGCGTATCGCCATGGCTCGGGCCTTTTTAAAGGATGCTCCCGTGCTGTTGTTGGACGAGCCTACGTCGGCCCTTGATCCGGAGTCGGAAAGTGCGGTTCAGAAAGCTCTGGGTGTATTGATGAAACAGAGAACAACGATGGTTATTGCTCACCGACTTTCTACGGTACAAAGTGTCGACGAGATTTGGGTCATGGAACAGGGAAATATTGTGGAGAAGGGCACTCATGAACAATTACTGGGGATGAATGGGCTGTATGCCCAGTCTTACTACCAGGAGTTTACCGAGTCCGCCGAACGCAGGGAGGTGGCGCACACATGAAAAAGGGCGGATGGATCTCGCAAGTTAAAGAACTTGGCTATTTGCTGACATTTATGAACCGCAAGCAAAAAAATCAGTACGCCACCGGCCTGGCTGTAACGGCTCTCACCCAGACATTGTTTCTGATCGCCTTCAGTTTGGTCGTACATAACTTGGTTGATTTCGCCGTGTCCCGAGATACGTCCCTGATGGTGAATGCTTTTATCATTTTGGGCACGGCGCTGTTTCTGGAAAATATTATTTCGCCCTGGTTCATTTACTTGTACCAGCGTAGTGTCGAGCTGACTGTACTGAACATCCGCGAGCGTCTTTATAACAAGCTGTGCCGAGTACGTCCGAGATTTCTGGAGCAGACGCACCATGGGGACTTGTTGTCGCGGGTGAACAACGACGTAACGACAGTTGAGTTTACATTTTCACAGGTTTACTTCGTTCTGTTGTTACAAGTTGTTTTTTGCATCGGCTCTATTGTTTCCATGGTGTTGATCGATTGGCGGTTTGCTGGCGTATCTTTTGTCATTCTGCTATTGTCCTCCGCGGTCAGCCTGAAATTTGCACGAGATATTCGTGTCTTGTCCGAACAAGGATTGCAAACGCTTGGTAAAATGACTGAAAAATTCAAAGATTTTATGGGCGGCATTCAGATGGTGAAACTGTTTCGAATCCGTTCGATTTATAGCCAGTATGAGACGTTGAACGAACAGATGACCCAGACGCTTCGGCAAACTGCACAGAAGAACGGCATGCAGGCTGCGGTGAATCATTTTATTAGTTACGTCACGTTCTGTGGCATTATCGTCATCGGTAGTCTTCTCTATGCCTATGGACTTATGGGAATGGGGAGTGTTGCTGCCCTGGCGGTTTTGCAAGTGAATCTGACGCACGCTTTATTGAACCTGGGGATGGTTCTGTCCATGACCCAGAATTCGCTCGCGGGGGCTCACCGGATTCAAGAGGTACTTGCAGAGGAAGAGGAACCAGAGCGACTAGGATCTCCAGATAGTAAACATTTTTCGGATGCTGCGGTGGAGTTTCGCGATGTGGAATTTTCCTATCAGATGGATAAAAAGGTGATTGAAGGCATGTCCTTGAAGGTGTTTCCCGGCCAGGTCGCAGCAATTGTGGGAGCCAGCGGTAGCGGCAAAAGTACGCTGATCAAGCTGTTGCTCGGCTTTTATCCGGTGGACAGTGGAGAAATCCTGCTCCAAGGCAAAGCGTTTGGCCATTACACACTGGAGGAAATCCGCAGGCAGATTGCTTATGTTCCGCAGGAGCCGTTCTTGTTTGCAGGCACGATTGAGGAAAATATCCGCTATGGCAAGCCGGAAGCCACGGATGAAGAAGTTGTCGAAGCTGCCAAGGCGGCATACGCTCATCATTTTATTCAGGAACTTCCTGAGCAGTATCAAACGTCGGTTGGAGAGAGAGGCGCATCGTTGTCAGGCGGACAAAGGCAGCGCATTGCGATTGCGCGGGCGATTCTTAAGAATGCACCAATTCTCCTGCTGGACGAAGCAACCTCTGCACTGGATAACGAATCCCAGCATTGGGTACAGCAGGCTCTGAACGTACTGATGAAGGGGCGTACGACTATTCTGATCGCGCACCGTCTCAGCACCGTGGAACATGCAGATTTGATTACGGTTATGAACCAAGGGACAGTCGTTGAGCGGGGCCGGCATCAGGATCTGCTCGCGCTCGGAGGTTATTACGCCCGGCTTTACAGTTAGCTGATTAACAAACAATCTCTAAAACGGGAGTGTGTCGATGTGAGAGAAAATACCAACAAGCAATACGGATTAACGCAAGCCCAGCGCCGAATATGGTTTATGGAAATTATGAATCCGGGTACGTCCATCACGATGCTTTCCGCAACTTACCAAATTACGGGTGAGATTGACACACCGCTTCTGGAGCAAGCGACGGGTGAAATCGTCAAAACCTATGATGCTTTCCGCATCCGTCTTAGTGGAGATTTACAACATCCAACACAGTGGTTTGAAGAACTGGAGAATGTGCAAGCCAGGATAAGCCACCTCGAATTAGATACAACTGAACAATTTTATACATGGGTAAACGAAGTAAGCGAAAAACCGGTAAGCGTGTTTGACGAAAACCTTTACCAATTTACAATGATTCATTTTGCGAACGGTCAGGTATGGCTTAATTTGACGATAAATCATATCATTGCTGACGGTTTGTCCGTAAATGCTTTGTTGCATGCCGTGATGGAAAAATATCTGAAACTGCGCAAAGACAAAGGTAAGGTAAAAGGCAAAGTCAAAGAGAATGAGAATGAGAATGGCGGAGATAAAGATATCTCAGGTAATGATCAGGCTCCCTCCTATTTGGATTATATTTCTGCTGAGCAAGAGTATGAGCAATCACAACGTTATCAAAAAGGCAAGGAATATTGGCTGACAAAGTACAGTACGTTGCCTGAAACGACGGGCATTAAATCGGTGCCATCATTCTCCGTTGGCAGTGAGTCCAATAAACTCGCCATCATTTTGGACGGTTCCCGGTATGAACGCATTCTGGCCTTCAGTGAACGATATCAGGTCAGCTTATATACGTTATTTCTGTCCACCATGTACGCCCTGCTGTACAAGCTGACTGACAGCACCGATGTGCCGGTCGGCACGGTTTTCGCCAATCGTACCAGCAAAAAGGAAAAAGAAACCATTGGTATGTTCGTCAGCACTGTGGCCACACGGATTCATCTTGATCCAGACGCTCATCTGATGTCCCTGATCCAGACCGTTTCCAAGGAAAATACGGCGGATCTGCGGTATCAGAAATATCCGTATAACCAATTGATCCAGGATTTGCGTGAGCAACATGGACGGAACGATCTTTCAGAGCTTTTCCGCACATCTCTGGAATATCTGCCTCTGAAAATTGAGGAGTACGAAGAAATCAAAGTACGTCTGGAGGCTCATTTTGCCAGACATGAGATGGACGATTTATTGCTACGCTTCGACCATATGCTGAATGAAGGACATGTCATTCTCCATGCTTCTTACCGTACGGGTCTGTTCGGAAAGGCAGAGATCGATCGGATTATGGAACAGTATGTAACTGTGCTGGATCAGTTTCTTCAGACTCCCGAACTACGGGTACGTGAACTTTCTCTGCTCAGTGATGAGGAGAGACATCGCATTCTGGACGTTTTTAACCCGCCAGTTACAGAGCTTAACGAGGGAAAAGCGTTTCATCGATATATTGAAAAGTTTTCTAGGGAAATACCGGATCATCCTGCAGCCATCTACACGGACAAGCAGCTGACGTATGGCGAATTGAACGAGCGCGCCGAACGTCTGGCTGCTCTCCTTCGTGAACAGGGCGTGGGAAAGGAGAGCATTACTGGGATCTGGGCGGAACGTTCGGTCGAACTGCTGGTAGGGGTACTCGCTGTATGGAAAGCGGGCGGAGCCTATGTGCCGCTAGATCCTGATTATCCGGCAGAGCGAATCGAGTATATGCTAAGCGACAGCGAGGCATCGGTGTTGCTTACGCAACGTCATTTGTTGGAGCGGGCCGGAGGTTGGCTGGCTGATGACAGGCTGAAGCTTCAAGCGATTTATGCCATGGACGATGAGCAGCTTTATACCGGGGACGCGGTTGGCATGGAATTTGACTCTGTCGACAGTGCTCCGCAAGACTTGGCTTATGTAATTTACACCTCGGGTACAACGGGACATCCGAAAGGTGTCATGGTTGAGCATGGTAGTCTCGTAAATACGGCGGATGCATACCGCCTTGAGTACCGTTTGGATCAGTTCCCGGTACGGCTATTGCAACTGGCGAGTTTCTCGTTTGACGTATTCGTCGGAGATATCGCACGCACGCTGTACAACGGGGGTACGATGGTGATTGTGCCGAAGGATGATCGGATTGATCCGAACCGTTTATACGGCTGGATTCGGGATCATAACATTACGGTATTTGAATCGACACCTGCGCTCATTTTGCCGTTCATGCAACATATCTATGAAGAAAAGCTGGACGTTAGCTCCATGCAGTTGCTGATTACCAGCTCGGATGCTTGCAGTGTCAACGACTATCGTTTGTTACAGGAAAGATTCGGCGGACAATTCCGCATTATTAACAGCTACGGTGTTACAGAAGCGGCGATTGACAGCAGCTTTTACGATGAGCCGTTGGACAAACTGCCGACGTCGGGCCATGTGCCAATCGGCAAAGCTTGGCTGAACGCCAGATTTTATATTGTTGATGCTGCATTAAAGCCAGTGCCTATAGGGGTTCCGGGGGAACTTGTTATTGGTGGTGCTGGGGTAGCGCGCGGCTACTGGAACCGTCCCGACTTAACCGCTGAGAAGTTTGTAGAGAGCCCGTTTGTGCCGGGCGAACGTCTGTACCGTACAGGGGACTTGGCTCGTTGGTTGGAAGACGGAAACGTGGACTTCATCGGCCGGATCGACTACCAGGTGAAAATTCGCGGGTTCCGAATCGAACTCGGGGAAATCGAAACGGCTCTGTTACGTTATCCTGGTATTAATCAGGCTGTAGTGATCGACCGCACGGATGAGCAGGGGCAGAAGTATTTGTGTGGTTACGTTGCTAGCGATGTATCTTTGCAGATAAGCGATCTGCTGTCTCAATTGAAGGAAGAGCTACCTGTCCATATGATCCCGGCTCGATTCGTATCACTCGATAAGCTTCCCCTTACGCCGAACGGTAAAATTGATCGTAAAGCATTGCCTGAACCGAGCGGAGAGGTAGAAGCAGGGCATGAGTATGTGGCACCTCGCACAGGGCTCGAAACAAGACTTGCTCTCATATGGCAGCAGGTGCTGGGTATTGTGCGAGTTGGCGTTCAAGATGATTTCTTCGACCTGGGAGGGCATTCCTTGCGGGCCTCCTCACTGGTTTCCAAGATTCGGAAGGAACTGCAAGTCGAGGTTCCGTTGCGGGATGTTTTTCGCTACACCACGATTGAACAGTTGGCCCAGAGAATCGGTGGCTTAAAGCAGCAGGAGACATACGAGATTACAAAGGCAGCCCAGGCAGAGTACTATCCGGTTTCCTCTGAACAAAAGCGTTTGTACATCCTGCGCCAGCTTGATGGAGCCGAGCGTAGCTACAATATGTCAGCGGCGCTTCTACTCGAAGGTGCATTGGATCATACGCGCGTCGAGCAAGCATTCCGGGCACTGATTCAGCGCCATGAGACGCTGCGCACCGGGATCGAGCAGGTTCAGGGCGAGCTTGTGCAGCGCATCTATGATGAGGTGCAGTTTGCCGTGGATTATTTCCAGGCGAGCGAGCAGGAATTCGATCAAATGGTGGAGGCTTATTATCGCCCGTTTGATCTGACCAAGCCGCCACTTCTACGTATCGGCCTGATCCAAGTCGCCGAGAATCGCCACATTCTGTTGTTTGATATGCATCATATCGTCTCCGATGGCATTTCGACTGCGTTGCTTTTCGACGAGTTCAGCCGCTTATATCGGGGTGAGACGCTGGTTCCGCTAAACATTCAATACAAAGACTATGCTGTGTGGCAACATTCCGAAGCCTATGGGCTGATGCTTGAGCCGCAGAAGGAGTATTGGCTGGAACAGTTGTCGGGTGAATTGCCTGTTTTGGAGCTACCGACGGATCACCCGCGCGCTGCGGTGCAGAGCTTTGACGGCCGGACTGTGAAGTTTTATATCGGAAAAGAACGAACGGAGAAGTTGAAAGAACTTGCGGCACGGACGGGAACGACCCTGTATATGGTGCTACTGTCGGCGTACTCCATCCTTATGCATAAATATTCGGGCCAGGAAGATCTGATCGTAGGAACGCCGATTGCCGGAAGAACGCAAGAAGAAGTGCAACCTATCGTGGGAATGTTCATCAACACACTGGCCATTCGTAGCCGTCCAGAGCGTTCCAAGCTTTACCTTTCCTACCTTGATGAAGTTAAGGACATCACACTTGGGGCTTTTGAAAATCAAAATTATTTGTTCGAAGACTTGGTGGAGAGTCTGCACATTGCGCGCGCGACTGGCCGGAATCCGCTCTTTGATACGTTCTTCTCCCTGCAAAATACGGAGAACGAGCGAATTGTCATCGAGGGACTTGAACAATCTTTTTATCCGCTGGAAAACCGAACATCCAAGTTCGATTTGCTACTAGATATTTCGGAGCTGGATGGTCAGCTTGAATGTCGGTTGGAGTACGCTACGGCTCTGTATAAACAGGAAACTGCGGAGCGGTTCGCCAGACATTATGACAAGTTGCTCGAAACCATCGTAGCAGCACCGGACAGGGACATTGCATCACTGGAGATGCTTACGGGTGAGGAAATCCACGAGCTGATGCACGGGTTTAACGATTCGGAGGCGGACTACCCACGTCAGCAAACCATTCACGGACTGTTCGAAGAACAAGCAGAGCTCTACCCGAATAACGTGGCGGCTGTTATGAATGAGAAGCAATTGACTTACCGCGAGTTAAATGAACAATCGAATCGCCTCGCACGAAAACTGAGGGAGACCGGAGTCGAAGCGGATCAGTTGGTGGCCATTTTGGCCGAACGTTCGCTTGATATGGTCGTCGGCATTCTGGCGATTCTCAAAGCGGGCGGAGCTTACGTGCCTGTCGATCCCGACTATCCGGAAGAGCGTATTCGTTTCATGATCGAGGATTCCGGTGCACCATTATTGCTGATTCAAAAGAAATTGCATGAGAAGACGGACTTCGCTGGAACCCGGCTTGAATTGGATGATTTTGTTTGGGGAGATGGCAAAGCGGACTTGGGAAGTGCACTGGATGTCTCAAACTTGGAACCGATCTCTGGCCCGGGCAATCTGGCCTATGTCATCTACACATCGGGAACGACGGGCAAACCGAAAGGAACGTTGATCGAGCATAAAAACGTTGTGCGCCTCCTGTTTAATGACAAAAACCTGTTCGACTTTGGACCGTCTGATACTTGGACGTTGTTCCATTCATTCTGCTTTGACTTCTCTGTCTGGGAAATGTACGGAGCACTACTGTACGGAGGTAAGTTGGTCATTGTACCACCACTCACAGCGAAAAATCCAGCCGATTTCCTGGCACTGTTAGGCCACGAACAAGTCACCATTCTGAACCAGACGCCAACGTACTTTTATCAACTGTTGCGGGAGGTATTGACGGATCATGCATATGATCTGAGGATTCGCAATGTCATTTTTGGGGGAGAAGCGCTTAGTCCATTGCTGCTCAAGGGCTACAAGACGAAATACCCTGATACGAAGCTGATCAACATGTATGGTATTACGGAGACAACGGTTCATGTGACGTATAAGGAAATTACGTGGGTCGAGATAGAGGCAGCCAAAAGTAATATCGGTAAACCGATCCCTACGCTGAGCGTATACGTTCTGGATGAAAACCGCCGTCCTGTGCCGATTGGCGTGTCCGGCGAAATGTATGTGGCTGGGGAAGGGTTAGCTAGAGGATATCTGAACCGTCCGGATCTGACAGCGGAGAAGTTCGTCGATTCTCCTTTTGCGGAGGGGGAGAAACTGTATCGCTCGGGTGATTTGGCGGCCTGGCTACCGGATGGCAACATCGAATATCTAGGCCGGATCGACCATCAGGTGAAAATCCGCGGTTACCGGATTGAGCTGGACGAAATCGAGACTCAGCTTCTAAATGTAGAGGGCGTGGAAGAGGCAGTGGTGCTCGCTCGTGAGGACAGCGGAGGTGAGAAGGCGCTTGTCGCTTACTTTGTGGCGGATTGTACGCTGACAGTCAGTGCCATGAGAACTGCGTTGGCGGAGGAAATGCCGGGATATATGATCCCGTCATACTTCGTGCAGCTGGAGCGTATGCCGCTGACGTCCAACGGTAAAGTCGATCGCAAATCGTTGCCTGAGCCACAAGGTGGCATGGAAACAGGCATTGAATACGTAGCACCGCGTAACCAGTTGGAGGCTCAACTCGTGAAAATTTGGGAGGAAGTGCTGGGCTATTCTGGCATTGGAGTCCTGAACAATTTCTTCGAGCTCGGAGGCCACTCCTTGCGGGCAATAAACCTTGTCAGCAAAATCAGGAAGGAGATGAACGTCGAACTCCCGTTACGTGATGTATTCCGCTATATGACGGTAGGGGCGATGGCCGAGGCTATTGCCAGCTTAGAAGTAACGAAACATACTTCCATTCCCAAAGCGGAGGACAAAGCATACTATCCGGTTTCTTCTGCGCAAAAAAGGCTGTATGTCCTGAACCAACTGGATAGCTTGGAGCTGAATTACAACCTCCCAAGCGCCTTGCGATTAGAAGGTGTTCTGGATGAGGCCAGAGTGGAAAGAGCACTGGATACCTTGATGGCCCGTCATGATATGTTACGCACCGGTTTTGAAATCATAAATGGAGAGCCGGTTCAACGTATCCATCCACATGTCGCTTTCAAGATCGAGAAGCTTCGAGCCAGTGAAGATCAGATTGCGTCCATTCTTGAAGGCTTTATTCAGCCTTTTGACTTGAGCGCGCCGCCTTTGCTACGTGCCCTGCTGATCGAACTGGGAGAAGAGCAGTTCCTGCTCGCACTGGATATTCATCATATTGGTTCCGACGGCCTTTCTATGGACGTACTACTGCGTGAATTCGTGCGGCTTTACAATGGGGAAGAGTTACCGGAGATGCATATTCAATACAAGGATTATTCCGTTTGGCAACAATCCGAGGAGCAGCGACAGCGCGTTGAGCAACAGGAGGAATACTGGCGTGGGGTATTTAGCTCCGAGCTTCCGGTTCTTGAGCTACCATCTGACTTCTCGCGTCCAGCTGTTCAGCAGTTTGACGGTCAAACGCTCACGTTTACACTGGATGAAGCCAAAAGTGAAGCCCTTAAACGTCTTGCAGGTGATACGGGCTCAACGCTGTACATGCTTTTGCTGGCCGCATACTCCGTATTGCTTCATAAATATGCGGGACAGGAGGATATCGTAATCGGCACGCCGATTGCCGCCCGTTCACACGCCGACCTGCAACCGATTATCGGCATGTTTGTCAACACGTTGGCTCTTCGTTTGGGTCCAGCGGCAGAGCGGACGTTCATGGAATACTTGCAGGAAGTGAAGGAAACAACGCTTGGAGCCTATGAGCATCAGGACTATCCGTTTGAGGAACTGGTGGAAGTACTTCAGGTGAACCGGGATTTGAGCCGGAATCCGCTGTTTGATACGATGTTTTCTTTACAAAAGCACGAGAGCTTGGATTTAAAGATGGAAGGTTTGCAATGGTCGCTGTTCGACATCGAGGAAAAGACAGCAAAGTTTGATCTTAGCTTGGATATTGTGGAAGCAGGGAGAGAACTGGTTTGCAAGATTGAGTATGCTACCTCGCTATTCAGACCTGAAACGATCGTACGGCTGGCAGGGCATTACGAGCATCTTCTGGAGTCGATTCTGGCTCAGCCTGGAGCACGGATTGCGGATCTGGATTTCCTGACGGATGACGAAAAGCATGATTTGCTGGTTGGGTTTGACGTGTCGTCTCTGGCTCTCGCGAAACAATCCTCCGGAGAGGAAGAGGGCACAGGTCCGGAAGCACATGAAGCTTGGCGGGAGAGAACATTCCACGAGCGATTTGAGCAACAGGCGGAGCGTACGCCAGAAGCGCTGGCCGTTGTCTACGAAGATAGCAAGCTGACATATGCGGAGCTGAACGCCAAAGCGAACCGTTTGGCATATATACTGCGGACGCACGGAGTGAAGTCTGAGCAGGTGGTTGGCATTTTGGCTGGTCGTTCCACGGAGCTATTGATTGGGGTGCTTGCCGTATGGAAGGCAGGCGGCGCTTATGTACCGCTTGACCCGGATTACCCTGCGGAACGAATTGAGTATATGCTCGCGGACAGTGGTGCATCTGTCCTGCTCACGCAGACTTGCCTGCTGGAGCAAACAGAAGTCTGGCGTACTGATACAAATCTGATGCTGCAAACGGTGCTTGCGCTTGATGACGAGACAACGTACGGACTTGCAGGGGAAAATGGGGCTGTAGGTACACAAGCTTGGGGTGAAACATGCGCTGAAGAGAGAGCTACGTTGCAGGCGGAAGTGGAATTGGCTGCTGCCGAAACCTCTGCCACAGCAGAAGCTGAGAAGCGCACACAAGTAGCAGATCCGGCATCCAATCCTGCAAATGTGAACAAGGCGGGTGATTTGGCTTACGTCATTTACACCTCAGGTACAACAGGCCGACCGAAGGGCGTGGCAGTGGAACACCGTAGCTTGGTGAACACGGCATCTGGCTACCGGAGGGAATACCGTCTAGATCAGTTTCCGATTCGGTTATTACAGCTCGCGAGCTTTTCGTTCGACGTGTTCGTCGGCGATATTGCGCGCACGCTGTATAATGGCGGCACCATGGTCATCGTACCGAAGGATGACCGAATTGATCCAAGCCGGCTGTACGGCTGGATTCGTGACTATGCCATAACGGTGTTTGAATCGACTCCGGCGTTAATCATACCGTTTATGGAACATGTGTATGCCGAAGGTCTCGATATCAGTTCGATGCAGTTACTGATCACAAGTTCCGATGCGTGTAGCGTAGCAGATTACCGTACTTTGCAGGAGCGCTTCGGATCCCAGTTCCGTATTATTAACAGCTACGGCGTAACGGAAGCCGCGATTGACTCCAGTTTCTATGATGAGCCGATGGAGAAACTGCCGAAGACGGGGAGTGTGCCGATCGGGATGGCGTGGCTGAATGCCAAGTTCTATATCGTGGATGCGAACCTGAAGCCGGTGCCAATCGGCGTACCCGGTGAGCTTGTTATTGGCGGTGTGGGTGTAGCCCGCGGTTATTTGAACCGTCCGGATTTGACGGCGGAAAAATTCGTAGATAGCCCGTTCTCTGCTGGGGAGCGGTTGTACCGGACGGGTGACCTGGCCCGCTGGATGCCTGATGGCAACGTAGATTTCATCGGTCGGATCGACAACCAGGTGAAAATTCGCGGTTACCGGATCGAGCTTGGTGAGATTGAAGCAGCCATGAATAATGTGGCTGGTGTACGTCAAGCGCTTGTCATGGATCGGATGGATGAGCGGGGGCAGAAATATTTGTGCGCGTATGTCGTAGCCGAATCAAGTTTCGATCTGGAAAGACTGGTGGCTCATCTGGACACAGCCCTGCCTTCCCATATGGTGCCTGCGCGCATGATGCGTCTGGATCAGATGCCGCTTACGCCGAACGGAAAGGTAGACCGAAAAGCGTTACCTGTGCCGGAAGGGAGTATTCGCGCCGAGGTTGCATACACGGCACCACGTACTAATGCTGAGCAAGCACTTGCGTTAGTATGGCAGTCTGTACTTGGTGTGGATCAGGTCGGCACAAAGGACAATTTCTTTGCGCTCGGCGGTGATTCGATCAAGGCCTTGCAGGTATCGTCCCGTCTTTTGCAAACGGGCTACAAGTTGGTCATGAAAGATTTGTTCCATTACCCGACAATTTCTGCCCTTAGCTTAAGACTGCAAACGGTGGAAAAAACGGCTAGCCAAGCCGAAGTAACGGGTGAGGTGATCTTAACTCCGATTCAGCACTGGTTCTTTGGACAAAATCCGGCTGACGTGCATCATAGCAACCAGGCGTTCATGCAATTTTCCAAGCAAGGTTTTGACGAAGAAGCATTACGCCATGCGATGCATCAGCTAGTTGTGCATCACGACGCTCTCCGCACGGTTTACCGTCAAAGCGAGAACGGTTATACAGCTTGGAACCGAAGCGCCCTGGAGAATGAAGCGCTGTTCGATCTGGAAGTTATCGATCTCAAGGGAGTCCGCGACGTTAAAGAAATGGTAGAGGCTAAGGCGAATGACATTCAAGCGAGCATCGATCTGGAAAACGGCCCCTTGGTGAAGCTCGGTTTGTTCCACTGTGACGACGGCGATCATCTGCTGATTGCGATTCATCATCTGGTTGTAGACGGTGTATCCTGGCGGATTCTGCTTGAGGATTTGGCTACTGGCTATGAGCAGGCTTTGCAAGGACAGCCAATTCGTCTACCGCTCAAAACGGATTCATTCCAAACGTGGGCAAAACAGCTCGCTGATTATGCCAACAGCTCGGCAATAGATAGCGAAAGAGCGTACTGGCAACAAGTCGAGCAATTGACCTATGAATCGCTTCCGAAAGATTTTGAACAAGGCAGATCCAGGCTGATGGACAGTGGGCTTGTGACTGTTCGCTGGTCGGCAGAGGAAACGGAACAGCTGATGAAGCAGGCACACCGTGCATACCATACGGAAATGAACGATCTGTTGCTGACCGCGCTTGGTCTTGCGGTACAAGCTTGGAGCGGTCAGGAACGTGTGCTGGTGAATCTCGAAGGCCACGGCCGGGAAGAACTTTTGCCAGATGTGGACATTACACGTACAGTAGGCTGGTTTACAAGTCAATTCCCTGTTGTACTGGAGCTGAGTCATGTTCAGGCTCTTGGTCATCAGGTAAAACAGGTGAAAGAAAGCTTGCGCCGTATTCCGAACAAAGGAATCGGTTATGGCATCCTGCGTTATTTGTCGGCACCGCGTGACGGTGAGGCCTTTACTTTGGAACCAGAGATCAGCTTTAACTACTTGGGTCAGTTCGACCAGGATGTTGAAAGCAACGGGGTGCAGCCGTCTCCATTTAGTGCGGGCGCGGATTCAAGCCCGAATGCAGTGATGGATTTTGTCCTCGATATCAATGGTATGGTGTCAGAAGGCATGCTGGAATTCACGATCCGTTACGGGGAGACCCAGTATAAAAGGGAAACGATAGAGAAATTAGGAACCTTGCTTCAATCGAGTTTACGCGAAGTCATCCTTCATTGTGTTTCGAAAGAGCGACCAGAGCTTACACCTAGCGATGTACTGCTTCGAGATGTGACAGTGGAGGAATTAAATCAGTTAGCTGAACAGACAGCGGCGATTGGCGAACTGGAGAATGTGTATATCCTGACTCCACTGCAAAAAGGGATGTTGTTCCACAGCCTGCTGGATGCTGATTCGGAAGCGTACTTCGAACAGGTGACCTTCGATCTGTACGGAAGCTTGAATGTCGAAGCCTTTGCTAAAGGATTGGATACGTTGGTGCAACGGAATGAGGCATTGCGGACCAACTTTATTACGGGCTGGAGAGACGAGCCGATTCAAGTGGTATTCCGTGAGCGAAAGTGTGAAGTGTACTTTGAAGATATTCGCTCGGTAAGCGGTGAAGACCTGGAGAAGACCATAGCCGATTTCGTTAGCGCCGATAAAGCGAACAAGTTCGATTTGGCTCAAGGCTCTTTGATGCGAGTGACCGTATTGCGTACAGGCGACGAGTCCTACCATGTGATCTGGAGTCACCACCATATTTTGATGGACGGCTGGTGCATGTCTTTTATGATCAAGGAAGTGTTCGACACCTACTTCGCGTTGCAAGAGAATCGGAAGCTGGAGCTTCCACCGGTTACTTCATACTCCAAGTATATCGAATGGCTGGAAACGCAAGATGTTGCGAAAGCTTCACACTACTGGTCCGAGTATTTGAAGGGTTACGACGAGCAGACCAAACTGCCTCAGGAAAAAATGAAGCTGAATCCGCATGCTTTTGAGATGGCTGAAATGGATGTGGAACTCAGCAAGGAATTGACCGGGAAAATCGAACGGGTGGCACGCCAGCAGCAGGTGACGCTTAATACGTTCATGCAAACCGTATGGGGACTGGTTCTGCAAATATACAACAACAGTGAGGATGTCGTATTCGGTTCGGTCGTATCCGGGCGTCCGGCTGAAATTCCAGGCATCGAAAGTATGATTGGCTTATTTATTAATACCATTCCGGTTCGTATTCAAAGCAAACCATCGGAAACGGTAGCTAATATTTTGAGAAATACTCAGGATCAGGCACTGACATCGGGAGCTTATGAGACATATCCGTTGTTCGAAATTCAGTCGCTGAGTAAGCAAAAGCGCGACTTGATTAACCATATCATGGTCTTTGAAAATTATCCGATGGAGGAACAGATTGAGCAGGTTGTTGGCGGGGACAAAGAAGCGCTTAAAATCGCTAATATCCAGTCACCGGAGCAAACGAATTACGACCTGGACATTACTGTCATTCCGGAAGAGCATATTTGGCTGCGGTTTACGTACAATGCGCTGACCTTCAGAGAAGAAGATATCAGGTCGATCCACGGTCATTTTGCCCGGGCACTGGAGCAGGTCGCGGCTAATCCGAACATCTGTGTGAATCAGTTGGAACTGCTGACAGCGGCAGAAAAGGAACAAATTCTCGGTGGCTTTAATCCAGTGCAACTGGAAGCAGAAACGGCTCCTGCGCTTGCGTTCCACCGTCTGTTTGAGGAACAGGCGCAGCGCGTGCCTGAATCGGAGGCCGCCGTGTACGAGAACGACCGTCTGACGTATGCGGAGCTGAACGAGCGGGCAAACCGTTTGGCGACTACGCTACGTGCAAGTGGCATCGGTCGTGAATCCATCGTCGGTATTCTTGCCGAACGTTCGGTGGATTTGCTGGTAGCTGTGCTGGCTGTCTGGAAAGCAGGCGGCGCGTATGTACCGCTCGATCCGGATTACCCGGCAGACCGTGTGCGGTTCATGCTCGAAGACAGTGGAGCAAAGGTACTATTAACGCAAACGCCACTGCGAGAGCGTGCTGAAACATGGCTGGGTGAAGAGGAACTAGCGTTGGCGAAGGTAATGTATCTGGACGACGAGGAATCGTATAGCGATGAGCAGGAGGATTTCACGGTGAAATCTGGTATAGCTTCGGACTCCGTCTCCGGTAAAATCTCCGGTATGGACAGCTTCCACGAAGCCCGACCAGAGGATCTGGCCTACGTAATCTATACGTCGGGAACGACAGGACAGCCTAAAGGCGTCATGATCGAGCACCGCAGTTTGGTGAATACGGCGGCAGGATACCGGAGGGAATATCGATTAGATCAGTTCCCGGTGCGGCTATTGCAGCTTGCCAGCTTCTCGTTTGACGTGTTCGTGGGCGATATTGCGCGCACGCTGTATAACGGAGGCACGATGGTCATTGTGCCGAAGGATGACCGGATCGATCCGTCTCGTTTGCACCACTGGATTGAGCAAGAGCAGGTCACTATTTTTGAATCGACGCCAGCGCTGATTGTGCCATTTATGGAATATGTGCATGAGCTGGGGCTGAATATGAGCGGGATGGAGCTGCTTATCACAAGTTCGGACAGCTGCAGCGTAGCAGATTATCGAACCTTGCAGGAACGCTTTGGCTCGCAATTCAGAATTATCAATGCTTATGGTGTAACGGAAGCGGCGATTGACTCCAGTTTCTACGACGAGTCACTGGAAATGCTTCCCGAGACGGGGCATGTGCCTATCGGAAAAGCATGGCTAAATGCGAAGTTTTACATTGTGGATGCACACCTGAATCCGGTGCCTGTCGGGGTGCTGGGCGAACTGGTTATTGGCGGGATTGGGGTCGCGCGCGGATACTTGAACCGTCCAGAGCTGACGGAAGAGAAGTTCGTAGACAGCCCGTTCTCAGCAGGTGAGCGTTTGTATCGCACGGGAGACTTGGCAAGATGGACGAAAGACGGCAACGTGGATTTCATTGGTCGGATGGACAACCAGGCAAAAATCCGGGGTTACCGGATTGAAACAGGCGAAGTCGAAGCAAAGTTGCTGCGTGCAACGGGTGTGAAGGAAACCGTCGTTGTAGTAAGGGAAGATCAAGAAGGTCAGAAAGCATTGTGCGCCTATTATACTGCGGAAGAAGGCTTAACCGTAGCAGACCTGAAACGAGCCATCTCAAGCGAGTTGCCGGGGTACATGATCCCGTCATACTTCGTAGAAATGGAGCATCTGCCTCTGACGCCGAATGGAAAAATCGACCGGAAGGCACTGCCGGCACCAGAGACGGGAGCAGATGGAGGTCGTGAATATGTGGCTCCGCGCACCGAACTGGAGGCCAAGCTGGCTGTTATCTGGCAAGATGTGCTTGTGCGGGAGAAAACAGTGGGCGTAACCGACAATTTCTTCGATCTGGGCGGACACTCTCTGCGGGCGACAACGCTGGTCAGCAAAATGCATAAAGAGCTAGGCGTACAATTCCCGCTTCGCGACGTATTCCGCTACTCCACGGTTGAGGAAATGGCCACGGCTATGGAGAAGCTGGAGAACGGCTCGTTCACAGCTATTCCGGTTGCGGAACCGAGCGCGTATTATCCGCTCTCTTCCGCTCAGAAACGTCTTTATATTTTGAACCAGCTGGAAGGAGCCGAGCTGAGCTACAACATACCGGGAGCTATGTTGCTCGAAGGTGAGCTTGACCGACAGCGGATTGCGGAAACATTCCGAGAACTCGTAGCTCGTCATGAAACGCTGCGTACTGGCTTTGAGATGATAAAAGGCGAAGCGATTCAGCGGATTTATGATGAAGTCGTCTTCGATGTGGAATATGTGCATATCAGCGGAGATCAAGCGGAAGAGACGGTGCGCCAATTCGTTCGTCCATTTGATCTTGCGAAGCCGCCACTGCTGCGTGTAGGTCTTGCCGAACTGGCGCCGGACCGGCATATTCTGATGTTTGATACGCATCATATCGTATCTGACGGTGTCTCGATGGACGTACTAATCGAAGAATTCGTACATTTGTACAGCGGTAAGTCGCTTGATCCGCTCCGCATTCAGTACAAAGATTACGCGGTATGGCAACAATCAAACGAGCAGAAGGCGCAGCTTGCCAAGCAAGAAGCCTACTGGCTGGACATGTTCCGCGGAGAACTGCCAGTTTTGGAATTGCCGACTGACTATCCGCGCCCGGCAATGCAGCGTTACGAGGGACGTACACTTCAATTGTTTATGAATAGCGAGCAAAGCGAGGGTCTGAAACGACTTGCATCCGAGAACGGTGCAACACTTTACATGGTTCTACTTGCTGGATATACGATATTGTTGCAGAAATACACAGGACAAGAAGACGTGGTCGTCGGTACACCGATTGCGGGAAGAAATCATAGTGACGTTCAGCCATTGATCGGCATGTTCGTTAATACTTTGGCTATTCGCAGTTATCCGGCTGCCGATAAGACGTTCCTAGACTATTTGAAGGAAATCAAGGAGACCACCCTGGGTGCTTTTGAACATCAGAATTATCCGTTTGAAGAACTGGTAGATAAGGTGAGTGTGGCTCGGGATCTAAGCCGTAATCCGTTGTTTGATACGATGTTTGCTTTGCAGAATACAGAGAATTTGGAAATTCAGCTTCCTGGACTCCGCTTATCGACGTACGCCAGCGAAGAGATTGTTTCTAAATTCGATCTAAGTTTAGACGTCACGGAGATTGAGGAAGGGTTGGAATATCTGTTTGAATATGCCACAGCTCTTTATAAAACCGAAACGGTGGAGAAAATGGCATCTCATTACTTGCAACTGCTCGAGTCCATTCTCCGTAACCCGTCAGGGACCATTGCTGAATTGGATATCTTAACCACTGTGGAAAAAGAACAAATTCTCTGCGTGTTTAACCCGGCGCTTTCAGAAGTGGAAGCTGCTCCTGCAGCTACGTTTCACCGTCTGTTCGAGGAACAGGCGCAGCAAGCGCCTGAATCGGAGGCCGTTGTGTACGAGAACGACCGTCTAACGTATGCGGAGCTGAATGAGCGGGCGAACCGTTTGGCGACTACGCTACGTGCAAGTGGCATTGGTCGTGAATCCATCGTCGGCATTCTTGCCGAACGTTCGGTGGATTTGCTGGTAGCTGTGCTGGCTGTCTGGAAAGCAGGCGGCGCGTATGTACCGCTCGATCCGGATTACCCGGCAGACCGTGTGCGGTTCATGCTCGAAGACAGTGGAGCGAAGGTACTATTAACGCAAACGCCACTGCGAGAGCGTGCTGAAACATGGCTGGGTGAAGAGGAACTGGCGTTGTCTGCAGTGTTGTATCTCGATGACGAAGCATCGTACAGCGAGGAGCGGGCAAATGCGCCGATAAGTTCTGGTATGGACAGCTTCCACGAAGCCCGTCCAGAGGATCTGGCCTATGTAATCTACACGTCGGGAACGACAGGACAGCCTAAAGGCGTCATGATCGAGCACCGCAGCCTGGTGAATACGGCGGCAGGATACCGACGGGAATACCGATTAGATCAGTTCCCGGTACGGTTGCTACAGCTGGCCAGCTTCTCGTTTGATGTGTTCGTGGGTGATATCGCACGCACGCTGTACAACGGAGGCACGATGGTCATTGTGCCGAAGGACGATCGGATTGACCCGTCGCGTCTGCATCACTGGATCGAGCAGGAGCGGGTGACCCTTTTTGAATCGACGCCAGCGTTAATTGTGCCGTTTATGGAATATGTGCATGAAAATCAGTTGGATATGAGTCAGATGGAACTGCTCATTACAAGTTCAGACAGCTGCAGCGTAGCCGATTATCGAACCTTGCAGGAACGATTTGGCTCGCAATTCCGAATCATCAACGCTTATGGCGTAACGGAAGCGGCAATTGATTCCAGTTTCTACGATGAGCCACTGAAAATGCTTCCCGAGACGGGGCATGTGCCTATCGGAAAAGCGTGGTTAAATGCGAAGTTTTACATTGTGGATGCGCACCTGAATCCGGTGCCTATCGGGGTGCTGGGCGAACTGGTTATTGGCGGAGTTGGGGTCGCGCGCGGATACTTGAATCGTCCAGAGCTGACGGAAGAAAAGTTCGTAGACAGCCCGTTCACAGCAGGTGAGCGTTTGTATCGCACGGGAGACTTGGCGAGATGGACGAAAGACGGCAACGTGGACTTTATCGGTCGGATGGATAACCAGGCCAAAATCCGGGGTTACCGGATCGAAACGGGCGAGATCGAGTCACAACTCTTGCGGGTGGAAAATGTACGCGAAACCGTGGTGCTGGTTCGAAATGACGCAAACGGGCAGAAAGTGCTATGTGCATATTACACAACGGATACAGTAACGGATCTGGCAGTAAATGATCTGCGCGGCGCGCTGGCCCAAGAGTTGCCAGGCTACATGATCCCATCGTACTTTGTAGAATTGGAAAACTTGCCACTAACGCCGAATGGAAAAATTGACCGGAAGGCGTTGCCAGCGCCAGAAGAAGGAGCTGGAGGAGGACGCGAAACCGTGGCGCCGCGCACCAAGCTAGAAGCGAAACTGGTCGCCATCTGGCAGGACGTGCTCGGACCAATAACAATAGGTGTAACGGATAACTTCTTTGATCTTGGTGGGCACTCCTTACGGGCAACAATGCTGGTTAGCAAGGTGCACAAGGAGTTGAGTGTAGACTTGCCGCTGCGCGATGTGTTCCGACACTCGACGATTGAAGCGATGGCTGAAATAATCAGTCAATTGGAGTGGCAGGAACACCGATCCATTCCGGTGCTGGATCAGAAGGATTACTATCCGCTTTCCTCCGTGCAAAAACGGTTGTATATCCAGCAACAGATGGAGGGTGCGGAGCTTAGTTACAACATGTCAGGCATGACGGTTCTCGTCGGGCGTTTGGAACGGAATCAATTCGAGTCCGCGCTCAAAGGATTAATCGCTCGTCATGAAGTTTTGCGAACTGGCTTCGAAATGGTGGACGGTGAACCCGTACAACGAATTTATCCGAACTTGGAGTTTGCCGTCGAGTATACCAAAGCGACAGAAAGTGAAACGAGAAATATCGCAGACGGATTTGTGCGAGTCTTTGATTTGGAGCGGCCGCCGCTGCTACGTGTGGGCTTAGTTGAATGGGAAGCGGAACGGCACTTGCTTATGCTGGACATCCATCATATCATCACGGATGGCATGTCGATGGGCATATTCGTCGAAGAACTCTTACGTCTGTATAACGGCGAGACTCTTGAACCGCTTCGAATTCAATACAAGGAATATGCCGCTTGGCAACAGTCTGAGCCTGTAAAAGAACAGCTGAAACGTCAGGAATCCTATTGGCTGGACGTGCTGGAAGGAGAACTGCCGACGCTTGAACTGCCTACGGATTTTGTCAGACCTGTCACTCGCAGCTTTGAGGGAGATGTGCTACCTTTCAATATCGACCAGCAGATGACGGAAAGCTTGGAACGCATCGCCAGTCAGAACGGTGCTACTCTTTATATGGTATTATCGGCGGCCTATTCCATCCTGCTCAGCAAGTACTCGGGGCAAGAAGACTTCATTGTAGGCACGCCGGTTTCGGGTCGCACACATACCGACTTGGAGCCACTTATCGGAATGTTTGTCAATACGTTGGCCATTCGCCATTATCCTTCGGGGGAGAAGACATTCCTTGCTTACTTGAACGAAGTCAAAGAAACGATGCTGGGGGCTTACGATCACCAGGATTATCCGTTTGAGGAGCTTGTGAAGAAACTTCAGGTACCGCGAGATCTAAGCCGCAATCCTGTATTCGATGTCATGTTTGCTCTGGAAACGAAGGAAGATAACGTTCAAAGCTTCGGAGAGATCCAGATCGAATCTTATCCGGAAAAGCATACTGTTGCTCAATTCGATCTGACTTTGGTCATTTCGATGCTAGATGAGGGGATGACCGGGCAGTTTGAATATGCGACCAAGTTGTTTACACGCAATCTGATCGATAATTTCGCTCAGGATCTGCTCTTAATCATCAGCCAGATTGGTGAACAGCCTTCGATGTTGCTGAAGGATATTTCCCTGAACGGTCAATTCGAACAGGAACAAGACGAGATAGAGGCCATTGATATTATGTTCTAATCTTATACCCGGCTTGGGTGTATGCCGTATTTTTTCTCGGTATGCACTCTACCGGGTATTTTTTATTAGCATCAAATACACTCCAACAAATTTAAATAGTATTGTCTCAACGATTCCTTCAACATCTCAGGCTCCACAATCTTAATGGAAGTACCGTACCCTGCAAGGTAGCTCACAATGAACTCCAGTTCATGAGGTTCATAGGTTCCGACGAGCAGATAGAATCCGTCATGTTCTTCAAGGCGCATGGATGGGTAGTGATTTTGTTGAAATTGCTCCATGCCCAAATCGCTGAACTTACATTGAAACGAAATAGCTTGTTCGGAAGGTTTCCATAAGGATTGGAGATGTTCTCTTTGTATTTCAGCAAGGTGTGAGACAGGTTCGATATGCGTTAATACAGCCGAAATGATTCGATCACAGCGAAATACACGGTACGCTTTTTTCTTCAGATCGTATGACTGGCAATACCAGTACCCTTTAATGGAATATAGCGCAATGGGCTGTATAATACGGGTGCTGGTTTTTGTTTTGGAAACTGCTTCTGACTGATCATGGTAATCTTCCAGATTCTCTTTCGTAGGCTCTTTGTTCTCAATAGAAACTGTGACTTTACTCTGCTCCGCCGCACTCCTGTTTTTGTCATGATACGTAATTTGAATAACCATCTGCTGTACCGCGGCATTTAATAGAAGCTCCAGATGAGCACTGTCTTTGATCTGTTCGGTATGTTTAAAAGCAACACGCTGTTGCATGTTATGAATGTTTTCTTGCTGTCTGTCTGATAATGCTGCCATAAATTTCTTATGAACAGATTCAAATGTGGTTCGAAAAGGCAAACTGGTGAAGCTACGAAGAGCCTGCATAGCGAAATACAAGGCATGGAGCTCATCTGTATTAAAAGAGATGGGAGGCAGTTGCATCTGCTGAAGCAGACGGTAACCGCCATAACGTCCGTACTCTACATAGATAGGTGCTCCCATCTCTTCCAGAGACGCAATATCTCGTAATGCAGTTCGTTTGGATATTTGAAACTCTTGCATTAAGTCAGACAACGTGAAATATTGCTTTTGATTTATAAAGCGAAGCATATGGTGTAGACGTTCAGTCTTTTTCATTGGTTAACATCCCCTCCTCTCAATAGTGCCATGTATTGGCACCTTTCGTTGTTATAGTAATAAGTGTAAGACAGACAAATGAAGGAGGCAAGTCACATGAATGTTGAAGTTATCCCCTTTCTCTCGATGAACGGAGAGGCGGCAGAAGCAATTACATTTTACGAAAAAACATTGGGTGCAAAAGTGTTATTCCGAAAAAGCTACAAAGAAATGAAGCAGATGAGTCCCGATTTCAAGTATCCTGACGGTCAGGATGAGTACATTACCCACTCGGTGCTGGAGATTGGAGCGAACAAAATCATGATTGCGGAGGAAGCGATGGATGCGAAGAGACCTTGGGAACTGGGAAACAGTACATCGCTGTGCATTCAATCTCAGGATCAAGGCCAAATGGATGGACTATACGAGGCGTTGACGCAACATGAAGGGGTGAAGGTGCTTGTGCCTTATGCAAGGAATGAATTTAGTCCCGGCTACGGGATTGTCCGTGATCCGTTTGGTGTTGTCATTCAGCTATGTGTAACGGTACATGATTTCTAAGTTTTTTAGTTCAACTTATATAGAATAAAGTTGCCAGAAAAAAGCAAGTTATGATTACCCATAACTTGCTTTTTATGTTGCTCTATGCCCCCACAGATCGTGAATTATGACCCAGAGTATGAAGGTTGTATGTACACACAAAAATATTTTTTAGGATTCGTGCAAATTAGTGATCCAAAAGTCCCGAATTCGGGTATCATTACTAGGAGTCAACGCATCGCAAGAATGCATCTATCATGAACGGCATGAAGTAATTAAAATTGCAACACTTTATTGACTATGGGACGGATTGTGGGGGATTTGGATGTCTTTATTGGAGACTGGGCGGCAAGATCAGGTGACGGACGATTTAGTGGTCAAGGCGATGGAGAAAAGTTTGGCGATTATTCGCTTCGACTTAAACCGCAGGGTTACATACGTGAACGATGTATTTGCTTCAAGAATGGGGTATACCAAGGAAGAGATGTATGGAATGCAGCATCGGCAATTATGCTTTGGAACATTTACAGATAGTCCGGCATATGAGGAGTTCTGGAGAAGTATTTTGGCCGGGAACAGCTTTCAGGATAAGATTGAGCGTATGGATGCCAAAGGCCAATCGGTATGGCTCGAAGCTACATATATGCCCGTGTTCGATGCGTCGAATCAGAAGGTACTTGGCGTTTGCAAGATGGCTACGGATATTACGAATCGACAAAATAACATTACAGCCGTTGTTCAAGAATTGAAGATGCTATCTCAAGAGCTGAATGAGCAGGCGGGTGCTGGAATTGGTCGGAGCCATGAACTAATGTCCAGCGTTTCTTATATCTCGGAAGTATCTGCAGCTAATCAGTCTACACTAACGCATCTGCAAGAACAGGCTGGCTCCATTCAAGGTGTGGTGCGGACCATTCGGGAAATCTCTTCTCAGACACAATTACTCGCGCTCAATGCAGCGATTGAGGCTGCACATGCAGGAGAGTTCGGCCGAGGATTCGATATTGTGGCGAAGGAAGTGCGCAAGCTGTCAGCCATGGTGGAGAATTCAATTAATGAGATTCGAGACAGTGTAACAGGTATTACCAAAGAAATTACCAATATTACCAATGGTACGAAAAAGGTAGAGGACTATGTGCAACAAAGTCACGAAAGAATTGAGATTGCGTTAAATGATTTTAAAATGATCGCGGCCGCGGCTATTTTACTGGATGATAAGGCACAGCATGTAACCCGAATTGTGTAAGCGAAAAATAAATATGGTATGAATTCCAGAACGATTCTGTGCTTATGGCAGGGTCGTTTTTTTGCTGTTTGGATCATATTCCTCGCAAATCAAAAGTGGTCGTTAATCATCAGGCAAGAAAGTGTTCCATTGCATATCCTGCCAAAATCACGGAATTTTTATGGGTAAACAGGACACAATAAGCCGGGAATACCTGTGGTTTGATTTTACAGAGAAGGGAGGATGGATGGAGGGTGTGGTCAACGATCTTATCTTATGTACCGAAATGGACCATCTGGGCGCAGGCACTCATGGTGTTTATTGTACCGATTATTATATATTTCACGACCAATTGGTTCCATACGGCAATCAAGCGGGGCAGCTTCTCTCGCAAACATAAAATGATTCCTTCGCCTAAGGACATCTCACCGGCTGAAGCTGGCGTGGGACCAGGGACGGAAACCGGACACTATGCCAACATTAAGCTAACCGGAATACACACGACAGATCTGATAACGGTTCGAGAGACCTTTGGCAAAAATGCAGATGTACATATTCGAGAGTTCACCATTCGAGGAACGAACACGAGAGCGGCGATCATGTATACCGAAGGACTTACAGATACAGATCTAATTGACAGCTATTTAATCAAACCTTTAATGATCGAGGGTATACCTGAACTCAAACAGGAAAGTTTTCTTCATCCTGAACAAGCAGACTTCCTGTCCACGTATCTGAAAACTCAAATTCTTCCCGTCAGCGAGATCCAGGAGACAGAGTCTCTGCAGGAGCTTGCATCAGGGGTATTGATGGGGAAAAACGGTTTGTTGGTGGATGGCCTGCCGGGAGCGATGCTAATCGGAACGTCCAGATTAAAGACGCGCGGGGTGGATGAACCTTTATCGGAAGGTCTACTACGCGGTCCGCGTATCGGCTTTACAGAGGAGCTTAGTGATAACACGGGCATTTTACGACGTTATGGAAGTGACCAGAGTTTATTTATAGAAAAGCTTGTAGTGGGCAGCCGGATTAAAAAGGACTTGGCTATTGCTTATTTTCAGGATATTGCCGACCCTAAACTCGTAACCGAGGTTATGAAACGTGTAAAAAGTATTGATATGGACGCGATGCTGGAGTCCGGTTACGTAGAACAACTGATTGAAGATGATGCCTTGAGTCCTTTCCAGCAGATTCTGAATACGGAAAGACCTGACCGCGTTATCGGTGCTTTACTAGAAGGGCGTGTAGCTATTTTGCTGGACGGAACTCCGTTTGTTCTGGTCGTGCCGGTCACCTTTAGCATGCTACTCCAGTCTCCAGAAGACTACTATGAACGCTGGATTCCAAGTACGTTCCTTCGAATTTTACGTTTTATGTCGGCTATGTTAGCCCTGCTTGCCCCGGCGCTTTATATCTCTTTCATTTCGTTCCACCCAGGTCTGATTCCGACGAAGCTGGTATTAACGATTATTGAAACCCGTTCGGGTGTACCCTTTCCTTCCATTATTGAAGCTTTAATTATGGAGCTGTCCATCGAGATTCTAAGGGAAGCAGGGATTCGCCTGCCCAAACCCATCGGACCTGCGATGGGAATCGTTGGGGGTCTGATCATCGGTCAGGCAGCAGTACAGGCAGGGATTATCAGCCAGTTTCTGGTCATTGTCGTAGCGGTCACAGCGATTTCGTCCTTCACGATCCCCGTATATAGTGCAGGATTGACGCTCCGTTTGCTCCGCTTTGCCGCCATGTTTAGTGCTGCGGTGATGGGGTTGTACGGTGTGGTCATGTTTTTCCTGCTCATTTGTACTCATTTAGCTCGACTTTCCAGTTTTGGGGTCCCTTATATCGCACCAACCGTTCCATATCATTTGGGCGATTGGAAGGATTTTGTCATTCGCGCACCGCTTAATATGATGAGAAGACGCCCCGACATGATGAATTCGACTGATAAAGATCGCAAGAAATAATGTTGTTCGAAGTGAAGTTCCGTGTAGATAGGTTCTGTGCAGTTCAGTAAGATTGCGTACATTTCATAGATGGTCAGGAGGTGTTATAGAAGTGAATGACTCCCAAGTAAAAATAAGCACGACACAAGCCGTGGTCATTATCGTCAATTACATGCTTGGTGCAGGCATATTAACACTACCTCGGACAACGGGCAAAGCGGTTGGAACGCCGGACGTCTGGATTTCTATCATCCTTTCAGGGCTAATCATTACAGGGGTTGGCATTATATTGGTAACCCTGTGTCGGAGATTTCCAGAAAAGACCGTTTTCCAATTCACCCGGGAGATTACAGGAAGTTGGATTGCTTACATATTGGGCTGTGCCAACATTATTTATTTTATGGTCATTGCCGCTTTTGAAATTCGGGTGATGGCTGACGTAACCGGAATGTATTTGTTGGAGCGTACACCTAACTGGGCCATTGTGATGGTGTTTATGTGGATCGGAATTTATCTGATTTCCGGCGGACTTCCAGTTATCGTGCGTGTGTTCGAGGTCATTTTGCCGATTACCTTGGTCATCTTTGTGATGGAAATATTGCTCAGTAACCAACTGTTCGAAATCAGTAATTTGAGACCGGTTCTTGGAGAAGGGTTTTTACCTGTAATCAAAGGGCTGAAACCTTCCTTGCTTTCATACACAGGTTATGAAGTAATGCTGGTCATTACAGCGTATATGCAAAATCCCAAAAAAAGCAATAAGGCCATGACATGGGGGATTGGGATATCTACAGCCATCTATTTAATTACAGTCGTGATGGTTGTAGGCAGTTTATCCCTCGACGGGATTAAAACGAGAACCTGGCCTACGCTGGATCTGGTTCGTAGTTTTGAGATTCAAGGTTTGATCTTTGAGCGTTTCGAATCATTATTGCTGGTCATCTGGATTTTGCAGATTTTCTCTACGTTTGCTATCACCCATTATTGTGCTTCTGTGGGGATTCGTGATCTGTTTAAAGCGAAAAAGATGCGGACAATTATGTACTGTCTACTACCGTTTATCTATTTGGCAGCCATGATTCCCAAAAATGTGTATGAAACGTTTGCACTCGGGGACATGCTGGGCAATGCATCTGTTGTTTTGTTTGCCATTATGCCTTTGGTATTGCTGCTGCTTAGCATTATTCGCAAAAAAGGAGGTAAACACGCATGATTTCTCTCCGGTTATGGCTACGTATCATCTCAGCCTTGCTTATTCTCAGTCTGATCTCGGGGTGCTGGAGTAGCCGGGAAATTGAAGATTTGAGTCTGTATGTGGGTCTCGGAATCGATGTTGGAGAGGAAACAAAATTCGAGAAAAATATATCAGCTCAAGGCGGACATTACCCTAAAGAAAATAACGTCACCGCAACGGTTCAAATTGCCCCTGGAAAATCGAGCGGCCAGCAGAGCGAGCAGGGAGGCTCGCCTTCATCCGGTAAATCCTCTTACTCTAACGAACAGCTTACCGGAGATTCCTTGCTCCAGATTTTCCGCCAGTTTGCCCTGCGGCGCGATCGTCCACTTATTGGACATCATCTGAAGGTAATCGTGATTTCCAAGGATATTGCCAAAAAGTATGGGTTACAACAGTTGCTTGATTTTGTGTTGCGGGATAACGATATTCGCCCCAATTGCCTTGTACTAATCAGCCATCACCGTGCGGTAGATGTGCTCACTTCGAGAGATCCTTCTCGGATTCCGGCCTTTTATCTTACGGGAATTACGAACAACTCGTACATCTCTAATAAAATACTGGAGCCTGTTTCGCTTGCGAAACTGGATGCAGAGATGCAGTCTGGCTCCAGTTTTTTGCTTCAAAATGTGTTGAATGCAGATGGCGAGGATAAATTTTCAGGGGGCAGCATCTTTAAAGGCAAAACAACGAAATTTATCGGGGAGCTTAGCCAAACCGACCTGGAAGCATTGTCTTGGATTAAGTCTGAGGAAAAGGCGGGCGGGGTCATCAAAACATATAGTAAGGAAGGATTCACAGTTCTCTATGAGATCAAGAAAAAGTCTATAAAAATAATTCCAAAGGTAGTTCGAGGGAACATTTCGTTCCATGTCAAGGCAGAGTCTGAGGGCTGGTTAATGGAGGATTGGCGCGCGCCTGAAAAAGAAGAAAAAGGGGCCTATCTGAAGGAACTCGAAAAGGATTTTGCCAAAATTGTAGATCAACAGATTGACCAGATGCTTTATAAACTCCAACATACGTATAAAGCTGACGTTGCCGGTTTTCGGGACAGCATTCGAATCCATTATCCAAAAACGTGGAAGAAGGTAAAAGATAACTGGGATGAAGTGTTTGCGACAGTCCCTATTACGTATGAGATTAAAACGAATATTGTCAATCCAGGCTCCTCTACAGAGTAGCTTGATATACTCAATCGGGATGCTTCATGTGTTAACTTCGGCTCCAAGGAAAAGATCAAAAGCTCGATTGGGGACCTGGTGTTTATTTAAATGTTGACACATCAGGCAGCAGTCGATATAGTTATACAAAATCATTTTCTTATCCAGAGAGGTGGAGGGACTGGCCCTTAGAAACCTCAGCAACAGATCTGAAGGATACTGTGCTAATTCCAGCGGGTGAAAGCCTGATAGATAGGAGCGTTTGTTTTTATTTGTCAGTTACGGCGCACTCTTCAGGAAAGAGTGGGTCTTTTTTGTTTGTTCTGGATGAAGAAGCAGGGAGCAGGTTATATGGAGAATAGTAACGATAAAGGCCAATTTCAGCGAAAAATGCAAACGAGGCATGTAGTTATGCTCTCTCTTGGTGGCGTCATAGGAACAGGACTGTTCCTTAGCTCAGGGTATACCATTCAACAAGCCGGACCGCTCGGTACGATTTTGTCCTATTTGATCGGTGCTTTGGTGGTGTACCTGGTGATGCTCTGTCTTGGCGAACTGTCTGTGCATATGCCGGAGACGGGTGCATTCCATAGTTATGCGGCTAAATACATTGGACCAGCGACAGGATACACGGTGGCCTGGCTGTACTGGCTTACTTGGACCGTAGCGCTCGGATCAGAATTTACAGCCGCAGGACTGCTTATGCAACGCTGGTTTCCGTCTGTGAACGTCTGGATCTGGAGTGCGTTGTTTGCCGTGATGATCTTCCTGTTTAATGCGTTCACGGTAAAACTTTTTGCCGAATCCGAATTTTGGTTCTCCTTGGTGAAAGTGATGACGATTGTCATCTTTATTATTCTTGGTGGTGCTGCCATGTTTGGTATTATTCCGATGGCAAATGCTGAACCGGCTCCGTTCTTTTCCAACATTACAGCGTCTGGGTGGTTCCCATACGGGGCAACTGCGATTCTGATGACGATGCTGGCGGTCAATTTTGCCTTTTCGGGTACGGAACTGATTGGTATTGCCGCAGGCGAAACGGAAAATCCGGAAAAAACCATTCCGAAGGCCATTCACACCACGCTGTGGCGTTTGATTATTTTCTTTATTGGCACGATTGTTATTCTGTCAGCATTGCTTCCGATGTCAGATGCGAGCGTGCTGGAGAGTCCGTTCGTTGCTGTCATGGAGCGGATCGGTGTTCCATATGCAGCCGACATCATGAACTTTGTTATTTTAACGGCGATTCTATCCGCAGCGAATTCGGGGTTATATGCTTCATCACGGATGCTCTGGTCATTGGCGGATAAAAAGACGATCTCTCCATGGTTTGCCCGTTTGACCAAACGCGGTGTGCCGTTCAATGCACTTGTGCTTAGTATGGCCGGTGGTGCACTGGCTTTACTGTCCAGCATCATTGCGCCGGGAACCGTCTATATTACGCTTGTTTCAATCTCAGGTCTTGCTGTGGTAGTTGTCTGGATGAGCATCAGCGTGTCTCAATACATGTTCCGTAGACAGTATCTGCGGGAAGGACATGACGTGAAAGACCTGGTTTACCGAACGCCGCTGTATCCATTTGTGCCTATCGTTTCATTTGTATTGTGCCTCGCATCCTGCATAGGTATCGCTTTTGACCCAACACAGCGGATTGCTTTATACTGTGGTATTCCATTCATTATTTTGTGTTATATCGTGTATTATTGGACGGATCGTACGAAGAAGAAAAGAGGGCTGACTTCATGACACAACGTGAGCAAACGAATGATATAAATGTGGTTCAACGTATTCTGGACGAGTATCCAATCATGATTCTGGATGGTGCACTGGCAACGGAACTGGAACAGCATGGCTGTGATCTGGATGACCCGCTCTGGTCTGCACGAGTGTTGCTGGAGAACCCGGATGTTATCGTGAACGTGCATGCTGATTATTTCCGAGCAGGGGCAGATTGTGCAATTACCTCCAGTTATCAGGCAACAGTGGAGGGTTTCCGCAAGCGTGGAATCGGAGAAGAGGCTGCCCTGGATCTGATTCGAAAAACAGTGGAACTGGCGGCGAAGGCCAGAGATGATGTGTGGGCAGAAGTGCAGGAAGCCACAGTAGTTGAAGGTTCAACAGGACAGCTTGTAGACGTTTCTTCGGGACGAGCCGAGAACGTGGGGAACGAGCAGAGTGAATATCGTACTGGTGAACACACTAGTGGCGAGAAGTTGCGTCGTCCGCGACCTGTCGTTGCTGGCTCTGTCGGCCCATACGGTGCCTATCTGGCAGATGGTTCGGAATATGTGGGACATTACGATGTATCAGATGAGACACTGGCTGCATTTCACCGTCCACGCATGAATGCGCTGATTGAAGCCGGAGCTGACATTTTGGCGTTCGAGACGATTCCTTCTCTACAAGAGGCTCGAGTTCTTGTCGAATTGCTTAAGGAGTTTCCTGATGCTCATGCGTGGCTTTCTTTTTCATTAAAAGATGGGACAAGCATCAGCGAGGGAACATCGCTTGAGGTATGCGCACAGACATTTGGCTCTGAACCGCAGATTGTGGCAGTCGGCCTGAACTGTGCTCCGATGGAAGTGGTCACAGAAGCCATTGGTATCCTGCGCCAAGCCTGCGATAAACCGATCATCGTGTACCCGAATTCAGGTGAAACCTACGATGCCGAGACCAAAACATGGAGTGGCCAAGGTTCCTGTGGAAGCATGAAGGACGCATCAGAACAATGGGTTGCCGCTGGTGCTCAGATTATTGGTGGATGCTGCCGGACAACACCACATCAGATTAGCGAGCTGGCGAAGAAGTGGCGTGGTTAGCAGCCAAAATTTTTTATAGAACAAACCTGAATAAGAACATAAAAATGTATATAAACCTAAAAAACTTAGATAATCTCCAAGAGCCCTTACCTTTTTTTAATAGGTAAGGGCTCTTTTCAGGTTCTTTTTAGGTTATTCAATAACTAACATACGTGGTGATGCCTTGCGAATTTCCCGGGATGCCAGCCAGCATCCGATTGCTGCTGCCAATATACTCAAACAGGCGAATAGCAGAATGCCCCATCCATTCAGAACCAAGGGAAGGTGTACGATTCCATATCCTGAGAGAACTTGTTCAAGTAGCCGGGGAAGAAGGTATACACCCGCAATAACACCAAACATCGAACCAATCAGGGATAACGATGCGATACCAAACGTGAGAGATGAACGAATACTACTGGATGTCATACCTATTGATTTGTAGATGCCATACGTCATGTTTTCTTTGCGAATACTGATTCGGCAGGTACTGAAGATGATCATAAAGGTAACGATGATGAACAGTAGACCAATCAGAGCCATGGGATATATAAGAATGTTTGCCGCTTCTGCAAAAACGGAATCTAGCAGCGTTTTTTGCGTGACGATGGAAGCAGAGTCTCTGAACCGCTCATTCAGTTGGGCTACAATTGCCCCTGCTTGTGATGGGTCGATGACATTAATAAAGGCAACATCGACATCACTGTAACTCGGATTTACGCTCCGAACAGCTTGAGCTGTGATTCTCCCGGATACCGACATATTTGCGATGGCTTGATAGATACCCGAAATGATGAATGTGCGCTTCTCTCCTTCAACGTAAAGATCGATAAGGTCTCCCAAATCCTTGTTTAACATCTTGGCCACACTGACTCCGATTGAAATTTCATTCTCGCGTTCAGGGTTATTTCCTCTTAACGTCTCGAATCCGGAGACCTTATAGCTCCCGTCCAATACACCCAAATAAAGACTGATCGACGGACGGGTTGTATGGTTTTCCAAAACTTCGGAGGGAATAACGCCGGTAAGGTTTCCCTGCCAGCCCACATTTTTGATGCGGTGATCTTCTTCCAGTACACGTTGAAGTGCTGCTTTTGGAAATGTCGTTTTGTCTACGACCACAGCGGCAATGTTGGCATTGTCATACCCCCATTGGGCTGCTGTCTGATGGATGCCGATAATACTGGTCAGAACAACATATCCGAAGACAAGGACGGAAGCGGCCACCGATGTCAGCAGTATCATTAAGACAGAGCTTTTGCCATTTTTGATCAAACTGCGTATGCCGATGACCCAAGAAACAGGCAGCTTTCCAAATGAAGCCATATGTGCTAGCGGTGAATCCATTCGTCGCACCATGCGTACATTGTCGCTCTCTGACATACCGTAACGAATGGCCTGAACAGGCTCGATTTTACGAGCTTTTTTGGCATATAACACGACAAATGCAATAACCAAGACGAGTAACAGCAGCCCTACAACAATAGCAGCTCCAATGCCCTCAATTGCAAGATCACCCTGGTCAGTCCGTAGGGATGATACGGAGATGTTGATGATGAATTTGGAGACGAATACGCTAAGTACCACCCCGGGAAGAACGGCGATGATGGACAACAGAGCATATTGAATAACGTAGGTAGCAATGGTTGCTCGGGAGGTCAATCCAAGCGACTTAAGGATACCTATCGTTTTGTAGTTGGACAGAATGGCATCGGATATGGTGAAGCCAATCGTAATGAGCGCAATCATCATCATGACGGTCCCCAAGAATATCATAATGAAACCGATGATCTGGTTGATGATTAGATAGAAGGATGATATACTTTCGAATTCCATTTTGGTTTCCAGAAAAGGAGAACCTGTCTCGCTTGCATAACGGTCCCAGTAGCTGGAGCTCGTACTGTAATCATCAAAATGTATGCCTATCATGTGATGTTCTTTACCTGCAAGCGTGGTGAAATCATGTTGATAATCGCCAGGGTTCATCCAGATTCTTGCCGTATTGCTGAACGGTGCTCCGTAAGGAACATCCACAACAATCGCTGATACGGTGAGACTTAGCTTAGAAGGTCCCGTTCTGAATTGAACGACATCACCGACATTAATGTTATAACTGTAGGCCATCGAAGTAGGAATCCATACATTTCCTTGTGCGGGAGACGGGCTTTCTTTACCGGATGCAAATACGAGTTGATCTACATTCCATGGAGGTGGAGGGGTGTTCATCATATACAGATAAATGTTGGGGATATCCACATTATCCAAGGTCATGCCTGACAACGTACGGTAAGTAAGCAAAGGTGAGACCTGAACACCGTTCTGAGCGGCCCACCAGTCATACACCGTTTGGGGATCATTTAGATCTTTTTCGAATGTCAACATCTGATGCGATCCGTTTGTTCGGCTATGCATTTCCTTGAACTGATGACCTGTGTTCGCCAAAATGATAACGGAAGTGCACACGAGAAGGGTGGAAAGTAATATAAGCAGGGTAATAAACAGGTTTTGGATTTTATTTTTAGTAAGATAAGAAAAACTCAGCTTCAGGATGGCAGCCATAAATTACTCCTTCCCCGATACAAAAGCGAAGACAATGGACTCCCGCTCCGGAATTTGATGCTCGTGATATTTGTCGAATTCCAGAATACCGCCGATTTTACCATCCTGGATCAAGATCAGACGATCAGCCCGGCAAGCGGCTTGGATGTCATGGGTTACCATCACGACGGACTGTCCTTCCCGGTTCATATCCGTCAGGATGTCGAGCACCGCTCTTCCATGTTCGAAGTTTAAACTTCCGGTAGGCTCGTCAGCGAACAGGATATCCGGTGAATTGATGAGTGCACGGGCAATCGCAGCCCGTTGTTGCTGACCCCCGGAGGTCTGGGAGGGCAGGCGATTGTGTTGTTCATAGATGTCCATGTCGCGCATAAGTTGTTTCGCCCGCGCTTGAACCTCACTTTTTTTGTTTCTGGCGATGTACCCGGGAAGAGCGATGTTTTCGTGAATAGAAAGGTCGGGAACAAGGTTGATGCTTTGATAGATGTACCCGATTCGACGTGTGCGGAATGCAGACAATTCTCGTTCGCTATAGGTATCAATACGTTGATTTTGAAAATAAACCTCGCCAGCAGTAACCATGTCCAGTCCACTCAGTAAATATAACAGCGTAGATTTGCCTGAACCGGAATTCCCCATGATCACAGTGAAATCCCCTTCATAGATATCGAGATTAACGTTACGAATCGCATGGTACTGTTCACTCCCGGTCTGGTAGGTCTTACACAGATTTTGGGCACGAATGATGGATGTTTTGTTCAAACAGATTCACTCCCCGTTGCAGTATATCGTTCATCATAAAGGGAAGATATTGAGAAACCCTTATCCAAATATAAATAAAGTATTACAAACCTAGGACAGCTCAGAGTTAAAAAGGTATTCATGATCAGTGTCGCTTCATTGCTATTTGTCACTTCAACATAAGGGCAGGCTGAACTGAAAGAGAGTTTCTTGACCATTTTTGCTGGAAAAATGAATTTGTCCTCCATGCGCTTCAATGATGCTTTTGCAGATCGAGAGGCCAAGACCTGTTCCTTCCTGGATAAGGGGAGAGTAGGAAGAAGAGGAAGGAGAGGAAGAGCCACCTCTAAAATATCGTTCAAATACAAAGGGCATGTCCTGAGTCTGTATCCCTCGCCCCGAATCAGTGATGGTCAGCTTGAATTGTCCCGAATGGACCTCAGCATGAATGCGGATAAAATCACCGGGAGCAGTATGTTTAAGTGCGTTAGATATCAGATTGGAGATGACCTGTTCTATGCGTACCGGATCAATCCGAATAAGTACGTCAGGGATAGGACTAGGCTGTACGTAGGTCAATCCGTGGGATCGCACGATATGTGCAATGGGTCTCAGCATATTTTCAAAGACGGAACGACTGTATCGTTCTTGCGGCTCAACCGAGATCTGCCCAAGCTCATGTAATGCGTGAACAAGCAAATCCTCTACTAGCCGGGCTGTTTTGTCTGTATGGATCTGCATAATATCCAAATATTCTTTGAGGGTATCTTCATCTTCGCATACCCCTTGGGAGATCGCATCTATGTATGCCTTTATCGTGGTAATGGGAGTCTTGAGATCATGAGAGATATTGGTGATGAGCTCTTTCTGAGCCTTTTCCTGCCTCATGCGCTGTGTACTCAAATGCATAAGCTCCATCCGCATCAAGTCCAGCATAGCGTAGAGGTCACCTATTTCGTCCGTGCGTTGATATTGGATTTTCTCGTCGTATTTGCCTTTAAGAATCGATTCGGCATGATGTTTCAGCTGATTGACCGGGGTTAACAACTGTCCTTTGATCCGGCGAACGATGGTGTATAGAAGAAACATGAGCAGAAGGGAAAGTATGATTACTGCAACCAGCAAGAATATGGGAACAGTAGACGTCTTGTGAGCAAATACAAGAGATGGGGGTACGGTGAAAATAACATTTCCGACCTGATGGCCATTTGGCTTTGGGCTTCCCATGACGGGAAAAGCAATATCCAGCAATTCATTACCGTCCGCAATCTGTAACACATCTGCCAAGTTGTAATGTAACGCAGATCTAAGGTTTACTAATGTACCTTCGGATGATGGTACAGAGGACAGTTTGATTAGACCATCCAATCCTACATAGGAAAAAGGAATGTTTTCTTTGCTCGCTGTGGTGCGGATTTGCTCCTGAACAACAGGGTCAGCAAGACGATTATGATTTTGCTCCAGTTCAAGCAGTATCGGGTTAACCTTCAGACGCACCTGATTAATCATCGGTGCAGACTCACTGGAAGAAGGAGATGTGAGCATATGAAGGAATAAGCCAAGGCTACACAGCAGAATTAGAAGTAGGATTGCTAATGATAATTTCAGCCATCGTGTAGACCAGTTATGTAGTGACATGAACGCTTCTCCATTCGTGCTTAGTCATGATTAAACTTGTATCCGACTCCCCAGACGGTTTTTAGAAGGGTTGGATGAGAGGCATCGTGTTCGATCTTTTCCCGCAGTCTGCGTATGTACACCGTTACTGTATTTTCATCTCCGTAAGCGTCGAAGCCCCAGATCGCATCAAGTAATTGAGATTTGGAGAAGACCTGATTTTTGTTGCTGGCGAGATAATATAAAAGTTGGAATTCTTTTGCCGATAGAGAGACTTCATTACCATTTACGGTAACTTTATAAGCCTTCTTGTCAATCTCCAGGTTAGCAAAACGTAGCAGATGGGAGTGATCCTGTACCGTGTTCAGACTGTCGTATCTTCTGAAGTGAGCATTGATTCTGGCGAGCAGCTCGCTCAGGGAGAAAGGTTTGCTCATATAGTCGTCTGCACCAAATCCAAGCCCCAGTACCTTGTCGGTATCACTTCCTCTGGCACTTAGAATAAGAATGGGAATGTTGTTCCGCCTGCGAATTTCACGGCATACATCGATACCGTCCTGATCTGGCAACATAATATCGAGAATAATATAGTCCGGCTGGAGCAACTCCATAATCTGAAGTCCATCCTCTCCAGTGGCAGCAACGGCGGCCTCATATCCATTTTTCATCAGATAATCGCGTAAAATGCGAGAAATGTCATGTTCGTCCTCGATAATGAGAACTTTGCGTTTCGAGTTCATGGGATCACTCCAGTACATCCAGTTTTAGAATGAAGGTAATAAGTAATGATTGAGAATACATCGCCGAATGGATTGGAATTATAGTGTTTCACTTTACACATGCTCCAGATCATCTATCGGTTCATGCTGCTTTGATTTTTGGTATTCCGCTGGAGACACGCCAAAATGCGCCCGAAATACCCGGTGAAAATAGGAGTAGCTCGCAAAACCGCAGGACTCGGCAATATGCTCTAGTGTCATCTCGCTGTATTTCATACGCTCCAGTGCGGCGTTCAGTCGAATTTCGATGGCATATTGGATCATGGTCTGATTGTAGTGTTCCTTGAATAAACGCACGGCCCGCGATAGACTCAGTCCGGCATAACGGGCAGCTTCCTCCAATTTGAACGTGACTGTGGCATGTTCTTCGATAAAACGCTTCAATTTAAGCGCTGAAGAAACGGCCCGGTCGGTCTGAATATTTTCCGTAATCGCCCGATCAATGTAAAGGCATAATCCCCGTAGCAGGGCGTCTTTCAGCTCCGTATTTTCCTCCAGCGGGCCGCGACGCTTCTCCAGTAGCATGTTGCGCCACAGGCTGATCAATTTGTCATCCAGACCAATACGGCTTACTGTTGGACGTTGCTGGCGTTTCCACCACTTTTCAATCCAGTCGCCTTCACAGAAGAGATAGTAGTCCCCACTCGACAAACGCCCTTCCTTGTGTGGTTCATCTACGACGAGGCGATAATCGTCCCCTGGTTTTAATAAAAGCAAATCACCGCTGGTCATGCGGAATTCCTCTTCCTGTACATATACTTTGCACGATCCTTCCGTCTGCAAGCGGAACAGATAGGTGGCTAGCTCGCCTTTCATATTATGGGTGAATGCCTTGTAGTGATAGGAGTAATCACAGATCAGTACGGATGTGTCCAAAGTTTCCACAGATGTACGTCCCCCAATCATTCGATCCTATTGAATCGACGGAATTATAGGACTGCCAGCATGCAGCCATAGAACTGAATTCACGGATTACATTAGGATGGAAATAAAATTTGATCAGATAGTTCATGTTTCGATTATATTGTATATGTTCATTTTAGCCTGTTTTGCGTTAGGATGATACCAGATAGAGCAATGTAAGCAAATTTGAGAGCAGAGGAGTATCTGTCATGAAAAAATTGAACATTGGTTTGCAACTTTTTACACTTCGTGATGAAACTGCAGCGGATTTTCGTGGTACACTGCGCAAAGTGGCCGCCCTTGGATATGAAGGGGTTGAATTTGCCGGATATGGCGACATTCCAGCAGAGGAAATGAAAGCGCTACTAGATGAGCTGGGTCTAAAAGGTTTCAGTAGCCACGTGTCCCTTCATGCGATGCGCGAAGACCTGCAAAAACAAATCGATTACCTGAAAACAATTGGTGCACAATATATGATCTGCCCTTATCTGATGCCGGAAGATCGCCCGGACAATGCAGAAGGCTGGACAAAGCTGTTTGAAGAATTGCAACAGTACGGAGCAGAAGCCGCAAAACAAGGTTTGATCTTTGGTTACCACAACCATGACTTCGAATTCCATGGTCAAGTTGGGGATGCAAATGCTTTTGATGCGATGTTCGCTCAAACGACTCCAGAAGCGGTACAAGTGGAAATGGACGTATGTTGGGTACAGTTTGCCGGACAAAATCCAATCGAGTATATTAATAAATATGCGGGCCGTTTGCCGCTGCTTCACTTGAAAGATTTCAGCAAAGACGAGCAGGGTCAGATGAAAACACTGGAGCTGGGACAAGGTGAAGTGGATCTGCCGGCTGTAATTGAAAGCGCAACAAATGCAGGGGTAGAGTGGCTGATCGTGGAACAGGACGTATGTCAGAACCCTCCGCTTGAGAGCGTTGAGAACAGCCACAACTGGCTGAAACAAAACTATTTGAACCAGTTTTAAGAGTTAAAAGACTCAACGTAACATCTGACCGTGCAAAACATGAATCTAATTGTCAAAGGAGAATTTTGTACATGAGTAAAATTAAAGTTGCTGTATTCGGCTGTGGAGCCATCGCTCAGCGCAGACATATTCCAGAGTACGCTGCCAATGAGAACGTAGAACTTGTCGCATTTGCTGATCCGGTAGTGGAGCGTGCGCAGGAAATGGCTGAAATGTACGGCGGTAAAGCATATTCCAGTTATGAGGAATTGCTTGCAAACGAAACAACAGTAGAAGCGGTGAGCGTATGCACACCGAACTATCTGCATGCACCAATGACGATTGCCGCTGCTAATGCGGGCAAGCATGTGCTGGTTGAGAAACCGATGGCGGTTTCCACTGAAGAAGGCGAGCAAATGATTGAGGCGGCTAAGAAAAACGGGGTATATCTGATGGTGGGTCACAACCAACGTCTGATGCCTCCTCACGTGAAAGCAAAAGAAATTCTGGATTCCGGCCGATTGGGCAAAGTGCTGACCTTCCGTACTGCTTTTGGTCACCCGGGTCCGGAAGGCTGGAGTTTAGATGGAGCAGGTAGCTGGTTTTTCCGCAAAGAAGAAGCTATTATGGGCGCGATGGGTGACCTTGGCGTACACAAATCCGACTTTATCCGTTATTTGCTGAGCGACGAAGTATCCGAAGTAGCTGGTTTCATCAGCACGCTGCACAAAGAAGGTACGGATGTGGATGACAACGCGACATGTTTGCTGCGTATGAAGAGCGGCGCAATCGGCACACTCGTAGCCAGCTGGACACAATACAGAGGCGGAGACAACAGCACCGTGCTGTGGTGTGAGAACGGCGTAATGAAGATCGGCACAGTGGATGGTGACGAGGTTATCGTTGAGTTGACCAATGGTACGGTTGAAACGTACAAAGTTGGCGCGATGGCTACCAATGAAAAACAAGTACCAAGCGGCGTAATCGATGCATTCGTAGAATCCATCGTAACCAAGACGCCTCCATCCATCTCGGGTGAAGAGGGCTTGCGTTCACTTCAAGTCATTCTGGCTGCTTTTGAATCCGAGAAAACAGGTCAGATCGTTAAGCTGTAACATAACAGCTCGGATCGTTAAGCTTTAACAAGCCGTATCAGCCCGTAACAGGCTATTCTTAGGATAGAAGTTGCTTATTAATTCGCAATCATTAAATTTAGAGGACATTCTCCAGCACAGTATGCTGGTGGATGTCCTTTTTATGTGAGTCATCGGTTAGAGTGCAACGGTTAAGCACATTACGCAAGGTGATTTCACGTCCACATATGATGCAGACGTGATATGAATTTAATCCAAAGACATTCTCCAGTACCCTAAACTAGAGAATGTCTTTTTCGTGAGTAATCTAGGGAGAAATCGTATGTTAAAACATCAGGATTGCGCTAACGATCTCAGTGGAGCTTATTTGCATGATTTTGGCAGTCGGAAAAATGTAACGATCACCAGCGACGTTATTTCCTCAGAAAGGCCCCCAAAAGAGCAGATTTGAGGGTGAAATGAGAAAATAGCGTTTCCTGTGATCGTTAGATTTGAGGATAGGCTAAAATCGGCAGAATAGCCTCATCTGTGATCGTTAGAAATTCAGCGCATGTCTTTTGGCTGTAATCGTCGGCTCAAAGTTCTATAAATGAGGGGTTTACTGTGCATCCGTGAGTAAGTATACTTTGCGACGTGTGCGTGTGCGTGTGCGTGTGCGTGTGCGTGTGCGTGTGCGTGTGCGTGTGCGTGTGCGTGTGCGTGTGCGTGTGCGTGTGCGTGTGCGTGTGCGTGTGCGTGTGCGTGTGCGTGTGCGTGTGCGTGCGTGTGCGTGTGCGTGTGCGTGTGCGTGTGCGATTATGAGGTAATATTGCCAACAAGAGCAGGCCCAAGCTAGCTAATGTTCTATTGCTTGAGTCACGTTGTGTATCTGGTCTCTCTCCATTATTCCAGTTGCACAGCTATCAAAAAAACGGGACAAGGAGGAAATTCCGTTACCTTGATCCCGTTTTTAGCTTGATTTGTGGTTTATTTTAAGATTTGTTCTTTGCGTTTAGCAAGTTTAGAATTTCAGGACATTATCTTCAGACGCCGGCTGGCTTAACCTCACTAGCCAGATCGATCCAGGCGATCTCTTCCGAAGTTAGCGTGATGCGGGAGCCTTCGTCACAGGAGAGCAACTCTGCCTGATTTTGTGCCCCAATCAATGCGCAGGTCGGGAAGGACTGATTCAATACATATGCTAACGCAATCTGAATCGCCGTTGTATTCTTGGATGCAGCCAATTCCCCGGCACGACGAAGTCGTTCCCAGTTGCCATCGCTGTAGAATACACGCACCAAGTCCGCATTGTCGCGTACCTCTGGTGTGAATCGACCAGTGAAGAAACCGCGAGCCTGGGAAGACCAGGACAGGAGCGGCAGTTTTGTTTGCTCATGCCATGCGAGCGTTTCGGCATCCGCCGATACACAGCCTGCCCAGAATGGCTCGTTCGCTTTGGCGAGACTGAGGTTTGGACTGCTGAACGTGAATCCTTTGAGACCATGGGAGGCGGCATAAGCGTTAGCTTCTTCTAACCGTTGCCAGGTCCAGTTAGAGGCGCCGATGGCACCGATTTTGCCAGACTCGATGTGTTCGTTCAGTGCCTCCAGAATGGCAGCCACAGGCATGTTAGGATCATCCCGATGCAGTGCGTATAGCTCGACATGCTCCGTCTGTAAACGCTCCAGACTTTCAGTTAGGTCTTTGCGAATGGCATCCGCATTCACGCGAGGGCCGTTCTGGTCATGGTGTGCCCCTTTGGTGAGAATAACCATCTGGTCGCGATTGCCGCGTTCCTTCATATAACGTCCCAGTACCTCTTCGCTCTGACCGCCGCAATAGATGTGCGCTGTATCCACCGTGTTGCCGCCGATCGCCAGAAACGCATCCAGGTTTGTTGCAGCTTTCTCATACGTATCATGGAAGAAATAATCTGTTCCTTTGATTAGCCTTGAGACTTTTTTGCCAGCACCGGCGATTTCAATATATTCCATAGATAAACCGTCCTCTCTTATATAAAGGTTACAATTCGTTTGGGAGTGCTTTGCAGTTCCTTACTGTTCTTTGCAGTATATTGTAGAGCATATAGTCTCTGGTTCGTGCCTCACAACGTAATTCGTGTACGTTCTTCTGCCGAGCGAAGACAAGCTTCAAGGACTTTCATATTGGCTGCCGCATCGGAAGGAGCGAAACGAAGTTCCTTGCCTTGAAGTACAGCGCGAGCCATATCGTCACCTTGTAATGCATAATGATTGACCTGTGGCACCTCAACCTCACGGCGTTCACCGCCTGCCGTAACATAGAAGTTAGAGCTGCTGTCTGTACGGGCAATATAGGCAGAAGGGACTTCGATAATACCGTCAGAGCCAAGCACCTCTAGCGTATTACGGAAGGCTGCCCACATGCTGCTGTCAAACGTAACGCCAACATGGTTATCGAATTCAAGCAGTCCGGAAGCCATCATATCCACCTGATCATGCTCTGGTGAGAACATACCGATAACAGTCACGGCCTTCGGCTCCTGTCCCAGCAGGAGGCGAGCCGCACTAATGGAGTAACAGCCGATATCGTACAGCGCGCCGCCGCCCCATTCCTTACGGAAACGAACATTGCCGGATGACCCGGAATTGTTAAACGAAAACGTACTGTGGATGCCACGGATTTCGCCAATCTCGCCGCTGGCAATAATCTCCTTAATCTGGTCATAACGCGGGTGATGGCGGTACATAAACGCTTCGGCCAGATGCACGCCTGCATCTGCACAAGCTTCAACCATCTCGAGCGCTTCTTTTTCCGTAAGAGCGAGTGGTTTTTCGCATAAAATATGTTTGCCAGCCTGTGCCGCGCGGATCGTCCATTCCCGGTGCAGATGATTCGGAAGTGGAATGTAAACGGCATCAATTGAATCATCTTCCAAAATGGCTTCATAGCTTCCGTAAGCCTTTTCAATTCCAAGTTTATCAGCGGTTTGCTGTGCTTTATCAAGATCCCGGCTGGCAATAGCGGTAACCTCGTTCAACTCCGATTGCTGCAAGCCAGGAATGACGGAACCTATTGCAATGTTGGCGCTGCCGAGAATGCCCCAGCGTAACTTTTGAACAGAATTCATAACTTGTTTCCTCCTGTATTTGAATGTATATTGTGATTATAAAGAATAGATGAATGAATTAAAATGATAATATATTGAATTGAATTAACACAATATTGTTTAATGGGGTGAACCGACCATGATGAGACAAACCGTATTGCTGACCCTGCAGGATATCCCCTATTTCTGTTATCCTGAGTCCGTTGGACACTATACGGATCATGCCCAGCACGCTGTATTACGTGAGGCTGGGGTGCTTAATAATTTTAACATTCACTATGTTGCGGCAGGCAAAGGATATGTAGAGGCTGATGGGGTGGTGCATGAGCTCAGGGCAGGTCAAGCAGTGCTTTATTTCCCGCATCAGCGGCAGCATTATTATAGTAGCGAAGATGAGCCGTGGGACGTACGCTGGGTTCATTTTTATGGGGAACGGTTGCATGATTATATGCTGGAACGGGGCTTGCACCGCAACCTTTTATGGACGCTGAGACAGCGTACTTCCTGGGAAGACGCTCATCTGGCGTTGCTTGAAGAGGTGGAACAGAACCGGATGCTTCGTCCAGCCCAGTTGTCCACGTTGACCTATGCTTTGCTGGCGGAATTTGTACAGCATGCGGTACCGCTCAAGAACACACGCACCACGAGCAAAACGGAGAGCAGAGTGCTGTCGTTATTGCCGCAGATGCAGCAGGAGGCGTGTGAGCCTTTTCTGTTACAAGACTGGGCGGATCGCGCAGGAGTGAGTACGTATTATTTTTGCAAAATGTTCAAGAATGCCGTAGAGATGACGCCAATGGAGTTTATCACACGTTCCAGGTTACAGATGGCCAAGCAATGGCTGCTTGAACGACCGTCGGCTAACATTGGGCAGATTGCCGAGGAAGCGGGATATCCCAATGCAAGTTATTTTAACCGCCAGTTTATGGCGCACGAGGGCATGACACCTACTGATTACCGTGGGCTTTACCATAAATAAGAAAAAAAATGGATGAAGCAAACTTCCAGCAACGCAGAAACGCCATCTACCTTGCGACTCTCATGTGTATTCGTTTGACAGAGCCTTCAATCAGGTCTATTATGGATAAATTAAATCCGTATATATGAGGTGTCCTCTCATGAAATATTCCAAAGCGACCAACTATGCGTTGCATACGATGTTATATCTGGTTAGCACTGCGCCCGAGCAACTGATTAGCGTGCATCAACTGGCTGAATTCCAGAAAGTATCTCCAACGTACTTGTCGAAAATATTGACCAAACTGGTTAAAGCGGGCATGATCGAATCCACTTCCGGTGCCAATGGCGGTTATCGACTTAGTCGCAAGAACCCTGATCCTTCTTTTCTGGAAATCATTCATGCCATCGAAGGCAAGGCTTCCTTGTTTGAATGCTCACAGAATCATAATGCAGCGTGTTTGATCCAGCAGGTGATGGTTCAGGCGGAAGAAGAGATGGAAAGTTTCCTGCAACATAAAAAAATGTCTGAGCTCGCGTCCCAGATGAGGGAAGCTCATTCGCTGTAATCTTTACCGCTCTAGTGTGGCTCTTGAATGTTTCTATTCCAGTAAGATTGGGTAATGCTTTTAGATTTCTCACTTGTTGCAACGTTGTGCCTGACAGAAGGGCAATGCTACAATAAGGAAGATATTATCTATACATACTTAATCACATCTTACATCTCTGGAGGGAATACACATGAGCCAAACGACGGCGATGACGGAACTGGAGCAACTGCTTGCACTTGAAAATATTAGAAATACCAAGGCGCGTTACTGCCGCTATATCGATACGAAAGCATGGGACGAACTCGTTGACGTATTTGCTCCCGATGCCGTTGCCGATTTCAGTACGGAAGGCAATCCGATTCCCGTTCTGACTGGACGTGACACGATTGTACAAGTGTTCCGTGACCTTGTAGACCCGGCGGTGACTGTGCATCACGTACATAGTGCGGAGGTGGAGTTTGTATCTGCGACTGAAGCCAAGGTTATTTCTCCGATGGAGGACTGGGTGACGTTCCCGGAAGGCAACGAGAACAAATCTTTCCACGGATTCGGGCATTATCACGAAACATTTGTCAAGATCGATGGACAGTGGCGTATTCAGCATACCAGCTTGAAACGTTTGCGTCTGGATCTGTTCGAATAAGCAACCGCTAATTGATTATACAATTCACACGGAGAGTCTGATCTTGATCAGGCTCTTTGGTTTTGTTTTCTTTGCAACGATGACATCATTAAACATATCCCCGAGAAAATAAAAAAAACCAGAAGACCTGTCGGATGACAGTGCCTTCTGGCTTGGTCAAGCTAATCCAATTTCGAATTAGGCTACAGTACGTTTCCGTGACTGCATTCTCAGATAAATTTGCGAAAATATAACGGATGCGAGGCCCACCACGGTCATGCCCCAGAAAATAAAGCTATACGCCGAAGATAGCTGCATGTTCTGCATCGCGGTCAAAGCGACTCCGGTTACAGCTACGCTGAATGCACCGCTGAAAAATTGACTTAGCTGGAACAGTCCCATGCCTGCGCCCACTTGATCCATGGACAGATTGCCTGATAATTCGTTGGATACGCTAGTCGTCAATGATGAGAAACCGACGCTGAGTAGCATATATACAACCATGATGGCGTAGATGCTTTGGTCTGCAAACAGAGCGAACAGTCCGGCAGCGGCCAGGAGCAGCCAAGGAGCAAACTTCAATAACAACGTATTGCCATGACGATCAATCATACGCCCGATGCGGTTTGACAGCAGCATGGACACAAGCGCACCCGGGAAGATGACAAGTCCCGATTGTGCCGGTGTCAGTCCATAGAGATGTGCAAGAACCTGCGGCAGCAGGAACAAGGTAGCGAAGTTATTAATGTAAGATACGATTCCCAGCGAGCTGAGGATCATATATTTCTTGTCTTTGAACAATGCCGGTTGCACAAACGGATCAGCTGCACGGCGAATGCGGAACCAGAACAGCAACAGTGCGCTTACCCCGATGATGAGTGTAATGATCTGGCGAGAAGTCAGAAATAACAGAATCCCGGTTGTACCGATGGCAAGCAAAACCGCGCCTAGCATGTCGAAGGAACCCTTTTGCGGCGTCTCTCGCGGTAACAGTTTATAAAAAACAGGGATTAAAAACAGTGCTAAACCGGTAACGATAAACAGATCATGCCATCCCAAAAACTGTGTAATGCTTCCGCCAAGCACCGGGCCAAGTCCCAAACCCAGCGAACTGGCGGACATGATGACGGCCATGGATTTACCCCGGCGTTCATTCGGAATGTAGCGGGTAATCAGCACAATCGCAAGTCCCGGAACGGAAGCTGCACCTGCGGCTTGAACCAGACGCGCAATGAGCAGAATAATGAAGTGGTCACTGAAGAAACCCAAGACAGATGCGGTTCCAAGCAGTGTAAGCCCGGTGGTAAACAGGGTGCGTATCGGCACAAAATCGGACAAACGTGAGAATGTAATCGAGGAAATCGCAAATACGATGGAATAACCCGTAACAATCCAGGAAGAAGCAACAGAGGTCAGCTTGAATTCAGCCGCAATTTTAGGCAGAGCCAGATTAAACATCATCGTGTTCATCACGACGAGTACAACGGTGAAACCAAGTAATGCCACAATTAATCCTTCTTGTATGCTAGTCCGTTCCATCGGAGTTGCCGTAGCCGTGTTGTTCATAAAAACCTCCTATCGTGATGTGTATTTCGCAACATTTCAGAAACGGTGTGTAACATTTGCAAAATGGTGTATAATGTCAGCCCCTGTGTTCCACAACAAGGGATGCATGCGAAATGATATAAGTTCGATTGGTATCGAACATTAGAAATATATCATGGATGTATGTTAGAATACAATGCATAGTCTTAAAAAAAAGGAGACTGCCTTATGAAAATTTTACATCATCCACAAGTGGCGGATATTGAGCTTTCTTCAGTGCTTTATGCGCTCAGCGACCCGACACGGCTGGGCATTGTGGCTGAATCCGCCAGAAGCGGGGAGCAACCATGCAGTCATTTTCATGCTCGTGTTGTGAAATCAACGATGTCGCACCATATTCGTACTTTACGGGAGGCGGGTGTCATTCGCGTCCGAGTACAGGGTACACAGCATTTTATTACACTACGGTCGGAGGATCTGGAAGAGAGATTTCCAGGGTTGTTACAGCCTCTTCTCCAAGCTGCAGCACTGACAAGCACAGAATCGGCTGAATGAATGTCCTTTCTTCTATATGAAGAAGGGGCATTTTTTATTTTTGGGATAGATGCCCATGAAAGACTCCATATTGAACTCGATAAAAGATTGCTCCTGATGCGACATTCTGTGTCGTCCCAATGCCTCTATAATGATGGTGAACAAAAACACATAAACCCTATTGAAAAGAGGTTCACAATCATTGGCTAAAACAAAAAGAGGTCGCGTTCTGTGGAGTCTTCCGTCCAGAGGTCGGGGAACATGTCCAATATGCAAGAGTACACGAATCAAATTGTTGTATACGCAAACGAAAACAGATGGCACGAGTCTGAAAGTTTGCAAAAAATGCTCCAAAGCCGTGCAGTCCAGAGTAGATCTGGCAGAAGCAAATGTATAGCGTTGAAAGCTAACATACGTGTACGTAAATGTTATACGGATAACCTGTCATGGCCTGTTCTTCGGAACAGGCTATGCCCTTTTGTTATAATACAGGAATAAACGTTGGAATGATTCAGGGGGTGAAATCGCTTGAGTAGTATGCATCGGATTCATTGGTTCGATGAACAGATTCGAAGCGGGCGTTTTCCGAACAGCGGTGGCCTGGCCCAACAATTCGAGATATCTCGGCGTCAGGCGCAGCGTGATATTGAATATATGGTAAATACCCTCAGAGCCCCATTGGTGTATGTAGCCAAGTATCGAGGGTATTGTTACGAGGATCAGACCTTTCGTTTGCCGCATTTATATATGACGGATGAGGAACAAGGCGTTCTCAAATATCTGGCTCACCGATATCGGCATTATGACTATGAGCATTCGGATACGGTGAAACGGGTGGCACACTTATTGGAACGTTTTACGATGGAGGAGCATCTGCCCAAAGAGCAGTATCCGGTGTTTGCGGCATCGCCCAGGCACCTTCAATGGTTTAAATTGTTGTCCCATGCGATAGAGGATGCACGAAAAGTGCATATCTATTACAAGAATCATGAGGGGGAGCACCAGATCACCTTCTGTCCAGTGAAGCTGACTGCCCAGTTTAATGCAGACTATGTAGTCGGTTATGAGACAGACCCGCTACAACAGACACCGATTCGGCTGGAAAGCATCATGCAGCTGACGCTACTGGACGAACGCTTTGAATGCAACCAGGATACATGGATCAGTAGCTGGGAAGATACGTTGCCTGTGCGGAAACCGTTTGTGGCCGAGATTCGTTTCCGTGAAATGCAGCGATCAGAGCTGTGGCAAGGGTTCCGGATTCGGGAGCGAAAGGGTCAGGTCTGCTGGATAGAATTTTACGATGCGGACGTATTTTTGCAACATCTGTACGCCGCGGAGTGGGAGGAACTACTCTCCCCGGGATGGCTCAGACGCAAGCTGATGAAGCGGGTAGAAGAAATGACAGAGCGGCTTAGCAGGGGACAGAAAGGGAGAGAACAGGATGGCTGAGAACATGCTGGAGCATCTGGTGATGACAAGGGAATCCAAATCATTTGTGGACAGCCTACATGCGATTTTGCGGCATACAGGTCAATTCCAGGGTGAGAAGTATATGCTTGCAGGGTATACCGGCATGGCCTTTAAATTATCGGTTCATAAGAGATTACTGCCGATGTCGGTAACGGCATACGGACAGTGGGGAGTGTCTCATCAAGGCGGAATCGACAATCTTGGCCTATTTACAATATATGATGGGGGACGCAGTCGCCATCCGACATTTGCCTATTATCAACAAGATGCTGTGAATTGGATCAAGCGTAGTCTGGATGAAGGCAAAGGCGTCATCTACTGGATGCCCGAATTTGGTGTCATTTATGGATACGATGATGCAGATCGGGTCTTTTATGTGCAGGATGGTTGGAGCAAAGAGCCGCATATTTTACTGTATGATAATTTCGGATTGAATTTCACCGGTTTCTGGTACTGCCAGATCTTTGGTGACCAGGTACAGCTTACAGAACAGGAGATGGTGCTGGAATCTTTACGCCTGGCAATGGAGGATTGGGATATTCCGTACCGTTTGTTACCTGATCAGAATATAGCTTCCGGACGGCTGGCATATGATGTTTGGATTGAAGCACTTCGCTCTGGATATTACGATGGTGCAGGAGCAGCCTACCTTCTGGATTCGTACTGCCAATCGCGTACCGAGATTCAAATGTATTTACATGATGTTCGCGGCTTATGGACTGAACTGGATCTGGCATTAACGTGTTATACCCAGATTGCTGAACGCATCCAGCAGATGAGATCATTTCTGGTAAGGGAAGAAAACGGGCTTGTACTGCGGGAGGATACCAATGAGCAACTTGCGCAGTGGCTTGGACAGGCGAAGTTACTTGAAGAACAGGCGGTTGATTCTTTTCGTAATATATCCGCGCAGTATGCCGATCGTAAACGATCTACGGTACCCCGCTGGGGCACACACTCCGCACGTTAGAACTGGGGATGGGGACGTACGATGAAGAAAAGGAAGGCAGAATGGATGCAGGAATGGGGCTCAAAGAATGAATAAAATGAGGTTATTGACTGATTTAGCTGATTTAATGCAGCGACTACCTCAGAGCAATTCGGAGATCACAAACACGGATGCATGGCGATACGGGGCAGGCACCTATGCAGATGCGTTATATCCTATTTTATTACACCAAAAGTGGACACATCTTCCGCGCTATATGATTGCAGGCATGACAGCAAGTCTTTTTCGTTTCGTGGTGGACCGTCGTCTGACGACAGAATCCATCTCGGCATATAACTGGATGGCAGAGAACTTTGTTGCTGCTGATTTCATCGGCGTGACAGCGAGTCAGGCTGCCGGGTTTTCCTTTGAACCGACGTTCCCACTCTATCAGAAGCAGGCATTGCATGATATTAAGGCCTCGATTGACCGGGGAACCGGGGCGGTGCTGTGGCATGATCAATTTGTGGTGGTTGTCGGATACGACGATGACGAGGAAGTCCTGTTTCTCTGCACAGGAGATGATCCTGACATGCTTCGTTTACCCTATTCCTTAGTCGGCCGGAATAACTCACCCTATTGGTATTATCAAGTGTTGGAAGCTCACCAATCCATCGATATGTGGGAGGTATGCAAGGAGTCGTTAATCCAGGCTGTATACAAATGGGAAACGCACGACTATATGCTGCCAGCGCAAGATTACGCTTGCGGTTCTGCCGCATACACCGCGGTTGCGGAGGTGCTGCAGTCCGGAAACTATGAGAGCAATCAGGCGGCAGCGGTGCTTCGCTATTATGCTTATACAAGAGGGGACATCGCCTCATATGTCAGAGCGCTTGAACATTTATCGCCGCATATGGATCAAGTCATTGTAAAATATACACAGCTCGCTGATCTCTATGCATCTATTGTTGAAGTACTGGATGATTCCGCGGCATGGGATGCAAGGGAACCGGAAAGTGTGCAGCAAGTTATTGAACTGATTCGAAACGCAGGGGGTACGGAACAGGCTGCCATTGATGCAATTAAACATGCTTTTCCTGAAACGATCAACAATCGCTTCTCGGATATTGGGCTCAGATAACAATACGACACTTTAACATTGAATAAGCTGTACATCTAGACATGTTAGACACCAGAAAGGCGATAAGCCAATCTGGTGTCTTTTTTGCATATCATTCGAGTTTCGAACTCAATAAGGATAAAAGCTGCTTTTAGAAAAATAATATATAAAATTTGAAATAAAGGTAATCTGAATCCCACTTCATTCCGAATATTATAATATATGGTCTTATTTGGATGATGAATTCAAGGAATGAATGGGGGCAGAACGATGGTACGGAACCCGGAAACCCTTCAGGAATGTATCGAAAACGCAAGGTTGAGACTTTACCAGATGGCAAACCAATATACGAGTCTGCAACATCCGGAAGTCATTCGTCAGTCGATGGTGCTGGATGAATTAATTAACGAATATAACGATGCCAAACGCTTTATTTCACAAAGGAACCATCATAGCTAGGGTCAAGTGTACGAACGGCAGACTGAACCTCCGAAACAAGTCGTCCGCGTTCTTCGTAGAGCGGCATCTCTTCTTTAAACTGAAAGTGAATCGTTCGGACATCGCCTTCAGAGAATGTTATTTTTTGTGACTCTAATTCAATGAAAAATGAGTCATCAAACCTAAATCCGTCTCGATCCCGGTAGCAGTACATATAGTCAATATCCTTTTCTTCAACCACTAACACACCTTCTTCTGTCAACTTCATCATGGTATCCTCCTTCATAAGTGTGGAATGCAATATCTATTTACATTATATAGCATCTGTTAAAATTTGGGGATAGCTATATCATACATAACCTGAATATTTTATAACCTGAATGATTTCTGTTTTGCTTAGCTGTAGGAGTTTAGTCTTCAAGTAATCGTACGAAAGTCCGACAAGGATATAGGCAATTTCATAAATACACTGAAACGACGTTGTTAACATCTCATTTCGGTGTATTTTTTGTGCTTCCTCCGAAGTTTCACGCCAGAGAAGGAACTCTTGATCAGAAGCAAGTAGGGGACAACCGTGCGTAAGACTTATTGTTGCGAGTATGACCGAGCGTGTAAAATATAGTTTGAATGCGAACGTTAATGCGCATTTTTATCATTCAATGTACAGACTGCTCAGGCAGTTTGAGATAGAAGCCGTCGTGGTGTTGGAGCAAGAGTACATACAACATGTTTTACGAGAAAGGCAGGAGATAGAATGACAGCAGCATTGGAACAAGCTCTGGAAGAGATGATTCAGGCCATTCATGAATGGTTTGATGAGCAAACGGCACGTAAGGATTTAGAGCAGACGATCCAACGAACGAAACTGCAGATGGGCATATTCGATGATATCTTTGTTTTGTACAAGCCGGGAAGAACGATCGTGGATAGCCTGGATATGGGATGGGATGAAGGCTCATTATCGACGCAGGCGATCCGGTTTACAGAAGAAATGGTACGCGCCGAAATCCAGCCAAGGCTGGTTGAAGTGGTTCAGGAAAAATTGGCTGAATGGGCAGATACACCGCTGATTGATTACCGGTTTACGTTTAGAGGGAAGTTTCCTACAAGCAACGGGATGCTGAAACTGACGTTGCTGGAATACATCAATGAAGAGAAAAGACAGCAACTTCTAGAACAGATTCGGACGTATACGGAGCAAAAACTGGAGAATGGTGTATACCCGACCAAGCCGCTCGAAACGACTTTTTTGGCAAAACATCTGCTCGATCCCGTGTTGTTTCCATCAATGGATGCAACATGGATCATTAGACAATATGAACAGATTCAAACGTTAAATCGGGAGCGAAAGGATGCTCTCGCCGAGCACCGTCATACGATCATTTATGCCTTGACGCTATGGGCGGAGAAGCAGTTTTTACCACAGTATTTCGACGTACAGATTTCAGAATATTGTGAAAATGAATACTCGTTGAAGCCAGATCAGAAGCTGGACGGGCAGGTTAAGAGTTCACACTCTATAGATCTGCTACTCTATGCAGCGGTGATGATTTTGCGTTTCGAACCTAGCTACAGCAAGCCAAGAGGGCTTAGGTTTCTGGAACTGGCCAAGCAGCTCGGTAGTGAGCAGGCAGATCGGATGTTGACTGAGGGCAGCGGTACATATAAGCCGGAAGATACTTATGTTAAGACGGAGCAGGTGGAATGCCAGGCCAATGATGTTTTTGCGAGGATAGCGATTCAAATACATCAGGAAGAACCAGGAGCATATCAACAGGCGATAGCCTTTATTATTCGTTTGCTGGAGCAGGGGTTCCCCAAGAGTTATCACATCAAACTGAAATCCAAAGTAAAACAGTATCTGCCAATCAAAGGACTTGCCAAATCGGATACACACCGATTCTTTGCGAATGCTCTAGAATATCCTGAGCTGCATTCACTTCTGGAACAATACGCACGAGTAGCCATCCAGGAATTTGAGTTTTATGCAGATACAGAAGGGGAGAAGAGTGGGATGCCGGGAAGTTATGCCGCCTTTGGGCTTGGACTTACGAGCGAGCAGTATTTTCCTCTGATTTACGAATATATGGCGCAGGTCGATGATGAACATCAGATGATTCAGGACAAATTTATTGTTGCTTTTGCCGATAAATATGGGGTGACAGCAGACTCAGTGCCAGTTCTCGTTCACAGTTTGCGCCGTTCAACGGACGGATTGAAACTCAAATTGTTGCCGGAGTTCGAGCAGGACGAGAAGCTTGAGTGGTTGCTGGAACAGGTTCAGGAGTTGGAATCATATGAAGTTCAGCGAGTGCTCTACCCGATTTTTGGCAAGGTAGAGAAACTGGCTGCACTGGCCCGTAAGGCGGAGGGCAAACGAAAAGAATTGTTACTGAGGCTGTCGCATGCCGCAGGTAAATAAACGAGCTGTCACCAATTGAAATAAACGGGTCTGGTGACTCATTAACTAAAGTATTAGACGCCAAAGTTGCAGTGAGAGGTGGATGGAGATGGAAGCTTTAACGAAAAGCGTCTGGCAGGGGCTGTCTGAACAGGACAAGCAGAAATGGATGCAACGTGTTGCGCTTCAGTTGCCTGAAGGGATGCAGTATGAGGGATTGCAGACGTTTGAACGATATGGACAGCGGACTCAGACCGGAGTGTTTACACAGGATGAACAGCGATTCGTATTTGTTCCAGGTGATCAGGTAACATTAGGCTGGGAAAAGTGGCATCAAGGAATGGATGAGGAAACGACTGCTGATCTGCACGAAACTGCAAGCAGTTACGGGATTGAGGACGTACAATCCTTTCTGGCAGGCCAGATGTCACCTGTGAGAGAGGTCAATATTAACCCAATGCTTGTGGAGTGTGAGACCATCTCCCTGGGGTGGATTGAGGTAACCGAGGAAGAAGCATTTGCTCAGGAGCATGATGATTTTCCTAAAGCCTTAGCCGAATTCAAGGAATCGGGGCTGAATGAATATGAACTTCATCTGGAATTCAAACTGATTCAAGACCAAGGAGAGGTTCGAATTCTCTGGTTTAATGAAGGAATCGAACTGGAGGACATTGTAAAGGAAGAAACAGCGGCGGGATTCAGTTTGTTGACGGAAGACGAGTGGGAGTATATCTATGGTGGAGGTTGTCGCACGTTATTTCCTTGGGGAGACAGCTTTGACTATACGATGAGATTAAGACATCTGGGGAAGCCGGAGAGTCCGGTTCAGTCTGAGCAGGCGTCGGCTGATACAGAAACAGATGGAGAACATCATCACCCTTATGATCTGGAGTTACCGAACTTCTTCGGTGTACAGTTTGCCGGAGATCCATATAAGTACGAGCTTACACTGGGTGCAGATGGAGAAGTGATGCCAAAAGGCGGAGATGGTGGAGCTCTAATCTGTGGAGGAACAGGGCCATTACTTAGCTTCCTTCCTTCTGCTTCGGTATTTTTCCGGGACGTGAATGTGGATGAGCTGGATTGGGAGGAATTGATGGATGCGTTGTATTACAGAAGAGTGATCCGAGTAACAGATATGAAGATGGACTAAGGCAAAAAAATAGGGGTACAGCATATTTGCTGTGCCTTTTATATTTATAATTGGGTATATATAATCAGGCCTGACTGCTTAACTTCAGGAATGGGGGCACATTGAGCAGCGCCCGCGTTCCTTTTACAATAAAAGAATGAGTGCTTTTTAAGGGTATTCATTTTTGAAAAGGGGAATACACGTGTCATTTTATACATCCTTTCAGTGTAACGGTTCGGAGACGCTCTTTCTATTTGAAATCATGAATATACCAGAGGCAAAACAGCTTCGGGCAGAATTGCATGCTGCTGCAGGCCGGGGAGAGGCTGCACCTTCGTACACGCAGATTCTCAAAGGCTTGGTACAGGATCATGTAATAAACATTAGCGATCAGGAAATTACGTTAGAACCTCAGGTACATACGCTGCTTACGGCTTGCAAACTGAGCAGTGCGGTGACTCGTCTGGAGTTATTCAACACGGATCAGGGCAGATCCGTAACGTATGGTTTTTTATCAAGTAATCTGTTGGTCGAATGGATCTGGAAGCCTATGCATCATCAGTCCGTATTCACTTCATATCCCTCCTTACAGGATATGTTTAAAGTTCTCGGTAACCGACTGGATATGAATGATACTCCGCCAGAAGCTGTTCCTGATCTGGGACAAGAGAGTATGCGCACGTCCATCGGGGCCGACACATTGCGCCGCTTGTTTGAATTGGAGATAAGTCCAGCGGGACATGGTGATGAACAAGCGGAGATAAGCGAAAGAACCGAAGATGCTAAAGAAACCGAAGCAACCGATAAAATGCAGGTCATATTGGAAGAAGATAAACATCTGGATCAGGGCTGGGTGCAGCCCTTGTGCTGCAGTTTTGCTGCTCTAGAGCAGCAGGGCCGATTTGAAGTATATACCCGGGGTACAGATGAGAGATCACAAGTCATTTATTTTATCGGCAGTACGAGTGGAAACTGGCTCTTTCTTGAAGGGGAGACAGAGGATGTGTTTACTGCATTCATCGTAACTGAGGAAGAGCTGGTACAGAGTCTCTTTCTGCTGACAACACGTTCCATATCCGTTCTTCCCTATGTGCGCTGAACGGGAGGAACATTACGTCCGAAAAGTTAGGGGGATTGAACATGACAAAGATTGTTATGAAAGCAGAATATCTGAATGCTCTGGCCCAGCAGATTGAACAAGTCACTGCACAGCTACAGCAGGTTGATGGTATGTTGCAGCATGCGATCCAAGGAGCCGCATGGCAATCGGGTAACCGGCAGACGATTATTGGGCTGTATCAGGCGCATCAGCAACGTTTCCAAAGTGCAGGGCAAAGCATGCAGCAGCTGGCCGCTTATGTGAAAACAACCCGGCAGACGATGGAGCAGGAGGATAGCTCTGGTGGCCAATTTGGAGTGACGGGCATTAATCTGCTTGCTCCGTTTGATGGGCTGGGCAGCACGGTCGGTACATTAACTGCAGCTATGGCGGTTGCCCGTTTGGGATATCGAGTGAAGAACGGTTACATGGTGAAAGCTCAGCTGGATCGAAATACACCTCGGGTTCTGGTTCGTGAGAGTCATGATGCAGTCAAAGGAAATAAGGCTCCAAACGGGCGGCCAAGAGACTATAAAATCCATTATGTACGTGACATTGAGGCCAAAATTGCCAACGGAACGGCCACCCCGCAGATGAAAGAAGTTGCCGCCATGATCAAACCAGGTTATGCCGTCAAATCAGCGTTGACGGACAAGCTGGGTTGGGCCAGTGTGGGTATAGATGTATTCAACGATACGAAAGAGAATATTAGTCAGAATGCAGGTACCGACAAGATCGCGGGTGACATTATCGGGAATGTTGTCGTAGGAGGAGCCACCACTGTAGGAGCGACTCTTCTAACTGCGGCCGTTCTGCCAGCAGCAGCACCTGTACTGGCAGTAGGTGCCGTTGGCCTGGGGGTTTCGGTCGGTCTAACCTATCTTGCGGAAGGGATAAAGCTGGATATGGACCTGGACGGTGACGGAAAGGATGATTCGGTGAAGGATGTTGTCAAGCATGGCGCGAAGAAGGCCTGGTCTACCGTGGCGGGGTGGTTTAAGTAGATGGCGAATAAACAGCGTTCAAAACCTTCAGTGCATAAGGGAAATACGGCTGCTGGTCCCGTGATGTATGAAGGGACATCGTATCCCAAGGAAACGTTCGAGAATTATCTGGTCATCTATGCGCTGGATGGTATTCGGCTCAGCGCAGGCACACTGGTTCTGTTTTTTCTCAATGTATTTCTTCTGATACCTATATTCAGTGTTCCGTTTCAAGCTCTGTATGCCTATCTGCTACTTCCGCCGTTAGCTGTTATGAATCTATGGGCCATTGCCCTGATTGCATTCCCGCGCAGGCTACAGCTCAATTATGTCTTGTTTCGAGGCGTATTCGGACTGGTGTGTTCAGCTTCATTTATGGTAGTTATACAGAAATTCGCCTATGAAGCACTGGGACTGACTACGCCATGGTATGCGATTGGATCTTTTGCAGTATACTTCTTTGCCTTATCTCAGTATGTAAGGTTTCGTTTACAAAAATTAAAGCAGCCGTCCCAGCGTAAAAAGGGGGAGAAAAGTAATGGTATGCCCATTGCTACCTTGACCGCAATTACAGGAGGGGCATACTTGCTGGCCAACATTTCATTGGCCTTCGTAACACAGCAGACAGTGGCTGTTGTTCTGATATGTGTATACATCCTGCTGGCTTTTGTTGTCTTTCATTTTGTTATGGATCTGCATCGATATTACTGGCTTCGCCGAGTCATGAACAGACAAAAATCGGTATAATTCAGCGAAAAGCAGGCCTAATTACAAGGTCACTAGATATGAGGAGGATGAAAAGTTTGGAAAATAATATACCTGCACTGCTGCCCAACGGGTCTGTAATTCGTTTGAAAGAGGGTACAAAAAAACTCGTCATCTATGGAAGGAAACAAATGTTAATGACCGAACCTCCGCGGCAGTTTGACTATATTGGCTGCCCGTACCCGGAAGGTTACATTAATCCAGATTACACTTATGTATTTAATCACGGAGACATTGATGAAGTTATTTTCAAGGGGTATAGTGATGAAGAAGAAGAGGTTTTTGCGGCAGAGCTTGAGCAGGCGTGACAATACATTACGCCAATTCTGATGTTGGCCGCGGCTGCTGGTATTCTTGATACAAACGGATCAGTACTAACGTGACTGATCCGTTTCACGGAAACGTTCTGCAGTCTGCTGCAGCTGCGTGCCTGTCTCCATTAAACCTCGTAAATAACTGCTCACCGTGGTCATACTGTTATTCATACGCTCAAGGAAATCACGCTGCCGATTGCCTTCCCATTGACCTTCGGATTGATTAATCATCGTTTTGAGTTGGTTAACGATGTCTTGTCCATTCTGCGAAGCTTTGTTGAATTGGACGGCAAGCTGCTGCAGCTCCTCTGGCGACAGATCAATGCGCTGATTCATAGTACACTCATTCCTTTCTGTTTGTATTTTGCAAAAATCGGGATAACTTTATTTATTATAACCCTTTCCGCATCAAAATGAAGCCGGACAAAAGCCGCGTTTTGCGAGCAGCATAAACGGCCTATAACCAAGACAAAACACACACTATACGGCTCCCAAGTCTGAAGAACGGAAGAGCCGATATCGTATGTGTTTTGTTATTTTATTTATGATGTTATGGGTTTATGATCAGATGATGCTTTATGAGCGTTATGCAGAATAGGATTGCATTATTTCAGTTTTTGCACAGCTACGGCCATCTGTTCCAGTTGGGTATGCGTCAATTGGTTATTTGGCGAGCTGAGTGTGACATATCGATCATCCAGCTTGAACGTAAGCATGTCGGTTTTGTCCGGTGTGTACCATTTGCCTGATACGCCGTTAGGCAGTTTTACCGTTTTGCCATCGTAGCTGAATGAGTAGTCTCTAGGAGATACCGTTACATTCATGCGGTTGAATACAAAGTTCACACCATCACCGCCTGCACCTACACTTTTGAAGGCATCTCCCGCAACCATATGCTGTGGTGCATAAGCAGTGGTGAAGCCATCAAATTGAGCAAATGCTTTACGGATCTGTTCCATTTGCTTTTTGGAGTAACTTACATTTTCAAAGGCAGTAATGCCTTGATCATTGCCAGCCTTTACTTTTTGTACAGAGACAGCTATTTGTTGCAACTGTGCTTGCGACAGTTTATGATCTGGCGAGCTAAGGGTAACATAACGATCATCCAGCTTGAAGGTTAACATGCCGATATCGCTTGGTGTATACCATTTTGCACTAACACCATTGGACAGTTTAACCTCTTTGCTCGTGTAACCGTCCGAATAATCTCTTGGAGAAACATCAACCTTCATGTGATTGAAAATGAAGCTTACACCGTCGCCAACGGCTACGCTTTTGAATGTATCACCTGCAGTCATTTGCTGTGGAGCATATGCTGTCTCAAAGCCATCGAATTGAGCAAATGCTTTCTGGATCGCTTCTTTTTGCGCTAAGGTATAGGTTACATTGGTTAGTGCAGTTGGATTGCTGTTCGCTTCACCAATAATAACTTGTTTATTGGCACCATCATACGTTACAGGCACATGCAGTGCATCAGCCAGTGCGCGAACCGGTAGATAAGTCGAGTTATTGTACGTGATTGGAGCCAGTTTTTTACCGTTCCCGTCAGTCGGCGAGTACGCTGTACCGTTTACATTAAAGCTGATTCCATGATTGAGGTAAGCCGAGATTTTCTCCAATTGTGTTCCGGCGTATACACCGGCTGCTCCGGTTAAGGTCATACCCAGCACCATCATTGTAGCTACGGATTTCTTCATGTTTTTCTTCATCATATATCTCTCCTTTAAGTTGGGTTATTTGTTGTCTTGCTGTTCCTTATGGCTTTATATTACCCCCCGAACTTATCCAGAATAATTCTGAATTATCTCCAACTTGTAAACATGTGTAACGATCTTTGCATCATGATGGGTAGTTGCGATGTAAAGGTTATAAGGGGAAGCATCTTGTTTGGGTTTCATAATTAAGGAGGGGAGCAGATGGATCATCGCGTTATGAAAGAGTTTATTGAAGAGTTTTATGATATTGGTCGGATACAGCGCGTGGAAGTGATGAAACAGGGGACGAGCTCTGAAGCAAAATGCATTGATTCTTCAGCAGGTAGATTCGTGTTACGTAAACTTAGAGATGAGCGGCAGGCTGTAAACGAAGAGAGGCTTCATCACGTTCTGTCATTGCAAAACATCTCTCCAGCAATGGTCATTGCGCGGAATGGGTTGTCCTATGTGCATTTGAATGATGAAATTTATAATTTGCAGTACTACGTGGAAGAAACGGTACCGTACGATCAGGAAACCATGCATTTTGTTGAATTTGGGAATATGCTTGCTCGCTTCCACCATGCTGCTTACAAGCTTGAAATCATGGATCAGCAGGATCGTTTTGCGTTATCTCTATTATGGTCACAAGTCCGTGATGAAGTCAGGGGATCTTCGTCAGCTATTATCGGTTCACTTGAGGGGCATGTAGAGCAATGTACGGAGTACATCGTGAGAAATGATAGCTTGATTCATGGTGATCTGGGTGTGTGGAATATGTTATTTATGAAGCAAAAGACGCTTTTGATCGATTTTGGAGAGGTGAGAAGAGGTGATCCGCATTTTGATGTGGCTGCCGCGCTTACCTCGATGATTCCTGCAACCGCAAGAACGAATGAGTCTATATCGACTATAGAAGAAGTAATGGAAGGGTACGCTGAGGCCGGGGGACTGCTCACAAGAGAACAGTTGTATGAACAAATTCACCTATGGATGCTGCGCGGCTGGCTGGCGTGGATCAGGGAGAGGGGAGTAACCTCCCCGATGGTGCAACACATAGAACGAGGCGTGCGGAGAGTTGCCGTATTCAAAGAGATGTTACTTTAGCATTCAGTGGATGACGATCAGTTGTACAAATACAGGACAAATCCGCCTATGCCCAGTACGATGGCACCGACGTATACATATGTAAGTTTACTCAGATTTTGCCGTGTACGGCGATCATATTCGGGGTTACTGATGCGATTGGCTTTCGAATTCCCGATGATAAGTGTAGCAATCCCGCCAAATAAGGCAATACCGATAACCAATGCATAAGGTAGCCAAGTCATGAGTTGACCTCCTTTTCCATTCGATGGAGAGCGTTTGCCTCTATTGTATCTCAGGTTTACTCGCAATGTAAGCTATTATTGAGAAATATAGGAAATTTGCATGATATGAATTTGAAGGATGTACACGCACTTGTGGATCGACGAGTGAATTAAATCTATATGGTATATTACAGATGAGTTGTGCATTTTAGACTCAGATCAGACTCAGATCACTAGAATTTTAATTTTTTTTTAGATAAAAAAACACTGGTGTATCAAGCATTTGCGGCTTTCTTTATCGAAAGCTGTAATTTTTTTTGCCTGCGGAGTGATCCAGAATGGAGAACCGTGCGTTACACCCTATGAAGACAACGACAAAGAAACAAAGGAACCAAAAACATACTTAAGGAGTGACTCACCAATGAAGATGAAAATGAAAACATTTATTGCACCAGTACTTAGCTTGTCGCTGTTAATGCCAGGAATCGCGGGAGCTGCTGCTGCACCCCAGTCTTCCACTTCCATGACCATGATGAAAGCATCCGTGAACACCCCTGCGGCTGACCTGAGAGCGAATCTGGATCATCTGTTGTCTGAGCACTTTGCTCTGGCGGTAACAGCCATGGCGAAAGCTTATGATGGAGCCAAAGATGCAGATGCAGCCTACAAAGCACTTGATCAAAATGCACTGGATATGCAACCGGCGATTGCCTCGCTTTACGGTGAAGCTGGTGCCAAAGAATTCGAACGCATCTTCCGCGCACATAACAAATACACCGATGATCTGGTGAAAGCAACCAAGATGGGTAACCAGACTGGTATCAAGCAAGCTCAGGATAACATCAACGGATTCGTAGATGAATTCTCCACATTCCTGAGCACAGCGACAGAAGGCAAACTGCCGAAAGACGCAGCAAAACAAGCATTGAAAGTGCATGAAGATCTCGTGCAGAAAGTATTCGACGAGTACGTAGCTGGAGATTACACCGATGCATACAAGGCATATCGTGAAGGCTTCAAGGAGATGTTTGACGTAAGTAAAGCACTTTCGACTGCGATTACAACACAGATGCCTGAGAAGTTTAACAACACCAAAGCGGATACCAAAGCAGCTGACCTGAGATCGGCACTTAACCACTTGGCTTCGGAGCACTTTGCGCTTTCCGCTCTGCAAATGCAAGAGCAATATGATGGACGCACAGCGGCATCGAATGCCCTCGTAACCGCAGAAGCTGGAAATACAGCGGACTTCAAAGCTGCAATTGCTTCTATTTATGGAAATGAAGGAGCGAATGCATTCGAAAAAATCTGGGTGACTAACCATGTTAACGCTCAAAGTGATTATGTTAAAGCCGTAAAAGACAATGATGCTACCGCACGTGCAGCCGTGCAAAAACGGATCGACGGCTTCACAACGGAATTCGCTACATTCCTGGATTCCGCAACAGCAGGCAACCTGCCTAAATCTGCAGCACAACAAGCGCTGACAACACATGAAAACCAGGTGCAAAAAGTGCTGGATCAATATGCGGCAGGCAACTATGATGCTTCTTACACCACGAATCGTGAAGGCTTCAAAGTGATGTTCGGGGTAGGTCAAGCGCTGGGTAATGCCATTGTGACTCAATTCAATGACAAGTTCCAAGAGGCAGCACCTACAACGCCTGCGCCAACACCAGCGCCAGATATGACAACGGTTTGGATGAAGCTGAACAGCAAAATGCTGAGAATTAACGATAAAACAACGAACATGGACACCACACCTGTGCTTTGGAAAAATACAACATACATCCCGCTGCGTTTCCTGAGTGAGGGAATCGGCGCAACGGTGAAATGGGACAAAAAAGCACAGCAAGTTACCGTTATGGCTGGTGATGATACACTCGTATTCTGGGTGAACAACACGGTCATGGAAGTCAACGGTATGAAGAAAAACGTAGGTTCTACCGTGTTTGTTAACAAAGACGGACGTACACAAGTACCGCTGCGTTTCATTGCTGAATTGTTACAATGGAATGTGAAATGGGCTCAAAAAGATGGATCTATTACACTGACTAAAGCAATGTAAGGCAAGCTTAATGCAACAATCAACACTGTGATCCCATACGGTCTTATGTTGATATAATTAATCTCACATTCAAACCGAAAAGGCTGCCCCTGTGGCAGCTTTTTTGTATTCGCCTGAAAGAGCAAATATTTGGTATAATTAATCGCGTAATCAATTACATAAGCATGCAGTGAACTCAGAGAATACAAAGGAATGATAAAATCATTCAAAACGAACAATGGAAGAGGAGGACAGAGGTATGAGTGCAACATCCAATTCAGAGAAGCCTGCACGGAGTGTAGATACCCGATTATTTATTGCCTGGGCTGTATCTGTCATTGCAACCTTGGGAAGTCTTTATTTAAGTGAGATCAAGCAGTTTCTGCCATGTGATCTGTGCTGGTTTCAGCGCATCTTTATGTATCCGTTAACGATTCTGCTAGGAATTGCGTATTTCAAGGATGATGTGGGGATTGCCAAGTACGTGCTTCCGCTCAGCTTTATCGGGGGCGGCATTTCTTTGTATCACGTAACAATTCAGCGGATCTTCTCGGCTACCGGCAACGCTGTGGCGTGTGGTAAGGTTCCATGCTATACCGATTATTTGAACTGGTTTGGTTTTATCACGATTCCATTGCTGGCTCTGATCGCATTTATCATCATTATTGTGATGTTGTGGGGAATCGGTAAAACACTCAGAAAGGACTAACGGTGATGAAGGGACAAGCTCGCTGGTTTACGCCTCTGCTTATACTGGTGCTGATCATGTCCGGCTGCTCTTATACGGAACAGTCGGCCTCTGGCGAGATGCCGGAGATGATTCGAGTGAAACTGATGATGCCAGATCAGGCGAAGGTGAACGAAGAAGTCGCTTTACAGATCAAACTAACCCAGGGAGAGAAGCCTGTAGATGATGCTGATCAGGTACAATTCCAAATCTGGGACGAACAGAACGAACCTGCGGCACCTTCCATTGAAGAAGGAATGATGAATGCCGATGAGCTTGAGGCACGTGGGGCAGTGAAGGCTAGTTCTGTAGGTGATGGCATATATGAAGTGAAGTATACATTTCAGGAGCCGGGAGTATATGTTGTCCAGGCACATGTAACTTCGGGTGCAATGCATACCATGCCGCGTACGAAGGTGACTGTCGAATAATTTAATGATTTTTCATTTCAATCCTTGACCTTGAAGTATACTTCAAGGTTTATTGTTGTTGTATCAACAACGTTTGGAGGAAAAATCATGAAGATATTCGAATGGATTTTCGTACTAGTGACGATAGCAGGGGCGCTGGGTTTACCGTTTTATGCGAAAAGGCGAAGGCTTTCGATTGGCATGCTCAGTGCCTTGGTGATTGCTTTTCTGCTACATGCGATCATGGACTCAGTACGGGTGATGTTACTGCCGTCTTATATTGTCGCGCTCATTCTATTTATCCTGTTAATGATTCAAGTGATGAAATGGACTCGCAGTGTTGGAAGCGTAGCACCAGAAATACATAAGAAGAAGTCAAAAGGACGTGCCTGGATGCACGGTCTCTTCATCCTTCTTCTTGCCGCTTTCTCGGGAATTGGATCAGGAATGTTTACAAGGTATTTCCCAGAATTTACAATGCCTGAGCCAACGGGGCGATTTGCCATCGGTACCTTTTCACAACATATCGTAGATGAATCTCGTGAGGAGACTCTTTCGCCTGAGGCCGGGGACAAGCGGGAACTGATGATTAATGTGTGGTATCCAGTAGACCCGGAAGTTGCAAAAGGTATTAAACCGGAGTCATATCCTGCTGAATTGGGGGAAGCGATCAGTCTGGTGTTTGGCATCCCATCTCAAGTATTCAGTTATCTGGATACGATATCGACCCATGTGGTAAAAGGCGCAACGATGTCTAATGCAAGTAGCTCGTATCCTGTTATACTGTTCTCTCCCGGTGTCCGGTCTGCCCGTTTTCAAAGTATGACTGCGGTGGAGGAACTCGTCAGCCATGGCTATATCGTCGTAGGGATGGATCATCCGTATACGTCTGCTCGGGTAACCTTTCCGGATGGACATAAGGTTTCTTATGATGCCGGGCCAGAATTTGCAACATCAGAAGAGTTGTATCAATATAATGTACAGGGAGTCGGCATTCGTGCGGCCGATGCACGTTTTGTACTCGACACGCTTGAACAGTGGAATGTGAGTGATCCGAATCAGGTGCTGGAGGGCAGACTTGACCTGAGCCACACGGGTATTATGGGACATTCGTATGGCGGGGCAACAACAGCCGAAGCACTCGCACAAGATGAACGTTTTCATGCAGGACTCAGCCTGGAAGGTGGATTTTGGGGCAGTGTTTCCAAGTCGTCGCTGAAACAGCCGTTTATGTACATCATGTCTGGCAAGACAGCTAAAAGCCTGGGACCCAATCCTACCGAGCATGAAAAATTATTCTATCCCGAATTTGAACCTGATCTGAAACATGTTATGAATAATAGTCTGAATGATACTTATTATCTGACCGTGGATGGATTTTTCCATCAGAGCTTCACGGATATTGCGTTAATTTCACCGCGTTTGTTTGCCAAGAATATGTCTGCGGAGCATAATATCGATATTACGAGAAGTTATGCACTTGCCTTTTTTGACCGTTATCTGAAAGGTGAAGCACAACCTCTACTGCAAGGAAGTTCAGTGAAATTTCCCGAGGCATCTTATGATCATGAGTATACGCAGATACGTAACAAACAAGCGCAATGAGTCAGTTGGAAAGGGGAGAGCGTTGTGCAGACCATGACAAGAGGTCAATTGGCTAAAGAGACGGGAGTAAGTATGGCAACTCTTCGTTATTATGAGGACAGCGGCATACTGCCTGCTCCGCATCGATCCTCCAACGGATATCGCGTGTATACCGAGGATTATCTGGTGAAAGTCAAGTTCATTAAGGGTGCACAGACGCTCGGTTATTCGCTCAAAGCAATAAAGGAAACGCTGGAGCTGCTAAGCAATGACGATATGGAAAAAGAGACGTTGAAAACACTTGTACGTGAACGGATCACCGATATTCAACAGCACATTGAACATCTGGAGCAGATGCAAAAACAGCTGGCCGGATTGTTGCTTGTACCTGAGGACGAAATCGATAGTTATATCCAGTCCTTTAGAGTGGAGAAAAAAGAGCCGTAGAGTCGTGATCACGGCTCTTTTTCTATTTTTTAAGAGCAAACAGGTCGTATGTAATGAGCAGGAAACGGGGGGAGAGAAACGAATATAACGAATACAACGTTTGAATTTTCCATTTGAGGTTGGTTAGCGTCATGTACCTATTCGAATCGGAGAAACAGAGCTTTATTTCGGTTGGCAAGAGGATACGGCGTTGGATCAGCCGATCGTGTGGACGAGTATCTGGATGCGATCTATAAGTTTTTTACGAAAAAAGATCTGTATCCGCTCACGTTACTGGAGCCTGTTGGCAAGCACATATTGGAATCCGTGATGCAAAAATAAATATCCCCGTTTGAAGTCGTGCTTTGCTTATTCCTATATATTAAAGGAGGGATTCGGCATGCTTGATGATCTAGAAATAGTCATAAAAGAGAGGATACAAGAGAGGTACGATATTCTGGCAGAACTTTATTCCATATGGTTTACAACAAGTGAGTCTGCCGTTGTCCCTAAAAGCGCATTTTACCAAACAGAACATATAGAAAAACATAGGGCGATAACTTATTTATTAGATCGAAAATATATTGTAGCTGACTCGGTAGAAAATGATGTTGAAATGGTGGCAATTACAATAACCCCCGATGGCATTGATTTTTACGAACAGGGATACCTGAGCGGAAAAGCTAAAGGTTTTCAGGTTGTTTCTGATGTAAAAAACATGGAGCAATAAAGCATAGAATGGTTGCTTCAAAATCGATTTCACAAGTCAGTTTACTAATAAGGAGCCGTAAGAATGGGGTTATTCAAAGCGTTTAAAGAATGGTCTGACCAAAATGATGGCCAGATTGAAATATTTACTTCTGCGGGGAAAATGACAGCTATAAACAGGTTGAAACCTGGAGCAACGCAGGAGAAGATTGAGGATGTTTCGAATTTCTTTTCTGTCTCATTACCTCCTGACTACATAGGCTTTCTACAAATATGTAACGGGGCCTCATTGTTCGAGCATCCTGAATATGGTGGAGAGGTTGTGTTGTACTCTGCACAAGATGTCATGCATTATAACGAACCGACAGATCGTAAGATTGCCGTGGCAAACATTGTTGGTGATCGAATCTTGATTGATCTGGATCGGTGGCACTCAGGCGAGGTAGAATACTTATTACTATGTGAAAGTATGAATTCCGTAGAGTTTTCAGGTCACTTCAATACTAATTTCGAAACATGGCTGGAGCGATTTATTATCTCTCAGGGAGAGAAGTTTTGGTATTGGAAAACAGATCGGCATACCTTCTAAACAGGGTTCTGTAAACATACTGGAATCCGTGATGCAGAATTGATGATACAAAAAATCACCACCTCCATTGCTTCCCACGATTTCATTCATCGGGTTATGCAATGGAGGTGGTTTTTGTTTTTTCCCTCAAGTCATACCTGCTTCTCGTAGAAAATGATGAACAATTTCCGTCTGGTACTTGATCCGTACAGCGCGTTTCAGGCTCCAGCACGTTTCCACGGTGACAGACTTCGCATGTAGCAACCTTGAAGCCGCTGTCCGAGCGGAGCCGGGCAACTCATGCCGCTTCAGATTAAAATGATGCTTGCCCACCGGTATAGAGCGGTTCATGCGCTCAATCACCCTGCGGCAGATCGGCACGCTGGAGCTACCGGGATTGGTGATCAGCGTTTGTCCAAGCACGCGTGGAGTGAGCTGTGACAGACCATTTGCCTCATGCAGATCGAGCCACCAGTCAGGCTGATGCTCGCGTGCAAGCTTGAACACGGCGGCTGCCAGTGGATGCTTCGATTTTCCTGACTTGCGGCGAGGAAAGGTGCGGTTCAGGTCAGGTTTGCCTCTGATTTTTTTCGCATAAGCCTGCTGGTTGACTCTCGGCACAATAATCAAGGTTCCGCGATGAATCACACGCCGCCCCGAGGCAAAATCATCGGCAAGCTTCTGTGCAGCAGCCATGCTCGCGGTTTCATTGCCATGAACTCCGGATGTAATCATCATGACGGGTCCGGGATTCGTTCCGCGCACGATGTAATAAGGCGTAGCATAGGGACTGGGTGCAGCAAGAACATGTCTGGTCACAAGCAAGACCCTCACCTCCGTTACTACAGTACGTCATGTCCCTCTCTCCTGTAACGGCGTTTGAACAGCCCTATAACCCGTTTCACTATAAGATAGGCCAACCTTAGATTAATTAATATACTTTGTGTATAACATCCTCGAAGTCGGGTTCCTTCATCTCAATATCGTCAATCTCTCCCCACTGCTCCAGCTCTTTCAAAATATCCATCGTACGCCATTCCTTCCGGTTCACCAGTGCCGTCAGCACCTGATTGTCCATACTTGTAACCTGAATGGCGGAAGGTAATGCATCTGGCAGTTGAACCCTTCCGCGGAAGGTGACACGGATCAATGTAGGCAAACCAATCGTATCTCGAAGAGAGGCGATGGTTCCGTCATAGGTCAGTTGCCCGTGGTTAATAACCATGACGCGATTGCATAGCTGTTCGATATCATCCATGTCGTGGGTAGTGAGCAGAATGGTTTTGCCAAACTCTTCATTTAATGTGCGCAGGAACTGGCGAATATTTCGCTTCGCATTCACGTCCAGTCCGATGGTGGGTTCATCGAGAAAGAGCAGCTCTGGATCATGCAGCATGGATGCCGCCAGATCGGCCCGCATGCGCTGTCCAAGAGAGAGCTTGCGAACCGGAGTGGCCCAGAATGATTCGAGGTCCAGCAGTTCGGCGAACTGGGACAACCGTTTCCTTTTGACATCCGAACTCACGCCGTACATCTCTGCCAAAATGTCATAGGAATCCTTCACGGGTAAGTCCCACCAGAGCTGACTTCGCTGTCCAAACACAACGCCGAGCTTGCGCACTGTCTTGCGCCTTTCCTCATGTGGATTCATCCCGCCAAGCATCACCTCACCCGCAGTCGGGTGAAGAATGCCTGTCAGCATTTTGATCGTAGTGGATTTACCAGCCCCGTTGGGGCCGATGTAGCCAACAAACTCTCCTTGCCTGACATCAAAACTGATATCACGTACCGCTTCTTTGGTTACATACTGGCGTGAAAACAAGGTACGTACGCCTGAGAAGCGGCCTTCCCGCACGACAGGAGTTTTGAATTGTTTTTGCAGGTTGCGTGCTGTAATCATATTCATGTGTATTACGCCTCCTCCGTTAATTCATATAAATTGAAAAAATGATTTTACACAGACACTCCGATGACAGAATAACCTTCCAATCGCTGTTATCCCCAGATTTTTTGAATTCTTTTAATAAAGGTTAAAATCCGGTGATAAGCGAAGGCTCCCGAAGTAGCTTTCTTTCAGAAAGCTTTCAGGCGAGCGCTTCGCTTTTCCAGGTTTTTTCTGTCCTCTCCGTTAATGTGTAAATATATCGTTCAACGTATATAACTTCTCTAACTACCCGTACTTTGATATTTAGTCATGCCGAACGCCCAGAAACGTAAGCTGGCAACTAAACATATCACCGCTACCGCAGCAATGACGGCCAACACCCAAGCGCCGCCTTCGCCGCGAAGCAAGTAGAGGGATGGAATGTAGTTTACAAATCCGACGGGAATGGCGGTTAGCAGAATACTGGACATCCATTTGGGATAGAGGGTGAGCGGATATTGAGCCGCGGTACGGGCCGCATCCTCTGTGATGACTTGCAACTCTTCAATACGTGTCGTCCAGAAACCAAGTGTGGCTGTAGCGAGTCCGATGGAAAAAAGAATGATAGCTCCAGTCACAATGACAAACAGGGAGAGCGGAACAACCGTCCAGCCGATCTGCCCGCTGTGCATCATGCCCGCAAGCGACCAGCATAGAATGAATCCACCTTGCAGTACTTCACCGATCATGATGCGGAAGTTCTGCGGCATCAGCGCGAGCAGGACAGGCATCGGTCGTGTCAGCAGTTGATCCAGCTCACCGCCCACCAAATATTTTTCCAAATGGTGCACTTCGTTGCCGAATGTGCGATATAGCGTTTTGGATAATGTCATAATCGCAAAAAGATAACCGATCTCATGTAGCGACCAGCCCTTGATCGCACCGAATTTGTGCAGTACTAACGCGACCATCAGAAATTCGGAGATTTGAATCAGAGCGGCCAAGATGGCTCCCAGCACGAAGTTAAACTTGTACTGCATGCGGCTGCGGATGCTGGTTTGAATGAGTATTTTATATAAGTGGAACCACGAGATAGGTTTCATCCCCCTTGCACCTCCACTTTACGACGTAACACTTTAGTGACGGCAAGGCAGAGCAGGGTCATGAAAACACACCAAAGCAAGGTTCCCCATAGGAAGGAGCCGTCTTCAAAACCAAGGTAAATTCGGGTAGGTACATAGAGTAAAAAGGGATAGGGCGACAGCCAGGCCAGTTGTTCCAGCCAGTTCGGCAACCATTCCAGCGGGATGAAGAAACCAGCCATCAGGTTCATCAAGGCATGATTGGCCCAGTGTAGCCAGGATGATTCCGTAGTCCACATGGATGTGACACCGATAATATAGTTCATGCAGATGGACAAGTATGCTGCGCCAGCAAGTGCAAGTGCGGCATAGCCCAGAGTCCAGGCCTCTGAAGGCCATTTTAGGGAAAAAACGATGGAGTAGAGAAGGTAGATGGGAAGGCTTTTGTACACGAACTGGTAGGCGATCTGCCCCCATTCCCGTGCCATCAGGTGAGTAAACAGATGTACCGGACGCATGAGATCCAGTGCGATCTGCCCTGTCCTGACACTGAGCGGAATACCGAGTCCGTTCGTCAGGAAACCTGAAATCCAGAGTGATGATTGCGTAAATGCAATGTAACTGATCATCCCCTGCACCCCATATTCTCCGAGCTGGTGGTCGGCCCCGATGCCGATCCAGAGACAAGCATACATGTAACCAAACATGGCGCTTGCCAGGTTATGTACCATGTGTGCCCCGCGATATTGCAGGTTTCGGGCGTAGGCTTTGGAAGCCAACGTAAAATAAAGCATATGACACCTCCGATAAGTGGATTGAACGGCGGACCCGTTCACTTCAGTCAAGGCGAAAAAGAGAGAAGGACAACAGCATACCAATATATTCCTTCACAGGCAAGACATTTTTTTAGCGAATACTGGAACATGAGGGATTGTTCATGAATGCGCCACAAGACAGGCAGGGGAGAATTCCTTTATAATGAAGAGGTAAGACCGCAAGCGTTTACAATTGTGTTTATTCAAATTTAAAATAACGGCCGGGCATGTGCCTGACGACGGGTAGATGATTACCAGCACGAACAATCCGGCAAGAGAGAAGGATGTCATGAAGAAAATTGCATGGGTCACCGATAGCACCAGTACACTGGATTCCGCTTTTGCGGAGCAAAATCATATCTACATTGTGCCGCTGCGCATTGTATTTGGCGAGGAATGTTACCGGGAAACCGAAGAAATCTCGTCCGATACCTTTTATGAGAAATTGGCAACTTCATCGCGCGCGAGCAGTTCACAACCGCCGATTGGTGAGTTTATCGAACTGTATGAATCCATTAAGGATCAGTATGATGAGATTATAACGATTCATTGCTCCACGGCACTTAGCGGAACGCTCCACACCTCGATGCAGGCAGCGGAGATGGCAGGCGTGACGGTTACCGCAATTGATTCAAGGGCAGGCGCTTATCCTCTTCGCGAGATGATTATGCAAGGTCTGGAATGGCAGAAGCAGGGATGTTCCGCTGCCGAGATTAAACATCATATCGAACAGATGATTGATAACATGTCTTTTTATCTGATTCCTGCGAGTCTTCAAAATCTTCATCGCAGCGGTCGTGTAACAGGAACACAACTGATTATCAGCCAACTGCTCAAGATACACTTGTTGCTTCGGTTCGAAGAGGGCAAAGTGGTAGTGAATGAGAAGATTCGTACGTTCAAACGTACAAAAGAGCGCATGCTCGAGATGCTGAAAAAAGACATGGAGAAGGTGAAACATGTGTGCATTATGCATGCAAACAATCACGACGAAGCCCATAGCATCAAACAGCAGATCGCAGAGTTGCTTCCACGTTTGAGAACAGAAATCATGCCATTTATTCCAGTGGTGAGCATTCATGCCGGGGCCGGTACAATTGGATTGTGCTGGATTCGGGGAGAACATGCATAGCTGCAAGATAACTGTTGATCCACATCGCATCGTTTAGTGAACGAACACAATCATAAATAACGTCATTAATAAACCTGATGGAGCACACTTCAACCCGAAGTGCCTGCTTGGTCAGGTTTTTTTGATCTGTCATTGCCAATTTCATCAAACTGTGAGGTAATAAAGAAAACGGTCTTATAGAATAGCTTCATAGAAAATGTTTTATGCCGGAGGGGAGTTTATGTCAAGTCATCGCTTGTTGCTTGTGGAAGACGATCGTTCGATTAGTGAGATGGTTGGTCCCTATTTGGAAAAAGAGGGCTTTGACCTTACATATGCCTATGACGGTCTGGAGGCAGAACGGCTGTTCAACGAGGCGAAGCCTGGTTTTGACCTGATTATTCTTGATCTCATGCTTCCGCATCGCAGCGGGATGGAAGTCCTGCAAACGATTCGCGCGAGAAGTCTGGTGCCCGTACTCATTCTATCTGCCAAAGATGGGGACGTAGACAAAGCGCTGGGTCTTGGCTTCGGGGCTGACGATTACTTGAGCAAACCGTTCTCGCTGATTGAGCTGACAGCTCGCATCAAAGCGGCCATCCGCCGTGCCAATTACACTGCTCAGCCTGCGGAAGAAGAAGCCCACGACCACAGAATAATTCTCGGCGGACTTGTGGTGGACATGGAAACGTATGAGGTAGAGCGCGAGGGAGAGCCGATCAAATTAACGTCCAAGGAGTTTGGCATTTTAAAATTATTGGTCACCCATCCCGGTAAAGTGTTCACCAAGGCTCAGATTTACGCGTCCGTCTGGAATGATCACTATTATGGCGATGAAAATATTATCAACGTACATATGCGCCGCTTGCGAGAAAAGCTGGAAGTTGATCCTTCTGCTCCACGTTACATTAAAACGTTATGGGGCATTGGATATAAGCTGGAGGCGGAGCCGGTATGATGATGTTGCTTGCGGTATCAACGATCCTGCTTGCGTGTGCTGTTATTGTGCTTGGACTACGCCTTCATATACGAAGTAAGCATCTAACGTATATTCACAATAAAGTGTCGGGTATTCTCGAACAGGGCACGTTTGAACGTCTGCTTGTATTTGATAGTGATGCACAGGTAAGCCGGCTGTTGAACGACATGAACCGGTTGCTTGAACACGCCCATCTGGCTAAGGCTGACTATGCCAACCAGGAGAAGGAGATACGTCATATGCTCTCCAACATTTCGCATGATTTGAAGACCCCGCTTACGGTTGTACTCGGGTACAGTGAAACGTTGCTGCACAGTTCATCTCTGACCGATGCGGAGCGGAGGGTAATGACGGAGAAAATACAGGATAAAGCACAGGAAGTGCTGCGCCTGATGCATTCTTTTTTTGATCTCGCCAAGCTTGAATCGGGAGACCGTCAGCTGGAGCTTAGCCGGGTGAATATCAGTGAGTTGTGCCGGGTAAAAATGTTATCGTTTTACGAATTGCTTGCAAAGCTCGGGTTACAAGTGGAACTGAGCATTCCAGAGCAGGATGTGTTCGTTCGCGCCAACGAAGAGGCACTGGATCGCGTGCTGGGCAACCTGATTACCAATGCGATGAAATACGGAGCGGACGGCCAGGAGCTCGGAATAGCTATACTGAACACAGAAGGAGAGCCCGTTACTGTGCAAGTATGGGACCGAGGAAAAGGTATCCCGGAACATGAACACAGTCGTGTCTTTGAACGAATGTACACGTTGGAAGATTCCCGTAATCGGATGTATCAGGGCAGCGGTCTCGGCCTAACCATCACGAAGCGACTCGTTGAACGGATGGGTGGACGTATTGATGTTCATAGCGTGCCACATCAGCGGACGGTGTTTTCTTTTACGTTGGAGGAATGCAGGACGTGAACGGTCGAACTATATGAGTTGAACTATTGTTTTACATGTCATCGGAGTGGACTGTGTAAAATCTTTAGTTCAACTGATATAGCACAGGTTCCAACTTAAGGTTTTTGTAAGATTTGATTAATAAAAAAGCAGACTTTTTTCTTTACAATACAGTTATAAGCACCCCAGGAGGGGGACGTAAAGGAGAATGACCAGATGAGTTATATTGCACGGACCATAAATCTTACCAAGGTGTACGAAGGAACAGAGGTCGTATCCGGTGTTAACATGAATATTAAGCAAGGCGAAATCTATGGGTTTTTAGGGCCGAACGGAGCAGGGAAAACAACATTAATGAAGATGTTAACCAACCTTGTTAAACCTACTGCGGGTGAGATCGAACTCTTTGGCGAAAAGCTCAACCCGGACTCTTACGAGTTATTGAAACGAATGGGCAGTATCATCGAGTATCCCTTTTTCTATGACAAACTGTCTGCATGGGAAAATCTTGATCTGCACTGTGAGTATATGGGATTCACGAGCAAACAGATGATTGGAAAACATATGGAAATGGTCGGTTTGAAGGATGCGGGCAGGAAACCTGTGAAGGACTTTTCTCTCGGTATGAAGCAACGTCTTGGTCTGGCTCGTGCGCTGATTACAACACCCGAGTTGTTAATTCTGGATGAACCGATCAATGGACTTGACCCGGTGGGCATTAAAGAGATGCGTGATCTCTTCAAACGATTGAGCACAGAATATCGCATCACGATGCTGATCTCCAGTCACATTCTGGGCGAAGTGGAGCAGGTTGCGGACACGATTGGCATCATTCGCGAGGGAAGGCTTGTCGAAGAAGTATCCATGGAGAGTATCCGTGGCAGTCACACCGATTATATTGAAGTACAGGCTGCAGATCCTAAGAAAGCTGCATACGTCGTAGAACATTTGTTGCATCTGAGCAATTATAAGTTGTTCGATGAGCAGACGTTACGTGTCTATGACCCAGATATAACGGCTTCCGATCTTAACAGCAAATTGGTTCAGCACGGGGTTGAGGTGGAGTCGATCTCTAAACGTTCGCATTCCTTGGAAGAGCACTTCATGGGTCTGATGAAAGGGGCTGATGACGTTGCTTAAACTCATTCGTCTGGAATGGCGCAAGCATCGCTTTGCCCGGAATTTTGTGGGTGCAGGCATCGCCATTGTCAGCATTCTTCTATTTATGATTATGATTGGTGTTACAGATTTCGGGGCTGAAGATTATGCCTTTGCCGATTACCAGGGTGCCTTTATGCTAATTGATACATTTTCCAGAGCAGTGTTTATTATATTTGCTGGTTCCTTGATATCCAAATTGATCATTAGCGAGTATAGGGACAAAACGATGAATGTGATGTTTACCTATCCGATCAAGCGGCATAAAATTATCGCTGCGAAGTTAATATTAGTTTTTATTTTTACGTTTACGATGATCATGTTTACGGACATTCTAATGGGTGTGCTCCTGCTGGCGGCCAATCAGTACTATGGTTTTATTACCGAGCCTGTAGAATCTGTTGCTTTGGGGCAGATCGTACTGAAATATACGATAAGTTCGCTCTCTGCTGCCGCCATGTCTCTGATTCCTCTATTCTTCGGTATGCGAAAGCACTCGGTGACGGCTACAATGGTTGCTTCGATTTTCCTTGTTCTCATCGTGTGCGGGGGGGTCAGCAGTTCCAATGGACCTACAATGTCGGTCAATAACATCATCGTAATTCCGTTGACCTTGGGTGCAATTGGCTTATGGATCGCTACACGTTCCATGACAAGGTTGGAAACCAAAGATCTGAATTAAGATATGATCTCTTTTGTGTTGAAAAAGCATGGCTGCATACAGCCTCACATGCCATTGACATCCGCTCGTACAAGGGATAGGATAGTGTCAACTGAAACACGAAGGAGAATAGAACGACCATGACGATTCCAAAAACATTAACTATCGCTGGCTCGGATACGAGCGGTGGCGCAGGCATTCAAGCCGATTTGAAAACATTCCAGGAGCTGGGCGTATACGGCATGACCGTATTAACAACGGTTGTTTCCATGGAACCTGAGACATGGGATCACCAGGTCTTTCCTGTAGAATTAAATGTAGTCGAGGCTCAGCTTCGCACCGTCCTGGATGGGATTGGTTTTGACGCGATGAAAACGGGCATGCTCGGTTCAGTGGATATCATTGAGCTTGTTGCCAAACATATTCGCCGTAGCGGTCTGCCGCAAATCGTTATTGACCCAGTTATGGTGTGCAAAGGTACGGATGAGGTGCTGCAGCCAGAAAACACCGAAGCGATGATCGAATTTTTGCTCCCGGGTGCGGATCTTGTAACACCTAATCTCTTCGAAGCCTCCCAACTGGCGAAGAGCGGTCCGATTCGTTCCAAAGAGCAGATGGAAGCTGCGGCAGCGACCATTCACGCGCATGGTGCCAAACATGTTCTGATTAAAGATCGCGGTGTAATTAACCCGGGTAAAGCCATGGACTTGCTCTATGACGGAACCAATTATGATTGGTTCGAAGCTGATGTTGTAGGTTCCGGTTATACCCATGGTGCAGGTTGCACAACATCTGCAGCCGTTACTGCCGGGCTCGCTCGCGGACTTTCCGTGAAAGAGGCTGTACGTGAAGGGAAAGCTTTTGTAACCAAAGCGATTGCTGGCGGGTTCCCGTTGAACCGCTTCGTTGGACCTACACTGCATGTGGCACATCGTTTGGAGCACCAACGTTAATCAGCGTTTGGAATGCACTTGTCCAGAACAGGACGGGCCGCATCAGAGCGCATAATTTGAATAAAGCATATCCCAAATTTCATCTCAGGAGCGGTCAACGAACAGTGTAATACTAGTTGGCTGCTTCTTTTTTGCGTATTTTTGATAAAAAATAGTAACTTTTGGTATATATTAATCGTATATATGGTGGAGTCGATTACTCGGTATAACTGGATTGATCTGGATGAATCAGGACACACGAACGACACATTGAGCAGGTATGTTATCTATAGAAATAAAGAAGGAGAGTCGGTCATGATCAGAACCGTGCTTCTGGTAGAAGACGAAAGCCGCATTCGTGAGATTGTGGCCGATTATTTTATAAAAGAACAATGGAATGTTATTGAAGCGGAAGATGGAGTCCAAGCGCTGGAACAGCTGGCTTTGCATCAGGTAGACCTGGTCATTCTGGATGTACTGATGCCTGAAATGGACGGATGGACATTATGTGGTCATATTCGCTCTACTTCTGCCGTACCTATTATCATGCTAACCGCAAGGTCGGAAGACGATGACAAAATCCATGGATTTCAGTTAGGTGTAGACGATTATGTTACCAAGCCGTTCAGTCCCCGGGTTCTGGTTGCACGGGCTGAGACGCTGATGAAACGAGTGGAAGGTGCGATGGGGCGGGAGCAGGGGGTTATTCGTTTTGGCGATGTTATTCTCGATCCATGGGGTAGACGTTTGGAGAGAAATGGGATTGAAGTTGAGCTTGCACCGAAGGAATATGATCTGCTACTCTATCTGGCTCGGAATGCTGGCATTGTCTTATCCCGTGAAGCCATATTAAATCGGGTGTGGGGATTTGATTTTGAAGGGGATTCTCGTGTGGTAGATACGCATATCAAAAAGCTTCGCAGTAAACTGGGCGATGAAGCAAAGTGCATTCGTACTGTGATTGGTACGGGGTACCGTTTTGAGGCAGAAGAATGAGAAGAAATGGTGTAACGATGAAGCTGTTTCTGGTCATGGCCGGATTTGTGGTCCTGCTGTATGGGACAACGGTGCTTGCCCAACTGATCTGGTTCCCCGATTTTTACCAGCATCAGAAGATTAGCAGTATGAAAAAGAAGCTGTCCAAGTTTGAACAGCAATTCTCTGCCAGTCACTGGAGTGATATGCAACTCGCAAAGGAAATGGGCAGATTCATGCGGCAAAATCAGTCTCATCTCATTATTTTAACGAACACAGGCAAGCTGGTGGATGATCCCTTTCATATCACGCTTCTTCAGGAAGATGGCAAACGTGTGAAGGTATCTCTGTCGTTGTTCATTAATGGTGAAAACGCAGGCTGGATCAGGTCACATCTCAAATTTGGACAAAAACTGACCGTAAAGGGATCTTCCAGCGATCAGGGTAAAGCTGAGCCTACGGTATATCCCTTCAAAATTCAAGATGCAGCTTCTGCTGCATGGGGCACAGAAACTTTTCAAGAATCGTTGCTACCTGTGCAGGAATGGACGGGAGTTCTGACGGAGGTTGTGTTACCGGATCTTGCTACCTGGAGTCAGAGACAAGGCCTGCTCGTGCAGGCTCTGGACAGTCGGTTCCCGTTGTCGTCAGAAGATCAGCAAAAGCTGTCTAATGGCAAAATGATTAATGAAGAATGGAAGGAAAGCTGGAGCGGAGTGCGTAACGTCGTTACCATTGCTCCTGTGCAACGTGTCGGCGCGGAACAACAGTTGATTTTCTCGCTCACCTCCCTGCAGGAGGTTCGGGAAGCGAATGAGGCTACTCGTTTATTCTATGCATACTTCGGTATGGGCGCGTTTGTGCTGATTCTGTTGCTCGCCCTGTTATTGTCCAAAATCATAACGAAGCCGCTGCTCGCTTTGAATCATGTGGCGAAAAAGATGTCCACGCTGGATTTCACGGTGAGATCATCGATCCGGCGCAAGGACGAGATTGGTAGCCTTTCTGATAGTCTGAATGCTCTATCAGGCACATTGGGTCAGACGCTGGAAGAGCTTAAACAGGCGAATGAACAGATGCGTACCGATATGGAATTGAAACAGCAGATTGAACAGCGTCAGCGTAAGTTTTTTGCCGATGCTTCTCATGAACTCAAAACACCGATCAGTATTATCAAAGGATATTCTGAAGGGCTGAAAGACGGTGTGAGTGAAAACAAACGGGAGCGCTACATTGAAGTCATTGTAGATGAAGCCATTAAGATGGAAACGATGGTTGAAGAAATGCTGGATCTGGTCCGACTGGAATCTGCTGCGATTCAACTGAATACCGGAGCGATTGCTTTGGCTGACATGATTGAAGATATTGCTGGGCGCCTCGGGCCTCAGCTGAAAGATAAAGGGCTCGAAGTGGTGCTTATATCCACGACGGAGCAGACGGTCGAAGGGGATCGAAGCAAGCTAGAGCAAGTATTTTACAATATTATGATGAATGCTATACGTCACGCGGTTCCGCAAACCGATATAATCATTGAGATTAACAGGCATGAAGGTTGTGTTCACGTCACGATTGAGAATAAAGGTGAACACATTGCGGAAGAGGAACGGCAATATATATGGGAGAGGTTCTACCGTGTAGAGCGCTCGCGCAATCGCAAAATGGGAGGGACCGGGCTAGGCCTGGCCATTTCAAAACAGATTCTCGATCTGCACGGATGTGGTTATGGAGTGGAGAATACACCGGATGGCGTACGTTTTTATATTACATTTCCTAAAGCCTAGTATGAAAGGAAGTTAAATTTTATGAAGTCTTTACCATCCATTTTAACCTTGGGGAATTTAAGTTCGGGGATGCTCGCGGTCATTATGGCGATTCATGGGGAATTTGCCTTGGCTGTGACAATGATATGGGTAGCGATGTTCTTTGATTTATTTGATGGATATGCGGCACGCAAGCTTAATTGTGAAGGGGAATTTGGTAAAGCACTTGATTCACTCGCTGATGTCGTTTCCTTCGGGACAGCACCTGTGCTAATTCTGTACCTTAATTCGATGACTGAAGTTGGTATGCTGGGCATGGCATTGACAGCACTGTTCCCGGTGTGCGGAGCGCTTCGTCTTGCAAGATATAACTGCCAGAAAACACCAGTTAGTGGTTTTGTCGGAATGCCGATTACATTTGCAGGTGGACTGATGTCCTTCTTCGCTCTATGGAGTCCTTATTTTAATCATGCTGTAGCATATCTTGTTATTGTGGTATTATCCGGTCTCATGGTTAGTCAAATCCGTTTCCCTTCATTGAAGCAAATACTGCCCTCTCATGAGAAGGATATTGTGGAACCGAAATAAGGAGCGAGTTAAGTTATGGAATTTGCTAAAGAAATTATTAGTCAATATGGGTATTTCGCAATATATGGTTTACTCGCTCTTGGTGTTATTGGGCTACCGATTCCGGATGAGGTGTTGATGACCTTTGTGGGTTATCTCGCCTCGATCTCCGTTCTGGATTATTCCGTATCCATCGCTGTCTGTTTTGGCGGGGCGTTTACGGGAGGCATACTGAGTTATACGATTGGCCGAAAAGCCGGCAGGCCCCTATTTGATAAGTATGGTAAATGGATTGGGGTAAATGCCAAGCGATTTAGCAGGGTAGAAACGTGGTTTCTCAAATATGGGTCCTGGTCCGTTATTCTGGGTTACTTCATCCCAGGCGTGCGTAATCTAATGTGCTGTTTTTCTGGCATGAGCCGCATGAGGATGGGGAGATATGCTGTTATTTCTGGAATCGGTGCATTTGTTTGGTGCGTTCTGTTTATCTCGATTGGTTTCTATGTAGGTGTGTTAACTTAGGCTGGACAAGTCTAATAGCAGACGGAGATACTGTTGCATGAATGAGTTCTGATAGTTAGTGAAATCCTCTGCAAAGTGAACGTACAAGTAGCAACAAACGGGTAAGAAGCGACTCAGAAAATTGACAAATACAACTTAGGATGAAAGACCTCTTCGTGTGTAAGGTGGTCTTTTTTTGTTTTTGTTTTCCATTCGAGACAACCTAACCCACCCCTCTTATCTGTGCCAACCAGGGAGCCGATCTGATTTGCACATTGCAAACATCTGAGGACATCACTACCATACAGATGGAAACTCAGAAACAAAACAAAACGTAATACACAGAAAGTACAAATCTCCATTAGAAGTCTCCACAAACCTGCTAGAGTAAAGCCAATGAAATATAAAACTCCTCCTGAAAATTCTAACGATCACAGATGAGCTTATTTGCACGATCCTGAGCTCTCTGAAATTCTAACGCTCACCAGGGAGCTTATTTCAGCAAAACCCATGAATTAGGTCTGTTTTCGCACTAAATTATCGAAATAAGCTTCCCTGAGACCGTTAGAATATAAAAAGGTGTGATATACGCCGAATAGCGTCTCTGGTGATCGTTAGAATTGCGGAGATAAGCTCACACATAAGGAAATACTTCCAACGTGACATAGCGTAGCCTCATTCACTCATAAATCAGCCACGAGCAAGTAATCATTAACATAAACATAAATACTGCCATGCTACATCCACCTTGCCACGACTACGCGATCAAGCACACCCAACTACTACGTTGTGGGACAACTTCCTCCAAGCACGTCCAACCAATTTGCCGTGGGACAACGTTCTCCAAGAGCATCCAACTACTACACTACGGAACTACATTCGCTAGGTTTGTAACAAGTGCTACACTGTACTGAGCAAATTCGATTGTCTGACGTAGCCACATCCGAGCCACCCGCACTCCACCCGTTTACGTTCGTAGAGCATAAGTTCGATACCGCTGAATGCCGCTCGCAACATATATAATTTCTTGATCCAACAGGCTGCGGAGGACTCTTCTCGTATGTGCGTCAGAGATTCGCAGATGTGTTGCCAATTCCAAAGGTGTAAACGGCCGGATTATACGTCTCGCATACCGCACGGCCTCAGCATCCAACCAGTTGAGGGCTGCGGGCGCATCTGAAGCCATAAATTTTCCCATAAATGCTAGCACCAGTTGCTGACACTGTTTTGGTTCATCTTTAATGGAGAGGTAGGCAATCGGCAGGAAAAGCCAGTCTTCCAATGTTAGGAGACATTGTCGCCAGCATAGATCTTTGAAACGTCTCACATCAAGATCACGAGCATGAGGCCCATAACCCTGAATCTCAATACCGCCTTTCACACCGTTCCCTGGTAAGTAGGCAAGATCCAGATAACGATAACCGTTGTGGAAATCTCGAACTTCCCACTCGGGGTGCAAATGGTTGAAATTTTTCATGACGGGAAACCAGACGGAGCGCAAAAATTCCAATGTACCATGTTCAAGCCCATGTTCAATCCGTGATCGAACGCGGGGGTTGGTTTCTTTTGCAAGTAGCGCTTTAGTCCATTCCTCATATGCCTCATCAAAGTTTTGGCTTTTTGTGCTCATGGCATGAAAACCTCCTAGAAAAGTTAGCGGGAAAATGTAAAAAGCCGCTTTACCCAATCTTTCCTGCCTCCATAATTGGAAGGTGGGAAAAATGGACAAAGCGGCGTGTGCTTCACGACCGATTAATTAATATCTATTTACTAACATCTATAGTTGCTTTTTCTACAATAATTCCAAGTATAACCTAGACCCGGTATTGATGCTACTCCCGCTTACCTCCAGCGCCTAGTTAAGAGTGAGTTCATTATGGTAAGGATGTCTTGGGCTTAACACAGAAGTACCACTTTTACTATGAGTAAGTTTATGTCGGATTGGATGAACAACCAAGTCGTTTAACCGTATCTGCTAAAAGAGAGCAACGCTTCAACGTACCATTTACCTCACCCGTTCAGATAAGATTCCTCAATACCCCGTTCTACACGTTTTTCACCTTTTTTACGAGCAAACGTGATTTTGAGCAACGGTGGAGTGACAAGTGTAGTGACAATGACCATGATCACTACGCTGGTAAAGTATTCAGGATCAAGTAATCCGGAAGCCAGACCTGTTGAAGCTATGATTAAGGCAACTTCCCCTCTGGAGATCATGCCTGCTCCGATAGCAATGGAAGAAGAACGATCAAAACCGGTTAAACGAGCACCGGCACCTCCACCAAGCAATTTGGTAATAATAGCTATTATACTGATGACCACAATGAGCCAAATTTGAGAGCCAACACCTTCGAAAGTCACATTAAGCCCAATGCTAACGAAGAACACAGGTACGAAAATACTGTAAGCAATAGGTTCAACCTTATGCTCAACTTCGTGTTTAAAGTCCGTTTGAGAAATTGCAATACCTGCTGCGAATGCACCAATAATGCCTGCAACGCCCATCCACTCTGCAAAGTAAGAGAAACCAAAACAGATGATCAAACCCGCCGTTATGACGGTCTCCGTTACTCGGAGAGGAGCCATCCATTTCATAATGCGTGGCACCAGCAACCAGCCGGCCGCAATGATAATGACAAAGAACAACAGTTTTTTACCAATTAACAAGCCGATGGAGACATCTCCGCCACCTGTTCCAAGCACACTCATCATGACAGCGAGCAAAACGACTACAAGTACGTCATCCACAACAGCAGCTCCTAAAATCGTTGTACCCTCGCGGGAACTAAGCTGGTCCATATCCTTCAAAGTTTGTACGGAAATACTTACTGACGTTGCGCAGAACAATAATCCAAAGAACAATGCATGAGTTGTTGACATGCCGAAAGCAATAGCTGATCCATATCCGCCGATAAAAGGTAAAATAATACCCCCGACTGCCACAGCAAAGGCTGCCTTCCAGTTTTTCTTCAATTGTTCCAGGTCAGTTTCGAGACCCGCAATGAACATAAGTAATAGTACCCCGATTTCAGCCATGTAATGAACGAAATCCGTTTGCTGAACCCAACCAAGCAATGCAGGCCCAAGAACAACACCCACAATAAGTTTTCCGAGTACGGAGGGCTGGCCTAATCTGACGGACAGATCACCAGCAAGTTTGGTAAAGATCAAAATAAGTGCAAGAACTAACATGAATTCCATAGCAGACTCCTCCCCAACTGTGCGTTTCGTGTAGGTTTTCCTAGCCAAGAGCCCCTTATCCTAAGGGGTGAAAACAAAAAAAGGCATAAAAGGGCAACGAAAATCGTGCCGTTCCAAGCCTTAAAAAAGACAAAGGAGGGCCCTTGGTGACAGGCTCCTCCAGTTTCAAACGCGTATGTGATTAATTATATTAATTATAACACAAATTAGAGGTATCGTAAACATGTGGTTACCGAGCAGCTTTTGTTCAGAGTGTTGTCACTTAACAGCCCTGATTTGCCGCGATATAATGATATAGAACACAGAAAGTTAGGATATGAGGAGGATTTTGCATTGGCTAACAAGGAAAGAGGGAATCTGAATGCTTCATCGAATCAGACAACCCCGACCAGTAATAAAAATTTCGCAGGTATCATTATTACCATCTCCATTCTTGCTAACGTTATCATCTTGTTATTGTTTTTCGCACCATCGATCGGGTACAAAGGTGAGGTTACGTTCGACATCACCGTGTTGCCACGCTTCAATGCCGTGTTTAACAGCTTTACCTTTATCTTTTTGCTGGCTGCGCTGATTGCGATTATCAAACGTAACGTCAAGCTGCATAAACGCTTTATTTTGGCGGCATTTTCAACCACGTTGCTGTTCCTGGTGACGTATCTGACGTTCCATTATCTGTCTCCGGAAACGTCCAAGTTTGGTGGCGAAGGTATTGTTCGTTCGATCTACTTCTTCATTTTGATCACACACAGCATTCTGGCTGCCCTGATTGTGCCACTTGCGCTCTTTACGCTCGTATGGGGATGGACAAACCAGTTGCAGAAACACCGTAAAATCGCACGCTGGACCATGCCAATCTGGTTATATGTTAGTTCTACAGGTGTAGTCGTTTACTTGATGATGGCACCGTATTATTGATTTCTTTTTATGCCATTAACGATATCCACCAATTACGCGCAGGGCTAATGATATATAATTTCGCTGGTTCTGCGGGTAATGTATCCAAGGAAGGAGGGTCACGTGATGTACAGGATAGTGTTGATTCGCCATGGACAGAGCATGTGGAACGTGGAAAACCGCTTTACGGGTTGGACAGACGTGGATCTGACCGAGGATGGGTATGGCGAAGCACGCAAGGCCGGGAAAATCCTGAAAGAGCAGGGGTTTGATTTTGACTGTGCCTACGCTTCGGTATTGAAACGTTCCATTCGTACACTCGACATTGCGCTGGATGAAATGGACTTGATGTGGATTCCGATTGAGAAGACGTGGAAGCTGAACGAGCGCCACTATGGTGCGCTACAAGGATTGAACAAGCAGCAGACGGCTTTGAAATACGGGGAGGATCAGGTTCACGAATGGCGTCGTTCCATTAACATTTCCCCACCACCTCTGGATGAGAATGACGACAGATATGTGCAGGATCTGGACAAGTACAAGCGCCTTGGTTGCACCATCCCGCATACGGAGAATTTGATGGATACGTCCAAGCGGGTGTTGGAGTACTGGGATGCAGAGATTAAACCGATGGTTTCTTCGGGAAAAAGAGTGCTGATCTCCGCGCATGGCAATACGCTCCGTTCACTTGTCATGCATCTGGACCAATTGTCCGAAGCAGACGTGATGGCGCTCAACATCCCGACAGGCATTCCGCTGGTCTATGAGTTGAACGAAGAGTTGCACCCGACCGGTCATTTTTATCTGACCGCCGATGGCTCGACCTACAAGCATGAAGAGATGAGCCAAGTAGCCCGACCATCCGACTGATGACGCGGGGTTAGGGCAACAGAACTCAATAAAGCATATGAAACCACTACATGTTTCCTTATAAGCTCCTAACCTAATGGCTCACATATGGATTCAAAATAAAGTCCTGTATGGCTCATATAGGCTCACGTTACGGAGCATAATAACCGAGCAAAAGATGATTACCGAACCATTCTTCATTTCGGTGATCATCTTTTTTTGTACTGCTCAATCGTATAACTGGGTGTGCCAGTTGGAGAAATATTTTATTTTTTACAGGCAGGCAAGCTTGGATATCGTTTCGTTTGTGCTAGATCGGGTAAAACTCAAACAAGACACGATGTACATGAATCCAGAAGGAGGAGAGTTACATGTCGAAACGCAAATTGCTCATGACGGCGATTGGAGCTGGCGTGACGTATCTGATGAGGAATAAACAGGCCAGGGACAAAGTCATTAGCACCGTATCTAATATGGTGAAAAAGAACGGATCATCATCTCGTACCGCAAGACCGCGGGTAGAGGTTAGCAACCAAGAGTGGAGAAATTGAGTAATCCAGGAGTCTTACATGACGGCTAACCAATAGCGTGGGCAGTGTAAGGAAGCCCTGTTATCTGTTCGATACACGTAAAAGTAAATAAACGTACTTGCTTGCTACTAGCAGGCGCATATGGTGAGCAACATCAAAGAGACCTGGGACGATCGTTCCGGGTTTTTCTTATGTGCGTCTGAGCATCACTGGAGATTGCACACTATGCGATTTTTTCCATGAAGAATGATACAATGAATACTTGCAGAACGTATGGAGAGGAGATGCACTTGTGGATAAAGGTCAAATGGGCAATTCTATGAAGAAAAATCGTTTGGGTACTTCGGAATTGATGGTGGGGGAGATCGGACTGGGCTGTATGTCGCTCGGAACGGAACTGAAACCTGCAGTGGAGCTGATTCACGAAGCATTGGATCTCGGGGTTAATCTGCTGGACACAGCTGATCTGTATGATGCCGGACGGAACGAAGAGATTGTGGGACAAGCGATCAAAGGGCGCCGGGATCAAGTCATTCTGGCAACCAAAGTGGGGAACCGCCGTATTCCTGGCAAAGAGGGCTGGTCATGGGACCCGTCCAAAGCTTATATTAAACAGGCCGTGCATGAAAGCCTCAAACGACTGCAGACCGATTACATTGATCTGTATCAGCTTCATGGTGGCACGCTGGATGATCCAATCGCTGAGACCATTGAAGCGTTTGAGGAGTTGAAGAAGGAAGGACTTATCCGATACTACGGCATCTCTTCCATTCGTCCGAACGTGATTCGGGAGTATGTAGAGAAATCATCCATTGTCAGCGTGATGAATCAATACAGTGTAGTGGATCGCCGGGCGGAAGAGGAAGTATTACCTTTACTTGAGCAAAAAGAAATCAGCGTCATCGCTCGCGGCCCGGTTGCCAGTGGTGTACTGGCAGCATCGGGAACGGCGAAGGCGGATAAAGGGTATCTGGATTATACGCCAGAGCAGTTGCATCACATCCGTCAAGGCCTGGCTGGACTGGTCACAGACGATCGCAGCATGGCACAGACGGCAATCCGTTATGCGCTTGCGCAACCTGCCGTTGCTGCTGTCGTTCCAGGAGCCAGTTCCAGAACACAATTGTTGCATAACATTGCGGCTGCTTCATCTGCCCCGCTCACCACTGCCGAGATTCAGGTCATACGGGAGCAGAGTCCTGCTAACCGTTACACGCAGCATCGTTAATGGGTGGGTTACCTGTTTTCAAGTGTAACTATTTGAGGTACAATAAGAGCACCATCTCTACACAAAGTACAACTATTAACTAGAACGACATAAGGAGAGAATAGATAATGGAAAGAATTCAAAGTGAACAGCAATATCGCGACCTGATTAACTCCGACGGTATGACGGTCATTAAATTTGATACAACGTGGTGTCCGGACTGCAAAAACCTGGATCGGTTCATCGGTGACGTTATTGATCAGCATACGGATAAAACCTTCTATGCACTGGATGCAGAAGAATTCCAGCCGTTTGCTGAAGAGAACGGTGTACGTGGCATTCCAAGCCTGCTGGTATTCCAGAACGGCAAAAAGCTTGCACATCTTCACAGCAAATGGGCAAAAACCCCTGCACAAATCTCGGAGTATCTGGAGACACTTGAGTCCAAAGTCTAAGCGGAATAGCCTTATATGTGACAATTGATATTGATATGGCTCGATGGAATTTTGTATTGTTTCGGAGCGTAACCTCATCCCCTACGTGTTCCCAGACATTTAGGGGATTCTTTAGTTCTGCTATAGCACCTTGTTTAGAATTTGTTCAGTATCGTTCGTTATACTTAATAGAACAAACTGAATATTGGAGTGAACAAGAGCCACATGAACAGAGAAATATTGGATGAGATGCACCAATTAAGCCATAATGATGATCGTAGGTATCACTTACTTATGGCTGGTGTCAAGCAAATGTTACATGAACAGAAGCTGAACAGATATCGTTGGTTAGGAAGACTGAAGGAGCGGAAGAGACAGCGAAACATACAGGCTGACCGATGGGAGTAACGATCTAACTTCCTGAACATGCCATAGAAATATCATGATGGTACATTTACATATGAAGTGATAGCAAAATAGCGTCCCTGCTTCCGTGAGGAAGACAGGGACGCTATTTTCCAATTAAAATCAACGGATCTGTTTGATGTTTGATATGAATTGAACTGTGTTTACACAGATTCCATTACATCATCAGGATCACAAAGAATACAGCTGCCAGTACAAAGCGGTACACAGCGAAGACAGTCAGGCTCAATCTTTTCAAAATAGACAGGAATGTCTTAATCGCCAGCATGGCAACGATGAACGCTGCGATAAATCCGATCGCAAAGATCAGAAAATCATCGCTGTTCAGATGATCGATGCTTTTGTACATATCATATCCAGTGGCACCAATCATAATTGGAACGGACACGAGGAAGGTGAACTCTGCCGCAGCTACCCGGCTGATTCCGGCAAACAAGCCGCCCGAGATCGTAGAGCCTGAACGGGAGAAGCCTGGCCACAACGCCAAAATCTGAAACATCCCCACAGCAAATGCCTGTTTGTAGGTAATATCGTCTACATCATGTGTGGTAATCCGTGAGCTCTTATGGCTCCAGCGTTCAGCTACGATCATCAATATACCACCGATCACAAGGCTGTACAGTACGGTTTGCGGACCAAACAAGTGAGCCTTGATCCAGTCCCGGAACACAAGTCCGATGACAACAGCAGGAACCATCGCCAGAATGATATGTCCCAGATTAAGGCGTCGGGAATACGGCCTTTTGCCCCCGGTGAAGCGAAACATATCAATGAATTTGTTCCAGTACAGTACAACAACAGCCAGTACAGCACCAAGCTGGACAACCACCTCAAACGTTTTGACTGACTCGTTGTCCTCTGATAAACCCAGCAAGTGAGCTGTCAGAATCATGTGTCCTGTTGAGGACACGGGCAAAAACTCAGTCAAACCTTCGATGATGCCCATAATTATGGATGATATAAAGTCCAATTCTCTTCCTCCTTGAAATGCAGATGACAGCCATAAGGCCTGTCCTGCTATAACGATGTCTGTCCTCTCGAACAAGACTATCCTCTATTATGCTCAGAATTGCCTCCCACTTCAACTCTATGCTTGTAACCCGTTGTTTAAAACTATATTGACAAAAACCTAGTTATCCAATAGGATATACATTAACTGACTGACTGATCAATCGGGAGGGTAAAAAGCATGGCCAAAGTTAACGGTTTGGGACCCGGAGAAGAACGAAGGGACCAAATTATTCGCATAGCGATGGAACGATTCGCAACTCAAGGGTACCATCAGACGAAAATCTCTGATATTGTTCGCGAAGCTGGAGTCGCTCAAGGCACCTTTTACTGGCACTTCAAGAGCAAGGAAGCCATTGCTTCCGAGATTTTGTTAACGGGCAGAGAACAACTACTTGAAGCAATCGGGCAGGGGTACCGGAAGGATGCCGGGTCGGTTGAAGATATGGTGAAGGCCTCGGAGAAGTTGTTTACCAATTTGTTCACCTTTGCTGCGCAGAACCGATATTTCATGGAGTTGTTGCTTAAGGGAATCGTGACCGAGGAATCCGTCCAGAGGCTAGTTGAAGAGACTCGTAATGCCGTGGAGACAGCATTCCGTCACAATATGGAGCGTGCCATTGAACTGGGGATGTTGCCAGCAGATATGAATGTACCCTTACGTGCGGCATTGCTTGTAAGCATGATCGAGGGCATGATCTCGCGCTGGTTATTCGGCTCAGACGCACTGCACAGCCGTTTCACGGAGATGAGTGCTACAGCGTTAGCAGCTGAAGCGGCGAGTTTTGAGTTTTACGGCCTGCTCGGTACATAATGTCGGCAAGGGCCGGGGCTTTATTTTTCAGGCAAAAGAGGCAGGAAGGATTCACATTTAACACACTTCTTCACATGATTAAGCCAGTCACAGGGAATAATGGAATCACCAAGAGAACATAAGATGAATGAGAGGAAGTTAACGTCATGAATAACACATATGGAACTAAAATTCGCAAAGGGTGGTCTATCACCGCGATTCTGCTCATGGTTGTGCTCGTACTGAGTGCTTGCGGTAGCAAACCCGCGGCGGAGAATGGCAATACAAACAATGCAGCACAGTCTGGTGGCAACGAACTGGAACAGATCAAATCAGCAGGTGTCATGAAAGTCGGCATGATGGGTACGTATCGTCCATACAACTTCCTGAATGACAAGAAAGAAATGGACGGATTTGATGCGGATATCGCACGTGAAGTAGCGAAGCGTCTCGGCGTTAAGGTTGAGTTTGTATCTCAGGAGTTCTCCGGTCTGACTCCAAGTCTGCAAGCGAAAAAGCTGGATGCGATTATCAGCCAAATGACGATTACGGATGATCGTAAAAAAGTGCTGGATTTCAGTGATCCGTACATCACCAACCAGGTCAAAATTATTGTCAAAGAAGACAACAACGATATTACGAAACTGGAAGATTTCAAAGGCAAAACAATCGGTGTAGGTTTGGGCACAAACGATGAAACGTACCTGCGCAACGAAGTGTTGCCCAAAGTCGGAGATTTTACAATCAAAACGTATGATGATGTGATCTCATCTCTGAAAGACCTGAACGCAGGACGGATCGATGCAACGATCAACAACCTGTATGCGTTGAAACCTATCGTAGATGCGAATGGATTCAAAATTAAAGCTGTTGGCGAAGCAATCAAGAGTGACCAGGCAGGTATCGCGGTGCGTAAGGACAACCCTGAACTTGTAGCGGCACTGAACGATGCACTGAAAGGCATGAAGGATGACGGCACGTACAATACCATTTTCAAAAAATGGTTTGGTGAAGAGCCTGCGCAATAATGAACCTGCAAGGCGAAGGGAAGTTTGATCCATGGAACTGATATTCGAAAATATCCCCTTCTTTTTGAAGGGGGCTTATTATACGCTTTATGTTACGGTGATCTCTATGTTTTTTGCCTTTATTATCGGGGTGCTTGTAGCCATTGCCAGGCTTAAAGGACCGATGTGGCTAAGATTGATCGCCAGATTTTATGTATCCATCATGCGGGGAACCCCGCTGCTGGTGCAATTATTCGTTATCTATTACGGGCTTGTGGACTACGGCGTAACTCTCGGGTCACTAACGGCCGCTTGTCTTGGTCTCAGTCTGAACGCGGGGGCTTTCCTGTCAGAAACGTTCCGCGGTGCGATTCAAGCTGTACCGAAAGGGCAAACGGAAGCGGCATACGCTACCGGTATGACTCCAGCACAGGCGATGAGACGGATCATTTTCCCGCAGGCTGTGCGCATTGCCATTCCACCGATGGGGAATACCTTTATCGGAATGCTCAAGGAAACATCGCTTGTTGCTGCAATTGGCGTTACCGAGCTGTTGCGGTCTGCGCAGCTTCTGGTTTCGCAGTATGCGCTCAACATGCCATTTTATCTGGCAATCGGCGTGATTTATTGGATTATGAGCATCGGTTTCTCGGCCATTCTGGAACAAGTGGAGCGCCGGCTGGCCCGGGCTTACTAAAGGGGGAGAGAACCGGGTGATTACTACAACTGGATTAACCAAACGTTTTCAAAATCATGAAGTGCTCACCAATATCGATATGCATGTAGATGCCAAGGATATTGTTGTCCTGCTGGGTCCCAGTGGCTCAGGCAAAAGTACACTGCTACGCTGTCTCAATGGACTGGAACAGTTGTCCGGCGGACAGATCGAAGTGAACGGCATTGTGGTAAACAGCGCAGATCCGCTGCGTGTGCAACGTGCCCGGGTGCTGGAGATTCGTCGCCAGACGGGTATGGTGTTCCAGCAGTTTAACCTGTATCCGCACAAGACGGTGCTTGGTAATGTTATGGAAGGTCTTGTGACGGTGAAAAAAATAAAGCGGGACGAAGCCGCCGAGCGCGGCCGGCTTTTGCTGGATCGTGTAGGGCTGTCGGATAAGCAGGATGCTTATCCTTCCCGTTTATCCGGTGGACAACAGCAACGCGTAGCCATTGCACGGGCACTGGCGATGGAGCCGGAAGTGATGCTGTTTGACGAACCGACCTCGGCCCTCGACCCCGAACTGGTTGGAGAGGTGCTGTCGGTGATGAAAGAGCTGGCGCAGGAAGGCATGACGATGCTGGTCGTGACACACGAGTTGAAATTTGCCCGGAACGTGGCGAACAAAATTGTCTTTATGGCAGACGGCTCCATTGTGGAGACAGCTAGCCCTGAAGCCTTTTTCGAACATCCGGAGCAAGAGCGTACACGCCAGTTCCTGCGGCAGATTACCGAATTTTAAACCACCCAGCGATGGGAAGGTTATTCTGTCATCGGAGTGTATGTGTAAACTAATTGTAGAAAGAAGGAAGACATCATGAACGTAACAACAGTATGGAAGGGAAAACGCGCGTTTACCTCCGAAGGACCGTCTGGGTATGCTGTAGGCATGGATGCCACAGCGGCATATGGCGGTGATAACCAAGGCGCTACGCCGATGGAATTGTTACTCGCTGGACTTGGTGGTTGTATGGGAATCGACATCACGATGATTCTGGATGCTTTTCTGGACAAGATCGATTCGATTGAGATTGAAGCACAAGGCACACGGAGCGAGGATATGCCCAAAGGTTTTACGTCCATTGACCTGATCTTCAAAGTGGACGGAGATATCCCGGATTACCGGATCTGGAAAGCCATCCAGATGGCTGAAGAGAAATACTGCGCCGTTTCCGCATCACTGAGCGCAGATATCCATCCGAAGCTGATCCTCAATGGCGTGAGCACACCTCGTCCATAAAAAGCTTTACTTTCACTTTAACTTAAGGTCAAGAACAACTTCAGATCTAATGATAAATCTAACGTTAGTTTGAATGAAAAGGCACTTCCAATCGCGGAAGTGTCTTTTTAGCATAGTCATATTTTATTGAATCCCATCGATGTATCCATAACAACTCAAGTCCATATCTCCACTTTAATGTCAAATCGAAGGCTGCAGTTATGTGGTATGATGGATGCGCAGGTGAGAGTGACCTGCTTCGGATGATCGCAAGTTGTAAGCGCTTATACAAGATGACGGAAGGTGCGGATATGTTAAAACGGCTGATTCGTATTACAAATGATCTCAAATTAAAGCATAAATTGCTCATTTCCTACGTGCTTGTTGTCATGGTTCCCGTCCTGATTATTGGTCTCGCAGTGACCAGTTATTTTCGTCAGCAAGCACTGGATAATGCCATTGGGCAAACGATCATCAATGTGGATAAAATTAAAAGCCAGACGGCAACGATGCTGCGCGTACCTACAGACATATCCAACTTGCTCATGTTTAACACCGATCTCAAGGAGATCGTGAATCGACAGTATACAAGTGTGGTGGAGCTGACCTCGGCTTACCTCGCATATAAAGATTTTCAAGAATACAGGCGGTTATATCGGGAAATTGCAGGTATACGTTTTTATTCGACGAACCCGACGTTGATCAACAATCTGGAATTTATTCCGGTCAATGAGCGAACCAAGCAGAGTTACTGGTACAAGGAAGCGCTGAAAACAACGAGCATCGGCTGGTTTTATATCCCTGGCAACGAAGACAATCCGGTTCACCGGCTCAGTCTGGTACGGAAGGTTCCTTTTGCCGAATATAAGACCGAAGGTGTGCTGATGATCGTAATCAATCAGGAAGAACTTAACGGTTTGTTGCGCCAAGAGCAGTTTGAGACATTGATTACCGATGAGCAGGGTTACGTTGTTGCAGCGAAAAATACCGACCTGGTCGGGAAAACGCTGGGTCAGCTTGATTTTGGCGTAGACCTCCAGAGTCAACCTAAGGGTACCATTGAAGCTGATTTTCAGGGGGAGCCCTCGAATATTGTCATTGATGAATTGGGGCCAGGATCAAGCTTTAACAAACTGAAGGTTATCTCGGTGTTTGCGACCAAAAATATCGTGAAAGATGCCAACCAGATTAGCCAGATCGGCATGATTTTTATTACCATGGTGCTGGTGATTGCGCTGTTGCTAGTGTACATTATTTCATTCCTCACTTCGAACCGGCTACTACGCCTCAGTAAACATCTGAACAAGCTGGCTCTTGGAGACTTGAACGTCACTTCGCGTATTGACGGGAACGATGAGATCGGGCAATTATCACGTCAGTTCAACTACATGGTGAAAAGTATTAACGAACTGATGACTCAGGTGGTCGAGACAACAGAGCAGAACAACCAATTGGAAATCGCCCAAAAAGAGATTAAACTGAAAATGATGGCCAGCCAGATTAATCCTCATTTTTTGTTTAACGCACTTGAATCGATTCGCATGAAGGCTCACATCAAGGGAGAAGCAGAGATTGCGAATATTGTCAGGTTGCTTGGCAAGCTGATGCGGAAAAGCCTGGAGATTGGCAGCGGCAAAACAACGTTTCGGGCAGAACTGGAAATGGTGCGTTCCTATCTGGAGATTCAAAAGTTTCGGTATGGGGACAGGTTAGCCTTTGAGATTCATCTGGACCCTGAGGTGGAGAGGATGTATATCCCGCCTTTGATTATTCAGCCGATTGTAGAAAACGCTATTGTGCATGGACTAGAGAACAAAGAAGGAACCGTGCGGGTGCATATTCTGATTTGTATGGTGGATCGTATGGTCACAGTACAAGTGAAAGATGATGGAGCGGGCATCACGCCGGAACGACTTGCAGAAGTGATGCAGTTTGTCAGCGGTCCTGAAGAAGAGGAGAAGAGCCGGATTGGCATGCGAAATGTGCATCAGCGTTTGACTTTGACGTATGGGGAAAATGCCGGGTTACAGATTAACAGTGTGTACGGGGAAGGAACAGAGGTTTCTTTCACCTTGCCAGCAGGAGGGAACCAGCATGTATAAAGTATTGTTGGTAGACGATGAACCAAGCATTCGCGAGGGATTGACCACGATTATCGATTGGGAAAAATACAGCTTCCAGGTCATGGCTACAGCCGGAAGCGGGCGCGAGGCCATCGCCTGTTTCAACGAAATCAAGCCGGACCTGACCATTATTGATATACGGATGCCAGGCATGACTGGCCTGGAAGTCATCGAAGAGATCCGCCAGCATGAACCTGACGCACATTTTTTGATTTTGAGCGGTTATGCTGACTTTGATTATGCCAAGAAAGCAATCAGCTTCGGCGTGGATGGTTATCTGCTGAAGCCTGTTGACGAAGAAGAGATCATCGCTGAACTGGAACGAATTGCGGAACAGCTTCATCAGGAACAGGAAACGCAGGCCCGCTACGCTGGCGAAGATACGGCATACAGAGAACATCAGATTGAAGCATTGTTATATGACTCTTTACAAGGTAAGGGGAGCAAGGAAGAGGACAGTCTTGGACTGCACTGGCCACAGTATCAAGTGATTTTGCTGGAGATTCATGCAACGCTAGACCTGCAACGGGGCAATGAGATGAAACGCAAACTGATTGAAGCATTCGACCAGAAGGATAAAGGTATCGTATTTTCATATCATTCCGGCTTGGGGTTATTGATCAAAGAAGCGGTTACTCAGAATACCTCATCACAGAATCTATATGATGAATTGCAAACATTACTCGCAGAGTGGAACATTCACATGTACGCTACCGCTGGAGAACCGGTACAGTCTACTACCGAGATTGCCAGATCATACACACAGGCGAGTAGCCTTATGGCAGAACGGTTCCTGTTCACAGAGCAACGGATCAAACGCTGGGATGAAGGGCGACTGTCTCCTTCAAGTGCGGAGAGTAACGGTATGGGAGCCCAGGCAGACGGCATTCAAGAGCCTGATGAAGTTGAGCTGGCGGACAAGCTGTATTATGCCTTGGACATTCGCAGCAGTGAATCTGTTATGCGTGTGCTTGGAGAGATGGAGGAGCGACTGATTCCGTATCATTGGACGGAGCAAGCAATCAAAACGGCATTTTCGCAGGTGTTCTCGCTCGCGTTCAATAAACTTGCTGCAGCGAATCAGCACATGCAAACCATTATGCAGGATCACTCTGTGCTGATTAATGAGGTATATCATCAGTTCACGATGGCTGATCTTAAAGCGATGGCAGCGGAACATTTGCATCGTCTGATTCAGCGTATGGGCGGAGGCAGTACAGATACCGTGATGAAACAGATGATTGAGTTCATTCAGCGTAATCCCGGTGAGAATCTGAAGCTGGAGGTTCTGGCCGAGGTGTTTAACTACAACAGCAGTTATCTGGGGAAATTGTTCAAGAACCACACGGGCGAATCTTTTAACGCCTTTCTGGATAAAGTTCGAATCGAGAAAGCGAAAGCCTTGCTTGACGAAGGATTAAAGGTGCATCAGGTGGCTTCAAGAGTCGGTTATGCCAATGTGGACTATTTTCACGGTAAATTCAAAAAATACGTAGGAGAATCTCCTTCGGCGTATAAACAATCCAGATCCCAATCACACGAGAGAAACGAATCACCATGACAATGAAGATGAATAACCGGCGGTGGTGCGGGAGTTCTTCATAATATAGTCCATGTACTTCCCCGAATAAGCAATGGTATGTCCAAGCTGTACACCGTAGACTGATTGTACAAAGTACAAGAGTCCAGATGAAGGGATGGCTGCAGGATATGAATCGTACTGATTTAACAACTGTACGTCACACGATCAATTTGAACGGAACATGGCATTTTCAATTAACTGAACTGAGTGGAGAACGAAGAGAGGGAGAGAATGCTGGGACATGCATTCCCCCGCACCGGGATGATGTCTTATGGAATACGATTCAAGTTCCGGGGTCATGGGAAGAGCAAGGATACGGGGAAGCGCCGGAGTACACCAGAATCGACACGTGGACAAAAATCCGAGAGTATGAGGGGGCAGCATGGTATGCGCAGGACATCTATATTCCCTCTGATCCACAGAACGGACACTATGTATTCAGACTGAAAGGTGTACGTTGGACATCAAGGCTGTGGTTTAATGGGAACGAAGCGGGAGAAAGGGATAGTCTGCTGACGGATCAGACGTGGGATGTGACCCCTTGGGTGAAGCCTGGCGAGATGAACCGTGTAGAGATTTGGGTGGATAACACGATGAAGCTTCCACTGGCAGGCAGCCATATTCATTCTTTGCATACCGCTACGGCTTGGGGAGGTATTACAGGAGGAGCCTATTTGGAGAGGCAACCCATGCAGCGGGTACATACGGTGCGTATTGAACCTGATCCTGCTAACGGAAAGATAGCAGTTCGGTACACGGTTATTAATCCAGCTGCAGACTCAGTCGCACCGTTGCAGCTTCTAATCGATATCCAGCATCCGGATGGCTCATGGCTAAAGCGCGAGTGTTTGGATATCAATTGTACTGGGAACAGTGCAAACACTGGAAGTGATGATGATTCCTTGAATAGCAGTGTTGAGAAGGGCTGGGTTACGGGGGTATGCCAGATTGCATTGGACTCCGAGAATGCGATTGCCATGTGGAGCGATGAGAATCCCCTCTTATATCGGGCGGTAGTTCAATTGCAGGCAGACGAACAGAAGCTTGACCAGGTGGAGCAGCGGTTTGGCATGCGTTCTTTTGCATCCAGTGGAAAACAACTTGTCCTGAACGGAACACCAGTGTTTTTGCGCGGGTATGTGGACTGTTGTATCTTTCCACTTACGGGATATCCCGTTTGGGATGCACAGTACTATGTGAAACAATTTCGCATAGCCAAGTCATATGGCTTCAACCATGTTCGTTTACACGGGTGGAGTCCACCGGAACCATTCTGGGAAGCTGCCGATGAAGAGGGCATGCTTGTACAGGCAGAGCTTCCCCATTGGTCACGTTTTTTTGAACAACGGGATATGCCTGCTCCAGTTGAAATACGGACGTATCTGACACAGGAGCTGGATCGGTTGCTGGAAGCATTGCATCGTCATCCTTCGTTTGTCCTGTTCTCGCTCGGCAATGAGTTAATTGGCGCTAACGGGCATCCAGAACTGAATGCGCTTATTTCAAGAGCGAGAGATACAGATCCGTCGAGGCTATATACAGATAACACAGGCTTTGGACACCTTCCAGCTCAAGGTAGAGAGACCGATTATTTCATTCAATCATTCAACTGGCATCCCCCGCTGGAATCTGTATTGGCGGCGGTACCCGATACTACGCTGGATTATCATGCGGTTACACGGCTTGCATCACATCCGGTGATCGGGCATGAACATGCGCAATTTACGATGTATGTACGTCCGCAGGAACGAGAGAAGTATACAGGTGTCCTTCGTCCTACATGGTTAGAACCTGTCGAAGAGTCGCTTACACGTAAAGGCATGATGGCAAAGCTGGAACAATACCAGCAGGCAACGGGTATACATCTGATGCGATCTCTTAAAGAAGCAATGGAGCGAGTAAGACGTACGCCAGATGCTGCGGGCATCCAGCTGCTGGATATCCGTGATTTCCCGGGACAGGGACACGCCACCACGGGTTTTCTGGATGTCTTTTGGGAAGATAAAGGGATAACCACACCGAAAGAAGTAAAACAATTCAATGCTGAGGTAGTCATCCTTCTTGGCTCCAGAGAGCGGACATACTATGCTGGAGAACCGATTGAAATCGAAGTGCGTGTATCCCACTTTGGCAAAAGGGTGTTAAAAAATGCTTCCATTCACTGGAGAATGGTTACGGTTACGGACGAACGGATGCTGGCTGAAGGAGAATGGAGCTGCGGAGATATGCCGTGCGGTGTAGTAACATCTCTCGGGAGTATAATGGTTAACTCTCAGGCCGAAGGTGTAGTTGCGTTTCGAGTGGAGGCTGAGCTACGTTGCGACCATGTGAATGATCCGCTGCAATCCACCGTGTACTCTTCCCATCGTTTAGCAACCGTTACGATAGCCCGGAATCAGTGGCATGGTTGGTCTTTCCCACAGATGAAGATGCAAAACGAACGTTATGGAGAGATGAAACGCATCTGGAATACGGTAAAAGAACTACAGCCCCTACTCGCTGATTCTTATCATGATGCTGTAGATCATGTGAATGGCTTCCGATGGTTAAAGGAAAATCAGCATGACCTGTTGATCGTGAAGTCCTTAACCTCCAATGTACTGGATCTTCTCTTGAATGGTGGAAGAGTTTGGCTTATGCCGGGTGCAACGGATCTGTATGATCCAGTGGAAACGAAGTACCTGCCGGTGTTCTGGAATTATCTCATGTTTGCCACCCAGCCGGGGGCTACGATGGGTATGTATATGGAGAAAGAAACAGCTCTTCTCGGAGCTTTTCCGCAGGATGGAGCTTCGGACTGGCATTGGTATCATCTTGTGAATGATACGCCGGCCATATGCCTGGATACCATGCAGGGGGCTACACCGCTGATCGAGGTGGTAGATCATTTTCACCGGGCGAAACGGCTCGCTTATGCTTTTGAGGCTAGAGCAGGGAAGGGGCGTATCCTGGTATCCTCTTTTCCTTTTACCGACAGCGCCTTGATGAAGCGTCCGGAAGCTGCGTTTCTTTTTCAAGAGATGTTGTCTTATGCCCGCGGAGAGCAGTTTCATCCGGAAAGCTCCGTTACAGCCGCCGAGTTGCTAGGAGTATTCAAACTTCAACCTATTCAATTCACATTGTGATAAGACACGAATCAAGACACTAAAGGGACCTAACCAGGTCTCTTTTTTGATGTATAAAATGTAAAGTAAACGATTTCCGAAAAACGTTTTCGTATTTTAGTTAAAAAAGTTATTTTTTACTTCATATAGATTTTGTGACACTAATAAGTATTTAATATCTCTAATTTTAACGGATAAATGTCTGATTCTAGAGGGGGATATCTAATTTTTATATGATTTTCTCTAAAATCCAGATGGTATTTTGAAAACGCTCTATCGATTATGATTATTTTATAAAAACAGAGGAGGGGGAACGGAGATGGAAACGCTAACAAAGAAATCCGCTTCCGCGAAAAGAGGCAGTGACTCCCAGCCGCCATTGAAGCCAAGGCGTAACGGAGTTTGGGACAGAATGAAACAGCAGAAGTATCTTTATCTTATGTCATTGCCATTCGTCGCTTGGGTATTTGTATTTAACTATCTTCCGCTGTGGGGATGGACGATGGCTTTTCAAAACTATAAACCAGCCAGGTCGTTTGGTGAACAGGACTGGGTTGGTTTTAAACACTTTGTAGAATTGTTCAGTGATGACAGGTTCTATCTGGTGCTTCGAAATACACTTGCGATGAGTTTGATGGGACTGGTTGTCGGTTTTATCGTGCCGATTTTCTTCGCGATCCTCCTGAACGAAATGAAAGGCATGTTCTTCAAACGGGCTGTACAGACCGTATCGTACCTGCCTCACTTTGTATCCTGGGTCGTTGTTGCGGGGATTATTACCAAGATGCTGTCCACGGATGGAGGCATTATCAATGACCTGCTCATCGGTCTCAATATTATTGATCAGCCGATTCAGTTTATGGCCAAGGGAAATCTGTTCTGGTACATTGTAACCGCTTCAGATATGTGGAAGGAAACGGGCTGGAATGCGATCATCTATCTGGCGGCCATCACTGGTATTGACCAAGAACTGTATGAAGCATCCCGTGTAGACGGTGCAAACCGTTTTAGACAGATGTGGCATATCACACTGCCAGGTATCCGGACGACGATTTCTGTATTGTTCATCATGTCCATCGGACATCTGATCAGCATCGGTTTTGAGAAACAATTTTTGCTACAGAACAGTCTGGTCCTGGATTACTCCGAAGTCCTTGATCTCTATGCACTCAATTACGGTTTGAATATGGGCCGATTCTCGTACGGTACAGCGATAGGTATCTTCAACTCTGTTGTCAGTATCATCCTGTTGTTTACGGCCAACGGTTTGTTCAAAAAATTCACCAAAGAAAGCATCATGTAGGGAGGGGGAGACATTATGGCGAACAAAACATTCAATGCCACACGGGGCGATAAAGTGTTCGATATATTTAATATCCTCGCGATGACCATGGTGCTGATTGTAACACTCTATCCATTTCTTAACGTACTGGCGATCTCACTGAACAACTCAGCAGATACAGTACGCGGCGGAATTTACTTATGGCCTCGTGAATTTACATTACAGAACTATCAGACGATCTTCCAGTATGAAGGTCTGCTCCAGGGCTTGAAAATCTCCATTATGCGTACGCTTGTAGGTACACTGCTTGGACTGATCAGTTCATCCATGATCGCCTTTACGCTAAGCAGACCTGACTTCGGTCTTCGGAAATTTGTATCTACAACACTGGCGCTGACGATGTATTTCTCGGGTGGTCTGATTCCGGTATATATCCTGATGCGTGATCTGAACCTGATCGGTACATTCTGGGTATACGTATTGCCTGGTATGATCAGTGCCTGGAACGTATTTATCATCCGTTCATTCATTGACGGGTTGCCCTATGCCTTGCAGGAATCAGCGAAGCTGGACGGCGCGAATGATTTCAAAATCTATTACCGGATCATTCTACCGCTGTGTAAGCCGGTACTCGCAACGATTGCTTTGTTTCTGGCAGTAGGTCAGTGGAATGCGTGGTTCGATACGTATCTGTATAACGGCTCAAAAGCACATCTGACGACGTTGCAATACGAGTTGATGAAAGTACTGCAAAGTACACAACAAGGTTCGGGAGCCGGAAGAAATGCGAATGATATGGCACAGCAAATGACGCAAATCTCTCCAGAGTCGATCAAAATGGCGATTACAATCGTCGTTACCGTTCCAATTTTGATTGTGTATCCATTCCTGCAAAAGTATTTTGTTGGCGGAATGACGCTTGGAGCGGTAAAAGCATAGACCTGTGATCCGATGTAAAGACTGGCTTAATAATGGATTGTACACCTATAATAAAGTACTTATACAAGAAGCTCGGGATATCCGAACTGCTGCCGTAACGGCTTGATTTTCAGCTACTGCGGCAGAGGATACTCATGAAGCTATAGAGAGGAACAGAACAGTTCCGTATAAGACAGACGTATGAATAGGGAGGATTACCATTATGTCCAGTTTCAAAATGAAGGTCGCACTGGCGCCTGTTCTGGCTTTACTTGTGCTTACAGCCTGTGATGGAGGCGTTGGCGGTAAAACGTCACTTACGAATACGAGCGGAGCGCCATCTCCACTTACGTTCGATTTTTTCAGTGTTGATCCGAGTCCGAACTGGAATGGCATGAAGGATGAAGTGGGCAAGGTCATTACAGCTAAAACAGGCATCACCCTGAACGGTGAATTTGCCGTTAGCGGGGGACAGGATAGGATTTCATTAATGGCAGCAAGCCGAGACTATCCAGATATCGTTTCTCCCAAGGGGGAACTTAGCAAGCTGGTTGATGCTGGAGCGATGCTCGACCTGACAGACCTGATTGAACAACACGCTCCCAACCTGAAGAAGCTATATGGTAATTCCATGAATCGGTTGAAATATAGCAACGAGGATCAGTCTATTTATGTATTGCCGACGTATTATGCGGTGGATCAGAAGTATTTTGACGCCGGCGGTGGATTCGGTATTCAGCATCGTGTGCTCAAAGAGCTGGGATACCCCAAGGTTCGTACACTCCAGGATTATGAAAATATATTGCGAGCTTACAGCGAAAAACACCCCATGACGGATGGTCAGCCGACCATTCCGTTAACGCTGGATGCTGACAACTGGAGAATCATGATCACCGTTACGAATCCTGCGTTTCTGGCGACAGGCGCGCCGGATGACGGCGAATACTACATTGATCCGATTACCTATGAAGCGAAGCTACATTATAAGCGCCCAGAGGAAAAGGAGTACTTCCGATGGTTGAACCATATGTATAACGAAGGTTTGCTGGATCAGGAAAGCTTTGTACAAAAGTCAGATCAGTATAAATCCAAGATTGCGAGTGGACGCGTACTGGGCCTGATCGATCAGGATTGGGGATATGCCGACGCTGAGGACGCATTGAAATCGGCGGGCAGAGCGGAGGCAACCTATTCACATTTTCCGGTGACGTTGTCCGAAGACATGAAGGATCATTCTTTTCAAGACACGGGATTTGTATCAGGCTGGGGAATTGGTATAACGACTTCTAACCCTGATCCGGTGCGTACCATCAAGTTCTTTGATTATTTGGCTTCCGAGGAGGGTCAGATCTTGATGAACTGGGGCATTCAAGGCAAGCACTACGAAATCAAGGATGGCAAACGTGTAATTCCCGCAGAAGTCCAGGATCAAAAAACAAACCATGCTTCTGCTTTCCAGAGAGAGTCTGGCATTGGACTATATAAAAATATGTCTGGACGTTACGGGGATGGTGTAAAAGACTCGACTGATAATTATTATACGACGAATTTTCCTGAGCAAATTCAGGCTTCATATACCCAGGCGGAGAAAGAGACCCTACGGGCATATGGTGCATCCACTTGGAAGGACCTGTTTCCAAAGGAAGAGGAATTCCCGGTTAAACCTTGGGGAGCAGCTTATAACATGCCTACACCCGGAGACTCGGATTATAATGTCATTTTCCAGAAAACACAGGATATCATTCGCAAACGGATTCCCAAAGCTGTTTTAAGTTCGCCGGATCAATTTGATGCCATTTATGATGGCTTGATCGTTGAACTAAACCAGGCAGGAGCAGAAAAAATGGAAAAACAATATACCATTTTAATTCAAAATCGCGTTCGTTTGTGGAACGCTGATTAGTGTTGGAGTAGTACAGACTTGTCTGTTTCAAAAATGGAAACAAACCCGGAATATCGGGTTTGTTTTATACAGAAAACGTTTTAGTGAAACCGTTTTAGGTTTTTAAAATTAGCTATTGACAAGGGAATTCTTAGATATTATGATTCAACTGTGAAAGCACTTACAAAAACTTGTACGCTGTTGGATAGACTCAAACGTTAGTACTAAATTGAGTGAACGTGTGATTCATCAAAGCTCAGCTAGGTCAGATTCTCATCCCCACAGACGGGGGGAAAGTAAGCGCTTTTAATGTCACCTGAATCTGAGAAAGCATTTGATTCACCCGGATATGGTATGAGCAGGCGTGTCCTGTTGTACAAATACACAGCTTCATTTTATCCAAAGGGGGATTATACATGAAGGGCAGAACACCAAAAACATTTGCAATGCTTTTGTTAGCGAGCGCTCTTGCGATCACAGCAGGATGCGGAACTAGCGGAGGGAAATCAGCTGAAGAAAAACCGGTGGATACGGGGGATACAACCACGCCAATCACCTTTACATTCTTCGGAGCCGATGCAAGTCCGAACTGGAATAACATGAAGGATGCTGTTGGGCAAGAGATTACGAAGGCAACCGGTGTTACGCTTGAAGCTGAGTTTGACGTGAATAACGGTGGAGACCAGAAAATTCCGCTGATGGCTGCTAGTGGTGATTACCCTGATATTATCTATCCTAAAGGAAACCTGTCGAAGCTGGTGGATGCAGGTGCCATGCTTGATCTAACCGACCTGATTGAGGAACATGCACCTAACCTGAAAAAAATCTATGGTGACCAGATGAACCGTCTAAAATATAGCAATGAAGATCAGAAAATTTATACGATTCCAACGAATATGGGTGTAGGTAACGTCGCATTCGATGCTACCGGCGGATTCGAGATTCAGCAGAAAGTGTTGAAAGAGCTGGGTTATCCCGAAGTGAAAACCCTTGAAGATTATGAAAACGTGCTACGCACTTATTATGAGAAACATCCAACCATTGATGGTCAGCCTACGATTCCGCTCACGCTGAATGCGGATGACTGGAAGATTATGATTACGGTTACAAACCCGGCCTTTCAAGCAACGGGTGGACCAGACGATGGTGAATATTATATTGATCCAGAGACGTATGAAGCAAAGCTGCACTACAAACGTCCAGAGGAAAAGGAATACTTCCGCTGGCTGAACAAAATGTACAACGAAGGTCTTTTGGATAAAGATACGTTTGTTCAGAAGGATGACCAGTATAAGTCCAAAATCGCCAGTGGCCGCGTACTGGGTCTGATCGACCAGGAGTGGAACTATGGCGAGGCTGAGAATGCGCTCAAATCCAAAAACAACGGCGAGAGCACATATGCTCACTTCTCCGTGTCCCTGAACAAAGACATCGTAGATCATACGTTCCAGCCAACCGGTTTTGACGGTTACGGCATTGGTATTACAACGTCTGCGAAAGATCCGGTTCGTATCATCAAGTTTATGGATTGGCTTGCTTCTGACGAAGGCCAGGTGCTCCGGTACTGGGGTGTTGAGAACCAGCACTACAAAGTAGAGAATGGAAAACGCATCGTACCAGATGATGTGCAGGATCGTAAAACTAACGATAACTCCGCGTTCACAAAAGAGTCTGGAGTCGGAATGTATAACATCTTTAGTGCCAGATATGGTGACGGTATGAAAGATTCCACAGATAACTACTACACAACGAACTTCCCTGAACAGATTCAGGCTGGATATACGGCAGCTGAGAAAGAAACGTTGAAAGCGTATGGCATTACAACATGGAAAGATTTCTTCCCATCTGAGGATAAGTTGAAACTAAAGGATTGGGGTGCAGCATATAACATGCCGGTGCCTTCCGATACCGAATACAACGTGACTTTCCAGAAAACACAGGATATCATCCGCAAACGTATTCCAGAAGCGATCTTGGCGAAACCGGATCAATTCGACAGTGTGTATGACGGGCTGCTGGCTGAACTGGATAAAGCAGGCGCAGTGGAGATGGAAAAACAATATACCGTCTGGATCAAGGATCGTGTATCCCTCTGGACAGGTAAAGATGTGAAATAAGTTTTAGCATGACAAATGCATTGAAGGAAAATTTTAATTATATTTTTCAAGATTAAGCAGCTTGGCTCAAATAAGAAGTGGTATTCACAGGCACCAAGCCTGTTATACAGATAAAACCTTCATAAATAGGGGAGATAGACAAATGAGAGGCAAAATGAAAGGCAGAATGACAGGTAAGACACCCAAGACGTTTGCGATGTTAATGTTGGCTAGTGCAATGTTGGTTACAGCTGGATGCGGTAACTCCGGTAGCAAAGAGACTACCGAATCCAGTGGTACCGACCCGATTACGATCTCGTTCTTTGGCGCAGATCCAAGTCCAACCTGGAACAACATGCAGGATGCCGTTGGTAAAGAGATCACGAAGCAAACCGGCGTTACGATTGAGGCTGAGTATGATGTCAACAATGGCGGTGACCAGAAGGTTGCGCTGATGGCAGCAAGCGGCGACTATCCAGACATGATTTTCCCAAAAGGAAACTTATCGAAGCTGGTGGATGCAGGTGCAATGATTGACCTCACCGATCTGATCGAGGAGCATGCTCCTAACCTGAAAAAAATCTATGGTGATCAGATGAATCGTCTGAAATACAGCACCGAAGATCAGGCGATCTATACCATCCCGACCAACATGGGGGTAGACAACGTTGTTTTTGACGCTACAGGCGGATTCGAAATCCAGCAAAAGGTATTGAAAGAACTGGGTTACCCTGAAGTAAAAACACTTGAAGATTATGAAAATGTACTACGTGCCTATTATGAAAAACATCCTACCATCGACGGACAGCCAACGATTCCACTGACGCTGAATGCCGATGACTGGAAAATCATGATCACGGTTACGAATCCGGCCTTCCAGGCAACGGGTGCACCGGATGATGGAGAGTATTACATCAATCCTGAGACATATGAAGCGATGCTTCATTACAAACGTCCAGAGGAGAAAGAATACTTCCGCTGGTTGAACAAAATGTACAACGAAGGTCTTCTAGACAAAGATACATTTGTGCAAAAGGATGACCAGTACAAGTCCAAAATCGCTAGCGGCCGTGTTCTGGGTCTGATTGATCAGGAGTGGAACTATGGTGAAGCTGAGAATGCGCTCAAATCCGCAGGTAAGGATGACAGCACGTATGCTCACTTCTCCGTCTCGCTGAACAAGGACATTGTAGACCACACGTTCCAGCCAACCGGTTTTGACGGTTACGGTATCGGAATCACGACGTCTGCCAAAGATCCGGTCCGCATCATCAAGTTTATGGATTGGCTCGCATCCGATGAAGGTCAAGTCCTGAGAAACTGGGGCATTGAAAATGAGCATTACAAAGTAGAGGATGGCAAACGTGTCGTTCCGCAAGATATTCAGGATCGCAAAGTAAACGATAACTCCGCATTCACCAAAGAAACAGGTATTGGCATGTACAACATTTTCAGTGCCAGATACGGTGATGGTGTGAAGGATGCAACGGACAATTATTACACGACCAACTTCCCTGAGCAGATTCAGGCTGGATACACAGCGGCTGAGAAGGAAACGTTGAAAGCTTATGGTATTAATACTTGGAAGGATTTCTATCCTGCTGAAGATGATCTGAAGCTGAAAGAGTGGGGGGCAGCGTACAATATGCCCGTACCTTCCGGTACAGATTACAGTGTGAAATTCCAGAAAACACAGGATATCGTGCGCAAACGTATTCCGGAAGCTGTTCTGACTTCACCAGCGAACTTCGATGCAACCTATGATGCATTCCTGGCTGAACTGGATAAAGCCGGTGCAGTAGAAATGGAGAAACAATACACGGAATGGATCAAAGATCGTGTATCCCTGTGGACGGGTAAAGACGTTAAATAATAAGAGTTCATCTTAGAGTTCATCTTTATCCAGTTTCGAATCGGAGTAATAGGAAAAGGCCCTCATTGTGAGGGCTTTTTTCTGTAGTAGTATCTTTTGAGAATTCTGTAACGAGAATCATTGACGACATTTTTGAAATCGCATATAATCCTCTTATTGTAAGCACTTCCAGTCAACATAATGGATGAATTTTAAGTTTTGCATGTTTACACCATTGAAACTTTTTTATTTTCGCAATTTCGAAAACGTTTTAGGAAACCAGTTTCGCTAACTCCCTATTTCAAAAAAAGAAAAAAATAGGTGTTAAGCGAGATTGAATCATGCCTCACATGCACTAACCTATTACTAATGAATGGCGTGGGATACACGATCCGTACGTCATCTGAAATGGAGGAGTTAATTATGACGATTTTTCAATTTCCGCAAGATTTCCGCTGGGGAACCGCAACCGCATCCTATCAGATTGAGGGGGCTGCACAAGAGGGAGGGCGTGGAGTATCCATCTGGGATACATTCGCACGTACTCCTGGTAAAGTGTTTAACGGTGATAATGGTGATGTTGCGTGTGACAGTTACCACCGTTATGAAGAAGATATTGCACTGATGAAAAAGCTTGGTATTAACACGTATCGTTTCTCTATTGCGTGGCCACGCATTATTCCAGATGGGGATGGAGAGATCAACCGTGAAGGTCTGGATTTCTATCATCGTTTTGTAGATGCTCTGTTAGATGCTGGTATTGAACCGTTCCTTACACTGTACCACTGGGATTTACCACAGACGCTGGAGGATGACGGGGGCTGGGGAAACCGCAGAACGGTGGATGCATTTGTTAAATATGCTGAAGTGATCTTCAAAGAATTTTCAGGCAAGATCAACTTCTGGTTAACCTTCAATGAACCATGGTGTATTGCCTTCCTGTCCAATATGCTTGGCATTCATGCGCCGGGTAATAAAGATGTGCAAACGGCTATTAATGTGGCTCATGGTCTGCTCGTGGCACACGGCAAAGCTGTACAGTCTTTCCGCCGTATGGGCATTACGGGTCAGATCGGTATCGCTCCGAATGTATGCTGGGCTGAGCCATATAGTAAGTCTGCTGAGGATCAGGCAGCGTGTGACCGCTCTATCGCGCTGAATACAGACTGGTTCCTTGATCCAATCTATAAAGGCTCCTATCCTCAGTTTCTGGTGGATTGGTTTGCAGAAGCAGGAGCAACTGTACCGATTCAAGATGGAGATATGGAAATTATCTCAGAGCCGATTGACTTGCTTGGCATTAACTACTATACGATGGGCATTAACCGTCATAATCCTGAAGCGGGTGTGCTTCAGTCGGAAGAAATGAACATGGGATTAATTAAAACAGACATCGGCTGGCCTGTGGAATCACGCGGTTTGTATGAATTCATGCATTACCTGCAAAAGTACGGTAACGTGGATGTATATATTACAGAGAATGGTGCATGTATTAACGATGATCTGGAAAATGGTAAAATTAACGACGATCGCCGCATTTCGTATTATGAGCAGCATTTGGCTCAGATCCACCGCATCATCAATGACGGCATCAACCTGAAAGGGTATATGGCCTGGTCACTGATGGATAATTATGAATGGGCTGAAGGTTACCGGATGCGCTTTGGTTTGGTGCATGTTGATTTTCGTTCACTTGTGAGAACGCCTAAGGAGAGCTTTTATTGGTATCAGAACGTGATTAGAAATAATTGGCTTGAGATCCGGAATTAAACTTTGAACGAATGTCTCTTTAACAAAAATTATTTTTTCTACTATTATATAGGCGGTTCTGTCGGACTTCTAAGGCAGACCGTCTTTTTCTTATTCTAACGATCTCAGATGAGCTTATTTGAGCGAAATAGAGCCTTCTGAAATTGTAACGATCTCCACAAAGCTTATTTCAACAAAAACAGAAGAAACAAGCCCATTTTAGCGCCAAACAACTCAAATAAGCTCTCCTGCGGTTCAACCCCTTAATATTGGACACTAGCTAGCTTTTTCTCAGATTGATGCATCATAATGCAATGGATTTGGGCTCTATGGTTCCTTCGTTGACCAGGCGCAGGTAATCTGTCGGCGACCAGTCGTGTAGACTGCCGTGAATACGGTCTTTGTTGTAATAACGGATATAACGGTCTACCTCGGAAAAGGCTTCTTCGTAGCTTTCGAAACAATGTCGCTGGTAACACTCACGTTCCAGAACACTATGAAACGATTCAATAAAAGCATTTTTATTCGGTGTTCGAACGGGTGTCCGCTCATGCTCTAAACCTGCTTCTTCACAGAAGTTATAAAACGCTTTGCTTATAAACTGAGGGCCGTTATCGGTACGAATCACGAGCTTTGGCTCGGTCTTAGGGATACGTCGCGTTACCATAGCCTGCCGGAGCGTATGCAGGATGCTCTGCGTGTCGCAGGCTTTACCGCGATGGTGAGCGACGATTCGACGATCAAAAACATCAATAATACTTGCGAGGAAAAAGTGCCGGCGTTTCCCCGCAACATAACCGTACTTGATATCCATCTGCCACAATTGGTTAGGCCCATCTACCGTTCGGTTATTAGCTACTTTTCTCGGTACGGTATGGATTTGTTCGCGCTGAGGGAGAAGGATACTGAGAGACTTACAGAGCCGATATACTTTCTTTTTGTTAATTACCAGATTGTACTTTCGGCGTAACAACACGGTTAGTTTTCGGTAGCCAAACGCTGCATTTGGCCCTTGAATCAAACGACGAAGAAACCCGACAATCCGAGTGTCCGAAATACGATTCCCTTGCTGGTTGTAAGAGTATCCAGGGATTTTTCGTCCGCTACTTATGGGTTGCTGGCGTTCAGGGTGTTTCAAGTGATAATAATATGTTGAGCGAGGAACATCGCAGATCCGGAGCACCGTACGGACAGGATATCCTCGCTCAATCCAACCTATCGCGGTTTGTAGTCGGGATACTTTTTTTTAACGAGATCCTTAAGAATCTGGTTTTCTAATTCTTTTGCGCCAAGAAGTTTCAAAGCTTCATTGTATTTCTCCTGTAATTCTTGATAGTTGGCTGCATCTTGCTGTATTTGTTGTGTTTCTTTTTGTTTTTTAGCCACCAGTTCCCCCACCTCATCTTCGTATTGACGAACCCAAGTCGTCAGCGTTTTAGGAGACATGCCGTACTTTCGTGCCACGACCTCTGTCCGGAGGCCAGAAAGCACCTCTACGACATACTCCTTTTTCGCCTCAACTGGGCATCTAAATCGTCTTTTCATGAACACTCTCCTCATTTCATTTAGTGTATCTGAGGTAGCTTTGAGTGTCCAATTGGATTAGGGGGCTTTAAAGCCTGTGATCGTTAGAAAATAAAAAGGTGTGATATACCCTAAATAGCGTCTCTGGTGATCGTTAGAAAATCGAGCCGTCTCAGCATCTTAGCATTCCCAATCTAACTTCCTCTTCGTTTAACTAAAAGAACAGAGCCAGATAATCGTTAAGCATCTCTGTTGTCACAAGTGAAATCGGAATTTACTAAACTGTTCATAAGGTTAACTAAGTTTCTGTTATAAATGGATTGTTTTTGGGTTATAAGAAGTATAGAGATGGTGATAATAACTTTGTCAATACAATTGAAAGAAATAAAGTGTCCAAAATGAGAAATAAATTTGAACATTTCTTGACTAAAATTCATACTGATGTGGTATATTGGTATTAGGAAAGCACTTACAAAAAGGGAAAAGGAAGTGTTTACTATGGCATCTAAAACAGCAATGGTCAGCCAATTAGAGCGTAAAGATAAAAATATGCGTCGCGCAGTTTTAACGATGACAGTTCTGGCATGGGTTGCGCTCATCACTGGAGTGGTACTGTGCCTCATCAACTTGAATGATTTTAATGATCGCAATTTAGGATTAATGGTCGGCATTGGCTTTCTTGTAGGTAGCGTATTTATCTACGTCATTGCTAAATCGATTGGTCTGGTTCATACACGGCATGAAGATGAAGGTGCAGATTAATTATAATCTTGCGTAATATCGTCCATAATAAGACTGGAGTATTCCTCGGAAATCCAGTCAATAAAGCCCTTTGCGGATACGTTGACAATCGTTCAACGGGACTGCAAAGGGTTTTATTTTGTGACCTGGAGTGTAAAGATTACAATGTACAAATATCAACCGATCAAGCGATTTGTGAGAAAAAATTCACACATTTGGGGTGTAAAATCGACAAATTTGTTAACATGAACAAAAAAGTCGTTCGTTTCTGATATCTTTAGTAGGAAGAGAGTAGTATACTGATTTTTTAGTATTAGCGAATATTTAAGGAGAGGGGATCAAAATGAACAAGAAACCTAGGTCGCTTATCCGGATTATTATTCCGGTTGTCCTGACGTTGGTTACAATTGCGTTGATTGTCTGGCCAATGCTGGCAGGCGGGCAGTATGTTGTTCTGGATCCGAAGGGGCCTATTGGCGCCGCACAGAAAGATTTGATTATTATTTCAACTCTTTTGTGTGCTGTTGTCATCGTCCCTGTGTTGATTATGTCCGCTGTAATCGTTTGGCGTTACCGCGACAAACCAGAAAACAAAAATGAGTACAAGCCAAACTGGGCTCATAGTACAAAGGCTGAAGTCATCTGGTGGACAATTCCGATTGTTATCATCGGACTTTTGGCCATCGTTACTGTGCGCTACACCTATGATTTGGAGCCTTCCAAACCACTGGCACATGAGAAAGAGCCCATCACGATTCAGGTATCTTCACTGGATTGGAAATGGTTGTTCCTCTATCCTGAGCAGGGCATTGCAACAGTTAACACACTGAATATTCCTGCAGACCGGCCTGTGAAATTTGAGCTCACTGCGGATTCACCGATGAACTCGTTCTGGATTCCGCAACTGGGTGGACAGATTTACACGATGTCAGGAATGGCAATGACCTTGTACCTGCAAGCTGACCATGAAGGTCAATATTGGGGTTCAGGAGCCAACTTCACTGGTGAACACTTCGGAGAGATGCGTTTTGATGTTAATGCAACGTCGGATGAAGAATTCGATAAATGGGTAGCTGAAGTGAAGCAACAATCCCAGCCAATGACTCAAGAAACGTATGACACACTGGCTAAGCCAGGAACAAGCAATGTTGCGTATTATTCTGCATTCCCTGAAGGACTGTTCCAGAAAATCGTAACTAAATATGTTGTTGACGGTAAAAGTGCTCACAGCAAGCATGAAGGTTCAAGCTCGAACGAGTCTGCTGCTGGAGATAAATCCTTGTCTGTACCGAAATTAAATACAAGTACGAACTAAAGATTTGAAAGGAGGCCCCCAATGTTAGAGAGATTAAAGGAGTTTGCATCGGAGTTTTTCGTTACCGGCGACCCGCTGATCTATGGAGCAGACGTGGCGATCGGAATTACGATGATTACCATCGTAACGGTGCTGACTTATTTCAAAAAATGGGGCTGGCTCTGGCGTAACTGGTTAACTACTGTCGATCACAAAAAGATCGGTATTATGTATATCATTGCTTCCATTATCATGTTGTTCCGTGGTGGTGTGGATGCATTGATGATGCGTCTGCAGCTGGCTATGCCTAATATGGATTTCTTACATCCAGAACACTATAATCAGGTCTTCACAACACATGGTACGATCATGATCCTGTTCATGGCGATGCCATTCATGTTCGGTTTGTTTAACGTTATTGTGCCGTTACAGATCGGAGCGAGGGACGTTGCATTCCCGTTCCTGAACGCACTGAGCTTCTGGTTATTCTTCCTGGGCGCAATGCTGTTCAACCTGTCCTTCGTCATCGGTGGTTCACCGGATGCAGGATGGCTGAGTTACCCGCCTCTATCGGAGCTGTCACACAGTCCAGGGGTAGGACAGAACTTCTATATATGGGGTATCCAGATATCGGGTATCGGTTCCCTGGCAACCGGTATCAACTTTATGGTTACCATCATTAAAATGCGTGCGCCAGGCATGAAATGGATGAAACTGCCGATGTTCACATGGTCGGTATTCTCCACTTGTATCATTATCTTGTTTGCATTCCCGATCTTGACTGTGACGCTTGCATTGCTCTTCCTCGACAGGTTTGCCGGGGCGCATTTCTTCACACTTGATCTGGGCGGCAACCCAATGATGTATATCAACTTGATCTGGATGTGGGGTCACCCTGAGGTATACATTGTCGTCTTGCCGGCATTTGGTGTGTTCTCCGAGATTGTAAGTACATTCTCGAAGAAAAAACTGTTTGGTTACAAATCGATGGTATTCGCGATGCTGATCATCAGCTTCCTGTCCTTCTTCACTTGGGCGCATCACTTCTTCACGATGGGTTCCGGAGCGGACGTTAATGCATTCTTCGCGGTTACGACGATGTTGATTGCCATTCCAACAGGGGTTAAGATATTTAACTGGCTGTTTACGATGTATAAAGGAAGGATACGCATGGCCACTCCGATGATGTGGACACTTGCCTTTATCCCGTGCTTTATCGTCGGGGGTATGACAGGGGTTCTGTTATCCGTTGCTCCTGCTGACTTCCAGTTCCACAACAGTTACTTCCTGATTGCCCACTTCCACCAAGTATTGATCGGTGGCGTTGTCTTCGGATACTTCGCAGGTCTGTACTACTGGTGGCCAAAAATGTTCGGTTTCCAATTGGAAGAGAAACTGGGCAAATGGGCATTCTGGACTTGGAATATTGGTTTCTACGTGTGCTTCATGCCGCAGTATGCTGTCGGTCTGATGGGTATGACTCGTCGTCTGAGCACTTACGGCTGGGATACCGGCTGGTGGGAACTGAACTTCGTATCCACAATCGGGGCATTCCTGATGGGTGTTGGATTCTTGTTCCAAGTTGCACAAATTGCAGACGGTATTCGCAAATACAAAACACTCAAAGCTTCTGGCGATCCATGGGATGGTCGTACGCTCGAGTGGTCGATTCCTTCACCAGCACCAGAATACAACTTCGCTGTTACACCGCGCGGAGATGATGTGGATGAGTGGTGGGAAGAGAAAGAACGTCGTGCGAAAGGCATTCATCCGCCTGAGCCTGTATATGAGCCAATTCATATGCCGAAAAATTCCTCGATTCCGTTCATTATGTCTGTCTTCTGGTTCGTAGCTGGTTTCGGCTTCGTCTTTGGATGGCTGTGGATGGCAATCCTCGGACTCGCTGGCGTGGGTATCTGCATGATTGCTCGTTCCTTCTCTTACGATACGGATTATTACATTCCGGTCGATGAAATCAAGCGTACCGAAGCGTCGTTAAGGGGGTCGGTATAGATGGCTCAAGCAGCCGCTAAACACGGTGAGAATCATGCACACGGTCATGACCATGGCCACCATGATCCACAGGAAATGAAAATTCTCGGATTCTGGTTCTTCCTGATTTCCGACGTTATCCTGTTCTCCGTATTGTTCGCAACCTTCATTGTGTTGCGTGACAATACGGCGGGCGGACCGATTTTGTCTGAACTGATCAAAATGCCTGGTGTTATTGCTGAAACCTTCTTGTTGCTCACAAGTTCATTCACGAGCGGACTTGCGGTTCTGGCAATGAACCAAGGCAAAGTAAAACAATTGATTAACTGGCTGATCGTTACAGCCGTTCTGGGAGCAGGCTTCCTTGCCCTGGAGATTTATGAGTTTGTTGAGATGGTTCACGAAGGATTCAGCTACACAACAAGTGCAGCATCCGGCGCGTTCTTTACCCTCGTGGGTACTCACGGACTTCACGTATCGCTCGGTCTGATTTGGATGATCGGCCTGATGTTCCAACTGAAAAAACGGGGTATTACCGATGTCACTCGCGGTAAAATCAACGTAATCAGCTTGTACTGGCACTTCTTGGACGTTGTATGGATCTTCCTCCTGACCATCGTCTATCTGATGGGGGTGATGTAGATGGCACAGCACAACGCACATGATTCTCATGGCCATGAACAACATGGTTCCTTGAAGTCTTATGTCATCGGCTTCATACTGTCCATCGTTCTGACCATCATTCCTCTGGTAGTGGTACTGAACGACATGATGGGCAAAACAGGAACGATGATTGTTATTCTGGGAACTGCGGCACTGCAGTTTGTCGTTCAACTCTTCTTCTTCATGCATATCCGTGAAACAGAGAAACCTCGCTGGAACGTGATGGCTCTCATTTTCGGATTGCTGATGATGTTGACTATCGTTATTGGTTCGATCTGGATCATGCTTAACAACGCAGTTGCACATTAATAGTCTTTAACGAGAACCTTCTTGTCTGAATTTTCAGACAGGAAGGTTCTTTTTTTTTCAATTAGGTCTGATGGCGGTATGGTTACAAACCGATATAGACTTTATAGGGATGATTTGTGGGAGGGGCTGGGGTGAAACTTTAAATTTAGGATTCTAAAATTAGTGATGTAATCTCGATCAAAATAAGATTTGTAATAACTCTTGCATAATCTACGGTTCAATAAAAAGGAGAATAGCGATGAAAAAGGCCATAGCTGAGGAAACCGGGCTGCAAAGACATTTATCCCATCCAACAAAAAATGCGAAGAGCTACCTTAATAAGGTGTTCTCTTCTTTCATGGTAATTGTACTTCTCATTAGTTTGCATTCTTTTCCTGTATCGGCTGCTTCAGGAATTACAAGCAATTCATATCCTGAATTTAATGGCATACCATCGGCAGTGACCAAAGCCTCGAATGGGGATATGTATCTCGCATATCCTCAAATGGGAACTGTTCAAGGTGGACAGGGGATTCGTGATTTTAAAATATATAAATGGACTTCAGCGAGCAATTCTTTTTCATTAGAAACGAGTATCAACGCAGTTGTAGGGCTGGACCAGCTTAATGATTATTACATGGAATTAAAAATGGCAATTGATTCAACTGGTATGATGCACGTCGCTTTCTTAAAGACGGGTTCTATTAATAGTGGAGGTTGGTATTCCTACTCCAAGGGCGTATATTATGGTACATACAATACGAACAGTAGCTCATGGTCAAGTGGATTTACGGGGATCGAGACACAGAGTCTTCCAGCACAACCTGTAACGGTAGTCCATGACTATTATAATTCGCTTGAGCTTCAGGTAAAACCTTCAGGTGGGATTACTGTTGCCTATACCAAATATAAAAATGGAGCTTCACCGAATCATCAAATAAAAGTGCAAACGGGTTCGAATGCCAATACGATATGGTCTGAAACGGTAATAAATTTGCCGAAAGCCGGAATTATTCGTAGCATTTTAAGTGATGAAAACGGAAATACCAATGTTATTTATACAACCGAAGCAACTAGTGGTGTAAATATATATGTTTCCAGTTCCCCATATTCATCATCTAGAGAATTAATAAATGGAGATAGTAATTATTATTCTTATTATGGTGCCGCACTAGATTCGTCGAGTCACATTCATATTCTTTACAGCGACTATGGATATGGTGGTTTCGGAATCGTATCCGATACGGGAAGTGGGGGATCCTGGGAAACAACGATGATTGATAACGTTGACTTTGTTATAGCTGGGATGACAGCCCAACCATTAGGTCAATTGGTCATTGATGCGAATAATAATATGTTTATTATCGCGGCTTCAATCGATTTAAATGATCTTACTCCTACTTCGTTGTACTATTACGGAAAGTTTGCAGGAAGTAATACGTGGAGTAAGGGCTTAATAGATATTTCAGAATTAAATAACCTGCGTGGCAAGAATTTGGACGTGCTGTATCCGTTCGTTCCGTCAACCGGAAACCTGATGCTGCAGTATTTTGATGGGACCAACATGGAGGCAGGTTATGTTTCTGGCAAACAAACCGACTTCTTTGCTTCTTCCGGCTTGAGTGGTGATGCAACTTTGACCAGTGTATTGGGGCAGACCCTAACTTCAGGTTCGGAAGCGGGAACAAGTGTGGCGCCGAAGACAGCAAGCATCACTGTAGCAAACGGAGAATCCACTGTATCGGGCGGGGATATCGTCAAGCACGACGCAGGAGCAACGGTAACTTTCTATGGAACAGACAGTACTTTCATGACGCCTGATGTCGGCAGTGTAAACCTTACATCCGGTTCAGGAACAGATGTATACATCAAAGTTGTTGCGGCAGACAATACAACCTTGTACTACAAGATCAGTATCAACAGGATGGCACCGATTTCTAATTTTGCGAATACGGCGAAAACGAGTACAAGTGCAAGCTTTAGCTGGACAGCAGCGAGCGGAGCAACTGGAATCGTGATCGAACAATCTCCAGCGGGCACGAATACATGGACTACAGCGTCTACAAGTGGAGCCCTTGCGACCAACGCCACAAGTGGCACGGTAACAGGATTGAACCCGGCAACATCGTATGACTTCCGACTTGTGGTTACTGGTGGTGGGAATGCCGGTACATCGAACGTGGTTTCGAACATCACGACGGATAATGCACCAAGCGTGCCGCTGATCGACTTTGCGAATACGGCGAAGACAAGTACAACGGCAAGCTTTAGCTGGACAGCAGCCAGCGGGGCAACCGGAATCGTGATTGAACAATCTCCAGCGGGCACGGATACGTGGACAACATCGTCCACAAGCGGAGCCCTTGCGGCCAATGCCACAAGTGGCACGGTAACAGGATTGAACCCGGCTACATCGTATGACTTCCGTCTTGTGGTCACTGGTGGTACGAACGCTGGCACATCGAACGTGGTTTCGAACATCACGACAGATAATGCACCGAGCATGCCACTCACCGACTTTGCGAATACGGCGAAGACGAGTACAAGTGCAAGTTTTAGCTGGACAGCAGCCAGCGGAGCAACCGGAATTGTGATTGAACAATCCCCAGCAGGTGCGAACACGTGGACTACAACGTCTACAAGCGGAGCCCTTGCGACCAATGCCACAAGTGGCACGGTAATAGGATTAAACCCGGCCACATCGTATGACTTCCGACTCGTGGTCACTGGTGGTACGAACGCTGGCACATCGAACGTGGTTTCGAACATCACGACGGACAATGCATCGAGCGTGCCGCTCACGGACTTCTCCAATACGGCGAAAACGAGTACAAGCGCAAGTTTTAGCTGGACAGCAGCCAGCGGAGCAACCGGAATCGTGATCGAACAATCGCCAGCAGGTGCGAACACATGGACAACATCGTCCACAAGCGGGGCCCTTGCGGCCAATGCCACAAGTGGCGCGGTAATAGGATTAAACCCGGCCACATCGTATGACTTCCGACTCGTGGTCACTGGCGGTGCGAATGCGGGCACATCAAACATTGTCTCGAGTGTGACGACGGATAATGCACCGAGCGTGCCGCTCACGGACTTTGCGAGTACGGCGAAAACGAGTACAACGGCAAGCTTTAGCTGGACAGAAGCCAGCGGAGCAACCGGAATCGTGATCGAACAATCAGCTGCTGGTGCGAATATATGGACTACAGCGTTTACAAGCGGAGCCCTTGCGACCAACGCCACAAGTGCCACGGTAACAGGGTTGAACCCAGCCACATCGTATGATTTCCGACTTGTGGTCACTGGCGGTATGAATGCAGGCACATCGAATGTGGTCTCGAACATCACGACAGATAATGCACCGAGCGTGCCACTCACCGACTTTGCGAATACGGCGAAGACGAGTACAAGTGCAAGCTTTAGCTGGACAGCAGCGAGCGGAGCAACAGGGCTGGTGATCGAACAATCGCCAGCGGGCACGAACACGTGGACAACGGCCTCTACAAGCGGAGCCCTTGCGTCCAATGCCACAAGTGCAACCGTAACAGGATTGAACCCGGCAACGTCATATAATTTCCGCCTCGTAGTCGCTGGCGGCGCGAATGCCGGTACATCGAACGTTGTCTCGAACATCACGACGGATAATGCACCGAACGTGCCTAACAACCCTAACGTACCAAGTTCGCCGACTAGTTCGATAAATAGCAGTTCTGGTAGCATCGCTCCTTCAAGCGGCACTACTGGAGTAGACATTCTTGTTAACGGGAAAGTGGAGAGTGCGGGTACAGCCACGACATCGCAACGCAACAATCAAAGCGTGACCACGATATCCGTCGACCAGAACAAGCTGGACAACAAGCTTGCATCGGAAGGTTCAGGAGCCGTAGTGACTTTACCGGTTAATACGAAATCGGATATTGTGATTGGTGAATTGAACGGTCAGATGATTAAAAATCTGGAAAACTATAGTGCAACATTGGAGATTAGAACAGCCCGAGCAACATATACCTTGCCAGCTCAACAAATAAATATTAATGCCCTATCCGCCCAATTGGGTAAAGAGTTGAACCTGCAAGACATCAAAGTTCGCATTGAAATTGCCGCTCCAATAACGGATATGATGCAAGTGGTAGACCAAGCGGCAGGGAAGATTGGGCTCACGCTCGTTGCTCCACCGACGGATTTCAAGATTAGCGCAACATATGGAAGTACGACCATTGACGTATCAAAATTTAACGCATATGTTGAAAGAAGCGTTGCTCTTCCGAACGGTATTGATCCGAATAAGATCACAACAGGCTTGGTGATAGAGCCGGATGGATCGGTAAGGCATGTACCAACCAAAGTGATTTTCAAGGAGGGAATGTATTACGCTCAGATCAACAGTTTAACAAACAGCACTTATAGCGTTGTCTGGCACCCACTAGAATTCAGTGATGTTGCAAAGCACTGGGCTAAAGAAGCTGTGAACGATATGGGTTCCCGAATGATTGTCAACGGTATCGGCAATGAACAGTTCAATCCCGACCAAGATATTACACGCGCCGAATTCGCAGCCAGCGTTGTTCGAGGACTGGGGCTTAAACTTGAGAACGAGACTACGCTTTTCTCGGACGTTAAGTCTTCCGATTGGTACAGCAGTGTAATTAGTACGGCTTATGCATACGAATTGCTTGATGGCTATCCAGATGGTACCTTCCGTCCGATGGATAAGATTACACGTGAACAGGCAATGGTGATCCTTTCCAAGGCAATGACTCTGACCAGATTGAAGGAAAAGCAGCCTGTACAATCGACAGATGGAATACTTCATTCATTCCAAGATGCGGCTAGTGTCTCTCAGTGGGCACAAAGTAGCGTTATGGAAAGTGTTCAAGCAGGCATCATATCTGGCAGAAGTGCCACAGCACTTGTACCTAAGGCTTATATTACAAGAGCTGAGGTAGCCACGATTATCCGGAAGCTTCTTCAAAAGTCCGAATTGATCTAATGTAAATACAGTTCTATTCATCAAGTGATCTAAAAAAAGAGAGTTGACTAAAAAAGGGTGATCTCTGCATCTTGCAGAAATCATCTTTTTTTCGTAGTGAGTTTTATTGTTACTGGAGTCACAAGTTTTACTAGAAATAGCCAACACAATTCAGTGATTTGGTTGAATCATAAAAATAAGGGTACACAAATGATAGGAAATGAACTAAAATGAACTCATATGAACTTTAATAAACATAGTGAACTTCATTGAATGCCACAAAGCAACAATGAGTTCAACTCTAAACTTAATTCACATGACGAAAGGAATGGATTACAAATGGAAAACCGTTATGCAGCACACCCGAATGAAGTAAAAACGTATGATACAGCTCGTTTGCGTGAGGAATTCCTTATGGAGCAATTGTTTGCCAAAGACGAACTGGTGACTGTGTACTCCCATGTGGATCGTTACATTGTCGGAACAGCGGTTACACAAAGCAAGGACATCACTCTTGAAGTAAACCTGAAAGATATCGGAACAGACTTCTTCCTGGAGCGCCGTGAAATCGGTATCATCAACGTGGGTGGACAAGGTACAGTAACAGCGGACGGAGAAGTGTATGAGATTGGAGCCAAAGAATGCCTCTACATCGGTAAGGGCGTTAAGGAAGTGGTATTCAAGAGCAATGGCACAGAGCAGGCGGCTCAGTTCTACTTTGTTTCTACACCGGCTCACCATACCTATCCAACGGTAAAAGCAACTCAAGAGCAAGCACAGCCGAACCACCTCGGCAGCATCGAAACCTCCAACGAACGTACTATCTACCGTTACATTCACCAAGGTGAGGGCGGGATCAAGAGCTGTCAGCTCGTTATGGGTATCACAGAGTTGAACAAAGGTAACATGTGGAACACGATGCCGGCACATACGCATAACCGCCGCTCCGAAGTGTACCTGTACTGGAACCTGCCTGAAGATGGCGTTGTATTCCATATGATGGGCGAGCCAACGGAAACGCGTCATCTCGTTGTACGTGATCGTCAGGCGATCATCTCTCCAAGCTGGTCTATTCACAGCGGTGTGGGCACAAGCAATTACACTTTTTGCTGGGCAATGGCTGGAGAAAACCAAACGTTCGAAGACATGGACGGCGTAGCGATGAAGGATCTGAAATAAGAAAGAAATAGGAAGTTGATTAGATGAATCCATTGAAACGACATGAAAAGATCATGGAGGCTCTGCTAGAACGCCAGGAGGTCACGGTTAGTGACCTGAGCGAACTGTTGCAGGTGACTGGCAAAACGGTGCGAGAGGATCTCGATAAGCTGGAGAGTATGGGATTGCTCGTGCGTGTACACGGCGGAGCTATGCTGGCTCAGAATGACCAATATGGGATTCTGAACAGCCGCGGGGCACTGGAGAAACACCAGTCCGAGAAAACCGAGATTGCCGAACGAGCACTTGCTTATATTAAGCCTGGGGATATTGTAGCACTGGATGGTGGCAGCACCACGCTAGAGATGGCCAAGCGGCTCGATAACCAGCCGCTGACGGTGATCACAAGTGATTTGTACATCATTGCAGAGCTGACGAAAAAGGAACAGGTGCGACTGGTCGTTCCTGGTGGAGCGCGTGTGCGTAATATGCTGGTGGGTGAAGATACGGCGGCATTTATTTCCGGTCTGAACATTCACAAAGCCTTCATTTCAACAACGGCGCTTCATCCTGAATTTGGCTTGTCCATCTATACAGGCGATCTGGTTCCTCTGAAGAAAGCAATGATTGCTGCTGCACAGCAGGTATTTGGCGTAGTGGATCATTACAAATTCGGGCAATTCGCACTCCGTACCTTCGCACAGTGCTCTGAACTGGATTATATTATCAGTGACCGGAATCTGGACGAAGAGACAGCGGCTTTATACAGGCAGAGTGGTGTCAACGTGGATTACACAAGTTAACTTCATGTATTTTTAACGGAATGAAATAACGAACGATACAGTTGTAATTTGCATATCAAAGACATGTGGAGGAAATGTTCATGAACCCATTTGATTTAAGCGGACAAGTTGCAATGGTGACAGGTACTTCAGGAGGACTCGGGCAAGGGATGGCAGTTGGCCTCGCTGAAGCGGGGGCAGATGTGGTGCTGGTATCTTACTCCAAACCGGCGGAGACGGCAAGTGCAATTGAAGCACTGGGACGTAAAGCATATATCATCGAAGCTGATCTAAGCAAAGAAGAAGAACTGTCAGCTGTGTTTGAAAAAGCGCTCGCTTTCCAAGGCAGAATTGATATTCTCGTCAACAATGCCGGCATTATTCGCCGTACTCCGGCAGCGGATCACGCACATCAGGATTGGCATGATGTCATCGCGTTGAACCTGAACAGTGTATTTTTCCTGAGCCAGCTGGCGGGGAGACATATGATTGAACGTGGAAGCGGCAAAATCATTAACATTGCATCGATGCTTTCCTACCAAGGTGGCATTAATGTTCCAGGATACACGGCTAGTAAACACGGCGTTGCCGGGTTGACGAAAGCCCTGGCTAATGAATGGGCTGGCAAAGGCATTCAGATTAATGGTATCGCTCCAGGTTACATGGAAACGGATAATACAACTCAAATTCGTGCGGACGAGAACCGTTACCGCGATATCACAGCACGTATTCCAGCAGGTCGCTGGGGAACACCTGAGGACTTGAAAGGTCCAGTGGTGTTCCTGGCTTCTGCTGCATCGGATTATTTGAATGGTCACGTACTTAATGTGGATGGCGGATGGATGGCGCGTTAATCCATCATCCAAGATCTGTTTTGCAGAAGGAGGCAATGAGATGAAACTTGGTGTTCTGGCCCATACGTTTGGTAAACGGCCTACAGCTGAGCTGGCGCAAATCATTGCGGACAACGGATTTAACTCCGTGCAACTGGCTCTTGCCAAAGCATTGTCGGACATGGATTCAGCGAACGGCAAATTGAGTCCTGGATTCGCTAATGAGGTAGGAGAACAATTTGCTAGCCGCGGGGTGAAAATTGCCGTTCTAGGCTGTTACATCAACCCGATTGATCCTGATCCTGTAAGCCGTCGAGCAGACATTAACCGGTTCAAGGAACATCTGCGTTATGCCCGGGATTTTGGGTGCAGTATGGTGGCAACAGAAACAGGAGAACGAACGACTTATAAGGATTCTCATCCAGACACATATGATGAAAAGTCATGGAGTGTTCTGAAAGATACGCTGGAGGAAATCACGGAGGAAGCTGAAAAATGGGGTGTACATGCTGCCATTGAACCCGTGGCGACCCATACGCTTCATACCCATGAACATATGACCCGGTTGTTTGAAGAGATTCCGTCATCCAATCTGGGCATGTTGTTTGATCCGTGCAATCTGATTAAACAGCATCATACAGCAGATCAAGGAGCTTTTCTGCGTGAAGTAATGGAGAAGCTGTATGAGAAGATGATCGTGATTCATGCGAAAGATGTAGCTTTCAATGCACAGGGTGAGAAGTATAATCCTGTCCCTGGTGGGGGCATTCTGGATTATCCGTTGTTCTTCGAATTGCTCAAGACGTATAAACCACACATTGATATCTCGCTGGAAGGTGTGAATGCAGAAGAGGCTGTGCCTGCTGCCAAGCATCTGCGAGCGGTATGGGACGCTGTGAAGGTAAGATGAGGTAGAAGAAGTTCTAACGATGAATGAACTGAAAAACCTTTGCCATGGCAAAGGTTTTTTTAGTACAGCAGGATCATATTTTACATATTAACATTTCTTATCGGAAAGATCGGAAATAACTCTTTTCAAAACCGACATCTTGTGAGAGAATATGGAAAACATAAGCCGCCATGATGAGACATCAAGAAGCCAGCAATTGAGATCAGGATGCACCAGAGTGCATATATCAAGGGAGGATTCAGTATTATGTCAAACGAACGTGAGCTTTCATTTGAAACATTAGCTATTCATGCAGGTCAAGAGATTGATCCAACAACCCAATCTAGAGCTGTGCCTTTGTATCAGACAACATCTTATGGATTCCGTGATACGGAGCATGCTGCTAATCTGTTTGGTTTGAAAGAGTTTGGCAACATCTATACGCGTCTGATGAATCCAACAACGGATGTATTTGAACAGCGGATTGCTGCTCTGGAAGGTGGAGCAGGCGCATTGGCTACGGCTTCGGGTCAGGCAGCTATTACGTTCTCTTTGCTGAACATTGCCGGTGCTGGAGACGAGATCGTGTCCTCGGCAAGTCTGTATGGCGGTACGTATAACCTCTTCTCTACAACGTTGCCGAAATTGGGCCTTGATGTGAAATTTGTAGATTCCAGTGATCCGGAGAACTTCCGAGCGGCGATTACGGAGAAAACAAAAGCATTGTACGCTGAAACGATTGGTAACCCGAAGGGGAATGTACTTGATATTGAAGCCGTGGCAGCAATTGCCCATGAACATGGCATTCCTTTGATCGTGGATAATACGTTCCCAAGCCCGTATTTGCTTCGTCCAATTGAACATGGAGCGGACATTGTCGTTCACTCGGCAACCAAGTTCATTGGTGGGCATGGTACATCCATCGGTGGTGTCATCGTGGACAGTGGTAAATTCGACTGGAAAGCAAGCGGGAAATTCCCAGGATTGACTGAACCGGACCCAAGTTATAACGGGGTTGTATACACAGAAGCGGTTGGCCCGATTGCTTATATTATTAAAGCACGTGTACAGTTGTTACGTGACTTGGGAGCGTCCATTTCACCATTTAACTCCTGGCTGTTGGTACAAGGTTTGGAGACGTTGCATCTTCGCGTGGAACGTCATAGTAGCAATGCGCTGGCAGTTGCAGAGTATCTGGAGAAACATGAGGATGTCCTGTGGGTGAGCTATGCAGGTCTGCCAAGTCATCCATCTTATGAACTTGCACAGAAATATCTGCCAAGAGGGCAAGGTGCCATCCTGACGTTTGGCATTAAAGGCGGTGTAGAGGCAGGGCGTAAATTGATCGAAAGCGTGAAACTGTTCTCCCACCTTGCTAACGTAGGTGACTCCAAGTCATTGATCATCCATCCGGCAAGCACAACCCATGCTCAATTGACGGAAGAAGAACAAACAGCAGCTGGCGTAAATCCGGAATTGATTCGTCTGTCCATTGGTACGGAGAACATTCAGGATATCATTTATGATCTGGAGCAGGCGATTAAAGCGAGCCAAGGTGCAAGTGTAGGCGCGTAAAAGTAAGTTACAATTGTAGGTGTATCAAAGTATGTCGTACTTGAAAGGTCAAAGCCACGTTCAGCGGGCTTTGGCCTTTTTGTATGGAGAGTTCTTTGTGGCAAAAGCTTTATGGTAGGTACATAACGAACGAGTATGCCTTTATCTTTAGGTCATTGGAACGAGGAGAATGAGGAGCTAGCGCTAACGATCTCCACGGAGTTTATTTGCCTTTTTTACCGAGATTTAAAATCTAACGATTAGCAGAGATGTTATTTATTCATTTTTCAGCATTTAGGGGCGAGAAATGGGCTAAATGCAATGAATAGCGTTCCTAGTGATCGTTAGCATTAAAAATGATGCTTTTTCGATGAAATAAGGTTTCTCATGATCGTTAGCCTGAAACACCCATTTACAAATCAACAGCATAGGCATATAATTGAGCTAAAGTTGTATTGAGTAAACATAATTGCATAAGCGCAAAAATGATTATCATTCTCACTGGATTACAGATCTATGAAAATGCCAAATCATCTCTAAACCATGCTGCTGCGGGATTCCCGCAGCAGCATGTGCCATTTTTAGGGCAATAACAATGGCTCTCATTCTCAATACAATTTGGGCAATGCAGTCAGATGAGAACAAAACCTCCGAAGGGAACGTGATTTATATGCAAGCGATACATCAACCTTTACAAGGGAAACAGCAAGCCAAGCAACAATCGGCCCATACTCCTGGACCCAAACGGGGCAAGAAAAAGAATTTTCGCGCGATGTTGCAGAACAAGGAGATGCAGGCAGCGCTGGGCAGTGGCATTATGATGCTGATTGCATGGGGGATAGCACCTTATTTTGCCACGATGTCTGTGATAATCTACATTGCCGCTTATGGGATTGGTGGCTGGACGAAGGCCAAAGAAGGTGTCGAAACTTTGGTTAAGGATCGTGATCTGGACGTTAACTTGCTAATGATTGCCGCATCACTTGGAGCGGCGACAATTGGTTATTGGAATGAAGGCGCGATGCTAATCTTTATTTTCGCCCTTAGTGGAGCATTGGAAAGCTACGCCACGGAGCGCAGTCACAAAGACATCTCATCCTTACTGGCACTTAAACCGGAGACGGCATTGCGGATCGAGGATGGACAAATGAATATCGTGGCGATTGAGGATTTGCAGCCAGGGGATCTGCTACTCGTGAAGCCAGGCGAGCTGATTCCTGCGGATGGAGTTGTTTATCGGGGAAGTTCTTTTATCAATCAATCGTCGATTACCGGGGAATCGATGCCAGTAGATAAGAGTGCAGGGGACGAAGTTTACGCTGGTACAGTGAATGGTGAGGGGGCGTTATATGTTGAAGTCACCAAGTCGGCCGAGGGCTCACTATTCGGAAAAATCATCAAGCTGGTGGAGGAAGCGCAAGCCGAGGTACCGGATTCGCAACGTTTTATGGAACGTTTTGAAGGTATCTATGCACGAATTGTTGTAGGTGTTACGCTTCTTGTTATTGTAGGAGCACCACTACTCTTGGGATGGACGTGGAATGAAGCTTTTTACAAAGCCATGGTCTTTCTTGTCGTGGCATCACCTTGTGCACTGGTGTCTTCCATCATGCCTGTGATGCTGTCTGCAATGTCCAGCAGCGCTCGCCGCGGGATTTTGTTCAAGGGAGGGGCGCATATGGAGAATATTGCTCATACCCGAGTGGTCGCTTTTGACAAAACAGGCACGCTCACGATGGGAACTCCCAAAGTAACGGATATCCTAACTGCACCGAGCGTAAGCAGAGAGCAATTATTGTCCGCAGTGGCGTCTGTTGAAAATCTCTCGATGCATCCCCTTGCTCGGGCTATCGTGGAACAGGCGAGTAAAGAAAACTTACCTCTACAAGAGGCAGAGCATGTGCAGTCTATTACAGGACACGGCATTCAAGGAAGCATAAATGGCGTCGTGTGGAAGATTGGGCGGCTGGATGGAACAGTTTGGGCACAAGAGATACAAGAGAATCAGACGATGGAAGAGAGAGAAGCTACGGAAACACTAGCTGTAACGCCAACTGGCGAATTTAAGAATGGCAAAGCTGTGGAGTCTATAGCCAATGATGTACTTGTAAACGGTGAAGCAGACTGGGAAGCGGTATGTACCCGACTGGAGCAGGAAGGCAAAACGATATCTGTTGTAACTGTCAATGGTGAGTTTGCGGGTTTGATTGCGATGCGGGATATGATCCGTCCACAGGCGGTTGAAGCTGTGAAGAAGCTGGAGAGCATGGGTGTCAAAGTAGCGATGTTAACTGGTGATCGTGCCCGTTCAGCTTCGGTCATTGCCGGTGAAACCGGGGTTAGTCTGGTCTATGCTGATCTGCTACCTGAAGATAAGGTCACACAGGTGCAAGCGCTCCGTGAGCAATATGGTCATGTGCTGATGGTTGGTGACGGGGTTAATGATGCGCCTGCGCTTGCGGCAGCAACGGTGGGGATGGGCATGGGGTTATCAGGCAGTGGGACAGCAATTGAAGTGGCCGATGCGGTGCTTATGAATGATAATATCGAAGAGATTGCTTGGGTAATCGGGCAAGCTCGGCGAGCCGAACGCACGGTGAAGCATAATATGTGGTTTGCCATTACAGTTATTTTAGCGTTAATCGCAGGTAACTTCTTACAAGATATTGCTTTGCCACTTGGAGTGGTTGGTCATGAAGGCAGTACCATTTTGGTGATTCTGAATGGACTTCGACTGTTGCGTTAAGTTGTGCTTTAACGCACAGTGCCCCAGCAGCTCCCGTTTGAACCTGTTGTCAGAGGGTAATAGTCGAAGAGACGATACAATGTAATGCAATGTATCTCACTGACGATAATTACTTTTAACGATAAAGGGAGCTGTGAACAATGGGCCGTTATGTACAAGTTGAACCGAATGTAAAAGTATATGTTGAAGATATTGGTGAAGGGACTCCGGTACTGTTTTTGCACGGCTGGCCTGTCAATTATAAAATGTTTGAATACCAATTGAATGTGCTACCGAACCACGGCATTCGTACCATTGCAATGGATTTCAGAGGTTATGGTTTATCCGATAAGCCGTCTACTGGATATGATTATGACCGCATGGCAGACGATGTTCGTGCTGTTATTGACGACCTGGGGCTGACAGATGCCATACTCGCTGGTTTCTCCATGGGTGGTGCTATCGCGGCACATTATATGGCGCGTCATCAGGGACACGGAGTATCGAAGCTGGCACTGCTGTCGGCGGCGGCACCTGTATTTACGCAACGTGAAGGTTATCCGTACGGTTTAACGCCGGATGAGCTGAATGAGCAGATTATTGAGCCGATCTTCACGGATCGTGCGAAGCTATTGGATACGTTCGGCGGAATGTTTTTTGCGAAGAAGCACAGCCAGCCTTTCATGCAATGGTTCCATGCACTAGGCATGGAAGCTTCGTCTTATGGTACGATTAACAGTGCGATGGCGTTGCGTGATGAGGATTTGCGCGGGGAATTGGAAACGATCCAGGTGCCTACAGCCATTTTCCACGGTAAAAAAGACGAAATCTGTCCGTTCGAATTCGCTGAAGAGATGCACAAAGCGATCCCTTCGGCTGAAATGGTTGTGTTTGAAGAGAGTGGACACGGTGCATTTTACGATGAGTTGGAAAAATTCAATGCTGAACTAATTCGATTTATTCAATCTTGATCGTTTAAATAAAAAGAAAATATAAATTGCTTTACAGATGATTTCAGCAATTTCAGTAATTTCATGGAATCTTCATTTGTGGCTAAAAAAAGAACCCGACTTCAGCATCCGCTGTGGTCCGGGTTCTTTTGCCTTTCACCCATCTAGAACAGTTCGGTTAGTCCGATCATCGTAATCAGACCAAACAGGAAGGAGATCGTAGCTGCGCGTGCATTGCCGTCACCATGACTCTCAGGGATGAGTTCTTTATAAACGATAAACATCATTGCACCTGCTGCGAACGCGAGACCGTAAGGCACCAGTCCGGCAACAAGACTACTGAGTGTATATCCGATCATGGCCGTTATAATCTCTACAGCCCCAGTCAATGTTGCAATGCCAAGTGCTTTAAAGCGACCGATGTTCTGATTGACGAGAAAGAGAGCGACCAGAAAGCCTTCCGGTGCATTTTGCAAACCGATAGAAAAGGCAATCAGGTTGCCTAAGTTTTCATCCGTACTTGCATAACTTACACCGACAGACAAGCCTTCCGGCAAGTTATGCATTGTGATGGCTGCGATAATCATGAAAGCTTTGCCTTCAATTTTGAAAGGCATCTTTTCGGGGTTTTCCAGATCTACGTGCGGAATACGCATCTCCAGCACCAGTAGAACCAGACTGCCGAGCATAATGCCAAAAGCAAGGACAAATAAATTAGATTGTCCCAGTGCTTCGGGAATGAGATTGTACACCGAGGCTGAAGTCATAATACCCGCTGCGTAAGCGAGCAGAATGTCGCGCAGACGATGTGATATTTTACGCATAAATAAGATCGGTACGGCCCCAAGTCCGGTAGACATGGCCGAAATAATACTGCCGAGTAGAGCGTCGTTCATGCTTCCATTTTCCCTCCTGATGAAGACTTCTTCATAATCGCTGCCGAGCATTGACACCGTACATAAAAGAGATCATAATGAACAACAGATTAGAATGATTATAAATTAGAATTCCGTTTCTGCATAGGTGAATCGTCATATTCGTAGGCAGTTCTTATGGACATGATGTGGGCTATCCGTTCTAGTGTATGCAAAGGCTCGCGCTTTTGATGCCGGAGAGCTTGATCTTTTTGCAGAACATGGGGGAGGAACTATACATGTATAAATCAATTATTATTGGAACAGGCCCTGCAGGGCTGACAGCAGCAATCTATCTGGCACGTGCCAACTTGAACCCACTCGTTATTGAAGGACCGCAACCGGGTGGACAACTTACAACAACGACAGAAGTGGAGAACTTCCCGGGTTTCCCTGATGGCATCATGGGCCCTGAACTGATGGACAACATGCGTAAACAAGCGGAGCGTTTTGGCGCAGAATTCCGTACGGGCTGGGTAAACAACATCGACATGAGCGAGCGTCCTTTCAAAATTCAAGTCGAAGGTATGGGTGAACTCGTATCCGAAACGTTGATTCTGTCTACAGGCGCATCTGCTAAATATTTGGGTATCCCAGGAGAAGAAACAAACGTGGGCCGCGGTGTCAGCACATGTGCGACATGTGACGGATTCTTCTTCCGTAATAAAGAAATTATCGTTATTGGCGGTGGTGATTCCGCACTGGAAGAAGCAAGCTTCCTGTCCCGTTTCGGTTCCAAAGTAACACTGGTGCACCGTCGTGAAGAACTGCGTGGCTCCAAAATCATGCAAGATCGTGCACGCAGCAACGAGAAAGTAGAAATGGCACTGAACCGCACACCACTTGAAGTGATTGCTGGCGACAACGGCGTAACTGGCCTCAAAGTGCTCAACAACGCAACTGGTGAAGAAGAAGTGATTCCGGCAAGCGGTGTATTTGTAGCGATTGGTCACACACCAAACACAGGTTTCTTGGGTGGTCAGATTACTACAGACGAGCATGGTTACATTTTGACAACTCCAGGTACTTCTGAAACAAACATCCCAGGCGTATTCGCATGTGGTGACGTTCAGGATACACGTTACAAACAAGCGATCACTGCTGCAGGTAGCGGATGTATGGCTGCAATGGACACCGAGAAATTCATTGAAAGCCTGGAGCACAGCGCAGTAGCGTTGTAATTCGGAAAGCCCGATGTTTAAATAGTGCTTCATTTAGCTTATAAATAATTAACCATATATAACAAATAATAATTCTGAGGTGAACTAAACATGGAAAACGTAATTGTATACACATCCACGAACTGCCCGAACTGCAAATCCGTCAAGACTTTCCTGGCTGATAAAGGTATTGCTTATGAAGAGCGTAACATCGAGACAAGCGACGAGTTCGCACAACAAGTATGGGATATGGGCGTACGTGCAGTTCCTTTGACTGTAATCGGTGAACACCGCATTCTGGGTATGAACAAAACACAATTTGCTAAAGCATTGGACGCTTAATTCATGCTTGGCTAGCTATGGTTGCTGGCTATGTAGTTTAACAGAATTGAAGCTATTCCGGTTCGCGCGAGCCGTTTGAATATAGAAGTAAGATTGGGAAGGGGCCGTACCGTATAAGGTACGGTCTTTTTTTAATTTTTCTGATGTTGAAAGAAATGGGAGGAAAACAAAAAGAAGACGCGTAAGACAACGTCTGGACTTGAGGACATTGCGCATAAGCGTCTCCTTTTTAGTCGGAGCAACATCATTTGCCTTTGAGTATAGGAGTACATTCAAGCGTAAAGAATTCTCCGCTAGAAAAAAATACTCATGCATGTCTGAAATACGACATACACCAGTAAGCCTGACAGCATGTACATGAGACCAGCCTTCTTTTTGCTCTGAAAAAATCGAAGTATGCCCAGGCTGAACAGGGGCGCAAGCACAATCAGGAACAGGAGTACGGTGACAAATACTGGCGCCGAGATATCTGATGTATCCACGTAGGTCACGAGTTTCACTCCGTTTCATTATCGGATAACACGGCAACGAGAACGCTGCCATGACAAAAATCACATAATCTCATTATACCTCTGGATTTCTTTAACAAAAAGGGAGGAAATGGGGCGAAATCTTGTCAATTTTAATGATTTTTAGCTAAATATTAAACAGAGACCCTTACATTACCTAAAAATTGGGATATTGCAGAATAAGCAGCCCCTATTCGAGTCGAACGGCTACCAAGTGCAGCCCATTCCACTTGCAGACTTCGACGGTGATAAGGCAGAGTACGTTCCTCGACCACCTGTTTGAGGGCAGATTCAATCCAAGGTTTAGCTTCCGAAAGCGGCCCGCCAATAATAATACGCTGCGGGTTAAAGCTATTTACAATGTTGGTAATGCCGACGCCCAGCTTGCGTCCAATGATGTCGTACAATGCTATCACGTCCTGGTGTCCATTCTGAGCATGTTCAACCAGTTCCTTGGTCGTATGTGCAGGCAAGTGCTGCTGATCCGGGTGTTCGTATACTTTTTCCGAAGCATATAACTCCCAGCATCCCCGATTACCGCAAGAACAAGGCAGACCCTCTGCTTCAATGGACATATGTCCAGTCTCACCCGCGTAACCCCACGCACCCTTATATAATTCACCATCAACCATAATGCCTGAACCAATCCCGATTCCTGCACTGATATAGATCAGATGACGCACACCAACACCTGCACCAAAGTTTAATTCGCCCCGTGCTCCCGCGTTGGCCTCATTATCAATGGTGACAGGCAGGTTGAAGCTTTCTTCCATCATGGATCGCAAAGGCACCATCTCCCACTTCAAGTTGGGCGCAAACAGTACGGTTCCTTGCTCATCCACCATCCCTGGAACACCGATGCCTATGCCAATTACTCCATGCGGAGAGGGGGGAGCCTGCTTTATCAGGTGACTAGCGGCCAGCTTTAATTGTTCAAATACAGACGTTGCATCATGCTGCTTCAGATCGACGGCATAATCGGCAACGATATGACCTTCGAGGTCGGTGAGTACTCCCTTCAAACGCGTTACGCTCAGTTCCAGACCAACAGCATATCCAGCCGTACTTCTGAAAAGCAGCATTAGCGGTTTACGTCCACCACTAGATTCTCCTGGCCCAATCTCCTGCACCAACTCATCGCTGATCAGATCCGCTACCAGATTGGAAACCGTTGCTTTGTTGAGACCGGTCACTTCGGACAATTTCGCCCGGGAAAGGGGGGCATGACGGCGAATCGTATCCAGTACGATCGATTTGTTTATTTTTTTGACCAGCATCTGGTCTCCGGTAATTTTCATATCGATAAGGCACTCCTATTCTTTCTCTTTTTATATAAATTGAACTGAACAGATTTACACGGACACTTCGATGACAGAATAACCTTTCGATCGCTGTTATCCCCAGATTTTTCGATTCCACTATTAAAGGGGAAAATCCGGTGATAAATGCGAACACTTCGCTTCTACAGGTTTTTTCTGTCCTCTCCGTTCATGTGTAAATTAAATGGTTCAACTTATATAAGTAAAGGCTCTCATGTACATCCGCTAAGAAGCTATTCGACTATTATAGCGTAAACAAAGCGGGAAAAAACAATTTTATTTTTACTTTGTTTAACCAATAGACAAAGTAAATCTGATGTGTTAGGATAACGGTGTAAACGATTTCTTAAACAAACTCTTTTAAAACTTTTGAGGAGGCATTTATCACATGGCCTATTTTGAATCCGTTAATAAGATTGCATTCGAAGGTAAAGATTCCAAGAATCCATTTGCTTTTAAACATTATAATCCGCAAGAAGTTGTTGCTGGCAAGACGATGGAAGAACACTTCCGTTTCGGTATGGCTTACTGGCACACATTAACTGCAGGCGGTAGTGACCCGTTCGGCGCTGAAACAGCATTACGTTCATGGGATAGCTACTCCGGTCTGGATAAAGCGAAAGTTCGTGTGGAAGCGGCTTTTGAATTTATGGAAAAAATGAATCTGCCATACTACTGTTTCCACGATGTAGACGTGGCTCCAGAAGGCGCATCACTGCGTGAATTCTACAGCAACATCGACACCATCGTTGATTTGCTGGAAGAGCACATGAAAGCAAGCGGCAAAAAGCTGCTGTGGAACACAGCTAACATGTTCTCCAACCCACGTTTCATGTTTGGTGCAGCATCCACTTGCAACGCAGACGTATATGCTCACGCAGCAGCGCAGATCAAAAAAGGTCTGGAAGTAGGTAAACGTCTCGGTGCAGAAAACTATGTTTTCTGGGGTGGCCGTGAAGGTTACGACACATTGCTGAACACGGACATGCAACTGGAGCAAGACAACATTGCTCGTATGTTCCATATGGCTGTTGACTATGCAAAAGAAATCGGCTTCGACGCTCAGTTCCTGATTGAGCCTAAACCTAAAGAGCCAACAAAACACCAATACGACTTCGACGCAGCAACTTCCATTGCGTTCTTGCAAAAATATGATCTCGACAAACAGTTCAAACTGAACCTTGAAGCGAACCATGCAACGCTGGCTGGTCACACATTTGATCATGAAATCCGCGTAGCGCGTATCAACGGCATGCTCGGTTCCCTGGATGCGAACCAAGGCGATCTGCTGATTGGCTGGGATACGGACGAGTTCCCGGTTGATATGTATGATGCTACTCTGACCATGTACGAAGTGTTGAAAAACGGCGGTTTGGGCAAAGGTGGCGTAAACTTCGACGCGAAAGTTCGTCGTGGCTCCTTCGAACCTGAGGATCTGTTCCTGGCTCACATCGCAGGTATGGATACGTATGCGAAAGGTCTGAAAGTCGCTTCCAAGCTGATCGAAGACCGTGTATTCGATGAATTCATCGAGCAACGTTACAGCAGCTTCAACGAAGGCATCGGTGCAGAGGTTGTTGCAGGTAAAGCAACACTTGCTTCCCTCGCGGAGTATGCTTTGAACAACGAAAACCCACGCAAAAACCAATCCGGACGTCAGGAATTGCTGAGAGCAAAGCTTAACCAATACATCCTGGCTGACTAGGGTGGGTCTGAAAACGCTGAAGGAAGCAGATTTTGCCGAATTTTCGTTCCAAACCAGGGAGTTTACCGCAGGCGTGCCGGGGCACGTCAAGGGAAAGTGACGCAGTATGGGGCGAAAAGGGGTAAAAGATGCACTTCAGTGGGTTTCAAGACACGCCCCGATAACAGTCTTAGAGGAAGAGTAGATTCCTGCCCAAGCGTACTGCCTATGGCTAGATCATTGCCGTAGATAAAGCAGGAATCATACCTCTTCCTACTCGGTGCAAAAGTATGTTGCACCCTGGACGTTGAATAAGCGTGACATTCAAACCGTCCCCGCTTTCCTCTGGGAAGGCGGGGACGGTTTGTTGTCATTGTTGGCCCCCGAGTTGCCCCAAACGAGTACGTTTGTACCGTTTGAAAGCAACGTTACAAGGGGCATGCAGAAACGGAGTGAGCAGAAAGGACCCGGAGAAACGAAGTGTTCGCATTTACAACCGGATTTCACCTATGAAGAGGGGACAGTGAAGAAATCCGGGGGTAAGGGGCGATCGGAGGGTTTTCTGCACACGGAGTGACCGGGCATGGCGCACCACCAACGCTTTATGCTTTTAAATAAACCAATGACGATTGAAATGTCATTGGAACCCAAGTTGCCCCAAACGAGTACGTTTGTACCGTTTGAAAGCAACGTTAGAAGCGGCATGCAGAAACGGAGTGGGCAGAAAGGACCCGGAGAAACGAAGTGTTCGCATTTACAACCGGATTTCACCTATGAAGAGGGGACAGTGAAGAAATCCGGGGGTAAGGGGCGATCGGAGGGTTTTCTGCACACGGAGTGACCGGGCATGGCGCACCACCAACGCTTTATGCTTTTAAATAAACCAATGACGATTGAAATGTCATTGGAACCTAAGTTACCCCAAACGAGTACGTTTGTACCGTTTGAAAGCAACGTTAGAAGCAGCATGCAGAAACGGAGTGAGCAGAAAGGACCCGGAGAAGCGGAGCGTTCGCATTTACAACCGGATTTCACCCTTGAAAAGGGGAAGTGAAGAAATCCGGGGGTAAGGGGCGATCGGAGGGTTTTCTGCACACGGAGTGACCGGGCATGCCGCACCCAAGGTTTCAATCCTGTATAAACGAAAGGAGTATACTTATGAGTTATGTGATTGGCGTCGATCTCGGAACGAGCGCGGTTAAGACCGTTTTGGTCAATCGTGAAGGCAAAGTGGCATTTGAAGCATCGGAGGCCTATCCGTTGTACCAGCCTAAAGCTGGATATAGTGAACAAAATCCAGAGGATTGGGTGGAGCAGACAATTGTGTCGCTTCGCAAATTGCTGGAAGTATCTGGCGTACAGCCTTCCGAGATTGAAGGATTAAGCTTCTCCGGGCAGATGCACGGGCTGGTGCTGGTGGATGCAGAAGGTAAACCACTGCGCAATGCCATCCTGTGGAACGATACCCGAACGACAGCACAGTGCCGTCGGATTGAGAAGGTTCTTGATAGCAAGTTACTCAGCATTGCCCGGAACCGTGCATTGGAAGGATTTACGTTACCTAAAATCTTGTGGGTGCAGGAAAATGAACCTGAATTGCTGGAACAAGCGTCTTTGTTTCTGTTGCCAAAAGACTACGTCCGTTACCGCCTGACTGGCGATTACGCGATGGATTATTCCGATGCAGCGGGTACGTTGCTGCTGGATGTGGCAGGCAAACAATGGAGCACGGAGATCGCATCCGCATTTAATCTGCCGATGACGCTTTGCCCGCGCCTAGTTGAATCATTCGACGAAGTCGGCACCTTGTTGCCTGAGATTGCAGAGCAAACAGGCTTGGCGCCAGCAACCAAAGTATTTGCTGGCGGTGCCGATAATGCCTGCGGTGCAATTGGTGCAGGCATATTGAGTGAAGGACAGACGATGTGCAGCATCGGTACGTCCGGAGTTGTTCTCTCGTACGAAGAACGAAAGGATCTCGATTTCGAAGGGAAAGTGCACTTTTTTAACCATGGTGAGAAAGATGCCTTCTATATTATGGGTGTGACGCTGGCAGCAGGATACAGTCTCTCCTGGTTTAAAGACACCTTCGCAGCGGACAAATCATTTGATGCTCTTCTACAGGGCATTGACCAGATTCCGGCAGGAAGCAACGGTCTGTTGTTCACGCCATATATCGTAGGGGAGCGCACACCTCACCCGGATGCCAACATTCGCGGCAGTTTTATCGGCATGGATGCCGGGCATAAGCTGGAGCATTTTGGACGTGCTGTAATGGAAGGCATCACCTTCTCGTTACGTGAGTCGATTGATATTTTGCGTGGTGCAGGTAAGACGGTCAATGAGGTGATCTCCATTGGAGGCGGAGCGAAGAACGAAGCTTGGCTGCAGATGCAAGCGGACATTTTCAATGCAACGATTGTGAAGCTGGAGAGTGAGCAAGGTCCGGCGATGGGGGCAGCTATGCTGGCGGCTTATGGCAGTGGCTGGTTCCCGACAATGCAAGAGTGTGCGGCGGCGTTTATTCGTCCAGCGAAATCTTACGTACCAAACCCGGAGACGGTAGCGGTATATGACGGTTTGTTTGCCCTTTATCAAGAGGTGTACGGACAGACATGCGGCTTGAATGATCGTTTGGCGGCATATCGTTAAATCGAAGGTGTTCATAAGTAGTCCGTATTCAAAAATAAACAGAATAGAAGTATCCTGATCCAAAAGCATTCGCGCAAGCGAGTGCTTTTTTTGTGTTAGGTGTGAAGTAAATCCCGAGGTGGCTATGCCGGAACACTTTGCCCTGCATAACCGGATTCCAGCTTAGCATAGATTGGATATAGAGGGTTTGCGTCTAAAAGAACCGGAAGCATGGGGGTGTGGGGTTGGAAGAACAGGAGCAACACAAACGGGAACAGGGCAAGGAACAACCAGTTAGGAAAAGGCCGCATATCACCTTATCCATGATTGTATGCAACGAGGAGAAGCGATATCTTAGGCAGGCACTTATGACACATCGTGCATGGATTGATCGGGCTGTCATTATTGATGATGGAAGCACGGATGGGACGGCTGCTATGTGTAGGGAGCTTTTACACGGTATCCCTCTAGTACTAGTGCAGAATCCGGTCTCGCGTTTTTCCGATGAGGTGAGTCTGCGAAAACAACAATGGGAGGAGACCCTTTCAACTAACCCGGAATGGATTCTTAATCTGGATGCAGACGAGGTTTTAACGCCGGATTTTGGTGTTTTGAGGGATGACCTCTTAAGTGGAATGGAAGAAGCGATTTACTTCCGTTTATATGATATGTGGAGTGAGACTGCGTACCGGGAAGATATGTACTGGCAGGCTCATATGTATTATCGGCCTTTTCTAGTCAAGTATCGTCCCGGGATGGTCTATGAATGGAAGGAAACACCGCAGCATTGCGGACGATTCCCGTTGAGCATTCAGCATCTGCCCTATGCCTGTCATCCCCCGCGAGTAAAGCATTATGGCTGGGCAAGAGAAGAAGACCGCGTTCGCAAATATGAGAGATACCAAACACTGGACCCCGAAGCAAGGTATGGCTGGAAAGAGCAATATGAATCGATATTGGATGCAGAGCCTCGGCTTATTCCATGGTCTGATTAAGGGAAGGGAGTGAGCTTCATTGGTGAAAGACCCGTTAGAACGTAAAAATAGTAACAAAAGTGTCCAAGGTGAAACACAAGCGGATACCATACCCTCCAAATCTCAGAAGGAGAGCCAACATCGACAGCCACAGCCACAGGAAAAGGAAAAGGAAAAGGAAAAGGATGAGGATGAGGACATCTCGCAAAGTACCCGTGAGCGTATCCTGATTGCTAGCCCTGTACGGCAGACAGCTGCCATTCTGAATGAATTTCTGAATTCCCTGCAGAGCCTTGAGCGAAAGACGGTGCGTACAGACTATTTGTTTGTAGATGATAATGAGGAGGAAGCCTCCTCCCAAATGTTGAACGATTTTGTACTTCGACATAACGGTAAGGTGATTCATGTTCGCGATATGAATGGTACGGGGAGTGGGGACGCGGACGACCCAGGAAACTACAACAAAGATGAAGGTGGGCATTACTGGAGAAACGAACAGGTATGGCGAGTGGCCAGGCTGAAAAATAACATTTTACAGTACGCACGTGAACATCAATATGATGGCGTGTTTCTGATCGATTCTGATCTGGTGTTGCACCCTCGAACGCTGGAACAATTGGTATCGAACCAAAACGAGATTGTATCCAATATTTTTTGGACCAGCTGGCAACCGGGAACAAAGGAAATGCCGCAAGTATGGCTTCAGGATGAATATGCACTCTATCGGCGGGGGGGTTCAGCTCTCGAAGCAACAGAGGCGCAGGATGAGGACGCACAGGCAAGCGCCTTTCTAAACCAGCTACGTATTCCGGGTTGTTATGAGGTGGGCGGGTTAGGCGCTTGTACTCTAATTCGGCGATCTGTACTTGAAGCGGGAGTGAATTTTGACCGTATTCCGAATGTTTCTTTTTGGGGAGAGGATCGTCATTTCTGCATTCGTGCACAGGCATACGGATTTCAACTGTTTGTGGACACCCACTACCCAGCCTATCATATCTATCGTTTGTCCGATTTGCCGGGGGCGGCGGCCTATAACCGCAGAATTAAACGAGGCGAAGAGGGAATTCGAATTAGCTTATGTATGATTGTAAAAAATGAAGAAACTTCCCTCGCCAGATGCCTGGATTCCGTAAAAGGAATTGCCGATGAAATCGTCATCGTGGACACAGGTTCCACGGATCATACAAGGCAAATTGCGGCTCAGTACACCGACTGTATTTTCGATTTTGAGTGGGTGGATGACTTTGCGGCGGCACGTAATTTCGCCTTCGACCAAGCTTCCTGTGAATATATTATGTGGCTGGATGCGGATGATGTGTTTGAACCGCAGGATCGCGCCAAGCTGATCGCATTGAAACAGTCGCTTGATCCGGCTGTGGACAGTGTAACGATGGATTACAACCTCTCCTTCACGCCAGAGGGCAAGGTCTCGTATAGTCTGCGGCGAAATCGTCTGGTGCGGCGGGATCGCCAGTTTCGCTGGATTGGTGCAGTGCATGAATATCTTGCTGTAGCAGGCAATTTGCTGCATAGTGATGTGGCTGTGACCCATAAGAAAGATAAGGTGTATACAGATCGAAATTTGCGAATATATCGCAAACGTGAACAGGCCGGTGAAGACTTCTCACCACGTGACCTCTATTATTTTGGCAATGAACTGAAAGACCATGCTTTTCATGAGGAAGCCATAACCTACTATGAGAAATTTCTGGACACCGGACTGGGATGGGTGGAGGATCGGATTGCCGCCTGCCAGAAAATCGCGGATTGCGAGGCAGTACTGAAACGTCCGGAACGGGAATCGGCGGCGTTGTTTCGTTCTTTTGCCTATGATTTGCCTAGAGCAGAGGTGTGTTGCCGACTGGGTGGATATTTTGCTGACAGAGAAGACTACCGCCAAGCTATATTCTGGTACGAACAGGCTGTGCAGGCGAACCGTCCAGGTGATCCGATGGTTGTACTGAATGAAGGCGCATGGACTTGGATGCCGCATCTGCAATTATGTGTATGTTATGATCGAATGGGCAACCGAGCGAAAGCGAAGGAGCACAACGATATTGCCCTAACTTATCATCCAACTCACCCAAGCATGTTGTACAATGATCGATATTTTAAGGATTTGGCGAAGGAAAGTGTAATGGAGAACGCATAGAGTTTAGTTTAATGGGTTTGAATAGCGATACATGATCAGCACGTTAGTTGCCATAATGCATGTAATGCACGGAGATGTTGCATGTGTAACTCCTCCTTTTCAAAAAAACTAGAATGAATCCCAAGGTTAAAAGAGTCCGCCTCTTCGCGATGAAGAGGTTTTTTGTTTCTATTTTAAAAACCAAAATTAAGGAGGTGTATCCACATGGGAGAACATCGGTGGCATTATAAATGAAGAATTTAAGTAACAAGCGGTGAATTTTATCCAAAACATAAACGAAGGCGCTTGGGGATCTCGAGGAAGAACGTAATATCTCGAAGGATAAGTTTGTGGAAAACCCTCGCTCCGAGTTTTCTTTGGAGAATGTATCTCGGAGTGGATGTTAAAATGTCGGAGCGGTTATTACATTACGTTAATGGGATTCATGGTGCGTGGGTAATTGGCTCCGACTTTATTCTAACGATCACAGGAGAGCTTATTTCAAGACTTTTGGGGGGTTGAAAATTCTAATGATCACCACAGATGCTATTTCGCCAAAAATGGACAAAATCGGGTGAAATCATAACTAATTTGAGTAAATAAGCTCTCTGGAGATCGTTAGAAAATAAAAAGTGGCGAATCAGGCCAAATAAGCTCACTGGTGATCGTTAGAAGATTTAAATGCTATAATGCTATGCCTAATCCGAATCGGCTTTCATAAATTGCAACCACATAATGAAAATGTCTTGATGTCTTGATGTCTTGATGTCTTGATGTCTTGATGTCTTGATGTCTTGATGTCTTGATGTCTTGATGTCTTGATGTCTTGATGTCTTGATGTCTTGATGTCTTGACACCACTGGTGGACTTATTGTTGCTTTGTTTAAATTCCCTAACTTCACATCACTACGTCCACAGTTCCCTAATATGGATTAATGTATTTCATCCAATGGAGCATATGCATTACAATAGTTTTTAACAGAAAAGCAGTGTACACCAAGACGGGTCCTCGGCTGCCGAATCTGAACGAAGTAAGGGAGTGAATGGATATGAATCTGACAGAAGTATTACTCGAATCCAGACTGGTCGCAATTGTACGTGGCATAAGCCGGGAAGCGGCGGTGACAGCCGGTCAGGGGATGACCGAAGGCGGCATTCGTCTAATGGAAGTCACGCTGAATACACCGAATGCGCATCAGATCATTGCTGACTGGCGCGAACGTCACGAAGGACAAGCCTATGTCGGCGCAGGCACGGTACTCAATGTGAGCATGGCGAAGGAGGCCGTGTCTGCAGGGGCACAATTTTTGGTCTCCCCCAATGTCGATCTGTCTGTCATTGAATATGCTGTAGAACACGGTGTTGAGATTTGGCCCGGGGCCATGACACCTACGGAGATTGTTGCTGCGCATGAAGCAGGAGCACGGGCTGTAAAGCTGTTTCCTATGGCTAGTCTGGGTATTCCATACCTGCGTGAAATCAAGGCACCTCTCGATCACATCCCACTGCTCGCAACGGGTGGTGCGACGCTGGAGAATATCGCTTCCTATTATGAGGCAGGTGCAGCCGCAGTAGGCTTGGGAAGTGCACTTTTGCCAAAAGAAGCTCTGAATTCAGGAGATAGTGCACAGATTGCAGAGCGAGCGAGAGCATTTGTGAAGGCGGCGACAACGAGAACAGACCGGTAGACTGAGGTTAGGTAACGGTAAGAGTAAAGGCAGTGGAGTAGAGGTTTTAATTTAAGAACAAATAAGTAAATTAGGCGTAATGGGGTATATATATAAAGAGTTTACACGGTTAATCGTTATAACAAACAAAAAGTAGAGATCATTTAACGTGTAGTTGATCCTGTTATCGTATGATAAGCGTATGTCAGTAGCCAGAGAGGAGAGAGGCCTTGTGAAAGCGAGAACGATGATTGGCGGTATGTTGGCAGTGGCCGCTGTAACTGCGGGTGGTTTATGGAAGGCGGCGGTAAAAAGCCAGACACCCAAAAAAATTCCGATTACGTTAACACCGCCGATGCCTTTTGAGGATATTACCTTTGAAAGTGGAGGGGGACAGGTGCAAGGTTGGTTCATTCCAGCGAGACCCGATGTTCCTAAGCCCTGGCCGCTCGTAATCATCGCACATGGCTGGGGTTCCAATCGTTCTCGTGTATTACGCTATGCACGCCCCATCTGGGAGGCCGGGTATGCACTGTTTATGTATGATGTACGTAGTCATGGAGCCAGTGATCCTGTTCGTGCTGCATCGGCCTATCTGTTCAGGGACGATCTACTGGCTGCGTTGACCTATGTATCAGGCCGTTCCGAGATTGATCCCGAAGCTATTGGCGTGTTGGGGCATTCCTTAGGTGGACTGGGGACGATTCTAGCAATTACAGAAGGCATTCCAGTTTCCGCCGTGGTTACCGACTCCATGCCATCCCAATTTCAGGTGATCGTCAGTTCGGAACTGAGACGCCGGCGTTTGCCGCTGTTCCCACTGGCACAGTTGATCCCCCGAATCTGGTTTTGGCGGTTAGGTGAGTCTTTAAAGACTTATCAGCAGAATGATGCCGTAATGATGCTGAATGAGCGGAGAAGAAGCATGCAGTTGCCATTCCTGATGGTACACTCCAAAGGGGATAACTTTATTCCGCCGAGTGAACTGGAATATTTTATGTCCAAAGCCGATCCGCCGGTAGAGCATCTATGGGTTAACAGTGAAGGACACAGTTGCTCAGAGGAAGACCCGGCTTTCTGGGACACGGTGATTCCGTTCCTGAAAATGCATGTTCGTTCTGCTCCAGAGCGAGTTACGCATGATGAAGCTACAATAAATCAGGACGGAACAGATCTGCATCATAGTGCAGGTTGATAGAAGGAAACGCCAACTTGATTGGCGTTTTTTTTTTTTTGTTTTTTCATTATACAGAAATTCACAATTGTAAAATTACCCGGAAAACAGCGATTAAAAAGGAAGCTTATGGTATCATAGATTAGAATGGCAAAATTCATGCGAGAGTATTTATGATGCATCCTGCATGAGATTGAAGGGAGAGGTAACCATTTTGAGTTGGGATTGGAACATGAATGGAAGGCTAAAAACGTTCACAGCCAAAGCCGCAGCAACAGCAATGGCAACTCTGCTGTTTACGACACAGGTACCGGGTTTGACGGGGAGCGCATCCGCTGCTCAGGCGGGAACTGGCTCAGTGAATGAAGCAGTGTCGGGGGAAAACGATCAACTAGACGTAACAAGCAATGACGTGCCGGAGGGTGCAAAAATTTCATCCAGGCAAGCCGCTGATAATATATTAAAGCTGTTTCCGTTATTAAGAAAAGCGACGATCTCGTCCGCTAATTTCGATGTATCCAATTCCTATCCACCGCCGGATTACAAGGTATGGGATATTGGATTTCAAATTGTACAAGGTAATCATTCCATGGGATTCAGCGCGAATGTGCATGCAGGTACGGGGGAAGTCCTAAGCGTACATTTGCCATCTGAATTTGTGGAGAGTCAGCTGTCATCCGGTTCAGATGTTCAACTTACCAAGGAAGAAGCTGAAAAAACAGCTTTGGAACTGCTACATCAGGCAATTCCTGAACTACAGGAAGGACAGTATGTGCCGCTAGGAGACACGGTTTCACCTGTGGAACAACAAGCGTTATTTGGCCGCAATGAATATCAGTTTGTCTATAACTTAAAACATGATGGCGTCGTGTCGGATGCAGAGACAGTCTACATAACTGTGGATGAGAGAGGTCAAGCCACATCGTATTCACGTTCGACCATCTCGGCGAAATATCCTTCCTCCAAGCCGAAGGCCTCGGAAGAGCAGGCCAGACAGGTATTTGAAGATGGATTTGATGTAGAGCTTGCCTATATCTCCAAAGAACAATGGTCATCCAGACAAGGGCAAAAATATGTTCTCGGTTATTTGCCCAAAGGTGATAGTATGGGGCCGATTAACGCTAACACGTTAGACCGAATTGACGTGATGACAGGAAAAGCCGTGGACAAGAGCAGTTCACAACAAAATAAAAAAGTAACAGGCAATCGGCCGGCATTTGTTGCAGCCAGCGGTCAGCGCTTAAATGTGCAACAGGCAGTAGAGCGGGTTGCAGCCAATTTTGACATACCCAAGGATTACAAACTCGAACACAGTCAATTAACCAAAGGTTACTATGGCAATGCGAACAGCCAGGTCTGGAGTCTAAGCTGGAGCAATCGCAATGCAAACATATCCTATATGTTCATGCGTGATATTTCGGCGCAGGTCGATGCGGTTACCGGACAGGTCTACAGCTACAACTTGATGCAACGGGTTGGACCAGAGATGGGGCAGGAAAAGCCTTCTCAAGAGAAGGAGAAAAAGACGGTTACTTCAACACAGGCCGAGAAACTTGCAATAAATACGATCATTGCCGCTGTACCACAAGCCAAAGAGCAGTATCAATTGGCCAGAATGATAGAAGCAGACGATGCTCGTACGTTTGTATTTCAGCGTTATTTGAACGGGATTCGGGTTCAGGATGACACGGCACAGGTGCAGGTAAGGAACAATGGGGATATTACTGAATTCTATACACGCCTCGCGGCATCTCCTGAGCAACTACCGACAGATATTACACCTGCAATCTCTTACGAAAAAGCTAAAGAACTCTATCTGAAGAAATATACGTTAACGTTGAATTATGCTCGTTACGGTGGGTTCGGTTTGGGTACTAGTGAACCTGTACCTGTGGGGGTGAATTTGGCTTATGTACCTGTAAGCGGTAAGAAATCTCTATACAATTTGAATGAATTGCTGGATGCTAATACAGGTCAATGGTTCTTCATGTACGGTCTAGACCATGCGGCATCTCAGATCGAACCGACAGATATTGCGGGTCATATTGCTGAATCAGCTTTGCGTAACATGACCAAGCATAAGGTGTTGATTGCTGACGAGCAGGGACGTGTATTTCCGGATCGGGTCATTACCCGGGGGGATTGGTTCAACTATCTGGCAAGAGCAATTAATCCGAACATGGACATGTACTATAACAGCGAGAGCAATGAGAAGCTTTTTGCTGATGTAACGATAGAAAGTCCGTATTACAAGGCAGTGAAAGTCCTTATAGATCAACGATGGATCGGTGGAGCTGACCCTGAGAAGCAGCTAAAACCTGAGGAAGAAATGACACGTGAGGAATTGGCGGTCTTGCTGATGCGTATTCTGCGTTATGAGAAGCTCGCCGGATTCTATATGCAGCCGTCAGATTTGCCTAACATTGCCGACGCCAGTGCGATCAACAATAAGGGCGCTGTTTCTCTGAGCTTGAAGCTTGGCTTGTTACCTTCTATTGAGGGAAGATTCATGCCTGCTCGCAAAGTAACGGTATCTGAGGCATCTCAAGTTCTTGAACGACTTGCCAAGTTGCAAGGGAAGACGGACACGTTCATGACGGGTAGCCGCCTTTATTGATTCCAGGCAGGCTGACCTGCATTAATGTGTACGAATCTGTACGCATGCAAAGCCACTCATAAATTGCTCCAGAAAGACATAGGATGAAGTGAAGCGGCAAACATGATGACTGCAACTAAAGTTCAAGGGGCCTTCCGAGAAGGTCCCTTTTCCACTTGATTCCACTAAGATTGGAAAGATACAAGTCGAATTATTCTTTTACACGTTAACGAAGTGGACTGTGTGAAATTTTTAATTCAACTTATATACAACAATGAAAGCAAGACCTTTTATGATACAATAGGGCATGAGAATGCTACGAAGAAGGGTGGGGTCCTTTCATGGGTAAGAACGGTAAACGAGTGATCACCATGTTGCTGGCAGGCTGTCTTGTTGCCGCTTGGTTGCCGCGTACAGTTGACCTGGATCAATTGTATGCAGCGTCAGGCACGTCCGAACTATCTACAGCGACGGATTTGCGTCAGACACTGTTGAATGCGATGTCGCAGCGTACAGAGAAAGTGGTGTTTACCTACAAGGGGAATGTGAAGGGCCTCAAGAAACAGTTGCAGACCTCTATCGATGAAGCAATGAAGAGTGATCCTTATATTCAATATACAGTGAAAAGTTATGCGTTTAACTATAAAGGCTCCAATACATCGGCCGAGGTGGATGTGACCCTCTCTTACCGGGAAACGAAGGCGCAGACCGATTATGTGAATCGGAAAGTAGCTAGTGTGCTCAAAGAAATTATTAAACCCGGCATGACGAGTCATGAGAAGGTTAAAGTTATTCATGATTGGATTGTGCTGAATCTTGCTTATGATACTTCATTACAAAAATATACGGCTTATGACGGACTTGCGACAGGCAGTACCGTATGTCAAGGATACTCCTTGCTTACTTACCGCATGCTGGAGCGGGTAGGGATTGAAAATCGCATCGTTGAAGGTCAAGCAGGCGGGCAACTTCATGCCTGGAACCTGGTGAAGCTGGATGGAAAGTGGTACCATATGGACACGACGTGGGATGATCCAACACCTGATCGCAAAGGCGTTGTGAGTCATAGCTACTACTTGTTAAGTGATAAAGAGATGGCGCGTGACCATGTCTGGACAGGCAAAAACAAGTACCCTGCAGCCTATGCACCTTACCGTGATGCTCTGCTTAAACTGGCGAAGACGGACGGAAACAAGCAGGAGGTATACCAAAAGCTGTACCATGCACTGGAGTATTCTCTGTATAATGAACAGGATGCAGTCAAGGAACGCGCAGTGCTCAAAACCAAAGTTCAGGGTGTGCTAAATGAGGGCGGAACTTCGTTAACCTTCAGATATAAGGGCACAGAGAGCAGTTTGATCGAAGATTTGCAGGATCTGTACCAGCTGGGTATGAAGTCAATCTCTTATTTTGTCTCCAAGATGGAAGATACAACAGATCTGCGTGTCAAAATTAACTGGACCTTGTAATAGAGGGCAGGAGCATATAGTCTGGTTCAGGTTCAGTGGCGTCAAATATAACTGTATCAACGTATCTTCGTACCAAGAGCACCGCATGACGGGTGCTCTTTTTGTTGTCCAGTCTGCCAGCATGTCCATTGTCTATTTTTTGTATAGGTTCCCCTGTTATTCTATTCCTCGGCGTCTGCCAACATTATGAGCGAGGAGGATATGCGGAACATGAAGAGACAAGTGGGCATCATGATGATTGCACTTTTGCTGGTTACGCAATTGCTACAAGGGATGGTGTTAACATCAACTGTGCATGCTCAGGATGACACGAACCTGATCTCGGCGGGTACAATGAATAATTTAGAACCACCTTCACCAGAAGAGGATGACACGGTTCCTGAGGAACAGGACAATACGGATACTTCTACGGATGATGAATCAGTCCAGGGAGATGTGGATCAAACGGCATCTGTAGAGGAAGCGAACCATACAAACGTAAGCCTTATGGCTACCGCTGCTGCAGCTCCCGAGATTCAGGAGAATCTGATTACGAGTGTGCAGATGTACAACCAGAAGCCGGATTATGACGGCAACGGTCAGATCGAAGTCAAGGGAGACAAGATTGAGGATATTCGCCCACGGATATCGGATGAAGTTGCGGTTGTTTTTAAATGGGGATTTGGGGATGATACCCATTCTTACGGGGATGGATCGACCTTCACATTCCACCTGCCTGACAAGTTTATGATAGGCTCACAGCTGAGGGGCAGTTTGGACGGGGGCGTCGGAGAATACGTCGTGAACCCGGACGGCACCATTGTGTTTACCTTTAATGAAATGCTCGAACATGCCAAGCTGGAAGGAAACTTCTATGTGTGGATCAAATTTGACGAGAGCAAGATGCAAGATGGACTGAAACAGAAGATTGATTTTAGTGGTGCAGGTCAAGGCATTATTGATGTGAATTTTGCAAACACCGCGAAGGATGAACTTCAGAAGACAGGGAAAGCAAACAAAAATAATTTCAATTCGGATGAGATTGAATGGACCGTAGATTTTAATCAGGCCGAAAAGATCATGAACAATGTGGTTTTGGAGGATACATTACCGCTGGGGCTGTCACTTCAAGGGGATATTGAGATCCGCGAGCTCGAGGTCCAGTTAAATGGTTCCGTGAAGGAAGGTCCTGTTGTTAATACAGCAACTCAGTTCCCTGTAAACTTGGGCAATATCGACAAAGCATATCGTGTCACATACAAGACGAACATTCAGGCACCGACTAGTGCTCCCTATACAGGTGTAACTTATTCCAATGAAGTGACGCTGACAGCAGATCAGAGCGAGTATAATGAATCCGATCTTGGACGTGTTGCGGTTAGTTTCAATGAACCGCTGAACAAGTCGGGACAAGAAAGTGCATACGATCCTGTTACTCAGACGATTACATGGAAGGTTCAGTACAACTATAATCAGCAAACCATTGCACAGGCAAGTGCATGGCTTGAAGACCGTTTCGATACGGCAAAACAGAGGCTCATTGCAAGTTCACTTCGCGTATATGAAGTACAGATTCAATCGGATGGTCGCCCTGGTACAAGAACAGAGGTTGATCCTGCAAACTATACGGTGACTGGTGTCGGCACCGGTTTTAATGAAGGTTTTAAGCTACAGTTCAACAACGATATTGATAAAGCCTATGAGATTGAATATGACACCCAGGCCATACAGCGGATATACGAAAATGAGACTGTAGTTAATACAGTAAACACACAGGATGGCACGACTAAGGAAGGTCAAAAAAATATTGAGGAAGTTATTTTTGCGAAGAGTGTAAAAAATGAAAATTTCAATGCCAAGGAAATCGAGTGGCAGATTGTGCTGAACCGGGATCAGAAGGAGATGACGGACATCGTCATCACAGATGATTATACAGGCAGACATATGAAGCTTATTCCGGGCAGTCTGCAGATCAGTGGCGATCAGCAGGATCAGTTCGAGGCAGAACCTGTAGCAGACCCGGCGGATGTGAATTTTGAAAAAGGGTTTACGATTCGCCTGAAACCTGGCGGTATGATTAATAAAGAACATGTGATCACTTATAAAACAAGCTTTGATCCAACGGCTGGAATGCCAACAAACAATGAATATCGCAACACGGCAACGCTAAACTGGAATGAATCAGGCATTCCGCAGACCGCTATAACAAAGTTTGCTGTGGTCAGACCCCAGAATTACACAATTGAGAATGGTAACAAGAGGGGCGAATACAGCGCCAGAGACAAAGCGATTACCTGGACCATTGATGTGAATTACAATCTGTTCGATCTTCAGGAGGCCATTCTCAAGGATGCCTATATCGGGAATCAATCCTTTGTGGATGGATCATTGAAAGTGAATGAGCTTGAATTGAGGGGTGCCAACAATGTTACATCAGTTGGTGATGAGGTCACGTTGACATCGGGTCAATTCCAGCTTAACCCGGATGGCAAAGGTTTTACGCTGAATCTGGGTGACATCGGCAAAAAAGCTTATCGCGTGGTGTATCAAACGAGTCTGGACGGAGCGTATGCAGTGGAGGGTTCGTACAGCAATCATGCTGTTCTGACGGATGCTGAAGGCGGGCCTGTACGTTTTGACAAGAAGGCTGTAGTTACTCCAGCCCATGGCGGAGTATATGTGAACAAAACAGGCCGTCAGGTGGGGACATCAGATCTGGCCTCATGGGTTGTAAACATTAATCCAAGTCAGTCATTCATTGCCGCGGGTTCTGAATTAACGGACACGTTATCCGGCAACCAGATTTTGCTTGCCGATTCAATGAAGCTGTATGAAATTCAACTGCCTGCAAACAATTCAGGCGATGTTTCGGTGAAGGATCGGCTGGTTGATCCATCGGAATATGAATTGGCAGTGGACGGTAACACATTTACTTTCACATTTAAGCACGACTTAAACACGGCATATCTTCTGGAATATCAGTCCTACATCAATGCTGATGATGGCGAGAGAATTCAAAATCAGGTTGATTTTGCAGGACAGTCCTCTTCCGTTGCGGGAGAAGGTAGCCAGGCTGGTATCAAGGTATCGATGGCTGGTGCAGGCGGAGGGGCATCCACCGGAGTGGGGAAAATCAAAGTGCATAAGGTGGATGACAGCGGACAACCGCTGGAAGGAGCCATCTTCGCGATCTATAATGCATCTGGAACAATTCTTTTGGAAACATTGAAACCGACAGATGCGAACGGAATGGCCGAAAGCAGTCGGAATTATCGACTGCATCTCACGAGTGGTGTACCCTACCGTCTCAAGGAGGTTGCAGCACCCGCTGGATATCTAACAGACGCTGAGTATGGTTCTATTTCAGGCAAAACGATACAGTTCAAGGATGCGGATGCAGCCTTCGAGATTGTAAACGAAAAGATTCGTCAGGGCTTTGAACTGACCAAGGTAGATGCAGCAAATCCAGCCAAGACGCTGGAGGGGGCCGTTTTTGAGTTATATCACATTCAGGGCTCAACGCGTGAGAAGCTTAATGAACTCACGTCAGGAGTGAACGGCAGAATCACCAAAGGAGATTTGGAAGCAGGGGCGTATGAATTAATTGAAATTCAGGCGCCGGAATTTTATACAGTGGATAGTACACCTATTCCGTTCACGATTACTGCGAACCAGACACAAATTGTGACACTTACAAAAACGAACCACATCGGTACGGGAGGTAAACTGACCGTAACGAAAGTAAATGCCAAGGATCAAGCTCCATTGAGCGGAATTGAGTTCGAACTGCGTGATTCCTCCAACACGATTGTGGATACCGGGGTTACGAATCAACAGGGTATCATTGAATTTGGCAATCTGACTTATGATGTGTATACACTGGTGGAAACCAAAGCTGAAGGTTTCGTGATAGAAACCCCGGAGACTTCGGTATCCATTACCAAGCCAGACACTCAAGTGACGATCGAAAACAAGGAAAATGACCGTTCGGTAAAGCTGGTGAAATATAATGCAAGCCGAACGCAGCATCTGCAAGGTGCGGTCTTTGAATTACGTGCTCAATCAGCACTTATGGGGCCGGATGGAGAATGGCTGTTTAACGTGGTTACAGGCATCAACCCGACATTATTGACAACCGATCTCCACGGTGAGATTAAATTACAGCAGCTTGAACCCAATATGTATCAGTTGGTTGAAGTGAAGGCCCCTGCTGGTTATCAATTGGATCAGACGCCAGTTGTATTTGAAATTACCAATCGACAAACCGAGGCCGTTGTTGTAGAAAAGACAAACCGGGCTATTCCGGTATCAGGCGGGCCGAGTGAGCCGTATAATCCGGGTACGCCTAACATTGGCAACACTCCAGAACCAACGAAACCAAATACACCTGATGGGAAAACACCGGAAATATCCGTGCCTGGTACGATTGTAACGAAGCCTTCGGAACCCGCAGAAGGAAGCGCGGGTGGAAGCAAGCCGGATGATGATTCCGAGACATCGCCTCCAGCGTCTGAAACGGTCGATGGAAATGAGACGCAGCCTCAGGTGACAGAAGGAAATGATACGGGCGAAGATGGTGAGCTTACACGTCCTACGGGTACAGATTCTGATCGTGAGGTTTCATCAGGGAACAGCAGCCATACGTCAGCTCAAGGCATGCTGCCCAAGACAGGTGAAGAGAGCTCCATCGTTTACACGGTCTCGGGATTAATGCTGATGGTTATGGGAAGTGCAGGGTACTTGTACTTCCGGCGCAGAGAGCAGTTCCAACGCTAAAGTGAGATGCTGGACACCCTGACCTGGACAAATACGAATAACGTATAATCAAACACCCTCCGGCCTATGCCACGAAGAATTGATCTTCGTGAGCAGGCGGGAGGGTGTTTTGACGTTTTTTTCTTGGTTAAGGCTGTATCACGGTGTAGCAGTCCATTTAAGTGTTTACTTTTACAGCGCGTATAATGAGCCGATGTGTTGCATCGATCAGCGGATCACAGGTGATCAACGTTAGAACTTCTCCAAGGCCCGGGTCTTCCAGAACAGATACATCGGAAGGCTCTACAACGGAAATCTGATCGATTTTGTAGTGTATGGTTGTTTGATTGGCAAGTATGATCTCTACAGAGTCGCCCATTTGAAGCTCACCCAGCCGGTTGAATAATCGACCTTTTCGATGAGCACGATGAGCAGCAATCGCCGCATTACCAGATTGTCCGATTGAAGCTGTCTCCATCAGATGGGCTGCAGCAAACTTCATATTTTCCTGAGTCGCACCTTCCAGAATAGGCAAGCGCACATCAATAACCGGAATAGAGATAATTCCAAGTGTTCCGGGTGCAAGGGAATTATTGGCGGCAATGTCCCCGGTAGTTCCCTCTTGGTCTGAATGACCGGTATCTATACTGCGTTCAAAGGTAAGATTCAGTTGAGACAGGCCGGACTGAAGATGTTTCAGTTCACTCAGGACTCGGCTCTGCTGCCAGTCATAATACATTCCTTGCAGCGTTGGAAAGCTGATCGTCAACAGGCCTAATAGCACAAGCAGGACAGACCACTTTTTCAAAGTACATCTCTCCTTCGGTTGAGAGTATAATAGGTGTTCCCTTATCTATTGTACGGATCAACCTATACAAAATATGGACAGAAAAATCCCCTGTTCCAAACAGATTGCTCTGTAGAACAGGGGATGAGGATTAGTCTTTTACTCCTTAATACCTGAAGATTCAGCAGGTGTGAAGTCGCATTCCTGTAGAGGGACAACTTTGGTCTTTTTAATCCATTTGTAACCGAGCCATAGTATCAGGAATAACGGTACACTCAGGTAAGCAACAAGGACTCCACTCCAGTCGATCTGGTCACCTGTGAATGCCTGATAGTTCTGTCCAAGAATAACGATAATACACAGCACAAAGGCAAAGATCGGCCCAAACGGGAACCACCGCGCACGGTAAGGCAAATCTCTCAAATCCCGGCCTTGTGCGACATAGGCTCTTCGGAAGCGGTAATGGCTGATCGCAATACCCAGCCACGTAATGAATCCACACATGCCGGATGCATTCAGCAACCAAGTATAGACGATACCGTCACCGAAGAGGGAAGCCAAAAATGCAAGCATGCCAACAGCGGTTGTGACAAGCAGCGCGTTCATCGGAATGCCTCGTTTATTCAGCTTGCCAAGAAAACGTGGAGCTTTGCCATCCCGGGCAAGTGCATAGAGCACACGGCTTGAAGCGTACATGCCGGAATTGCCGGCAGAGAGCACGGAAGTCAGGATGACGGCATTCATGACAGAAGCCGCAATCGCAAGTCCTGCTTTTTCGAAGACAAGCGTAAACGGACTGACCCCGATGTTCTCCAGATCACCTTTGAGCAGATTCGGGTGAGTGTAAGGAATAATCAAACTGATTACAGTAATCGCCAAAATGTAAAAGATCAGAATACGCCAGAAGACCTGGCGAATGGCACGAGGTACGTTTTCGCGTGGATTCTCACTTTCACCTGCGGCGACACCGATCAATTCCGTTCCCTGGAAGGAGAAACCCGCGGCCATAAACACGCCGAGCACAGCGAAGAAGCCACCGTGGAATGGTGCATCACCGATTGTAAAGTTGCTGAAGCCAACAGCTTCACCGCCTAGAATACCAAAGATCATTAATACGCCGACACTCAGGAAGATAATAACTGTGGCCACTTTGATAATGGCAAACCAATACTCCGATTCCCCGTATCCTTTGACGGACAGGATATTCAAGGCAAAGATCAGTACCAGGAACAGCAGACTCCATAACATGGATGAGCTGTCCGGGAACCAATATTTAATCAGAACGGTAGCCGCAGCGAGTTCGGCGGCAATCGTTACCGCCCAGTTGTACCAGAAGTTCCAGCCCATGGCGAAGCCGAGAGCGGGGTCAACGAAACGTGCGGCATACGTATTAAAAGAACCGGAGTCCGGCATAAAGGTTGCGAGTTCTCCCAAGCTGGTCATGAGGAAATAAACCATGATTCCCACAGCCGCGTAGGCAAGTAATGCACCGCCAGGGCCGGCAGTGGAGATGGCTGTACCACTTGCCAGAAAGAGTCCGGTACCAATGGAGCCGCCCAGGGCAATCATGGTCATGTGACGTGCACGCAATCCTTTTTTCAGTGTAGGTCCAGTTGTTGTTGTGTGTGATTGGTTGCTGCGGTCTTGCATGAAAACACTCCTTCAATTGTATTGCTGATGCAGATCATAGATCCATAAACAAAAAAAGACCACAGGCATGAGCCTGCGGTCTTGATATTTATATCCGCACCATGTCCCAGATGATTAAGATAGCTCAACACAGAAGAAGTCATACCTTTTTTAGAAAAAGATACGAATACTTCTGTGACAGTTCTGCACCTTTCGGCTGCAGCCCCAGCTCACCGGACCGATAAAGGAACGTCCAGTAAACTTCGGCGGGTACACCTTTCGGCTGATCTCAACAGCGGCTCCTAGCGCCTTCTTCAGCTTACTGATCGCACCCGCGACCTCTACCTCACCATGCAATGGATGAGGTGTATCTATTGTTTATGAAATTAGAAATCACGCTTTGAGCAGCGTGTAACCTGTTAATCAAACAGAAAACAAGTATACCGCTCATCGATTTACAGTGCAATAACAAATGTTGGATTGTTCCCTGGAAGGTTCCTAAAGGACAAAACTAAAAGATAAATCTAATCCTGCTTTTTATTTCGTCCTGCCATCTGCTGCCACACCGTTCCGGCCGCCTGTTCACCAGACTCGATACGTTCTAGCGCCATTTTGGCCTGCAAGCTCACTTCAAATTCGGGATCTTCCGCGGCGAGACGTAAAGCCTGCTCCGCTTCTTCGGTTCCGACTTCATACAGAAAACGAGCCGCACGCCAGCGCACAAGTTTGCTCTTGTCCGTCAACGTTTCAATCATGGCCGGTGTGGCAACAGGGTCGCCGATGTCTGATAAAGTATCCCCGGCAGTACGCCGTACAGCGGGAGAACTGTCCCGAAGCGCTTCGTACAGAAGTTCCATCGCTTCAGGTGTACGAATATCCCCCAGATAGACAACGGCCAAGCGACGAATTTGCATTTTGCTGTCACGCAGTGCCTTTGCTACCAGATGCAGTCTTTCCTCTGTTGGTTCCATACCATCCAGTGCGGCATAGCGTACATTCCAGTCTTCATTCTGAAGAGCTTCTTCCAGTTCCGGTCCAACCAGCGCACGCCGATGCTCAACGAATTCTTCTGTATTTGTACCATGCGCAATAGCTTGCTGAATAACCTGCTCCAATCGCTCCGGTGGATAAGCCGCTTCCAGTTCTTGTTCAACTTCACGCGCAATATCCGGTAGCTCACCGTACCGTACCCCGTAATCGCTCAGTTTACGTTCTTTGATCATTGTAGCGCTGGCAACTTCCGTAACGGCTTTGACAAAACGGTCTGACAGTGAAATCCGTTCCTCTTTCGTTCCGGCTTTGACGCGAATTTGCATCGGCACTCCGCGGAAAAACTGAACAAAAACTTGTGCTTCTCCAAAGTGTTCACCTGAAGCATCTTCTGATTCAATCCAGTCCAGATTTACGCTTTCCTGACCCAGACGGCTCTGTACTTCACCAAGAATCACAGACCAGTCTGCATTGCCTTTACGATCCAGAGCAACGAAGTCGGTCGTGTGGAATACACTTTTCACGCCTGGAATGTGTAACATCTGGCGAATAAACGCCGGGGCTGAACGTTCGTTGTCCAGTGTATAGGTTCTGCGAATCCCGTCTTCCAGACGTTCGTCGAGATGTAACATCATCGTATTTGGACTCGGTGTTGGTTCAATGGAAACTATATTCATGGTTGAAACCTCCTATAATAGCAGATTGATACATAAGCTCCCGTAAAATAAATCACACAGTACCTTTATTTTAACGGACACCTCTATTTTACATGAAATCAGGAAAACTGCGAAATTACATGCCGAGGAGAAGCATTAGCGCAGGTATGTGAAGAAGTGCGAAGATTGTTAACACTTCTTTCATGTTCGTGCACAAACATTTTTAAATGAAACCTGACACAATATAGGTAAGAAGCTATTGGAGGTTATATCTATGGAGCCTGTTACTGTGCTAACGGATGGAGAGCGTTGTATTAACTTTGAGAAAATCAAACCTTTGTTTGAGGATTGGATTGCTTCTGCGCCATCAGATTCAGTAAAGGGAACAGGAAGAGGGGATTGGGAGAATTCCCGTTTTTGCATTGTGGATTATAGGAACGCTGATCAGGCCATAGCCGCGGCGAAAGCCATCCGTGCTTTTGTACCGGATGTTCCTCTACTGGTCATTACCGATTTTACATCCTTGGTTCGTAAGCGTCATCTGCAACAGATTACAGGTATTGGTGTTACGAAGTTGATGCTCTGGAATGAACAAGACCCCGATCAATTGGTTAGCGGCATCGAGAAATGGCTGCAAACTTTCGGGTACGAAACACCAATAACCATGCCTTCCGCTTTACACATCAGGTAAAACGAAAGAAGCATGGTGCTTGCAACTGTTTTTATACAGCTTTGTTATGTTTATGTTTTGTGATGGCTGTACCTACGACCAACTAGACCATATATTTATAGCCTGTACCCCATACCGTTTTAATAAAACGGGGATTTTTGGGGTCGGGCTCTATTTTTTTGCGAAGACTAGAGATATGTACGTCGATGGTTCGATCCAGATAGGCGCGTTCTGAGCCTTTGATGCGGTCCATCAGTTCATTACGGGTAAATACTTTGCCCGGATTGCGATACAATTCCTTCATAATCTCAAATTCGATATGGGTTACATCGATTTCAACACTATCTACAAATAGCGTTCTCCTGTATTCATTTACACTAATGTGACCTGTCATTTCAGATGGCTGATTCTCTTTAACGGGTTTATCCTGGTAAGTGATAATCGACCTGCGTAACAATGCTTTAATTCTGGCGTCCAACTCTTTCAGACTAAACGGCTTGCAGAGGAAATCGTCAGCACCGTTATGTAAGGCTCGAAGTCGATCATTTAACATCGTACTCGCAGATATCATCAGGACAGGAACGGTGGAATGTTGCCGAAAAGAGTCAACAAGTTCGTTACCGTCAATTTCGGGCAACATCAAATCTGTCACCACAATATCAGGTTGAAACTGGGAAAATAAATGAAGTGCTTCACGGGGATGATGAACCCGCTCGGTTATGTATCCTTCCTCATCAAGAAAAAAAGCGATCATGTCCGCTAAATTCTTTTCATCTTCTATAAGAAGTACTTTGATTGACATAGCTTCACACTCCTTACGAACGAGGATTTGTTAAGAAATTACGATGAAATGATGAAAAATACCGCAAAAAATTTAATGGTTCTATTCCAGAATATAGGAAGTAGCACCAACTTGCAAAAAGACTTTACCTTGATAGTGTAGTTTATCATGAGATTACTTTTTTTGCCGAATCATAATTTTTGCCATACGTATTTTGAATGTTAATTAAAGTATAATGGATCAGAGTGCTTAAAGGGAAAAAAGGTTCGAAGTTATCGCCAGCTATTAGGGGGAACAGATGTTGTTAGAGAGAACAAAGAGGGCAGAAGTACCTCGAATCCACGGTGAGGACAGATGTATATGTATGGGATAACGGAAGCGAGGAACCTGTTGGAACGGATTCTACTGCACCTGAGAAGACCCTGGATTGGAACATGTCTTCTGGTGTTCTTTGGCACACTAAGTTCCATTTTTCCGTTTACATTGTTCTATGGTGTTCAATTTGTACTCATTAGTGCCACAGCATTGGTTGCCCTTCGTTTGTATGGAGGGATATACGGTTTTGTATCACTTACGTTAGTCTATCTATCTAAAAGCCTAATCATTGGGCTGGATTCGCATAACCTTTATGTCATGGCTGGACATTTTATAGAGCTGATCTGGATGCTGGGGTGGCAGAGGTATTATAAAAAAGGCAGTCTGATCAAAGCTAACGCTGTGTTCTGGATTGTGATGTTACTTCCTGCAATTGGTTACGGATATTATGTTTTAGGCCTGACTGTGGAAGTGACCAAATATGAATATATGTACGTGGCTGTCGTGAGCATGGTCAACGCCCTGATAGCAGGCATTGTGGTTGATTTTTGGATCACTTTGGGTGAACATCAGGCGAAACGTGCAGGCACGATCCCCCTAGCGAGAATTGCTTTTAAATATGTGGTTACTTTTGTTGTGTTTGTCTCTCTTGTCCTGTTGTCAGTGGATAGTCGCAGACAATTGAGCCAGATGAACGAATCCATCTTACGGGATATGAAACATGCAGCGAATGCTGTGGTTCAGGATTTAGATGAACAGTATGTAACGCCGGATAACCTTGCAGAAAATGTAGAGCGTTACCACCATTTGCTGGGTATGAATGTGATTTTACTAGATCAGCGTGGAACTGTCGTTGTTTCTGGAATCCCCGAGTATCTTCCGGGAGAATTCATAAACCTGGATAGTTTTCAGGTGCTGACATCCAGGAGCGGCCCAATTCTTTTAAATTCAGAGAAAGCTCATTACAGCGATATATTGGATCATTGGAGGCAAGCTTCTTTTATCTATGAGGCTGAGGAAACGGCTATTACCCCTTATCAGGTGTTTGTTGAAACCAATTCGTCCCAGTATTACACGCAAATTGAGAAGATCTATCTGACTACTTTTCAATCTTTATTCGTTATTATCGTTACATCCATGATTGTGGCAGCTCCTTTGAGTAGCAAAGTGGTTAGTCCCTTACTTCGTTTGACCCGGTTAACAGGTTCTCTTCCTCGTCTACTTTTTCGAAACGGAAATATGGATTGGCCGAGCAGTCATGTGACCGAAGTGCAGATCCTCATTGGAAACTTACGCAAGATGGCGGATGTGTTACTCGAACAATTCGAACAGATTCGACTCGATAAGTTAACACTGGAGGACAGGGTCATTGCTCGTACGAAGGAACTGAAGAACAGCGAAGGCATTAAACGTGCCATTATTGAATCTTCAATTGATGCCATTATCTCGGTTGATTGCCAAGGGGTGATCATTGAGTTTAACCCTGAGGCCGAAAGGATGTTTGGATTGGGGCGGGAAGAGGTTTTGTTGCAGAAGGAAGCCTCATCTCTTTTCCAGGGGATTAGTTTACAGGAAATTAAGTTGATGTTAGAGCAATATGAGTATGTCGAAGGCAAACGGTATATCACGGTTGATGAAATATTAGGTGTTCGCAATGACGGCTCCGTTTTTCCGATTGAGTATCGAATTGTAGAGATTCAATTGGGGAAAAACGAGACGTTATACAATCTGTTCATCAAAGATATTACAGAACGTACTCGTGCAGAAGAAGACCGGGTGCGTCATGCCCTTGTATTGGAGCACCTTAACCTGGAGTTGTTCCAAGAGAAGGCAGCAATTCAGGAACAGCGCGATATCAGTGAACAATTCATTGAATCGGTTCGCGAAGGACTTGTCATGTCTGACCGTTCAGGCACGATTACAATTGTGAATCGCCGAATAGAAGAGATGTTTGGACTAGGTAATTTTCTAGGAGAATCCATCACTGACTTGGCTCAAGCCATCGATTCGATGGTACAGACGGATAACTTCAATCTGACAGAACAGACAAGAGCATTTCTGGATGGAGAACAAGCATTCATCGAGACCAATTTCTATTTTGATAACGTGGAGCAAAGCGTTTTTTCGTTGTACATGAAACAGATGGACGTGCCAGGGAAAAATCATGGATTCCTGCTCGTATTTCGTGACTTAACGGGTGAAGAGCGGCTGAACCGGATGAAAAACGAGTTGATTAGCGTTGTTTCTCATGAACTTCGTACACCTGTGGCTACCATCATGGGATATGTTGAACTGATGTTAATGTATGACCTCCCGACATCCCAACGTAAGGAGTTTATGGAGACTATTGCGTCTGAAGGCAAACGTCTGAGCAGCTTGCTGGATGATGTGCTTGATATCCAGCGTCTCGACAATGAAGGGATGACTTATCATATGACCTACGTTCCTCTCGTGGACCTTGTTGAAGGTGTAGCAGAACAATGGAACATGAAGTCTTCTCAGCGGATCTATGTGCATGTCTTTAATGGTGATCTCTTTGCTTATGCGGATCAGAACCGGATGGTTCAAGTATTGCATAATCTGATAGGCAATGCGGTAAAGTACTCTCCAGGAGCAGAGCGAATCGACGTCACATTATGGGAAGAAGAGGGAGCACTGTGCATCGATGTAAGGGATTATGGCATAGGGATTGCCGAGAGTGAGAAGGATCTACTGTTTAACAAATTCTATCGTGTAGATAATTCGGATCATCGTCAGATTGGTGGCACGGGCCTCGGTCTGTATATCTCCCGCAAAATTGTGGAGGATCATCAAGGAAGTCTGACCTTCATGTCGGCGCCAGGGAAAGGCAGTACGTTCAAAGTCAGGTTGCCCAAACAGGACGTTGTTCTCTAGTTCTTAACATATCGTTATTATAATATCGTGAGCTTTTATCTTTTGGCACGTGACCGTGCGGAAAGGTAAAGGCTTTTTTTATTGTTCTAACTTTGTTTTTCGTCATCTGGGATAAAAAAACGGGAACTTTTACACACTGTATATAGAGCCATAATTTGCATTCTGTGCAAAAGGAGGGCACCACGTATATGTTTCGCAAACAAGAGAAAACGCTCATCATCGTTTGTTTGGTGGCGGCTGTAGTTGTACTGTACGCCGTAGTCAAAAGCATCATTCGTATTATGAGTTATTAAAAATCCGTTCAGGCATGTACATAACCCATAACGATTCAACGAAACAATCAAACAACAATAACGATTACGCTGAAAGAGGAGTGTACCCATGTCATCTCTGGACCCTGTACTGCTCAGCCGGATTCTAACCGGTCTGACCCTGTTTGTGCATATCATCTTTGCTTCGATTGGTGTAGGTGTTCCGCTCATGATTGCTTTGGCTGAATGGCGGGGGCTACGTACCAATGACATTCATTACACCTTGCTGGCTCGTCGATGGGCGAGAGGTTTTGTCATTACGGTGGCCGTAGGTGTAGTCACAGGCACATCCATCGGCTTACAGCTGAGCTTGCTGTGGCCCATGTTTATGCGTGTCGCTGGTCAAGCGATTGCGTTGCCGCTTTTTATGGAGACATTTGCTTTTTTCGTAGAAGCGATTTTTCTCGGGATTTACCTATACACTTGGGATCGTTTCAAAAAGAAATACACGCACATGTTGTTGCTCATTCCGGTCGCTCTTGGCTCATCCGCTTCCGCGATATTTATCACAACCGTGAACTCGTTCATGAACCAGCCACAAGGTTTCACCTTGATTAACGGCATCATGAAAGATATCGATCCCATTGCCGCGATGCTTAACCCGGCGACACCAACGAAAGTATCCCACGTGCTTGCTTCCTCCTATACCTTGAGTGCCGGTGTATTGGCAGGGATTGCGGCATTCAGTCTGCTGCGAGGACGAGATCATGTTTATTACAAAAAAGCACTCAAGCTCACAACAGTATCTGCGCTTGTGTTTGCGATCAGCACCGTCATGATCGGTGACTCCTCTGGTAAATTTCTGGCGAAATATCAGCCGGAGAAGCTGGCCGCTGCCGAGTGGCATTTCAAAACGATGAAGGAAGCACCGCTGGTGTATGGCGGTATTCTCGATGAAAACAACGAGGTCAAATATGCCATCGAAATCCCTTATGCGCTGAGCATTTTGGCTGGTAACCGACCGGATACAGAAGTGAAGGGACTGGAAGAATATCCTGCCGATCTCAGGCCGCCGTTGTCCATTCATTATATGTTTGACCTGAAAGTAACAACAGGAGTCATTATCCTGCTGATCCCCGTGTTGTACGTGTTACGCCGCTGGTTGCCCGGACGCAAACCTTATCCGAAATGGCTACTGCTTGGCATCGTGCTTCTTGGCCCACTGGCGATGATTGCGATTGAACTTGGCTGGATGTTTGCCGAGGTGGGCAGACAGCCATGGATTTTGCGCGGATATATGAAGGTGTCCGAGGCGGCGACGACCTCGACTTCGGTGGGGTGGATGCTCGTGCTTTTTATCCTGCTGTATCTGGTGCTGTGTTTCTCGTGCATTCGTGTGATCAGCAAGTTGTTCCGTAACAAGGAAGCGGAGAAGGAACTGGATTCGCTTGGCCTGGAAGGAGGCATCGTGCATTGAGCTTTGAAATTGCGGGCATCGCGATATTGTGGACGTTTCTGTTCGGTTATCTGATCGTGGCGTCGATTGACTTCGGCGCGGGTTTCTTCAGTTTTTACAGCATATTGACCGGACATGAAAACAAAATTCATAACATTATTCAGCGCTACCTCTCACCGGTGTGGGAAGTGACGAATGTGTTTCTCATCTTCTTTGTCGTGGGGCTGGTCGGCTTCTATCCCGACAGTGCGTTCTATTACGGTACAGCCCTGCTTGTTCCGGGTTCGCTGGCGATTGTTCTACTGGCGATCCGGGGAGTGTATTACGCCTACAATACTTATGGTAACCACGGGAAAAATAGCAGAATCTATCTGGCATTGTACGGAGCAACGGGATTGCTGATCCCGGCAGTGTTCTCCACAATTTTGGCGATATCCGAAGGCGGGATTATCGAACAGGTGGGCGAAAAGGTGTTCTTTCGCTGGCGTGAATTTTTGACAAATCCCTATACATGGTCTGTTGTATTGCTCGCTTTGGTGAGTGTACTGTACATTTCGGCGATGTTCCTGTCCTATTACGCGAAGCGGGCCGGGGATGAACCGGCCTTTGGCGTACTTCGGGAGTATGCGCTGTTGTGGAGCTTGCCCACGATTTTTGCGAGTTTTCTGGCTTTTCTGCAAATTAACAAACAAAATCCGGCTCACTTTGAACGTATGGTGGACATGTCCTGGATGTTTATCGCATCCTTTATCTGTTTTGTTATCGCGGTGTCGCTTGTGTGGAAGGAGAAATACCTGGGCTGGTGTTTTATCGCGGTGATGCTCCAGTTTGCCTTTGCTTGGTACGGATATGGTCGCTCACATCTGCCCTATATTCTGTACCCGTACATCAATATTTACGATAGCTTCACGAACCGAACGATGGGGATTGCGCTGATCACAGCATTCAGTCTCGGGCTCCTGGTGCTCATCCCATCTCTGGTGCTGATTATGAAGCTGTTCCTGTTTGATGCCAATTATGTACGCGGTAACGCCGGGAAAAAGAAAGGATGACTTCGCCATGTTTGCGACGACGATTTCGAATATTCTCTATATGCTGTCTGCTCTGCTACCCCGGCAACTTTCGGTGCTGAGATCTGCATGGCCCGCAGGTATTTATCCGGGATTGCACTTGCATCCGTTTTTGGAAGAAGGGGTGAAAGGCATACCGGGCATCACGGGGCTTAGCTTTTTTGAGACGTTTACGATCATGTATGCTCCGCCTCTGATTATGGTGACCGCGATTGTCTTTCTGTTTATCTATATGGCGGTATGCAAAAATCCAAAGGACTGATTACATTGACACTGTACTTATGTCAGGTGGTACGTCCACTGCCGATACGGGTAATCTGATGTTAAGAACTGAGGAAGGGAGGAGGCCCCTTCATGCCCAAAATTCGTTATAACAATATCGATAATGTCAGTACAGACAAAACGCTGAAGGAGTTCAAGCAGTGGAGAGAACAGCGGCGCCGCAAAGTAAAGGACTATTCCTACAAGGTGCCGAAGCACGAGCCTGAACTGGATTATTTACATGCCAACCGGGAAGAAACCACGATCACGTGGATCGGACACTCCACCTTTTTCATCCAATATTATGGACTGAATATCGTGACCGACCCGGTGTGGGCGGAAAAGATGGGATTCCAACGCAGGCTGGGTGACCCCGGCATTCCGATTCAGGATATTCCACCGCTCGACGTCATCCTTATCTCTCACTCACACTATGATCACTTGCATTTGGCTTCCCTGCGCAAATTGATTACATCGAAGACACTGCTGATTGTGCCGGACGGCTTGAAACGCAAGATGATCCGTAAGGGATTTCACCGCTGTCAGGAGATGAAATGGTGGGATCATATGGTGCTTAGTGGAGTGAAGATTACGTTTGTGCCTGCTCAGCACTGGACACGCCGAACGTTATTTGATACCAATACGTCCCACTGGGGCGGTTACGTATTGGAGCCAAATCATGTCGTACATGCATCAGAAGAGAGTGCGGCAGCAAGAGAAGTGCCGGAACAGTCCGCTTCAGCAATTTCTGAATCGCAGAAAGCTCACGATGACAAACAAGCAGGAGGTTATCCACCTGTCCTGTATTTTGTCGGGGATACCGGGTATTTCAAGGAGTTCAAAACGATTGGTGAACGCTTCGACATTGGCGTAACGCTGATGCCGATTGGCGCGTATGATCCCGAATGGTTTATGACTTCCCAGCATGTGACACCAGAGGAAGCCTTGCAAGGATTCGTGGAGACAGGCTCACAGCTTATGGTGCCCATGCATTATGGAACCTTCAAGCTGGCGGACGACACACCCAAGGAAGCACTGGACCGGCTGGAGGCGGAGAGAGAACGGCTCGGTATTGCCAAGGAACGGATTCGGGTGCTGGGACATGGCGAGACTCTTCGCATTCGACATGAAGCTGATGAGACCGAGTGATTATTCATTAAAATTCCATGAAAAGTACAATAACTGGGCTAACAAAAGCCAGCCAGATATGGTAATCTATAAATATACGTGCATGAACAGCATATTTACCAAAACTTTAATCCGTAAAAAGCGGCTGATTTTCGAATTTGCCGCTTTTTTGTGTTATAATATGGTGCCAGAATAGGCATCGGATATTGAATCCATGATTTTACGCAGGTTGCTATTCATGCAGTATGCAGATTAACGAATAAAGGATGGTATGCTTAATGATCAGTACAAGCGGCATCACGCTCCGCTACGGAAAACGTGCACTTTTTGAAGATGTGAATATCAAATTCACGCCAGGCAACTGTTACGGCCTGATCGGTGCGAACGGAGCCGGCAAATCAACGTTTTTGAAAATTTTGTCCGGTGAGATTGAAGCCAACTCGGGAGAGGTGCACATCACCCCGGGCGAACGTATGGCCGTTTTGAAGCAAAACCACTTTGAATATGATGAGTATCCGGTTCTCGAAACGGTTATTATGGGTCACGCTCGTCTGTATTCCATCATGAAAGAGAAGGATGCTTTGTATGCGAAGGCAGACTTCACAGAAGAAGACGGTTTGCGTGCAGGTGAACTTGAAGGGGAGTTCGCTGAGCAGAACGGCTGGGATGCTGAGCCGGATGCAGCGGCACTCCTGATCGGTCTGGGCATTGATCGTGACATGCATGACAAAAAAATGATAGAGCTGAGCGGGAACGAAAAAGTTCGCGTATTGCTGGCACAAGCGTTGTTTGGCCGTCCAAACAACCTGTTGCTCGATGAGCCTACCAACCACTTGGATCTCGAATCCATTCAATGGCTTGAGAACTTCTTGATGGATTATGAAGGCACCGTTATTGTTGTATCCCATGACCGTCACTTCCTGAACAAGGTATGTACGCATATCGCAGATATTGACTTTGGTAAAATTCAGATGTACGTAGGTAACTATGACTTCTGGTATGAGTCCAGCCAATTGGCTCTTGCGTTGCAACGGGATGCCAACAAGAAAAAAGAAGAGAAGATTAAAGAGCTGCAAGCCTTTATTCAACGTTTCTCCGCGAATGCTTCGAAGTCCAAACAGGCGACTTCCCGGAAGAAACAACTCGACAAAATCACATTGGATGACCTTCGTCCATCCAACCGTAAATATCCGTTTATTAACTTCAAACCTGAGCGTGAAGCAGGGAAACAATTGCTGACGGTGGATCGTATTCACAAATCCGTCGATGGTGTGGAAATGTTGAAAGATGTGAGCTTTGTGGTGAACAAAGGTGACAAAATTGCATTTGTTGGCCCGAACGGAAATGCCAAATCACTATTGTTTGATATTCTCATGGGTGAAACGGAAGCGGACAGCGGTGAATATACTTGGGGTGTGACGACAACTCAGGCTTATTTCCCGAAAGATAACTCCCAATTCTTTGACGGTGTGGATATGACACTCGTAGATTGGTTGCGTCAGTATTCCAAAGATCAGGATGAAACGTATCTGCGTGGCTTCCTGGGCCGTATGTTGTTCTCTGGTGAGGAGTCCCAGAAGAAGGCTAGCGTACTCTCCGGGGGAGAGAAAGTTCGCTGTATGCTGGCGAAAATGATGCAGACAGGTGCAAACGCATTGATTCTCGATGAGCCAACGAACCACTTGGATCTCGAATCCATTACTGCACTAAATAATGGTATGATTGACTTTGATGGAACGATGTTGTTTACTTCCCATGACCATCAGTTCATCCAAACGATCGCAAACCGGATTATCGAAATCACGCCTACAGGCCTGATTGATCGTCAAATGAGCTATGATGAATATCTGGAAAGCGACGAAATCAAAGAACTGCGCAACAAAATGTACCCGGTGGAAGCTTAATTCCACTTTAAATACGTGCAAGCCAAAAACCGCAAGTCCTCCTAGTGGAGGGCATGCGGTTTTTTGTCGTGCTCATGCTGATATACAGCTCTTATGCTGGCGCGAACCTAAGACCCGCCTGTACGGCGACGCTGGTTGTTCGGCTTTTTGTTGTTCTGGCTCTTCATGGCTTTAGGGCCGCCTTCAAAGTAAGCACCCGACTGGTTGCCGGAGTTTTGCTGTTCTTTCTTTTGTGCCAGCTTTTGACGGATCGCGTCTTGCAAGCTGACCTTTTTCGGTTCATTATTTTCGCTCATTATATATCCCTCCCGGTCTTGCAGTAAGCCGTCCAATTTGGACGGGATGTACTCATTTTATACGTTTTATAAAGGCCTCACAAGGGCAACCTGATAAAATGCCGTTTTCCACCAGTTTTACCTGAACCAACATTGTTTCTTCATCACTAAAGCCCTGCCTCTTGGAAACTTTGTTTCGGCTTGCCTACAGCCATGCTACCCGGCAACACTGTTTCTATAGACCCACACGGCTTGCATTTGGTACCATGGAAAAACTAGTTATTGGAAACGTGAAAAGGAGTGTCGTCCCCTTGAACGCTTATGAAGAGATACGTAAAGGAGAGCGGGGAGCCTGGATTAGCATCGCGGCTTACCTCGTATTATCTGCATTTAAGTTGATTTGTGGGTATTTGTTTGCTTCCAGTGCTCTGGTTGCAGACGGAATCAATAATGCTACGGACATTGTGGCTTCTGTCGCGGTATTAGTTGGCCTGCGCATATCGCAAAAACCGCCGGATTCGGATCATGCCTATGGTCATTTTCGGGCCGAAACGATTGCGGCATTACTTGCCTCATTTATTATGGCAGTTGTAGGACTTCAAGTATTGGTTGAGGCGGTACGATCCTGGTATGCTGGCGATTACACTGCTCCGAACCTGTGGGCAGCCGGCGTAGCTTTGATCTGTGCTGTGGTTATGCTGGGGGTGTACCGTTACAACTCGCGTCTAGCCCAGAAAATTAATAGCCAGGCTTTGCACGCGGCGGCTAAAGATAATCGTTCCGATGCCTGGGTGAGTATCGGTGCTGCCGTTGGCATCGTTGGTTCACAATTTGGACTCCCTTGGCTGGATAAAGTGGCTGCTATCCTGGTAGGTCTGCTAATTTGTAAAACAGCCTGGGAAATTTTCCGTGATTCGACTCATCTGCTTACCGATGGATTTGATCAAAAGCAGTTGACGGATTTAAGATCTGCCGTTGCCCGAGTTCCTGGTGTAGAAACGATCAAGGATGTGAAGGCACGAGTACATGGTAGCCATGTTTTGGTAGATGTAGTCATTGAAGTGGACGGAGGATTAACACTGGTAGAAGGTCATGAAATCTGTAATCAGGTGGAGGCACGACTGAAACGTTCGCATAACATTATGCACGTTCATGTACATGTAGAGCCTCGATCTGAAGAAACACACCTGCCATAAATCACTTAAAGCAGGAGTTTTCACAAAATAGATATATCAAAAAGAGGACAGACGCGAGTGTGGCGTACTGTCCTCTTTACTTATGTTAGAAACGATTATACGATATTATTGAATCGCAACGTGAATCCAGGCTTTACCTTTCCAAGTGTATACTTGGACCCATTCGCCGCCGTCGAATCCGTCAACAATTTCACCTGTTGTATCAACAACTTGCGCGCTCAGAGCACCGATTGGTTTACCGTTTGGTGCATCATAGAACCATGTGCGTTCCAGCAAGTTGAGCAACATGGTTGGCATTACAACTTCGTCACCCGGTTTTACAAGCGGCTCTTCAAACATTAAGTCAGATCCAGGCACAGGATTATTACCATTTACGCTGTAGGTACTGCCTGTAACGGTTTCAACCTTGCCTTCAACAGTCTGAACAGCAGGTTTGTTCACTTCTACAGCCGGTTTTGTTGTTGCCGGTGAAGTTGTAGTTGCTTCAGTACCGGAAGTTGTTGGTGTTACCGTGCCGGTAACCGCTTCCTCGGCACCTGCAGCGGCAGCCATGGAACCCATCAATGTTAAAGCAGCGGCAAAACTTACGATTTTTTTCATTTGTTTTTCCTCCTCGGTTAAATATGTAGTTTTTGATGTCCTGTGTTAAAAGTAACCAAGCAAGCTGGTCTATGAATCACAAATTATAACAATTTTTTCTTGGTTCCTCCAGAGTCAACTGGCGCATATGTGGGTAAATAGAAAGCCTGTAAAAATCAGACTTACGAGGCATAAAATCGGGCTGACTATATCATTAAAGTCCTGTTTTTCAGGACTCTTCGGCGGTGTGTTTTGGAATAAAGCAGGAGGGAGTGTAATACATAAATATAGAAAATAGGTAGGTGTACCTGTCTTGGAACGCACAAAAGCCGACGCGCCCGGAGGCATCATCGGCTTTCGTATGTAATGCAATCATCAGATTCAGACATCCGCTTTTATCGCATTCGGCTTCGTCCCGTAATGAGGGAGATAACGAAGAGTACTACAAAGATGAAGAACAGTACTTTTGCGATCGAAGCAGCCGCTTCAACAATTCCGAAGAACCCGAAAATACCGGCAACCAGTGCAATAATCAGAAATATGACAGACCATTTTAACATGAGAATTCATCCTTTCGTGTTAAAGTTTGTGGCGTGAACTGTGCTGTCTCACTGCCCTGTGTAGTCTAACCTTAACCGAGGTCCAATGACTTGAAACATGGTGTTTTTTTCTTCTTCTATACATCGCTGAAGGACCATTTTTCTTTTGTTTCGCCCGGGAAAACCTCGGGTAACTATAGCAATAACAAAACCGAACGCAATCATGGAAAGAGAGGTTCTTTTATGATCTATCAATTGAGCGTGGCCCTAATCGCAGTGGCATTTGCTGTACTGGTTTTCTTTTTGATTCGCACGTTAAAATCTGCCCAGAGCTCACTGGACAATGTTTCTCAGACACTACAGGAAGTACAAAAAACGATTGATGAACTCAGTTATGAAGTAAAACAGACAGTACGACATGCCAATGACATTACGGCTGATGTACAGCACAAAATGAAGAAGATTGACCCGGTAATGGAATCCGTTGAGAATTTGGGAGAAGTTCTGAGTGAAGTAACGGCAGCTGCCAAGCAGGTGTCCACTACACTGATGACCCGATTTCAGAATAGACCCTCCAAAGCAGAAGCAGGCAAAACGTCTGAATCCAATCAGGTAACAGCTCCACCTGCGACGCCTGCGGAGCGCACCGTGCAATCCTACGAAGCTACATATCAGGATAAAACAAAGGGCGGGAAGAACTGGATGAATTATATTGATCTCGCCGCTAATGTGTGGCAACGGATGCGTAAATAACATGACTGCTCTCTGATAATCGATGAAGCCTTCAGGGCGGTGATGAACTTGATGAAAGGGTGAGAATCATGATGAAACTACTGCTAGTGACTATGTTTAGCGTAATTTCTCCCTTTTCCGTTCAACCGGCAGCAACACCAGCTGCTCACGACATGCAATGGACGGTAATGGAGGAACAGGAGCCAGAGATGACTCTGGCTATGGATCGTTCCGAGACGTTCGAGCAGTTTCGGACTCTGAATGGCGTTTCACTAGAGGATGGAAAGCATGAATTATTTGCCAAGTTAGGTCAGCCAGATGCCATCAAAGAAGATCCTTATATGGGATGTCCAGAATATCATTTTCGTCATGTAAATGTGGGGATATGTGAAGACACAGACATGATTCAGTTCATACGTGTGGATGGTTCGCATAACTACTTGAACTTGAATGGGGAGTCTGTCCCAATGCACATGGATGCTATTCATCAAATCTTGGGCGAGCCTTACGCTGTTGCTGAGGATGGCGAGGTGTTTCTTCGTGGTCATTACGCGATTAAAGTATATATGAAATCAGGCTCTAAGCAGATTGACGCTGTTGACTTTTTCGACGATACGGTTTCCTGAGATTCTGATCCAGCTTCCGTTTCAACGTAAAATAGTATGGTTATATACTATAAGAGCGCGATAAAGAAGATTAATCAGAGGAGAGTGGAAACGATGAATTCAACCAATGCACAGGCGTATGCCAAAGTGGTAGAAAACGGAGTTCAAGCAGTAGAAGCGGTGAAAGAACTGCAGACGACTGGATACTTAGCTGATCATATCTTCGTTCTTGCCCATGAGAAGGATCGTACAGATCGCATTGCAGATACCGCAGATGCTAACGAGATTGGCATCAAGGAGGAAGGTGTATTTGATTCCATGGCGAATCTGTTCCGTTCACGCGGTGACGAACTTCGGGCCAAAATCGTATCGATGGGTTTTACCGAAGCCGAGGCTGATTTCTATGAAAGTGAATTGGATAAAGGCAAGGTACTGATCATTGCCAAAAAGAAAGACTAATATGTACATCCTGAGCGTAGGAGTGTTATATCAAGTAGTGCCCTGCGGTGAACCGGGACAGACTTAATCAAAAACATAGATAAGGAATGGGGGAAACCCCATTCCTTATCTATGTTTTTGCAAGTTCTGCCTCAGTCATGGGCCAAACCCCTGGTATAAACCGGTGCAAAAACCATAAAATCAAGGGAAAGCTACCTCTAATGGTTTGATTTGCTGATAGTCATTTTCTGGATTTATCATTATAGTTAGACTATGAATTGTTATGTCTACTGCCCGCTCTAGATGCAAATTTTGTATAAATAAGGTTGTTCGTTGAATAGATAACTATCGACAAACCCGGACGCCAAAGATAAGGAGATAGAAATGAGAATACTTATTGTTGACGACAATCCGACGAATGTCATTATCATTCGAGAAATTTTGAAAAAAGAAAATTACCGCGATATTGTGACAGCAAGCTCAGCTATGGAGATGTTCGAAGTATTGGGAATTGGTGAAGATAACAGCGAACTACGTCCCAAGCCGTCGGATATTGATCTGATCTTGCTCGATATGATGATGCCTGAAATGGATGGCATCGAAGCATGCAGTATTGTACAAAAATATGAAAACCTGAAAGATATCCCGATTATTATGGTGACTGCGATTGGTGATTCCAAGAAGCTGGCCGAAGCGCTCGATGCAGGTGCATCGGACTATGTAACGAAGCCGATTAACAAAGTGGAATTGATGGCCCGAATCCGGCTGGCCTTGCGGCTGAAACAGGAGAAAGACTGGCACAAGGAGCGTGACCAGCGGATTCAGGATGAGCTTAAACTGGCAGCAATGGTGCAAAGTGCCGTGCTGAGTCATGCCATCGAAGATCCGCTGTTTCAGGTACATGCCATCTATAAACCATCTTTTGAGCTCGCAGGTGATCTTTACTCCTGGTTCCCGCTTGGAGAGGGACGATACGGGGTTTTGCTTCTGGACATGATGGGACATGGCATCTCTTCATCCCTGTTCACGATGTTTATCGCATCTGTGCTTAAGGATACAGTGACGACATATGTAGACCCGGAGAAGGTTATTCAGGAGTTAAATCGTCGCTTTAACCAGTTGCATCTGGGAAAACAACTGGTGCAGTATTACTTTACAGCGATCTATTTAGTCGTAGACACGCGTATGAAACGGATTGATTATGTGAATGCGGGGCATCCTCCAGCTCTGTTTTTCCGTAGTGACGGCAGTGTAACTTCATTTGACAGCGTATGCTACCCAGTGGGATTGTTCGACAAAATGGATATTGAACCGCAGACTATTCATTACGAAGGCGATGGACATATTGCGCTGTATACGGATGGCTTGCTTGAAGCCGTTCAGGGCGATCAGGAGCAACAGTTGGAATTTTTGAAAGAGCAATTAAGAGGCTCCCATGCATGGAATGAAGAGGCGATGCAGGCATTGTTCTTCGATGATGAATTGAATCCGGAACGGGATGATGATAAATGTCTCGTATGGATTACGCTAGATAAAGGGGCGGTAACGGAATGAAAATCAGAAATAAACTGCTGATTGGTTTTACCGCCTTGATGGCCATTATGATTGCTCTTACTTTTGTAAGCTATGAGCGGCTTAACAGCAGTAATAAACAGATCGACCAGATGTATCAGGAACGTTATCTCAAGGTGCGATTTACTTCCGCGGCACGTGGAGAAGTCAATGATATTGCCAAAGTGCTAGCTAACTTGTTGTTAAACCCGAGCAATTCTGTCAGTGCGACAGAAGCAGATCTGAAGGAAATGAAGGACAGAGGTGTCCGTTATCTAGAGCAGGTGAGAGACCGGGCAGATACCGCTTCTGAACATCAACTTGTAGACCGTGTGAATAATGCGTGGGATGCATACACGAATTATGCTACAAGAATAACCAGCTTGATGTCCCAGAAACGGGTGGAGGACGCTAACAATTATCGTAATTCCACTGGACTTGCGGTGCAGAAGGAAACGGTGGACAGCTTGAATGCATTGTCTCGTTATCAGGATCAGGAGATTGATGCCGAGATCAAAGATGCCAACGCTGCATATACCAGAGCGGTTCAGATTACGATCAGTATTATGGTCGCGGGATTACTGCTTGCCTTGGGGGTCATCCTGTGGGTGCTTCCTAGCATTACACGTGGGTTGAATACAGTGTCGATGATGATTACGAGTTTTGGCAAAGGGCGATACAGAACCATCCGCCGAATTCAAATCAAGTCCACGGATGAGATTGGTCAGATTGCCACCGTGTTCAAAGAAGTCTCTAACGATCTGGAAGAGAAGCTTGAGATCGAGAAAGCCTATGTACAGGCTCAGCAGGATCAAAACTGGATGAGTTCCAACATTGCGAGAGTGCCCGAACTTCTGCGGGGAATCGGCTCCATTCGTCAAATTTCCCAGATGTTTATCAGTGAATTTACACCTGTGCTTGGTGCACAGCTTGGTGTGGTGTATTTGATTGACGAAGAGAAGCATCCGGATGAGCTGAGACGTTATGGTTCATATGCTTTTGAAGAAAATGGTGAGCTCGGTAAAGAGGTGTATCGGATCGGGGAAGGCATGATTGGTCAGGCAGCCCTGGATATGAGTCCAATTGTGCTGGATCATACACCTGACGAATATGTGAGCATCGGTTCTGCTTCGGGTTCTGCGCGAGCTGCAGGAATTATGATCTACCCGGTTGTGTTTGAAGACGAATTAATCGGTGTGGTGGAGCTGGCTTCGTTCGAAGGTTTTAATGAGATGCACAAGCAGTTGTTCGGTCAGTTGATTATGAATTTGGGTGTCATCCTCAATAATGTTCGGCGACGTCTTCGTGTGGAAGAGCTGCTGCGGGAGTCGCAGGCGCTTACGGAAGAGTTACAGGTGCAATCCGAGGAACTGCAGACACAACAGGAAGAATTGCGCCGTTCCAATGAGAATCTGGAAGAACAGACGGATGCGCTTAAACGTTCTGAGGAGTTGCTACAGCGTCAGCAGGAGGAATTGGAACATTTTAATACCGAACTGATTGCCAAAACGCGTGCGCTTGAAGAACAGGTACGTGAAGTGGAAGAGAAAAATGATGAAATAGAGAAAACGAAGACACAATTGGAACAACAGGCGATGCAATTGTCGATGACCAGTAAGTACAAGTCAGAATTTTTGGCTAATATGTCGCATGAACTTCGTACTCCACTGAACAGTCTGCTCATATTGTCTCAGTTATTGTCGGAGAACAAAGATGGCAATCTCAGTAGCAAACAGCAGGAATATGCACAAACCATTTATATGTCAGGTGCAGATTTGCTGAAGATGATTGATGAGATTCTTGATCTGTCAAAAGTAGACGCAGGCAAGATGGACATCAACTACGAAACCGTCCGATTGGATGAATTAACGGGCTTTGTCACCCAGAACTTTGGTCCGATGGCTAACAAGAAGGAACTGGATCTAAATATTGATTTTGATAGTTCACTACCGGAATGGATTTATACAGACAGTCATCGAGTGAAACAGATTTTAAGGAACTTGTTATCGAATGCATTCAAGTTTACAAACCGTGGTTCGGTAAGTCTGATTGCAAAGCGTATGAAGCCAGAGGAATTGCCTGGATATCTGAATACGAATCAGCAATATCTTGGATTCAGCATCAAAGATACCGGCATTGGCATTCCATCAGACAAGACGGATCTGATCTTCGAAGCGTTCCAGCAGGTAGACGGTACGACGAGTCGCAAATATGGCGGTACGGGTCTTGGTTTATCGATTAGCCGAGAATTGGCACGTCTGCTTGGTGGGGCAATACAGGTGAAATCTTCAGAAGGCGTGGGAAGCACCTTTACCCTGTTCCTGCCGGATAATCATGAAGAGGCTGAATGGGCGGAGGAAAAGGCAACAAGAGAAGCGGCAGTATCTTCAGAACAACAACAAACGCTGGTGCCGGATATTCAACCTGTCCGTATTCCGCAACAATCCATTTTGGCATCTGAACCGGAAGAAAGTCGTATGGCTGAATTATCGCCTGCTCGCAGTGCAGAGCTGTCACGAATAGAAGACGATGCTAACACCATCGTAGAAGGTGATAAAACGTTGCTGATCATCGAAGATGATGTGAAATTTGCTCATATTCTGATGGACATGGCGAGAGGCCGCGGCTTCAAGGCATTGGTTGCCCTTCAGGGAGATACTGGGCTGGAGATGGCTCGGGAATACTTGCCTGATGCGATCATTCTGGATATACAGCTACCTGTGATGGATGGTTGGACGATCTTGGGTGAACTGAAGAGTAATTCCGTAACACGTCACATCCCGGTGCATGTTATTTCGGTTGTGGATGATATGAAACAGGGGTTGATGATGGGGGCCATCGCATATCTGAAAAAACCATCCAGCAAAGATTCGTTGGATAAAGCATTCTCCCATATCCAATCCTATACGGAAAATCAATTAAAACGACTGCTCATCGTTGAAGATGATGAAATTCAGCGCAAAGCAATCATTGAATTGATCGGTCATGATGATGTGGCTATCACGGCTGTTTCTACAGGGCAAGAGGCACTGAATGAATTACACAGCCAGCGTTACGATTGTATGGTACTGGATCTGATGCTAACGGATATGACAGGTTTCGAATTGCTTGATCAGATTCGGGATGATGAATATCTGAATGATTTGCCAATCATCATTTACACGGGTAAAGAGCTGGATTCCAAGGAAGAGATGAAACTTCGTAAATATGCGGAATCGATTATTATCAAAGACGTGAAGTCACCGGAGCGATTATTGGACGAAACGACATTGTTCCTGCATCGGGTAGAAGCCAACCTGCCAGAGGACAAACGCCGTATTTTGCAGAAGCTTCATAATAAAGAAACCTTGTTCGAAGGCAAAAAAATATTGCTTGTCGATGATGATATCCGGAATGTGTTTGCATTATCCAGTGTGCTTGAAGGGTACCGTATGGATGTTACATTTGCTGAGAACGGTCGTGAGGCGCTGGAGGCACTCGAGAAAAATCCGGAGTTTGATCTGGTGCTGATGGATATGATGATGCCAGAGATGGACGGATACGAGGCGATGACACGGATCAGACAGAACCCGAAATTTGATAAATTGCCGATTATTGCCCTCACAGCCAAGGCGATGAAAGAGGATCGAGGGAAATGTATTGAGGCTGGGGCATCCGATTATGTGAAAAAACCGATTCAAACCGATCAATTGTTATCGTTAATGCGGGTATGGCTGTATTCGTAAGCGTATGGTTTGGGTAATGAAGGAGAATAACGCATACGCAAGTAACCAAAGACGAAGTGGAGAGAAGTTATGACACCGTGGGAACCTAACGAGACGGGAGCAGATACGATCCGTATACCGCAAGATGAAGAACGGGAACTGATCGAGATTGAATTGCTGCTGGAAGGAATGCATCGTTTGTATGGGTATGACTTCAGAAATTATGCGTTGCCATCCCTAAGAAGAAGAATATGGCATTATGCGCATGCGGAAGGAGTGAAAAGCATATCCGGACTACAGGAAAAGGTACTGCACAATCGTTCATCGTTTGAACGGTTTGTACAGAATTTATCCATTCCGGTAACGGAAATGTTCCGAGACCCATCGCTTTTTCGCATGTTTCGGGAGAAGATCATTCCTATTCTGAGAACCTATCCTTATATTCGGATATGGCATGCAGGCTGCTCTACGGGTGAAGAAGTGTATTCCATGGCAATTATGCTGCATGAGGAAGGTCTGTATGACAAGGCACGAATCTATGCAACGGATATGAATGACCGCTCACTGCAACAGGCCAAGGGAGGCGTATACGGTATTGAGAAAATGAAGTTGTTTACAACAAATTATCTGGAGGCAGGGGGCACGAAAGCCTTCTCCGAATACTATACAGCGAAATATAATTCCGTTATATTTCACCCGTTTCTTCAGAAAAACATTATTTTTGCCGAACATAATCTGGCAACTGACAGGTCGTTTAATGAGTTTAACGTTATCTTTTGCCGCAATGTCATGATTTATTTCAACGATGAGCTGCGGAACCATGTGCACGGGCTGTTTCATGAGAGCTTGAGCCACTTTGGCATACTCGTTCTGGGATCGAAAGAATCCATTCATTTTACAGAATATAGCGATGCCTATGAGCCGTTAGACCGGACCGAAAAAATATACCGGAAAATCAAATAGGGGGTTAGGCTTAGTTATGGGGCTCAATGAACCAATCCACATATTATTGGTAGATGACCGCCCTGAGAACCTGCTTGCGCTCGAAGCGGTTCTGGAATCAGAGCAATACAAACTCGTCAAGGCAAATTCCGGAGAAGAGGCACTCCGGTGTCTGCTCAAAGACGAATTTGCGGTCATTGTACTTGATGTGCAGATGCCTGGGATGGACGGGATTGAGACAGCGAAATTAATCAAAGCACGAGACAAATCCAAAGATGTGCCCATCATCTTCATTTCGGCGAATAGCAGAGAGGCTGAGCATTTGTTTGCCGGATATTCAGCGGGAGCCATTGATTATATGGTCAAACCGTTTATTCCCCAGATTTTGAAGTCCAAAATCGAGGGTTTTGTAGAGATGTTTATCTCCAACAAAAGACTAAAGACACAGACAATGTTGCTTCACCAGAAGACACAGGAACTGGAGAAGATGAATCAGCAACTCGTGCAGGCCAAAGAAGAAGCCGAGATTGCGGCTAATGCCAAAACGGAGTTTCTGGCCATGATGAGCCATGAGATTCGTACGCCCATGAACGGAGTCATTGGCATGGTTGACCTGTTGATGGAAACCGAGTTGAAGGAAGATCAGAAGGAATATGTGGATATCGTTCGCCGCAGTGCCGATGCACTCGTCACGGTAATCAATGATATTCTAGATTTCACCAAAATGGAGTCCGGCAAAATGGAGCTGGAGGAGCATCCATTTGAACTCGTTTCCTGCATACGTGAAGTGCTCGGTCTGTTCGCTGCAGAAGCAGGTAAGAAAAGTCTGGAACTGGATTTTTTCCTTGAAGATGCTGTGCCTGAATTAATCTATGGAGATATGGCACGTCTCCGCCAAGTGCTGCTGAATTTGATTGCCAACGCGGTGAAGTTTACGGAGCAGGGCGGTGTGTATCTCATTGTGTCCGTGAACGAAGAGAAGGACGGCAATATGTCTTTGGAATTTGCTGTCAAAGATACAGGAATAGGCATCGCACCTGAGAAAGTGGATCGCTTGTTCCAGCCGTTTTCTCAGCTTGATACGTCCATGACTCGAAAATATGGTGGAACTGGCCTTGGCCTTGCCATCTGTAAAACACTGGTCGAAATGATGGGTGGGCAGATTTATCTTGATATCTCTGAAAAGCGGGGGGCTACCTTCGTGTTTACCATTCAGGCCAAGCGTTACATTGAAACGGAACTGGTTCAGGGTAGCGGCGAAGAGAAGCTGACAGACGTTAATCATGAAGATAAACATGCAACGGTATTAATCGTGGATGACCATCCGATCAATCAGAAGTTGATGGCCATCATGTTGCACAAGCTTGGACTTCTCTCAGATATTGCGGAAGATGGGCAGAAGGCTCTCGACATGGTGCTCGAAAGCTCGTCGCCATATGACTTTATTTTTATGGATCTGCAGATGCCAGTGATGGATGGTCTGGAATGTACGAGAAAAATACGCGCAAGCGTGTCTCAGAAGCAACAACCTGTCATTATAGCCATGACAGCTAACGTAATGGAAGGTATACAGCAGCGCTGTACCGAGGCAGGAATGGACGATTATATCAGTAAGCCGGTGAAAATGGGAAGTGTCAAACAGAAACTTTCCCATTATCAGAAGAAACGCCAGGTTATTAATCCGGCTGGTTCAGCAATGAATCAGGCCAATTGAAGTTTTTACCAGTTATGTTTCCTGTTTCACTCGTGCGTAAGTTGGGTTATAAGGTAAGGAAACCATTGATCAGGAGAGAGATGTCTAATGAATACAAATAAAAATGAAAAATTCAACGCAAGAACCGAAACACATGACGGTGTATGCACAGTGTATTTGACTGGCGAACTGGATTTGTCGGTTGCTCCTGACTTCCGTTTGGTAATGGAACCGCTCGTGGACAACAAGGAGCAGGATCTGATTATTAACATGAAAGATCTGAAGTACATTGATAGCACAGGGATTGGTATCCTGTTATCTGTTCTCAAGGCCAGACATGGAATGGAAGCTCGCTTTGAAGTACAGGAAGTTCCTGCGCAAATTCAGAAACTTTTTGATATGACGGGTATAGCTAAATTCTTTGTTACACAGAAGAATTCCCAATAGGAAAGGATCGAAAAAGGAATGAATGCAGAAGTCCAAAGAATTACGCTGAATTTACCGGCGACAGCTGAATATGTGGATATTGTAAGACTTAATCTATATGGTGTTGCGTCCAAAATGGGATTCTCTTATGAAGACATTGAGGATATGAAGGTTGCTGTATCCGAAGCCTGTAACAATTCCGTATTGTATGCCTACTCTCATGAAGGCGGTATGGTTGAAGTCGTTTTTGAAGTAGATGGTGAGATGCTCGCGATCACTGTCAAAGACGAGGGTTCCAGCTTCGAGAATGTGAACCCAGCCGCAACACGTTCCGGACTTCATGACAAAGAACTGACAGACGCTCAGATTGGCGGACTTGGGTTCTACCTGATGCAAGCCTTGATGGATGATGTCAGTGTTGAAAGTGAGACGGGCAAAGGTACGAAAGTAGTACTCGTAAAACGTCTTGCAAAAAGTGAGGAGAAAGTATGAATGAGAAAGTGACTCCCCCAGAGTCCATGTCTGAAGCGATTGGTTTGATCTGGGAATACCAACAAACACAGGACAACGAAATCGCTACGGTTCTGATCCGCAAGTATGAGCCGATGGTCAAAATGGCTGCGGGTAAAATTGCCCGGAATCGACCTGATTTATACGAGGATCTGTACCAGACAGGGCAAATGGCATTGATCCGATTGTTGAAGCAATATGATATCAATCTGGGGATTCCATTTGAACCGTATGCGATGAAAAGTATGATCGGTCATATGAAAAATTATCTACGGGATAAGTCATGGTACATTCAAGTACCGAGAAGAATCAAGGAAAAAGGGGCATTGGTGCAACATGCCATTGATGAGCTGACGGTAAAGCTGGAGCGTTCACCCGGGGTTAATGAGATTGCTGAGTACCTGGATCTTACTCCGGAGGAAACGATTGAAGTTCTGGCTGGTCGGGAGTGTTACCACTATGTTTCTCTGGATTCTCCATTATCTCAGGATGACAGTGCTGCGACACTAGGAGAACTGATCAGCGCGGATGTGAATGACTTTGATTCGGTGGAAAAACGAATGGATTTGCAGCAGGCATTAGGCCAGCTTAAGGAACAAGAACAGAAAGTACTTATTTTAGCCTTTCAGGATGGACAGTCACAGCGGGCTATAGCCCAGAAACTGGGTGTCTCGCAGATGAGCGTCTCCCGGATTCAGAAAAGGGCTACGGAGAAACTGAAGCAGATTATGTCTAACGCTTCTCTGCTATGAACCATTATTCTAATTGTTGCCCCAATACGGCTTGACGAGGACACGGTATTGCACTGGAATGCATACGTGTCCTTTTTGAATTGATTGAGAGGAAAGTTTAGTGGCAATAGAATAAAACATGTTCAGGAGGAATGTCAGGTGGACCAAATCAAACTGGAAGCTCGGCGTGATCAGTTATCCTGCTCCGAAGATTGGCAGTGGTGGGATTGGGTAGCTCCGGATTCTAGTAGTATGGAGAGCGCACTTCGTGATCTAGAACAGTCATTTCCAGAGATGCAATACTGGCTAAGCAAAATACCAGAAGCCGAATCGAACTACTTGTCCGTTCGTTATTTTAATGGCACAGATGCGGTTATTTTTGGCTCGTTTTTATATGCTGTAAAAAATGAGAGAGAAGATCAACGAAGAGATAATCAGATGTTTTTTTATGTCGACAAGCAGAATTTGGTCACGCTTAATTTGGACGACAATACGAGAGGCATTATGAAATCGGGCGAACGAATGCACATGTTGCACCAATGTACGCAGGCTAGAGAAGGTATGTTTGTGCTTTTTCGGGCCATTCTACATTATTACCATGTCGGTATGGATCATTTTGAGATGAATCTGCGTGACCTGGAACGGAGAATGGAATCACGGAATGCGCGGACATTAATGGATCAGATTCTGGCAGCACGCTTCGAATTGCTGTACTGGAGTAACCTGTTCATTCCTTATACCGAATTAATGGCCGCTTCCCGGGAAGCCTATCTTCAAGAAATTACAGAGAATCGCTTCTATCAGCAACTTCAATACCGCGTTGAACGAATGGAGTGTCTGTTCCAGCATTATGAAAAGGAGATTGATACCTTAATCTCGATCGACAACGCGATATCAGGCGTACGCGGCAACGAAATTATGAAGACACTGACGATTGTGACATCCGTATTCACACCTGCAACAGCCGCAGGTGCTATATGGGGGATGAATTTTGAGAATTTGCCCCTGATCGACAAAACATGGGGAGTCGTGCTTGTTATTGTACTCATCATCTGCAGCATGATCAGTATGTATATATGGATGATGATGAAAGGATGGACCGGGGATTTGTTAAAAGTAAAATCTGCACAGTCCTCCGCTCGGGGAAACCGGGACAGAGGAAAAAAGGAACCGCGATAGTCACAGACTGGGCGGTTCCTTTTTTATTTTTTGTAATCCTCAATGTAACCGAGCAAGTCGGCGATGTATTGACCCACGATAGGCATATTGACAAATTGGCTAAGAATGAAGGCAAGCAAACCGAGCACAACAAACGTTCCGACGGTCAATCCAAGTCCACGAGCCATACCTGCTGTAAAGTTGGTAATGATTCGTTTCTTGGGACTACTGTAATTTTCAATGATGTCTTTGATCTGAGCCCTCTCCAGACTGTCGGCAATCTGATCAAGCCGTGTGTTCAGGCGCTTGACCTCGTGACGCAATTCGAATGGATGTTCACTGGTATCATACTGCTGTGCAGGTGTTCCTCCCGGTACTGAGGTGTTGCCATTAATCGTGACTTTACTCATATCTGTCATTCCTCCGTTCGCTTTGGATAAAAAATAGCCAGCTGGAATGCAGCTGGCTATTCATTGCTCGATCTCATCAAGCCTTACAGGCTTGTCGAGTTCAATTGTTTACGCGCATCTTCCTTCGCTTCTACGGAAGCGGCAGCCACTTCTTCAGATGCACGTGTTGCTTCCTCAGCAACATCTGCTGAAGCTTTTCTTACGGAATCCATAACGTCATTGCGACCTTGGTTTACTGTTCTTGCCAGATCGGACGTTTTGGAAGATACCGTTTTGGCAATTTCAGAAGCTTTGTCACCAACAACTGTGGCCACTTCCTTTGTACGGTCAGTCACCATACCTACCTTTTCAGAAAGATCACCACGCAATTCGCGTCCTGGTTTAGGGGCGAATAACAGGGCAGCTGCAGCGCCCAACAAACCTCCGATGAAAATGCCTTTGGCGAAAGTCGAACCACTTTGTACAGGATATTGCTCTTCTGCTTTATTCATGTCTAATCACTCCTTCATTAATTTAGGAAAGAAATACGAAACAACGAACACCATCTAACCCGAATCAGGCAGCCTGTCTTAGCAGTCTGGACACAAGCCCCAGCAAGAATACAAAGAGCGCTGTACCAATGATGGCGGGAATGACGGCAAAGTTACCGATAACCGGTCCCCAGTTACCAAGCAAAAGTGCTCCCAGCCAGGCTCCGGCGAATCCGGCAATCATCGCACCAATCACGCCGCCCGGCATGTTATGACCGGCAAGTGCATCTCCAATCAAACCGATAATGATCGCCATGACAATGCTGATAATAATGCCCCACATAACAACCGCCTCCTTTCAACTTGATGCAGGATGTTGTCTGTTCGCGTTTGCTTACTTCGTATATAAACGCCGTGCAACATGGTGAAACAACTAACTGTCCGATGAATAAGCTGGAAATTAGATACAGGGGATCAAATGGCAGGGTGTTTTATTCCCTGAATCATACAGCCAATCCAGACGAAGCCTGCGGCAAATCCGGCAAAAACATCGGTAGGATAATGAACCCCCAGCATAACCCGACTCACGCCGATCAACAGAACAAATAGAATACCGCAAATAACAGGAAGCCATCTTCTAATTACATCCCGTTCCTTCCATTCGATGGCCCAGATGACAAAAAGCATACCGTAAAAACCCATCGAAATCATGGCATGACCACTGGGATAACTATATCCATGCACAACGAGAAGGTGATCCAGTTCGGGTCTGCTTCGTCTAAAGATTTCTTTTAAAAACGTGTTCAAAATCCACATCATTCCGAAACTTGCGCAGATGATATAACCATACATCATCGTTCTGGGATGACGCTGTAAGAAACATAATAGTGCGAACCCTGCTGCAGCAAGTGCTGATATTTTAAATGAACCCAGTGCCGTGATGAAGGAAGTGTAGGGTAGCAGAGACAGACGGGATTGCGAGTGGAGATAAAACATTTGCTGAACTTGACTGTCCAGTCGAATTAAACGTTCCAGACCCAGCCAGGCTCCAACACCAGCCAATAATAAAACAGTAGCTGAGCTTAGCAGTGAAGCAATCAGGACGTATTTCAGCAGAGATTGCAAAGACATCACATGAGATGATTCAGATGATAGATGTTGAGAATTACGTAGCATGAAACGTATCCCCTTCTATAAAGAGTAGTCCTTCAGTAAGGCTGATAAAGCTTTACCCGAAACGACTGTCGAAAAAACTGTAAAACCGTCGTTTTTGTACTATACTAATGAGGATATCCCATGCGGCGCCGTGAAGCAAAGCAGAGAAGAAATTAGCAATTTAAAGGAGAGAAACTCGCGTGGAGAGTGCTTTGTTAGTTAAAGAATACCGTGCGGGCGTGATGGAATGCGCTCACTACGGACACATATGTATTACAGATGAGCATGGCCGGGTTGTATATTCGGCTGGTGATCCTCATTTCAGAGCGTTCACACGTTCATCGGCCAAACCTTTTCAAGCGATTCCAGGTATTCGGGCCGGAATTGATCGACATTATAGTCTTAAGCCACAAGAGATTGCAATCATGGCTTCATCACATCGCTCTGAGCCGGAGCATATTCAAGTGCTGGAGCATCTGGCTCATAAAATCGGACTTGGTGAGGAATGTCTGATCTGTGCACCAAGCTATCCGCTTAATGAAGAAAGCCGCAATAACTGGTTGAGGGCGCAAGGAGAGAAACGCAGAATATTGCATAACTGTTCGGGGAAACATCTGGGCATTCTGGGTTATAGCCAGATGAGAAAACTTGATTTGAGCAGCTATGCCGAGCCGGATCATCCAGTGCAACGAGAAATCCTAGAAACACTGGCAGGTCTCGCAGGCATTGAAGAAAAAGAGATTCAACTAGGGACGGATGGCTGTGGATTTCCGGTATTTTCGCTACCTTTGTCTGCACTGGCCAATGCATATCTCAAGCTCGCATGTCCTGACCTGATTGCAGATGAGCCTACACGCATGGCTGTAAAGACGATCACTTCGGCTATGAATCAGCACCCTCTGATGGTCGGTGGCCAGAATCGGGTGGATTCGGTGTTGCTGGAAGACGATAATATTGTCGCCAAAGGCGGATTCAAGGGTGTATTTGGTTTTGCACTGAAAAAAGAAAGATTGGGCATCACCTTCAAAGTGCTGGATGGCTCTGAGGAAGAATGGGCTTCCATTGCACAATCGATATTGAAGCAACTAAACTATTCCAACCCTAAAACCATTGCACGCTTGGCTGAAGTATTTTCTGCAGACATTCGTAATGATGCAGGCACTATAGTGGGTCGGATGGATAGTGAATTTGTGCTCCACTCATGAAAAGATAGCGTGTAACCTTTAGAAGGAACGTGATTAGAATGACCGGACCCCGGGTAAAGATCACATACCAACTGGTATTGACCTATATCATTTTGAACACGCATGGATTATTGCCATACGGCAGTTCCAATCCTCTGGAGGTGGATGAATATGATTAAAGTAGTGACATCGGAAGAAAGACACACGTCGGATCGCGGTTGGATACACAGCGAATTCAGCTTTTCCTTTGCGGATTATGAGGACCCGAGCAATGCTCATTTTGGCTGTCTGTTAGCCCACAACGACAACATACTGATGCCGCAAGAAGGCTTTAAGAAACATCCACATCACGACCTTGAAATTGTCAGTTATGTGATATCAGGCACGCTTAAACATACAGACAGTATGGGCACAGAACAGTTGCTCGAAGCGGGGACAGTTCAGGTGATGAGTGCAGGCACAGGCGTAGAGCACTCCGAAACCAATCCAGCCACGGATGAACCGGTACGTTTCTTGCAAATGTGGTTTTTGCCCTCTCAGCGCATGCTGAAGCCATCTTATGCTTATCGGAAAATAGAAGAGTCCGCCCAGCTCAACCGGCTATGTCCAGTTGTGTCAGGTGCATCTGGCCAAACGGATGAATCGATAGAAGAAAACTCACTTCGCATCGCTCAGGATGTAACCTGTTATCTATCCAAGCTGGAGTCAGGAAAGAAATTAATGTTTCCGCAACATGAGGAGCGTCGTACACATTTGTTTCTCATTAACGGACATCTCGAAATGCAGTGTTCCGACGGAAACTTTAATCTCAAGCCCGGAGATGCGGCCCGTATCCGTAAGAGCTGTGATTTACAAATGACAAGTACGGGCAGCGAGCCTGCTGAATTCGTACTTGTGGATCTTCCTTAATACAACAAAAAGGACTTGTCCTGCATCAGTGTTCTGATGTAAGACAGGTCCTTTTTGTTGCTCATCTTGTGCCAGGTGTGAAGATCGCATGTGGAGAGAGAAGTTTATTTGCGGAGTTTACCGAGTTCAGAAGCAACCGCTTCTACTTCGGAGATGCTCAAATGTTCTTTGCTCATCACCATTTCGTACAAATCCTGCAAATCTTCATATTTCTCAAGCGGGAACGCTGAAGCTTGCATCGCGGCACCACTGGCCATCCGCAGCTTGGTTTTGATCGCTTCAATCATATATTCCATATTTTCTGCTGTTGCTTGTGTTAAATCCATCGTTAACTTCATCCTTTCCATCTCCGGAGATGGGTTGCTCATTTGTCCAAACGGAACTTCTGTTATTGTAGCATGAGTAGAAGGGGACAAGCCAATGATTTTGCGGGAGAATGGAGCATCGGTTACAATATGAGAATAGATCACAACGACTGGAAGTAAAGGTAGCACTAGGGTTGTCCAATATTCTCATGTGTAACAAGGAGGAATTCAGTTTGGCTTTATATAAACGGGAACTTGTCCGGCAACAGAGCCGAGGTGTACGCAAAGGCGTGCCTGGAGACAAGATGGCCCTTTTTTTCAAGGAGATCTCCGAGCTCCATAAACTGAACGAGATTACGTTTCTATGTATCGGCACAGATCGCTCGACCGGGGATGCTCTTGGACCGATGACGGGGGCTTTGCTGGAGGAGCGTGGCATACCTCATGTAATCGGTACACTGGCAACGCCTTGTGATGCAGATACTCTTGAAAAGAGACTGGCCCACATTCCTTCACACCATAAGGTTATAGCAATAGATGCATGTTTGGGCCCAAAAGATGCTACCGGGACATACTATGTATCGGCAACATCCTTGCGCCCTGCCCAATCCGTTGGGGGTCATTTGCCACCTGTTGGAGAATACAGTGTAGCTGCAGTAGTAAATGCCAACGGACCAAGACCCTATTCGATTTTGCAGATGACTTCGCTGTACTTGGTCATGGGCATGTCACAAACGATTGCAGATGCGGTGACGGAAGCCTGGAATGTATGATAAACGTTTCATTTATGAGATGAATGCTTAATAATATACAACCTGAAATATTACATTCGCGCAGAGAGAGGGATTAATATGGAAAAAGTGATGTGTGATGGAACAACGATTTGTTATGCTGAGCAGGGTAAGGGAGAAGTGCTTGTACTGCTTCACGGTTACTGCGGTAGTTCATCCTATTGGGATGAAGTAGTACCGGAGCTGGCCCGCAGCTATCGTTGTATCGTACCTGATCTGCGTGGGCACGGCAAAACGGATGCACCTGTAGGCAGTTACACCATTGAACAGATGGGCAACGATGTGTTGCAATTGCTCGATGAGCTAGACGTGGAAAAAGCAGTGATTCTAGGACATTCCATGGGCGGATATATTGCACTCTCCATTGCACAGCACCATCCGGAGCGACTCAACGCGTTCGGTTTGATCCATTCAACAGCGTATCCGGACGGCGACGAAGCGAAGGAGAAACGTTTGCGTGCAGTATCTACGATTCAGACCGAAGGCATTGTGAATTTTGTGGACGGGCTGGTACCTGGTCTGTTCGCTCCAGAGCATATTGAATCGATGTCGGCACATGTGAATCGTGTGAAGGAAATTGGGTATCAAACTGCCCCTCAAGGTGCGGTTGGCGCGGCACTGGCTATGCGTGAACGTCCAGATCGCCATGATGTATTGTCTGCCACACCGCTTCCAGTATTACTTGTAGCAGGGGAGAAGGATGGGCTGATTCCACCGGAACGTACTTTTACGAGTGACAAGCCTCATATTGTGCAGGCCACCATTGCAGGTGCAGGACATATGAGTATGTATGAAGCGCCGGAACAATTGATTCAGGTAATTCAACAGTTTATGACGGGATTGTCTGACTAACCATAAGATCACTCAATCGAGTTTGTATATGCAGCCCCTGTGTGTCCATATGGACAAGCAGGGGCTTTGATGTGTTTGCTGACCGGCTTCGGAAGCAGGAGAGCAGGACTTTCGCTTTTTTTCACGGCATGAATTAAAATAAATCATATGAATACGCGATATAAAGTATGCGATAAATGAGTGAAGATATAAGGGGGCGCACCGATGTTCAGGAAGGATTATCTGCTCCGCATGATGGAGGAAATGACAGAGGCGATTGGCAAGGCTTTTACGCTTAGACAACAACGTAAACATACGGAGGCTTTATCTGAACTGGATGAGTTAATGCGCAGACAATTTGGCATGAATCTCAATCTGCTGAACTCTCTGCCTGCAGAGGATGTGATTGAGATGTTCCGTTTTCGCGGCGTCATTGAGGTGGACAATCTGCAGCAAGCGGCGAGACTGATTGAGGAAGAAGCATATATCTATCACGAGAAGGCCAGAGTCGAAGGCATTGATGATGAGGAGAAAATGGATGCAGAAGATGCGGCGCTTGTTCGTTTAATGCGAGCTTTACATTTTTACCTGTACACCCAGAATCATGGTGCTAATCGCGAGTTATTACAGGTGCCTGACCGTATAGAAGGAATTATAGAGCAAATTAAGGGATATGAGCTTCCTGCGCGAACGGAGAAGCAACTTGCGTTATATCGGGAGCAACAGGGCCGATATGATGCGGCGGAGAATGGCTGGTACAGACTGATGCATCTTGATGCGGATTATCCGGTACAGTATGAAGAGGACGCGCGAGCATTTTATCAGAGGTTGACGGAACTTACGGATGAGCGGCTTGAACAGGGCGGTTTGCCGCGGGCTGAGGTCGAGGAGGGGCTGGCACAGATTACAGCACTGGAAACCAAACGTCGGCAGGTCGTAACAGAAGAATAACCGAATGGATCGCTGAACTTATAGAATATCTGATGACTGAACTAATGGAGCGTAGCTCTTCACTTGGAGAGGGAACGGAATTATGGTATGGTAACGGTTGACCAAACCAAACCGAAAGTGAGATGTACCCCGTGGATTCGTTGCGAAAGCTTATACAAGATATTTTTGAACAGAACTCGCTGATTACGGCGACCTGGAGTCAGCTGCGCAGACGGGACAATGTCTCGTTTACCAAAGTGCAGGTGAAGCCGGTTACGCTGAAGAATCAGCTTCATTATCAGTTTGCTTTTCATTATGCGAATAAAGTGCTGCATGAGAATTTGACCCCGGCTGAAGCGCTGGAGCGTATGACTTTGTTGTGTGAAGAGACGTTCCGTCAGGGATTGCTGTGTACGGCAGATGCGGATTATCAAATTTTGATCAGCAAAAAATATAAAGTATCGATTCTGACCAAATCCCCATCCAAAACAGCGGTGGATCTGTCCCATAATCGCAAAAAGCAATATGTACTTGAAGAGGGCGTTCCGGTTTCTTTCCTCGTTGAACTTGGGATTATGAACGAGGAAGGACGTGTGCTTGCACGTAAGTACGATAAGTTCAGGCAGATCAACCGTTTCCTTGAGATGGTGCAGGATGTTATTGCTCATCTGCCGGAAGGACGTCCACTGACGATTGTAGATTTTGGCTGCGGCAAGTCGTATCTGACTTTTGCCCTGTATCATTATTTGTCCGTACAACAGCGACGTTCGCTTAACATCATCGGTCTGGATCTAAAGGCGGATGTTATTGAACACTGTAATGATCTGGCCAGACGTTTGCATTACGGTGATCTGAAATTCCTCGTTGGTGACATTGCGGATTATGATGAACTGAACGAAGTGGATATGGTTGTTACTCTCCATGCTTGTGATACGGCGACGGATGCGGCCTTGGAGAAAGCAGTGCGCTGGGGAGCTTCTGTCATTCTGTCGGTTCCTTGTTGTCAGCATGAACTGTATGACCAGGTAGAGTCTCCGGTGATGAACCCGCTGCTGTCTCACGGCATTTTGAAGGAGCGTTTCTCCGCACTGGCAACAGATGCGATTCGCGCCAAACTGCTGGATATTATGGGATATAAAACACAGTTGCTCGAATTCATTGATCTGGAGAATACACCGAAAAATATTCTGATTCGCGCCGTTCGCGGTCAGGCGGGTCAAGTGAAGGACATGTGGGACGAGTACACTGCATTCCGTGATTTCATTCATGCCGATCCATATCTGGAACGTGCTTGTGCGGATCTGCTACCTGTTGAAGGAAGCATAACTGGTGGGAAAGTGGACAGGGAAAACTTAGAGCGGTCTGCGAAATGTAATCTTCACTAATGTTTGGCATGCAGGTAATGGATGAGAAAGGGTTCAAAAGAGAACACAAGAAGAACCAAAGTAGGGATGTTTCGTGCACGACTGGTCTGTATACCTGAAGAAGGGGACATACTGGTACCAGGGTCGCTTTACTTGATGTGCAAGATATAGGATGCCATTGATGTCGGCATGATGCGTGAAAAAGTTCATAATGGTTAAGGATGAAAACCAAGGCTGAAGGACCCTAAGAGGGATTCTTCTGCCTTTTTTTATTTTCAAATAAATGAAGGAAGTAGGAGATGGGGGTGAAGGACAGAGAGCGAACCTCTGACGGATCAGAATTCGTGGGAGTGAGTATGAATGTGAGCACAAGTAATCCTCCGAAAAACGGGTGCTATTTCAGAGATCGGCACAATACATATAACGATATAGCCAGTCCACGCCGTTTCTTGATCTCTGGGCACGGGGCATCAGCGTCCAGTTGTGAGATTGAAATGGGGAGTAAGGGTAGTGAGAAGCGTAATCGTGAATACAGATGGTGGATTGCAGTCTTAGGTTTAAGCATGGCAGCTATATTGCTGGCAGGATGTTTGCGAAGAGGATTGTTCCATCCGGCTGACCTGTACCCCGTTATTCTGATGACTGGTGTTGTCGTGCTGTTCTCTCTTGTGGTGTATAAACGAGGCGTACTGATAAGGGGAATTGATGGCATCGCCTCCGTTCGGTCGGAATCCACTCGGCTGGGAGTCGTAGATTTAGTGCATGTAGGGTTTCCTTTGGCAATGATGGTGTGTTATGCCCTGCATGCTTGGGCAGGCTCGGTAAGTACGCAGGGCAGTATCCATGAGATGCTGCGCTGGAGCTTGCTCGCGATGTTTGCCCTGCTCGCTGTGTTGCTGGCAGCGAGTAAGGGTGGTGTGCGCTGGCTGGCCTTTGGCTGGCAGCTGGTAGGCGGCGTGCTTGTGCTAAGCGGCATTTTAGCCGTGTGCGGTGTGCTGCCGCTGCCCTACGGGGTCATGCGGACAGATGACCCCGAGATCAGCTCCGCCGGTGCCCGGCTCGGCGGATTGCTGCAGTACCCCAATGCGTACGGTGCCGTTGTTGGCATGTACGCATTGGAGCGGCTGACGGCAGCCGCGGGGGTGCTGGCCGGGCGAGCCGTCCCGGCACGCCGGCTCTTCGCGGCGGTGCTGCCGCTCATGCCCGCGCAAGCTGCGCTCCTGCTGAGCGAGTCGCGCGGCGCTTGGCTAGCGGCCGGCTGTGCCGCGGCCGCCGCCTTCTTGCAGCAGCGCGGTGCCCGCCTGCCGCTGCTGCTGGCCTTGGCCGCGCCCCTGGCTTGCGCGGCCTGGCTCTACCGCCAGCTGGCTGCTGCCCAGCTGGCGCCTGCACCCGTGCCCGGCCTGCTGGCACTGGCCGGGGCATGGGCAGCTGCGCTGCTCGGCACGCTGCTGCTGTGCCGTCTCTGGCACAGCGGCGGCACAGCCGGGCGCGCCACTGCTCTCGCGGCCACCGTGCTGGCGTGCATCGCCGCCACACTGATGGCCGCAGCCTCCACCGCCGAACGTTTCGCGGCGGGTGTCGGCACAGGGGCATCCCGCCTGCAGCTGTGGCGGGATGCCCTGCGGTTATGGACCGAGGCCGCATGGCTCGGCCACGGAGGGGATACATGGCGCAACATGTTTCGCGCCATCCAGTCCTCGCCGTATGTCGGCGGCGAGGTACACAGCGGGCTGCTCGACTTGGCCCTGGATACGGGCCTGCTCGGCATCGCGCTGATTGCAGGGTGGATACTCTTCACCCTGCGCAGTATCCGCCGCTTCGCACCGCGGCTACTGCCGCCCGTGCTTGTCTTCGTCCTGCATGGAATCTTGGACTTCGACTGGAGTTATGCACTCAGCTGGATGCTCTTCATCTGGCTCGCGGCATGGGCGGTTGCGCTGAGAATAGAAGCGGAGCCAGTTTCATCGCATCAACACTGTCTTACGAATCACAGTGCTCAGACCCACATTTATGCCTACGTTTGTAGCTACATCCGTACCTGGACTCGTACTTCGTTTTCTTACGTCATATCAGGCCATGTCAAACGATATGCAGTCGTAATTATGCTTACATGCTGGCTGGGAAGTACCGTCTGGATCACAGCACGTTACGCATGGGCGGATATGCAATATCGTCACGCACTCAGTGAGCCAATGGGAACAACAGCGAGTATCCAGTATCTTCAATCAGCACATCGTTTGAATCCGGATCGGCCTGATTTGGCGATTTCTCTTGCACATATGTTGCCTCAAGCGGAAGCCGAATTCATCTTATTGAACAGCTTGTCCCGTTCACCTGGTAATTCTGACCTCTATGTGGAGCTTGGCCGATTAGAAGCCAAATCCGGAGAAGGGGAGCAAGCGGGGGAATATTTCATTTCAGCCATTACCTTTAATCGTTATGATGCTATAACCCAGAGAACGGTGCTCTACTGGATGGAACAGGCGACGATGCGTGAGATTTCAGAAGGAAAAGTCCGAAAAGCCCAAAAGACTGCGGCGCTAGGAATAGAAATATATGAACGTTACAAAGAGTTGGCATCACAGGTAAATACAGAACGAATGCGTAACGATCGTCGTTTTCAATTGCATCCTTCATCTTCGTTGACAGCAGAGAATTTGCACAGAATTGCTGCGGGGTTCTTTTGCTTATCTAAGTAGGTCTTGAACAGGCGGACGAGAATGCTTTCGCCGGCCTGTTCAAACTTTTCTACAGACGGTAACCACCAAAGGCATGTTTGAAAGCTTCTTTCAGCGGTTCAACCTCAACGTCCCAGAGCGCAGCAATATCTGCGCTGACTTCGTTATTCCACCATTCGCACAGTTTTTTACGATCATTGCGGTTTTCTCCAATCCAGAGCAGATTCGCAATAACTTTGGCGTAGTATGTTTCCTCGGCCTGTTTCATACGTTCTGGAGAGATATACAATTTCAACCGTTTGGATGTCCGGTATAATTCCTTGCTGCAGGCACGACGAATGCCTCGGGCGGAGGGCAAATTTTGGCCGGATTGCTTATGCTTGACCGGGGGAGACCCGGGCGCAGATTTAAATGACACGTTCCCACACTCCTCTCCCCATACCATATGCGGAGTAGTGCCTGCGGGACACTGTCCCGTTCTCGCAAGTAGCCACGTTCAGGGGGCTGTGATAAAATAAGGACGAACATCCATGGTGCGGCAGGGCACCACCATTCAGGAAAAAGAAAGAGGGTTGAGATGGACGTTATTCATAGCATTGTCAGCCAATTATTCGACTGGATTCAAAGTCTCGGATACTTTGGCATCATGCTCGGGTTAATGCTGGAGGTTATCCCAAGTGAAATTGTGCTAGCATATGGTGGTTTTCTCGTTTCTCAGCATAACATTAACTTCTTCGGTGCGATGATTTTCGGTACAGTGGGCGGAGTGTTGGCTCAGCTGTTTATTTACTGGATCGGTCGTTATGGCGGCAGACCTGTACTTGAGCGCTACGGTAAATACATATTGATCCAGAAAAAACACATCGATCATTCTGAAGAGTGGTTCCGCAAATACGGCACAGGTGTTATTTTCACTGCGCGATTTGTTCCGGTCGTAAGACATGCGATTTCGATTCCGGCTGGCATCACGAAAATGCACACAGGCAAATTCATTCTGCTGACCACACTCGCTGTTATACCTTGGACTGCATTGTTTATATATTTAGGGATGATTCTCGGAGATCAGTGGAAGCATGTAGATGAGAAAGCGGCCCCGTTTATTACGCCGATTCTGCTTGTCGCCCTTGCTCTTATGATTATTTATGTTGTTATCAAATGGATGAATGTACGTAAAAAGAGAGGAAGTGTGAAGTAATGTCCAAACCTAACTTGTCTCACAAATTCGGTAAAGGTTTGCCACCGAAGGAATTTATCGCAAGTATGACCAAAAACCAAAATGAGTTTCAGACGAACTATGATAGCTTTGTCTGGCCAAGCGAAGAGGATCGTGAGTTTTTCCAAAGTCTGAACTATCGTGACGACCTTCGTGTGCTGATTCTGGCAGCCGATTGGTGCGGTGACGTTGTGCGTAATATTCCGGTCGTATTTCAGGCGCTGGAGATTTCAGGCATTCCGACTGAAGTTCTGATTATGGAAAATCATCCGGATGTGATGGATGAATTTCTGACGATGGGTGGCCGTTCTGTGCCGATTGTGATCGTAGCAGATACAGGCGGACATGTGCTTGGTCAATGGGGGCCGCGCCCACAACACGTACAAGAGGTTATGGTCGAGTTCAAACGACTGAATCCTGATCGTGAAGCTGCAGACTACCAAGACAACATGGCCCAAGCGCGCAAAGAGATTTTGAAACGTTATGGGGAAGGAACGGAGTCCCATGCAGTGGTCATTCGTGAGCTGCGTGAACTGATTTCGGGTTTTTAATTCATATGCTTAGTATTCGTACATTTACGCTCGGGCCGTTGCAAACCAATGCCTACCTGTTACAGGGCGAGGACCCGGGTAAAGCTGTTATAGTTGACCCAGGCATGAATCCTGGCCCGCTACTCAAGGCTATTCAGGATCTGGAGATTGAAGCGATTCTTCTGACCCATGCTCATTTCGATCATATCGGCGGTGTGGAGGAGATTCGTAAGCTGAAGGGCTGTCCCGTCTACTTGCATGATCTGGAAAGTGACTGGCTGACTACGGCCAAGTTGAACGGGTCGTTGAATTGGCCGCAAGTCACACCACCGATCACGGCGAATCCGGCAGAGTTTGCCTTGGATGAAGGTCAGAAGTTGCAATTGATTGGTCACACGTTTCAGGTATACCATACGCCAGGACATTCTCCAGGGAGTGTCAGTCTCCTTTGCGAAAATGATCTGTTTGCTGGAGATGTGTTGTTCCGCATGGGCGTAGGCAGAACGGACCTCACAGGTGGACGTGAACGAGATCTGGTGGACTCCATTCAGAATAAGTTGTATCGTTTCCCGGATGAGGTTAAGGTATATCCGGGACATGGTCCCAAAACAACGATAGGATATGAGAAACAGAATAATCCTTACGTTCCTGCCAGATAATTCGACAGAATATATGAATTAAGTCTGGACAAGTGTCAGCTTTTTCATTAGAATAGCAATTAGTTATTACAAGCGTTAAGGCATCACTTAACTAAAGCGTTGAATAGAAATACCCTAACTTGCGAAGCACGCAGACTGTGGTCTATACCCGGTTTGCGTTCTTTTTTTGTTTTCAGCCTTTTTTAGCTGAATTTAGAAGAATATAAGGAATAAATATTCATAAGCGAGAGTGAGGGAGAACGATGTGGAGAAAATAAACATGTTTCAGCCGCAACAGCCAGAATACACATGTCTTGATGATCGACGACTTCAATTACATTCCGTCATGAATTCCGTTATTAAGGAAGCGGTTCATCAGAAAGCATACATACCTAATAGCAGTTTGAGTCCAATTCATAGAAATAAACATTCCCATTGGAGTGTAGGTCATCCTTGTACTGACTCAGATCATTCCATTTTAAGAAAAGCAAAGCAAGGCAGCTCTGAGCAGGGGCATTCTAAATTAGATTGTACTAAACCAGATCTCAACCTTCAGCAAAATATATGGACCAGTCGTGTGTTGCAGAACGGAGCCCGAGATCAGCGGTGGTTCGACAAACTGCAAGATTACCGAAATGGAGTCTGATTGCCCGGGGAAATGTCGTATTCATATTACTCCAAAATCGAAACGATAAAGTCCTTCCCAAAAAAACATTTCATTTAGCGTTGAACGTTTGAACGGAGTCTATCGTATTACCTCTAGATTGAACAGGAAGCGGGTGATCATCATGATGAGAACGGCTGAATTGGAGGAAGTGCGCAGAGCGGCAGAGGGCGATGACAGTGCACTTGCAGCACTACTACAGCGACATTACTCGTTTGTTTATAAATATCTTGTGAAAGTTACGATGGATCCTAATCTGGCTGAAGAGATTGTGCAGGACACCATGATTCGCTGTATGGAAAATATTCGGCGTTATGATGGTACATCAGCGTTTTCTTCATGGATGATCACCATCGGAACCCGTATCTACATTGACAGAATCAGGAGAAAAAAGAGGGAGCAGAGCTGGCTTGACCTGATTCGCCATCAGGCTATCCGTCGTTTTCGCTGGCAACTCGAAAGTCGAAACGAGGAATGGACAGATGTGATGGACGCGATGACGAGGCTAACCCCTGAGCATCGTGTTACTGTGCTGCTGAAACATTATTATGGTTATAGTTACGATGAGATCGGCGATATGTTAGGCATACCTGCCGGAACAGCAAAGTCTCGGACAGCTTATGGTCTCCGTCAATTAAGAAAGGAGCTGGAATAACATGAGCAGATCGAATGAATCACAGGAACAGGAAATCGTACAGCGATTACAACAGTCTATGAAAGCACTGGATGATGTCTGTGAACCTGCTGATATTCCATCCTTGGCAACACTCGAATCCCGTGTAAGGGAACAAAGACGTATCAAGCGCAGAGCCAATCTGGTTGAGATCATCTGTTTCTGGCTTGTCGCGTTGATGGTAATTACACTGGCGACGTTGTTGTTTGTTTCTTCTCCTGCCGTGTATTTGGGTATACAAGTTCTGGGCACAGTCATTGCAGTTATAGCAGCTGCATTATGGTTGGTCCGGCAACGGAAGGAGACGATGCATCATGAATAGATTGCATTATTCGTTAGCAGAGATTCCTCCGGTTTTGCTTGTATTCCTTGCGCTTCTGTTGTTGTTTCAAGGAACTTGGATTTTTCTGGACGCACGTAAACGAGGTCGTTTTCCTTGGTTATGGGGATTGTGGGGCATTACTAGTGTTCCAGGTCCACTGTTAATTTACTGGTTAGTTGTCATTCGTACAGACATGAAACGACACAGCAAGAAGTGAACATAACAGATGATATGGGAACGATCGGGGTTGTCATGAGGAAAACCCCAAAAGATTTTGCACAAATATGTTGTTTAAATCTAGTATTCCTAGACATCGTTATTCTTTTCTAGTAGACTATACAAATAAATATGAATGATAGACTACCAGGAGGTTAGGCGATGCTACGATTAGGAGAGAAAGTTGTCATCGTCGCGGATGCGTTTGAGCAGAATCTTCCTGTGGGGGAATATGGATACATCATCGCTTATGACCGGAATCCGGACAATGCGTTCGATTACGTGCTTCGAGTGCCGCTGGTTAATCGGAACTTTTTTGTTCCATCCGGTGACATCGATCTGGAAGAGGTTCTGCTGAAGCAGGAAGCTGAGCGGGTCGAGCGAGAAGCGTTGATAGATTACGCCCTTGCGACACATAATGAGAAGCTGTTTCATCAACTGATGAACGGGGAGCCTCAAGCTGTGGAAGAGGAAGAAGAAACCGCGATTGATGTAATGTCTCAGGCGGATTTTATAAAGCAGGTTAATCTGCGTGCATGGATTTAAGGACTAGTATTTCAGGAGTCGGCTAATGCCGGCTCCTTTTTTGCATTTGCATTGAATTGTCGAACTAACTCACCTATAATGAGAAAAGTTATCTTGGGACTTTAGCCCGTTAAACGAACGCTTCGTTTGCAGGTTTGTCTCAGGCAAAGAACGATTGAAGGAGGCATCCGGTAATGAGTATTTCGAACAATGACGTTCAGCATGTGGCCAAGCTGGCTCGGCTCAATCTAACTGCTGAAGAAGAACAGACGCTGACAGGTCAACTGAACGCGATCTTAAAATATGCAGAGAAGCTGAACGAGCTGGACACGGACAATATTGAGCCAACAACCCACGTTTTGCATGTCAGCAACGTGATGCGTGAGGATGAAACCAAGGAAAGCCTGTCCATAGAACAGGTGATGCACAACGCACCAGATGAAGAAGACGGGCAGTTTAAAGTGCCTGCTGTGATGGAATAACGGATAATTGGAAGGAGGACAAGCACTGTGAGTTTATTTGAACAATCGTTGCCTGAGTTACATAACAAGCTGCACGCCAAAGAACTATCGGTCAGTGATCTGGTGGATCAGGCGTATCAGACTATCGGCGCGCATGACGACAAAGTGAAGGCTTATTTGACACTGGACGAGGAGAACGCACGCGCACGCGCTCGTCAGCTCGATGACCGACTTGTCAGTGGTGAAGAGAAAGGTTTGCTGTTTGGCTTACCGGTTGGTATCAAAGATAATATCGTGACGAACGGACTGCGTACGACTTGCGGAAGTCAGTTCCTTCGTAATTTCGACCCGGTGTATGATGCAACCGTTGTCGAGAAGCTCAAAGCAGCGGATACCGTAACCTTGGGTAAACTGAATATGGACGAATTTGCCATGGGTGGTTCCAACGAGAACTCCAGCTTCTCACCTGTGCATAATCCATGGGCACTTGATCGTGTTCCGGGTGGTTCCTCAGGTGGTTCTGCTGCAGCGGTTGCTGCCGGAGAAGCGTACTTCACACTTGGATCAGACACGGGAGGTTCGATTCGTCAGCCTGCTTCCTATTGCGGGATTGTCGGTTTAAAGCCTACTTATGGACTGGTTTCCCGTTTTGGCTTGGTGGCCTTTGCGTCATCCCTCGACCAAATCGGTCCTTTGACCAAAAATGTAGAAGATTCTGCTTATGTATTGCAAGCCATTGCCGGTTATGATGCCAAAGATTCGACATCTGCCAAGGTGGATATCCCGGATTATTTGAGCGGACTGACAGGTGATGTCAAGGGATTGCGTATTGCCGTACCGAAGGAGTACATCGGTGAAGGCGTTGACCCGCAAGTAAAAGAGAAAGTTCTTGCCGCACTGAATGTGCTGGAAGGCCTTGGAGCGACATGGGAAGAAGTGTCTCTGCCGCATACCGAATATGCAGTAGCTACCTATTACCTGCTTGCTTCTTCTGAAGCTTCTTCCAACTTGGCTCGTTTTGACGGTGTACGTTACGGTGTACGTGCGGACAATCCGGAGAATTTGCTGGATCTGTACCACCAGTCCAGAAGTCAGGGCTTTGGTCCGGAAGTAAAACGGCGTATTATGCTCGGAACCTATGCACTTAGCTCCGGTTACTATGATGCGTATTATTTGAAAGCTCAGAAAGTACGTACATTGATCAAACAGGACTTCGATGATGTTTTTGCCAAGTATGACGTGATTATCGGACCTACTGCACCTACAACGGCATTTAAGATGGGGTCTCAGGTAGACAATCCGCTTACGATGTATCTGAACGATATTCTGACCATTCCAGTCAGCTTGGCGGGTGTTCCTGCGGTCAGCATTCCTTGCGGATTCGCAGATGGTTTACCTGTTGGTTTGCAGATTATCGGTAAAGCTTTTGATGAAACAACCGTACTGCGCGTAGCGCATGCGTATGAACAAAATACAGCATTCCACAAGCAGCGTCCGCAGCTGTAGACTGCCCGGAACGGAGGTAATTAGAAATGTCCGCATCTAAATATGAAACGGTCGTTGGACTCGAAGTCCACGTGGAGTTGCATACCAACTCCAAAATTTTCTGTGGCTGCTCTACTGCTTTTGGAGCTCCGCCTAATACACACACCTGTCCGGTCTGTCTCGGACACCCGGGCGTATTGCCTGTGCTGAACCGTCAGGCCGTTGACTATGCGATGAAAGCCGCAATGGCTCTCAACTGCACAATCGCCGATGTCAGCAAGTTTGACCGTAAAAACTACTTCTACCCGGATTCACCTAAAGCGTATCAGATTTCACAATTTGATCAGCCGATTGGTGAGAATGGCTGGATTGATATCGAAGTCAACGGAGAAACGAAACGGATCGGTATCACGCGTCTGCATCTGGAAGAGGATGCAGGAAAGCTCACACACGTAGATGGTGGTTATGCCTCACTTGTGGACTTTAACCGTGTCGGAACTCCTCTGGTCGAGATTGTATCCGAACCCGAGATTTCTTCTCCCGAAGAAGCGCGTGCGTATTTGGAAAAACTTCGTGCGATCATGCAGTACTGTGATGTTTCTGATGTGAAGATGGAAGAGGGGTCACTTCGTTGTGATGCCAACATCAGCTTGCGTCCACATGGTCAGGAGAAACTGGGCACTCGGGCGGAGCTAAAAAATATGAACTCCTTCCGTGGTGTACAGCGCGGTCTGGAATATGAACAGTATCGTCAAGCCGAGATTCTCGATGACGGCGGAGAAGTTGTTCAAGAGACACGCCGCTGGGATGAAGCTCAGGGCAAAACCTTGTCGATGCGTGGCAAAGAGCAAGCGCATGACTATCGTTACTTCCCAGACCCGGATCTGGTAAAACTGCATATTGATGCCGAATGGAAGGAACGCATCAGAGCTTCCATTCCTGAACTGCCGGATCAGCGTAAAGCCCGGTACACTGCGGATTACAGTCTGCCTAGTTATGATGCCGAGGTTATCACCTCTTCCAAAGCGATTGCAGACCTGTTTGAAGACAGTCTGAAATATACCCAGGATGCCAAATCCGTTTCCAACTGGATTATGGGTGACCTGCTTGGTTATCTTAACACCAATAACCTTGAGGTAACGCAAGTTCCGCTAACGGGGCAAGGACTCGGTGAGATGATCGGATTGCTGGAGAAAGGCACCATCAACAGCAAAATTGCTAAAACGGTATTTAAGGAAATGCTGGAGAGTGGCAAGCTTCCACAACAGATCGTTGAAGAAAAAGGACTCGTGCAAATCAGTGACGAAGGCGCGATCCTCGCCATTGTTGAGCAGGTCGTTGCAAACAATCCGCAATCTGTCGAGGATTACAAGGCTGGCAAACAAAAGGCCATCGGTTTCCTCGTAGGTCAGGTTATGAAAGAAAGTAAAGGCAAGGCGAATCCGGCCCTTGCTAATCAACTGCTCGCAGATGTATTGAACCGCTAATCCTTCCAGTGAGGTCGGACAGAAAGAGGCTCGTCCCTGTGACAGCCTCTTTTTTGGTATTAAGAATTCTGACGCACCGTGTTATTTAGGTTTTAACGGCTAATGAAGTCTGATACGGAGGAGTTGCTTAACCATGAGCATTCAAACATTGTCACTACGTGATGAAGATATGTTGGCCCAATTGTGGAGGTTGCAACATATGGCTTACCGATTGGAAGCAAAGATTATCGGATTTCAAGACATTCCACCTTTGCTTGATACGGTGGAAACATTACAGAACTGCGGGGAAACATTTTACGGATGTGTTGATAAGCAGGATGGAGAGTTGCTTGGCGCAGTGGCTGTGATGGAGGAAGAACGGGACACACTAACCATCACACGTATGATGGTACATCCCAGCCACTTTCGCAAAGGGATTGCCGCTTCATTAATGAAGCATGTCTTCGAACAACATCCCGATCTGCCACGTTATATCGTATGCACAGGAACGCTGAATACAGCAGCGGTGAATCTATATATGAAGTTTGGATTTAAACCTGTCGATGCTGCAGAGATCGCACCTGGAGTGGAATTAACGACATTTCATAAGAATAAGCTTTAAGCATGTGAACAACTTAGAGGAGGAACTAGAACGTTGAGCAATCCTTGGTTTATTGATGAATGGCATATTTTGCTTCGTTTATTGCTGGCAATGCTGCTTGGTGGACTCGTCGGTCTGGAACGTGAACGTTCCAATCATGCTGCTGGACTACGAACTCATATTTTGGTTTGTCTTGGATCGGCGCTGATTATGATGCTGTCTATTTATGGTTTTAAAGATTTTGCACATGAATTAAACGTGCGGATTGATCCTGCGCGTCTGGCTACAGCAGTAATCACCGGTGTCGGTTTCTTAGGAGCAGGTACGATTCTTTTCACAGGTAAGTCCATAACGGGACTCACAACCGCAGCGTCGATATGGGTGGTTGCCGCGATAGGTCTTGCCTCAGGGGCTGGCTTCTTTTTTGCCTCCATCGTTTCCACCGTGCTGGTACTCTTAAATCTTTGGGTTTTTAACAAATTAGAGCTGAGGTATTTGCGCGGCAATAAGCTGCATGTCATTACCCTTCATACCTTGTCCGAACCAGGGACATTAGAGAAGGTCTCGTCTTTTATGGAACAGGAAAAGATCAGAGTTCGTAAGATTACCGTGAATGAACCAGATTTGGCTTTTGCAGAAGTTGTATCCGTTGAGCGGAAAATAGAAATTGTACTGCATGTGCAAGTGCCGCATGACTTTAAGACAATACAGATTGTCTCCAAGTTAAGACAGTGGGAACACATGACCAAAGTGTCGATTGAATAAAGGAATTCTTAACCCTCTGAGCGCTGGCATCGCAGAGGGTTTTTCTTAATATCCATTTTTATTCCAGTTACTCTTCAGGCGCTTTAGGGTACTATCTAACCAAATGCATGATGAGAGGTAACGGTCATTTTTTGGAGAAAGGAGCATGTTATGAAGAAGGGGAAGGGTCATATAGATCGCGCAAGAAGAGGAAAGACTAGGAAACCCAAGAAGGTGCGGAATAAAACACATAAGTTTATTGCGGGGCTTTTAAGTGCGATTGTTCCGGGCTTGGGACATATTTATTTACGTCTGTACATGCGCGGATTGACTTTTATTTTGCTTGTTTTGCTTGATTTGTCCGCTCTGTTATACTTCTCGTCCATCGGCATACAGATCAATGTACCTCTACTGATCTTGCTGGCTCTTTGTATTCCGGTGATTTATTTCTACAACGTATATGACGTATTGCAATCAGCTGATTGGGTTATGCTGCGCAGGCGACGGGCTGTAACGCAAGGCAATATGGACAAGCGGCTAGTTGGCGAACGATCTGAGCGGGATCGAATGATGGTGTGGGAACGTGGCATTTCGTTTGGCCTTCTGTTAATTGTGGGAGGTTCACTGATGGTGCTATTCTTCCGTAAACCACGCTGGTTTCAAGATCTGATTGCTATGTATGGCGGATATTCTTTTGCTATTCTGTTGATCGTAGGCGGCTTATTGCTATTCGGCCGGGAATTTTGGGTTATGTTGCGTAAGAAGAAATTATAGGGTACGGATGTGGACGGAAGGAGGGAAAAGAATGAACCGCAAAATCAGGGTAGGACGTTTTACGGCTGCTGCTCTAATAGCTACTGTTGGTGTACTGCTCATAATGGATAAACAGTGGGGCACAGACTACCTCTACGAATTCGTGGATTGGTGGCCATTTTTGCTTGTGGCTCTGGGTGTGGAATGGATTGTATTGTTCCTGTGCACACGCATGAGAAGTAAACGAGATTTAGATCGTTTGTCCACGCCCGATGAGCGCCCAAAAGCACGTTTTAGACCGGATGCCAAAGGCATTCTGGCCTCTTTGATTCTAACCGCTTCTGTATTTATTGTGACAGAACAAGATCACTACATGCATCTGTGGAACCGCGTCAGTCTTAATCTGGGAGCTGCCTCAATGGACTACAGTCAGGCTGCAGGTTATAAGGAAGATAAGGTCACGATCGGAGTTCCTGTCCGTATGGATACTTCGGATATCGTGGTCGAAGGTGTGAACGGAGATATAACAATCCAGCGGGGAGATACGGATGAGATTAAAGTGAATACCGTTGTCTGGATCGACCAAGCATCTGAAGTCCAGGCCAAGGCAGTAGCCGCGGCTTCTTTTGTAGAAGCGGAAGGGGATAAGGTCATTCATATTAAAGCGACAGGTAAGGCGTATGGTGAAAATGAAAAAACGCAACCACGCATGAATATGACGATCACCATTCCAGACGACCGCCGTTTCAATCTGGATATCCGCACATCGAATGGTGCCATTTTGTTAAACCGTCCTGAAGCCATCAAGACCATTCTTGCCGAGACAGGCAATGGACGAATTCGGATTACGAATGCGGTTGGCGATATCTCGGGGAAAACGCTCAACGGGGACGTAATCGTAGCGAACGCTATAGGCAACGTGGACATGGATAGCAACCGTGGCGATATGAAAGCACGCGGTGTTTCGGGAGATGTAGATTTAACCACGCAAGTGGGAAATGTCAGCATTACAGACTCTTTTGGCGAGTTTTCAGCTGAAACCCGGAATGGCAATATTACACTGGATGGTGCTAATCTGGGCGTGAAAGCTCAGTCCCTGAATGGCAGTATTAACATTGTTTCCGCTAAAGTCGGTGGAGATTGGGATGTATATAGTGCAGTGGGAGCCATTAACGTTGTGATCCCTGAACGTGGTGATTATAGTCTGTCGGGCTCCAGCAGTTACGGTGATTTGAAGACGGATATGCCGTTCAACGTCAAAAACAAAACGATCGAAGGACAACTGGGTGAGGGAGAATACAGAATCAAAATTGAAGGTAATAGTGATCTGACGGTAGAACGTAATCCGGCAGTTTCTACACCGGAATCCATATTGCAAGAGTCTGTGGAAACAAATGGGGAAGGACAGCAGACGACAGGTGAAGGTCAGAATTCCCAAGAGGATACGACCGAAGTTCCTGCATCGCCGCGTTGACAATAAACTTGCAATCGCCGTACAATAAATGTACACTGGCAAGGTTACATGACGTGAAATAGCGTTTGTCGTTGTGTACAGCCGGGAAATTATACTCTGTATGAGGATGAAGATTCAGTTATTTTTTCAAACAGAGAATGAAAGGTAAGGCGGTGGGCTTTATGGCAACACGTGTCCAACATGCGTTGGAGCAGCTCAAAACGACCGGTGTCCGTATTACACCCCAGCGTCATGCCATATTAAATTATCTGATGGAATCGATGGGGCATCCGACAGCCGATGAGATTTATAAGGCACTTGAACCCCAATTCCCTAGTATGAGCGTGGCGACCGTATATAACAATTTGAAAATGTTTCTGGAAGCCGGTATGGTTCGGGAACTGACTTACGGAGATAATTCAAGCCGTTTTGATGCCAATGTAACGGATCATTATCATGTGATATGCGACCAGTGTGGCAAGATTGAAGACTTCAGTTATCCATCGTTAAAGAGTGTGGAGCTTCAGGCTGAGTCAAGCACCGGATTTGAGGTACATGGTCACCGATTGGAAGTATATGGTGTGTGCAAAAGTTGCAGGCATCAATAGAGATGATTTACAATATTAACGTGTGGAATTCAGTATGGATTCTTCACGTTTTTTATTTATACAGAGTTCTGAGAAAAACATCCATGTGAATATATCCATGATTTTTGGGATGTTTACCATCATCTATGGAATTAACGGAGGTAGTCGTTTGGGTAGAAAAAGCAAATATACACGTCGTAAACGACGTTCATTTTGGCCAGGGTTACTTGGTGCATGTTTGGTGGCAGGTGGTGCCTATTGGCTTATTACCAGCGTATGGTTGAATAAGGTCTATGAGGACCCGGATTGGCTCGGGAGAAATCAGCCTATTTTTGTAGATGGACAGCTTATGGATGAGGAAGCTTCCGGCACAGGTGGTCAGCTTAAACTGCCCGTGAAGGTGTTGCAAGAAACGGTAGATCCGGGAATACGATACGAACCTGACTCGGGGGATATCATTATCGCTTCTCCGCAGAGAGTGTTGCATATGAAAGAGGGCAGTACCCAGGCTGAACTGAATCATCAAAATTATCCGCTGAAAGTAAAGCCGGAGGTAAAGTCTAATGAGGCGTATATTCCCCTTCAACCGTTGAAGGAGGTGTACGGGCTGACCGTTCAGGAAGATCCGACAACAGGAGCCGTTATTTTGATGCGCGGTGGAGATACGATCCAATATGCAACGATTGATACGTTGTCATCCAAAGAAGATCAGACCGTTCCTCTGTATAAGAGCGGAGAAGAGTCGTCCCCCATTCTCACGGATATGAAGCAGAATGTAAGAGTGCGGGTGTGGCAGACGGGAACAGATCAGAGCTTTGTGCAGATGGATAACGGTTATGCCGGTTATGTAGATAATGATCATCTTGTTCTAGGTGAGAAAAAGACGCTGGACACGCCGAAGTTTACACCCACTGCGGCGGAGAAAAAGTGGAAAAACAAACCGGTGAATCTGGTATGGGAGGCTGTCTACAATCGTCAACCTGACGTGGGCTCCATTGGCAAGATGCCTGGGGTAAACGTAGTGAGCCCGACATGGTTCCATATTACGGATGGCAATGGCTCAGTGAAAAGCAAAGGAGATCAAGCCTATGTGAACTGGGCCAAGCGTTCAGGGATGGAAGTATGGGGATTGATGGATAACAGTTTCGATCCGGACATCACGAAGGAGGCACTGTCTACCTACGCCAAACGTACACACATCATTGAACAAATGCTGGACTATGCTAAAACGTTCCGGCTGGATGGTATTAATATCGACTTTGAAAACGTGTATACCAAAGATGGAGCGAATGTTACCCAATTTGTACGTGAAATGAAGGCGATGGCTCGTATTCACGGCCTGATGTTATCGGTGGATGTTACGCCAAAATCAAATAGTGAAATGTGGTCTGCGTTTTTGGATCGTCGTGGATTAGGAGCTTTTGCCGATTATATTGTCGTGATGGCGTATGACGAGCACTGGGCAGCCAGTCCGAAAGCAGGTTCCGTCGCCTCCCTGCCATGGACCGAATCCTCGATGCGCCGCATACTGGAAGAAGATGAAGTGCCTTCGGACAAGCTGATTATGGCCGTTCCTCTATATACTCGGATTTGGACAGAAAAAGCGAATGAGCAGGGAGAGATCAAAGTTTCCTCCAAAGCGGTAGGTATGAATTCCGTGCAGGAGTTAATTAAAGAGAAGAAACTCAAGCCTGTTCTGGATCAAGCAAGCGGACAAAACTATGTAGAGTATAAGGAAGATGGCGCTGTCAAAAAAATCTGGATCGAAGATGCAGTATCCTTGCAAGCAAGGGTAGATCTTATTTCTTCGTTGAAACTGGGCGGAGTAGCTGCATGGAATAGAAGCTTTGCTAATGCAACAGCATGGGAAACACTCAAAGAGGCTGGTTATTCCAAATGAATTATAAATCGAACTCATCATTTTCATGTGCCATATCAAAAAAGACCCGGTAAAGATACCGGGTCTTTTTGTTGGGACGACTACCGTTTCAGAACGTGTGAACAACAGGTACAGCTGCAACTATGCGCTACAAACCGCGCTGGTACCGTGTATCCACCTTGTAGGTTGAGTACAGTGTTTAAGAGTGCACGGTTTGAAGGTTTATGGACAAAATGCATTAATGGGATTTCCCGGCGCTTGTGAGTTACTTGGAAGGCGCGGCTGGTGGAGTGGTTGGTTCCACAGGCGGACTCATTGTAGTGGCTTTGTTCGGGTCCATCGTCAGAATCGTATGACAGAACATGCAACGATCTGTTTTACCCAGCATCTTCGTTAACTTGCCGCATTCTGGACAATCGACCTGCACAGCACTGGTTGAGAGCATGCCTGCCCAGAAATAAATGATCAAACTGCCCAGCATGGCAACAAGCCCGATCACAAGGCCGACCGCTGCGATGACCTTTCCGGCATGTCCCCAGAACACAATTCCGGCTGTGCCGAGTATCATTAGGCCCATTCCTAGCATGGTTAACAGCAATCCCCAAGTGCGAAAAGCATTAATTTTTGCTGATTTAAAAATCATAAAAAATGCTCCTATCGTATGAGTAGTATCGGACCTGAAAAAGAAGGAAACATTGTATATCATGTCGAATTACATTATAACTGACTTGGCGCTAAACTGCCATGAATTGTATAAATTGTATGGAGGGAATCGTGGAATTAAAGAACCTTGCTTTTTTGTCCGAGCAGTCGGAAGAGACAGGGGCAGTTGGGGCTATCGCTTATTCCCACCCGGGAGAGCGATTCCACGGCTCCCTGATCCAGGATTTTGACTTGATGGTACTGATCGTGCATAACACAGATCAATCGATGTCAACGGTCGAACATTACAGATACGGAGATCTTCGTTATCAGTTGATCTATGTAAGCCAGTCTGATTTACAGATTACTGCGGTTACGGGAGAACATGATAATCTCATGCAATGCCTGATTGAAGGGGAGATTATCTGGGAAACGGGCAACCAGATTAGCGATTTGAGAGAAGAGTTATCTTCGTTCGGGAACGAGTTGCGTGAGCAAAAACTGTTTCACGAGTTTACCAGTTTTCTGAGGATGTACGTTGAGGCGAAGCGTCATATCCAGCAGGGGCATGTTGTGGATGCCTATTACAATGCATTGGAGGCACTGGGCAGCTGGGCAAGGATCGTGCTTATTGAACAGGGCATCTACCCTGATCATGCCGTCTGGACTCATGTGCAGCAATTAGATCGTGCATTATGGAAGCTGTATCAGGAACTGACGGTAAGTTCTGAGACTTTGGAACAGCGCGTGGAGCTTGTATTGCTCGCTTGTGAGTTTTCTGTCATGTCGAAAATGGGAGAATGCTCTGAACTTCTGCTCCGTGTGATTAGAAGCCGAAAAGAGCCATGGAGTATTAATGAACTGGTTCATCATCCTCAATTAAGATTTGTTCGCAAGGACCTGCCGTTGGTACTTCGAAAACTTGTGTTTCGTTCTATAGTTAAAGAATCAGCTGGATGGCCCTCACTAGAAGGGGAAGGCCGGGAAATTCGCTATTGGATCGAGAGTTGATTGATTCTATCAATGAGATAATGTGAAATGGTTTATAAAGGAGGGGGAACCTTCCTTTTTTGTTTGTTTAATAATTTATATGTTTAGGTGTTGACTCTGATCTGGAGATTATGGTACATTATATTTCGTTCCCCAAATGAGTAAATCATCATAAAATGACAAATTCAGTTGAGGAAAAGTGAAGAACATAAAGTGTTAGAAAAGAAATTCAAAAAAAGTTCTTGACGAAAACAAACGAAATGTGTTACATTATTCAAGTCGCCGCCGAAACTTGGTGAGGACGAGAAAGTAAGTAAAACAATCGTGTTTGATCTTTGAAAACTGAACAACGAGTGAGTAAACATTCTGTTTGCAGAATGACGTGAAGGTTTTTGGTACATGCCATCTGGCTGTATGGAAACTGGAACATAAATGAGATGTTTAATCTCGTCAGATTCAAAATGAGCTTATCGCTCTTTTCAATACCCCGATGAGTTTCACCGCGTTTAACGACGCTGACGAAATTCATCTTTATTGGAGAGTTTGATCCTGGCTCAGGACGAACGCTGGCGGCATGCCTAATACATGCAAGTCGAGCGGACTTGAAGAGAAGCTTGCTTCTCTGATGGTTAGCGGCGGACGGGTGAGTAACACGTAGGCAACCTGCCCTCAAGCTTGGGACAACTACCGGAAACGGTAGCTAATACCGAATACTTGTTTTCTTCGCCTGAAGAGAACTGGAAAGACGGAGCAATCTGTCACTTGGGGATGGGCCTGCGGCGCATTAGCTAGTTGGTGAGGTAACGGCTCACCAAGGCGACGATGCGTAGCCGACCTGAGAGGGTGATCGGCCACACTGGGACTGAGACACGGCCCAGACTCCTACGGGAGGCAGCAGTAGGGAATCTTCCGCAATGGGCGAAAGCCTGACGGAGCAATGCCGCGTGAGTGATGAAGGTTTTCGGATCGTAAAGCTCTGTTGCCAGGGAAGAACGCTTGGGAGAGTAACTGCTCTCAAGGTGACGGTACCTGAGAAGAAAGCCCCGGCTAACTACGTGCCAGCAGCCGCGGTAATACGTAGGGGGCAAGCGTTGTCCGGAATTATTGGGCGTAAAGCGCGCGCAGGCGGTCATGTAAGTCTGGTGTTTAATCCCGGGGCTCAACCCCGGATCGCACTGGAAACTGTGTGACTTGAGTGCAGAAGAGGAGAGTGGAATTCCACGTGTAGCGGTGAAATGCGTAGAGATGTGGAGGAACACCAGTGGCGAAGGCGACTCTCTGGGCTGTAACTGACGCTGAGGCGCGAAAGCGTGGGGAGCAAACAGGATTAGATACCCTGGTAGTCCACGCCGTAAACGATGAGTGCTAGGTGTTAGGGGTTTCGATACCCTTGGTGCCGAAGTTAACACATTAAGCACTCCGCCTGGGGAGTACGGTCGCAAGACTGAAACTCAAAGGAATTGACGGGGACCCGCACAAGCAGTGGAGTATGTGGTTTAATTCGAAGCAACGCGAAGAACCTTACCAGGTCTTGACATCCAACTAACGAGGCAGAGATGCGTTAGGTGCCCTTCGGGGAAAGTTGAGACAGGTGGTGCATGGTTGTCGTCAGCTCGTGTCGTGAGATGTTGGGTTAAGTCCCGCAACGAGCGCAACCCTTATATTTAGTTGCCAGCATTTCGGATGGGCACTCTAGATAGACTGCCGGTGACAAACCGGAGGAAGGTGGGGATGACGTCAAATCATCATGCCCCTTATGACCTGGGCTACACACGTACTACAATGGCCGGTACAACGGGCTGCGAAATCGCGAGATGGAGCCAATCCCAACAAAGCCGGTCTCAGTTCGGATTGCAGGCTGCAACTCGCCTGCATGAAGTCGGAATTGCTAGTAATCGCGGATCAGCATGCCGCGGTGAATACGTTCCCGGGTCTTGTACACACCGCCCGTCACACCACGAGAGTTTATAACACCCGAAGTCGGTGGGGTAACCGCAAGGAGCCAGCCGCCGAAGGTGGGATAGATGATTGGGGTGAAGTCGTAACAAGGTAGCCGTATCGGAAGGTGCGGCTGGATCACCTCCTTTCTATGGAGAATCGTTTCCCGCGTGGAAACATTCAAATATGCAGCTCAGCTGCAAACCACTCACTCGTTGCTCAGTTTTGAGAGCTCAAACTCTCAAACGTTTGGTGGCGATAGCGAAGGGGTTCCACACGTTCCCATCCCGAACACGACCGTTAAGCCCTTCAGCGTCGATGGTACTTGGACCGCAGGGTCCTGGGAGAGTAGAACGCCGCCAAGCGTAACCCATTATGGGTTCAAAACTTATATAAATGTGGGCCCTTAGCTCAGTTGGTTAGAGCGCACCTCTGATAAGGGTGAGGCCGGTGGTTCGAGTCCACCAGGGCCCACCATTTTAACATCTAAATAATGTATGGGGCCATAGCTCAGCTGGGAGAGCGCCTGCCTTGCAAGCAGGAGGTCAGCGGTTCGATCCCGCTTGGCTCCACCAACAAGATTTACAAGCTTGTTCTTTGAAAACTAGATATCGAAACGAAACAAACGCGAATTAGAACATTCCTTTTTAGCTGAACTTGTGTATAACAAGTTTCAATAAAAACGGTAGATTGCTGGAGCGAGTGATCGAAATGGAACGACTTTTGGCTTTGCGCAAGCAAAACAAGGGGAGTGACAGCTCGAACACGAGCGCAATGGTTAAGCTACTAAGAGCACACGGAGGATGCCTAGGCGCTAGGAGCCGATGAAGGACGTGGCGAACAACGAAACTGCCTCGGGGAGCTGTAAGCAAGCTTTGATCCGGGGATGTCCGAATGGGGAAACCCAGCTGGGGTAATTTCCAGTTACTCTTGTCTGAATACATAGGGCAAGTAGAGGCATACCAGGGGAACTGAAACATCTAAGTACCCTGAGGAAGAGAAAACAATAGTGATTCCGTCAGTAGCGGCGAGCGAACGCGGAGAAGCCCAAACCAAGGAGCTTGCTCTTTGGGGTTGTGGGACGTCTCACATGGAGTTACAAAGGAACCGGTTAAGCGAAGAGGTCTGGAAAGGCCCGCCAAAGAAGGTAAAAGCCCTGTAATTGAAAGTCTGTTCCCTCCGAGACGGATCCCGAGTAGTGCGGGGCACGTGAAACCCCGTATGAATCCGGCAGGACCATCTGCCAAGGCTAAATACTTCCTAGCGACCGATAGTGAAGCAGTACCGTGAGGGAAAGGTGAAAAGCACCCCGGAAGGGGAGTGAAATAGAACCTGAAACCGTGTGCTTACAAAAAGTCAGAGCCCGTTTTAGGGGTGATGGCGTGCCTTTTGTAGAATGAACCGGCGAGTTACGTTCCCGTGCAAGGTTAAGGTGAAGAGCCGGAGCCGCAGCGAAAGCGAGTCTGAATAGGGCGAATGAGTACGTGGACGTAGACCCGAAACCGGGTGATCTACCCCTGTCCAGGGTGAAGGTGCGGTAACACGCACTGGAGGCCCGAACCCACGCATGTTGAAAAATGCGGGGATGAGGTGGGGGTAGCGGAGAAATTCCAATCGAACTCGGAGATAGCTGGTTCTCCCCGAAATAGCTTTAGGGCTAGCCTCGGAAAACAGAGTCGTGGAGGTAGAGCACTGATTGGGTGCGGGGCCCGCAAGGGTTACCAAGCTCAGTCAAACTCCGAATGCCATAGACTTACTTCCGGGAGTCAGACAGTGAGTGCTAAGATCCATTGTCAAAAGGGAAACAGCCCAGACCATCAGCTAAGGTCCCCAAGTGTGTGTTAAGTGGGAAAGGATGTGGAGTTGCACAGACAACCAGGATGTTGGCTTAGAAGCAGCCACCATTGAAAGAGTGCGTAATAGCTCACTGGTCGAGTGACTCTGCGCCGAAAATGTAACGGGGCTAAACACACCACCGAAGCTATGGCTTGATGCTTGCATCAGGGGTAGGGGAGCGTTGTATAAGGGTTGAAGGTGTACCGTAAGGAGCGCTGGACATTATACAAGTGAGAATGCCGGTATGAGTAACGAAAAGATCAGTGAGAATCTGATCCGCCGAAAGCCTAAGGGTTCCTGAGGAAGGCTCGTCCGCTCAGGGTAAGTCGGGACCTAAGGCGAGGCCGAAAGGCGTAGTCGAAGGACAACAGGTCGAAATTCCTGTACCACCGTAAATCGTTACGAGCGATGGGGGGACGCAGTAGGGTAGTGACGCAGGCTGATGGATGCCTGTCCAAGCAGTGAGGCTGGTTAGTAGGCAAATCCGCTAACCGTAAGGCTGAGCTGTGATGGGGAGTGAAAATTACAGTAGCGAAGGTCATGATCTCACACTGCCAAGAAAAGCCTCTAGCCAGATGAAGGTGCCCGTACCGCAAACCGACACAGGTAGGCGAGAAGAGAATTCTAAGGCGCGCGGAAGAACTCTCGTTAAGGAACTCGGCAAAATGACCCCGTAACTTCGGGAGAAGGGGTGCCCCGGTAGTGTGAATAGCACGAGGGGGCCGCAGTGAAAAGGCCCAAGCGACTGTTTAGCAAAAACACAGGTCTGTGCGAAGCCGTAAGGCGAAGTATACGGGCTGACGCCTGCCCGGTGCTGGAAGGTTAAGGGGAGTGGTTAGGGAGTAATCCCGAAGCTGTGAACCGAAGCCCCAGTAAACGGCGGCCGTAACTATAACGGTCCTAAGGTAGCGAAATTCCTTGTCAGGTAAATTCTGACCCGCACGAATGGCGTAACGACTTGGGCGCTGTCTCAACGAGAGATCCGGTGAAATTTTAATACCTGTGAAGATGCAGGTTACCCGCGACAAGACGGAAAGACCCCATGGAGCTTTACTGCAGCTTGATATTGAATTTGGGTACGATCTGTACAGGATAGGTGGGAGCCTTTGAAGCGTGAGCGCCAGCTTGCGTGGAGGCACCGTTGGGATACCACCCTGATCGTATCTAGGTTCTAACCTGGTACCGTAAACCGGTGCGGGGACAGTGTCAGGTGGGCAGTTTGACTGGGGCGGTCGCCTCCTAAAGAGTAACGGAGGCGCCCAAAGGTTCCCTCAGAATGGTTGGAAATCATTCGAAGAGTGCAAAGGCATAAGGGAGCTTGACTGCGAGACCTACAAGTCGAGCAGGGACGAAAGTCGGGCTTAGTGATCCGGTGGTACCGCATGGAAGGGCCATCGCTCAACGGATAAAAGCTACCCTGGGGATAACAGGCTTATCTCCCCCAAGAGTCCACATCGACGGGGAGGTTTGGCACCTCGATGTCGGCTCATCGCATCCTGGGGCTGAAGTAGGTCCCAAGGGTTGGGCTGTTCGCCCATTAAAGCGGTACGCGAGCTGGGTTCAGAACGTCGTGAGACAGTTCGGTCCCTATCTGTCGTGGGCGTAGGAAATTTGAGAGGAGCTGTCCTTAGTACGAGAGGACCGGGATGGACGTACCGCTGGTGTACCAGTTGTTCCGCCAGGAGCACCGCTGGGTAGCTATGTACGGACGGGATAAGCGCTGAAAGCATCTAAGCGTGAAGCCCCCCTCAAGATGAGATTTCCCAGTATGTAAGACCCCTTGAAGACGACGAGGTAGATAGGCTGGGGGTGGAAGTGCAGTAATGCATGGAGCTGACCAGTACTAATCGGTCGAGGGCTTATCCAATATGCAAGTTTTGAATCACGTGCGTTTCGTTTCGAATCTAGTTTTCAGAGTACAATAACTCTGAAACATATTCCCTGATAGCTCAGTTGGTAGAGCACTCGACTGTTAATCGAGTTGTCACAGGTTCGAGTCCTGTTCGGGGAGCCATGGAGAGGTGTCCGAGCTGGCCGAAGGAGCACGATTGGAAATCGTGTAGGCGTCACAAGCGTCTCGAGGGTTCGAATCCCTCTCTCTCCGCCATAATTCTTCTTCAGTAAGGCCCGTTGGTCAAGGGGTTAAGACACCTCCCTTTCACGGAGGTAACAGGGGTTCGAATCCCCTACGGGTCATTATTATTTTCAAACTATAAACTGAGATGAGAAACTCATCACTTCAAAAAAAGAGTTGATTTTCATATCGAGTTTATGGTAAGATCATAAATGTGTTGTTCGGAGGCTTAGCTCAGCTGGGAGAGCATCTGCCTTACAAGCAGAGGGTCGGGGGTTCGATCCCCTCAGCCTCCACCATATAATTTTCTAATGACGCGGGGTGGAGCAGCCCGGTAGCTCGTCGGGCTCATAACCCGAAGGCCGCAGGTTCAAATCCTGCCCCCGCAATTGTAACTTTCCTAACCGAAAGTGATCTGGAACCGTGGTGTAGTTGGCCTAACATGCCTGCCTGTCACGCAGGAGATCGCGGGTTCGAATCCCGTCGGTTCCGCCATTTAATTCTTAACATGAGGCAAGTTGTTCACTACATCTGCTGTATGGCACTGATGCCCTAGATAAAGTGTAGCGACTCAAGCTTAAACTTTATTATGGCTCGGTAGCTCAGTCGGTAGAGCAGAGGACTGAAAATCCTCGTGTCGGCGGTTCGATTCCGTCCCGAGCCACCTTGATAGAAAACTTAATATGCCGGTGTAGCTCAACTGGTAGAGCAACTGACTTGTAATCAGTAGGTTGGGGGTTCAAGTCCTCTCGCCGGCACCATGTAATCCTGGAGGATTAGCGAAGTGGCCAAACGCATCAGACTGTAAATCTGCTCCCGTACGGGTTCGGTGGTTCGAATCCATCATCCTCCACCAGTTTTTAGGGGCATAGTTTAAAGGTAGAACAACGGTCTCCAAAACCGTTGGTGTGGGTTCAATTCCTGCTGCCCCTGCCAATTAATTTTAATAGTAGTTTCTATATGGCGATCGTGGCGAAGTGGTTAACGCACCGGTTTGTGGATCCGGCATTCGGGGGTTCAATTCCCCTCGATCGCCCCTTTGTTATCTAATGGGGATTAGCCAAGCGGTAAGGCAACGGACTTTGACTCCGTCATGCATAGGTTCAAATCCTATATCCCCAGCCATTATGCGGAAGTGGCTCAGCGGTAGAGCATCGCCTTGCCAAGGCGAGGGTCGCGGGTTCGATTCCCGTCTTCCGCTCCATAATAAGGCGCCATAGCCAAGTGGTAAGGCACAGCTCTGCAAAAGCTTTATCCCCAGTTCGAATCTGGGTGGCGCCTCCAGCATATTTTTATTATATGCTACAATCAAATAAGCCGGCGTGGCGGAATGGCAGACGCGCTCGACTCAAAATCGAGTGGGAAACCGTGGAGGTTCGAGTCCTCTCGCCGGTATTTATTTAAAGAGTTCATTAGAGTATATCTCTAGTGAACTCTTTTTGTATTGAGTTTTAATACTCTACTCGTGATTAAGTTGCGTGATGACTCTTTAAAATAAAAATTCGGGGATATCAAACCGATTAAGGATATCATTCGTTTCTTATGATTGAACGCATTTATGCGACATTTTAATTTTTTATTTTAGGGAGGAAAGCAATAATGAACAAATCAGCAAAATATTTATCCTTACTTTTGGTATTGGGGCTATGTTTAACATTGCCACAGTTGGCCGGTGCAGAAGCATCGGCTCACCATCACATGACGGGAACAACAGAAAAAAAGGACGTAAAGCCATCGTCCAAGCAAACGACGGGTTCTACAGCTAACAAAACGACCAAGCCATCTAAACCAACTAAGCCAGCCAAACCGAAGAAATCAGCGCCTGCGACTACAGATAAGAAAAAGTCTACAAAGAAGAAGAGTGATACGTCCAAATCTTCTAAAGATACTAAAAAACCTGCGGGTACCCAAGTAGAGAAAAGCAAAACGTATGTAATTGAAATTTCTGATTTTGCATTTCAAACTGCAGAGCTGAAGATCAAAGTTGGTGATCGTGTTGAATTTGTGAATAAGGATCAAGTTGAGCACTCCGTTGTTGCAGAAGACGACTCTTTCGATACAGGACTAATAGGCGAGGGAGAGAAGTCAGTGGTTACGTTTAAAAAGGCGGGCGAGATCAATTATCACTGTGGGCCTCATCCAAGTATGAAAGGGGTAATTAAAGTTCTCTCCAAGTAGTCCTGTGATTGAAATTGCTCGACCTGACAGGAGAGGGGAAGACTTTTGAATGCAGGAGTATTCCGATTACCAGCTAATTCTGCTGATTAAACAAAAAAAGCAAGAAGCATTATCAGAACTATATGACCGTTATGCTTATCTCATATACTCATTCGCCTGGAAGGCTCTTCAACAGGAGGACGGTGCTCGGGAAGTGGTGCAGTCCGTTTTTGTCAGGATATGGACAACAGAGGCCGAATATGACCCCAACAAGGGTCATTGCAGGAACTGGATCATCACGATCACACGTCATTTAGCTATCGATTGGTTACGTAAGCAACGAAGTCTGTCGAGCCAGGTGGTGTCTTATTATACATCTGAGAAGCTGGAGAGAGTTGCAGAGCTTGCTGAACTATCGGTCGAAAGCCAGGTTGAAAAACAAATGTTGAAGGAGCAGATTAAAGGAATGCGTGCATTCCTGTCTCAGCAGCAACTTCAATTGCTCGAACATTTTTATTGGCAGGGATACAGCTTGAGTGAGTTAGCTGCACACTATCAGGAGCCTTTGGGCACAGTTAAAAGCCGACTGCACCAGACACTGAAAATACTGCGTAAGCATTTGCTTGCGGGAGGGGAAGAGTGGTAATGTCGTCAATAACCGTCTGCTCATACATGCTGGAATATCTATCGGATCCATGCTCAGAGGAGGGCAAAGCTTTCGAAAGACATCTTGCTGATTGTGCGTCATGTAAGCTTGAATTAGAACAATTACGGCTAGGTTGGGAGGCGATTCCAACGCATATGGAGCAAGTGGAGTTGCCATCTGATTTAAAACAACAGGTGATGGAAGCCGCATGGGGGAAAGGCAACGAATCCTCTGCGCCAGATCTTGTTGAACATAAAAGCAGTAGCAGATTCAAGCGGTTTACGAAACGCTATAACAATCCAAAAGTGAATCTTGTAGCAGCTTCTGTACTTATCCTTCTTGGTGCTAGTTTGATAGGAAATGTAGTTTTAATTCAAGAGCGCATCGAACAACCTGTAACGTTGATGAATTCGATGGATTTGCCGACTTCTGAAATACAAAAGGTTATGAAGTTGGAATCGCTCACCTCTGGAACGAGTTATGGAGTAGCTTGTATTGTAGGCACCGGCAAAGATCAGCAGTTTGTCGTCTACCTGTTCAATCCTCCAGAGACGAAGACGAATGAGGTATATCAGGTATGGTTGAATAAGGATCAGGCGTACCATAACGCAGGCAAGCTTAAAGTAGAAAATCAAATGGGACTTGCTGTGCTCGCAATTCCTATGGGGAACCAGACATGGAGCTATGATTCCATTGCGATTACGTTGGAACCTGATTCTACGGGACGTGTTCCGCGTGGTCCGCAGATGTTTCGTTCAAGTTAACAGATTAACAACACAGAGGGGAGCGTCAACCCCTTCTGTGTTGTTTTCTATATTCCACAGGGCTAATACCGACTTGCAATTTAAGAAACTTGGTGAAGCTAGAAGGCTGTTCAAAGCCAAGAAGGTCTGCAATGCGGTAGATTGGTTCATTGGTATGGATCAGGAACTTAATACCCAGGTCGAGCAATTGCAGCTTAATGAATTCCTGAGCTGTTTTTCCAGTCTCTTTTTTCAGCATGTCGGATAAATAGTTAGGAGAATATCCCATAGCCTGAGCGAGTGTCTTGACCCGAGGCATGCCTGATTGAGCGATTGTCTCTATGCTACATCTTTCCTTTAGAAGAGTATGAAAATGCTCAACGGAATCTTTCTGCACTGCCGTTCGCGTGATGAATTGTCTTCCATAGAAACGCTTGGCATAATTCAACAGCAATTCCAGATTGGAGATCAATAGATCTTTGCTGTAGCTGTCGAGATTGCCGCTGTACTCGATCTGAAGCTGTTGAACGATTCGCTCCAGGATTTCTTTTTCCTGATCAGATAGATGCAGAGCTTCGTTTGCCTCATATTCAAAAAAGCTATAGTCGCTCATTCTACTCCATAGGGAACTTGAGCCAATCAGATCCGGATGAAAGCAAAGCATCCAGCTATGTGTGCCATCACTGTTACTTCGTGCTCCTTTTTGAAGTGTTTGTCCGGGTTTAGCAAATATCATACTGCCTTCTCTAAAATCATAATACTGTCGACCATAGATCAGATCACATTCGGAACTGACAGTACAATGGAAATGGCCAGAATGCAGACTATGTACTCAAAAGACATACTGGTAGAACTACTTCATCAAATGAAATAAATGAATATTTGAACTGACGTTGCAAGGGTCCCGTTTGGGGACCTTTGTAAACTGAACAGGACTACCATGAATATCACTTATATTCAGATACATATAGACATGTATACTTGATTTAGGGTTGGGTTGCGTAACAATATATTTTAACGATGGAGGGACGCAGGATGAGTACAGTATGGACTAAGGAAAGCATGCCGGATTGCTCAGATAAAACGGTGGTCATTACAGGAGCAAGTAGCGGGATCGGATTGGAAACGGCCATCGCAATGGCGGAGAAAAATGCAACACTGGTGCTGGCTGTTCGTAATATGGAAAAAGGTAAGGAAGCACTCTCCAAGGTCAAGGCAATCAAGTCGAGTGTTCGTGCAGAACTGATGAAATTGGATCTGGCAGACCTGGATAGTGTCAGAACATTTGCAGCAGCTTATACGCAAAAATATCCAACCCTCGATATTCTGGTTAACAATGCGGGGATTATGAATACACCTTATCGGTTGACAACGGATGGCTTTGAGTCTCAATTTGGCAGTAATCATCTGGGTCATTTTGCGCTGACAGGTTTACTTTTACCTCATCTGATTTCAACGCCTGCTTCCCGAATTGTAACACTTAGCAGTATTGCTGCTCATAACGCAAGCATAGATTTCGATAATTTAGATGGAGCCAAGGGATACAATAGCTGGAGGTTTTACGGCCAAAGCAAGCAGGCGAATATGCTCTTTGCGAGAGAATTGAACAACCAACTGACAAAAGGAGGTTTGAGTACAGTTAGCGTAGTCTGTCATCCAGGCTTTTCTAATACCAATCTGATGTCATTTGGTTCTGGCAAACGTGCGAACCCATTGATGCGTCTGCTTACATATCTGGGTACACAGCCAGCGAATATGGGCGCATTACCTACATTGTACAGTGCAACTTCCCCACTGATTAAAGGCGGAGAATATATTGGCCCGGATGGTCGCGGGGGCAGAAAGGGATATCCTAAAAGTGATTCAATTATCAACAAACTTTATGATGTGGATGTGTCACGTAGGTTATGGGAAGTATCTGAGAAACTTACAGGTGTAACTTTCTCATTGGACCCAAAGTAAGTTAAAGGTTGACGTATAAATCAATTCAATATATTGTAGATATATTAAGTCTATAATATGAAAGGACGTGAAGAAGCTGACGACTCAACCGAGTACAGCGAATGCAGAACTATTATTTAACCTGGGTGTATGGGAAGAAGCGTGGAAGAACCGCCCGAGAAGTTCAAGATATAAGCAAAAAAGTGCCCCTTTTGATACAGAGGAAGCATTCGAACGTTGGGCTCGGAATTATCATGCCCAGTCTTTTACAGAGGAAGGCAAGAACCGCTCGGCACGCATTATGGGCTGGATTGAAAATCAGGGTGTAACGTTTGAAGGAGCCTCGGTGCTGGACGTGGGTGCGGCCTCCGGTATATTTACGATTCCTTTTGCAGAAAAGGGAGCCAGGGTCACTGCAGTTGAGCCTTCTGCTTTGCTTGTCTCGTTAATGCAGGAAACCATTCCTGCTGAACTGGAGAATAACATTACGATTGTATCCGAGCGATTTGAAGAAATCTCTATACAGGATAAAGGCTGGGAGAAACAATATGATATCGTCTTTGCCTCGATGTGTCCCGCAATGTCTGATTGGGAAACGATTGAGCAAGCTATACACTGTGCCCGAAAGTATGTTTATGTCAGTACGATTGCCGGTGCCAAAGAGCATACACTGATGGATGAGCTTAGAACAGTGCTTGACGTGGATGCTCCTTACAAGGCAGGGGACATGGCATACCTCCAGCAGTTGCTCTACCTTAAGGGATATTCTTATACAATGATTATTACGAGAGAAGTGAATGATTTTGAGATTCAGGTAGAAGAATTGATTCAACAGCTCCCTGAGTGGCTACACACCTATGAAATGCCAACCGATGCGGTAGCGTTAAGTAAAGCTGAAACATATATTCGTGACACCTATACGAACGGCGTGGTTCCCTATTCTCGGGGAGCAAGATTCGGTAAAATGCTGATTCAGCTAGAACAAGCTCATATGAAAACCGTGTCTGCAGTCAAAAAGTAGACATAAAACAAACTTGAATGTATCTTCAAGGTTTAACAAATATCCCTTTTCGATGGAGTTCTAATCTATCCTTTAACAGCCCGTTCGGGATGTTTCTTACACTCCCGGTATCTTCCGGGAGTCATACCCTCCCATTTTCGAAAAGAACGGATAAAATTTTGTGGATTGGTATAACGAAGCCGTTCAGCAATTTCTTTTACCGTCCAATCTCGTTCATCCAGCCATCTTTTGGCGATATTCAGCCGGTACCTCGTCAAATACTCACTAAATGAAGCGCCCGTTTCCTTACGAAAAACGCTGCTTAAATAGTTAGCATTGTAATGAAGCCGCATTGCACATTCTTCCAGGGTTAGATCTTTGTCGTAATCTTGCTGGATAATAGCGATCACTTTCTCTGAAATGTGCTGAGACTGTACGACCTGCCTTTCTTTAAAAATGTGAATGACAGGCAGGATCACCTGATGGCTGAACCAATGCTCCACCTCAGTAGCGGATTGTAAAATATGCAACTCTTGAAAAAGAGAACGGTGGCTCTGACTGATCTGGGCAAGTCGAATGCCAGAGTCTTGTGCAAGCTTCAAGATATGTGTTAACAGCCGCATGAGGGCGTATTGATACTCTTCTGGAGTGCACTCCAGTGAAAATAGAGTCTCTAACAGTTCAGTCAACTGTTGGGTAGCAACACTCTCGTCTGCTTGCTGAATAGATTGAAGCAACGAATACTCTATTGCCTCTGGATAGGCCATGGCCCATGCAGCTGAAGCCAAATCATATTGCTTATATTGTACGATAATGCCTGTCCCAAGCCGCATCCGATGTTTAAGCGCATCTATAGCTTCGTTGTATGCCTGTGGAATATGACTCATGAATGGATGTGGCTGACTTAGACCGATACTGACCTTCAAATCCAAAACCTCACCGATCTGTTGCTGTAATCGTTCTGTTAATCTTGAGATATTCTCCGAGAACAGCAGTAGATCTCCCTCCGTACTGCCAATCACGGTTACAACATGTTGTTCCAATACAATAGGAAGTAGTTGCTGATCAGGCTGAAGCGTTTCTTCAAGCATGTTCTGGATGGCAAATAAGAGCAGAGAGCGATCCTCCATTCTATATTTAGAGTGGTTTATTAGTTCAGGCTGTAGGGCTACGACGACAATTTGTTGCCACGTAGAAGGATGTGTAACATATCCCTGTTCTCGTAATGTGCTGTGTAATGTTTTAAAGCTGGTTTTGCCTTGAAGTAACTGCATCATAGTATAGGTACGTATTTGGTTCTGATGCTGACTTAAAGTGGATTCCAGTTGAGAGTGTGCATCATATAACTGAGAAACGCCCATCCGAATTTGTTCCAGTTCATCAGGTTTATTCACAGACTGATGTGGTACCACGGAATGCCCTTTGTGAATGATATTATCGCCTAATTGAGTAAGAATACGTCTGATGGGAGCGAGCATTCGTTGGGAACCTAGCCACGCGAGCAGCAGCGAAAGCAAGAGTATGGCCATACTGATATATAACGTATGGAATCCGATTCTAATATAGTCTTGAGTTAATGTATTCTCGGGAGAGATGAGAATATATGTCCATCCTTTTAATGTAGAAGGACTATAAGTTAACGAATAATCTGCATTGGCAAGTTGCACTTCATGCTCAGCATAAGCGTCAGAGTACATTACAGGTGGTAACGTCTGAATATGTTCTCCGTTCTTCCGATCAAGCAGGCCTATCGCAGACAAAGGTTGTCCAATATAGGATGCATTCGGGTGAGCAATAACACGTTGTTCCCGATTTATAATGATCAAACCGGCGCCTGAGGCTTCGGTTGTCGGGGATTGCGCCAGCGGATTTTGCATATAACATGCTGGAATTCCAGCGATTAGTGCTGCATTGGACGATGCACTTGCATCGGGAATCGTTCTTGCGAGCGTAATATGATAAATACAGCCTTTATCTGAAAGACGTTGGCCTGAGATTCTCTGCTCGTCATCATCTTCGTTACTAAATATGGTTGAGGGTGCGAGTTGCCATCCCGAGGCCAGTGTATCCGCAATTAGATCTTTCATGGGCAGTGATAACGGGAAGCGAGTGTTGGCATATGAGCCAGCATGATTAATAAGCCAATCCTTGGATTGGTTGACTAAGATAATATCGAGCAGAGGTTCCCATGACTTCATATGCTGGAACTCTGTCTGCAGGTCGCCCGCTTGTAACTTGCTGACTCGCCCCAGTGAATTAGAGTCCGCAAGAGAACGAAGTGTAATTGGAGAGCGCACCGCTTGGTCCAGCATGTAACTAACCGTAGCGAGTTTGTGCTCTACATTGGACTGAATCTGTTCGAGAAGCTGTTGATTCGCTTGTGTCCGGTGCAGTTCTGTCTGGTTAGAAGAATAAATAAAAGCAGCAATTCCCGTGAGCAGAATTGGCACTGTACTTAACAGAAGTCCGAAGATAATCATTTTATGGAGATAGCTTAGTGATCGCACGTGTCCACCCCTTGATGGAAAATAGATTTCATTACTTCTTTATTTTAGTAAACGCTTTCAATTAGAACAATCTAATTTTTGTTTATTTGGATAAAAAAGTAATTCCAGGAGCGGAATCGTGTAATCCACGTACGTATAGAGATAACGGCTTTTTCATATTAGAAGGTGGGCTTCCGTGAGATGTTTCCGTTATAAGGGTAATAACAGGTATCCGAAGTGCGGTGTTTTGACGAAAATACCCTGAGTCCTGCCCGCAGACAGTCCAAGGTCCAAGCAGATCCCCGACCTGAGTCTAGGATCAAAAACCGTCCGCAGTCTGTTTTGAAAAGTTGCTGAATCCCCTAGAATAAGGACATAAGGTTAAACAAGAAACACGGAAACAAAAACAAGCAAGTTTTCAACAAACGGATTAAACGATGCATTGAACAAATGCAGGGATTAGGCTAACAGCGATTAGATTGAAGTTCAAAAACAAAAAAGTAAAATCGGGAAGGGCGGTGAACAACAATTATGAGAATGAACAAGGGAAATGGCTGGGCGATTGTGTTGATTGTACTTGGTGCTCTGATTCTCTTCGGAAAGTTAACACCATTGCTTGGACATCTGATGGGTTACCTGATTCCGGTCTTGATGATTGCACTAGGGTATTACGGAATTAAAAGAGGAAATGTAACGCTCGGATGGATCGTTCTGATCATCGGTATCGTATCTCTGATGGGCAAACTGGCTTGGCTGATCGGGCCGATTATCGCAATCGGATTGATTATCTTCGGTATCTCGATGCTGAGCAACAATCGCAATTCACGTCGCCGTTATTAAGAATTTTCACGATAAACTAAAAGGAGGGACAGAACATAATGAGTGTATTTCGTCGAATGCGGGATATCACCGTAGCTAGTCTGAACGAACATCTGGAGCAAAGTCAGGACCCCGTTAAACTGATTGATCAGTTCCTGGTCTCGACCCGCCAAGACATAGGAGAAGCCGAAAAGCTTCGACACCAGTATGCAAGTCATACAAGACAAATGAAACAGCAGGCAGATCAAGCCGCCGCTATGGTTAACAAACGAGAGGAACAGGCATCTATGGCTTTGAAAGCCGGAGAGGAACATCTCGCCAAGCTGGCTCTGCAGGAGAAAATTCTCCATGAGGAAAAAATGGATCAATACACTGAATTGTACACACAAAGCGCTGCTGCACTGCAGGAACTCGATGAACAGATCAATCAGTTGAAGGCAGAGTATCAGAATGTGTATAGCAAACGCCAATATTACTACGCTCGAATGCAAACCATTCAGTTGCAACAACGAATGAATCAACGTGGAAACTACAGTGGTCAAAATGTACCCGGTATGTTTAACAAGCTGGATGACCAAGTCTCCGATCTCGAATATGAGGCACAGAGTCTTCGGGAAATCCGGCGAATGGGTCAGGATGGTTCCGACTTATCCGGTAACATGTCATCCTCTGCACTGGACAAAGAGCTGGAGCGCTTGAAGCAAAAGCTCAATAACGATAAAAAGGAGTAGTAACATGAATAAATTATACCGCTCAACGCGCAACCGTATGCTGACAGGTTTGATCGGCGGCATATCTGAAAATCTAGGATTAAGTACCACGCTGCTACGGATCATTTTCTTCATCAGTATCTTCGCAACGGGTGGTACATCTCTATTCATCTACTTCATCGCAGCATTGGTTGTACCTAAGGAACCTAACTACGCAGATCCGTATGTATATGGTCCCGATCACAGTAGAGGTTACAAGTAAACGAAAGGAGCAAGCACATGAGCAAACTATACCGCTCAACGCGTGACCGAATGATGACCGGTCTAATCGGCGGCATATCCGAGGCAATTGGAATGGATTCTACGCTATTACGGATCATCTTCGTTATCAGTATCTTTGCAACCGGGGGCACGACGTTGTTAATCTACTTCATCGCCGCTCTCGTCGTACCCAAAGAGCCTTTCCCACCATATGATCCATATGGTTACGGCCCTGGTGCTGGCAGAGGTTATGGTGGTTATGACCATCAGCCTCCAAGAGATCCTTTTAACAGCAACCCTAATCAACCGGGTCCCGGCTTTGGCCCTGGTCCAGGATACAACAGCAGACCGCACTCCGGCCCGCGTTCCTATGACAACAACACTTATGGCGCAGGAAGCCAGCACGAAAGTGAACTGGATTCCATGATGAAAGATATTGAAAAGAAGGCACTGAAAAAAGAAGTTGAAGAGCTTCGCCAAAAATTATCTCGTTACGAGAAGGGAGAAAAGTAAAATGGGAGTATTTAAACGGATTAAGGATATGACGAAGGCATCTGTAAATGACATGTTGGATAAAGTGGAAGATCCGATTGTAATGTTGAACCAGTACTTGCGTGATATGGAGGCCGAAATTCATGAGGCTGAGGTGACGGTTGCTAAACAAATGGCTAACGAGCGCCGCATGAAGCAACGTCTGGATGAAGCAGAACGCACTTCGGTACAACGTGAGTCCCAAGCTGAAGCTGCTCTGTCGAATGGTCAGGAAGAAGTAGCACGCAAATTGCTGGAAGAGAAAATTTATTTTGATCAAAAAATTGAGGAATACCGCGAACTGCACGCTCAATCTGAAGCACAAGCGAAAGATCTGTTGCAACAGTTGCATGATATGAAAGATGAATTCTACAAAATGCGCAACAAACGTAATGAGCTTGTATCCCGTGCACAGATGGCTAAAGCTAAGAAACAAATGTCTTCGATCAACAGCTTGCATTCCATTGAGAGCGGAAGCGCATCCCTTGGATTCCACCGCATGGAAGAGAAAATCATGCAACTTGAAGCTGAGGCAGATGTAGCCCGTGCGCCATACCGCAATACTGGAGCTTCCTACACCAATCCGGTTGATCTGGAGAAACAATTCAAAGTAGATCAACAATTGCAGGCTCTGAAAAACAAAATGGGCAATGGTTCCAAGAACGAAGCGATCGATACTTCTAAAGAATAACTGTTCGCTTGCTGGACAATATGATATTCTATAGATCGTGTAGCCTATACGATTCGTAGAACAAAAGTTAAGCCATACAGGACTTCAGTGCCTGCTATGGCTTTTCCGTCGAATGAAGAAAATCCAGATCGTAGATGAACTTACAGAGGAGGTGCGGCAGAAATGAGTAAAAAAAGTCACTGGATTGCAGTCATTATTATTGTGGTTGGTTTTCTAATGCTCTTTAACCGGAATATGAACCTGCTGACGGCTGCCGCACTTATTCTGTTAACGGTTGGAATGCTTCAGATTCGAAAAGGAGAAACCAAAAAAGGGTACCGTTATCTTGGTGTTGGTGCAGCCCTGCTGCTACTAGATAACTTGATGATTGTCTTTATAATTGTACTCGCATCATTAGCTTATTTTTATTCCAAGAACAAAAGAATTCATCTACATGATGATGTCATGAAAAAACAAAATTTTATGGCCCGTTATTACTGGGATCAGTCCTCCTGGAGGCTGCGCAGTATGAGCCTATGGCATGCCATAGGCGAGGTCAATGCGGATCTGTCCCTCTCTATTCCTGAGGAGAAGCAAACGATTGTCCTGTTGCAAGGCGTTATGGGCAATGTACGTCTAACGCTGCCTGAGGATTACGGAGTTGAGATTGAGGCGTCGGTGCTATTTGGCCGAATTAATCTGTTAGGCGAGCAGGATAGCGGCATGATGAATCAATTGGTATGGAGAACTCCTGGATATGAATCCAGTGAATATAAAGTGAAATTTGTTATTTCGTATATTGTTGGCGACTTAAATATTCATAATCCGTAGTACTAAGAAATGGATGAAAAAAAGGAGGAGGTCCCGGATGAAGGATAGAAAACATACCGATATGGTTACCCGAAGTATGCGTGAAGGGATCCTCCTTGTTTTCATTGTGTTTGCTGTTATTTTATATGTATTGTATACATATGGTTATCTGGCTCCATTTGCAGGCTGGCGTCATCTGATTCAATCCGGGCTGGCTCTGTTGTTACTTCTGATCGGGATTGGGGCGGTATTTGGATTTTATCAGAGTTATAGGGTGAAAAGGCGGCTAGAATTGTTAACGGAAACCTTGTTGCAATGGGAAAAAGGATCACTCTCCCGTACGGTACCCGATCTCGGTCAGGATGATGTCGGCCGGCTTAGTGAACAACTGGGTCGCATCGGCAAAAAGTGGGAAGATCAGGTGTCTTCCCTCCAGCGGTTGTCCACGAACAATGCACAGCTGGCCGAACAGGCCAGAATTACAGCCATTGTAGAGGAGAGACAACGGCTTGCAAGGGAATTGCATGATGCGGTATCACAGCAGCTATTTGCGATCTCAATGACAGCAACGGCAGTAGGCCGGAAGATGGAGAAGGATTTTGAACGGGCACAGCGGCAGGTTGCTTTAATTGAAGAAATGGCTTCCGTGGCTCAGTCCGAGATGAGGGCTTTGTTGTTGCATCTGCGGCCCGTCTATCTGGAGGGAAAACAACTGGAGCAGGGATTGCGTGATCTGGTGATGGAACTCAAAACCAAAGTACCGATGGAGATCGTGCTGGAGATGGACGAGGATATTCATCTGGTCAAAGGAATCGAGAACCATTTATTCCGGATCGTGCAAGAAGCGATGTCGAATACGTTGCGTCATGCAAAAGCGGAGAAAATGGAGATCAGATTGCAACGCCGAATGGATGCGGTTCGTGTACTGATTCGAGACGACGGGCAGGGCTTCGATCTGGATGAACAGAAGCAGGCCTCCTATGGTTTGGCGAATATGCGTGAACGGGTTACGGAGATTGGGGGAGCTATCCAATTTGTGACGGCACCTGGCAAAGGAACACGGATTGAGATTACCATCCCTCTGATGAACGATGAAAGCGAGGTAGAACATGTCAATGGAACCGGAAGTCGAAACGGAGACGGAAACGTCGATCAGAGTGTTGCTCGTGGATGATCATGAGATGGTGCGTATAGGCCTTGCCGCGGTTCTTGATACGGAAGACGGCATTGAAGTGATCGGTGAAGCCGGAAGTGGAGAGGAAGGCATCAGGCTTGCACAGGAGTATAAGCCGGACGTTGTGCTGATGGACCTTGTCATGGAAGGTATGGATGGCATTGAAGCGACACGTCAGGTGCTCAAAATGAACCCGGAATGCAAAGTCATTGTGCTGACCAGTTATCTGGACGATGAGAAAATGTATCCGGTCATTGAAGCAGGAGCATTCAGCTATCTGCTGAAAACGTCCAGAGCCAATGAGGTAGCTGATGCGATTCGTGCTGCTGCCCGCGGGCAATCTGTTCTGGAGTCACAGGTAGCATCCAAGATGATGAATCGGTTCAGACAACCACAAGCGGCGGCACCTTTACATGAAGAACTGACCGATCGGGAGATGGATGTTCTGCGTTTGCTGGCCCAGGGCAAGTCCAATCAGGATATTGCGGACGAATTGATCATCGGTATTAAGACGGTTAAGTTCCATGTAACCAACCTGCTGGCGAAGCTGGATGTGGATGACCGGACACAGGCCGCGATTTATGCCTATAAGAATGGATTAGCCGAGTAAGTTGATACGATAGCCAGGTAGCCGCAAGGTATGTGTCTGGAATGGAAATAAACAAAATTTTGAAAAATTTTAGATGAAAGAATCAAGGTTGAATATAACGGAAAGCTCGTTCTGCCCTAACGTGGTGGATGAGCTTTTTTTGTATGCACACATAGAGAGAGTCTCGTAAAAGGGTATAGGTCAAGCCGGAAGAGGGCATGCTGTTGATAGATTCATAGATTGGCGGAGCGAATGGGGGAATTCACTTGATAAAACGTTGGATGAATACAGGGGTCATTGCCATAGCCATTATAATTTTAATCGGAGTTACACAGGTATATGCAGCGAATGTAGAAGTAGAAACGAAAGGTTCTGGTACCGAAGTGGCAGAACTGGAGCAATTGTTACATACAGCAGATGCAGTTATCAAACATGCAGATCAATGGGTGATCAAATGGCAAGTCGCAGGCCACGGAGATGCTCGTATGCAAGCTATGAAGCTGGCAGCAGATCTGGGACTTGAAGCTCCCGTTCAGGATGTTCAAACCGGACATGAGGTCTATCGAAGCCAGGGAAAAGTTGGCGTTTCAGAATCCCCAATAGGGTTGTTGCTTAATGTGGCGAGTACAGAACAGGATGAATATTATGTGATCGTGCAGCTGGCAGGAAGAGCAAAACTGGATCGTCAGGCATTGCTTGCATTACATGGTCAGGTGGCAGAGGCAATGACTGAACACGACTTGAACGAAGCAAGCTGGAATATGTCCGTACAGGGCAAGTTAAGTGAGATGAATGAAGGGAATGACAAGCCAGCCACAATAGAGGTATCCAATATGGCTCAGGCTGGTGCGGAGAGAAAGGCCAGTGAACAGTTAGCGGCGCTGGAAGCCAAGCTCTCTGATGAACTGGAAATGATAGCAGTTGAGCGTTATGAGGATGGAGCTACAGCCAGTGTTTCCTATCAGGAGAAAGAGTTACCTTTGGAGATTATGAGCGGCTCGCACCTATTAAATATGCAGCTTGCGGTACATCAAGTCAGTGGACAGAATAATGCACGTGTTACTGTCGGTTTTCCGGTGATCACGATTGAATATTAATTGATGGAGGTAATGATATTGTAGCTGATTCCCGGCAGGGGATATGCTAAAATATCATCACATCCAAGTTGGGACTTGCTGGTAATTGTTATTTGGTTTGTTGAGATCGACTGAACTGAACACTATTACATAGCTCGGGAAGCGGATAAGAAGGTCTTCCCGGAGGAAAGAGGAGCCTATGGACAATAAACAGATGCAAAATGAAGTACAGACACCAGGTGCAGTGTTTTTCATTTTTGGAGCAACGGGAGATTTGGCCCGCCGGAAGTTGTTTCCGGCCATCTACAGTTTATACCGTGAAGGCAAGCTTGCTGATGACTTTGCGGTTATTGGCGTAGCCAGACGTCCGAGGTCACAGGAACAGTTCCGGGACGATCTTCTTGAATCTATCCAAGAGTTCTGCCGTTATCGGGCAGGGGATTCGCAGGAGTGGAACGCTTTTGCCGAGCATTTTGAATACAAATCACTGGACATCAACAACGTGGACGGGTTCCGGGAACTGCGGGAGCAGACCGAACAGCTGGAATCCAAATTCAAAACACCGGGAAATCGGCTGTTCTATCTGGCACTGGCGCCTGAGTTGTTTGGCAGTGTGTCGTACAGTTTGAGAGATGGCGGCATGCTGGAGGGCAGTGGATGGAATCGTCTGGTGATTGAGAAGCCGTTCGGATATGATCTGCCATCGGCCGAGAAGCTGAATGAACAGATTCGCGAGGTGTTTAAGGAAGAGGAAATCTATCGGATTGATCACTACCTGGGCAAGGAAATGGTGCAAAATATCGAAGTGATTCGCTTCGGGAACGCCTTCTTCGAACCGCTCTGGAACAATAAACACATCGCCAATGTTCAGATTACACTAGGTGAGACAGTTGGTGTAGAGGAGCGTGGAGGATATTATGACCACTCCGGTGCACTCCGTGATATGGGTCAGAATCATATGTTGCAGATGCTGACGATGATTGCGATGGAACCGCCAAGCCGTCTGTTCCCGGAGGATATCCGGGATGAAAAGGTGAAGGTGCTTCGTTCGTTGCGTGAGTTTACGTCGGATGAAGATGTGCGTAACAACGTGGTACGTGCCCAGTATACGGAAGGGGAGTCCCGAGGCAAACCGCTTCCGGGCTACCGTCAGGAAGACAAGGTTGATCCGGAGTCCAATACGGAGACGTATTTTGCAGCACGCGTATTCGTTGATAACTTTCGCTGGGCTGGTGTGCCGTTTTACATTCGGACAGGCAAACGTCTGCCGGTGAAAACTACGGAAATTGTGGTTGAGTTCAAATCGATGCCGAACAACGTATACCTCGGTAAAAAATATAAGCTGGAGCCGAATCTGCTCGTGATTCGGGTAAATCCGATGGAAGGCATTTATATTAAAATTAATGCCAAAAAGCCGGGCTCGGATTCCGAGATTCAGCCCCTGGCGATGGACTTTTGTCAGAGCTGCATGATCGGAATCAACTCGCCCGAAGCTTATGAGCGCCTGCTGCATGATGCAGCAGAAGGCGATTCCACGTACTTCACCCGCTGGGATGAGGTGGCGACCGCATGGTCTTTTGTCGACCGAATCGCGGCTGCTTGGGGCCGTAATCAGGGTGAATTGCACACATATCCCGCAGGAACGTGGGGCCCGGAGGAGACAGCGAAGCTGCTGGAGCAGGATGGTTTCCACTGGTGGCCGGTGAATGGGCAGGATGAGGATAGCGTCATTTGGCATGTGAATGGTTAAGCTCATGAGGGAATCGACCATAAAGGAATTTAAAGGTTATTAAGGGATAACACGAATGTTCAGGTGGTTTCCCATCGGAATGCTCTGTGTAACTCCCTTTAGTTCAACTATCTGTGTTAAAAGAGGGCTTTGGAAGATCTCATGAGAGATGCGGTCTTTCAGGCTTTTTTCTGTTGATAGTGAATCGAAGTCACGGACATAGAAGTAGATCCAAAGAGGTTCCACCAAAAGGAAATAAATAATTTAAATTAAGTTGTTGACAAAAAGTAAGTGAATAACTTATACTCAACACATGAGTTAAAGAGTTAAGCAAAAGACCTGCTGTGTTCGGTCAAAAAAATGATATATAAATCCGACGCAGAGGAACATTCATGAGCTAAAAGGTAAACCAGTTGAAGGGGTTTGCGGGCAGACAGTATCATGAAAAAATTTTCGCATAATATCTTTAATCTAAGAATACTATTTTGTATATATCGAATGGAGGAAAAGAAATTGATGTTGGATGTAGGGTTGTTGTTGATTCGTTTGGTGATTGGTTTGTCGTTCATGGCGCACGGGGCACAGAAGCTGTTTGGATGGTTCGGGGGTTACGGCATCAAAGGTACAGGCGGTTGGTTTGAATCGATGGGCATGAAACCTGGTGCACTCGTTGCTTTGCTGGCAGGACTTGCTGAATTTGGCGGCGGATTGCTGCTCGCGCTGGGTCTGCTGACACCAGTAGGTGGAATCCTGATCGCACTGACCATGGTGATTGCCATCGTTAAAGTACATGGTGCTAACGGTTACTGGTCTACACAGAACGGATTCGAGTATAACCTCGCTATCCTTGTGGTGGGCGTAGCTCTGGCTCTGACAGGCGGCGGGCAATATGCGCTGGATGCACTGATTTTCTAAAATCGAATGATCTGTAAGACATGAGAGGAACCCGGATGCCAGTTACATGGCGGAAGGGTTCTTTTTTTTGCGAAGAAAAGTGTTGAATTGGTGGAACGTAATCGGTTATTTTCGGCACAGATTATGGTACAATAGGAGAGTTGAATTGAGAACGACGGAAAAAGCATGAATGGAAGCACCGATCTGAAAGGATGAACTCCATTGTAAATGTGTAAAATGAATTTATCGTGTACCTCTGATGATGAGGATGACATGCGAGTTTATAATCAACCGGCTTAGCCGGGTGGCATAAAGTTTTAGAGTTTACAACTACGTTTGAAAGTTTACCGAGTGAATCTATGGACGACCGGCACTGGCCGGATTAACGTGAATGAACGGATGAAAGGGATAGACGCTATGAGCAAAGCTGCAAATAACATTCTTCAAAAGGAAGTGGACAAACGTCGCACGTTTGCCATTATCTCTCACCCCGATGCGGGTAAAACAACTTTGACCGAGAAGCTACTGTTGTTCGGGGGCGCGATTCGCCTTGCGGGAACAGTTAAAGCCCGGAAAGCAAGCAAACACGCGACAAGTGACTGGATGGAAATCGAGAAACAGCGGGGGATCTCGGTTACGTCCTCTGTCATGCAGTTCGATTATCTGGATCATCGGGTTAACATTTTGGATACTCCAGGTCACCAAGACTTCAGTGAAGACACGTATCGTACACTGACAGCTGCCGACAGCGCGGTGATGTTGATTGACGTGGCAAAAGGTGTCGAGGCACAGACGATCAAATTGTTCCAGGTATGTGCGAAGCGTGGCATTCCGATCTTTACGTTTATCAACAAACTGGACCGTGAGGGACAAAGTCCGTTTGACCTGATGGAAGAACTGGAAAACGTATTGGGTATTCGCTCCGTCCCTATGAACTGGCCGATTGGTACAGGCCGTGATCTGTGCGGTGTGTACGACCGGATGAAAAATCAGGTGGAGCTGTTCCAAGGCGACGATCATTCGACGATCAAAGTGCAAAAAGTCGATGGATACAAAGATCCGATTATCCGCGAGATGGCGGGTGAGTACCTGCATGATCAGCTATGTCAGGAGCTTGAGCTTCTGGATGTAGCAGGTGACCCATTTGATATGGAAAAGGTACAGAAGGGTGAACTGACTCCGATTTTCTTCGGTAGTGCCATCAACAATTTTGGTGTGCAGACGTTCCTTGAAAATTTCCTGGAGCTGGCTCCGAAGCCAGAACCGCGCCGCAGTACCGCTGGCGAAATTGAACCAACGAATGAGAAGTTCACGGGTTATGTATTCAAAATTCAGGCGAACATGAACCCTGCACACCGCGACCGGATCGCGTTCTTGCGTATTGTGTCCGGTAAGTTCGAGCGCGGCATGAGCGTGAAGCATAATCGTGTAGGCAAAGAAATTAAGCTGTCCCAACCGCAGCAATTCCTGGCACAGGATAGGGATATCGTCGAAGAGGCTTATGCTGGCGACATCATCGGTCTGTTCGATCCGGGAATTTTCCGGATTGGTGATTCGCTGAGTCAGGGCAGTGAAGTCGTATTTGATGAGTTGCCAACGTTTTCGCCAGAGATTTTTGCAAAGGTAACGGTTAAAAATGCCTTGAAACACAAACAGTATCAAAAAGGGATCGATCAGCTTACGGAGGAAGGTACCATTCAGGTATTTAACACGGTGAGCTTTGATGAGACCATTCTGGGCGTAGTCGGTCAGCTCCAGTTCGAGGTATTCGAATACCGGATGAAGGGTGAATATGGGGTAGATGTGCAGTTGCAACGGATGCAGTATCAGTTTGCCCGCTGGATCGTGGACGAGAACTTAGACCCGAGCAAATTCCGGATTAACTCTGCCCTGGTAAAAGATAAAAAGGGCAATTACGTTGTACTTTTCGAAAATGAATATGCGATGAGAACGGCGATCGATAAAAATCCGACAGCGAAGTTCCTTGAAACTGCGCCTTAATGTTATCTTGATATAATGAAATCCCTCCGCCGGGTGGTGGAGGGATTTTTTGCTTCACCTTACCTATAGGCAGAATTTATCCTGCCGGGTTAGGGGAGCTTTTTTTTGCAGACAGAACAAACGGTTTGATGGTTCCCTTCACCCGTCAGTGCTTCAATTATCGAAGCGGTTGTACGGGAATGGTGTGCAGATGCTCCTGCGCGATCTGAATCAGTTCCTCCTGCTTGGCAGGCTCTGTGTTCTTCCAGATCATCTCGAAAATGGCGCCAAGTCCAGGCAACGCTGCTTCGGGTCCGTCTACTGAACCTTCGATCATCTCCCGGAGCTGGTCATCACTTTTGTCATGAACCTTATGAACAATCGCTTCACGCAGGCTTAATGTAATGGGCATCGCAATTCCCTCCTCGGTTTATTCGGCTGCTGTATTACTGTTCCCTGTGGAGGGTGAGCGCATTCAAGTTTTTCCGTCTTTGTGGTATACTACGAAGGATTATTTACGTTGGCATCGTACCAGAACTGGTGCGTCTTGCCGTAATGCAGCGGGAGGTTAAATACCCTGATGGCGAAGAAACAATATGCTGTAATCGGTATGGGACGATTCGGATCAAGTATAGCGAATGCACTGAGCGGCATGGGATTTGACGTGCTGGCGATTGATGCGAACGAGCAGCGGACGCAGGAGATGTCCAATGTGGTAACCCATGCAGTATCGGCAGACTCAACGGATGAAGAAGCCCTGCGAGCGCTGGGGATACGTAATTTTGACGTTGTTGTTGTAGCGATTGGTGAAGATATACAGGCGAGTATTTTGACTACTTTGATATTGAAGGATATGGGTGTACCCGTGCTGATTGTAAAGGCTCAAAATGAGTTACATGGCAAGGTGTTGCAGAAGATTGGTGCGGACAAAGTCATTTACCCGGAACGGGATATGGGTCTGCGTGTAGCGCATCACTTAACATCACCCAACATTCTGGACTATATTGAATTATCCGAGGATTACAGCATTTTGGAGATCAGAGCATCCGAGCAGATGATTGGCAAAAACCTGCTGGAGCTGAACATTCGGGCACGTTTCGGCTGTAACGTTATGGCCATTAAAAGCGGAGGTTCAATGAACATCTCCCCTTATGCCGAGGATCGGATTGCAGATGGAGATGTGCTGGTTATTGTGGGGCACAAGGATCATCTGACGAAGCTTGAGCTGGCCTATCCGAAGTGATTAAGGAATAATAATGAGCCCGAAAATGGGAAGGATGGAACGATGGATATTGTATCACCGCAAAATACACGTGTAAAAGAGTGGGCACAGTTGCTGGAGAAAAAGCATCGAACCCGTCAACATAAATATATAATCGAAGGCATTCATCTCGTACAGGAAGCGCTACGTGCCGGAGCTGATCTGGAGTGTATCGTGTACGACGGTGAGCAGGGAGTGCCTGTAGAGCTGGCAGGACTAGAGAATCCACTGAAGCGAGTCGAGTGGGTCAGTGTGTCTCCTGCCGTGATCGCCAAATGTACGGATACGATGACCCCTCAGCCGGTATTTGCAATCGTGCGAAAAAGCAAAGAGCCGCTACAAAGTCTGATTGCAGAGCCGCAAGGTTTGGTGGTTGTGCTGGACAATGTGCAAGATCCCGGAAATGTGGGCACGATCATTCGCAGTGCGGATGCTGCCGGAGCCGCAGGTGTTGTTCTTGGCACTGGTTGTGCAGATGTGTATAACCCGAAAACGATTCGTTCAACGATGGGCTCTTTGTTCCATTTGCCGATTGTGGAGGGAGAATTGCAGACGTTGCTTCCTGAGGCAAAAGCTGCAGGTGTGAGGCTGGTTAGCACCTCTTTGCAGGCAGAGCATTCGTGTTACAGTTATGATTTTACCCAGCCGGTGTGGCTTGTCATTGGCAATGAAGGCAAGGGCATCTCAGATACCACGGCACAGCTCGTAGATGACGCAATTACGATTCCGATGCAAGGACAAGCGGAGTCGCTTAACGCCGCGATGGCAGCAACGATATTGTTGTTTGAAGCGATGCGGCAGCGGATGGGTTGAAATAGTACCTACCCTTATTATCCACCCCTATTACCTCCACCAATTGAATGGAGACTGGAAAAAGTGAGGGTTTTCCCTCAGCAGATTTCAGTCTTTTTGGTGATGATGTGAAACATTGAATGACCTATTCCACCTTCAATATGAAGTGTCTGGAATAGGTTTTATTTTTATTCAGGATTGAATTCACCAAATTAAATCGAACGATATCATAGACCTAAACCAATATATAGTATCAGCAGAAAGGGGATGGGAAATGAGTGAAGAGAATGAGTACATAACATTGGTGAAACTGACCTTGGCTGGAGACCATGAAGCTTATGGAGAGTTATATGAGAAGACGGTAACGGATGTGTATCGTACGGTTCGTTTTCTAGTGCATGATGCGGCGGATGCTGAGGATCTGGTGCAGGAGATTTATATTCAGGCTTATCGATCCCTGGCACGATATGATACTGGACGTGCTTTTCGGCCATGGTTAATGGGGGTTAGCATGCGACAGGTCAAGAGTTATCGACGCAGGAAAATGATGCAGTTTCGCTTCAAGCAACGGATTGAACAGATGGATACCGATACGGGCATGGAAGTTGATTTCTCGTCCCAACTAATCCATAGATTGGCCAATCGTCCCTTACTGGCGCAAGTACAGCGTCTGCCTTACAAGTTGCAACAGGTGGTTACATTACACTATTTGAACGAGTATACCCAGGAAGAAGTCGCTGACATTTTAGATATCCCGCTGGGGACGGTCAAATCTCGAATCCATGCGGCACTTACCAAGCTGAGACAGCAGCAACAACTGCACTCCGAATTTGCGAGAAAGGTGGACAATGCCAATGAAATTGGATGAACAGTTACGGTCGGCATATCAGGAGGAAACGAAAGATTGGATTATCTCGGCTCGTGTCAAACATAACGTACTCCATGACGTTCGAAAAAAATCGTCTCTCCTAACTCGCGGCAGAAAATGGTGGGTTACTGCATTGCTCGCGGCCGTACTTATTATCCCTACAGGAGCTTACGCAGGGTATACCTATCTGGCTGACAGTATATACAGCTCGCCACATAACATCACTGCCTTAGGAGGCACTGTAGCGGATTATGAGCGATTGGAAGCAAAGCTGCAACAGGCACAGGCTTATTTTACGGAAAGTGAATTCGTATTATATATGGGACTGCTCAAACAATTTGCACAGATGGCATTGACCCATGCTGATGCCCAGGGGAAAATGAATCCGGATAGCTGGAGTAAGGAGGAGCAGGAAAAATACAAGCAGATCACGGCAAAGTTGCAACCCTTTTTCAATAAAATGGAAGGGTTAGAGAATAATTCGTCAACAGCTATACCTGTTTCACCGAGACTTATGGACGAGGATGAATTTTGGGCGGAACAGTTTACCAAGGCAGAAAAGTTATTTACGAAGGAAGAATATGCCGATTTTAGATCTGTATATGAACAGATGAAGACGTACAAGACGACAGTGGAAGACACGGACGGAAGCTATCACATGGATCGGTTATCCAATGAACAGCGGGCTGAACTGGATCAATTAACAGAACGTATGAGTGTGTATTTGGAAAAGATCGGGCTGCATGTGCGCTGATTATGCTAGCTATTCTTTTTCCGTCCGTCCCATCTCATGGCTACCTCTCATCCTCAACCGATATTGGTGTGGTGTGGTGCCGGTGGTTTTACGAAATACTTTGCAAAAATAAGAGGGGCTAGACATGCCGACACGGTGGCCGATCTCAGGAATGGATAAAGATGTACGACCAAGCAGTATGCAGGCTTGACGAATACGGGTGGCCTGAGCATATGCAATAATGCTGGTGCCGGTCGCCTTTTTAAACACATGGGACAGGTGATAGGCAGAGAGATGCAACTCACTCGCAATGTGTTCTAAACGAAAAGGTTCCCCATAGTGTTGCTTAATCCACTGCATGGTTGCTTGGGCGTGGGGATCAATGATTTCTGAATGACCTGTTGGTTGGTTTGACAAATACTGATCCGGGAGACGGGCTGTTCTGTTCCAGATGTGACGTAGTTGCGTCAGTACATCCAGTACAAAAAGACAAGCATCTTCAGCAAGCTCATGAGGTAATAACTCAGGGTATTGTTCTCCGAAATGTTCCATTCGCTGAATGAGTAGTGAATTGGGTAAGAGAAAGATAGGTTGAATAGAATGCTGCTCGTTGAGAAGGTGCTCGGTAAAATGATGCGTGGTTATGAAGTGTGGCCAATAGGCGTGTAGTAACTCTAACTCCACCATAAGCACCGTGCGTACAAATGGGTGTGCTTCAGATACCTGAATTTGCACATGGTGCATCTGAAAGGGGCGGAAAATCATAAGTGTACCCGGTTCAAGTGGAAATACCTTTCCCTCGGTAATCAACTGCCCGTAACCGTCATGAATATATGTTAATTCCAGTTGTGAATGAGCATGAAAAACCTCACGAAAGGTTGCACGGGATGTACGGCGACATACCAGGCTGAATTGCCTATCACTTATATGTGGCATAGAAACCATATGACCTCCCTTACCATCGCAAGATAGTTATATTTTATCACAGAATACATGCATAAAAGCGCTCTATTCTGAGGTATTGTGAAGAAACTAAGGGAGGGATAGAGTGATGATTAATGTAGCTATTATTGGTGCGGGTGCGATTAGTAATGCGCATATCTCTGCGTATATGAAGTTCCCGGAGCGGTGCCGGATTGTGGTAGTAGTCGATGTGTATATGGAAAAAGCGCAAAAACGAATTGAAGAATACGGACTACACGATGCTGTGGCAGTAGCGGATTATCATGAACTACTTCAAAACGATATTGATCTTGTATCGATCTGTACACCTCCATATACTCATGCTTCCATCGCGTGTGATTTCATGAAGGCCGGCAAGCATGTATTAGTTGAAAAACCGATGGCTTCTTCATTAGAGGAAGCGGACCAGATGCTGAAAGCAGCGCAGGATAGCGGCACACTGCTGTCGGTTGTTGCCCAGAATCGTTTTACCACTCCCATGATGAAGCTTAAAAGCGTCCTGGATAGCCGGCATATGGGGCCGATTCTCCATGTTCAAGTGGACTCCTACTGGTGGCGGGGACATTCCTATTATGATCTGTGGTGGCGCGGGACATGGGAAAAAGAAGGCGGCGGCTGTACGCTTAATCATGCGGTACATCATATAGATGCCATGCTCTGGATGATGGGGGCGCCCATCGAAGTGCAGGCGATGATGGCCAATACGGCGCATGATAATGCCGAGGTGGAGGACATATCTATGGCGATGCTACGCTTCAGCCAGGGAGCAGTGGGTATGATTACAAGTTCCGTGGTACATCACGGAGAGGAGCAGCAGTTGATTTTTCAAGGAAAAGAAGCCCGCGTGTCCGTTCCCTGGAAAGTGGTCGCATCCACTTCGCAAAGTCATGGATTCCCCGAACCTAATCCGGATCTTGAACGTAAGCTTCAGCAGCAGTATGATGCATTGCCGGAAGTTATTCATTCAGGCCACGCCGGACAGGTCGAGAATGTGTTGGATGCTATAGAGTATGGGACATCGCTAGTTGTTGATGGGGAGAGCGGACGGAATACACTGGAGCTAATTGTTGGGATTTATAAGTCTGCAAGTACGGGGGAGAAGGTGGTTTTTCCAATACCATCGGACGATACATTTTATTCCAGAGAGAGTATGATGCGGCATGTGGTTCACTTTTACGAGAAGAAGTCGTCTGTTGAAAATTTTGAGGATATAGGTATTACGCTTGGACGCCGATTGGATGAAGAGTAAACACAGATAAGATAACGTTCGATAAGTAGTACCTCAATAAGCAACAAAAAAATAAAAATGAGAAAGATGGCACTTTATCTATGATAAAGTGTGTTTTTTTAATAAAAATTAAAATAAGATGGTGAACATTAACATAGAGTTTTGGCAATGATGAACTGAATCCCGATCAACAGGGCAGATGAAGTGGAAGAAAAATGTGGAGTGGGAAAAAAAGAATTCTATAGCATGAAAATATTGTTAGTTTGTAATTTATATGATACCCTTTTCAAGAGATTAGAACCAAAGTATTAGGTCTTTGGAATTAAAACAGAGGAGGAGAAAGAGTATCGTGAAGAAGTGGGGAAGTTTATTTTTATCAGGAGTTTTGTTATTTGGAAGTATGGGCACAGCAGTTCAGGCTGAATCTGTAACCGACGCAGTGTATGATCGTGGCGGGAAAGCAACTGTTGCCGTAAAAACGTTCAAAGATCTAAAAGGGAATTGGGCTCAGGAAGTCGTTGAAAAATGGGCTGGCAGAGGGATCGTACAAGGAAATAAACAAGATCTTTTCTTACCTAAGGGAGAAATCACACGTGCCGAGTGGGCAACTATGATTAATCGTGTTTTCCAGTATGAACAGGTTGGTCATTCAACTTTTACCGATGTATCTCAATCTGATTGGTATGCTCAAGATGTCGCTAAAGGCGTTCAAGCAGGATATATTCAAGGCTACAAGGACGGTTCTTTCCACCCCAATGCTACACTAACAAGGCAGGAGGCAGCAACCGTAGTATCACGAATTTTAAACTTGCAGGGTAGTGGAGAGACAAGTTTTACAGATCAGAAGGATATTCAAAGTTGGAGTAAAGAGGCCGTAAGTGCTGCTGCCGAGAAGCAGATCGTCGTAGGCTATAGCAATGGTAGTTTTAAACCGAATAGTGCAGTAACCAGAGCTGAAGCAGTACAGATTCTAGACAGGGCTTTTAGTACATATGGAAGCTGGTACGGACAAGAAGGCCAGTATGGTTCGAAGGACAAGAAAGAAGAAATCCAAGGAAACGTAGTCATCGGCGCTTCGGGAGTCACTCTTCAGAATATGACTATTACAGGTGATCTGATCATCAGCAAAGCTGTTGGTCAAGGTGATGTATTCCTCAAGAACGTAACCGTTCAAGGAAAAACTTACGTATATGGCGGTGGAGAGAACAGTGTACATCTGGAAGATTCTGTTCTGCTGACGGTTATTGTCAACAAAAAAGATGGCACTGTTCGTCTGGTAGCTTCGGGAAAAACGCAAGTACATGAGATGACCATTCAAACTTCTGCTAACATTGAATCTAACGGGACTGCAAAAATCGATAAGCTCAAGCTCTCCGAAGCACTTCCCGAGAAGTCCAGAGTATATCTTAAAGGGAATTTTGATACCGTAGATGTGGAAGCTAAGAGTATAAATATTCAAGTTCCTTCTGGAACGGTCACTGAGCTGAATTTTGCTGATTCGGCCGAGGGAACCGAAGTTCAGATTAGTAAGGAAGCAAAAGTAATAACAGCTATCCTTAATGCAGCCGTTAAAATGTTTGGGACAGGTACCGTGGAACAGGCTACAGTCAACGCTGTAGGTGTGACTATGGAAAAGGCACCAAACAAAGTGAACTTAGGTTCTTCGGTACCTTCAGATACAACCGTACAAATTGACGGTACGAGCAAGCCTGTCAGTTCGATTCCAACTTCAAATGCACCCTCTGGAAGCAATGGATCATCTTCAGGTTCAACTGGTGGAACGGGTAACTCAAACTCTGGAAGTCCAACCCCAGGAAGCCCGAATCCGGGAAATGGAGGTTCTAACCCATCACCAAGCGGTCAATATGGCAGCTATGAGGGAGGTTCCTTTTTTATACTAGGAACCGAGGAGCAAGCGATTACAGTAACGGAGTCAGTATATGTGTACAGTCCTAGGAGTGGTTTTGTTTATGCTACTACTCAGAATATTGATGGCAAAAATCTTATTCTTCTCGATGAAGCAGTAAAAGCTGGAGCAGCTATTAAATTCCCTATCGTGGCAAATGAAAGAACAGAAGTTCCAACAACTGAGCTAATTAATCACTATGGCGGATTAAGAATTTTTGTGTTGGATGCAATGAATAATAGTTCTCAAGTTAGTTATTACAATGTCATGGATGGTCCCGATAAACCTTTGGTTCAGAAGTCAACAAGTATGAGTGGAAGCTGGGTTTCCATTCGGGAATCCTATTCCATTAGTTTTAATCGGATGATTATGGAGTCTGAACTAGGAAAATTAAGAGATTATATTCTCGTTTCTACAGGGTCCCAAACACCCAATTTTGTTCCTCTTGATCCAGAGGACCAGGTCTCCATCAAATACAACAGAATTGAGATCAAACCCAAGAAGGAAGTTCTGGGAAAAAATACCTACTTCAAGGTGTTAGAAGGCGGGGTTTCTACTACGGATAGTGTTTATAAAAATCAAGTTTATACCACATCGAAGTTTGTTTCATTTACTCGGCCTGTATTCGTAGATCATCCAACTGAATGGAGAATACAGGAGCCTGTTGGCACTGTGATTAAATTTACTTTAGACTATGGTGGGGATCCGGTTTACTTCGTTTACGAAGATACCTATGGTACTATAGCCAATTTTGAAAAAGAAGTCAGAGATGGTCATGGATTGAAATTAGAAATTCCACAAGATGTAGAAGGAAAGGTTTTTGAATTCGATACCAAGGATTTACAGCCAGGAAAATATCGGTTCTATATGAATAGTGCATACACGATTTATGTAACTTTGAAATAACCGTAATACAAGAAACGGAGGGATGAATTCCCTTCGTTTTTTTATTTAAATGTGTGAAACTGCGATAAAATATGATGAATGACCATTGTCGTGCATGGTCCTGTAGAACAGGACCATAACGGTTACAACCATTTCTCCGCCCATCGCTCGACAGCGCTTAACGCGCGCCCGAGTTCGCTTCCTTTGCGGGACAACATATATTCAGTCCGAACAGGACGTTCAGTAACGACATGCCGCACGACCAATCCCTCTTCTTCCAATTCCTTCATACGTTCATTCAATACACGTTTGCTCAGATCGGGAATATAAGCATGAATTTCACTGAAGCGTTTGGGTTCTTCCATCAACGCATGGATAATTAAAGCTACCCATTTTCGGCCAATGATCTGATAAGATTGTTCCACTTTCGAGCACATCTGTTTGGCATTCTCATCATCGTTCATAACTGTACTCCTTTGGTTTAGTATCCCTTGTAATATACTTAGTATACTTATTGTAACCTTCTTGTCCACAGGTGTTATGTATAAAATGTCACAATCCAATTGCTATTAAACTTACCACATAAAGCGTTAACATTCAACAAAACCCCTGTAAACACTGGAGTTCACAGGTTAGACACGAATGTTGACGAATTGTGACGACAGGTGTAATATGGGTAACGTTAATTCTAAAGGTTACAATTTATAACCTGATCAAAGTTGATTAAGGTTGTGGAGAGAAGGAATGTTCCCATGGTTGGATTGAGGCAACGGTAATAAACGGAGGCAAGGCGGGCGAGGTGCCCACTTATTCCGTCTTTTGTCATGCTTGGATTTGACCATTTTGCAACATCATATACTATACTGCACAGATCATAGGAGGCACTCCAATGGATGCAATGACATTTGTCCTGTTCGGGGCAACAGGCGATTTAGCCAAACGTAAAATTTACCCTGCATTATACAATCTGTACGTAGATCAGAAAATGCCCAAGGCATTCTCCGTCATCGGTTTGGGCCGTCGTGAACTGTCGGATGCAGACTTCCAGGCGAATGTAGAAAAGTCACTGCAGGAATTCTCCCGTCAAAAGCCGGAGGAGGCATCACAGGTACGCGATTTCATCGGAGCTTTCCGTTACTGTTCGCTGAACAATACGAAGCTTGAAGATTACACCCGGTTGCTTCAACTGGTGCAAGAGCGTGAACAAGAATTGAATATCCCGGAAAACCGCATGTTCTATATGTCGGTTGCACCTGAATTTTTCGAGCCAATCGCACTGAATATTCAAGAAAGCGGTTTGGGTAACACGAAAGGCTGGAAGAAACTGATCATCGAAAAACCATTTGGACATGATTTGCAGTCTGCTCGTGAGCTGAATGAGAAGCTGAGCAATACCTTTGCGGAAGAAGAAATTTATCGGATCGACCACTTCCTAGGAAAACCAATGGTACAGAACATCGAAACACTGACGTATGCCAACCCGGTGATTCAGGCACTTTGGTCTAACCGTTACATTGCGAACGTACAGATCACAGCCAGTGAAACCGTAGGTGTTGAGGAACGTGCTGCGTATTATGATCAAAGTGGTGCTCTTCGCGACATGTTCCAGAACCATATGCTTCAACTGCTGATGATGATTGCACTGCATCTGCCGAAACGTTGCACACCGCAAGAAATTCAGTATAAAAAGAAAAAAATTGCTGAGTCTTTGCGGCCTTTGACTAAAGAAAATGTGACTTCTGAAGTGGTTCGTGCCCAATATGGTGCAGGCGAGCTTCAAGGTTCCGCAGTTGTGGGTTATCTGGACGAGCCTGGTATTCCTGCAAACTCACAGAATGAAACATATGTAGCCGCAAGACTGTGGTTGGATGATCCGTTCTGGGACGAGGTTCCATTTTATATCCGCACAGGTAAACGCATGGCTGAGAAATCAACCCGAATCGTCGTTGAATTCAAGGCGCCGCTCAAAACAGGACATGAGTCTGAAAACACGATGGCTCCAAACCTGTTGACGCTGGAAATTGGTCCTGGCGAAAGTATCTCCCTGCAACTAAATGCGAAGAACCCACTAAACCATGGTGAGGTAGAACCGATGCATATGACCTTTAACTCAGGAGAACGTAACGTTCCTGAAGCGTACGAGAACTTGATCTTTGACGCGATGCGTGGAGATTCTACTTTCTTTGCACACTGGAACGAAGTTGAACTGGCATGGCAGTGGGTACAACCGATTCAGGAAGCCTTTGCGGCAGGTACTATTCCACTGGATACGTACAGTGCAGGTTCGAATGGACCTGAATCAGCCGATCGCCTGACTGCGGTGAATGGATTCCGTTGGTGGTAAGAGAGGAAACATTCCTCAACAATTTTTAAATAATTCATCGCTAAAATTATACCGTTCCAATTTTGCATAAGACCTTCTGACTAATTCAGCCAGAAGGCCGCAAACATTTTATATATAGATGGCAGAAGCATCACGGCTTAAGCACACATCATCATGGACCACGTAGTGGAGGGGACGGAATCGATTCTGCAGAAACGAAGTGTTCGCCTTTGTAGTCCAATTTTACCCGTACAGTTAGGAAATTATAAAAATTGGAATACAACAGCGATCGAAAGAACGATCCGTAACCGGAACGGTTGGTGGGCAAAAGCGGAATGTGTTCTGTATCCTGATTCTACTCAAAACATTCGCAAAACAGGAGGATTTTATCATGAAACTTGGACTTATCGGACTCGGAAAAATGGGCTTGAACCTGGGCAGAAACCTGATTGATCACAAACACGAAGTGGTTGCCTTTGACCTGAATGCAGAAGCGGTTAAAGAAATGAAAGAATACGGCGCTCAAGGCGTGTCTTCATACAAAGAAATGGTTGAATCCTTGGAATCTCCGCGCGTGCTGTGGATCATGGTTCCTCATAACGTTGTGGATGCAGTGCTGGCTGAAGTGAGCCCGCTACTGTCCAAAGGTGATATCATCATCGAAGCAGGGAACTCTCACTACAAAGAGTCCATCCGTCGTTACGAGCAGCTGAAACCACAAGGCATTCATTACATGGATGCAGGAACTTCAGGCGGTATGGAAGGTGCTCGTAACGGTGCATGTTACATGATCGGTGGAGATCCAGAAGCTTGGGCGATCGTTGAGCCGGCTTTCAAAGACACTTCCGTAGAAAACGGTTATCTGTATGCAGGTAAAGCAGGTAGCGGTCACTTCCTCAAAATGGTGCACAACGGAATTGAGTACGGTATGATGGCTTCCATCGGTGAAGGCTTCGACGTATTGGAGAAAAGCGGATTTGACTTCGACTTCGAACAAGTTGCGCGCGTATGGAACAACGGCTCCGTTATCCGTTCATGGTTGATGGAATTGACAGAGCGTGCATTCTCCAAAGATGCTAACCTGGATGAAATCAAAGGGGTTATGCACTCTTCCGGCGAAGGCCGCTGGACTGTTGAAACAGCATTTGACCTTCAAACGGCTACACCCGTTATCGCCCTGTCCTTGCTGATGCGTTACCGTTCCCTGGAAACCGATACGTTCACGGGTAAAGTCGTTGCAGCATTGCGTAACGAATTCGGTGGACATGCGGTGGAAAAAAACTAATCTGTTCATTAAAACAAACCTAAAGATTCCTTATTTGTAAAAAGTAAACCTTTCGCCTGTGCAGATGGCATATCTGCTACGGGCGGAAGGTTTTTTTGTGCCTGGAGCAGCCTGATGTGCACATCCTGCGGATTTGCCGATCAGGCCACTCCAACGTGCATTACAGGGTGCTGTCCTTCTTTTTCAGGACAACATTGCATATGGATAACATATAAGCCTATGGCTCATCCCGCAGGGGAGGGACGCTCCGATGATGCGAAAGAGATGGCGAAGCCGAAGACGGCGCTCTAAGCCGCCAAGCGGTAAGCGGAAAGTATGGTTAATTGCTTTGCTCGTAGCTATATTTTGTTTGATGCAGGGCTTCGCATACGTGGATAAAAAGATGAAGCCGCCCATTATGCATCTGGCCAAGATCAGGGTGAAGCAGATTGCAACCGAGGCGATTAATAAAGCGATTACGGCTCAGGTTGCTGAAGGCAAGACAACGGAAGGTCTAATTGATTGGAAAACCGATACGGCGGGCAAAGTTTCAGGTTTCATGCTGAACTATAACGAACATATGCGCATCACGGCAAGTACGATGAATGTCGTGCAGTCTACCCTTCAGAACGTGCATATGTTAAAAGAAAAAATACCGTTGGGTCAGGCGCTGGGCAGCCCGGTTATGGCTTCCTTTGGCCCAAGCATCCCCGTTCGTATTGAACCTCAGGGGGCGGTGAAGGTTGACCTGAACACCCGTCAGCAGAATGCAGGTATTAACATGATTTTGGTCGAGGTATACATCCACATTATTGCCGAGGTTGCCGTTGTAGTGCCTTTTGACATGGAACCTGAGACCGTAGATACCGAAATCCCGATCTCATATTTACTCGTTGTGGGTGATGTACCGATGTATTATTACGATAATCAGGGCAGACCTGTCGGGAGCAACGGTAGTAATGCTCCCGCAATTGCCTTGCCTTCAGGGCAGGCAGGCGTATCTAACGGCGGTAACGGTCACACGGGAAGTGGAAGTGGTACGAACAGTGGTAATAGCAATGGAAACGGCACGCACAATAGTGGTGAGATACCAGGTAATCAGCCACAGATTCCAAATCCGCAGCAAGCGCCGGGAAACAATACACAGTCAAACGGGCTGGAACTTGAACTGGACCCGCCTGATCTGAACGGGAGTTTTCAGTCCGGACAAAATGGGCATTAGGCGCGAAGCGCTGGATTGCTTGTTCTCAGGCAATATTCCATCAAGCTTAACCCTAGAAAGAGAAAGGGGAACCTCTCGTCAATCGTAGAGGTTCCCCTTTTTGAGCGCGTATTTACAAGGTGTATGCTGTCCGCCTTTACTTGCTCTTCTTGTTTCTCTGGCTTCGTTCTTCCTGTTCCCAGTTTCTGAGTAACGGATAGGGATCGAAAGACCATTCATGCAGACCGCTGTCCCGGTAAATGCCGTAATGAAGATGCGGGGGGAACTTGCCTTGAGTTCCCGGCTTGCCGTAGCCAGAGCTGCCAACCCAGCCTACAACCTGCCCGGGAGTGACCACATCACCGATCCGAACTCCTTTATCAAAGCCGGACAAGTGAGCGTAATAATGATAGTGGTTGTTCAAATCCCGGATACCAATCCGCCATCCACCGAATGGATTCCAACCCTTGATCTCCACAATGCCGTAACATGTACTGCGAACAGGCAGACCATGTGGAGCAAAGATATCTGTACCTTCATGAATGCGATATCCACCCCAACTTCGTTTGGTTCCCCATGTGCTGCGATAGGAATAATTGGTACCCAAAGGAACGGGAAAGGCATGTCCGAATAGATCCAGATTGTCAAAATGCTCATATAATTTCGCAAATTGCTGAATTCGCTGCACGGCTCTTGAATTGTGATAGTACTCCCACAGGCCTATGCCAAAGTCCTCCTGTTTATTTCCGTATTGCTGCATGATTGACGCCATGCTGTAGAGTACATCCAAATCGTTGTTGGAGTCCGCAATCCCGTCTCCTGAACCATCTCTGCCTTTTCCATTGAAAAAAAGAATCGATTGCGGATGCTGGTCTGTCTCATCCGGGTTCAGCCAGCCTCTCCAAGCCGGAGACGTCAAGAAAATACCGGTCAAACGTTCAGGGTGTTTACGATCTTTGGGATGTGCTCGTGTAATCGTTCGTTCATACTGATCAATGGCGGCCAGCCTGTACCATGGAATTTGGGTCATCTGACCAATACTTTCATACAGATGTCGACGTGCGGCAAAAATGTCGGTTGCTTTGGTCTCTGCAGCTTGGGGTTGGGTCATTGTTGTATGGACAGACTCACCGTAAACATCAGCAGGCAGGAATGGGAGAAGCATCGCGCCTGCGAGTAACGTTTTGATGCAAAAGCTGTACGTATTTCGGAGTATCCACTGATGTTGCACAGGGAAGCAGCCCCTTTCCGTTAAGATGATGCACTTATGCCCGATAAATCAAGCGATATCTTAGCGTTCTTCAAACGTTCTGTTTTTATCCATTTCGTTGTGTAAGCACAAGATGTGACAAATGGGGGTTTTTCCAAGCCTTTCATGGTATAATATGTTCCGAGCAACAGCCTAACTTCAGTAGAAAGAAGGTTTATGCATTGGCTAAACGTGTTAAAGAACCGAAACCGGATTGGATTCGGATCAAATTGACAACCGGAGATAACTACCAGGAAATTAAAAACATGATGCGTTCCAAAACATTGCATACCGTATGTGAGGAAGCACGTTGTCCGAATATTTATGAATGCTGGGCGAATCGAACAGCGACTTTTATGATTTTGGGCGATATTTGCACAAGAGCATGCCGATTTTGCGCGGTCAATACCGGTTTGCCTACGGAACTCGATTTACAGGAACCGGAACGTGTAGCCGAAGCAGCTGAACAAATGAACCTGCAACATTGTGTCATTACAAGTGTGGCCCGGGATGATTTGAAGGACGGAGGAGCAACCATTTTTGCCGAAACGGTAAAAGCTGTACGCAAGCGTCTGCCACTGTGTAGTGTGGAAGTGCTTATTCCGGATTTTATGGGTGATCGGGATTCACTGCAGATCGTTATGGATGCCAAACCGGACATCTTGAACCATAACATCGAAACCGTTGAACGGTTGTCAGACAAGGTGCGTGCCAAAGCCAAGTATAAACGTTCACTGGAATTGCTCGCTCGTGCCAAAGAGATGCAACCTAACATCCCAACGAAATCGAGTATTATGCTCGGTGTAGGTGAAGAATATAACGAAATTTTGGCAACGATGGATGATCTTCGTGCGGTGAACTGTGACATTATGACGATTGGTCAGTACTTACAGCCATCCGAGAAACATCTGTTTGTTGAGAAGTATTATCCGCCTGAAGAATTTGCAACATTGAAACAAGAAGGATTGAAGCGTGGATTCAGTCACGTCGAATCCGGTCCGATGGTACGCAGTTCTTATCATGCCCATGAACAGGTAAAATCAGCGAATCAGCATACGGAACAGGCGGCAACACACGCGTGATGGAGGAATCCGGATTGGAACAGAATAAAAACACGGAAGAACAGCTGGAGAACGAGCAACAGAACGAGCAACAGCTACAGGAAACGGAACAGGAGTCTGTACAGGAGCAGGAAAAGCCTAAGGCACCCGTCATTGTTCAAGTCGGCGGTAAAAATTATGAAATTGTACAGAACCACAAGCAGGGTTGGAACCCTGAAGTGTTCCGTGACCGGTACAGCGAAGTGCTGGAGCGTTACGACTATATTATTGGTGACTGGGGTTATAGCCAGCTTAGACTCAAAGGCTTTTATCGAGACAATCACCCCAAAGCAACGAAGGATTCAACCATCTCTTATCTTGTGGATTACATTAACGAGTACTGTAACTTTGGCTGTGCATACTTCGTACTGCAGAAGTGCAAAGAGCAGCCACAAGCCAAAGCAAAAAGCGGTTCCTGAGAAGGACCGCTTTTTTGATGCGTATACATAAACTTTTGGCTGGTCAGACATGTTGCCTAATCAAGAAAGGCTGTGCGAACCCGGTTCCAGAACGGATATGGGCGAAAACGCGCAAAACTGACCTTCTGCTCCGAGACCTGGCAACGAACGGAGATCAGATCCTCCACCATTACATTGACATGATCAATGGTTAGCAACAGACGCTGATCTTTACGTGAGAAAATGTCACAATGGTGATGCTTGGGCAAAATGACAGGTGAACCGAGCGTCCGGTAGACACGGTTGTTAATGGATGCAATCTCAGCAATCTGAATAGCTTCAATCGTTGGATGTACCATGGCTCCGCCGAGTGCTTTATTGTACGCCGTACTACCTGAAGGAGTGGAAACGCAGATCCCGTCCCCCCGGAACATCTCAAATGTAACGTCGTTGATGTCCACTTGTGCTACGACGGTACCATCTACCCCTTTTAACGTGAATTCATTCAGGGCGATGTACGAGGCGTTACCTGATTTCTTACGAATCTCCAGTTCGAGCAATGGATACTTCACAATACGAGGTTTAAGGAGATCGGGATCCCCTTTACCGCTCATAAGTCGAACCAATTCCCTTAATTCTTCCTTCTTCCAATCGGCATAGAAGCCGAGGTGGCCCGTATGAACCCCAACAAAAGCAATATCCGGAATGCGGTCGATGAAATTGTGAAAAGCTTGAAGCATCGTTCCATCGCCTCCGATGGAGATGACAATCTCCGGCGATTCTGCATCCAGCTTGAATCCTTCTTCCTTCGCCAGCGCATGAAACTGCTGACTGAGATCAATCGATAACTGGTCTCCGCGGTCTTGAACATAGTATCTCAAGATGAAAGCTCCTTTGTGGTCATTATACTACCGATGATAATCAATTCCGCGCCAGAACACAACGTCCGATTCAACTTCTGGGCAAACTATTTGGACAAAGCCCTATTTTTCGCTCCGTTTGGGAATCAGTAACGAACGAATCCAGGTAAGACATAAGAGAGTAGCGAGCATACCGACGAACATCTTTATTCCTGTTATTCCAATGACATTCCATCCGGGTGTGTGATCGAAGACAGAAGGGTTCAGCGTGTTCTCCAGAAATGCAGGCGAGGCCGATATGTTCATGAATAGCGGCCATAACAAAATGACGAGTAGAGGTGCAATTGCCGCATGAATTGCTCGAGCCAGTAAAAAAGGCCCGTATCGCATTGGCGTATTGCTTAACACGCTCATAATTTGCGCATGTACGGATAACCCGCCCCAGGAAAGTACAAATGCAGCGGCAGCAACTTTAAAGACAAGAGGAATGGAGGTGGATGCAGCTCCAGCTTCTTTGGCTCCAAGTGTCACTTCAAATAATCCGCCGACCAGACTGTGGGACAGGGATGGTGGTAAACCGGCAAGTTGAAGTCCTTGTTCCGTTAGAGTGTATAGCATGCCTAGCCATCCGGTCTGAACCAATAATTCCATAATGACGGAGAAGAATACAACTAGCCCGCCTACGATAATAATAAGCCGGAGGGAAGAGGATATAGCATGCCGAAGCAATTCCCCTAAGGTCCGCCCATCGGCTTGTCTCGCTTCGTGCATCGCATAGATCGCACTCAGGAAACGGTTGCGATGCTCTCCGTGAGCGGGAGGGGATTCAGACGGTAGAGTTGCAGCGGGACGGCCATGGAAACGCATGAGCACACCTACAAGAATAGCCGCAGAGTAATGGGAGGCCACAAGAATTGGAGCGATGGACGTATTGTGGAAAAAACCGACAGACACAGCCCCAATCATAAAGATCGGATCAGATGAGGTAGTGAAAGCAACCAAGCGCTCACCCTCCTCTCTTGTAACCAGTTTCTGTTCCCATAATTGTGCGGTCAGTTTAGCCCCTGTAGGGTAACCAGAAGCACAGCTTACGGCAAAGACAAACCCGCCGCTTCCGGGAACGCGGAATATCGGGCGCATAAGTGGATTAAGCAATGTACCCAAAAAATGCACAATACCAAAACCGAGTAGCAACTCGGATAAAACCAGAAATGGAAAAAGGGAAGGGAACAGAACATCCCACCAGATCGATAGTCCCCTCACACTGGCATGCCAAGTTTCAGATGGGTACAAAGCCATCAGAACACAAAAGAAAAGGAGAGCAAGGATGACCAGGATTTGCATGATGCGCTTTGAAACGTTCATGAATTTCTCTCCTTTTAGGGTTAAGATGCAGGAATCACAGTCCATGATGGAGCTTTTGCCATAAATATATGAAAAAGATCGGACAAACAGTACAAAATAATAATGGGAAAGCGCTTGCAAAAGTGGCTGTGTTTTTGAATGATGTATGCTAAAATGGTAAAAACGCCTGAACGTCACCTAATTGCCATAAAGGTGGAATCAATAAGGATGGAGTGATGATCATGAGTCTTGTCGCCGGAGTCCTGGTCTGTGCATTTGTGTATGTGATACGTGCCTCGCTGGTGCGTACTGAAGAGGAAGATTGGCGAAGTTATTAATGGAATATGTGATGCGCCAGCCTTGAAGGTTGGCGCTTTTTTTGTCATTTTGGCCCGGAACTCCTTGGTACGTAAGGCTCTGGTCAAATCTGATCTTTCATGTGATATAGGACTTTTTGGTTTTTTTTGATAGAATGAAGATGCTGGCTTTTAGGGCCAGCTTGTTGATCTGTTGTTTATCATGTTCCTGTAGCATGTGTTATATTACAAAATTCGACATATTGAAGGAGGGAAGAAGTATGAATTCCAGTTTAAGTATTTATGACAATCTTGGCGGTGAACAAGGTGTTCGGGCGCTGGTGGAGGCTTTTTATCCAATCGTATTGCAGAATGAACAACTAGCACCGCTCTTCCCGGAAGATATTACTCCGGTAATGGACAAGCAATACATGTTCCTGTCTCAATTTTTTGGTGGTCCTGCATTGTTCTCTGAGGCCTACGGACATCCGATGATGCGTGCTCGTCATATGCACTTTGAGGTGACGGTAGAGCGAGCAGAGGCATGGCTTGCATGTATGAATCAAGCGTTAACACAAATTGGTGTGGAAGAACCGTTGCATTCGTTTATTTTGCAGCGTTTATCGGGGCCAGCTCACCATTTTGTGAATACGCCATAGTTCCAAATATACGACAAGCCTTACGGGAGAGGGATGGAACAAGTGGAATTAGAGCCGCTGTATAAGGTGAAGGTGACATGTCATTATTGCGAGAATGAATTTGAAACGTCACGAGTAAGACCGAGCTTGAAACGGCCTTACCGAACGGATTCTGATTTTTGTGCTTATTACAAACAGGAAAATCCGGATTTTTATGTTGTCCGAATCTGTCCTTCGTGTGGATTTGCCTCTACCGAAAATTCTTCAGGTAATCTGAATGAGATACAGCGCAAGGCGTTCATCGAGCAGATCGGAAACCGCTGGGTTAAGCGAGATTATAGTGGAGCAAGAAATCTGGAACAGGCACTTGCTACGTACAAATTGGGTCTGCTATGTGCTCAGGTTATTCAGGAAAAGGATCGTGTCGTTGCTGGCCTGTTGCATCATATAGCCTGGTTGTATCGGTATATGGAAGATCATACACAGGAGCATCGTTTTCTCGAGTTCAGCCTGGAAGCTTATATCAAGGTGTTTGAACGGGAAGGAACAGGCGGTAATGAGGCGAAGTTACTATATCTGCTTGGAGAACTGAATCGCAGAGTAGGAAGGTTCCATGAAGCGGTTCAATGGTTCGGTAGAGTCATTCATGACAAACGCATTACAGATGCAGCGATGATTCGTGCGTCAAGAGAACAATGGGCGTTGCTACGTGAACAGATGATATCAGGAAAAATGGAACTGCCACAAGAGATGCTGGAAGCAGACAAAGAGGCTGCAAAGCGCAGCCCTCTCTAAGTGTATTGCAGGATGTATTTATCGAACAGGACGACTGGACAACAGGTAATCGTTATCGGTATCAATGACGGTCATGCTGCTATTACAGCAGGGAAAGACAAGCAATTTCTTTTTTCCTTCACGGATACGGATGAGTTCCTTGGGTTTGAGGGGAAGTAGCACATTGTTTGCACCGCAAAAAGGGCATTGCTGTACATAGATATCCCCCATAATGACATCGTATGGCCAACTGTTCTCAAAAGGAATCATTCGGATTTGTCTTCCTGATCTGAAGATTTAGCGGCCTCTTCCTTGGCCAGTTCTGCAATCTTCTGCATGAGAATATGTTGAGGCATATGCATCAGATGTTCCAGAGGCACGCCCAGAGATGCTGCTAATTTGACGGCTGTTTCAGCCGATACTTGTAAAGGTTTCATACACTTACCTCCTGAAAAAGTTGCTTATTATTTCTCTAGTATAGAGATACGTTGCGTATAAAACCAGTTTTTAATTCAATTCTATTCACCCGAATCTATAGAAAGAGGTGCCTTATTAGATGAAAATGCCATTACATCCTGTATGGGATCTGGAGTCCATCTTTAGTGGAGGTTCTTCTTCCGAAGCATTCGCCGCATATCTGAGTAAGCTGGAAACGGATGTGCGAAAGTTGCAAGAAACATTGAATCAAACGGTTGCTCCAGCAACATTGAAAGATACAGAGGCTTTTGATCCTATTCTTGAACTGTTGCAAAACTGTTATGTTCGAATCTCTGAAGGGTCTGCGTTCGTATCTTGTCTGTCCGCTCAAAATCAGCAAGATAAAAAAGCGACTCAACTTCAAGGGACTGTTAGTTCCATTGCTGCGATGCTCAGCAGCAGTAAATCCAAATTCGACAATATACTTAGCCAGATGCCAGAAGATGTATGGGCGGAATGGCTTGAACGTCCTGAAATCCAACCTTTGTCCTTTGTATTAAACGAGAGTCGTACACAAGCGAAAGAAAAATTGTCACCGGAGCTGGAAGGGCTTGCTCTGGATCTGGCTGTGGATGGTTATCATGGTTGGGGCAAATTCTACAATACAATTGTAAGTAAAGTGAATATCCCGTTTGAACAGGATGGGGAGACAGTTATGCTGTCCGCAGGACAGGCCGCTAACAAGCTCAGTGACAGTGATCGTGCAGTGCGTGAGCAGGTATATGCATCCTGGGAGCAGGCCTGGACAGATGTGGAGGATTTCTGCGCAGACACGTTGAATCATCTTGCGGGTTTCCGTCTAAAATTGTACGAGAAGCGTGGCTGGCATGATATCTTGAAAGAACCTCTCTCCATCAACCGGATGTCACGCCAAACGCTGGATACCATGTGGGAAGTCATCAACGGAGCCAAACCGGTACTTGTACAGTATTTGGAGCGAAAAGCCCAATTGCTGGGTGTCGATAAGCTAAGCTGGAGCGATGTAGAAGCACCGGTAGGCAAGTCTGTTGGTAAAGTGACGTATGACGGGGCAGCTCAGACAATCGTGGAGCAATTTGCCAAGTTCAGTCCCAAACTGTCGAGCTTTGCAGAGATGGCTTTTGAGAAACGATGGATTGAAGCCGAAGATCGTCCAGGTAAACGTCCAGGGGGATTCTGCACTTCACTGCCACTAAGCAAAGCGACTCGCATCTTTATGACCTTCTCTGGAACGGCGTCGAATGTATCCACACTCGCGCACGAACTTGGTCATGGATACCACCAGCATATCATGGAAGAACTGCCGGCATTGAATCAGCGTTACGCGATGAACGTAGCTGAGACGGCTTCTACATTCGCAGAGATGATCGTTGCCGATGCATTGGTGCAAACTGCAAGTGATGAGCAGGAGAAGCTGGCGTTGCTTGAAGATAAAATACAGCGTAGTGTTGCGTTCTTTATGAACATTCATGCCCGTTTCCTGTTTGAGAATCGTTTCTATGAGCAACGTAAGAAAGGCCTGGTAAGTGCCGACGAGTTGAGCAGATTAATGGTGGAGGCTCAAGAAGAGGCATACTGCGGCGTTCTGGCATCAAATCATCCTCATTTCTGGGCATCGAAACTGCATTTCTATCTGACAGGTGTACCTTTCTATAACTTCCCATACACCTTCGGGTACATGTTTAGTGCGGGAATCTATGCTCGGGCACAACAAGAAGGTACGGCTTTTGCGGGGAAATATGATGATTTGCTGCGTGATACTGGACGAATGACTGTGGAGGAACTAGCTCAGAAACATCTGGGTACAGATCTGACACAACCGGACTTCTGGCAAAATGCTGCGAATTTAGTTATTGCCGATATTGAGCAATTTTTAGAGATGACCTCAGATATAAAATAGCGTAGCCAACTATTTCGAGAAAAGAGAAGCCATAGTGGATTGTCTGACAGACATCTATTATGGCTTCTTTTATTTGCCCTTAAAGTCGAATGTATATTTTGTCGTAAATAAATGAAAAAACTCGTTTTAAGGAGGGGGATTGGCAATTAATTGTGCAAATTATAGGGATAATTACCCAAAGTTGTTTATATTTGTTGAGTAAGCGTATATGATGTCATATAATGAGTCGTAAGTCCTTGCTTTATAGGACTAAAAGCATAATAGGAGGAGTGTTAACGTGAAAACGGAGCAACTTTCATTAGCAAGACAGTTAGATCTGGTGTTTAAAGAGCTTGATCAGGAACTGTCAGGATTAGATTCAGGGGTAGTTTTTGTGCAAATACGAAATAACGTTATTGGGAAATTCGGCATTCGACATAATCCGATAACCGGTAAAGATGGACGGATGGAGATGGAGGGTGAGGGACTTAATCATGCGCAACGTGCTTCCTTCCGCGCTATGGCACTGGAGACACTGAAATTTAAGCGGAATTGGACACATGGCGAAATTAGCTATGACTTTACCGTTAGACAAGGCATGATCATGATCGATGCGACGATGGAATCCAATTACAACATGGCGAACTTGATGATTCGCTACCCTAGAACGAATACATATCTGGATTCGGGGATGGGATCTGGCTCATAATTTAGCAAAACCAGAGAATGATATCGTTAAGTTTGTTACACATGTTTAGTACAAATAGAAATAAAGCGGCACTTCCGAAGAAGGCCGCCATTCATTTTCAGCAACACTCAAGCAATAATTACGAGCTTACGAACGACCCGATAATTGCTGCTCAGCGATTTGTACCAGACGTTTTGTAATATATCCACCCAGAGATCCAGTCTCACGGGAAGTATAGTTACCGTAGTAACCATCTTGAGGAATAGTTACACCCAGCTCTTGCGCAGCTTCCATTTTCAGTTGTTGCAATGCTGCGTTCGCTTGAGGTACTACCAGATTGTTAGAGCGGCTTCCGCCACCTTGGTTTTGGCTTCCGTACATATGTCTCACCTCCTTGTGGGTTAGTGATGTTAGTATGGATCGAGAATGAGGAAATATACATGATATGGCGTAAGGGAATATATGGATAATCAAACGAAGGCATGTCAACTCAAAAAGCCGATCCAGTGCGGATCGGCTTGTTTTGCATCATTGCGAGAATAGCAAAAGTCGAGGTAGTTCATCTATTGTAAAAAAAGTATTGCTTAGTCAATTGGTGGAACAACCTCGATATGGGTGAACAGCTCTACAGGTTGCTCTGGTTCAAGCCGGATCAGTCCAGTTAAATCCTCAGTCAATGGCAGATTCGGCGCATCCGGCAACCAGGTGTAAGGTTCAATACACAAGAATTGATCGGATTCTCCTTTGGTATACAAAACCCAGTGTTTGAAAAATGCTTCATCTACTGAATATTTCAGTGTATATCCATCATTTCTCCGCAAATGAGCAACTGCAGGCTGACCTTCCGCCGCACGAAGCAACGTATCCCAGTCTCTTCCCTGCATGTTGATTCCTTCCCCGATAGAGGACCATTCATCATGTAACGTTTCTATTTCGCCTGTAGGCAGCTGATCTTCATTTTGTGCATACAATCCGGAAACAGGTAGCTGTAGTGTCCAATCTTCAGGTTTACCGTCGAGCAAAAACCATGTATGATATCCCATCCCAAAGGGAGCAGGTGTTGAACTCAAATTGGTGACACGCAACCGCTGGGTCAGTACAGCATTTTTCAAGCTGAATGTCATTTCAAGTTTCAGAGGGATGGGGAACTGTTCCATCCAATGTTTTTCATTTTCGGTTAATAGTTCGGTTGTGATTGCACAGCCGTCCTCATCTTCTTCAATATCACTGACACACCAGGACTGGCTGCGATGGAGACCGTGAATATGGTTGCCATTCGCCGTATTCTGATCGAACTGATAACGTACACCTTCATACTCGAATTGTCCCTGGTGAATACGTCCTGGTGGTATGAGCAACGGGACTCCGAAATGATAGGGCTTCTGTAAATAGAAAGCCAGATCATTTTCGTCCGGGCGACGAACGATATCCCTATTCTGCACCAAATCGCGAATCGAGATGATGTTATTTCCCAGACGAGGCAGCAGGGTGATTTCCAATTCACGGCTATGTAGGATATACGTGTCGTAACCATTCCATTGACCTTTGGTCACTTGTTTCATATCGATGCTCCTTTTCCCACTTGAAATCTGTCTGCATGCAGTTGGGCTTGCTGAACTGCTACAGGCGTGTCATTGTGATCATTCCAACTTTTTAACACATCCTGCGATCAGCATCATAGCCTTCACAGGATAAGCAATACCATCATAACAGATTTTCAAGCTTCGCGAAAAAAAACTCATCTCATTTTGACATTCAGGCTTAAGGGCATTAATATGGAATTCTAGAAGCTTTTTATGAACTGAATGATATCAAAGCGATGACGGGGACAAGTAGACAAGGAGTATTCTCTTCAGAAAGCCAGTGGTTGATGTGAACTGGTGTGAACTCTTTTTTGAATGGACCCTTGAGTGTATAACTGAACAGATCGAGCTATACAGGGAGATCTCATTAGGTTATGCCGGTTATTCCACGTTAAGGAACAATGAAGGCTTTTTTCCTGCTATATTCCTGCATATCAGGATAGCGGAGAGGAAAGCGAATAAGGGTGGCACCACGGTCTCACGTCCCTTGCGGATGTGGGGCTTTTTTGCGTTCGCAGAGCGAAGATGCCAAATTTTTGAATTCTAGATGATGTGTGAATTAGGGAGGCGTATCAGATGAAAACGGTATTATCAGGTATTCAGCCGAGCGGTAAGCTTACACTGGGCAACTACATTGGTGCGATTAAAAATTTTGTGAAATTACAGCATGACTATAAGTGTCATTTTATGGTTGTAGATCTTCATGCTATTACAGTGGCACAGGAGCCAGCGGCACTGCGTGAACAGTCCGAGGCTGTGGCTGCATTGTTCATCGCGGCAGGAATTGATCCGAGCAAATCAAACGTATTTCTGCAATCTCACGTACCACAGCACGCAGAGCTCGGATGGTTGATGACAACGCTCACCTCTATGGGTGAGCTGGAGCGTATGACCCAGTTTAAAGACAAATCTTCCGGCAAAGATTCTGTCGGCGCAGGACTGTTCGTTTATCCATCCCTGATGGCTGCAGATATATTGCTGTATAATGCAGATCTCGTGCCTGTCGGGGAAGATCAGAAACAGCATCTGGAGCTGACTCGTGATCTGGCAGGGCGCTTTAACCATCGTTACGGAGAATATTTCACCATTCCTGAACCTTATATTCCACAGGTCGGTGCGCGTGTCATGTCACTGGATGATGCTTCCTCAAAAATGAGCAAAAGTAACCCCAATGCAGGAAGTTATATCGCCCTGTTAGATCCGCCGGATGTCATTCGCAAAAAAATTAGCCGTGCTACGACGGATTCCGGTCGTGAAGTTGTCTATGATCCGGCGAATAAGCCAGAGGTGAGCAACTTGATGAGCATCTATGCGGAATGTGCGGGTATGACACTGAATGAGGTGGCGGAGCGTTACGAAGGCAAAATGTACGGCCCATTCAAAAAGGAACTCGCCGAAGTCGTTGTCTCTGTTATCGAACCGTTACAAGCAAGATACAACGAAATTCGTGAGTCTGGTGAGCTTGCAGATGTATTAGAGACTTCGGCACGTCGTGCAGAAGAGGATGCTGCGAAGACGCTGGATGCGGTGAAAGAGCGGATGGGTTTCGTTCCTAGACGTAAGCTGTAATTGGGAATACAGGTTCAGCAAAGTCAATTTAGCATAAAGACCATGAACGGTTAATCATGTGAACATAGAAGAGGAGACGGATGAATCCATCCGCCTCCTCTTTTTTGACTTATTAACTTCATATGATAGCGATAGCTTATGAAGCTGATTCGGAAGCCGAGCGGGCTTCCTGACGTTCTTTTTTCGCCCGGATGATAAATCCCCAAACGATATTAGCCATGGATAGAACAAACAGCAGGGCTGCAAGCCAGCCGTTGTAAGAAATCGTGATTGCTGTAACCGTTAACAAAACTATCGAAGAAAATGCAAACCATAAGGATAAGCCTTTGCTCATTGGGAAAAACCTCCATGTACAAATTTATTGAATTTTCGTATAACCTGAAGCGTGCGAGCCATAATAATCTTGCAAGCTTGCAATACATTACAGACACAGATTGAAAGGAGATTTTAAATATGGCTCAAGGATCTCGCTCTTCTAACAACTTGGTGGTGCCTCAAGCGACAGCAGCTCTGCAACAATTGAAAATGGAGGCTGCACAAGAACTGGGTGTAACTATCCCGCAAGACGGATACTATGGTAACTACACTTCCCGTGAGACTGGATCTTTGGGTGGATATATCACCAAACGTCTGGTACAAATCGCTGAGCAGTCTCTGTCTGGCAAATAATTTATATACCAAAGCAGTAAAAGCCCGAAGCGGATAACGCTCCGGGCTTTTCCCGCGCAATCGTTCCTATAACGATTGTGCCCTGCAACCAAGGTCTGCGTCAAGGGCGAGCAGATAAAAGTTTTTTATCCATTTTTTCATCACTTAGCCAGCCTACGTAAGTATCAATTGTTTTGAAGTTACGATCCATGACCACTACGGCGACAAAGGGATACTGTTTCCGGTGTCGATACCGAACATCAGCCCAGCGAACTTTATATCCGGCAGGAAGTTCCTCCACCTCGGCTACAGCATAAGAAGTGAAATAGAGGAATGCACTAACCTCCGGTGCCTTGCGTGAGGCTACAACGGCTGCATGAGTGGAAGAGGTGGCATGCAGGCTCCAGGTCAGCTCAGAACCATCGATCTTACCAAGCTCATAACTTCCATCCTTATTCGTTTTGACAACATGCCAGCGGCTCCAGGAAATCGTTGGAATCACAATGTATTTGGCTGGTTCCGGACTGTTATCCATACGTCTCACTTTTCGAACCACCAGTGCCCGCGCGATGGTACGCCATACATAATATATTCCAATCAGAATATACAGCGTAGTAAAGAGTGGGGCAGGTGCAATAAGGTCGAAAGCCCATAATAGAATCGCAATCACATGTGTAATAAACAGGAACGGGTCAAAGATATGAATGATGTTCCAGGCAATCCAGCGTTCTGTAAAAGGACGGGCAGCCTGTGTTCCATACGTATTGAACAAGTCGGTAAAGACATGTACGCCTACAGCTACAGCAGTCCAGAGGGCAACATGACCAAGTGAAACTCCTGAAAAAATCAATCCGATCACACCCGTAATTAGCAGTACCCATAACAACAGAAACGGCAACGAGTGGGACAGTCCCCGATGATTTCGAATATAGAGCGAATTACTTTTAAAACGCAGTGCAGTATCAATGTCAGGGGCTTGGGAGCCGGCGATCGTACCTACCATGACGGCGGCTGCCAGCATGGGGTCGGTTGCAACGACAGGATCAACATAGGCGAGACCCGCCAAACCAATGCCCATAACAAAATGTGTAGAGGTATCCATAAATCTCTCCTTTATAAGGTGTAACGTCAGTGTATCGTCATCAAAATTAACCTTCTCTATCTAGGTGATACCCAATTCTAGTGTATATTATCCACCCGCATGGATGCAAAACATGCTAAGCCCTGGGAAGAATCTGTCCATTTCCCAACAAATGTACGAACATTGTCAAACTATTCCGTGGTTTCTTGTGATAAAATTTATATCGGAAGTCGCGTGGATTTAATAAACATGTCGCGATGAGACATATTTTGTGAACAACGACCTTGTCATTAGCCAAGATATGTCCCGTAATGAAGGCACTGTATTATACATATGTATCCCTTGGCTGAAATGATAACGTAGATTTAATTTATCACGTTAACCGAAATCATTTTGTATCAGTAAGCCAGGGCAGTTTAACAGAGGGTTTTTATGGATCAAATATGTATGCGCATTCACTAGTACATTGTTAGGGGGAAGGGAAGAGGATGCAGGTTATTAAGAAATACAAATGGACGTGGATTTTGCTCGGTATTGCACTGATTATGGCGGTATATTTAATGTGGAATACGGCATTTGCCAGCCAGGAGAAATTACCCGAGATTCGGGAGATCCAATCGTTTTCCATGGAAAATGTGGATGGTCGTAACGTATCGCTGGCGGATACGCAAGGCAAAGTGCGATTGTTCTACTTTTATTTCACCAGTTGCCCTGATGTTTGCCCGATTACGACATTTACACTGTCTCAGGTGCAGGACTTGTTGAAAGAAGATGGAACATTCGGAGATAAGGCATCTTTTGTATCGATTTCCTTCGACCCAAAAGTAGATACGAGGGAGAAGATCAAAACCTTTGCCGACCGTTTCCACGCGGATTATTCTGGCTGGTATTTCCTGCGTGGGGATATGGATAAAACCAAGCAGTTCGCCAAAGAATCGTTCCAGATTCTAATCGAAGGCGAGAACAAGGATGATTTTGCCCATATGAACATGATTGGTCTGGTGGATGAGAATAACCAGCTTCGCAAGGTTTATAACGCTTTTAATACAGAAGATGTGCAGCCGGAAGCCATCGCAGAGGACATTCGCAGGTTGATTAAAGAATAACACCGTAAAATGTTAAGCACGAAGTCTTTAGCAAAGGCTGTCTCTGGTTGCTATAACCAGAAACAGCCTTTTATTTGTTGTTCTTTTTAATACGAAGGTTCGTCAGGATACTGGATATATTCCTCCAGTCCTGCCTTCTCTAATTGCGAGATGATGTATTCATCAGGTGTACCTTCAACCCCTGCGTACCCACGTCTTGTATACATTTGTACCGCATCGGGAAAAGCATCGCGCAGTACACCACGTATCTTTTTACCTGAGCTGTCATTGTCCATGAATAAATAAACTTCATCATATCCTACTTGCTTGCGCAGCGTCTCCAGTTTAAGGGAGTTCAGCGTTCCGAATGTGCACAAAATATTGATCTCTGGACCCACTAAACGTTTGAGTTTACTGCGATCATTCTTACCTTCCACAATGACATGAATAGGCATCTTATTCACCCCTGATTCGAGAGCTGATGTCGACATTCCCCGGGAAATGTTACAGCGAAAATCGACTGAATGTACTTATAGTGTATCTGGAAATGGGGGAATGATGCAAAGTTTAAATTGTTCTGCAGAAGGCTCTAACGTATAAGTTGGTCAGGACAAGCTTAGATACTTCACCCCAGGATGCTTTTCGCATCGGAAGATGAGAGCGGGGCAGTATGTCTTGACGTATAATAGGGGAGTAGCAAGATGCCGATCATCAGCAAAATAAAAGCAATGAAATAAGGAGATACCCCCATCCTCAGCTGTCCAGCCGTAATCGGACCAATAAACGAACCAATAGAGGTGGCAATCGATTGCAGAGAGAAAATACGCCCAAGCTTGCTACCACCGCTTAAGTGAATAAAAAGTGTAGCCATCGCGGGGAAAATGATACCTTTGGACATCCCGAGCACAAATAACACGATGGATAACGAAATTTGCGGAACGGCTGCCATCACGAAAAAACTCAAGGACATCAGCAGTACACCAGCAACTAAACGCAGTTTGGGCGAATAACGGTTAAGAAACAGCATGCTGAGTGTAAAGAGCGCACCGATGCTAATGATTGAAAACAGTAAACCTGTCGACATCATGGAGGAATGCCCGCCTCCCCGCAGCGGTAATTCAAAGAAGAGAATACCTTGAGCGCAGGCAATAACCAAGGGTAGCATGAAATAACGCCAGGAAACGGGCAGGAATGCTTTTGGCGCTTCTGCTGGCGAATGATCAGAGTTAGCTTTAGCCGAGCCGGAAGGCGCAAGACCTGGTCTTGCGGGTTCGGTCAATGGCTGCGGCTGGCGAACGAGGCCACGCGGCATGGTAAGCAGTGCAATGACACCTGTCAGAATGAGTAGATAGCCGAGACTCGAGAAGGTGGCAGAGAACCCCATGGCACCGACGATCACGGCACCTGCGGCTGGTGACACCACCGAAGCCAGCGTGTGCACGACACCGTGACCCGACATGTATTTTCCTTGTTTCACCGGGTCATTGGAGAGTTGAGCGAGCAGGGCCAGACATGCCGGAGATAGAAAGGCTAATACAAAGCCGCTAATAGAACGTAGCGCGAGCAGTTGCCAAGGGGTATGAATGTGAGCCTGCAGAAGTAGGATGAACCCCGCACCGACCAGACTGAACACAATATATCGACGGCTCCCGTGTTTATCAATCTGTGTTCCAGCAATCAGATTGCCAGGCAGGTGGGTTAAGGAATAGATGCCCATCATCCAGCCGATAAAGGTTGGAGCCGCACCGAGCGATATCGCAAATGGCGTCAGAATGGGATACTGGGCATGCAGATCAAACACAGCTAGAAACAAAAACAGGTATAGCCAGATGGCCGTTTTCACTAGAGCCCCTCCTTGTTAGGCGATGCCTGTTTGTACACAGGTCTTGAACGTGTCCACGTTCGTCGGACGAATCCTCATGGTACTACTTGTACGCCCCGCAGGACGAACTTAGACCGTTTATTTTTGCCGGAGAGGGCTTAGCTGACAGCAGGTTCGGAAATCATGTATAATATTCGGGAAGTCATGAATCAATTCTAATTCGGAAGGTGTAATCATGAACATAGAAGTAATCAAAGAGTTTGTGATGCAGAACTGGCTGGTGATCGTCGTTGCACTGATCATTTTGTTCTTTGTTCTGAATGTGGTCAAAACGATGTTAAAATGGGCGATTGCCATCATCATTATTGCGGCTCTGCTGATATACAGCGGCATCTCCATTGAACAGATCAAACAAACCGTCACAGACGTGCAGTCCAGCACGATGGACACACTCAAGAAAGAAGCAACAAGCATCATGCTGAAGGAAGCCTCCAAGGCCACCTATGCGGCGGGGAAAAATGGTGAATTTACGATAACCAGTCCTAACGTTGAGCTTAAGGGTAGCACGAAGTCGGATAAAGTCGATGTGACCTTCCGCGGTATTTCTGTTGGTGAGTGGAAACTCGACAACGATACGATCCGCACATTTGTCGAACAGGCACAAAAAAATAAAACAGCACCTGCTTCGTAGTTTAAAGGAGGAATGAAGACGTGCTGCAAACTTGGCTGGACAGCCTGAAGGAGTTTAATGGGATTACCATTCTGCTGTTGCTGATCGTAGCAGCATCCTTATTACAGGGATGGTCCAGAGGGGCTTCACGTTCTGCGGGGAGACTCTTTGGTTTCCTGATGGACGGTATTATGGCGGTCATTGGTATTTTGTTATCTATCGGTCTGACGTTATGGCTTGCGCCTTATGTACAGCAATGGTTATCTGTACATGCCGGGGATATGCCTAATCGTGAGTTGAACCGGTGGGAACAGCTGTATTATACGCTGGTTACAGCGATCGCAGATTTCCCGCTTATGCGGTTTGCCGTATTATTTGTATTGAGTTACGGCTTGATTCGCATGATTCTTGGATTTTTAACATCCTTCATATTTCGCAGAAGACATGCAGGAGATGAGCAAGCTGCGCCAAAAGGGATTTTTAGCCGGCTGACAGGCGCAGTGATCGGCACGGTCATCGGTTCGGTCCGAGGAATCATTGTGATTGCCGTATTGTTCATGATTGTAAGTCTCTATCCGGGTAGTATGTTCAGCCGTTATGTGGAGGCATCTCCGATCTATATGCAGGGTGCTAAATCGGTGATTGAGCCTTTGTCTGGTACGTTTATCAAGGACAAACTTCCGGTATTCACGCAGGCTGTGCAGAAGGAACTCGGAGGTATTTTGCAACGGAAGTATGAAGTGATTGACCACAATATTCCAGCTGATATTGAGCAAGCCGCGCAGGAGATTGTCAAAGGAAAATCGACGGATGAGGCAAAAGCCAGAGCTCTGTATGACTGGGTTGGCACCCGGGTTCAATACGACTACGGGAAAGTGGATGATTATGAACAGAGGGGAATATGGCATGAACAGACCCCTCAGAATACTTTTGATACGCGCAAAGGGGTATGTATCGATTATGCCCGCTTATATGCGGTAATGGCACGTTCTCAGGGGCTTGATGTCAGGGTTGTTACAGGTCTGGGATATAACGGTCAGGGAGGGTACGGCCCTCATGCATGGAATGAAGTCTATTTGAGTGATTCGAATCGCTGGGTTCCGCTTGATCCAACGTGGGCCATCAGCGGAGATTGGTTTAACCCACCTAACTTTGCCGACACGCATCTGAAAGATCAGTCAGCCTGATAGTACACCGGACACGGATATGGTTCGGAATATGACGACGTTGCCAGGTTATCATGCCGGTGGTTAAGGTTCTGCGGTATGCATCAAGTCATGAAAGAGGTAGGATGAATGAAAAAGCATTCCAATGAGAAGGATGAACTTGCGGACAAACGGCGTTTTAGTTACCGGATGAACGTATTTTTCTTCGCTTCCTTTGTTATTTTTAGTGTAATCATTGTACGTTTGGCGTTTTTACAATTCGTTGAAGGACCTGAGCTCAGTCAGGAAGAAGCAAGTAACATTACGAAGGATGTGCCGCTTGCTCCGGTGAGAGGAACCATCTACGATTCTACGGGGACGGTGAAACTGGCGTATTCCAAGCCGATTCAGTCGCTGTATCTCACATTGTACAAAAACTACGGGGATGTGGATGGCCAGCCGAATCCGAAAATTGGTGAAGTTCAAGAGATGGCTACGCGTCTGCATGATGTTTTTGAAAAGTATAAAACCCCGAATTCCGAATCCTTGACCGTGGATCAAATCATGGAGGAAATGGATCTGAATTCTCGCAAGGCTAACGGGTTTATGCCACGTCTGATCAAGAGTGATTTGTCCGAAGGGGAGGTTGCTTATTTCCTCCAGCATAAGGATGAATTCAAAGGTATTCAGATTGTGGAAGAAAGTGTACGTTACTACGATCCGGATACAGTGGCCGTTCAATCCATTGGTTATTTGAAAAAATTCAAAAGCTCCAAAACGTTGAAAAAGTATAAAGAAGTAGATGAAGCAAACAAAACGCAGACTGATCCAGGTCTGGTCTATACGGAAAATGAGTTTGTTGGATTTGATGGACTGGAGCTGCAGTATCAGGATAAGCTGCGGGGCAAAAGTGGTTATACGTCGGTTGACGTTGATTTACGTAACTTGCCTGAAGGTGTAGCGGGCACAACCCCGCCGCAAAAAGGGTATGATCTGATCTCCAGCATTAATAAAAATGTGCAGGTGAAAACAGAGCAAGCGATTATGGATCAGCTAAGCTGGTTGCATCGCAATCCGGTATCCGGCAGATTACATCCCAATGCCAAAACAGGCTTTGCTGTAGCGATGGAAGTGGATACAGGGAAGGTTGTAGCGGCAGCCAGTATGCCTGATTACGACACCAATGTGTGGAGAACGGGCAGCATCAGTACAGAAGATTATGATAAAATCAAATATATTTATCAGAACGGTACAATCCGGGGATTTCTACCTAGTGATTCCAAAAAAAGAGCTGAATCTGTCGTATTGCTCGGCTCAACGATTAAGCCACTGAGTGTATTGATTGGTTTGAAGGAAGGTTTCTTTACCACTAATTCGGTGTATATCGACCGAGGTTCAACCACGTTTGGTGGAGATAACCGCCGCGTACAGAACTCATCGGGACACGTTTACGGTGCCATGTACCCTCGTGACGCCATTCGTCATTCCTCTAACGTATTTATGATTGACGAGATCGGTAAGAAGCTGTACTCGCGATATGGTGCTAAGGGCGTTGGTGTGTGGGACAAGTACATGGAGCAGTTTGGTCTTGGTATAAAAACAGGAGTGGACTTGCCGAATGAATGGGCTGGGCGTAAAGAATATGAAAATGAAACGGAAAGCTCTTTAACCAAACTAGCCTATGCTTCTTTTGGACAACAAGGTAAATACACAACCATGCAACTCGCGCAGTATACCGTGATGCTAGCCAATAAAGGAAAACGAATGGAACCACAGCTTGTCAAAGAGTTCCGGGATTCGGAAGGCAATGTGGTCGAGAAGGTGAAACCGAAGGTACTCAGTACAGCGGACTTCAGTGATGCATACTGGAATGAGGTACAGCGTGGTATGGCTACCGAGGTTTCTGCCTTTGGCGGTTTCCCTTATGATTTTGCGAGAAAAACAGGTACGTCGACACAGAATATTGGAGGGAAACTGGTGGATAACGGGGTATTTATCGCTTTTGCACCCCGTAACAATCCAAAACTGGCTGTTGCGGTCATGATCCCGGAAGGGGGCTTTGGCTCCAACAGTGCGGCTCCGGTTGCACGTGCGATTTTCGATGCATACGACCAGGAATTCGGCCTGGATGGTGTTCCGAAAAAAAATAAAGATAAAGAAACAGAAACAAGTACACAGTGATGCAGTGATGGAGATCGTGTTCTCCATATGGTAAAAGGCCCCCAGAACGGGGCCTTTTTTTGTTGCTTTTTTTATGGAACCCAGGCAGTCTTCTTACGTTATATACAGAGGGCTTCTTATTACGAAAATGTAACCAAAATTAGAAAGACGTTACAGTCTGCATTTGCTACACTTAAGAAGTGAGAGTTTGCCATTTTGGTCTGTTGTCTGTTGGGGTCTGTTATGACGTTTCGGTATGTATAGATCGTGTGATTTTTAAACTTATACAAAGAACGGAGAGGGGAGCATATGTTTAATCGACTTAAAAATAAACCGCCGAACGAAGATGAGAGAGCGGTAAATCAATCGACCAGCGCGAGGCTGAATGTGTTTTTTTTCGTGGCATTTGTCATATTCAGCATTCTGATCTTCCGACTGGCATTTGTGCAGTTTGTCGAAGGGCCTGAACTGACGTACATGGAATCTACGCGCAATACAAAAGATATCCCTCTAGCCCCGGTGCGCGGCCCGATCTATGATGCGACCGGGAAAGTGGCGCTTGCTTATTCGGAGCCGGTACAGTCACTGTATGTGCTGTTATATGAAGATTATCGTAATGATGATCGCAGGCAGGAAGCCGAAGGATTGGCTCGTGAACTTGCGGATATATTCAAACGATTCAATCCGGGAGACGAGAAGCAGCCAGATGCAGAGGAGATTATAAAACGGCTGGATCTGGATCACCAAAAAACATTCGGTTATGTGCCAAGACTGGTCAAGTCTGATCTGACGACCCAGGAAATTGCTTTTTTTCTAGAGAAAAAAACGGAGTATCCTGGCGTAATGGTGCTAGAAGAGAATGTACGGAGATATGACCCTGATCGAGTCGCTGTCCAGGTTGTTGGTTACACACGGGAATTCAAGCGAGTACCCACAACACTCAAGCAGTACAAATCGATCATAGAGCAATCTGGGTCTCAGCGTGATCCTGGACTGGTCTACTCTCAGGATGAGAGGGTTGGATTCGATGGGTTGGAGCTGCAATATCAGCAGGAGCTTCGCGGAAGAAGCGGATATCAATCCATTGATATTGACTCTAGGAATTTACCTACAGGCACGATGGAATTGACTCCACCAGAGAAGGGGTACAGTCTGATCTCCACGATCAACAAGGAGGTTCAGCTTGCCGCGCAAAAGGCTATTACGGATGAATTACGACAGCTTCCAAAGGCCATTACAGGTTACGCTGTAGCTATGGAAGTGGATACAGGCAATGTGGTAGCTATGGCAAGTATGCCGGACTATGATCCGAATGACTGGGATTATGACAAAATCAAGTATGTTTTCCGAAACGGGACGACAGAGTCTTTCCCGCCCAATGATAATAAGCCAAGCCGTGCAGAGTCCGTTGTTCTACTTGGATCGGTTATTAAACCGCTCAGTGTGCTTATCGGCCTGAAAGAGGGACTGTTCACTACGGGGAGTACTTATCCTGATAAAGGTTACGCTGTATTAGGCAAGGATGGAAGACAAGTAAAGAACTCACATTCGGCCTACAACGGTAATATTACCGCACGGAGAGCGATTGAAAAGTCGTCCAATGCATTTATGATTGATATGGTGGGCAAGCGTTTGCTGAATAAATATGGTGCCACAAAAGCCCTTGCTAAGTGGGACGAATACATGAAGGATTTTGGTTTGGGTGTCTCGACAGGCATTGATCTGCCCAAAGAATTTCTTGGTCAGTTGGAGTATAAAGCAGACAATAATGAGTCTGCACTGACACGTCTTGCGTTTGCGTCATTTGGTCAGCAAGCCAAATATACAACGATGCAACTTGCCCAGTACACCACAATGCTTGCGAATAAGGGCAAACGAATGGAGCCACACTTGGTGAAGGAAATCCGTGATGCGGATGGCAATGTGGTGAAGAAGTTTGAGCCAAAGGTTCTTAATGAGGTGCAGTTTGCGGATGCACACTGGAACGAAGTGCATAAGGGTATGGTCACCAAAGTAAGCTCCTTCGACGGTTTCCCTTATGATTTTGCCAGAAAGACAGGAACATCCGAGCAAGGAACCGGACCGAATAAAAAGGAGAACGGTGTCTTTATCGCCTTTGCGCCAAGAGACAAACCGAAACTGGCTGTAGCGGTTATCGTGCCGGAAGGCGGTTTTGGATCGGTCAGTGCTTCCCCGATCGCACGCAAAATTTTTGATGCATACGATGAAGTGTATGGCCTGGATGGTATCCCAAAGGGGAAGAAGGACCAGAATAAAGAACAAGATTGATGATTAAGGGCATAAAATAATAGGAAACAATGGCATGCTCATAAAAGTATTGAATAAACGGCTTTAGATTGAACTCATAAGTAACAGGACAGGCAGGGGAAAATATCCCTTGCCTTTTATTTTTCCATCGGCTAAAATTTGCACAAGGGAAACATTATTAGACGAGTTTAAAAGTTGGTACCTTGTACAACTTAATTAGTTACGGACAAATATTTTAGGACAGGGAAAGGGGACGGTCAATTTGTTAATGGTGAAGATGAGGAGTATCCAACGTGGAGTCATTACGCTGATAGGCGTTGTTCTGGTCATTGTACTTACAGCTTGTTCGAGTATTTCGGGAGAAGACGGTACCGGCAAAGTGCAGGTTACGGCAACCACAGGCATGATTGCGGATGTAGCACGAGAGGTGGGCGGAGTATATGTTGAGGTTACCGGATTGATGGGACCGGGAGTAGACCCACATTTGTATAAGGCATCCCAAGGAGATATTCGCAAACTGGAGCATGCCAAGGTGATTTTCTATAACGGCCTGCATCTGGAAGGAAAAATGACCAGTATCCTGGAGAAAATGTCCAAAAGCAAACAAGTTACCGCAGTTGCCGAAAAAATCCCGGTAGAGGAACTGCATTCCGGTCAAGCGACAGGTGGAACAGAGTATGATCCTCATGTATGGTTTAACGTCAAGCACTGGATGCGTGCAACCGAAGCTGTGCGTGACACGCTGGTGGAAGCAGATCCGGATCATGCGGAACAGTATAAGACGCAGGCAGCAACATATCTGGAGAAGCTGGAAGCGCTGGATACGGAAGTTCGGGAGAAAATCGGGCAGATCCCTGAGGAAAGCCGAGTGCTGGTCACAGCACATGATGCATTTGGTTACTTTGGTCAAGCCTATGGCATTAAAGTGATGGGTCTTCAAGGCATCAGTACGGCAGCAGAATATGGAGCCAAAGATGTAAGTGAACTAAGAGATTTCCTCGTGGAAAATCAAATCAAAGCCGTATTTATCGAATCGAGTGTACCTGCTAAAGCGATGGAAGCGATTATTGCTGGGGCAGCTGAGAAGGGGCATACCGTAAAAATTGGTGGCGAACTGTTCTCTGACGCTATGGGGGCTGAGGGAACCGTAGAGGGCACCTATATCGGAATGGTGCGGCACAATGTCGAAACGATCGCGGCGGCTTTGAAATAATATATCATCTGAAGAGAGGAGAGCTATGATGATGAAAAATACCAATACAACAAAACAAGCATTAGAAACTATAGATAATATTCAGCTCGGACAGGAAAAGGCAACGGTCTCTTCGCCTCTTTGTGTAAGGAACCTGGCCGTGGCTTATCACAAAAAGCCGGTGCTTAGCAATGTTTCCTTTGATGTACCTGAAGGGCAACTCATCGGCATTCTTGGACCGAACGGTGCAGGCAAGTCAACGTTGATCAAAGCGGTTCTGGGGCTTGTTCCGAAAATGCACGGTGACATTGAGATCTTTGGACGATCTTATCGTGAAACCAGGCGGCGTATCGGTTATGTGCCACAGAGGGAGTCCGTAGATTGGGACTTTCCGACACATGCATTAGATGTTGTCATGATGGGAAGATATGGACATCTGGGCTGGTTCCGCCGCCCGGGAAAAAAGGAAAAAGATCTTGCGGCTCATTGCCTGGAGCAAGTTGGTATGGGGGATTACATGTATCGGCAGATCAGCCAGTTGTCCGGCGGACAGCAACAGCGCGTATTCCTGGCCAGAGCACTGGTACAGGATGCAGACTTGTATTTCATGGATGAACCTTTTGCAGGAGTGGACGCAACGACAGAGAAAGCGATCATCTCCCTGCTAGAGCAATTAAAAAAGCAGGGCAAAACCGTTCTAGTTGTTCACCATGACCTGGCAACGGTAGAGGAATACTTCGATCATGTATTGTTGCTCAACGGACGTTTGGTTGCCGCTGGGCCAACAAGAGAAGTATTTGTACCGGATTTATTACAGGAAACCTACGGAGGTCGCATCGCGATGATCGGCAGCCGAGCGGAGAAAGGCCAGGTGTAGTTATGTGGAATTGGGTTGTTTCTATATTGTCAGACCCGAACACACGCTGGATTTTGCTCGGTTGTCTGCTCCTCGGATTCAGCAGTGGCATTATCGGCTCATTTACCTTTCTTCGTCGTCAAAGTCTGATGGGCGATACATTGGCACACGCGGCATTGCCTGGAATCTGTATTGCGTTTATGCTGACGGAAACGAAGTCGATTGGATTGTTTCTGTTTGGCGCACTCATTGCAGGAATTGTAGCCACTTTCGGCATTTCGTGGATAACCCGGTTTTCACGGATTAAGCAGGATGCGGCAATGGGCATCGTACTGACGGTATTTTTCGGTATCGGTGTCGTGATGCTGACACGTATTCAGCACAGTGCAAGTGGAAGCCAAAGCGGGCTTGACAAGTACCTGTTCGGGCAAGCGGCATCGATGGTGCTTACGGATGTGTATGTGATGGGCGGGGTAAGTCTTGTATTACTCATCGCATGCCTAGTCTGGTTCAAGGAATTCAAGCTCGTGAGCTTTGATCCGGGTTTTGCAAGAGGTATGGGATTGCCCGTCGGAGTACTGGAGCAATTCATTCTGCTACTGACGGTTATAGCTGTTGTCGCCGGAATCCAGGCGGTAGGTGTAGTTCTTGTAGCGGCACTGCTGGTGACCCCGGCAGCAGCAGCAAGGTGCTGGACCAATTCGCTTGCATTGATGGTGTTGCTGGCTGGATTGTTCGGCGCATTAAGCGGTGCCGTAGGAACACTCTTAAGCACGCTTGTCCCTAATCTGCCTACTGGTCCAGTAACTGTGCTTGCGGCTACGGTGCTGTTTGTTGGATCTGCGCTGTTCGCACCAAGGCGAGGGTTACTCGCCCGCAAGTTGCGGAGCATCCAGGCGAAGTCGACTTATATGCGTGAAGAGCAAGCCGCGCTACAGGTGCATGCTGCACAGCCTCAAACACAGAAACAGGGGGAGATGTAGATGGCCACATTTTGGATTATTCTCACCGCAATACTAGTCTCCTCCGCTTGCGCCATTCTTGGTTGCTTCCTGATTCTGCGGCGCATGGCTCTGGTCGGAGATGCGATCAGTCACGCCGTGCTTCCGGGGATCGCAATTGCGTTTCTGTGGAGCGGCTCCAGAGACTCCCTGTGGATGTTGCTGGGTGCAACGGTGTTTGGACTGTTGACGGTGTTCTTCATTCAGACCCTCCAGGCTGGAGGCCTGTCTTCGGATGCTTCGATTGGTATAGTATTTACAGCACTCTTTGCTGTAGGGGTCATCCTGATCAGCCTGAATGCACAGCATATCGATCTGGATCTGGACTGTGTATTGTTCGGTGAGATTGCCTATGTGCAATGGGATACGTTAACGCTGTGGGGAATGGATGTAGGGCCTAGAGCGGTCTGGATGCTGGGCATTACGTTACTTGTTATTCTCGTTGTTGTAGGACTGTTCTACAAGCAGTTCAAATTGTGCGCGTTTGACCCGGCTTTGGCTGCGGCTTGCGGTATTCCGGTGGTCTTATTTCACTATGCGCTCATGGGACTTGTGTCCATGACGTCCGTTGCCTCTTTTGAAAGTGTAGGCTCTATTCTTGTAGTAGGTATGCTGATTGTACCTGCGGCTGCGGCTTATCTGCTCACGGATCAGCTTGGTAAAATGATTCTTTATGCGGTACTGATCGGTGCAGCTTCCTCTGTCGGTGGTTACCTGATGGCGTACGCGATGGATGCTTCTATTGCAGGTTGCATGGTGGCTGTGGCCGGCATTCTGTTTGTACTTGCGTTACTTCTGTCACCGAAACATGGCATTGTACTTCGTTATGTTCGCCGTAAATATGCCGCACGTTGAACATGATTTCATAAATTTAGATGACCGTCTGCATCGCAGGCGGTTTTTGGCGTTCCGGTTTTTAGGTTACTTTGTTGCATACGCGTGATCTGTGGTAAAATGTCGTTAGCTGTGACGTCCGGGGCGTCCGCCATTTCGCGGATACCGGGCGATCTTGTTGTTTTAGAGGAGAGAGACATACTGGAGGAGGATTTACAACATGAGTGAACTGAAATATAAACTGCTGGCCCTGGATATGGACGGCACGTTGCTGAATGATAATCATGAAATTACACAGGAGACGGCCAAGTGGATACAGATTGCTATTCGTCGCGGAGTGCATGTGTGCTTGTCTACAGGAAGAGCCGTATACCACGCCATGCCATATGCGGTGCAACTTGGCCTGGAAACACCCATGGTTACGGTCAACGGCAGCGAGGTCTGGAAAGCTCCACATGAGCTTCACCTGCGCCATCTGATGGACCCGGCGTTAATTCGCAAGATGCATGAGATCGGGGAGAAATATAACAGTTGGTACTGGGCATACTCCGTGGAAGAGCTGTTTAACCGTGATCGCTGGACGGATAATATTGAAGGATTAGAATGGCTGAAATTCGGATTTACCACCGAGGATGATGAGATTCGTCATCAAATCATGATGGAATTGCAAGAAATGGGTGGTCTGCAAATGACCAATTCCTCTCCTGTAAACATTGAGGTAAACCCGGAGAACGTATCCAAAGCTACCGGTGTAGCTGAAGTATGCCAATTGCTAGGCATCGACATGTCCGAGGTAGTTGCTGTTGGAGACAGTCTGAACGATCTGGCTGTCATTGAAGCTGTCGGTCTGGGTGTTGCGATGGGCAACGCACAGGAGCAAGTGAAACAAGCGGCAGATTTAATTATTGGAAGCAACAATGAGGATGGCATTGCACATCTGATTCGTGAACATATTTTGAAGGGGGAGTAACCTTTGCTCGCAACCGTTGGCTGGATTTTAATTGTACTGCTGTTTGCAGTAGGTATGGCAGGTACGGTATATCCGATTTTGCCGGGTGCAATCGCGATTTTCTTCGCGTTTCTGGTCTACGGCTGGTTCTTCAGCTTTGATCCGTTCGGGGTATGGTTCTGGATCATCCAGATTCTAATTGTGGTGGTGCTGTTCGTGGCGGATTATGTGGTGAGTGCTTGGGGAGTCAAAAAGTTCGGCGGTTCCAAGCTGTCTACAACGCTGAGTACCATCGGAGTAATTATTGGCCCGTTTGTCATTCCGGCTTTTGGACTTGTACTGGGGCCATTCATCGGTGCTTTTATCGGAGAACTGATCGGCGGTTCCTCGCCTTCCAAAGCATCGAAAGTTGGGTTTGGATCTGTCGTCGGGCTGTTTACCAGCACGGTGATGAAAATTATTTTGCAACTTGTGATGATTGTTCTATTTATAATCTGGGTGGTTCGATTCGCCTAGAATATCAGGTTAGCTAGCTTAGGGCCGGAGAGGTCCGGTGTGGGGGAAAGAAGGGAATCCGTTTTGTCTAAGAAGGAAACATTTATTAAAGGTACGCTTATATTGGCGGCTGCCGCATTGATTGCAAGGGTACTGGGTCTGGTGCAACGTGTGCCGCTGGAGCATATCCTCGGGGATATTGGTAACGCATCGTTCACGATCTCCAATACGGTGTATTTAATGCTGTTAACTGTCGCAACGGCGGGCATACCGAGTACGCTGAGTAAAATGGTCTCGGAACGCTACGCGCTCGGACGCGCGGGCGAAGCGCAGCAGATATACCGTGCAGCCTTGATTTTTGCGGCCGTGGCCGGTGTGGTCATGTCTGTTCTGTTATGGTTCGCAGCGCCATTTTATGCCACCCATATTTCCAAAGTACCGGAATCCGTGAGTGCCATCCGGGCGCTTGCTCCGGCCCTGTTACTCTTCCCGGCGATCGCAATGATGCGGGGTTATTTCCAGGGACGCGGCAATATGACCGCAGGTGGTATCTCGCAGATCGTGGAGCAGTTTGCGCGTGTAGGTGTAGCGATTATTGTGGCCTATGTGATGTTGCAATGGAATTACGATGATCAGACGATTGCAGCCGGGGCATCCTTCGGTGGGGTGTTCGGTAGTATCGGTGCATTTGCGGTGATGCTGTACTTCACATTAAAGCTACGCAAAAGTGACCGTGCGGCACAGCTACATTATGAGCGTGCAGAGCAATTGCCGATGCGCGGAATTTACACTGATATTTTCAAACTTTCAATTCCGATTGTGTTGTCTTCACTTGCTGTTCCGGCAATCAACTTTATCGACTCTTCCCTCGTCGTTCCCCTGCTTAGTGGACGGATCGGTCTGGAAGAAGCTACAGGCGTACTGGCAATTCTGGGTGCCAAAGCCCAGAGTATAGCCGGTATTCCGCCGATTCTCGCCATAGCGCTCAGTCAGTCCCTTGTGCCTGTCATTTCGGCGGCTTTTGCCCGCAAAGATGAGCTACATCTGAAAAATCAGGTAACGCTGGCGCTACGTATTTCCATTCTGACGGGAATGCCGATTGTGATTACCCTGTGTGCGGCGGCTTATTCGGTAAACGGATTGCTCTTCACAACTCCAGATGGCACGCCGATTATTGCATTGCTTACGTTCGGCACTATTTTCCAGATTACAATGATGACAACGAACTCCATGTTGCTCGGGGTTGGGAAACCACGAATCACGATGATTAGTGTAGCGGCAGGAATTATCGTGAAGCTGATTGCGAGTCTTATCCTGGCGCCGATCTTCGGCATTTACGGGATCATCATTGCAACAGCGCTATGTTTCCTCGTCATCACATATCTGAATCTGCGTGTGTTACGTAAAATCGTTGATTTTTCAATTATGGGGGATCGCTGGATTGGATTTATCATTACGGTGTTTCTCGCGGCAGCTGTCGGTTTTGCGGCCAATTGGAGTGGAAACCAGATCTTTGGCGCGTTCCTGCCTGCACGGGTATCTTTCCTGTTAACCTGTATGGTCGTGGGTGTGCTGGTGGTTGTGGTATATCTCGTGTTGATGGTTGTTCTTCGTGTCTTGCGTAAGGACGAGCTGGCTAGTTATCCGCGAATTCTGCAAAAAATTCTCCGTCCGCTTATGCGTCTGCAACGCGGCGCCGGACAACGAGGATAAATTTAGGTAAAAAAGCGCGGTCTGCACTTGTAGCAGATCGCGCTTTTTTATTGTTATTGCATAAGAGGTTGGTTTCCGTGAAGGTGAACGTTATTCCTACTATGGCCTTACACAGCAGAATCTGCTCAATCTGCTTTAGTGACGTTACGATCCTGTTAAAGCCGTATCGGGACACCGTTTTTCCCCTGCCAATTAGTGAGTAAGAACTTGTACATCATGAGCGAGTGCTGTTTTTAACATGCCGTACCGATGCTCATGACTCATCTCAAACAGCCAAGGTCTGCGTGGCGCAGTGAGGTATCCGAGGCAATCCCGTGTTTCCAGCCAGTCATGTCTTGTAATCGGTTCATATGGTGTGTCCTCCCACACGGCGAGCAACTCAGGAGAATATAGACGTTGACCTTCCGGCAGCCATTCCTCATTCAATAAAGCATCCGTGTACAGAGTATGGTCTGTTGGCCCTTCATGGTGCTTGGTAAACAGGCCTGGCCAATATTCGGCTCGTGAGCCACGATGAGGTATTGTTCGCGCGAAGTCCAGCACCTGCTGAAGCACTTGCTCTACACCAAATAACAGGGCATACAGCCCTTTGCCGAACTGGATACGTTCATTCAATTTGCCAAAATGCTCAATGACCCGTCCGGTAAGTCCACCTCCTTGTGCAAGAGGGAAAACGATGTGGTTCAGCCCGGCCAGATTGTGCAGATGAAAAGCAGGTTTGGAGAGTACTACTTTTTGAAAATAAGGATGTTGCACTACCCGGCTCTCAATATAGTTCTGCTCATTAATTATTAAGGCCACACTCAGTATAGAGCTGCAACGTTCGAGCCAAAACCGCTCCCAGAACGGGGTCATAAAAGACGATACGTGAAAATGAGATAACAGATGGAAGCAGCTTCGTCCAAGCCGCCGACTGTGGATATACAGCTGCAATTGAGGATAGGCATCCTGAAAAATAAGGGCATTGCACCGCTCCAGCAAGCGATACATATGCTCACGATCCTTCTGATTTTGCAGATTATGCATCAGGTCACTGTGCAGGTCGGTCATATGATATCCGCCGTTGCGGGATACCATATGCGCCAGTAGCGCCCAATGTAGCTCGGGATACTGCTCGTAGCATTCCAGATAAGCGGCGGTTCGAGTCACATTACTGCGATTCTGCTGCTGCGTTAAGGTTTTGATCTCTTCGAGAATGATGCAATCCTCTTCGCACACCAGCGCACGTTGTGCCTGATTGTTGCGTGCAGGAGATGGCTTGCCTGTTGTAGGAATTAACTTCTCCACCTCAGCTTGCAGAGCGGCAGCTGTATCTGCGTTCCAATTCAGGTCACGCAAAGGATGTCTAAGCCTTGCAGACGCATGCCAGGCGGCTTGTTTACCTCGCCATACTTCCAGAGCTGCTCCGGGAATGGAGCGAATGATCTGTACAATGGAGCCTGAATGCTGATTTTCCGAAGAGTCATTTCTGGTGGAAGTCATGAATGGAACATCCTTTCATGAATATCTGTGTTTGATATGCCAGGACTTGTGGTTATTCTAAGTATGCGCTGAACATTTGACTTCCAATCACCAATTTGCTTCACTTAGAGGGAGACGAGGTACAGAAAGGGAGATGTGACAATGGAACAGATTACATCCAAGCCGGAATTTGATGTGGCGATTCAATCTCCACGTTTGACAGTGGCCGTATTTAAGGCAGACTGGTGCGGGGATTGCAAATACATCGATCCGTTTATGCCTGAGGTGGAAACGAAGTATTCACGTGACTTGACCCTGATTGAGGTGGATGTTGATCAGGTGGGTACAGTAAGTCAGGAGCAAAATATTTTGGGTATTCCAAGTTTTGTAGCCTACACGGACGGACGTGAACTGGTGCGCTATGTGAACAAGCTGCGTAAGTCGAGAGAAGAGATTGAGCAGTTTTTGGATCGTGCGGTTGAGGTCTACAATACCATTCACAAGTAAGGCCTAAGTGCATCGCAGGGAATGAATGTCTTCAAGACAGGGTAGACTGTAAGATAGGTATGCAAATACAAGGCTGTCGGTTGAGCCGTCTTCAGGCTTAAGACTGCCTTGTTTTTATTTGGCTTGAGGTGAGTAGCTTAAGGCTACCGAGATGGGTAGGGGCCTACATACATAAATTCGAAATATAATGACCTGCTGGTCAAATTTTTAATAGACGTTAACATTTTGTCACAAAGCGCGGCGTCAATGATGCTTTTATCCGGTATAATGGATTTAGTTGTGAAATTAGTGTCAAAGTACAAAACAAGTGCTGTAATGAGCCTTCTTATGGAAACAACACTAGCAACAATAATGAATCGGCATTGATTATCAAGCGAAGAACTTCTTCGCCATCTTAAACCAACAGCGGGTGAGAAAAAATTGAAGCACTTAACATTGTTTAAATGGTTAACCGTATTAACCTGTCTTGTTATGTTCCTGGCTACCTTTGGCGGCGGGATCGTGACGAAAACCGAATCGGGCCTTGGCTGCGGAACACAGTGGCCTTTATGTAACGGTAAGCTTGTACCAGCACATACTGTTGCCTCTCTGATTGAATACTCCCACCGTGCTGTCAGTGCATTGGCAGGGCTGTTGTCCATCGCATCTTTTGTTGCCTTCTTACGTTTTGGCAAGCAGCGTCGTGATTTGCAATTGTTCTCGTTTCTAACCCTTTTATTTGTGATTATTCAGGGAATTATGGGCGCTTTCGCCGTTGTGTTCTCGCAATCTTCCGCGGTCATGGCTCTACACTTTGGGTTCGCACTCATTGCTTTTGCCAGTTCATTGATGATGGCTCTCGGGATTAGGCAAGAGGCGAGATATGGCGGTTTGGAACGTCTGAACCAGTATCCTCGCGTTAGTAAGGGATTTCGTAACCTGGTCTGGTTTTCAACCATCTATACGTACCTGGTCGTGTATACAGGCGCATTTGTAAGCCATACGAATTCGGCTGGCGGGTGTTCCGGATTCCCGCTATGTAATGGGCAGATTGTGCCTGAACTTTCTGGCGGGGTAGCTGTGGCCTTTGCCCATCGTCTGGCAGCTGTGTCACTCGTGATCGTAATCGCGATCCTAGGACATTTTGCTTACCGTAAACACCCGGACAACCGCGAGCTACGGACACTCGGTGTGTTATCCGTCGTTTTAATTCTGTTGCAAGTGGTTATCGGTATGTTCATGATGTGGACGATTAATCGCCCGGAAGTTTACATGTTTGTGGCGCTGGCACATATGCTGGATATCGCTATACTGTTCGGTATCTTGACCTATATGAGCTTCCTTGTGTACAAGCTGCACCGCCCGGTGAACCGTTTCTAAACAGCTTATGAATTTTGTGTTTTAAAAAAGTAAGTTTATTACATTGTCCTGAAGCTGCGCTGGGCCATGTTGGAAAGTCCACCATCCGGTGATGTAGATCATTGGAGAGGTGGACTTTTGTTTGATGTCGGAGGTAGCAGGGCAACCTAAATCAAGTTGTAACGATTAACCGAACGTCACATAGCGCTTTAATTCATCTTCAGCTGTTCAACAGCTGTGAAAACATATATATTTTGCATCATCAGTGGAAAGAGGAGGTCTTCTATGCTACGTACGTTACTGGGAGAAAAGCCACGAGTGAATCAAGGGAAACTGAAACAAGCCATGGATACCATGGCGTTTACACTGGAGTCTTTTGAAAAACAGATGTATGTGGATCATGATCCGAACCATGATTATCGGAAGCTGTATGTATGGACACAGGGACTAATCTCTTCGTTGGATGAACTGGAGCAAAGTTATTTTGCAGCCGTACATTTTCGTAAAAAAGTAGTTGCAGGTTCAACGCGCGATATGAGTTCTGCTGAGAAATCTGAGTATGCCCGGTACGTTTATTTTTATAAAGATGCCTTTATTCGGTGCTTCGCGATTCTGGACAAATTGGGTACGGTCTTGAATGAAGTTTTCCAACTAAATACATCCAAAACCAAAGTGCATTTCTCCTATTATACCGTTCTGAGGCAATTCGAATATTATCGGGATCATCATGAGTTGGCACAGCAATTAATTAAGATTAAGGAAGCGTACCGAGAACCGATGAGCAGATTGCGAAAGCGGCGTAATATGGAGATTCATTACATGAATTCGGAAATGCAGGATGATTTGTGGCAGTTACATCAGACGTTGCGTGGCAAAGTGAAGCTGGAGGATCTTGATCAGCATCTTCTCGAAATGCAGCAAGGTGTAGATATGGTCTGTGAAACACTGAATATGGCCTATCGATACATCAATCGAATCTGGCGTAAACAGATTTTGAAACATTAGGTATAGCAATGATTTTAAATAATACCATTTGACAAATCGGAATACTTTGATTATACTGAGTTCCAGATCGAATCTTACATGGAATCGTGTCTTCAATACAGCATTTGATGCAGTTCGGTCATTATACATGACGAACTACATGAAACTATATAAACCTACAACTTTATATTTCTCTTATCGAGAGTGGCGGAGGGACAGGCCCGATGAAGCCCGGCAACCGATCAACGATGATGACATGAATGGTTATCCTTGTTGATGTTAGGTGCTAATTCCTACAGAATCATGTTGCACATGATTTTGGCAGATGAGAAGGTCATTTCACGTGAAGAGCCATCTTTGTATCTGCAAAGGGCTCTTTTTTTGCGTAGAACGGGGAGTTTTCCCTTCCTTCGGGTAAAGATATATGTAGGTGATGGGGAAGGAGCAGTATTAGTGATCGAATTGGTTGGATTAACCAAAACATATGGCAGACGTGCCAAAACAACGACGGCGTTGTCACACCTTGATCTGAAGATTCAGAAGGGTGAGATTTTTGGAGTTATTGGTCACTCAGGTGCAGGGAAAAGCACATTGATCCGATGTATCAATTTACTTGAGCGCCCGACAGAAGGTGAGGTTTGGGTCGATGGTATTAACCTGACTGAGCTTAGCAAAAGTGAACTACAGCAGCAAAGACGCAAGATTGGTATGATCTTTCAGCATTTTAATCTGCTGTCTTCTGCAACGGTATACGACAATGTGGCTTTCCCTTTAAAACTGGTCAACACACCTAAGGATGCGATTGATCGCAAGGTGAAGGAAATGCTCGCTCTGGTTGGTCTGGAGCAACATAGCAGCAAATATCCGGCACAGCTGTCTGGCGGACAGAAGCAGCGTGTAGGTATAGCGAGAGCTCTGGCAAGTGATCCGAATGTTCTTCTCTGTGATGAGGCAACCTCGGCACTTGATCCGCAAACCACCAATTCGATTCTGAAGTTATTGCTGGATATCAATGAAAAGTATAATCTGACGATTGTGCTAATTACTCACGAAATGCACGTCATCCAGAACATTTGCGATCGGGTGGCTGTTATTCATCAAGGTGGTATTGTGGAGCAAGGTCCAGTAACGGAAGTGTTCCTGAAACCGCAACATGCAATCACGCGGGATTTTGTCTCACGTGACAGCGAAGGTGGACTGGCACTGGAGGAAGCGGTTATGGCAAATGCCGGGACAGAGTTGCCAGCAGGTGTTTCTTCCAAGTTGGTGAAGGTCTCATTTCTTGGAGATAAAACCTATGAGGCGATTCTGTCGAGAACAGTTCGTAAAACAGGTGTGGATTTCGCTATTCTGCAAGGTACAATCTCTACAATCAAGCAGGTTCCTTATGGTCAACTGACGGTGCGTTTTGAAGGTGACTCCGCTGCGATTGAGCAGACCTTGTCCGAACTAACCGCAGAAGGACTTGATGTGGAGGTGCTCCGATAATGGATTTTTCCAAAGTACGCTGGGAAGAGGTCGGTACGGCCTCCATTGAAACATTGCAGATTCTTGCTGTATCCGGTTTGTTTACTGTTCTCTTGGGTTTGCCGCTTGGTGTCATTCTGTTTATGACAGGCAGATCGGCTTCACCTAGTTCAAAGCTAACCTACATCATATTATCAGTTATTGTTAATATTTTACGTTCGGTACCTTTCATCATATTAATTGTTGCTCTTATTCCGTTTACGCGTACGCTGGTGGGCACCGCTACAGGTGTGCTTGGTGTCATTCCACCGCTGGTTATCTCGGCTGCTCCGTATTTTGCACGTCTGGTGGAGAATACTTTACGTGAAGTGGACCGCGGCGTCATTGAAGCAGCTCAGGCAATGGGGGCATCTACAGCTCAGATCGTAAGACGGGTGTTGTTACCTGAGGCTTTACCTGGCTTGCTTGCCGGAATTACAATTACCATCGTTACGTTGGTGTCCTATACGGCCATGGCGGGTATGGTCGGCGGTGGAGGTCTGGGTACACTGGCCATTAACTATGGATACTATCGATATCAGAATGAGATCATGATTATTTCTGTTGTATCCATGATTATACTGGTTCAGCTCTTGCAGATGATTGGCGATCGTCTGGTCATTTATTTCACCCGGAAATAACAGATAGATTGAAAAATAAAAATGCGAAGGGGTTTTTACAGATGAAAAAATGGTCTATTATTTTAATCAGCTTGATGATGATTGCCGTGCTCGCAGCTTGCGGCAACAACAAGAAATCCGACAGTGGTGCGGATAACGCAGCAGGTGCTCCGCGTACCGTTGAATTGAAAGTCGGTGCTTCGCCTACACCACATGCTGAAATTCTGGAAAGCATCAAACCTGAACTTGAAGCACAAGGCATTCGTTTGCAAGTGGTGACGTTTAACGACTATGTGCAACCTAACCAACAGCTGGCAGATAAGAAACTGGACGCAAACTTTTTCCAGCATCAGCCTTACCTTGATACAGAGAACAAAGAGCGCGGATTCAACCTTGTTGCTGTGACTCCAGTCCATGTTGAGCCTTTCGGTGGTTACTCCAAAAAGATTAAATCCCTGGATGAACTGAAAGATGGCGCTAAAGTGGCTATTCCAAACGACCCATCGAATGGTGGACGTGCACTCTTGTTGCTTGCGAAAAAAGGGCTGATTACCCTCAAAGATGATACAAACATTGCATCCACTAAACAGGACATTACGGCGAATCCGAAAAACCTGGAAATCATCGAACTGGATGCAGCTATGATGCCTCGTCAGCTGGATGAAGCTGATCTGGTATTTATCAACGCAAACTATGCGCTGGAAGCAAACCTCAATCCATCTAAAGATGCATTGTTGATCGAAGATCTGCAAGGCAATCCATATGCTAACATTCTCGTGTCCCGTGAAGATAACAAAGACGCCGACGCTATCAAAAAACTGGCAGAAGCTCTTCACTCCGAAACGGTGAAAAAATTCATCAAAGAACGTTACCAAGGTGCAGTTGAACCTGCATTTTAAGGTTCTCTGAGAGATCAGCGTAAGTATTGCTGATATGTATTACAACAAAGGCCGCGGCTCTCTAATGTGAGAGCGCGGCCTTTTCTTATTGTTAGTAAACTGTGTTGGTTAACTTGAATTTATGATTATGTATTCTCTGTTTTTGAATTTTTATCCGAAGAGCGGTAGTACGTTAGTTCATTCTGTTCCGCAGTATGTTGTTGCTCGTGTTCTTCATAGTTATATTCCCGGGTCACCGGATACTGTGTTTCCTCTTGATGGAGTGCATCTCTTTTCTGTTGGTATCTGACCCAGCTAAATAACAATATGAATAAACCCAGACCCCAATACCATCTATGCTTCAAAAATTTCCAAATACTTTCCTCTTCCGCGGTATAAGGAATTCCCCCCAGCACGAGACTGTTCAGGCCAAGACGTGATGTTTGGTCGGTTTTATCATTATAATCCTCATATCTGAATCCTGGATTCACGGTAAGATGCCCAAGTACCGTTTCTTCAAAAGCAGCACGACTTTGCTCCAAATTCGCTTTTTCGGTTACCAGAATCGCCGTGATATAACCTTCGCGTGTTAAAAGATTAACATTATAATTGACCAAGGCTTGTTCGTAGCTATCTTTGAATCCGAGTGCATAAATCAGTTGATGACTGGAAGGATTATAATCAGGTGCAACCTCCCACCCTGTTACATGGAGTTCATTTTCTTCTGTTGCATTACGGTTATGTTCAACTTCCCAACGCATATAGTTACTTAATAACTCGTGAGCATCCAATTGATTTTCGTCATCGTCATGAATATGCCCGCTTTGCACGTATTCGAATATGACAGACCATGAACCCATGGGGTCGTTACTGTACAGGCTTCCGATCTCATTCCCGTTCGGTTGATTACCAAGTTCCAGCATGGAACGTTGTGTATCCGTTTTACCTAGAAATGAGTAGTTTGCTGGAAGCTCAAGTGAGGCTTTGCCATCGAGAGATACGCTATTCGGACCATCCACCCATTCGTATTCATTGGATGATGAGGTAATGTGCTCATTGGTAGCAGAGACGGGTCCGATATCCGCTAATAGTATAGAATACATTAGAACTAATGGCACTGTGAGTCTAAATGAACTCAATTTGAACCATTTCTTCATTGAACACGATCCTTTCGAACATGATAATGGCGTTTTTTTAGATAAGAAACGACGTTAAGACATTATCACAGGTATGTAAGATGATCAAGATAAATTTGGATAATCAGGACTTATTTGTATTAGTTAAATAACTGGAACAGATTGTGAGCACATGCAAGTTGTGAGGCAAGCCTAAATCTTTTATACTGAATGAGTGACTGCTCTTTGAAGAGGGGGATGAACGTGAAGGGAAAGATTGCCCTCATAACGGGAAGTGCCAAAGGTCTTGGTAAAATGACAGCCCTCAGTCTGGCGGATCAGGGATGCCACATTGCCCTTAATTATGTGCATAGCAGAACAGAAGCCGAATCGTTGCAAGCTCAGATTATCGCTAAAGGGGTGCGCTGCATTGCCGTTCAGGCGGATATATCCAAAGTAGAAGAGATTCATACGCTCGTTGATACGGTACAAACGCAGTTGGGGAATATTGATATTCTGGTGAATAACGCCGGCCCTTTTGTACGAGAGCGTCGGGTGTTCGCAGATTATTCCGAAGCAGAGGTACAGATGTTAGTGCAGGGCAACCTGCTCGGGCCAATGATTCTGGATCAGCTTGTTTTGCCGGAAATGCGCCGCAAGCAGTGGGGACGTATTATTCATTTTGGCTTCAGTCACGCGGGTGAAGCAAGATCCTGGCCTCATCGTGCCGTATATGCTGCTGCCAAGGTAGGTCTGGTTTCGTTTACCAAGACTCTTGCTGTTGAAGAGGCACCTTATGGGATTACGGTCAATATGGTTTGCCCCGGAGATATTCGTGGTGCGAACAAAGAGAAAATGATTGATGAGATTGCGGGCATAACTGATAAAGAAACACCAAGAGGTCGGCCTGGCAGTGGAGAAGATATTGCGCGAGTGATCACGTACCTGTGCTTAGATCATTCGGATTTTATAACAGGCAACATTATGGATGTATCTGGAGGACTTGATCCGATCCGGCCTACCATCTGATGGAATTACAAAAAAAGAGCCTCTCGCTTCTTGCGAAGCGAAAGGCTCTCTGAGGTTTATTTCGTGAAGGATTGATTAGAATACTTGTACAACTTCTTGTACACCCTCAACTTCTTCAAGAAGGGCGCGTTCAATCCCGGCTTTTAAGGTAATGGTGGAGCTTGGGCAACTGCCGCAGGCACCGACCAGTTTCAGCTTAATGATGCCGTCCTCCACGTCGACCAGTTCCACGTCACCGCCATCGCGTTGCAGGAACGGACGAAGTTTATCAAGCACATCAGATACCTCATCATACATGGTGCTTTGTGCGTTTTCGCTCATATTGTTCAACTCCTTTCCTTCCTATATTATATTACAAATGACCATAAATTAAAATGGTCAAACAAAGCAGGTGAACTGAAATGAGACCAATTATTGAATTTTGTGCTAACAATATGCATTTTGGCACGGATGAAGTCATGGATCAACTGGATGAAAATCCGGACTATGACGTGATTGAATACGGCTGTCTGACCAATTGTGGTCAATGTTATATGACACCTTTTGCCTTGGTCAATGGTGAAGTCGTAACCACAGATAAAGTAGAAGATCTATATAACGCCATTCTAGCCAAAATTGCCGAAGCGGATGCCTGGGACGCGCTGGATCTCGATTAACCTCAATTAACCAAGATGACGCTTGGACATCCAGAGCACGCCGCTTTTCAGAATACGAGGCACTCGTCCCATCATGGACGTTTTGCCCATCAGCCCAAATCCAGCTTTCTTGCCAAGCGCGCCCAGTGTGCCGCGAAGCTTAAGAGGCTGCGGATTGGGCTTTTCGCCTTTCCAGAGGGCATGCTGAATATGAGCGATCTGTTCACCCTGAACCTCCGCAGCCTGACCACTCGGTGCATAAGGTACACTGGCACAGTCACCTACCACGTAAACGTCGGTATACTCCGGAATCTGATAGTACTCATTTAATACGACACGACCTTGTGGGTCTTTCGTTACATCAAGGTCTTGAACGACTTTCACCGGCTGAATGCCTGCCGTCCATACAACAGCATCCGTTTGAATCTGTTCATCGCGGTTGTAGATCGCGTTAGGCTCGACTCGCGAGATAGCAATATGTCCTCGTGCTTCAACCTGATGTTCGCCGAACCATTCGTGAACATAAGAGGAGAGACGTTGAGGGAATGCGGATAATACTCGTTCACCGCGATCCAGAATACTGATATTCAGATCCGGTCTGCTTTCGCGTAATTCGGCTGCCATCTCAACACCACTTAGGCCACCGCCCACAATGTGAACATGCCCATAAGCTTTTACCTCATTCAGACGCAGGTACGTCTCGCGTGTTTTGCTGAAACTCTGAATGGTACAGCTGTATTCTTCAGCACCAGGTGTATTGTGGAAACGATCCGTACAACCTAGTCCAATCACAAGCTTGTCATATTCAAGCGGTTCCTGACCTTCGAATTCAATCTGACGCTGCTCCAGATTAATGGCTGTAACCTCACCGAAACGGTGTGTTACTTTCTCATTTACCGGAAAATGGATACGCAGGTCGTAATCGGATACTGTTCCTGCTGCGAGTGCGTAATATTCGGTCTTTAATCCTTGAAAGGGGCTGCGATCCACCAGTACAATTTGCGTATCTGACGGAATTTTACCTTCCAGAAGTTCCTTGATGATCGTGAGGCCGCCATAACCGCCTCCAAGAATGACGAAATTTTTCATGACTCGGCTTCCTTTCTGCATCAGTCCCACTGCTGGGGCTGTAACCTGCGGAGCAGCTATGTCCTCACATAGCTGCTCCGTGTGTTGTTTTAGTTTGATAATTTGAATAATTCATAATGAAAAGATAAAAATTTGAAATATGTGATCACAGTTAAGCATCACTCTGATCAAACGTCCCCTCTGATTGAAGAAAGTATCGTTCTTTGATGAGTGATGCTTCTGCTGCTGTAATCCTTGCCTAGATCAATGAAACTAATCAGAGCTATTCGTAAACTTGTATTTCATTGTAGAACGTATCACGTTCTACTGGAATACGTCCCGCACCCTTAATAAGCCATATGAGCTCTTTACGTGTAAGGCCTTCAGGTGTGAGAGCACCTGCGGCATGACTAATCCGTTCGCGAACAATCGTACCATGTGCATCCGAAGCACCGAATCCAAGGGCAACTTGAGCCAGCTGTGGACCGATGTTAATGAAGTATGCTTTGATATGATCGATGTTATCCAGCATCAGTCGGCTGATCGCAATTGTTTTCAGATCCTCATAAGCCGAGTTACGACGCATAATGCTTGCGTTTTTACTTTTTGGCTGCATGGAAAGCGGAATAAAGACCATGAATCCGTTGGTCTCGTCTTGCAGTTCACGAATCTGCACCATATGATTGACGCGGTCCTCATAGGATTCGATCGATCCATACAACATCGTCGTATGTGTACGCATGCCGAGCTCATGAGCTGTGCGGTGCACCTCAAGATAACGATCCACGTTGGCTTTGTCTACACGCATTTTTTTGCGGTATTCATCCGAGAGAATCTCGGCGCCGCCACCAGTCAGTGTTTTCAGGCCAGCTTTTTGCAACTCCTGCAGAACTTCCTTGATGCTCAGGCCGCTGATGCGGGTGAAGAAATCAATCTCTGCCGCAGTGTAAGCTTTCAGCGTGACATCCGGATATTTTTCGTTTAAAGCACGTAGTGAATCGACATAATATTGAAAAGGAACATGGTTGTTATGTCCACCTACAATATGGAACTCACGCACGCCTGGATGAATATGCTGTTCCACATAGTCGATCATTTCCGGACCGGATAACGTATAAGAGCCTTCCTCACCCTGGTCTTTGCGGAAATTACAAAATGCGCAGCGAGCTTCGCATACGTTGGTGAAATAAAGGCTCATGTTCTCAATAAAATAGACTTTCTTGCCGTTCTTCCGCAGATTGGCCTCATTGGCCAGCTGGCCCAAAGTCAGCAGATCATCTGTTTGATACAGATATACGCCGTCTTCTACGCTCAGCCTTACGCCGTTCTGTACTTTCTCAACGATTTCAGCCATTCTTTTGTCGGTGAACGGTGTTACCAATGTAGACATGCTGTTTCCTCCTGTTCTTTACCGGAATTCGAGTTGTGGTGTGTTGAACCATTAAACAGAAATACATAGCAAAGATGCGGTCAACTGCCGCCTTCCTGTGAAAGACTAACTCTTATTACCCGGTGCAGCGTGTGCTGCAATCGAAAAGTTTATTTTTTCAAAAGGAGTCAAAGTGACTCTATATGCATTGGGGACTGATAACCAGTCTCGAAATGTGAAAAAAATTACAACTCCATATATGACCAACATCCGAATATCTCATGACAAAATATTGACATTTTCAGAGTGACCACCTATCCATTATAAACCTCGTGTCGCAGGGGTTCAATACACTGGGAAGAAAAAGGAGTTCATGGGGAACGCGGAAGCGGGCAAACATGACTTGAGCCCCTTGACGGAGTGGAGTATAATTTGAAGGAAGAGTGATGAAAAGGAGAGTGACCTGGCATGATTAGTATCAGCGAAACGGCTGCAGACCGATTGAAAGAGATGCTTGCACAGCAAGAGACCCCTGGAATGTTCCTGCGTCTTGGCGTAGCACCGGGCGGTTGTACCGGATTTTCGTACGCCATGGGCTTTGACGATAAAGAGTCCGATAAGGATATATATATGGACATTCAGGACATGAAAGTCGTTGTGGAAAAAGAAAATGTGAAATATTTGAATGGACTTGAAATTGATTTTGAAGATTCCGGCATGTCCGGCGGATTCACCATTCACAACCCGAACGCAGTAGCTACATGCGGCTGCGGCTCATCCTTCCGTACACGTGAAGAAGCAGGGGTACCGGATAAAGATTGTTAATCTGCGAATAGTATGGGGTTGAGCGTGTCAATACATTAAAGCGTTCAAAAAGATACAACGGTCAAGGCACATTTTCGGCGAAGAGGATTCGCTGGAAGTGTGCTTTTTTGTGCTTCGTGTAGTTTGATAGGTACTTTAAGCCAGTCTGAAGTGGGGAGGGTTGATTACGCATTTCCGATATTGACATTTTGTTCCATGTGTAGGTATATTATTTTGTGCAAACGTTTGCAATAATTAAACTTATAATCGACGTATTTGCCGGTGTCATACCCGATAATCGTTGGTGTATAAGAGGTTATTCATTTCTTAAATATGCAAACGTTTGTGCAAAAAGGCGTTATCTTGCTTGGATCGCTCGAAGATTTTTTTAGCAGAAAATCAAAGAATGACAGGATTACAGGAGAGAGGAGGCGCGATAGCAGGCTCATTTTCACATTCAAACAAAAGATTCGTTAGCAAGGTTCTACTGACTTTCAAATGAATTCAAATTCATGGTCCCCACAGGGGCAACAGATAAGGGAGGAAAAACATGAAGCTTGTGCGCAGGCTAGGCGCATTTCTGTTGGCATTATCCATCGTTGTTTCCACACATACCCCAGCAGCTTATGCTGAAATCTCCGCTTCCCATGTGTACCATAACCATATGCCGAATTTCTGGGCTTACTACGATACGGCCAAGTATGCTTCCACACCTGTAGGATCACCCATCCGATACACCTATGACGGGCAAGTCATAGAATTGAAAAAAAATCCCCCAGCAGGTTATCCGTATTTTCTGCCTGGTGGTGCACCGATGCCACATGACGATCTGGTCGCTTATTACACGCATCATGCGAAAACAGGAGCCTATCTCAGTTGGCCATGGCAAGTGGCAGGTGATCTCAAAAATAACCATCCAGCCACAGGTATGCAGGTAACCATGTCAGGCTCCCTTCTTAACAATGTGGACAGCTTTATGTATACCAATAATGTAAACGGTTACAACAACAAAGCTTGGGGTGCTCCCTGGAAGAGCGCGTACAACAATCTGAAAACGACCCATGGAGAACGTACGATGGATCTCGTTCATTTTACCGGGCACCACTCTATGGGGCCACTTGCGGGTAATGAATATTTGCTCAAGGATCTGATATACCAAAATGCAGTCATGGCTCAACCCTTTTTCCTAGGGGACAGCTTCAAATCATCCAAAGGTTTCTTCCCGACCGAGCTTGGCTTCTCGGAACGCATTATTCCCGTGCTGGATCAGCTGGGCATTGAATGGTCTGTGATCGGCAACAATCACTTTTCACGTACTCTCAAAGATTATCCGTTGTTGAACGATCCTGGCAAGGATACGATGATTTCTCCACCAAATCGAGCCGATCTGCAAAACACCAGTAGTGTTGGTTCGTGGGTGTCTGCACCGATGTTCAATGAAAAACAGGTCGTGTACAACAAATACCCATTTGCCTCTACACCGCACTGGGTGCGGCACGTGAATCCCGAAACCGGAGCAGAGAAGAAGATTGTTGGTATCCCTGTAGCTCAGGCAGAATCATGGGAAGAAGGCTACCAAGGCTCGGTGAAGGCAGATGCACTCAAACCATTTGAGGGACTAGTGGATCAGAAGCAGTTTTTTGTTATTGCACATGATGGGGATAATTCTTCAGGCCGTGCAGGTTCTGAGGACACTTGGCGCAATGCAGGCGATGTGACTTATGCACAACCCGGGGTAAAAGGAGAGAGCATCAACGAGTACTTGCGTACGAATACGCCAAAAGCCGAGGATGTGGTACATGTGCAGGATGGCTCGTGGATCGATACGCGTGACTCCTCATCCGATCCGACATGGTATCACTGGCGTCTACCTTTTGGCATCTGGAAAGGACAGTTTGATGCGTTCAACAAAGCTACCGGTCTTCAACTGGAGCCCAAAAAGAATCTGGACGGGGTTCAGGAAGGCATGACGGTATCCTTTGAATACGGTTATCACTATCTGGAGCGTAACTTTGCCCTGGAACAGGCAGCGCTCAACTATGCAAAGACAGCCGAACAAATGTGGCTGGATGACAACCCGAACCATTGGAAACCTTCTACAGCACTGGATCGGGAGATCACCTACGAAGGCAATCAGCTGAATCCATGGATGATGGCTTACCCAGTCAAGGGAGATCCGGCAAACAATTATAAGGGTGGGGCGAACCCGGCAGAGCTGAGCTGGTATTTCCTTTTGCCAGCGCTGGATTCCGGTTTTGGATACTATGATGAAAATGTGGATGACGGTGTGAAGCCGACACTATCCTTTAATCAGTCTCTGTTTTTCTCCAAGCCATACGTTAATGGCCAGCTAACTAAGGATCGCACAGGCCCGTCAGTCTGGTGGCCGCAGCGTTATCCGTATAATCCAGGCAGTGCCAATGTTAGTAAGGCAGAGGGATGGACGCTTCATTATTTTGACAATACGTTTGGCATCTACACCTACGCTTATGATGTGAGCGGGATTCGTGATATCAAAGTGAAAGTACGGACTCATCGGGATAAGCAGGCGGATGCGAAGGATAACACTTTCCGTGTGTATGATCCGGCAGCGCTCAAAGCCAAAGGTGTGTCCAACATTGATCCTGCAAAAGTGAGCCTTTGGAAGGAATATCCGATGACCAAGCGTGATTTGAAGCCTGACATCAACGGGGTGGCTTGGCAACCAAGCAGTACGGACATGTTTAAACGTGTAAGAGCTCAAGAAATCGGCGATATGTATTATACCTATTTCAACGATTTCAGGGATCAACTGGTTGACTATTATATCGAGGCGGTAGACGGTAACGGCAATGTGACTCGCAGTGAGATTCAGACGGTGTATGTAGGAACCGGAAAATACAAGAAGGACACCACTGGTAAAGTGGTGGAGGATGCGGGTGGAACGATCCAGGGTACTCACCCATTCCTAGTCGTGGATCAGATGCCGCCTTCCGCTCCAACCGGGGTGAAATCCACACGTGTAACGGATCAAAGTGTCACTCTTCAATGGACAGCAGCTACGGACAATGTTGGTGTCGATGGTTATGATATCTATCGGAATGGCACCAAAGTGGGCAGTTCCCAGACGACGGAGTATACAGATACCGGACTTGAACCTGCCAAAACCTACACGTACAGCATTAAAGCCAGGGATAAGGCCAATAACATATCTGATGCCAGTCAAACTTTACAAGTGCAGACACTCGTTGCAGATACTGAGCCACCAACAGCACCGACAAACGTTGTGATTAAAGAGTCTACTTCATCCACTGTAACTGTGGACTGGGTAGCAAGTCAGGATAATTACGGAGTTGCGAGATACGACATCTATCGTGATGGAAGTAAAGTTGGAGAAGCAACCCGACTGACGTATACCGATTCTTCTCTCGCTCCCGCAACCAATTATGTATACACCATCAAAGCCGTCGATGCGGCAGGAAATGTCTCGGCCGTCAGTGAGTCAGTCACGGTAAAGACCAAAGAAGGCAATGTGGTCACCATATATTACAAACAGGGTTACACCAATCCATATATTCATTATCGTCCGACAGGTGGAACCTGGACGACGGCTCCGGGTGTAAAAATGACGGCAGCTGAAATGCCAGGATACATGAAAATGACCGTGAATGTAGGCACTGCTACCGGACTTGAAGCGGTTTTCAACAATGGCAGCGGTACGTGGGACAACAACGGTGGAAAGAACTATCAGTTCCCTTTAGGGGTGAGCACCTATAATGCAGGGGTCATCACTCAAGGTGGGCCACAAGCAGATACGGCTCCGCCTAGCGTACCCACAAATCTGACAGTCACCTCAAAAGCTTCCGATCGTGTATCCCTTGCTTGGAGTCCATCAACAGATAATACAGGTGTAACCGGATACGAAATATTTCGGGATGGCGTCAACATTGGCACAAGCACAACAACTGCGTATACGGATACAGGTTTGAACGCTGAGACAGCTCATGTTTACTATGTTGTAGCTTATGATGCAGCGCAGAACAAATCGGCAGCAAGTGCGGAAGTCCGTGTGACGACCGATGCTGCACCAAAGAGCAATAGTGTCACACTCTACTATAAGCAGGGATACGCGCAGCCTAACATTCATTACCGTCCGGCAGGAGGGACATGGACGACACCTCCAGGTGTTCCAATCCCAGTATCAGACCTGCCAGGGTATAACAAAATTACAATCGATGTAGGTACATCGACCGGACTGGAGGCCGTTTTCAACAACGGAAGTGGTACTTGGGATAACAACGGGGGTCGCAATTATGTATTTCCTCTTGGGGTAAGCACTTATCATGCTGGTGTCATCACATCAGGAGCCCCAGCGGGAGCAACATTTTCAAGTAATGGTGACAGCCCAGTGACATCTTTGCCAGTAGAGTTTATCCATGCTTCCCCTTGGAGATTGGGACGTAGGAGCGCCTAAGTTGATGGTGTGAAGAAGAAAGGAAAGAAGCCTTGTTTATTGAGAACAAGGCTTCTTATTATGGCATTAATAATATTGGCAGGAGGATATTCATCTGTTTATTTTTAGTGCAAGGATCAACTTTATTCATTGTTATCTAATGAACTTCATTCCAGCTCCACATCTTTCGTGGATGTATGGTTAAAAGATAAAAGAAAACGTATTGACAAGATAAGTTGTAACATTTATAGTTACATTGTGAATTAGGGAAACAACCTTAACATAATAGGTAGTAAAAAAACGATACTGAAGGAGAGATTGACGATGAAAATTGCAATTATTGGTGCAACAGGTAAAGCGGGAAGTACTATTTTGAAAGAAGCGGTAGACCGCGGGCACGAAGTAACAGCGATTGTGCGAAATGCATCCAAATTAGAAGACAAAAGCCTGAATGTATTGGAAAAAGACGTATTTGATCTGACGGCTTCAGATGTTCAGGCCTTTGATGTGGTTGTGAATGCGTTTGGTGCACCAGCAGGCAAAGAAAACCTGCACGTGGAAGCTGGACAAGCCCTGATCAACATTTTGAAAGATGCTCCTAACACTCGTCTGATCGTTGTGGGTGGTGCGGGAAGCTTGTTCACGGACGAGTCCAAAACGCTGCGTGTTGTCGATTCCCCTGGATTCCCTGATGCGTACAAAGCAACAGCATCCAACCAAGGAAAGAACCTGCAAGACTTACAAGCATCTTCCTGCATTCAATGGACATTCCTTAGCCCGGCTGGTTTCTTCAATCCGGAAGGCGTACGTACTGGAAAATACCAGTCCGGCAACGATGTAATTATGGTAAACAGTGAAGGCAACAGCTACATCAGCTATGCCGATTACGCGATTGCGCTTGTGGATGAAATTGAGAACCCGCAGCATAAAAATGAACGCTTTACTGTAGTTGGCGAAGCGAAGTAATAATTAGATATGTTTGTAGGATAAACTAAAAACAAACGGACACTTGCTTGGATAAGCGAGTGTCCGTTTTTGTTGATGTAAAATTATTTATGATCTATCAGATGTTATCTATGATTGGGCTCATTATTGACGCTTTGGCATCTTGCTCTCATCCATGTACAGCAGATTCCAGCGATGACCATCCAAATCCGAAAACCCTGCACCATACATCCAACCGTCCGTCTCTCCTGGCTTGCCAAAGATGCCTCCTCCGGCACGCTCTACATTCTGAATAAAGGAGTCGACTGCTTCTCTGCTATCAGCACCAATGGAGATGATAACCTCTGCGCTATGCGAAGTGTCCACAGCTCTGGCTCCGGTAAATTTCTCGAAAGTTGCATAAGGAAAAAGCATAATTGTAGTTTGGCCTATGGAGATCATGGCTCTCTCGCTACCAACGTTCGTCGTTTTAAATCCTATTGCATTAAAAAAAGAAGTTGCCTTTTCTACATCTTTGACCGGCAAGTTAAACCAGATATCTTGTGACATCGTCATGGCCCCCATAGAGAAAGAATTTATCTTATTATACGCTATTATGAAGAGAAGCAATGCACTTCAATGAAGTTGTGTGTTTAGACTGCTATGTATATTGTTACAAAATTGTATTTTTATAAGTATTTCTTTACTTATGTAAGGAACGAGGCGTATAATCCGTTGAGACATCAGAGATTAAATAGAGACTCAGACAGAGATCATAAAGAGAGGTATGTTTCATGAATAGCGGATTAATTAATGCCATTATTGCGTATGTCATGTGGGGAATTCTCCCACTTTATTGGAAGCTGTTTAACAACGTGCCGGCTGGTGAGATTTTGTCACATCGGGTGGTGTGGTCATTTGTATTTATGGGGATTCTAGTAGCTATCCAGCGCCGCTGGAGTGATGTAAAACGAATCTGGACCAGCCGCTCAACTTTACTGTCCCTCACGGCTAGTGGACTGTTGATTGCGATCAACTGGCTGATTTTCATCTGGGCTGTGAACAACGGTCATGTGGTGGAGACTAGTCTTGGTTATTATCTGAACCCTTTGCTGAATGTGCTGCTTGCCGTCGTTTTCCTTCATGAGAAACCGAACCGGGGGCAATGGCTGGCCATTGCTATTGCAGCGCTTGCCGTGCTGATTATTACGATCGACTACGGACGTTTCCCGTGGATCTCCATTTCACTGGCTGCATCCTTTGGTTTATATGGTCTGGCTAAGAAAAAGATCAAGCAAGATGAGTCAGTAGGCTTGCTGTCAGAGACCGCGGTTGTCCTGCCTGTTGCATTAGGTTACTGGATTTATCTTGGCATTGTGGGTAAAACAACGGCCTGGACATTGCCAGCGCCAATATTTTTTGAATTGTTGCTTTCCGGCGTTGTAACCGCATTGCCGCTGCTGTTTTTTGCACGTGCAGCTGCCCGCATGTCGCTGTCCACGCTCGGATTTGTGCAATACATCGGTCCAACGATTATGTTGGTCCTGAGCATATTTGTGTTTAAGGAAACTGTTTCTCCTGTGTTGCTGGTTGGTTTCGCCTTCATTTGGGTAGCACTTATCGTCTATGCTATTGCTTCGATGCGTGCTACAAAACTGGCGAAGTCCGTCTAGAAACAGAAAGTGGCGGCGTATGTTCATCAATGCAATATGTTCACAGCGATGGAATGATTAGAGAGAGTCTAATCATTTCTGTTTATGTGGCCTTTCCATCCTCGGGGATGAGGAGGGCTTTTTTTATTTTAAGTTCAAAGTTATGGAGATCATTTGATGGATTTTTTTATTTACAAATAAAGGAACACGTGTTCTAATTATAGAAAAGAAGCTTTGTGCGACGGTGGAGGTTAGGGTGATGGGGCAGCAGGGAATTATCATGGTTGTGAGTGTCTCGATCTTACATAAGGGCAAAGTACTTATCATCAAAGAGAACAAAGCATCTGTTCGAGATACATGGAATTTCCCCTCGGGTCGAGTAGAGTATGGGGAAGACATCATGGATGCGGCACGCCGAGAAGCCAGAGAAGAGACGGGATATGAGGTTAGACTTACAGCCACAACAGGAATTTACAATTTCACAAGCAGTCTTCAGCAACAGGTGGTTTTATTCCATTTTATCGGTGAGATTATAGGCGGTTCTTTGCAACTGGATACTATAGAAATTGCAGACGCGAGGTGGATTACGCCGGAAGACCTGTCTACATCGGATGTGCTGGAATTGCGCGACCGCGAAGTGATGTTGCAGATTACGGATAATATAATTACTAAAAGAGAGTATCCCTTAATGCTTTTTCACGGCATGCTATAGAAATGGAGAAAGATGTTCATGAAGTCCTCGTATTTAACCCGTGCTTTTTATTATCTGTGGACAACCCAAACAGCAGCCAATGCCGCGGACGTATTGTATATTATGGCCCTTACGGTTATGGTATTGGATCGTACAAATTCGCTTGTGTCTGCGGCACTTTTGCCATTGATTCGCAGTGGGGCTCAGTTGTTGAGTAGTTTAGTTGCACCGCTATTCATTCAGCGTTTTAAGTTGCCCAGTCTACTCTTTTTTTCACAAACCGGGCAGTTTTTGTTGTTCATCTGTCTGGCAGTGTACATACAGCTTAATAGCGTAGAATCCTCATTAGTGCTTGTGTTTTCGCTTATATTTGTGATGTCTTTTCTCGATGGGTGGACAACACCAGCTCGAAATGCGCTGATTCCACGACTGGTGACTCATGAACAAGGTCTACTCAAAGCCAATGGACTCATGAGCGTCAGCGATCAAGTTGTACAATTTGCAGGTTGGGGCCTAAGCGGCGTAATTGTTGCATTTATTGGATCAAGTTCAACGTTGCTAATCGCAGCCGTTATTTATGGCTTGGCGGCCGTATTTACACTTGGCGTTAAGGAACCAACGCATGGAGGGATACCAGAGAAGCGTGTGAATGCAGCAGCAGATATTTCTTCTGATCTGGGCACAAGTAGATGGCACACGTTAACCGAAGGTTGGAAAATGATATGGAAGACACCTCGTCTGCGAGTACTTACGTTCATGGATATGATCGACATGCTTGGCGGCTCTATTTGGGTAGGTGCCTTCACGCTTGCGTTTGTGCAAGTGGCGCTTGGACAGGGAGAAGAATGGTGGGGCTTCATCAATGCAGCTTATTTTGCTGGAACCATTAGTGGTGGTTTGCTGGTACTTGCCCTAGGCAGAATCATTGGACGTCGATATTTTTCAGTTATGATGATAGGGATGGCAGGGTATGGAATCCTAACTGCCGTTTATGCTTTAAACTCACAGCCTTTTGTTGCGTTGTTCCTGGTCATGTTAATGGGTCCATTTGCTGAGCTTGCTATGATTAACCGACGTACGTTGATTCAAAGTAGTGTGGCTAATCCGATGTTACCCAAGGTTTTATCAGCTCAAGCCTCCATGATGCATCTCATATTTTGCATATCTTTGCTAGGCATGGCATGGCTTGCTGAAATCATAGGAATCGTGAACCTCTATTTGTTTGCAGCTGTACTAACGATTCTGGCTATTGTTGCTGGTTTGCTGAATTTTAGGGCATTTCAGGAACAAAATCGTCAAATGATGAATTAGGAGGAGAATGATGATGGTTAATGATGAGTTGTCAGAGCACAAGCCTGGTCGTTTCGTTCTACCGGGGAACAGGATTCGTTTCATATCTCCGTTTCTTTTTTCAGTAATCAGTGGCATGATCTATACGTGGTTAATCGTGAACGAAACGACAAACGGATATCTTGGCACACTATTGCCAAGTACGAGTGTTGCGGATCTTCATCAATATCTTCCGGTTATCCTTCCTTCATTTCTATTTTCGTATGTTGTACAGAGAAAACACATGATCCTGATCGAGAATATATCGTTTAGCTGTATTCAAGCGATGATTGCTATCCTCAGTCTTTTTGTATCTCTTATAGCTGTTATGGTGTTCATGTAAGTTCGAGCAGGATCATTTGAACTTGCCCCTCGAAACGCTCAACCGTAGATATCTCCAAGCACCCAGTCAATAGGGTGCAATAACGCTCTTCAACGTCCAAAGGCGCCATCCGAATGGGTGGGCGCCTTTTATAAATGTTTCCACATACTCCCGTGAAAAGCCGAAGCACGTTTTAGAAGCCTGCCTTAAGGAGCAGCGTGTAGTGGAGGGGGCGGGAGCGATTCTGTAGAAGCGAAGCGTTCGCGTTTGTCATCGGATTTTCCCCTATGAGGGGAATTCAAAAAAGAAATCCGAGGACAACCAGCGATCGAAAGAACGCCCCGCCCCCCGGAACGTCCACTCGCAGTCTCCTCCCCAAAAATGCTTCTAACTCCTGTGCTTAGTCAATGAACCCTTCCATGGTAGCCGTTGGCATCATATTGGACTGCCAAGCGCCTTTGGTGTAACCAGCATTATAACCTGGAGTAGCTTGTGGTTCCCAGTAGAATACACCTTTTCCTTTGCCACTTGGCAAATTGCGAATCTGATTTTTCATCGCTGCGACAAAGCTTTTTCCTGCCGCGGGCTGATTATTGTCCATGCCAATTTCGGAGATCATAATTTCTTTACCATAACGATTAATCATATCTTTTGCATTGTTGACCGTTTTTGTCACAGCTGTATTCCAGCCGGAAGCAGAAGGGTAGAGAGACATTGCAATCATGTCAAAGTTGGCCCCATTGTTGATCAGTCCACCGATATTCCAGACAAACAGGGCATTGTCATCTCCGTTTGCAAGGTGCACTATCGTTTTGGTACCACTGCTTATGGATTTTACAGCGTTATGTCCTGTGTTCACGAGCCAAGCATAATTTTTCATGTTAACCGAAGCTTTACCATCATCCCACAACATACCGTTGCTGGTTTCGTTGCCGATCTGTACCCAGTCTGGAGTGACACCTTTGCTCTGCATGGTCGTCATAACGTCACGGGTATAGCTCCAGACAACATCCATCAACTGCTGGAACGTATAATTTTTCCATGCGGCTGGCTTAGTTTGTTTGCCTGGGTCTGCCCAGGAATCGCTGTAATGCAGTGTCAGCATGACACTCATACCTGCATTTTTAGCACGTTGTGCGAGAGCGGCAGCGCGATCTTTATTCATGTAACCGTTACCATAATCATTCGAAGGATTAACGAAAACACGGATGCGAACAGAGTTAATCTGGTAATCCTTTTTCAAGATATCAATGATGTCCCGTTGTACCCCGTTTTTATCTTTCCACTTGTACCCTTGAGCTTCCATGCCGGGAACCCAGCTAATGTCTGCTCCTTTGGCAAAACTCGGTGCGGCACTGGCGTGCTGACCTGCAGGTAGCAGGATCGAAGTGATTAATAAAACAAAAGCTAGCAAAATGCTTGTCTTGAAACCCCTTACATTTCTAAACATAACAACATGCCTCCTTGGTTATAAGTTGAGATGCATCCTCATTATAGCCTTCCGAAATCATGGTGCTAAAGGGTCCGTTTCCAATATTTTGGTTGTTTTCTTAACTTCTCATCTTTTTCACATGTTACATTCCTATGTATTATATAGAAAAAGACAAAACAAAAAGCCGTCCGAAGACGGCTTTTCTACCCGTGGCGCTTTTTAAAACATTGATCCGTATCCCGCGCCTCCATTACCATCCAATTTATTTGGAAGTAGTGGATCGGGTAAGGGACACGTTCAACATGACATTAGAAATGTTGACGCACCTCCTTTCCTTGTGGCAAGAGTATACAACACTCTGTTTCGGAAAGCTAGTCTTTTTTTCATATTTACGCAAAAATTATTTTTCGGTTTGAAACATCGTCGTGTCCCGAGCATAATGGCTTTTCGTTCCATCCTCATTGCGAATTCGCACGCTGTCATCACTGATCTGCTCGACAATGCCGTGACCGACTTCACAATACACACCTGCGGGATCTTCCTGCCATGCGGTAACCACACATTGGGACAGGGCAGCGGTGAAAAACTCGATGTTTTTTTGCAACGTTCTAGGTTTGTTCGATTTCATGAGATACTCCTTTAAAATAACGTGAATTTGGAATAATAACGACAGCCGATCAAATCACACTGTAGTTCACTTTACCTTGTCTATAGTGCTTTGTAAAGGGATGGAAAAAGTTGCGGTCATGAGTTATCATTTACATAAATTTAACACTGCGTTAACATTCCGATGACGCTTGGAGTCGATTACGAATAGTACAATTATAGTAGAAGTTCAAATAAGAATTGACATGCATCACATTCGGAGGCCATACATGCATAAAGATATTAAAACAGGCAACTATGTTAATCGTGATTTGAGTTGGGTTGAATTTAATCGGCGTGTGCTTCAAGAGGCACAGGACGCTACAACGCCTATGCTGGAGCGGATGAGGTTTCTTGGCATTGTTGCTAGCAATCTGGATGAGTTTGTCAGTGTCAGGCTCGCAGAGACCAAGGAGAAAATCAAGGCTGGATTCACACAAAAAGATTTCACTGGTTATACCCCTTCGGGGTTGTACCGCAGACTCATTAAACGAACCGGGGCCATGGTCGCGGAGCAATATAAAACGTACCGTGAGCTCATTCGTCTTCTCGCCAAGAAAGGCGTGCACATCCAGGAGTATGTGGATCTTAATGTGACGCAGCAACGGGCAATGGATCAATATTATCATGACATTATTTTTCCGGTGCTTACGCCGATGGCTATCGACCAGAGTCGGCCTTTTCCGCTGGTGCATAACAAGTCCGTTTATCTGTCCGTAATGCTGCAAAAAGAAGATGAGCAGGATGGCGAGCCGTTTATGGCGATCGTGCAGGTACCTTCCAATCTTCCTCGCATTGTGAAGGTTCCTCTGAGGGCCAATAGCAAGAAAAAAAGTTTCATTCTGATCGAAGACCTGATTAAACAGCATGTGCACACCTTGTTCAGCGGATATGTATCGCTGGCTGTGCAGGAGTTCCGGGTAACTCGAAACGCAGATCTCTCCATTAATGAAGAAGAAGCGGAAGACTTGCTGGAGGCCATCGAAAAAGAGCTGCGTCGCAGACGTCGCGGAGCCCCTGTCAGACTGGAAGTGTGCAAGGATTTCCGGAGTGACGCGCTACAGGAGCTGCAAGAGGAGTTTGAAATTCAAGACCCGATCTTTGAAATTGATGGACCGCTGGATCTTAGCTTTTTAGCTGGATTTGTAGATAGCCTCGAAGGTTTCTCACATCTCAAATATGGTCCTGTACAACCTGTATACCCGCCTGAGTTCCTGCCGAGAGAAAGTCATTTTGAGCTGCTTCGCAGACAGGATGTGCTGGTTCATCACCCGTATGAATCGTTTGAACCGGTGACAGATTTTATACTGGAAGCTTCAGAAGATCCACAGGTTTTGGCGATCAAAATGACGCTTTACCGGGTAAATGGTGACTCACGTCTTATTCCAGCGCTCGCGCTCGCTGCAGAGAGCGGGAAGCAAGTTACCGTTGTTGTGGAACTGAAAGCCCGATTTGATGAGGAACGGAATATTGCATGGGCTCGGAAGCTGGAAAAAGCAGGCTGCCATGTCGTTTATGGTTTGGTCGGTCTGAAAACACATGCAAAAATCATTCTCGTTGTACGCCGGGAGCAGCAAGGGTTGCGCCGATATGTTCACGTTGGTACGGGGAACTACAACGAAAGCACCGCCAAAGTGTATACGGATGTAGGTTTGTTCACCTCTAACCCGATCATTGGTGAGGATGCATCCGAACTGTTTAACGAGATTACCGGTTATTCCGGCCCGAAGGCACTGCAAGCATTCCGTGTTGCGCCAGATGGCATGAAGGACGAGTTGTTCACATTGATTCGCCGAGAAACAGAGCATGCATTAAAAGGCAAACGTTCCCGAATCATTGCCAAGATCAACTCTTTATCACATCAGGAAATGATAGATCAATTATATGTAGCTTCGCAGGCAGGGGTGCAGATTGACCTGATTGTCCGCGGCGTATGTTGCTTACGTCCAGGTGTAGAAGGGCTGAGCGAGAACATTCGAGTCATTAGTATTGTAGACCGTTTTCTTGAACATTCCCGGTTGTTTTACTTTGAAAATGACGGTAACCCCGATGTTTTCATTTCCAGTGCAGACTGGATGTCACGTAACTTAAATCGACGTATTGAGCTGATGTGTCCTGTATTTGATCCTTCATTGAAAAAAATGCTGGTGGATATCCTCAATCTGTCATTGAATGACAATGTGAAGGCCAGAGAACTTATGCCAAACGGCAATTATATATTCGTAAAAAATGAAAAGCCCCCGCTGAGAAGTCAGACGGAGGCGATGGGAATTATCCCTTGGAAGCCCGCACAATGGAGTGTTTTAACGTAACTCCCCAGGCTTCTTGCAAATCTTTGACGGCATCTTCCAGGCCGTTCAGTTCCAGTAAAGGCTCGTCTGTACAGGTCAACGTGACCTGCAGCGAGTCTTTTTCTTTGACCGCGTGAATGGCGGCAATGCTCTCTGCACGATTGATCGCTTCGGCCGCACGCAGTAACGAGCCGATGCGGTGAGCATGCTGTGTATCCGAATCTTTCAGAATGTCCTCATGCTTCTGTAGCAGTTGAGGCGTTCTTTTTTTCGGATGATAGTCGGCTGCAATGGCACTTAATATTGTTTCCCTGTGGGACAGACCGTAAATGCTTGCATTCATAATCCAGTATGCCGAGTGTTGCGTGTACCGGAAATAGTTAATTTGTTTGCCAGCCATATGAAGCATAGAGGATGTGTACAAAATTCGCTCATCAGAGGCATCAGGCGTAGCCTCTTGTAAAGCGGTGTATAAGGTAACCGTATCCTGATGAATCCGGTTCAGACGTTTCTCCGGGATCGGTGGGCCGTAATAAAGGAAATTACGGATGCTATCCTTTAATGCATCAGGTGTGGAAGGCTGACCAGCAGCGAGATAATCCCTCAGAAGCCCGTCGCGAAGTCCTGCTCCGCTTACCACATAACGATCCCCCTGGATCATGCGGAAGACGGTACGCAGAATCAATACGCCTGGTACGATGATGTCAGCTCGATCCTTAGCAAGACCTGGCACTTTTTTGCGTTGAGCGGAAGTAAGATAGGGCAAGGAAAGGGCGATATTATCCATCGCTTCCTCTCCAATTTCATAGTGATGCGTTACCGGCAAAGAATATTGCGTACGCTTTTGTTCTACTTTTGCGAGTGTACGCATTGTACCACCCAGTCCAATGAGTGGCAAACCGGGATGTTCCTGAGTCCAAGTCTGTCCCTGTAATGCTTCAATAACTTCATTGCAAAGGGATTGTTCATTGGCCTCGGTCCATTGATCCTCGCCTCCATAACGGGCATGTGAATTCACGGCACCGATTGGCAACGAGACACTGTGCAATCTTTCGCGATTGCGGAACACGGTGATCTCCGTACTGCCCCCTCCAATGTCAACGACAAAACCGTCGGTCAGGTCAATCGACTGTATCACGCCCAGGAATCCGTAATAGGCCTCACGATCTCCCGAGACACATTCAATCGTAAGTCCAGTCTCATTTTCCAGCCATGCAATAATCTGCTCCGCGTTGGTCGCATTGCGGATCGCGGCAGTTGCTGCCGCCCGAATCAGTTCAGTCTGATAAGTCTCACAGGTGGCTTTAAATTGCCGAAGGACGGTTATGGCAGTGGATAGAGATGATCTGTGGATACTGCCATCCGATTCCACAACCCCGCTTAGCCGGGCAGCATATTTGTCTTCATGAATAATGCGATACGCTCCGTCTTCACTCACCTCATAGATCACTAGACGAATGGAGTTTGAGCCAATATCAACAATTCCAAGTGTTTTATTATTTCGTGTCATAAGCATCTCCTTCTACAAAGGTCGGTTACCCGTAATGTAACAGGGCAGTCAGGGCTTCCGGTGAGCCTGGAGGCGTGGCAGAGAAGGGCGTGGTGAACATTACAACGATGATAAAGACGATGAAACAGGCAAATAAAATACAACTTACGGCAAAGCCACGATTGCGTTTTTTGATAAACAGACGAATACCGATCACGAAGAGAAGTACCGTCACCGCGACCAATACAATGGACATTGCGAAATAGGCCACGCCATAAAGTGATTTGAAAAATGCTTCCATGTCTTTTGAACGCTCCTTAGATCCTCATTTTTAGCCAAAACAAGTCATTCTTTAGTAGCATACGACAGATTGAACCGTTTGAAAAGTAAACCGGCGTTTGTCCTGGAATCCGCTTAGCATAGCAGGACATGTTCCACAGAAAAGGGGCCTTTGCCTTGGACAATCATCCAAGAAAACCATGCTTGGAGTGAGTATGTATAAAGAAGGATCATGGTTTGGAGAGAGGAGATCAACCTATGTCGAGACAGTTAGCAAGCAAATGGCGGAAAACTGCTGCACTGATGAAATATCCGGTAGCTGCTGCTCATATCCCGCAAACAAAAGTGTTTAATTCAGGTAACCTGCTGTACATGCTGCAACGTTATGGAATGGTATATATTAAACCCGTTGTTGGAGGCGGTGGGTATGGCGTGATCCGGGTATCCAGCAGCGGCGGGGCTTTTAGATATACACATATGAAAGTTACTCGTTCTTTTGCAAGCTTTACTAAGATGTATCGCTCCCTTGTAAGGGTAAAGGCCAAGCGAAGATATATCATTCAACAAGGAATTCATCTCGCAACCATTCATGGAAGACCTGTGGATTACAGAGTTAAGGTAGTGAAGACGGGACAGGGCTGGGTATTTCGTTCTTTGGTTGGAAGACTTGCACGTCCAGGTCTGTGTGTAACGAATCTGAGTAAGGGGGGAACCATGCTGTCAGGCAAAAGAGCACTTGCCTTATCCCTGCCTCACATTGCTAATCGATACAAGCGGCAGGAGATGCGTTCTTTAACATTGACTTGCACACATATCATGGAAAGTCAGTTCCCTGGCATAGGACAGTTGGGATTTGATTATGGACTGGATCATTCGGGCAGAATATGGATTTTGGAAGTGAATACCAGACCTCAATGAAAATTACTGGAAACGTTAAAGAAAACGGGAGAAAAACCGATAGTATATACAAGAGAAATTGGATGAAAAGCGTTTGAAAATTTTCACTTTTGGGTAATACATTCGGAGCGTTCGTGGAAAATATGAAAATTGCTCTAAATTTTCTTTGAATCCCGAATTTCATAGAGATGTTATCTATCCTGTGTATAATTAATGTCCACATTATCCACTGATATATATTCTATGTTTTTTCCAATTATCAACAAACTATACACAGGATTTCCACACGTCGTTGTGGATAACAAGAACGCTTGTTCTCTTGTCCGATCTCTGATATGATAGTTTTGAGGAAAATAAAGGAAAGGTTGTGGCGGGAAATGGCTATGTTATCCGATGAGATGTTGTTGGATTCCTACCATAAAGCGATCGAATTGGATCTCGAAAGAGATTTCATCGCGCTGCTATTGGCAGAAATCCATAAGCGCAAACTGGGTACTGACGTATCTGCCATACTTCACTAGAGATCCTCATTGCAGGCAATGTTACAGGTTTCCGGACAAGTCCCATAAAGAGACAGGCAGTAGCATACTTGTCTGACAATGGTGACAATACATCAAGTGATTGCAAACGCTCTCGGTTTCGTCTGCCATGTCAGAGGAAGCTTGAAGTTCGTAGGGGCTGTATGGTCCGGTGTAGTCGTCTAATTTGCCGCATTCTGACAGTCCCTGAAAGCAGTGGGGACAAGCCTGCTCCGGTACAACCAGACCGTTACACAGCGGGCATATATAAGACAAGGGTATCCCTCCTGATCATGAAATTGCTCAGGAGTAAGATACCCTTTTTTGTACCATATTATGTGATTTCTTTGAATTAGCGTTTCATATTACTGCTGTGTCCAGGAGACAATTTGGCATCCGGATCAAAGTATACTTTTGCATTATTTACCGCAGTTGGAGCTTCGCCGAAGCCAACAGCAATCAGTTTCAGCTTGCCTGGATACGTCGTAATATCGCCGGCAGCAAAAATACCCGGAATAGACGTTTCCATGCGGGAGTCGACAACGATGGAATTGCTGTCAATTTCGATACCCCATTCAGCAATTGGACCGAGGGAGGATACGAAACCAAAGTTAACAATGACATCATCCACTTCAATTTCCTGTGTTTCTTTCGTCTTAACATGAGCAAGAGTAACCTTGGTAATGGTGTCATCTCCGTGAAGTTCCGTAATTTCAGTCGGTGTCACAACGTTAACTTTGGAGTTCATCAGGTTTTCCACACTGTGCTCATGTGCACGGAATTTGTCCCGGCGGTGAATCAGAGTAACCTGTTCAGCAATCGGCTCAAGCATAAGAGCCCAGTCTACAGCAGAATCTCCCCCGCCGCTAATCAAAACTTTTTTACCGGCAAAAGCGTTTAAATCACTGATGAAGTAATGCAGGTTGGTTTTCTCAAACTTCGCTGCACCTTCGAGTTCAAGGCGACGAGGTTCAAATGCACCAACACCCGCCGTGATAATAACCGCTTTGGCATGATATTCATTCTCATCTGTCTTTACGATGAAATGCTGTTCTTCTTTTTTCTCCACCGATACCACTTTTTCTTCCAAGCGAATGTTCGGGTTAAAGTGGCTCATCTGCTCGATCAGGTTATTCACGAGTTCCTGAGCAGTAACTTTCGGAAAACCGGCTACATCATAAATGTACTTTTCCGGGTAGAGGGCAGCGAGCTGTCCACCAAGCTGTGGCATACTTTCAACCAGTGTAACGGAAGCCTGACGCATACCTCCATAAAATGCAGCGAACAGGCCCGCAGGACCGCCGCCGATAATAAGTAAATCGGTCATTTCATGACCGGACGTCTGTGCAGTCAAAAATCAACAACACCTTTCTTATTTTAATAGGTAGAGAACAGTGATTATTTTTTGCAAATTACGTCACATAATCTGCATGGGTGCCAAACTGTCTTTCCTATTATAAACGGTGTAATCTGGGTTGCAAAGTTAGCTGGATCACTAATCTGAGAATAAATGATGAAGTTCTGGTGAGAATAGGATGAAATTGGAAATGAAAGGCTATGAAAAATAACAAAAAAAACCTTGATCTTTACGAGAAATACAGATATCCTTGACCTGTACTATGTGTTTTTTTGTCAAAATTAGAGTCATAATATCAGGTTAAGAAACAACCTCGTTTTGTGGAAACTTGTGGTTAATTTCACAACTATAATCGTCGATATTATACGTACAGAAGTTAATATACACTTACGAATTTTACATTTGTCGTCATATTGGATAAGACCTGAGCAATACTTGTAAGTAAGAGCATTTTGCATTCCACCTCAATTATCAGGAAGGATGCGAGCGAAACCGGAAGGAGTACAGATATGAGCAGCATTCCCAAAATCGTCATTCTCGGAGCGGGATATGGCGGAATTCTGACAGCGCAGCGGCTGCAGAAGGAACTCAACTATAATGAAGCTGACGTCACATTGGTGAATCGGCATGATTATCACTATATTACAACCCATCTACATATGCCGGCAGCCGGTACGGATAAAATAGAGCATGCGAGAGTTTCTATTTCCAAACTGATCGATGAATTCAAGATTGATCTGGTAAAATCATCCGTGAAGGAGATCCGGCTTCAGGATCGTAAAGTCATTTTGGAGGATGGCACGTTGTCCTATGATTACCTGATTATTGGACTAGGTGGAGAGCCGGAAACTTTTGGTATACCGGGTATGCTGGAACACGCGATGACCATTCGTAGCATCAACTCTGTGAGGCTGATTCGGGAACATATCGAATATCAATTCGCAATGTACAAAAACGACAATAAACGAAACCGTATTCGGTTTGTTGTAGGGGGAGCAGGTTTTAGCGGCGTAGAATTTGTTGCAGAACTTGCTGATCGTATCCCGCAGCTGTGCAAAGAATTTGACGTGGACCCGAAGCATGTACACATCTATAATGTTGAAGCTGCGCCTTCCGCATTGCCGGGGTTCGATCCGGAACTTGTGGAGCATGCGATGAACGTACTGAAGAAAAAAGGGGTTACGTTTAAAATTGGTGTTCCGATCAAGCAATGTCTTCCTGATGGCGTAATCGTTGGTGAAGGCGAGAAAATCGACGCTGCGACAGTCGTATGGACAGGAGGCATTCGAGGGAATTCCTTACTTGAACAGGCGGGGCTTGAAGTGATGCGTGGTCGTGTAAAGGTGGATGAATATTTGCGTGCTCCTGGGCATGAACATGTGTATGTGATCGGAGACAACTCCCTTGTGTTTAACAAGGAGGGCAGACCTTATCCGCCAACAGCACAGATTGCGATGCAGCAAGGTGTGAACTGTGCCAAAAATATTGTCGCAGCCATTCGCAACAAGCAGCCTCAGCCTTTTGAATTCACCAGCAAAGGTACTGTTGCCTCTTTGGGTAAAGGGGAAGCGATTGCTGTCGTTGGGGATAAGAAATACAAGGGCTGGAAGGCAGCACAATTGAAAAAATTAGTGGATATGCGCTATTTGTTTATCATCGGAGGTATTCCGCTGGTCCTGAGGAAAGGACGGTTTTTCGGATGAGACATTGCAGTGTGCAGGTTCGTGGTCTGTTAACCCGTGAGGAACTGGATCGTTACAACGACTTGATGCAGGTCGGCGGGTATCTGGAGGAACAGAATCAATATGACCTGGCCTATATCGTTCAGAAAGAAGTAGATATTCTCATCCTGCCGGCGATTGAACGGCTGAAGGAAAAGAGCCGTGACCGTGATCGTGCAACTGCTGAATTCCTCGAATCTCTGAAAGCAGTTGATGAAGAGGAGCAGGATTGAGACTTCAGTTAGTTGAAAAGAATAGTTTACACTTATACACTTCAATGACAGAATAATCTTTCAATCGCTGTTATCCCCAAATTTTTTGATTCCCTTTTGTTAAAGGGAAAAATTCGGTGATAAAGGCGACCGCTTCGCTTTTCCATTTTATTTCTGTCCTCTCCGTTTTGGTGTAAACAATTAGATTAACTAAAATAAATCTAAATCAAGCTTAAAGTGATATAATTCTTAATCACCAAAAAATCACCGCGGAGCAATACGTCCGGCGGCAATTTTTTGCTGTAACGAAAAAAAATCGTCCAGCCTGCTTCAATAGAAGGCTGGACGATTCTTGCATGTATACAAAATTACAGTTTCAGCATCTCTTCCAGTGTGCTTTCGTTCAGCAAGCTTCCTACATAGAAGGAGCCAAATTCACCGTAGCGTGCACTTACTTCATCAAAGCGCATCTCGTACACGAGTTTTTTGAATTGAAGCGCATCATCAGCGAACAGCGTAACGCCCCATTCCCAATCATCAAATCCGACAGAGCCCGTGATGATCTGTTTCACTTTACCCGCATAACTGCGGCCGATCATGCCGTGACTGCGCATCATGGTGCGGCGCTCGTCCATGGACAACATGTACCAGTTGTCGTTCAACTCACGCTTTTTGTTCATTGGGTAGAAACAAATGTATTGGCGCTGTGGTAAAACCGGTTTAAGACGGGCAATAATCTCCGGATTTTGCATCGGATCTTCGCCCTCTTTGCCAAGATAGTTGCTCAGTTCAACTACACTGACATATGAATAAGCTTTAGTCGTGTATTTGGCAAACGTTGTTTTGTTGAAGGCGTTCTCTACTGCCTTCAGATCTTCCAGCGTTTCGCGCAGATGCATCATCACAAAGTCAGCTTTCTGACCTACGACTGTATAAACTACAGTGCTGCCTTGGGAAGCCTCCTCGACTTTTTTCCAATCATTCCAAAACTCTTGAAGCTCGTCCAGGGCAACAGCACGCTCTTCATCGTCGGCTGCTTTCCAAGCGGTCCAGTTCATCGAGCGAAAATCATGCAGGGCATACCAGCCCTCCAGGGTTGATGCGGCTTCGTTCATGGATATTGTTCCTCCTGCGGATTATATTTCCAAATCCCGGTAAGGGATGGTTTAGTGCTTTATCGTTATATTGTATCCCAATATGAAGCAGGAGGGCAAATGATCTTCTCGTGAAAATCGGTAGATTTGTCCAGAAAGTTCGTTGCTTCGCCACATTTTTTGCGGTAAACTTACTACTATCCAGAAGGGAAAACCGAAAGTGTGAAAGAAGAGGTGAACGTCAGCCGATGCAGTTTATACCTGTGCTTGTATTAATGGTATTATTTTTTGTGATGATGTTTGGTATCGGTTTCATTTTGAATATGCTTATGAAGACCACCTGGTTTCCTTCCTATCTGTTCGTCATCGTTATTTTGCCTGTGGTGGTATATTCCTTATGGGATCATTCATCTACGCTCGTGTCACATCTTGGATCGTTCCAGTTGGTCGATTATATGACAGGGGTTGCAGGCCTCGCGGGTGCGATAATCAGCGGATGGACGATTCAGAAACTGCGTTTAGGCGGATATCGGATGTTCTGATGACTGGAAAGTGAAGGCATCTGCCGCAATAACTTGGAAAAGTCTTTATCTTTGACGCAAACGCTTACGCGTGCAAAGGGAAGGCTTTTTTGTTGTGACGAACGGGGTACGGGAATGTTTGTACGCTTTTTTTCATAAGCATAAGATGAATAGATTTAAACTATTATCGCTTGTAATCTCGCTCTGTAGCTTTTATAGTATTCTAGCGACTCTTTGTCGTTATTCATTTGAAAATTCGCCCAATTCTGCGAAAACGTGAACGATGTCGACCTAGGACGAAACGGAGAGAGAACGGGTTGGTTTTTTACCTGTTTTTGAGCATTTGAGGATCGGACATTTATGATAGAATAGAAAAACAACCTTTGGGGAAGAAGGAGATCAGGCTATGCGCATGAAGAATTTGCATCATTATACGGAACATCATCGCTACTGCGTATACAGGGAGTTTGGATTAAGCGCCCTGGACGACCGCATGCTCACAGGAGCTTACCAGCCTATGGTAGGTGCTTTTGCGGTTGGCTTGTATCGGCTGTTATTTCAGCATCTCCCCGGAGAACAGGTCGGTTATTCCCCACTTGAGCAGCAACGAAGGCTGTTCATGACATTGGGGCTGGAGCCTAGCGAGAAAGGACGTAAATATCTGGTTGAACAGGCGTCCAAGCTGGAGGCAGTAGGTCTTCTCCAGACATCGCGGGTCTATATTCCAGAGAATGATGATTACATCTATGAGTATGAACTGCAGCCGCCGCTCTCGCCAGGAGAGTTTTTCCGCACACAGCATCTGACACTGTTGCTACGGGACAAAATAGGCAAGTTTGCTGTGTTGTCGCTACGAGCTGGCTTTTCGGCAGTTGAAAATGGGGATGCACCTTACGTTGCAGCCAATAAAGAAAATATTTCAGTTCCCTTTTACGATATATTTGAGCTTAACACGCATGTCATTGATTACGAGCTGGAGCAGGCACTCTCCGAAGTATCCACATCGGCACAGCGAACAGGCACGAATGATGCTGTGGAAGAAAATGCACTGAATTATGCGGACATTATTTTACGCTTCCCGCGTGAGTCGGTAAACCGACGTTATGTGGAACAACTTCGTTTTGATCATGAACAGCTCGGGATCGTCAATTTTGTAGTGAACAAGTTTAGTCTTAGCGTGCAAGATGTGTGCCGACTGCTGGACGAGGATGGTGTATTTAGCCCGCAAGGACAGCTATTGCTGGATGATCTTCAACACAAGGCGAGCATGCAATTCAGACAAACGAAGAAACGTCAGGAACAGCAGACAGTGCAAGCCGCCAAGGTGGTTGCTCTTCGCCAGCATATGGAGGAGCCACAGGCATATAATGACTCCGGTGAACCTCCAGTGGAGCATGTTGTTCAGATGGAGTATTATGTCGAGGTGCCACCGCAATTTGCAACCAAGTGTGACATTCATCAATACAATATGATGCTTCGTAACGAGCCGTACACTCGGTTGTTGCAGACATTTTTCCCGGGGGCTGTACCGGATAATCTGGTTGATATTTTCGAAAAAATTGATCTGAGTTACAAGCTACCTGGTGAAGTGATCAACGTATTGATTCATTATCTGATGGCATTGCTTGTATCGGGTGGCGAGCAACGGATTAATCGTAATTTTGTTGAGGCGATTGCCTCCAATATGCTGCTGAAGCAGGTTAATACGTATGAGAAGGCTGTGCAATATATTCGTGATCAGGCGAAGGTCAAAGGTAAGCAGGCTGCAGGAGCAGCTGGAACCCGTACCCGTACATACGGTAAAGGAACCAAAGCCAAACCCGAAATTCCGATTGTACAAGACATAAGCCATGATGGGGATAACGTTTCGGAGGAAGAGTTTGAAGAGATGATGCGATTTGCTCAGGAGATGCAGGCGAGCAAGCAAAAAGGAACGTTATAAAGGAACGTTATAGTTGTACGATACAGGCGGGTCCCTTGGGAGAGGTGACTCGCTTTTTTACTCAATAGGTGTGTGGTGGAGTCCGAAAGCTAGGGACACGAGTCATTCAGAGGGAAGGGGCAGATCCGTTGAACACGAATCAGAAAGCCATCGAATACCTTGAAAATAATGATTATGATGCAGCGTTGGCTTTATTTCAGAAAGCATTGAACGATTCAAGGGACGTTGAGTCCTTGACGAATCTGGCCTGGATTTATTATCACGAAGAGGGGGATATCGAAGCAGCTATTGAATTGGCTCAGGAAGCAGTGGCGTTGAAACCAACCTCTCATTTTCCCTACAGTCTGCTTGGTGAATTACTTGTTCAGATGGAGAGATGGGAAGAAGCCGCGGTTGTACTATCAGACTCTATTGCTGTGGAGCCTTCCAAAGAGGCATACAATAACTTAGCAATTGCCAAATATCATCTCGGAGAGTTGGAACAGGCTTCAGCTTTATTTTTGAAAAGTGCTGGGCCTTCTGATTACGCCATGTATAGTCATGTTCACTGTTTAATTCAGCTGGGACATACCATTGAAGCAAAACACAAACTGGATGCCTTCTTGGAAAGTGATGATGATTTTGTCGGAGAGGTACATGTGGCAGAACTGTACTTGGAGCTTGCTTGTTTTTCCGAAGCGGTGCATTGGTTTGAAAAATCATGGGACACGTATTCTAAATCGCCCGACTGGGTGTGTAGATATATATATGCTCTAGTTCAGACGAATGCAATGGAACGTGCAGTTGAAATTGCAGAAGAATGTATTCGGTTAAAACAAGATGATATTGAGGAAGCACAGGCAGAAGATTGCGATGAGAATTGGACAGAAAGTGATAAAGTGGCATACGTGACTCGCTTGCAAATGGAGAAAAAGGAGTATGAACATATTCTCGAACAGATTGTCTCGGGTTTTGTTCCACCATTTAAATTCACCACATCTTTAAGCTCCAAATGTTATTTATTCGGGTGCTCCAGACATGCACATCCAGAATATAAGGGTTAAATGAATACACGTATAATGTGGAGAGGTTTTTTTTCCAAATGTATCAGTTGAGTTATTGTGTGCTTTTCTATAGAATGAACAGTACAAATGATTGAATATTTGGAGATGAAATTGTCTCATGTTTTCATAAATATTAATACTTTAAAAGGGGGCTTGAAGTCATGGAATCCTTGGGAGGACTGCTTCAGCAGCTGAACCCTTCGTTTCGTGAGCAGTCGCGGCGAATTATGGCGGATTTGTTGGAAGACCCATATGTGCGCGAGTTCCGCGCAGGTCATCCTGAACTGAAAGATACACAGCTCATGCCTGATCTGAGCAAGTTGTTTCAGTATGCTAAAGATTCGAAGAACTGCGCGAATTGTCCGGGACTCGACAACTGTCCCAACGATTTTCAGGGTCATTTCTGCAAACTGGAAGTAGAGAACTTCAACGGTAAACCCGAAATTATAGATATCAAAGCACCTTGCTCCAAACAGATCGCCCGGCAAAATGAACATATCATCAAACAGCGGATTCGCAGTTTTTATGTGGATGAGCGTGCTCTAAGCGCTGGATATAATGATGTGGAAATTATGGGCAAAGATCGCATGCGTGCGCCAGCGGTGAACCGTGTGCTTCGTTATATTAGCGAGACCAAGGACAATGGACTTTCGACGAAAGGGTTGTATCTGGAAGGTTCGTTTGGAACCGGCAAAACGTTTCTGATGTGTTATCTGCTACATGAACTCGCGGTTGCGGGTCATACAGGTGTCATTATTTATATGCCTGACTTCGTGGAGGATTTGAAATCCATGATCAGTGAAGGACAGAAGCTCAAGGAAATGACGGATGTTCTGAAAAGCTGTGATCTGCTCATCTTTGATGACATTGGTGCAGAGAACCTGAACCCATGGGTACGGGATCATGTGATGGGCTCTATTCTTAACTATAGAATGAATCGCAAGCCAACGTTCTATACGTCCAATTACAACCTGGAAGGGCTTGAGAAACACTTGAGCTTTACGAACCGGGATGGCGAGGAATCGAACAAAGGTCAACGTTTGATGGATCGAATTCGTCCATTTGTGGATGTTATTCAGGTTCGGGGCGAGAATCAACGAGGGAAGAGCTAAGATATAGATGAACCAAAAAAAGCCTGGCTTTCGCAATAATGCGAGAACCGGGCTTTTCTGGTCTGCGGGAGCCTGAAACTGATTTGAATATCCTATTCGGTCAGGAATTTAAAAATTACCATACCAAAAAAGATAACAGTCATCAGGCCGCCCATGCCGACAACGCCCATAATCAGATCAAAGAGATCGCTACGCGGCTCCTCGTTCACATGTTCACGCGGGTCGGTCATCCGAATATTAGCGTCCATTGTGTTGCCTCCTTTGAGGATTGACAGCTTGGCCTGCAAGCAGGGCTACAATCCGGAGTAATTTTAGTATACTTGGAAAAGAAAGCGTTTGTAAAGATTTTGCAGACGACTGGCTTCACCTGTAATTGTGAAGATTTCATGTTGGGAAGATGAACATTATCTGTTCATTTCACATGTCTAACGCACATGTGTTATACTGGAAGTGTCGTTCACGACGTTACAGGTTAAAATAAAACCGTAAGTATATATAAGGAGGACAATTTCATGGCTATTGTTAACGTATCCGATCAATCCTTTAACACGGAAGTCGAAGGAGAAGGAACGGTTCTGGTTGATTTCTGGGCGCCTTGGTGTGGTCCTTGCAAGATGCTCGCTCCAATCCTGGAAGAGCTGTCCACAGAAGTTGGCGATTCCGTAAAAATTGCTAAAGTAAATGTGGATGAGAATCCAGAATCTGCTTCCCGCTTTGGCGTAATGAGCATTCCAACACTGATCTTCTTCAAAGATGGTCAACCGGTTGATAAAGTGGTTGGTCTGAACTCTAAAGAAGCTCTCAAAGGAATCATCGAAAAACATCAATAAGCAGCAAGTCACAACATAATTAAGTGCAGGCTGACACATCGCCTCCGGTTTACATGCCGGGGGCGTTTTGCGTCGATAAGTGATATGTAGGACAATATAAAAGTAATATATAAATGATGTGATAAATGATTTATATTATATAATTGAATATAAAATGAAACTGGAAATTTACATGATTAACGGAGAGGACAGAAAAGAACTGGAGAAGCGAAGCTAAAAGCTTTCTGAAAGAAAGCTACATCGGAAGCATCTACTGTAGCCTTTATCACCGGATTTTCCCTTTTAAAAAGGGAATCAAAAAAATCTGGGGATAACAGCGATTAAAGGTTGTTCTGTCATTGGAGTGGTCGGTGTGAATTTTTTGTGTAACCATGACTTTTACTTTTTTCGGAAGGGAGGACCCACCGAATTATGGATCCATTTATGCAGGAGTTAGACGCACAGGAGAAGGCACTGGAGCAGATTCGTCACAAGCTTGCATTGCTTCCAGACCTGCCGGGCTGTTATTTGATGAAAAACAGTGAAGGCACCATTATTTACGTTGGTAAAGCGAAAGTGCTCAAAAACCGCGTGCGCTCATATTTTATTGGCAGTCATAACGGAAAGACACAGCGTCTTGTATCCGAAATCCGTGATTTTGAATACATCGTGACAGGTAGCAACATGGAAGCACTCATTCTGGAGTGTAACCTGATCAAAAAACATATGCCCCGTTACAATGTATTGCTTAAAGACGATAAAACGTTTCCTTATCTTAAAATAACGAATGAAAAGCATCCGCGGCTCGAAGTGACCCGCCGTGTGCTGAAAGATAAAGCCAAATACTTCGGACCGTATCCGAACTCGTATGCGGCACACCAAACGAAAAAACTGTTGGATCGGATGTATCCGCTCCGCAAATGTGGTGTAATGCCGAAGGAAGTTTGCCTGTATTACCATATGGGCCAATGCCTTGCCCCTTGTGTGAAGGAAGTTGGCAAAGAGCAGTATGACGAGATTTCGCAGGAGATCGGATCATTTCTGAGCGGCGGGCATGAGGAGATTAAAAAGGACTTGCAGCGTAAAATGCAGGAAGCCGCTGAAGATTTGTATTTTGAACGTGCCAAAGAGCTGCGTGATCAGGTGATTGCGATTGATGCGATCATGGAAAAACAGAAAATTACGATGGCGGATGCCAGAGACCGTGACGTCTTTGGATTTGCGATTGATAAAGGCTGGATGTGTGTCCAGATTCTATATATGCGTCAGGGGAAAATGATTGAACGCCATGTATCCACCTTCCCGTTCTACGGTGAGGCTTACAATGATTTCATGTCCTATGTAACCCAGTATTATAGTGATAACCCGGCTTTGCCACAGGAAATTTTGCTACCGGAGATGCCGAAAGAACTGCTCTCTGGGCAAGAAACAAGCGATCCCGCAAAAGTGGATCATGCGAATATATCCGAGGATAAACATTCTGAGGGAACGGTTGAATCCACGCAAGAGGAATTACAAGTCGGGATGAATCAGACCGCTGCTTCGAAGCCAGTTGTTGCCGAGACACTTGCAGCTTATGGGGCGGAGGTAACCGAGGAAGAAGAGAGCAATGCTACCGGATTGCAGGAAACATCCAATGCCAAACTGCCATCCGAGATGGAGGACCCGTCGCAGATGGCTGCTTCTCTGCAAGAATGGTTGGACATTAAAGTGCATATCCCGCAACGCGGACTGAAACGCCAGATGATCACGATGGCACTCGACAATGCACGGGTGGCATTGGAGGAGAAGTTCCGCCTCATTGAACGTAATGAAGAGCGAACATCTAAGGCTTCCGAGGGATTGGGGCGCTGGATCGGTCTGGAGCAGTTAAGAAGAATCGAAGCTTTCGATAACTCGAACATTCAGGGTACGAATCCGGTGTCTGCCATGATTGTATTTACCGACGGTAAACCGGACAAGAAGGAATATCGTAAATATAAAGTGCGCTCTGTCGAGGGGCCGGATGATTATGAAACGATGCGTGAAGTTATCCGTCGCCGTTATGAGCGAGTGCTTAAGGAAAACTTGACCCAGCCTGACTTGATTGTAGTCGATGGAGGTAAAGGACAGATTTCCGCAGCTGTAGACGTGCTTGAGAACGAGCTTGGGCTATTCATTCCGGTGTGTGGATTGGTGAAGGATGCCAAACACAAAACATCACAGCTGATGATTGGTAATCCGCCAGAGGTGATTGCCCTGCCGCGGGACAGTCAGGAGTTTTATCTGTTACAGCGGATTCAAGAAGAGGTTCACCGATTTGCCATCTCATTTCACCGTGAGCAGCGCGGCAAATCGATGGTTACGTCTAGACTCGATGCCATTCCAGGCATCGGGGAGAAGCGGCGTAAGTTGCTATTGAAGCATTTTGGCTCTTTACGCAAAATAAAAGAGGCCAGCGTCGAAGACTTCCGGCCTCTATCTATTGGAGATAAACTAGCTACTCAGATTATTGCAGCACTTCGTGATGAGGAGTCGTGACATACGGCTTCTCTTTTTGTTTTGGATTGAAACGATAGACCACGTATCCAACAATAGCAGGCAATACAATCCAAAAGATTCCGGCACCCATGTTCAGGGCGTCTCCCATGAAAATCAAGCTGAGCCCCATCAATAGGCTGTCAAAGATGACATGTGCAAAAACAACAGCAATGAAGCCGTGACGCAACATAACTAGGCTGAACAACAGTCCAATGACAGTCAGTTCGATCGGTCGTGTAATGACTGGATAGATTGGATATAAGGTGTGTCCAAGTGCCCAAATAATTGTAGGGATCAGACAGGCGATAAACGTGTTACGCACAACTTTTTGCATCATGCGGATACCGAACAGTCGATATACGGCCTCTTCCCCGATTCCAGCCATCCAAGCCATAATCGGAAAGATCCAGGCATACGTCATGTTATATGTCGATTGATCTGCTGAGGTGGTGGACCATGTGCCGATGCTACGTTCAAGAATAAAGAATAGAACGGATTGTACACCTAGCAGAATGAATGCCCATAGATAACCCGTGTACATACTCTGCAACACATATTTGCCGTAACCCGGCTCCTTGGCACGAGGCCATGGATTAAATCCGATTTTGCGCCACATGCCGTCACCAGCGACAAGCGATAGATAGATCGTAGCACTCATCACGATGGTTATGCCGGTCTGAATGAGCATAAGGAACACTAACATGAAGCTTGAAAGTCCTTGTGCCTGGAAGAGAGGCAACATGTTCAGTGTACCAATCATAGAAGCAGCAAAGTACACCAGTGACAATACGACGCCTCGTTTGAACGATGTATTTGCACGAGCCAGAATGCTATAAATAATGGCAAGCACACCAAGAACAAACGTCAGAAAAGCGTAACCACCGTAAGTTAACCAATTGGCTAATTGGGTCTGGTCTTTAACATAATCCGTGTGGGATTTCGGTACGGAGAACTCCGGATCGAACGAACGGACAGCCCCATTTTCAAATGTAAAATTCAATTCTAGCTTGGAGTTGCCAATCGTTTTACTTGCATCCGTGTACTTCAGACCCGGCTCGCCATCTCGTGTATCCAGTTGAAGTGTTGGGATGTCATATCCGAATTCTTTCAAAACTCCAGCCGCGAGTTTTTCTTTTTCGTTCAATGGTATATTGCCTTCTGCAAGCGACTCTGAAGTTCTTCTGATGCCCTGTTCTTGCTCTGATTCAACGGCTGTATACAGGGAGGAAGGCAATATCCGCTTGAAGGCAACTACCTTGCCTGTTTTCATATGTACGTCAACGTTAAGGTAACCCCTACTGTCCTGATCAAGCAAACGCACTCGATATACATCGTAAGGATAGGTTGTTTCCCATTTTTTATTGTACGTGGCAAGCTGTTTCGTCTTTGCCATATAACCGTAAATATCGGAATGGGTCTGATACGTTACTAGGGGTTTACTGGCATTGCCTTGGAGCGTATAGTCATCAACGGAAGCCGCGAATGAACGTGCAGATTGGATCGCTTGATCCTTGCTAATGAAGGATGTTGACGAAATTTCTGTCGTTTGTGATGAAGTCGCAGGAAAGATCTGAAAGACAAAAAATAAAATCAGGCCGATCACCGCAAGCAACCCCAAACGTTTGAAGTTAGCCTTAAGCTGTAAAGGCTGCCCTAAGGGATTCATGGAATGGTGTTCCTCCTTTTTTCAATTACATCGTACTGTAAAGATAGCACAGGGCATGTCCTCAATGCCAATGACAGGGCGAAAACAGGTGTAAATCTTTGAAAACGAATGAAAATGATCGAAAAAATCCGATCATGCTGTCCGGGCTTGAACTTTTTTCCCGTTTTGAACGAATTCGAAGTTATTTACCCAAAAATCGTTTTGTGCGCATTCGTTGCAGCGCTTATAATTTTGAAGCAAATATGCAAAAATCCGCATGTCTCGGGTCTAACAAGGGAACGAATAGAACGGAAAGAGCTAATAAAGATAACGAGTGGACATCCAGAGTAGGCATCCTGTAAAAGAGTATACTAACTCTAGTTGGATGCATATCAACTCCAATTATATGATGTTTTTTTATGAATCATACATGAGCTCCACAGGGTGGAGTTATTTTCTTTTTTAGCAGAGGTGGATGATACTGAAGTGAAAGCAAATGTTCAATGGATGCGATTATCGCCGCCCCGTATTCTGGTGTTAGGTTTTGCTGGCATTATTCTGCTGGGTACACTGCTGTTGATGCTTCCGGCATCCAGCCGAAGCGGCGACAGCCTGGCCTTTATCGATGCACTTTTCACAGCAACTTCGGCTGTGTGTGTGACAGGGCTCGTTGTTGTGGATACAGGAACCTATTTTTCAGTGCTGGGTCAGGTGATTATTGCGATTCTGATTCAGATCGGCGGTCTCGGTTTTATGACGATGTCTACGCTGGTTGCGATTGCGTTCAAACGGAAAATATCGCTCAAGGAGCGATTGATCTTACAAGAGGCAATGAATCAGAGCACAATGGAAGGCATTGTGAGGCTGATTCGCAAAGTCGTGATTTATTCGCTTATTCTGGAGGGGATTTGCGGTACATTGTTTACACTGCGCTGGTCATTTGATATGCCGATCGGGCAGGCCATGTATTACGGTTACTGGCACGCCATCTCTATGTTTAACAATGCCGGGTTTGATATGTTTGGTCATTTTAGCAGTCTAACGGGCTATGTCTACGATCCGCTTGTTAATTTTACCGCCATGTTTCTGATTGTTTCGGGTGGGATCGGTTTTGTGGTGTTGTCCGATTTGGTGGAATATCATAAAACGAGGAAGCTATCCTTACATTCCAAAGTTGTTTTGCTGATGACGGCCTTATTGATTATGTTTGGTGCGCTGGTCATTTTTGTATTCGAGTTCAGCAACCCACGAACGCTAGGTGGTCTGAACTGGGGCGGCAAGTTGCTCGGCTCGTTCTTCCAATCGGTAACACCGCGTACAGCCGGGGCCAACACGGTCGATATTGCCGGACTGCGGCAGGCCACGCAATTTTTCATGATTATATTGATGTTTATCGGTGCATCACCGGGGTCAACCGGGGGCGGCATCAAAACAACAACGTTTCTGATTATGGCCGGGGCAGTCATTGCCATGATGCGCGGTCGGGAGGATATCGTCTTTTTCCGTTATCGGCTTGTGCAGGAACGTATTTTCAAAGCACTCACCATCACGCTACTGGCGCTGTTGTTCATTATTACGGTGACGATGGTGCTGAGTACGACAGAAGACAGTAATTTTTTAATGATATTATTTGAAACGACATCTGCTTTTGGTACGGTAGGGCTCTCTCTTGGCCTGACGCTTAAACTCACCACATTTGGCAAGTTAATGATCTGTTTTACCATGTTTGCAGGACGGCTTGGACCAATTACACTTGCGTATGCACTGGGGCAGAAAAAGGGTAAGGATTTATACAGGTATCCGGAAGGCAAAATGATAATTGGTTAGTAATTATTAGGATAGAGGGGTTCGTGAAGAACGATGAAAAAACAGCAGTTTGCGGTCATTGGACTTGGGCGGTTTGGCTCCAGTCTGGCACAGGAATTAATGGAACTAGGTTATGAGGTGCTTGGCATTGATAAAAATGAGGAACTTGTCGAAGACATGAGTGACCTGGTCACTCACGCTGTCGTGGCGGACGCTACGGATGAAGAGGTGCTACGCTCCCTCGGCATTCGTAATTTTGACTGCGGCATCGTTGCTATTGGCGACGATATTCAGACGAGTATCCTCACTGCCATTCTGCTCAAAGAGCTGGGAGTCAAAACGGTTGTAGCCAAAGCTATATCGGTTCTTCACGGACGAGCACTTGATAAGCTGGGCATTGACCGTGTCGTTTACCCTGAACGGGATATGGGCATCCGGGTCGCTCACCAACTGGTTACACCAAACCTGCTGGATTACATCGAATTGTCCAATGATTACAGTATTGTAGAGATGAAGGTACCTTCCTGTCTCCACAATAAAACACTCGCTAGCTTGAATGCGCGTGTACGCTTTAACTGTAGCATTGTAGCCCTGCAAAAAGAAGCCGGGGTGATTATTGCCCCGACGGCGATGGATTCCCTGCAAATGGGGGATATTATGGTCATTATCGGCAATAATGGTGATATCGACCGATTTGAAGAAGAAGTTATTAGTCAAGAGAGCTGAGCAGTAAGCTGCTTCTTCTGGATTATATCAAGGCGTTGTTGTCCTTCGTGAGGGCAATGACGCCTTTGCTGTAAAAAATGCAGCAGTCTCCCTGACCCATTGTCTGGCGGTTTCGCTGAGGTTTTCTTTTTCCCCATAGATCATGCAAGTTGTTCTTCGGGTCTGTTTCAACTGAGGTAAATGCACGGCAACGAGATCGTTATCTGCCAGCAGCTGTGGACGAAGATAAGATTTGGGAAGAAGGGCAGCGGCTTTACAGGTCGGCAGAAGACGGATAATGGCTTCGAATGAATCAATCTCCATGCGAATGTCAGGCATTACGGTGCAACGCTGGAACAGATCGTCTGTCAGTTTACGGTACCATGTTCCTTTGGAGAACGTAATCATCGGCAGATCCTGCAGATGCTCCATACCTGCTTCCTTGCCCGCAAGCGGGTGCGTTAGCGGCACAACCAGCTCCAGGTGATCGTCAAATAGTGGAACACAGTTTAGTCCCGTTTCGCTAATGGACGAGGCTACAATGCCAACATCGGCTTTTTTATCACGAACAAAAGAAACGATCTCATGGGTTTTGCCTGTTAGCAGCTTTAATTCTGCATGAGGATGCTTCTCCATAAAAGCGTTGACGAGTGGAGGTAAGGTGGTCTGAAGTGTCGTCAAACTCGCTCCTAACGTAATAATGCTCTGTTCTTCGTCCTTGTATTGAGATAACATGGTGAGAAATTTCTGTTGCTGTTGTTTCTGCTCGACGGCGAAGGTGTAAGCTAGTTGGCCTACGCTGGTTAATTCCAATCGTTTGCCGCGGCGATGAAAGAGGGATACGCCCAGTTCATCTTCCAGCTTGGAGATTTTACGAGAGAGTGCAGGCTGAGACAGATTCAGTAGCTTGGATGCACGGTTTAGACTGGATTGCTCTACAACCGCTGCGAATGCGTTTAATTCTTCGAACATGAACACAAACCTCTCTTCATTATGAGTGTGATTCTTGCCCTTGATTAATTGTTTGCCTTATTGTATGGCGTTTAGTCTCGTTGTTTGAATGGTTATATAGGTTAGGAAAATCATAGTTTCAATGGTATAACCCTTACAAAACCTTTGTTTCAACACTTATACCTATAGGTTATAACATTTAATAATTATATTGCAATTCCCTTATAAGAAAAAAAGGAGTAACATGAATTGTGACACAAGTTGTTCACACCTGATCAAAACGGAACAATTTGTCGAACCTTCCCATGTAAGAAGGATTCGTGTCATGATATAAGAATGGATTTATGAAAACGTTGTATTTAGCGAAAGGGGATCGACATTTTATGAAAGGGTTTTACTCGAGAAAGCTGCACTCCTTGCTTGGCGTCATTCCGCTCAGTTTGTTTTTTCTAGAGCATCTGGTGACGAACTTCTCAGCAGTTGAAGGCGGCAAAGAAGCTTTTAATGGTGCGGTTGCCTTCTTGAACAGCCTGCCGCTCGTTATTGTTTTGGAAACGTTTCTGATCTGGCTGCCGCTGTTCTATCACGGTGTATATGGTCTGTACATTGCTTATCAGGCCAAGCCTAACGTGGGTCGTTACGGCAACGAGCGTAACTGGCGTTATACGTTGCAGCGGATCAGTGGTGTCATCACGTTTGTATTTGTGATCTGGCACGTATGGGAGACGCGTGTACAAGTGGCTCTCGGCAACGTAACTCACGAAGAGTTGGGCGGTGTTATCCATAACATCGTGATGAATCCGGTAACATTTATTTTATATCTGATCAGTGTGGTTGCGGCGTCATATCACTTTGCCAATGGACTCTGGTCGTTCCTCGTTAGCTGGGGAATTACGGTCGGACCTCGTGCACAACGGGTATCTTCGTATGTGTGCATGAGCTTGTTCGTACTCGTATCTATCATGTTTATCGCTTCGTTGTTTGCTTTCCGGAACGTGGATTTCCAAACAGCAACTTCAATGATTGACGCGGTAAAATCCGTTTTGGTCTAACATTTACTGATCTTAAATTTTATGAATAACGCTTACTTACTAAGGGAGTGAACTAGCAATGGCATCATCGAATGTAATTATTGTGGGCGGCGGTCTCGCAGGCTTGATGGCGGCGATCAAATCGGCTGAAGCCGGAGTCCATGTTCATTTATTTTCACTGGTTCCTGTTAAAAGATCCCACTCCGTATGTGCCCAGGGCGGTATCAACGGTGCGGTAAATACGAAAGGGGAAGGCGACTCCCCATGGGTACACTTTGACGATACGGTATACGGCGGAGACTTTCTTGCCAACCAACCACCCGTTAAAGCGATGTGTGAAGCAGCACCTGGCATCATCCACCTGATGGACCGGATGGGCGTTATGTTCAACCGTACACCGGAAGGCTTGCTTGATTTCCGCCGTTTTGGAGGAACGAAGCATCACCGTACGGCATTTGCCGGCGCAACAACAGGTCAACAGCTGTTGTACGCACTCGATGAGCAAGTACGCCGCTGGGAAGCAGCGGGTCTTGTAACCAAGTATGAGAACTGGGAGTTCCTGCAAGCCGTTGTGGACGATGAAGGAGTATGCCGCGGTATCGTAGCCCAGGATCTGAAAACGATGAAGGTACAAACGTTCCCGGCCGAAGCCGTTATTCTGGCAAGCGGTGGTCCGGGTATCATCTTCGGTAAAACAACAAACTCCGTAATCAATACAGGTACGGCTGCAAGCGCGGTATATCAGCAAGGTGTGAATTATGCCAACGGTGAGTTCATTCAGATTCACCCGACTGCGATTCCAGGAGACGACAAGCTACGTCTGATGTCCGAATCTGCGCGTGGTGAAGGTGGACGGATCTGGACATACAAAGACGGCAAACCTTGGTACTTCCTTGAGGAGAAATATCCATCCTACGGTAACCTTGTTCCGCGTGATATCGCAACACGTGAAATCTTCAGCGTTTGCGTAGACATGGGACTTGGTGTTAACGGCGAGAACATGGTATATCTCGATCTCTCTCACAAGGATCCGAAGGAACTGGATGTCAAACTGGGCGGAATCATTGAAATCTATGAGAAATTCATGGGTGACGATCCGCGTAAAATCCCGATGAAAATTTTCCCGGCCGTTCACTATTCCATGGGTGGCATGTGGGTAGATTATAATCAAATGACAAACATTCCAGGGCTGTTTGCAGCTGGCGAATGTGAATATCAATATCACGGTGCAAACCGTTTGGGTGCAAACTCACTCGTATCCGCAATCTATGGCGGTATGGTGGCAGGACCTAAGGCAGCAGAATATATCAAAGGACTTAAGAAATCATCCGCTGATATCTCTTCTTCTGTATTCGATGGTTATACCAAGCGCCAAACCGACAAATACGAAGGCATCATGAAAATGCAAGGTACGGAAAATGCCTATGTGATTCATAAAGAGCTGGGCGAGTGGATGACAGCCAACATGACGGTGGTTCGCTACAATGACAAACTTGAAGCAACCATTGGCAAAATCAAGGAACTGAAAGAGCGTTATAGCAAAATCAACATGTACGACAACTCCGGCTGGAACAATCCGGGTGCGGCATTTACCCGCCAGTTGTGGAACATGCTTGAGCTTTCTGAAGCGATGACACTTGGGGCATTGCTGCGTAACGAGAGCCGCGGAGCGCACTACAAACCGGAATTCACAGAGCGTAACGATGAAGAGTTCCTGAAAACGACTATCGCGAGCTGGTCGAAAGAAGGCCCGCAAATCTCGTACGAGCCAGTCGACGTATCCCTGATTCCACCACGTATCCGGGACTACTCAAAAGACTAATAGCGTAGGGAGTGGAAATGCCCGAAAGAAGCGAAGCGTTCGCCTTTATCACCGAATTTCAACTCTGTGAAGGGTTGATCAAAGAAATTCGGGGATAACAGCGATCCAAAGGGCATTCCGCGACTGGAGCGTCTACCCGAGCACCCAAACATCCAGCTTTGCGCACCTTCGTTCATTTCAAGGAAGCCCAGCATTAGCAGGCTTCCACAAAAAATTACATTAATCCAGCATGAATGGATTGCAGTTTCCAGCAAAGCAGCACGAGGTGCAAAGTCGTAGCGTAGGGAGCGGAAATGCCTGAAAGAAGCGAAGCGTTCGCCTTTATCACCGAATTTCAACCCTGTGAAGGGTTGGTCAAAGAAATTCGGGGATAACAGCGATCCAAAGGGCATTCCGCGACTGGAGCGCCTACCCGAGCACCCAAACATTCAGCTTTGCGCACCTTCGTTCATTTCAAGGAAGCCCAGCATTAGCAGGCTTCCACAAAAAAATTACATCAATCCAGCATGAATGGATTGCAGTTTCCAGCAAAGCAGCACGAGGTGCAAGGAGTAGCGAAGAGAGCGGAAATGCCCGAAAGAAGCGAAGCGTTCGCCTTTATCACCGAATTTCAACTCTGTGAAGGGTTGATCAAAGAAATTCGGGGATAACAGCGATCCAAAGGGCATTCCGCGACCGGAGCGTCTACCCGAGCACCCAAACATCCAGCTTTGCGCACCAGCAATACAATCATCGTCACCAGAGGAGGGGACAACGATATGGCGGAACAAGCAACAGTGAGTAAAACCGTCAAGTTTATTATCACCCGTCAAGACAGCCCGGAGTCATCTTCGTATACCGAGGAGTTTGAACTTCCGTACCGTCCAAACATGAACGTCATCAGCGCTCTGATGGAAATTCAGCGGAACCCGGTAAATAAGGATGGTAAATCCATTGCGCCGGTTTGTTGGGAATCCAACTGTCTTGAAGAAGTGTGCGGCGCCTGCTCCATGGTTATTAACGGCAAACCGCGTCAAGCGTGTGCAGCTTTGATCGACAAGCTTGAACAACCCGTTCGCATTGAACCCATGAAAACTTTCCCGGTGGTACGTGACCTTGTCATTGACCGTACGCGGATGTTTAACGCTCTGAAGCGCGTTAAAGCATGGATTCCAATCGATGGTACCTATGACCTTGGTCCAGGGCCTCGGATGCCTGAGAAGAAACGTCAGTGGGCTTATGAGCTATCCAAGTGTATGACTTGTGGCGTATGTCTCGAAGCTTGTCCGAACGTTAACGAAAAAACTGATTTTATTGGTCCAGCTGCGCTGTCTCAGGTACGTCTGTTTAACGCTCACCCTACAGGTGAGATGAACGCAGAAGAACGTCTGGAAGCGTTGATGGACGATGGCGGTATTGAAGGTTGCGGAAACTCGCAGAACTGTGTGCGTTCATGTCCAAAAGGCATCCCGCTCACAACGTCCATCGCTGAGATGAATAAACAAACCACCAAGCATATGTTCAAACGTTGGCTGGGTGTATAATGCTGTAAACGAGAGGCAGAGGTTCATTCTGCTTCTTCGAGAAGTCGTGATCCCGCGCAGAATTTGGCGGGTCACGGCTTCTTTTGTCATCAACCGAAGAAAGCAGGCATCCTAGGCAGAATATGGTATACTACAGGGATGGATATTACCTATAACAACTTTTAAGATAACTGATCCGAGGAGGGGAATGATGGGAAAGACACCACGGTTGAACAGCGGCAACTCGCCGTCCCGACACTCGAACGGGCCAAACCGTTCGAATGCACCTCTTTTTCCTGGAAAAGAAAAGGATCATGACCCTTCTCGTCGAATGTTCCAACTACGAAAACATGTGATGACTGTGGTAGCTAGTGTGCTGACACTGGGATACGCGCTTTGGGAGCCTCGGCGTCTACAAGTCAATCATATTGAAATTAAGTTCCCTTCATTTCCTGAAGCGTTTAATGGACTGCGTGTCGTTCATTTCAGTGATGTACACCTTGGTTTCCATACAGGACGAAGAGAGTTGAGCAAGCTGGCAGAACAGATCAAGGATCAGGAACCGGACCTCATCTGTTTTACCGGAGATATCGTTGAGAGACAATCCGAGCCGATGCGTGAGTGTGTACCGATTCTGGCCTCTATGACAGCAAGGTATGGGAAGTTTGCGGTACTCGGGAATCACGATTATCGAGGACGGCAACAGCAGGACGTCATAGATATGTTCCGTGAAGCGGGCTTTACCCTTTTACTCAACCAGCATATCGTTATCGAACGTGGAAATGAGAAGTTTGCAGTAGTAGGTCTGGATGATGCGTTAACAGGAGAGCCCGACTTGGACGAGGCCGTTACAGGGTTAAGTGAGAGTGTATGGAAACTGCTACTTATGCATGAACCGGATTATGCCGATTATGCTGCTCCGCATGGATTTGGTTTGCAACTCTCCGGTCACAGTCATGGTGGTCAAGTTCGATTTCCCTGGTTCGGTGCAATGACAACTCCGCGGGGTTCACGTAAATATGTTCAGGGATTGCATTATACATCTAAGCCCCAGATGCCCGTTTACGTGAATCGGGGGTTTGGTATGACGCAGCTTCCCATTCGTTTTCTATGCAGACCTGAACTAACCGTGCTTCATTTAAGCCGGGATGATGTAAGTGAAAGATGAGGCTTAAAAAACATGAATGGGGGGTAACCAGATGGAACGTATAGCAATTGTATCCGACATTCATGGCAACATGACTGCCTGGGAAGCTGTGATGAAAGATATTCAGCATCGTGGTTTGAACAGGATATTTTGTCTGGGTGATCTTGTCGGCAAAGGACCTCAACCAGCTGAAGTGGTGGATCAGGTCAGAGCGACATGTGAGGTGGTCATTCGTGGCAACTGGGATGAACTGATCGCAGTCAATCAGGATGTCCGTGATTTCACATGGCAAGCTGAGCGACTGGGAGCAGACAGAGTATCTTATTTGGCGAGCCTTCCCTTCAGTTATGAATTCAAATTAAGCGGACGCACTGTTCGATTAGTTCATGCTTCACCGCAAAGTGTATATCACCGTGTACAGCCATGGGATGAGATGGAGAAGCGATTGGCGATGTTTGATCCTCCGACGGACGAATCAGAGGCTGGAGCGGCTGACGTGGTGGGTTATGGTGACGTGCATAATGCGTTTCTGCAATATTTGGATGGAAAAATGCTATTTAATACAGGCAGCGTAGGAAATCCACTCGATTTTCCGCAGGCTTCATATTGCATTCTTGAAGGGGAATACGGCGATGATAGTCAAAAACCGTTTAATCTTCAGTTTGTTCGGGTTCCTTACGACATTGAACATGAAGTACGTATCGCACAAAAAGCAGAAATACCGGCGCTTGAGGCATATATTCGTGAAATACGCTCAGGCATTTATCGTGGATTACAAGAGTAAATGGAGTGTCATGACCGAATAAAGCTGAACAATGACAGGACATACTACAATTTATGTCATTCAATCAGTAGTATCATGCCGGATCATCCTTAGAGCTTGCTTGTCTTACCGGACTAAAGCCCGTTAGGCAAAGGAGTGATTGTCATGCTTAATCGAAATATGCTAATCCAAGGGCTACCAGCCTTATGGACAGAGCGTCTTGTACTTCGGTCATTACGTCAAAATGATTACATCACTTTATCTGAGCTCTTATCTGATCCTCAAGTGATTCGGTACGTCAATCGTGGGAGCCAGCCTCCACCCATTCGGGCGAGAAAATTGTTAAACCAGATTCGGAGCAGCAGTGCCAAGCTGGATTCACTGCATTACGGCATCTGTTGGAAAGGCAGAGAGCAAGTGATCGGCATTACCTCATTTCAGCATTGGAATGATCAAAAAGGGACTGCACAGATCGGTTACATCGTGGACAAGACGTGCTGGGGGAAAGGCGTGGCAACAGAAGCGGTGCATCGCCTGCTGACATTCGGATTTGATGAGCTTCATCTGTGGAGAGTTGAAGCACGCTGTTATGAGGCCAACGCTTCTTCTGAACGGGTACTGCTTAAGATGGGCATGACTTATGAGCGGATTCTTCCGTCATATGGACTGAACGATGGAGAAGACAACGCATTCGAAAGTTCAATGGATGTTAAGGTGTATGGTATGTACCGGGAACAGTTCCAGCATGATCTGTACCTCGAACAGCTTCATAAGTTGGCATCGAACAAGCCGGGAATATCATAACGTAATAGAGGGTAAGGTAACTGAAACGAACTTCAATCATTTGTTACACAATTGAAATATAGTTGCAATTGAACTCTAACAGACAAGGGGTAAACTTATCTCATGACCCCCTTTTTGATAATAGATAATGCTGTTGGAACCCGCGATGAGCGGGTTCATTTTTTTTATAGAAATATTGTGCTCAATCTACTAGGGAATCAGATAAAACAAGAAAAGAAAAGAAAAGAAAAGATCCTCACGCTTAGTTCATGCTACGTGGGGATCTTTGTGTTTCGCCAGCTTTTATAGAGGAACAATTTGCATTTGCTTTTGTTTGAAATACACCCAATCGGTGAAACCGATCTCCCGCAGACGTGTGCGCACAAGGTCAAGCTCGTCTGCTACCCGGCCCGGGATATGAGCGTCTGAACCAAATGTCACTTTTACACCGTAGTGATTGGCACGCTCCAGAATAGCATCGGAAGGGTACCAACCGCCACTAAGCTTGGTTTTGCCCGAGGTGTTGATCTCAATCGCAACGTTGGCACCGGCTATCACCTGGAGAGCTTCGTCAATCGCATGGTCTGCAATAATTTCGGAGAACGGTGGATAATTGCCTTTCATCGCATCGATATGCCCAAGAATCTGGAACATGCCGCTACGGGCCGATTCTGCGATTAAAGCATAGTAGCCTTCTTTCACTTCAATTTTGCGAGCATTGCTTAGTCCGTTCCAGCGAGTTTTGTTGAAAATACTGATATCCTCCGTGTGATGCACGGAACCGATAATATAGTCGAACGGGTACTGTCCCAGAGTTGTCCGGTACAATTCAGCATGTGTTGGAAAGTAGTCGGATTCGATTCCAAGCAAAACGTCAATTTTTCCGGCATATTCTTCTTTTAACGCGAGCACTTCAGCTACATAATGTTGTAATTCGGATTTACCCATCGCAATTCGTGGATGCGCCTGCTCCAGTTCACTGCCAAAGTAAGGGGTGTGATCCGAGATTCCAATAGCCTGAAGTCCTGCCTCAATGCCTGCTTCAATGTAATCTCTGATGTTGCCGTCCGCATGACCGCAGCGGTAATGGTGTGTATGAAGATCAAATTTCATATGGAATCCCTACCCTTTCTTAGCCTATGTTTTTATTCCGAGCTAATAAATTGAGTCTCTGGCATGCCTTTGAGATCACTCAGAAACTGATGCATCGCGGAATTCAGATAACGACTGGATTTATAGATGACACCTACAGGATGGCTGACCTCAAGCTCACTTAAAGGAATCATTCGGAGTGTACCTTGCCGCAGCTCTTGTGCAACGGATTGTTTGGAGATAATGGCTGCACCGAGATCAATCTCCACCATTCGTTTCACTTCTTCACTACTCGACAACTCCATGACAACATTGGGTTCGATGTTATATTTTTTGAAAACGGCTTCCGTAAACCGACGCCCAACCGTATCCGGGGACAGGAGAATCAGAGGTGTGCTCCGCAGTACATCAACCGCGGCATGTTTTTTCTTCGCCAGCGGGTGGGAAGGGGAAACAACAAGTTCAAATGTATCGTAGTATAGCACGGATGTACTAAGGTTAGGGTTCCGTTCTGTCAGATATCCAATTCCGATGTCCACCAGACCATTCTCGACCTGTGTATAAATCTGCGCGGAAGGCAGAGATTGTATGCTTGTTTTAATGAGTGGAAATTGATCCTGAAAGTAAGAGAGCACCCTGGGCAATATTTGAATCGCAATGGACGTTGTTGTTCCGAGTACAATACGTCCTTGTGGCGTTTCATCAAGGTCGGACAGCTTTTGTTTCAACTCGTCTACAATATCGAGCATCCGTTCAGCATGTTCCAGAAAAACCTGTCCGCGATCTGTGAGGGTTACTGGCTGGTTCCGATCGACAAGCACGGTGTTGAATTCATCTTCCAGACTTTTGATCTGAGCGGAGACAGCCGGCTGTGTCAAGTTAAGAAGTTCTCCCGCTTTACGGAAACTCATCGTTTTGGAAATAGTAATCAGCGTTTCGAGTTGGCTGATGTTCATATACGGCCTCCTTGCAACAAAATATCCTCTGTATGTTATGTGTCATGCAGTGAATTCCGTGACGGGTTATGTTTCTTTTATCTTAAATTATAGGGGATTACGGAGATCAGAGCAATGAAGGGCAGATGCCTATTTGAAAGTAGACTAACGGACTAAATATATGGAATAAATGTGAACCAAGCTAAAATTTAAAATTTTAACTATATACATAACCGGTATAAAAGTCCTAGTTTCTTTTTACAGTGTCAATGAGGGAATAATATTTCTTTCCAAAAGTGTAAAGCGACAAAAACAGCTATAAACATTTGCTATTCTAATGACGATAAATTATAGTACACAAGGTTTCCTGAATTCTTAATGAATTCTCGTACGTGATAAAGTATAATAAATTTAATGAATATGGGACTTTTGGTGTGTGACCAATAACCCAGTGTGAGGAGGACATATACAGTGAAAGCGGAAGTAATTAACCCATTCCTGGAATCTGCACGCAACGTTTTTGAACAGCTCATCCAGGTTTCGCCTTCCACCGGGAATCTTGGCGTCAAGAATGTAGAGTACATTGCTGACCATGTCTGGATCGTGATTGGAATGACGGGGCAGTTGAGCGGAAATATTGTTTTTGGTATACAAGAAACGGTGGCCTTGAAAATTGTTTCAGCTATGATGGGTGGTTTTGTCATCACCGAGATGGACGATATGAGTAAAAGTGCGATCTCGGAGCTCGGTAACATGATCAGTGGTAATGCAAGTACAATCCTGTCCAACCAAGGCGTTGTCGTGGATATTACGCCTCCTCAGGTTATGCAATCTGAAATTTTAGCCACATTTACTGCAACGAAGGCGCTTAGTATTCCTTTGTTGATGGATGGGATTGGACAGATGGATATTCAGGTGATGATCTCGTAAAATAGAAGCATAGGCCTTCATGAGGCCCAATGTGTTTTATTACGGGAGGACATCAACCATGCTGAAAGATCAGGTTGTTTTTATAACAGGAGCATCGAGTGGAATCGGTGCGCTCTGCGCGCAAATGCTGATCGAGGAAGGAGCCATCCCGATTTTGGCTGCCCGTTCGCGGGACAAGCTGGATCAGATTGGTGCTTCACTACAGGGGCGGCATGAACTGCTTACGCTGGATGTTACAGACAGTGAGCAGGTTCAGACGGCTGTAGATGCGATGTTACATAAATACGGACGAATCGATATTTTGCTGAATAATGCCGGATACGGAAAATTTGCTGCCATGACAGACATGTCTGTACAAGAATTCGATGAGATGATGGACGTGAATTATATGGGCATTGTCCGCTGTACCAAAGCAGTGCTTCCACATATGTTGGAACGGGGCAAAGGTCAAATTGTAAACGTTGCTTCGATGGCTGGCAAAATCGGTACTGCCAAATCAGCCTCTTATACGGCTACAAAGCATGCTGTACTTGGATTCAGCAATGCCTTACGTCAGGAACTGCGCAAGACGGGCATCACAGTGACGACGATTAATCCAGGTCCCATTGATACACCGTTTTTTGATCGTGCCGATCCTTCAGGGAATTACGTAAACAATGTGCGCTGGCTGATGCTGACACCACAGAATGTAGCGGGCCACATGATTCGCGCCATGAAGAAACGTAAGGAAGAAGTGAATCTGCCACGGCTGGCGTCAGCGGGCATTTGGCTGTATCAGTTGTTCCCTAGACTGGCTGACCGCTTGTCACACGGTGTAATGAATCAGAAGTAGAATGTAACGAGTGCACTATATATCGGATGAAGAAGGGCTCCGCCGAGGGGCTTTTCTTTTTTTTGCGCAGACTTGAACATTTCGGCAATAAGATTTGGTAAGCGGGCTTTTTTCGCATATAATGAAAGATAATGTGATGACAGGCTTTGTTTTAAGCGTACAAGCAGGTTTATAGGCGAAATGATATATTTACACGATAACGGAGAGAGCAGAAAGAACCTGGAGAAGCGGAGCGGTCGCCTGAAAGCTTTCTGAAAGAAAGCTGCATCGGAAGCATACGCATATCACCGGATTTCTCCTTAATATAAGGGAGAGAAAAAATCTGGGGATAACAGTGATCGGAATGTGATTCTGCTATCGAAGTGTTTAGTGTAAAGAAAAAATTGAGCCTGTAAATCATCAAAACGAATAAATTTAAAGGATGGAATACATGACGAATCAAACTTTTGCATCAATTGGCGTAGCAGAGGATCTGGGAGCATTGCTAGCTGAGCACGGCATTAACGAACCTTCCCCGGTACAGGCACAGACGATTCCAGTTATATTGGAAGGCAAGGATGTCGTATCCAAGTCGCAGACGGGAACAGGCAAAACGCTGGCATACCTGCTACCACTACTACAATCCATTAAAAGTGATATTAAAGGAACCCAAAAACTGATTATTGCACCAACGCAGGAACTTGCAATGCAAATCGTACGTGAGGCTCAGCGTTACGGTACGGGTCGTGGCATCGGTGTGCAAGGTCTGATTGGCGGCGCTGCCGTGAAACGTCAGATTGAGAAATTGCGTGAACATCCAGAATTGGTTGTTGGTACACCTGGACGGTTGAAGGAACTGATCACACTTAAAAAGCTAAAAATGCACAATGTATCGACGATTGTTATTGATGAAGCGGATCAGGTGTTTCAGCTCGGCGGTGTAAGTGACGTGGAATTTGTGCTGAAAAGCGCGCTGCGCGACCGTCAATTAATCTTCCTGTCAGCTACAATTGACGAACATACGGCTACACTTGCAAAGCGCGAGATGAAAGAGCCTGTTCATATCGGTATTGAACCGGATCGTGCGACGGCTGCCGGACTTGAACATTATTATTTTGTGGAAGAGAGCCGCAACAAGATCGATATGTTGCGTCGTCTTGTTAGACAGTATAACCCGGATCGCGCTATCGTCTTTGTGAATGCAACGGAGGACATCGGTGAGGTTGAGGCAAAAATGAATCACCTCGGGCTGTCCGCAGCTGCGCTGTACGGAGATGCCGACAAAGTGACTCGCAGCAACGTACTCGCCGCCTTCCGTAACGGCAAAATTCAATTGCTGATCGCCTCCGAGGTGGCGGCAAGAGGACTGGACATTGAAGGTTTGCCAATGGTCATCAACTATGACCCTGCTTTTGACTCAGAACACTATGTTCATCGTGCAGGCCGGACAGGCCGAATGGGACGTTCAGGAATTGTATTGTCCATCGTCGATGAAACGCAAATTTTCATCATGCGTAAATTCGCTCGCGAACTCGGCATTGAATTGCAGGAGCGTACGCTGTTCGGCGGTAAAGTGTTGGTGGCTGATCCGCGGCCAGATACGCGTCCTGAAGGGCATTCGTTCTCGCGGAAACCGGGACAGTCCCGTGATCGCAAACCAGCTCAGGGGAACCGGAAACCAGGGACGAGAGCAACCATTTCGAATTCGGGTCAGCGTCCCGCAAGCGGCAAGCCGAGTAGCAATGGAGGCCGCACAGATAGCGACCAGAACCGCAAAAACAAGGGAGCACCCAAGTGGAGCAAAGACAGAGCGCCGCGCTCTGAGGAATAATCGGATGAAAGGGGTGCAGGGATAGATGGAAAATGTTCAATCGCCTGTGCTGCAAATCAGCGGGCTTAGTGGTGGTTACAGTGCCAAACGGCCAGTGCTTCATGACGTGAATCTGGAAGTAGGCCGCGGAGAAATGGTCGGATTGATTGGATTAAACGGTGCTGGCAAGAGTACAACGATGAAACATATTCTCGGTCTGATGACTCCGCAACAGGGAGAAGTTCGGGTAATGGGCAAAAAACGGGATGAGGATGCACAGATCTACCAATCTGCGATGGCCTTTGTACCGGAATCTCCCGAATTGTATGATGAAATGACCGTGATGGAGCATCTGGAATTTACGGCGAGGGCGTACAATGTGTCCGAGGCGGATTTCAAACAACGGACAGAGAAACTGCTGAACTTGTTCCGCATGAATGAGAAAAGCACAAGTCTATCCACACATCTGTCCAAAGGGATGCGCCAAAAGGTCATGATTATGTGTGCTTTTGTGGCAGGACCGCCACTCTACATTATTGATGAACCGTTTCTGGGGCTCGACCCGCTGGGGATTCGCTCACTGCTTGATTTTATGCTGGAGATGAAAGCAGCCGGGTCTTCTATTCTGCTGAGTTCACACATTTTGTCCACGATTGAAAATTATTGTGATCGCTTCATTGTATTGCATCGTGGACATGTCATTGCTCAAGGAACACTGAACGAATTGCGTACGGAGTTCGGAGAGCCTGACACACCGCTGGAGCACATGTTCTATTCCCTCGTGCAAGGCAGGGATTAGTATGGATCTCAAGCTGTTATGGAAGCAACGTCGGACAGGTTTTTGGAATGGAATTTTACCTTATGTGGGCTATGTCATCCAGAGCGGTGTAGCGATGGTATTTCTGTTTCTCGTCATCGCTTTCTCCGCTTGGTATACATCCTTTGTACAGAATATTCCTGCGGGATTTCCGATTCGCTGGATTGCTTTATTGTTGCTGGCTCCGCTTGCACTGTTTAGCAGTTATCGTACATATCTGCTTCCGGCAGATATTGTCTTCTTGCGGCCGCAGGAGTACCGGATGCAGGATTATTTGAAAAACAGCTTTGTGCGTGGCGTAATTTATAAAATGCTGTTGTTACTTTTTGTATTTCTTACCTTGTGGCCACTCTATGTAAGGGCAGATGTAGATGCCAAACCACTGGGCTGGTCCATGTTGTTTCTCGTGTTATGGAAAGTATTGTCCAGTTACGGTGCATGGCAAGAACTGAGGATGGTTCAAGCTGGGGCGTCCAAAGGATATCGGATACTCCGCTGGGCCATAGCTATCCTTGCCGTTGCAGCCTGGTTATGGCAACCGCCGCTACGAAGCCTTTGGTTTCTGTTGCTACTGGCCGCTGTTTATATCGTTGCACTGCGTGTACCTGTCAAACACCGAGTCGCTTGGGAACGTCTGATTCAGGTGGAGCAGACACAAGCAGGCAGAGTCATGCGTACATTAGGCTGGTTTGTCGATGTGCCATCGTCCGGGCAAAAGGTGAACTCTCGCCGCTGGCTCAGTAAATGGGGCAATGGTCTTCCATGGAATGCGGGACAGGCTTATCGATATCTCATGACCAAGACATTTATTCGAACGGAAGTATTCACCATTGTTCTGCGTCTGATCATCCTGGGTATGTTGCTTTCCTGGTGGACGGCAGGCAGTTACTTCGGAATCGGGGTATATCTGTTCTTCCTGCTACTTACAGGCATTCAACTGGGGGTACTGCGCCGCAGTCACGGTGAATCCTTCTGGATCATGATTTATCCGATCTCAGGAGAGAGCCGCCGTTCACAGGTGCTCGGTTTCATCTTCCAACTGCATGCCATAGCCGCATTGCTCATGTGGTTGCCGATGCTGGCAGCAGGAATGGAAGGACTGAGTATCACAGGCATTGCACTCATACTTGGTGTACTTGTCATCGTGCTGATGCGTCGTTCGCAGGGTAGCAAATGGCTCAAAGAGGAAGAGGACGAGTAGAAGAACCAAAGTAGTCTAAGCTTTCGCTAAGCCTTCAGGTCTATTCATCACAAGTGAATTATACGTAGGAGCAAGAGAAGAAGGGTATTTCGGGCTGTGTCCCGAAATACCCTTCTTTTTGATGTGTGATGTAAACTCATGATGTCTTGCGCGTATACATAGCGAAGGCGTATTAGTACAGGAAGGATTTTGTGATGATGACGAGCAGGATGAACAGTACGAGAATGGCACCAATGTTTGTGAATCCTCCAACGCCACAGTATCCGTATCTGCCTCTTGTATCTTCAACTTGGGACATGGGTCATACCCCTTTCGAGTGATGGTTTGGCACGCCCTTGCGTACATCGTATATTATGTGCCATAGCGTTAGGCTGATTGGGCCTCTGCCCGTGTATATATGTTTTGGGCTTCTGTCCAGAAAACAAAAGAACCCTTCGGCGATGACATTAGCTTTCGCAATGTGCCGCAAAGGATTCTATTTTTGAAACCGTCTAAAGTTAGAAGGTTATATTTACTTATATGCTAAGTCGTCTGTAGATCCTGAACGCCGCGGTAGATCGTATCGAACAGTTCTTGCAGACCTGTTTCCTCGATACAAGAGAAGGCAATCCGCAGATCGGATTCACCGAGTGCAATCGTGCCCACACCATATTGGTGCAACAGATGGCTACGGAGTGCTTCAGCACCGACTTGTTTCAGCTTCAGACACATGAAGTAACCGGAGTTGAATGGATAATAATCCCATACGTCTCCATACTTACCGCTGTCCAGGATTGCTTTAACTTTGTTGGCGCGGCCTTTCATAATCTCAAATTTTTCTTGTTTCTGTGCTTCAAACTCCGGTGCTTTCAGCGCATCCAGAACAAAAGTCTGTGAAGGATGTGGCCCGCTGGAAATCGTTGCACGGATAATACCAAGTGTTTTTTGCTCCAATGCATGCAAAACAGCAGCATCTTCATGAGCAAATGTAATGAATCCTACACGGAAGCCCCATACGAATTCTTCTTTCGTTGCTCCGTCGATCTTCACCGTTAATACACGTGGATGAATATTGGCCAGTTTACCAAAAAGAGACTCATGAATGGAATCTTCAAAAAACAGACCGAAGTATGCATCATCTGTAACCACAACAACATTTACACCGGCTTCTGCAGCTTGACGAATGGCATCTACGATGGCATCTGCTTCTGCGCCGCCTGGCGTGTAACCTGTCGGATTGTTCGGGAAGTTCAGCAAAACAATGGCTTTCCCTTTGTCCTTCTGTGCAAGCAACGCCTGAAGCAGTCCGTTGCTGTTAAAGTTCAATTGATCATCAAACAATGGATAATGAATCAACTGGCCGTGTCGACGAATTCCGAAAGTCAGCTCGTAATTCTCCCAGTTTTTATCCGGATATATAACAGCGTCCCCTTCTTCAGTGAACAGGTCGGCTACGATGCTGAGTCCATGAGTTAGTGCGTTCGTTACAATCGGGTTTCCGAAAGATTTGCCTTCCAGTGAAGGGGTTTCTCTCAGCATCTTTTCTCTCCAAACGGTTCTTAATTCAGGTTTGCCTGCAGGAGGCGCGTAAGGATACAGATCCTTCGGCTGGAATGCGGACAACTTTTCCTGAATCACCGGAAGATGCATAGGCACTCCACCCTCCAGAGCGATACCGATCGTTGCATTATAGGTCTTGGCCAAGCTTGCTGCTTCCGCAGATTGACTTAAGATACCTTCTTTTGGAAAATAAATTTCTTTGCCGAGTTGTGACAGCATGGAGTAGACGTGACTGCTGCCGGCCTGAATACTTTCGTTCAACTGTTCAGCCAGTGGATTCATTTTTTTCATCCTTCCAAGTCTTTGTGATTCACTGCCTAACATTATAACACCTTGACATGGCCCCGTCACGGAAATTACGCAATATGACAGTTATATCACTTCACCGCGTTGTTGCGCGGGGTCAGAATGCAATATTAGCCTGAATTTAAGGCTGGATCTGGCGTGTTACTCCTGATGGTACGGACAATATTTTCGCATCATTTCAGCCGTTTCATGATCCCGGCCTTCGTTTCGTTTATGCAATTCACCGCTGATATGATCAAATCGTTCAGGCGTCAGATTCTGCCCGAATTTAAACTTGGCGCTGAGTCGATCCGGTACGATTCGAACTACAGCAACAGCTTTGAGTCGCCCGGTGTAGCGGGAGTCTTGTGCATCAATCGGTACATAACCGCCTTGCGGCTGGAGTTTCTCCATAAACCGCTGCAGTACCTTGCCTTTAATATCAAGATCTTCTACACGCTCTGCCAGACCGGAGGCCATGACACTTTTGAAAAACGAGGTTGCAGGACAAGCCAGTTCAGGATCACTGAAAAAAGAAGGAATCAGCGAGAATTCCTCCGCCACGGTAAAGCTGACGGACGAGTGCTGTTTGATCTGTTTCATTTTTTCCCCGGCTAAACTTCCATGCAAATAAAAGCAACCATCCATATATACAAAATTCAGCGGTGTCACTCTCGGTTCTCCATCCGGGCTGACGGTACCCAGAAACCCAAAAGAGCACTGGTCCAAAAATGTAATGATTTCCTGTTCCTCTTCTACCGAAAATTCTTTGCGTCTCATGTGATTTCCCCCATTGTTTTAGTAAGTGTTAGAACATGTCGGAATGTAGAAACCGTTAGAACATGTCAGAAATAGGATTGCAGTATTGTTTTTCATGAAGATAACCATAAAACGAATATTGACAGTAAAATAGATCCAATTTACATTCATTTTTATAGGCCAATTGGGATGAAAGATGATCTTAAGCAGGAAGCAAGACTAGGAAAAGATAGAAGTAAACATAGAAGTAAAGATCAAGAAGACATGTTAAGGGGGAGAACCACATGGAATTATGGCTGCCACTTGATTCTTATGAGCTTCAATATCGATACAAATATCAAGCGTTATATCACGCACTGCGGGATGCGATCCATTCAGGTACACTGGAAGCAGGAGCACGGTTGCCTTCTACGCGTTTACTGGCGAAACAGTACGACATGTCACGCGGGTCGGTAGCCCAGGTATACGATATGTTGCTTGCGGATGGATATGTCCATGCTTATCCGGGAAAAGGAACCTATGTTACGGAATCCTTGTCCGTGCATCACAACGATCATAGCGAAGCGGTGTTGTCTTTATCTCCATGGGGAGAGCGTCTTGGCGAATTAACCGCAGAACACAAACGTTCACGTGAAGAGGTTCAACTGGAACAGGAATCCGTCGTCAATTTTCGGATGCAGCGATTGCTGCCAGAACATTTTCCAAAAGCCGAGTGGAAAAGTGCGCTCGCTGCGGTTCATCGCAGTGGCTGGCGAGATGTAGATGGTGCAGCCGGTGATCCAGAGCTACGGGAAGCGATTGCCGCACATCTTCGCTGGACACGTGGCATTCAAACGGAAGCCTCCCAGATCGTACTGTTCAGTGGATCGATACAAGGCATTACGCTGTTGTCCCAATTACTCATTCACGAGGGAAGCCCGGTGGTGCTGGAAAGTCCGGGTTATCAAGGCATTCTGCATGCGGTCAGATCCTGCGGTGGTGAAGTGATACCAGCTGAGGTTGATGAAGGAGGTATTATCCCGCAAGATTGGCAGGCACAAACGTTATTTGTCACGCCGACTCGCCAGTTCCCGACCGGAGCGGTACTAGGGCTGGAACGAAGGCGGGCCTTACTGAACTGGGCATCAAAACAAAATGCCGTTATTGTTGAAGATGATTATGACAGTGAATTCCGCTGGGGCGGACGACCGATTGAACCACTTAAGGTGCTTGATCGTGAGCAACGCGTGATATACATCGGTTCCTTCTCCCAAACGATGCCTGCTTCGTTCCGGCTCGGTTATGCGGTATTGCCAAGCAGTCTGGTCGAGCCACTTCTGGCTGCCAAAGCTCTGTATGAACCGGTGTCACCCGCGCTGCTGGAACAGCGTGCACTAGCCAGATTTATGACACGAGGTGGATATATGCGGCATTTACGTCGATTAACCCGGCTATATGGGGATCGGCATGACTTTTTTGTGGAGGAGATGAATCGTTGGCTGCCACAAGCCTTCACCATGCAACCAGGTGATGCCGGTTTGACCATTTATGCGATCTGGAACGGGGACCAAGCAAGTTATGAACGGTTTACCAGAGAGGTTCATAAAGAGGGCGTTTTGTTCCGGGATGTGGAGCAGTACCGCTTAACTCCGGGGCATGCTGCAATATGTTTCGGATTTGCTCATCTGGAAAAAGCGGAGATTCGTGAAGGGATACGGCGGATGCAAGCCGCGTGGGAGAAGTGTACATTTTCGTTTCAGTGAATTCCGCTGTATAATGGGATAAGTGTTTAAAGAGATTAACTGTCAAGGGGGAGTGGCGACATGCTGCAGGCATCGCCGTCATCATTTGTAATTTTGCCCGCTGTCGCCAAAATAGTCTGTGAACCGGGCTGGAAGTGGCAGAAGCGAGAAAAACCGATGCAAAATTATGATTTATTTTACGTGTGGAGCGGTGAAGGCACGGTTATTCTGAATGATCAGCCTTACGAGGTTGGCAAAGGAAGCTGTTTCCTGTTTCGTCCGGGAGACCATACAAGCGCAACGCATAACAGGCAGAAACCACTGGTGCTTACATATATTCATTTCGATGTGGACGAGCCTGTTGTGGATGTGCCTCAGTCTTACCGTGAAGTGCAGGAGACTGTGGAGTTTGAGCATTTACTTGCACGTTACGTAAGGCTGTTTTTGTCCGATGTGTATGGACGTGATGAAGAGAGCAGGCTGATTCTGAAGCAGTTGATGATCCATTTACTGCGTGCGGATACGGAAGAACCTGTGGAGAAAAAGGTAAGTAATCAGTTGTCCGATGTGATTCAGGAGGTAGCGAATTATGTTCGCCAGCATCCCGGAATTACACATCGCGTAGAGGATCTGGCCGCGCGAGCCGGTCTGTCGCCGCGTTATTTCTCAATCAAGTTCAAGGAACTTGTCGGATCATCGGTACAGTCCTATATTATTCGTATGCGTATTGAACGGGCAGAACATCTTCTGGTGCATACCGGTATGAACGTGACCGAAGTTGCGGATGCACTGGGTTATCGGGATATCTTTTTCTTCAGTCGTCAGTTCAAGCAATATACGGGCAAAAGTCCGTCAGAGATTCGTTAAAACCATGTCAGCGTCTCGTTTGCAAACATCACAACGTTTCAATGCTGGATGGCCAGGGTAAGTAACTAGCATTCCAGATGACCTTACAAGGAGGAACATGTGATGATGAACGGAAAAAGACGGGTTCGTAGCCGTAGAAATTCCATTAAGGGATGCAGTATTTTTCGGAAACGCCTGCGCCGGCTGAAACCCGTTGAAGAACTGCAGGATGTATGGTTTTAACGTTTGGAGAGATGGCTACACCTTATAATGAACTGGCGTTCCTGCCGGAGAGAGGCAACGCCATGCATGTATACATGAAATGATATTTAGTTAGCAATTTAGAATGGTAACATTTCATATCATGAATTATAGGCAAATGAAGGATAGAGAATAAAGAGGATGGCATAACACCTGATTGCAGGTGCTGAGCCATCCTCTTTATTTACGTATGAAATTAGGGTTGTTTGGGTTTCAGACGACCAAGTAAAGCTCCCATTTTAACGGAATCTCCAGGTTTCAAATCAGGGAGCGGTTCGAAGGTATCGGTCTGCATAAGCAGTACAACAGTAGAGCCGAACTCGAAATAGGCCAGATCATCTCCCTGAGCCCAAGTCTGGGTGTCAATATCGGCATATTGAATACTACTGACATTCATTGCACCCACTTTGACGACAGCTACTTCACCATAATCATGCTGAATATACGTAATAAGCCGTTCATTGCGGCTGAGCACGGATTTCATATGGGTGAGTCCGAAATCATTCACAGGATAAACTTTGCCTTTGATATGTTCGCTCTCCATCTTACGACCGCTGACAGGTGCATGAATGCGGTGGTAGTCGCGCGGACTGAGATAGAGCACAAAACCATAACCATGCTTGTACTTCTCCAGATGTGGAGAGTGGTTTAACAATTCAGCAAGTGTATAATCTTGTCCCTTTACATTCAGAATGGTTCCTGCAGAAATCGGGCCTGCTGCCGTAATTTTAGCGTCGACAGGGCTGATCAATGCATGTTCCGAAAGGTCTAGCGGGCGCATCCCGGGTTTTAATTTGCGAGTGAAGAAATCATTCAGGGAACGATATTCTTTCCAATCCTTCTCGGCTTCCTGTACAGGGATGTTGTAGGTCCGGACAAAATAAGGGATAAATGCTTTGCTTCCCCGGCTTTTGGAGAAAGCTCCCACGGTCCGGGAGATCCATTTGCGCGAAGAAAGCTCAGTCATTAATCGCAACAGCGTTTTTGCCATGAATATCCCCCTTAGGGTTAATACAAACTTCAAGGCCGCAAAAGCGGCCATTCTGCATAATATTGACACAAATCACGAATGAAATCAATACAATCCACGATCATAGGTTTGTGGCTGTCTTGGAATGCTGAAGTTGTGATTGACGAGCAGACGTCCGTACGCCATTGGTTTGTTATATGTCATCTGCCAATGTTCCTGCATGCCAGCTTTACGAAACCCATATCGCTGATCCCTGCCATTGCATTCGATAAAGTAAATGCCTCCGTTTTGGGTCACACCGAGGTCGAGGCCCAGATCAGCCAGATGAGGCAAGTTGGAAGCCAGCGTGTGAGCAATACGAAGGGCGACCATAGTTATTCGGGCTTGCAGCTGGAATAGCTCCGTACTCGGTTCGGCCAGACCAAGTGCTCCAGGAACAGTCATGACTTTGCCGCCTTGCGCGATGTTTGTGACAAACGTATGCGCCGGAGCTGCCTTGGCAAACATGCCAGTGACACTCCATACCCCATCTCCCCCGCGTTGCACGGATACTCTCAGATCAACGGGCCTTCCCTCATGCCGAATTAGTGGAATCCGTTCTTCAATCAGGTAAGCATGACGGAATATCCGCCTTAGTGTAGCGGAAGGCAACTGTCCCCGGTTCAGTTTGAAGGTGGCCCAGCCTTTACGCGATGCCCTCGTTTCACAGGTTAGTCTCCAATGTCCCTCCTGCTGGAAGAGACGCATAATGCCATGACCAATGCTGCCGCTACACGGTTTAATGACGAGATCCTTATGATGTTCCATCATGTAAGTGAGCGATTCGGGCGTTGCTTTGACTGCGTGTGGCAGATGATCTTTTAAAAAAAAGTCTTGCCGCAGCATATCATGCACATGGTCCTTCCGATAACGATTACGCACGTTATACACCTGGATGCCTTGCAGGAGCAAACGTGTAATCAGTCGCTGTTCCGCACGGCGAAGCTGGAGCGCACGGTTATGGATTACGGAAGGAAGCGGTATACGCTCACGGACGTAACGACCTTCTTTTTTCACATAAGCCAGACATGTTTTACGATCCAGATCGATATCCTCCAGCCTTAAAAAGCAAGGCGTTAATCCGTAACAGGCTGCAGCCTGTTCATAATTTGCGAGTGATTCCTGACCGGTCCTTCCGGCCGGTATCCCCCGGTACATGCGTGAATCGAACATAATGCCGATCGTTTCTTGGAGCATGACCGTTCCTCCTTCATTGTTATCGCGCAACCATGAATTTTTTCAGTATGCCGGCCTGTCAATGCATGGTTTTAACATCGCGATAACGCAGACCGGTGTGCAGAGGCACTTTTATACATCCGTTGATGTCCAGACATCTTATCTTATGAAACGAGCGGATGCGGGGCGTGGACAGCCGCCTTCTCTCTTCACTTCGTTCAGCCTAATTACGCCAGGGGAGATGTAACGTTAACCTGAGTAGACAGGAATCTGATCAAGGATGTGCAAAAGTAGGGCCATAAAAGTGGCAGATGCCCAGCTCAAAGCATATGATGCCGGAGATGAACGTTAGGGGAAGGAGCTGGCCTCATGAGTAAAAAAGGCAAAAAAAAGGTTGTGACGCCTAAAGTGCGTCATATCAGTCCCAAATTCAGGGAGCTGGATCTGATGGATCGGCGACTGGAATTCAGCAAGCCAGAAAAAACAGTGAAAAAAGAGGAGGTTTCGACTTCGGATAGAGTTGCCTCCAAGGAAGTTATTGCTGATACCGTAACGACATCTGATCAGACGACGCCAGATGCATCGGTCAATAAATCTGAAGTTGTGGTGGAAGCGCAAGACATAGTGCAGGAGCAACAGCCCCAGCAGCCGCAACAAATTGCCCCATTAAATGCAGAAAAAAATAATGTGGAAAAGGAAAGCGCAGAAAAAGAACTTCAGATCAGAAGCATTGCCCACCTTCCAGTGAAAGAACAGGATAACCCAGGCCGTTCAACAGGCAAGCTGCGTTTTGAACAATTAAACCAGAACCAGATGCCAGGCTATGAAGGACAGTATATTTATACAGATGACCTCAGTGAGTTCGCCGTCACGGAAAGTAAGCTGGCTCCTTTTTCGGTGGACGCCTCCAAGCTGAAATCAGGAGCTGTAGGAAGCGAGGCGCTTCAGGATTATGCAGTAACAAGTATTCATATTGCGGATGGTGCGATTGTTTCTGCTAAGCTGGCTGAGGCTTCGATTGCGGAGGAACATCTGATTGATGGCTCTGTATCAGGTCACAAAATCAGAAATGCATCCATCGCTGGAGACAAAATCCGGGATGGTAGCATTACCTCACAGAAGCTGGGCAATCAGGTCATTGATGCAGCCAAAATAGCGGATGGCTCCATCGGCACAAGGCATCTGAGTCGCCTGCTTGTCACAGAGGAATTAATCCAGAATCAAGCTGTTACTGGTGAAAAAATTGCGATTAGCGGGATCGAGACCCGTCATTTAGCTGGTGGGGCTGTCCATACCTCTAAACTGGCGGATGATGCGGTCACCAGTGCCAAGATTCGTGATGGAGCGGTGACAGGTAGCAAAATTGAAGAGCAATCTATTGATACACGCCATATTCAGGCCGGTTCGGTGAAACAGTCTCATTTGGCTGAAGGTTCTGTTGGACGTAATCAAGTGCTGGCAAGCAGCATCGGCAGCGAACAGATTGAGGATGGCTCGATTCATACACGGCATATTGCCGAACATGCCTTGAATGGACGACATCTGGTGGATGGTTCGATCGGATCAGTACAGATTCGAGCTGCTGCTGTAGGGAGCGAACAGATCGGCAATGCCGAAATCGGCAGTGAGCATCTGGTCGATGGAGCGATCATTAGCAGCAAGTTGGCAGATCAATCGGTGGGAACAGCGAAATTGCTGGAGCAGGCGGTGACGGCTTCGAAACTGGCAGATCAAAGCGTTGTCGCTTCCAAAATATCCGATGAAGCTGTGCTCGGGAAACATCTGGCTAAAGGCTCGATTCGCGGAGAACATATTGCCAATCGAGGCATTACACCGGTTCATGTTGATAATGGGGCTATTCATTCCATACATTTGGCGAGTGGAAGCATCGAGACAACACATCTATCCGAGGGAAGTGTGTCTGCGGATGCACTGGCTTCAGGTGTTGTGCTGGAAAAACATCTGGCTGAATCTTCTGTAGGATCATTCCAATTGCAGGATGAAGCAGTCACAACCGCAAAGCTGGCATCAGAGAGTGTCACGGCTGATAAACTCGCTCCAAGTGCGGTTACAAGCAAAGCTATAGCCTCAGGTACGGTCAACTCGTCCCACTTGGCCAAAGCAGCCGTATCAACGGCTCATCTGGCTCCCGGCAGTGTGGATTCCGAAGCACTAAGGCCGTATGCAGTGAAAGCCGAGCACCTGACAGAGCATGCCGTAGGTGCCCCTCACCTGCAGCCGGGCAGCGTTCAGACCGATGCCATATCACGTGCGGCAATTACGACGGACAAAATAGCTCCGGGCAGCGTGACTTCAGCACAGATGGCAGGCGGTTCCATTTTTCCACCACATCTTACAGATCATGCTGTGACATCACCTAAACTCTCACCGGAAAGTGTCTCTACAGATAAGCTGGCTGATCTATCGGTCACCTCGGCCAAACTGGCTGACGGCAGTATCACTTCCGCCAAGATTATGGCTGAAAGCATCGTTGCCAAACATATCCCTGCTGAAACAATTCGTGGATATCACCTGAAACAGCATACGATCTCGCTGGAGCATCTATCCGATGAGGTGCGTACGCCAGAATTATTTGCAAACGGCAGCATCCCCGGTAGCAAGCTTCGTCAAAGGACAGTGACGACAGAACAACTGGCCACCGACTCGGTATCTGGTGAGGAATTACAGTACGGGGCAGTGGGCAGCGAGCATCTGCAACGAGCATCCGTTGATTCCATGCATCTCGCTGAAGGCAGTATAAAATCAGATCATTTGACTGCTCAGTCTGTCCATAGCGCTCATCTGAGAGAAGAGGTCATTCGGAGTGAGCATATTACCGAGCAGGCGATATCTTCCAATCATTTGATGGCCGGAGCGGTGCATACAGAACATTTGGCTCCGCTCTGTGTAACAGAAGCACATTTACAGCCAGGGCTGATCAGTGGATTGCATCTGCAATTGGAATCTCTGGGCGCTACACATCTGCAGCAAGGTGCAGTTCAATCTCGTCATATCCAGGATGGGGCTGTTTTCTCCCACCACATTCAGGAGCGGAGTATTGGAACTGAACATCTGGAGGAAGAGTCTGTCCGCTCCGTCATCTTACAAGATGGTGCAGTTACTACGTCTAAACTGGCGGATAGCAGTGTAGACGGCAGTAAACTGACAGAGGGTGCGGTATCCAGCATTCATTTGACCGATGAGAGTGTGCAGTCTGCACATATCGCAGAAGGTGCAATCCGTGCGGATCATATCGAGGATGGAAGCATCACGGCGAGCCATTTGAGCGAAGAAGCTATAAGCACAGCTCATCTGCAAGATGATGCAGTTACTGCGTCTAAATTGGCGGATGGCAGTGTGGACGGCAGTAAACTGACAGAGGGTGCGGTATCCAGCATTCATTTGACCGATGAGAGTGTGCAGTCTGCACATATCGCAGAAGGTGCAATCCGTGCGGATCATATCGAGGATGGAAGCATCACGGCAAGCCATTTGACCGAAGAAGCTGTAAGCACAGCTCATCTGCAAGATGGTGCAGTCACGGCATCTAAACTGGCGGATGGCAGTGTGGACGGCAGTAAACTGACAGAGGGCACGATATCGTCTGTGCATCTCGCTGATCGTGCTATTGATGGCAGCAAGTTAAGTGAGCAAAGTATCACGTCCAGTCACTTAAATGATGGAATCGTGGGCACATCACATCTAAGTGAAGAGATCTGGAATGCAATTCGTCAGGTCAGTGCAGAAACGCTGGAACAGCTTGCCGAGTTCAAAAGGCAAGAAGCCATGCAGGAAGTACAACAGTTTATACAGTCGGTTGGCCTGCCTAACGAAGGTCTGTTTACCTGGGGAGATGACGCGGAGTCGTCGCCGGATGCGCCTGCTGAGTTCCAAGCCGGAAATTTGAATCTTCAAGAGCTGCTTGGGCTACACAATGATTCGGAAGTAGATGCCGTATTAACGGAAGGCGAGTCTGCTACGGGAATCACTGAAGCTGAAGATGCATCGGATGGAGAAAATACATTATCGCCGGATGTAGCTGACACAGACTTATCCAACTCTATCACCCCTCAAGGGGCTGATACAGAGGTGCCAGTCTCCTATACCCTTAAGCCTCAGTCGGTAACACAAGAGCATTTGTGTGATGGTTCTGTAGGCAGTGAACAGTTGCAGACTGGTGCTGTTCAAGCCGGACATCTGGCATTCCAGCCGGTACGTAGCGTGAGTAAACAGCCTGCTGTGCAGCAGTTTGGCATGGAAGCTTTTGTTCTGCCGGAGAATGAAACGTGTACCGAAGTGACGATCGTTTTCGAAGAGGCGTTTGATTCGGAGCATTATGTCATTGTAGCCATGAGCAATGACCGTGGATTTCAGGTGTCGCTGTTATCCCAGAGTGAGGATGAAGCTGTGCTGGAAGTAACGCGGACAGCGGATTGCAAGCATACGTATGGTTTGTTGTCCTGGATCGCAGCGGGGCCATCGGCATAAAAATATACAAAAGCGGTGTCCAGAGTATGTCCCGGACACCGCTTTTATTTGATAAGCCTGACCGTTCGGACATGAGGGGTGCCGGAACGAGGCTACTTTTTAACACAAGAATAGAAGGGGAAATAATAAGTTCGGCTTCACTTTTTGTGAAGGTCGCAGATGCTACACACGATCAGTTAACGATTATAGTCCTACAGCCTGATAGGCTTTGGTGATGGCAGTTGCCTCGGCAGAATTCGCACCGTAAAGGTCTTTGGCGGCCTGAATCGTTGCTGTTTTGGCAGCTGCGAATTTCGATGTTGGTGTCAGGTAATTCACCAGCGTGCTATAGAAAACACGTACGGCCTTATCCCGGCCGATGCCGCTAACCGTTACACCGTTATGTGTACCGCCTTGGGCTGCAAGGTAGAACGCTTTGTTGATAATACCGCTGTTGGTGTGCACACCGCCGTTATCTGCACTGCCTGTGTAACGGTCACTATATTTGTCAGGCTGGTTATACAGGGTAGGGTCGGCTAAAGAGCGCAATGCATCTCCTGGAATGTTAGGAGTATAGATGCCGTCACCCAGCAGCCAGTTTTTACTCTCAATGGTGTTACCCATAATATCAGCAAACGCTTCGTTTAATGCTCCTGGTTCGTTGCGGTATTCCAGATTGGCCGTGTACTCGATCACTCCATGTGTGAGCTCATGACCCACAACATCGAGATCCCCGGAGAAGATACCGAACAGTGAGCCGTCCCCGTCACCAAATACAATCTGTGCCCCGTTCCAGAAGGCATTGTTATAGTTGGAGCCATAATGTACTGTGGAGCGAATCAACAGACCGTTGCCGTCCAGGCTGTTGCGGTTAAATTTATTTTTGTAAAAATCATAAGTAGCAGCAGCATAAGCATGTGCATCAACAGCTGCACGGTCCGTCCACACGTTATTAGAGCTGGTAGACAATGTTCCTGGTAAAGAGGAGCGATTGTTTGCTGTATACGTTTGAATGCCTTTTCCACGAGTGGTATCTTTCAGCTGGTAGGTGCTGCCCGATTGCGTTGTGGTCAGCGTTTTGGTGTCACCAAACACCCCGGTACCTGTTCCTGTAGCAAAATTGATAATATCAAACTGGGATACGATGCTTCCGTCCACGGCGTTAATAAAATATTTGGTTCGCAGCGGGGCAGGTTCAAGCACGTTCACTTCGGTAATATAAACCAGATAGGTCTGACCGTCATCTTCATGATGATAAATTTGGAGTTCAGCCTTTGGCTCAAGCTCCGGTGCACCTAACTCGCCGATCCGGGATGTCGCTTCTTCCGAGGCCACTTTAATCGCGTCCTCTGCACTGATACCAGGGATTCCGTCATTAGGAATCGCTTGTTCTTCAACAGGCGGAAGTTCACCAAGAGCAGAAGTCACAGCTCCCGTTTTGTCCAGATGGAGGGTCTGCTCGGCACCGTAGACCGGAATACCTTTGATGTACTGTTGCAGACGGAAGTGCCTTACACCGGAAGTATCCGTGTTACGTTTAATGATTTTGAGCTGGCCTTTGACGTCAGAGTTCAGGAACTGTTCCTGTTGACCAAGATAATTATAGATCGTTTCGTCAGGATTGTTGTTCAAAAGGATACTCTCCTCGGAGGCATAAGGAGCCTCAAGCGGAATGGATAGATCAGATGGCGCTGCAGCAGCAGAGGATACGGAAGCGAGCAAAAGAGCTCCTCCAAGAATTGTTGGCATAACTTTGGCAAATTTCATTGTTAACTCTCCCATTCTCATCATATTTTTTGGAAAAAAAGGGTTTATGCCTAACTCGGATGGATTTCCGTCTGCATCTGGCAGGGCGGAGTGAGGGGCTCAAACAGAAGTATGTTTAAGAAGCAGGGGTTGTCCCCCTAGTGATTGCGGCAAACCGAAGGTTCTACGGAGAACCGGGATGTTCAATCCGTGTGTGGAATGCGGGAAGAAGAAGCCGGGTTGGGAACGGCATCACTCCTTTCAAGTTCAAGGTCTGTTTGTGTACAAAACGGAGGAGATCAAACGTCTGAACTAACCGAAGGTCAATAAAAGGACAGAAAGAGGTTTTGGGAACGTGAGTTCTCAACAAGGTTAAAAATGTAAATTGTGTGGCTTGAATCGTATAGTATCACAGTGTAAAAGATTGGAAAAGATACAATTTTAAATTTTTTCGAAAATTGTGTCTAAGGACAGGGAAGAGATGTCATTTTTAAAAATATTGACGATTCTTGTCGGTTCACAGGATGGGTGTACTTACACTCCTGCCCAGAACCTAAGTAAAATAAGGACATACGCCGTTTCCACTGCTCCACGAATACATAGAATAACGTGTACTCCCTTGGCATGATCAGGATGGATTGTGGGAGGTGAATTTGTTGCGGAAACAACGTAATAGAGCCAGTTTTGCAACAAAAACAAGAAAAAAGCGTACCAGACGGGTATCTGAAAAAAGACGAATCCGATCGAGACGGAAAAAGGGTACAAAGACCTATGTTTTCTCCTTGCCTCCTAACCACTCATTTCATGCGAACAATCGAAGAGAAGCACATGAGATGATTGGAGAAGTTACTGAGCAAGACAGAGAAGTTCTCCGGCAACCTTTGCTATCGGTGATTATTCCAGCGATGAACGAGGAACGCACCATTGCCGCTGTAGTCCGTGAAGCGACACGTATATGCCGCGATGCAGAAGTGCTGGTTATTGTAAACGGGTCAACTGATGGCACAGCCAATGAAGCTGAACGGGCCGGGGCACGGGTACTCCACTATACTGAAGCGCTGGGACATGATGCAGGACGAAGAGTAGGGGCAGCATCAGCCCGCGGGCAGATTTTGCTGTTCACGGATGCAGACATTCCGATCCCGGCCGAACACCTGACACCTTACGTTCAGGCTGTGCTAAATGGAGTTGATGTTGCACTGAACAATTACAACGGTCCGGTGACACGGAGCCCTGTTCATCCGGTCGTTGAAGCAAAACATATGTTGAACAGTCTGCTCTCCAGATCTGATCTTGGTGGTGCTTCTATGACAGCCATTCCTCATGCGCTCAGCCGGAATGCACTTGAGATCATTGGCATATCTTCGCTGGAAATTCCGCCACTTGCTCATGCCAAAGCGATATTTGGCGGCCTTCGGGTGCAGGCTGTTCATCATGTGCCTGTAGGGAAATGGAATGCTGTGCGCACGAGGAAAAGAGGCGGTGCTGATCTACTTAGCCAAGTCGTACTGAACGACCATCTGGAGGCGATCCGCTGGATTACAGATACACGGGGACCACGGGGGGGTTACCCTGATCTACAGCGTGTTCGCAGTCTGGCTCAGTAGGAAGTTTTAAGAAATGAGGGATTATGTGATAGAAACGGCAACATGCGGAGGTGACAGCGATAAAAACACGATCAGGAGTAGGGGCAAAGAGATGGGCGCGGGCCAAGCGAATGGCGGCGAGCAGACCCCGGAGCAGAAAGCAGGCTGTGGGGAAACGCGCGCCACGTACCCGGCATCTCGGGCGGAGCCGGCGGAATGTCCGGAAGGTGATTCCGGATCTACGTTCATTTTGGCGAGCAGGTCAGCTTGCAGGCAACCAATTCAGGGCAGACTCCGACAACCTGAATAAACATGCTTCTGATGCGTGGCAAGTACACGCGGCGAATCTGCCGGAACAGACTAGCTACGAAGCTGCATTGCAGGCAGGCAGGGCGTTTATTCAAGGCTATGCGAAGTCCTCCGGCCATTCACCAGAGATTGTACCGCTACCCCTCCGACATGTTGCTGCTGCCGTAGTCTGTGCCTGTAATGAGGAACGCACACTGGGGCAAGTGTTGGTACAACTAGGGCGTCTACCCCTCCGCGATATTGTAGTTATATTAAACGGCACGACGGATAACAGCCTGGAAAGCGTGCTTCAACATTCAGGCATTACACTCGTGTATGAACCGGAACGAGCCGGGCATGATGTGGGGCGGGCGCTTGGAGCCAAAATGACTGATGCGGAGAGCGTTTTGTTTGTGGATGGAGATATGGTTATACCTGCGGAACAACTGGCGCCGTTCCTGTTCGCGATTGACCGGGGGCAGGATGTAGCGTTAAATGACCTGACTTCTTTACTTCCTCCTTTTTCCAAGCAGGACGAAGTCAGCCGAATCAAAGCTTATTTGAACCATACATTAGGTCGGCGGGACCTTGGTTCGAATTCGATGACCGCTGTGCCCCATGCCCTATCTAGGCGAATGATTCAGGCTGTAAAATCTGCTTCGCTGGCCGTTCCGCCGAAGGCGCAGATGCTTGCAATCCAGCAGGGATTTAAGGTATCCGCTCCATGCCAAGTGGATGTCATTCGCTCGAACCGACTGCGAGCCGGGAACACGGGTAGTGGTAATGGTGTTGCCAGATTGATTCTTGGGGATCACCTGGAAGCACTGGCAACATGGATGGGTACGAGTGAATATGCCCTTCGGACCAACCTTCCTTCCCGTGCAGAGGTAGCGTACAGGAGGAATGTGAGATGACGCTGACCAGCATCATTATACCCACGTATAACGGACTCTCGTTGCTGAGGCCTTGTGTCGAGGCTATCCGAACATACACAGGAGAAGCAACATCGTATGAGATCATCGTTGTAGATAATGGGTCGACGGATGGTACTGCCGAATATTGTGCCAAGGAACGCATCCGGTTTGTTCGTTTACCCGAAAATCGGGGATTTCCTGCCGCTTGTAATGCTGGACTTCGGGCTGCGTGCGGGGATGAATTACTCTTGCTGAACAACGATGTTACCGTTACATCATGCTGGCTCGAAAATATGCGCACAGCACTGTACAGTGAAGATGATGTTGGCATCATCGGGCCAGTCACGAACTATGCCAGTGGTATTCAGCAGGTGCATATGACGTTTCGGGATGTGCCACATTTTCAGGAGCTAGCGGCTGCCAATAATGTTTCGGATGTGTCCAGGTGGAAGGAAGTACGCCGAATCGTAGGGCTGTGTATGCTGATGAAACGAAGCGTACTGGAGGCCGTAGGCTGGCTTGACGAAGCGTATTCCCCTGGCCACTATGAAGATGACGACTATTGTTATCGAGCTAGGTTGCAGGGCTTCCGTTTGTTAGTATGCGGTGATGTCCTTGTACATCATCAAGGCAGTGCGAGTTTTCAAAAGACAGATCATACGGAATGGAAACAGTTGCTGGAGCGTAACCGTTCCATTTTCATCAATAAATGGCAAGTCGATCCGCGTGAATTTATGGACATATCCGATGAAGGAGGGAACAAGGAATGAAAGGTGTAATTCTTGCTGGTGGCACAGGAACCAGGCTGTACCCTCTGACCCGGCTTATCAATAAACATCTGCTTCCCGTCGGTAAACATCCGATGATTATGTATGGTATCGACAGGCTTCGTCAGGCAGGGATTGAGGATATTCTGATTGTTATCAACAAACATTCCGCTGGTTTGTATACGGAGTATCTTGGTGGCGGAGCGGATCATGGGGTCAGGCTGACGTATCGTATTCAGGAAAAGGCTGGCGGTATTGCCGAAGCGCTTGATCTGGCCTCATCGTTTGTTCTTCCGGGCGAAAAATTTGTGGTGCTTCTTGGTGATAATCTGTTCAGCGATGATTTGAAACCGTATGTAGAGCGATATATGCAGCAACCTGCGGGTACGGCGCGAGTGTTGCTTAAAGGAGTGGACGATGCGCGTCGCTACGGGGTGCCTGTCTTTGATGAACACCATCCGGAACGTATCGCGTACATTGAAGAAAAGCCAAGTCAGCCGAAGACCTCTTACTGTGTAACGGGCATATACATGTATGATGACCATGTGTTTAGCCTGATTCATAACATTGTACCATCCGCACGTGGAGAGCTGGAGATCACCGATGTAAACAACCATTATGCCTCCGGCGGCGGATTGGAGTATGACATTTTGCAAAAATATTGGAGCGATGCCGGCACATTTGAATCGCTTCAGGAGGCAGCTGTACGCATGAAAGGGCAGCTACCTTAACCGGAAATAACATGATACAGCCGCGGTGCGTTGCGTGGATCGAAACCGATGATTGAATCAGATGATGGAAACAGATGATGGAAACAGAATCCTCGCCGGAGCCTTGAAGTAAGCTCCGGCGTTTTGTGCAACGACCGCGGTCTTTCTCTAATATGCTCAGGGGAAATCGTGTGAGAGCAGTGGTATTGCCGGGGCGAAGTAAGACTACGCAGGCAGGAGAATAACGTGTGAGGTGTTTTAGGGCGCACAGGCAAAAAGGGGCAGATTACAGGGAAGTGATGTCGGATGTGTAAGGTAGGGGGAGAGTAGAGAATAGAAGAGGTCTGGGTCATGCGAGTGGTGTGAAGAGTGGAGGCAGAGCGGTGCAAGTGAATAATGCAGGGAAGTGGGGCATGTGAAAGGTACCGTAAGAGCAGGGAGCAGCAAAGGCGGTAGCAGTACGGGTGGTGTGATCAGGATAAGTAAGGCAGGCCGGACTGGAGTTGTGTTGAGTAGGGGCAAGGCAAGTACGGCTGAAAGAGTTGGGAAAGCGAGTACGGCTGGAAGTGTGATAGTCGCTGGCAAAGCAGATCGGATTGGAAATGTGGGCAATGTGGGCAAAGCAAGTCGGCCTGGAGGCGGCATTAGGGTGGGCAAAGCAGCGAGGGCCCGGGGAGTGGGAAAGACGGACAAAGCGCGAAGAAGCAGCAGAGCCGCAGGTGAGAGAGCGAGCAGGGCAGGCGGGGCAGCGCTTGCCCCGCCTGCACAGAGCCGCCTGCGTCAAGGCCCCGTCCAGCGCAGGCGTGCTTCTGCGCTGGGCCGGCGCGCCGCGGCCCGCGCCAAGCAGCGCACGGCGATGCGCCGTGCGCCCAAGCCAGCACCGCACGCAAGCTCGCCACAGGCGATGCCTGCCAGCGGTGCTGGCCCCGCCCCGCGCCAGACGACACACCCGCAGGGTGTCGTCGTGCCCGCGGGGCGGGAAGGCGCTGCCGCGAGTGCGGACAGCGCAAACGGCGTGCCGCCGCTGGCTGCGGAGCATGCCGTGCAGGCGGCAGGGCCCGGCGGTTACGCCGCGGGTTACCGCGACGGCGTATTCGCCGGGGGCGAGGCGCTGGTGGCGCAGCACATCCCGCCGGATCATATTCTGCCCGCTGTCGCGGCGGCAGATTTGATCGCGGCGGGCTTCCGCCAGTATGCGCCCAGCCTGACCCGGCTAACCAGCCCTCATGAAATGGCTGGTCACATCATGGCGGCGCTGGATGCGCAGCGCCCCCTGTCTGTCGTTCGCCTCGGGGATGGCGAACTGCTTACGCTGGCAGCAGACACCGTGCTGCCAGCTGCAGAAGTGCAGGAGCTGGCACCGTTTCTGCCTTATGCAGGGGTGCCATGCTCCACTCCTGACATCCGCGCGACGCTTGCGGAAGCGATTCGGGGTGCAGACTGGGTGGGTGTGCCCATCTCACGTGCTCCGACGTTTCAGGGACTATTATTCCCGGTGTTGCGCCATTTCGGAATCGATTGGTCTAGTCTGAAATTGACCAGTTCCACCATCAATTACAGTCTGCATCAGTCTCGTCTGTTGCTGCCGATCTTGCAAGGACGGCGTGTGCTGCTGATCGGCAGCCAGGCGGTAGAGCTTGGAGCCTTGTTACAACTGCATGGGGTGCAGGTTACAGGCATCATCCCTGCGGTAGCAGGCATGGCAGATATTCCGAGGGTAATGCAGCTAACGTCTGAGCAAACCTTTGATACGGCTCTGGTCGCAGCGGGCATTCCAGCGGTGGTGCTATGCAGGCGTATCGCTGGAGAACTGGGCAGCGTTGCCTTCGATTTCGGACATTTGGCAGACAAATTAGTGACAGGGGAGCTTCAACTCTAGTGAGTTGTCTGGGGCAGGATCACCGGGACCCTGCCTCTGGCACGAGTGGAATGGAGGAAGCAACATGAAGAAATCGGAAATACAGCCTCATCGTGTACGAAAAAATAATCAGAGCAGTTCACAGCAGAGCAGTCCGCTTAGAGAAGGTACAAAATCGTCGGGCACCTATCCTCATCGTACGGGGACATCTGCTAAGATTCTTCTTCATGCAGCCGATGGCCGTAATCGGCGTAATGCTTCACGGAAAGGCAAAAGGAGTCATCGTATTCTTCGAAACACCAAGTTATACAAGCAAGGATATAACCGAGGTTACGAAGATGGTGTTCTTCAGGGACAGAATTCATTCGGAATTGTGTTTGAAGGTGTCAGCATCATCATTCCCACCTACAATCAGCGGGATTATGTACTGCAATGTGTGTCAAGCATTGAGAAACATACCCCCGCTCCTTACGAAATCATCGTTGTAGACAATGCTTCTCAAGATGGTACGGCCGATGCACTGCTTCGCAAAGGCGGTATGGTGAGGGTTGCTGCACTGGAGAAGAATCGGGGATTTGCCGGAGGCGTTAATCAGGGTCTGATGATGGCAAAGGGACGGCATATCGTTGTGCTGAACAATGATACCCTGGTTACCCCGGGCTGGCTGGAGAATATGATGACGTGCCTTAACAGCGATCCGCAGATTGGTGTCGTAGGACCTGTAACGAACTACATTGGCGGAGATCAGCAGATTGAAGTGCCTTATCGTGAAGTAGAGGACATGTGGTCTTTCGCTGCGAACCGGAATCGTCCCGACCCGGAGAAACATCGAGTGACGGATCGGCTCGTCGGATTCTGCTGGCTGTTTTCCAGAGATTTGTTTGAGCGTGTAGGGTATCTGGATGAGGGTTACGCCGTAGGTAACTTTGAGGATGACGATTGGATTGTACGGGTGCGGATGTTGGGATACCGACTTGCTGTAGCAGGTGACGCCTTTATTCATCATTTTGGAAGTGTCAGCATGAAAGCGCTCGGAGAGCAGGACTTTAACACAGTGAACAAGGGAAATGAACAATTTTACAGTCAAAAATGGGGAGATCCCCAAGCGCTCATCGCGGAAACCTCCAGGCTGGCACAGACTCCGCACTCAGACCCTCAAACTCGATCTCAAGCGAACGTATCTTCGTTAGCGGCAAAAGGTGATTTACGCCAGAGGGCCGCAGGTTCCTCTTCTGTAAACAGTCCTGCAACATCACCGCTCAGACGAAGCAGTGATTTCTATCCCGAAGGTGCATTTCTTGTTGATCTGAAGGGTGATGTCTATGTACTAAGAAGCGGTCAGCGCCGAAAGCTGAACATTCCTGTTCCGCGCGGCATCTCGCCGGTGCTGGTCGCCAAACCTGATCTGTTGGGCATACCTGCGGGTGAACCGCTGGTGTCCGCTGGAGATATTCGGAACGGATCGTTTGAACCGGACGTTCCTCTTGCCGTAATCCCTCTCGATCCTGGCGTGGCACCTACTGACTTAAGTATTGTATCTGTTGCTGATACACCGGAAGTTTGGTATCTGGTCACCGAAGGTAAACGCAGGAAGTTTGTATCCACCTATGCAGCGGAACGTTGGGGAATAAGCTCCAGACATGTGCATCAAATATCAACCGAACAACTCCATTCAATCCCGGAAGGATGGCCGATTATTGCTCCGCCCCAGTTGCTGAACAAGGATTTGTGATGGCCACCGCTCGTGGTTTGAAGCAACATGTAAACATGCGGAATGAACAACGCAGCACCTACGAAACTTTTAGGCTGAACGTTCACACAAATCTGTTTATTCCGCATGAGGTTTCCCGTACAAGGGCTACATAATTAAGCTGATGACATTTGAGGCAAGTCAATAGAAATGAAGAAGTATATGTTACAGAAGCATGAGGGGAACTCTGGAAAGATTATAAAGACAGGAGTACCTTACGACTTTAGTAAGGCATTGAGCGGATGAAAAGCCTGAATTATTTCCTTTTTTTGTTAAGTTACATTGTATCTGTCATGATTTAATGATTGTATAGGAACTATGGGGAGGGTTACTGTGAGAATTAGAAGATTTATTACTAAGAAATAGATAGTACACTTCAATAAAATGGATTAATACCCAAAAATATTGATGATAAATCTTTTTCATGATAAGGTAAATAAAGGAATAAAGAGAGGAAGGTGTAAATTTGAAAATAAAAAAAAGACTAATTGGTTCATTATTGTCTCTTATACTTGTATTACAAGTGTCACCTGTAAGCGCTGAGGATTCCACATATGATCCATTAACTGAGTCCTTTACTGTAACCAAAGAATTTCTAAAGGAAAAGGCAATACAGGAAGGGAAGCAATTAAACGTTGCTGAATATGAAAGTAAACTTGACAATGCTAAGACTCAGTCTGAAATAGAAGATATAATGGAACTTATGAGCGATTATTCAGTATACACAGAAATTGAGTATCAAAATAAGTTGTACAGTATATCTAATATAGATAATTTAGACCATAATGTAGCTATAATGGCGTCTCCTGGAGATACTAGGTTGCGTACAGAATACTCTTATGGTGCACAAACCTTGTATGGGAATGAGCAAGGCGATTTAAATAAAATGGGAAACAAACTTATTCAAATTGGAGCAGGTATGACTCATCCTTATGTAGGTGCATTTATGACAGTTATAGATCTATTCATTAAAGAGAATGAGTACGACAGTTATAAAAATACTATTGTTAGATCACTGCACGACTATGTAATAATATATAAATATGTAGATGTGTATCAGTGGAATGGTTTTCAATATGTATGGACTCCAATGGCAACATCAACTAAGAAAAATACTTCTGCACAACTTAATGTTGTTTATTACAAAAATTCGACACGATATACACCAAGGAATTTTGATTTAGGACAAATCTCAGGACAAGCTGGTAATTACTTTTATGACGAAGCAAGATTATCTTCACTTGCAAAAAATACATTGTCCCCCTTGTATTATGGTTACCAGAGTGGGGCTGTTATACCTGTAAATATATATTGGAAATTTAAATACTAACATAATTATAGGGTGCTATTTTTACCCCGTGTTAATAAGCTTGGAGGCCGAAAATGAAAAGAGTACTTTTTATTACTTTCTTATTCATATTCATTCTATCCGGGTGTAATCATCATGAAAAAATAGACATTAAATCGCCATCCTACATGTTTAGCGAAAACTCTGAGATTGCTAGTGAAGTAAAAGTAAGTTTAAATGGAATCTTTAACAAAAATGAAAATACTTTTGAGGGATCTTTATCTATCAATGATTGTACTTTCGAAAAGGTAATCTTCATGCATAAATCTTTGTTAATATCTTATGAAGGCGCAAAGAGAACCGTGTTAGGAGATATTTATTTAGATAAACAGGCTAATCAATTCGCAATTATTATTACAGAACCTGAACTATACACGAAATTAACGAATGAAAAATATCAGAATGAAACGTTAGTTATAAGTGCTCCCGCATCAAATCTAGAAGAAGCAAAGATGATTGAGGAGAAGTTAAAAGCATTGGAGTGAGTCTAAACTCACTCCTTTTTTTTGAATCAAAATTGATACTGAATGGATAACTCAAAATTTAAATTTATTTTTTTCTATTCTGTTATAGGATTGTTCTATTAGCAGAACCATTGACGATGCAAAGGGACGGGAGTACATTTATAGCCATAATTCTTATTTAACAGATTGGAATTAAGGGTATAGGTCTTTCCGGTCTGTCTGATGATCTGGAACTATATTGTGGAAATCGGAGGTATGTCGATGTCATCATCCCAACAATGCGGCAGGATGAAGCAATGCTGTCTGAACGGAATGGATTAAGTCTAACAAGGCTAATGCAACAGGAGCATAGCGATTATTTTACATGGGTGCCATATAGAAAAAATCTATTAGAAGCACCGTTGACCGGTTCGCCGGGGCAGTGATAAGCTGTGTGAAATTAAAACAAACCAAACTCATAGGAATAATAATTTTTAATTTTAATGCTCAATCATTGGTTCAGATATGCCACATTTTGGTACCATCAAATTACCTTATTTCAGGGAAGGCGGAGTGTACATGACAGCAAAACGAAGTTTGAAATTTGGAGCGATCATTCATGGTGTTGGGGGAAGCAACACAACCTGGAGACACCCGGAGGTTCTATCCGATGCCAGTGTCAACTTTGGATTTTACAAACGCCAGGCGCTGAAGGCTGAAGAGGGCAAGTTTGATCTGGTATTCATTGCAGACGGCCTGTATATTACGGAAAAATCCATTCCTCACTTCCTGAATCGCTTTGAACCGATCAGCATTCTTTCCGCTCTTGCTGCGGTAACTTCACGCATTGGACTTGTGGGCACACTCTCCACATCCTATAGTGACCCCTTTACAGTCGCCAGACAGTTCGGTTCGCTTGATCTGATCAGTGATGGTCGTGCAGGCTGGAACGTGGTGACATCTCCCTTGGAAGGTACCGCAAAAAATTACAGCAAAAGCAATCATCCAACACATCCGGAACGTTACCGTATTGCTAAGGAATATTTACAAGTGACCAAAGGCTTGTGGGATTCATGGGAAGATGATGCATTTGTAAGAGACAAGGACAGTGGTGTGTTCTTCGATCCTTCGAAACTACACACGCTGAACCATGAAGGGGAGTTCTTCTCTGTGCAGGGACCATTGAACATCGCTCGTTCACGGCAGGGACAGCCGGTTATTTTTCAAGCAGGTTCCTCAGAGGATGGCAAAACACTGGCGGCACAAGAAGCCGATGCCGTATTCACTGGACACGATAACATTGAAGATGCACAGGCGTTTTATAAGGATGTCAAAACACGGGCAGCTTCCTATGGACGTTCAGCACAAGATATTGTTATTTTGCCAGGCATTAACCCGATTGTGGGACGGACGGCAGAGGAAGCGGAACAGAAATATCAGGAGATCGCAAGCCTGGTAACCATTGATAAAGCGTTGGACTACTTGGGACGTTTCTTCGAGCATCATGATTTCTCCCAATATCCGCTGGATGAACCATTCCCTGAACTGGATGGCATAGGCAGCAACAGCTTCCGCAGTGGAACAGACAAGATTAAAAAAGATGCCAAAGAACAGGGGTTAACGCTGCGCGAAGTCGCTTTGCGGGCTGCAACACCACGAAGTCAATTCCTGGGCACGCCGGAGCAGGTCGCAGACAAGGTTCAGGAATGGTTCGAGGCAGAAGCGGCAGACGGATTCATTATTGCTTCGGAGTTGCCTAGCGGATTGTCCGACTTTGTCGAGTTGGTGGTACCTATTCTGCAGGAACGCGGCCTCTATCGCACGGAGTATGAGCATGATACGCTGCGTGGCAATTTGGGTGTCCAGGTGCCTGTAAACCGTTATACAGTAGCAAGAACACAGGAAGAGTCAAACGTCATCTAATCGAATGTCAAATGTCATTTAAATCGAACATCATCTAATTGTTGTAATTCATGTTAACTTAAACGCGGTGACTCTAACCTGTACTCACAATCCAATACATTCGGATCAAATACAAGAACAGTTCATCGTTAAAATGAAGCACAAATGCATCTGGATCATAGCGTTAATAAAGTTAATGAATCCTTTTTTCCTTAAAACCTACTTTTCTCATAGGGAATATAAAATATATACAAATTTGCTTGGCGTAACACATTAATGACACCTGTATACACAGAGGGGGAAGCGATATGAACAGGTCTATCTCATGGACAAAAGTGGTGGCGTTGGCAGTAGCATTGGTGATGGTTTTGTCCGGATGCGGAGCAACATCAGGAGGCAAAACCAGCGGTGCGGCACAGGCTTCCGCCGGCGGGGGTCAGGCTGGTAAAGCGGAAGGGGGTAACCTCACCTTTGCACTGGCGACTTCACCGGATACACTCGATCCGCATCGTAGCGGTCTTGCTGTAGCCGTACGAGCGATTCGCACGATCTACGACAATCTGGTGGTGCAGCTGCCAGATGGGTCTATCAAACCTTGGCTTGCCAAGGAATGGAGTGTATCGAAGGATGGCAAAAGTTATACCTTCAAGCTGCGTGAAGACGTGAAATTCCATGATGGAACTCCGTTTAACGCCGAAGCGGTGAAGTACAATCTGGATCGGGTCATTGATCCTGCCACCAAAGCTGCCAATTCCCTTGCCCTGATTAGACCTTATAGCTCCTCCGAGGTCATTGATGAGTATACGATCAAAGTTAATCTGAATGCACCTTCGCAAGCGTTTCTCGGCAACTTGAGTCAGGCATTACTGGGAATCGTGTCTCCAACGGCTGCGAAGAAATATGGGGACCAACTGGGCAAAAATCCGGTGGGCACAGGCCCGTATACCTTTGTGAAATGGGATGAAAACGCGGATATCGTAGTGGCCAAAAACAAGGATTACAACTGGGGCCCGGAAACGGTCGAAAACAAAGGTGTTCCGCATATCGATACGATCACGTTTAAGATTGTACCGGAAGAAGCAACACGTATCGGAAGTGTGCAGAGTAAGCAGGTGCTTGCCGCAGAGACCGTACCGCCGCAAAATATCGCTGCGCTTAAAAGTGATCCGAACCAGCAATTGTTGCAAGCCAACACGGTTGGACTGCCATACACCCTCTTTTTCAATCTGCGCAAGGCACCTTGGGATGATGTAAAAGTAAGGCAAGCGGTACAATCCGCTGTAGACGTAGAGTCCATTGTGAAAACCTTGTATCTGGGTAACTACGAGCGCGCATGGTCTGCATTGTCTCCGGGCATTCTCGGCTATGACAAGTCGCTTGAAGGAAGCATCACACCAGATATCAACCGAGCTAACCAACTACTGGATGAGCAGGGCTGGGTTAAGGGGGCTGACGGGATTCGTGTCAAAGACGGGAAGAAGCTGACTTTGCGTTATGTAGATGGCTCCCCTAACCGGGAGAAACGCAATGACATTGCTGCCATCATCCAGCAACAGCTGAAACCGCTGGGCATTGCGGTAGAAGTGGTGATTACCAAAGACATTGCTACTGTGATCTATCAGAACTGGGATTATGATCTGTATGGTAACAGCCAGGTCAACTCCGATCCGAATGCCTTGTACGCCTTCTATCACACCAGTGCGGAAGGGGAGCGTCCGACATTATCCGGTTTATCTGAGCCAAAGATTGATCAACTTCTGGAGCAGGGAGCGGTAGAGACGGATTCGGCGAAAAGGGTAGACATCTACAGTCAGATTCAGAAATATCTCATTGAACAAGCGGTTATTTTGCCAATCTACGTATTTCCGTATACTGTGGCTGCATCCAAAAACGTGGAAGGCATCAAGTTCGATGCACTCGGTTATCCACTCTTTAATGATGTACGTATCCAGCCATAATGCAAATTGCATTATCCAGTCTCAACATTCCAACATGGCGTACAGCCTGTTCCGGTTTCAGAAAGGAGCCATTCCGGTATGATTCAACTGATCTTGTCACGGTTAGCAACGTCGCTTCTCGTTATATTTGGAGCTTCGGTGCTGGTGTACTGCATCATGTATCTTCTGCCGGGTGATCCGGTGCTGTTAATGCTGGACCCGTCCTCGGCTACCCCGGAGATGATTGCTAATCTCCGGGCACAGCTTGGGCTGGATCAACCTTTTTATATCCAGTTTGCGAACTATTTTGGCGATATGCTGCGCGGGGATTTTGGTCAATCCATGGTCAACTCCGATCCGGTACTGCCCAAAATTCTGGAACATTTCCCGGCAACGCTGGCATTGACGGCACTCAGCTCGCTGATCGCCATCACCATCGGAATTACACTTGGCGTTCTGTCGGCCATTCACCGGAATGGTGTGATTGATGTTGTGGCTAGGCTCGTTGGATTGTTCGGCATCTCGATGCCAACGTTCTGGACCGGCATTCTGCTTATTCTGTTGTTTTCCGTACAGCTCGGCTGGTTCCCTGCGATGGGGTCGGACGGATTCAGTTCCTTGGTGCTTCCGGCAGCTACACTCGGACTTGTCGGTGCAGGATTTATTGTGCGCATGGTGCGTAACAGCATGCTTGAAGTGATAAATGAGCCGTTTATCGTTGCTTTACGGGCCAAAGGATTGTCTGAACGGGCTATCATGTATGGTCATGCTCTGCGTAATGCACTGATCCCTGCCGTAACCGTCATCGGTATGTTAATCGGGGATTTGTTGGCAGGAACCGTGGTCGTAGAGACGGTATTCTCCAGACAAGGAATTGGTCGTATTATTGCCGATGCGCTAATGGCTAAGGATCTGCCGGTGGTGCAAGGCGTTGTGTTTTTTACATCCATCATCTATGTCGTGTTGAATTTGCTTGTTGACATCTCGTATTCGTACATTGATCCTCGGGTTCGGCGAGCTGTTCGTACATGATCCAGATCAGGAACACCGCATCAGGAACTTGCAAAATGTGAAGAGGCAGGAGAAGGAGGCGTTAATTTTTATGAGCATGAAACCTTTGACGGGACACAAAAAGACATGGGCAGGAAATGCCAGAAGTACCGGAAGTACCGGAATTGTCGGGAAAGCTCGCCTGTGGAGATGGAACCGCCTGCCTTGGCAGCGCCGTGTTTCATCCGCAGTATCGCAATTGTTTTTGTATACCGCCCTGCTCATCGTCATCTTCACTGTGGCCTGTGCCATCGTACCTGGCTGGATTGCGCCTTATGATCCAACACAGATGATGACGGATGCCATTCTGCAGTCTCCTTCTGCTTCTCACCTGTTCGGTACAGACTATTTCGGCCGAGATATCTTCAGTGTGGTTGTGCATGGGAGCCGGGATTCCTTGCTGATCGGTTTTGCTTCCGTGCTTGTTGGTGGTCTCGTCGGCAGTGCTATTGGCATCCTTGCGGGATATGCAGGAGGACTGGTTGATACGGTAACGATGCGGGCGGTGGATATTCTTATGGCCGTACCAGGCGTATTGCTCGCCTTATCTGTTGCTGCGGCGCTTGGGCCAGGACTGCTAAATATTGCACTGGCTGTTGCAGTAGCTTCGATACCAGGTTATGCAAGGGTGATGCGCGGTCAGGTGATGTCTGTCAAAAATCTGCCTTTCATTACAGCCACGCGTTCCCTGGGTAGTTCCAATGCCCGCATTTTCTGGAAACATGTCCTGCCACATTCCTTGTCTCCGCTACTCGTAATGGCAACGCTGGGTGTAGGTACATCCATCCTGACTGGGTCTGGACTCAGTTTCCTTGGGCTCGGGGTACTGAAAGAAATTCCGGATTGGGGTGCATTGCTGTCTCAAGGGAGAGGTTATCTGACAGTAGCTTGGTGGATTTGCACATTCCCGGGTCTGGCCATTACGCTGTTTGTTCTGGCTGTCAATCTGATTGGAGACGATATTCGCGACAGGCTTGATCGCAAAGTAAAAGGAGCGGCTTGACCGCTATTCCAAGGAGGAAAATAATATGTCACATGTTGTCATTATCGCCGGAACCCCGTCCAAGCGTTCACGATTGACAGGACTAACGGATTATAGCAGCCATACGTTAAGCAAAGCTGGTATTTCCGTTGAAGTGATTCAGGTGACCGATTTGCCCGCTGAAGATCTGGTACAGGCAAAGTTCGACAGCCAGGCCATTCAGGATGCACTTGCCATTGTGGATGGAGCGGATGCCGTTATTGTGGCTACTCCGGTATATAAGGCAGCTTATTCGGGCGTGCTCAAGCTGTTTCTCGACCTGATACCACAAGAAGGACTTCGGGATAAGGTGACTCTGCCTCTTGTCATTGGCGGTTCAATTGCGCATTTGCTTGCTATTGATTATGCTTTGAAGCCTGTGCTTACCGCACTCGGCGGACGATATATCCTTGGCGGTGTATACGCAGTGGATCAGGGAATTGAACGCAATGAGGATGGAACATTTACACTTGCAGCAGATATTACCGCACGGTTAGATCGCTCTCTGGAAGAATTACGATTGACACTGGAAAAGGATGGGATTACGATATCCTAAAACCAAGTTTTTATATAGGAAAAATAAGTAGATGCGGAGGCGCCCATGAATATAGAGAACATTGAAGCGTTTGTATATATCAATCACTACGGAAGCTTCAATAAGGCGGCTGAAGTACTCTTCTTGTCCCAGCCTTCGGTTACGGCACGTATTCAATCATTGGAAAGGGAGCTGGGAAGCAAGCTGTTTGACCGACTAGGTAAGCAGATCGTGCTGACGGATGAAGGCCGCAAATTTTTACCGTATGCGCAGCAGGTGTTACAAGTGATCCAGAAGGGGAAACAGAAAATTCAGCAGCGTAGAACGACACCTGAGGCACTGCGCCTCGGAAGCACAGTATCGGTGTCCAATTATGTCATCCCCGATTTTCTGCCCAGAATCAAGGAGTCGTACCCCGAAGTCAACATTAAACTGACAACAGCAACAACGGATCAACTGATTGCCAAACTGCTCGGTCAGGAGATTGATCTGGCGTTTGTACGCAAGGTCATGCACCCTGCGATCCGTACCGTTGCTTTTTACGAAGATCCGATACAGCTATACGTGTACAGAGGACATCCTTTCATTGAAAGCGGACATGTCAGCATGGAGGCGATCCGGAATGAACAGCTGGTCTTTTTCGAGTGTGGTTCACTGGACTGGCTTCGCATTCACCGGGCCTTCGACTCCCTGGAGTACCCGCCGGATATTACATATCATGTCGATAATTCGGAAACAGCCAAAAAACTGGTTATGCAAGGTGCGGGCATCGCTTTTCTACCAGGGTTAACGGTGAAGAAAGAGGTACAGCGTCAAGAACTGTTTCCGATTCAAGTCCATGAGGTGGCAGGAGTGTCGCTACAGATCAGTGTGGTGACCTTAAAAGAAGAATATTCGCCATTTGCAGAGCCTTTTGGAGAACTGTTACGGCAATTATAGATGGACTGACAAGGCGAATCAGATTTCACCGTTATAGATTGGATAAATTAAGCATGAAAGGAGGACTCAAGATGAAAAGTGATCTGGAGCAGACGAGAGAACAGCTTTTGCAGCCGGAGGAAGAGCAACAGCAAGTTGAGCAGAGCGAGCAAAAGCAGGAGTTCGCGGCACATCTGACCGCAATTCGACGGCATCTTCATCGCAACCCGGAGCTTTCTGGTGAGGAAAAGGAAACAACAGCAGCCATTCGCAGCTGGCTGGAGGAGGAAGGCGTTCGCCTTGCCGATGAGTATAAACTGCGAACAGGGCTTGTTGCTGAGGTAGGGCAGGGAAGTGGCCCTGTCGTAGCGCTACGAGCGGACATTGATGCCTTGCCTATTCAGGAGGAAACCAAGCTGGAGTTTGCTTCGCAGATTGCGGGCCGAATGCATGCATGCGGGCACGATGCGCACACCGCTATTTTGATTGGAGCTGCACGGTTGCTGAGACAGCGTGAATCCAGTTTGCCCGGGAAGGTGCGATTGATTTTTCAACCGTCAGAAGAGAAGGCAACAGGTGCCCGCCAAGTTATCCAGAGCGGCGCACTCGCCGATGTTCAGGCTATATTTGGTTTACACAATAAACCGGATCTGCGAGTAGGCACAGTGGGTATTCGCGAAGGTGCATTGATGGCGGCAGCGGATGGATTTGTCGTTAAAGTGCAAGGGGTGGGCACCCATGCGGCTGTACCTGAAGCAGGCATCGATCCGATTGTGGTTGCTGCACATATCGTTACCGCATTGCAAGCCATTGTCAGTCGGAATGTAGGTGCTCAGGAGAGTGCTGTACTCAGCGTTACGAAAATAAACAGCGGTACAGCCTGGAACGTTATTCCGGAGGAAGCGATACTTGACGGCACAGTGCGCACATTTGACGAGAAGGTGCGCGCCCGTATCCGGGAACGTTTCAACCAGGTCGTAGCTGGTGTGGCTGCAGCCTACGGCACAACGGCGACGGTACGCTGGATTCAAGGGCCACCTGCTGTGGTCAATGATGCATCGCTGGCATTGGACGCAGAACAAGTCGTGAGTGAACTTGGGTTGAATCGTGTCAGACCACTGCCTTCGCCGGCAGGAGAGGATTTTTCTTTTTATCAAAAAGAAGTGCCGGGCCTGTTCCTCTTTCTCGGGACATCGGGCCCGCACGAGTGGCATCATCCGGGCTTTGATGTAGATGAGCAGGCTTTGCCAATTGGTGCACATCTGCTGGCAGGGCTGGCTGAACAGGCTTTGAAACGTCTGCAAGCCTAAATGGCAGTGATGTTGAAAAAAGTTGGACGTTTAATTTGAATTCAAAATATATTCCTATTCTCGATCTGTAACATTTGTTTCAGAGCTGGCGCTAGTCGTCAGCTCTATTTTGTTTTATGTTCAAAAAATCGGGCAATCCGCAGGAACTTTTCGGTTATTCTAACACCGGAGTGTACGCATAAAATCCGGTTGTACAACAGGTATAGATGGAAATATTTGTTGACGACCCCCAATGAGTGTGCTATATTTTTCTCGTCCTTTAATCGTAATTATTACTATTAATGTCGAAATATGCAACGGAGAACTTCAATTCGAATCCAAAGAACAGGAGCCGCCGCCGCGATGAAACAAGAGATTGATTTTATCAAATGTAGTCCGACACAGAACATGACCCTTCTGGTGAGAACGGATCACGCATCCGAACATTACAGTGATATCGCTTCCAGCCTGATGTCTTATGATCATGTTCACGCTGAACAAGTCGGGTTCATCAAGCAGACACGAAGACCAGAAGCCGTTGCCCGCCTGGAGATGGCAGGAGGAGAGTTTTGTGGCAATGCTTGTATGGCGCTGGCAGCTCATATTGCAGCAGAAGCAGGGCTGGAGAAGCAAGCGTCCATGAATATCAAGCTGGATGTTTCAGGCACAGAGCGCTTGATCAGCTGTCAGGTGAAGCGGCGAGAGCATCGGTATGATTGCCGGGTTACGATGCCTGTTCCCGATCAGATCGAGCGGCGGAAGATTACGTTTGAAGGTATGGAGCTGGAGATAATCATTGTCCGGTATGCCGAATTCATTCACATCGTGATTGAAGTACAACACGTTGATGACCTGATGAAGCGAAAGGCAGAACACCTTGCACGGTTACTTGGACTCACGATGGGAGACAAAATGATCGGTGTGTTGTTATATCACCCTGCTACGCAAGAGATGGCGCCCCTCATTTATGTCCCGCAGCTGGATAGTCTGATCTGGGAGAGAGGGTGCGGATCAGGTACGGCCTCTTTAGGAGCTTATCAGGCCTGGCTTAGGCAGAGCGAAGTCACCCAGTTGGTCAAGCAACCTGGAGGTGCAATTAAGGTGACCGCTCAGTGGGGGAGCCAAGGGGTGAAGGCCATAACGATTGAGGGAACTGTTGGCATTGTTGCCTATGGCACGGCTTTTATTGATACCTTACAGGAGCAGAGCAGGAGCGTTGTAGAGGTCTGAGCAGGTACCTGAGACTGAGATGTATGATGGTTGACCATGACAAGGTGAGGAGGAGAGGGAATGATCACGTTGATCCACTTGGAAACGAGACTACGTGTTTTTGCCGAACAATTTGGCAAGCTTGCGGTTAGATATGATCAGACGCTTGAGCACAGCGCGGAACTGGAAGCGGTGATTAACGGGTATTCACGGTTTGTGACCGACCCTGATCACAAGATCGCTTGGGGGATGTTGAGGCAAGCAGAACTGAAGGAGCTTGATCCGTTAGTTCAAGCGCTAAGACAAAAGTCCGCTCAGTGTGTCGCGATTATGGAGAAATATCGGGCATTGAAGCTGCAGGATGGAGAAGTGCAGATTGCGGATTATTTTAAAAATATCGAAGAGTGCATCGACAAAGAGTTTGGCAGCTTTCAGGTGACACCTGAATCCAAAGTGCTGCTGGTGGGTTCCGGTTCGTTTCCGATGACCCCTTTACTGATCGCTAAACGTACCGGAGCGGAGGTCGTTGGCATTGATATTGACGCAGAGGCGATTACGCTGGGGAGAAAAGTTATAGAGAAGCTCGGTGCTGGCTTGAACATTTGTTTAGAGCAGCAACTGCTGGAGGATCTGGCGTATACAAGGCAGGCGACACATGTTATTTTCAGCTCCACGGTGGCTAACAAGTATGACTTGCTCGATCAATTATATGCATTGACCAATGAACAAGTCGTTGTAGCTATGCGGTACGGCAATGAGTTGAAATCACTGTTTAATTATCCTATGAAAGAGACGGACGGTAGTAAATGGAGGCTCGCAGACAACATTTTGCGCCCGCATGATGTGTTCGATATCGCGTTGTACCAGAAGGCGTAAGAAGTCGAGTGAAGTGTAATCTGGTCTATGATTTTTTACAGGGAGGTATATATGAGCGGCGTTGAAAGAGTTCTGTTATGCGGCACGGGTCCTGTGTCCATTCAGCTTGCGGTAACTTTGAAAATACATCTGGGCTGTCACGTGGGTATGGCGGGTAGGGAATCGGTGCGGTCAGCATCGTTCTTTGCATCACTGGAACAGAGCAAGCAACACGTTCAGGTGACGATTCAAAATGAGAACCATCGACCCTTGGCAGGGGAATGTACGGTGGATCAGGTGTTTAAGGGATACAACACCCTTGAAGGGGAGTGGGATACGCTGATATTGGCAGTCACCACCGATGCTTATATCGATGTACTCCAAGAAATCAATGATGAATTCGTTAAACAACTGAAATTCGTTGTTTTGGTTTCCCCAACCTTCGGTTCCAGTCTTCTGGTGAGCCAGTATTTGCTTGAGCGGAATGTATCCCCGGAAATCATCAGCTTCTCCACCTATCTGGGCGATACCCGCTGGGTGCATGAACAACCGTCCAATGAAGTGATCACCACGGGAGTCAAAAGGAAGGTTTACATCGGCTCCACGGTTCCCTCTTCAACCTATGTACAGCAATTAAGCGAGTTATTTGAGCGGTTGCATATTTCACTCGCCGTCATGTCTTCCCCACTGGAAGCCGAAACAAGAAATATTTCGCTCTACGTTCATCCACCGCTTTTTATGAATGATTTTTCGCTAGAAGTGATTTTTGGTGAGCAACGTGTTCAAAAGTATGTTTACAAGCTTTATCCCGAAGGGCCGATTACACCCGCGCTCATTCGCAGTATGCGGTCACAGTGGCAGGAGATCCGGCAGATTACAGACAGACTTCATATTCAGGGATTAAACCTGCTGCAGTTTATGACGGATGACAATTATCCGGTTCGATCAGAGAGTTTATCACGTCAGGATATCGAGCAATTTGATCAATTCGAGGCTATCCATCAGGAGTTTTTATTATACATACGGTACGCCTCATTATTGATTGATCCGTTCTCGGAACCGGATGCTAACGGCACATATTTTGACTTCTCCGCAGTTCCGTTCCGCCGAATATTTATAAACCGCGAGGGTGAACTCGACGTTCCGAGAATGCCCAAGGAAGACTATTACCGCATCAAAATGATTCAGGGCATCGCGAGACATGTGAATGTCGCCTGTCCAACGATAGATCATTTCATTGCCACATATGAAGCAAAGCTTCAGGAAGTGACGCGTACACATCCAGATCAGCGTTTGTCGACCGCGTTTGTGATCCAGTCGTTTGGGCAGGATGTTCGCATGATCTGTAACGGACTTACGGGCGGTAAGGTCTAGTTATATCTGAAGAAGCAGAGTTCAAAGTTTTCTGAAAGAAAGCCGTATTGCGAGATGGTACTGCAATCGAAGTGGCATGGAGTAACAAGCAATGATCTGCTTGAATCTTATTTGTTTATCAGGGGGAACTATGGTGAGAAAAAGGCGTACTTTTACACGCATTATAACACTGGTTGCTGTCATTGCGATGATATCGGGCTGTGCTCAGCGTGCCACAAAGGAAAATACCGAAGCCGCATCATCAGTCGGTAGGATCAATAATGAAATTATCTATGCTTCCGCGAAAGATATTAACGATATGAACCCGCATCTGTACACAGGCTCGATGCCTGCGCAAGGCATGGTGTACGAATCTCTGGTCGAGAACACGGCTGAGGGAATCAAACCATTGCTCGCTGAATCATGGGACATCTCCAAGGATGGCAAAACGTACACCTTTCATCTGCGCAAAGGGGTGAAGTTCCATGACGGCGAGCCATTTAACGCCGAAGCGGTCAGACAGAATATCGAAGCGGTTCAGGCCAATGCCGAGAAACATGCCTGGATCAAGCTCTCCACGAAGCTGAAGGATGTCAAAGTGAAGGATGAATACACCGTGGAGTTGGATCTTTCCGATGCCTATTATCCGACGCTCGTAGAGTTGTCCATGACCAGGCCGTATGTCTTCATCTCACCAAAGGATTTCAAAAAGGGTGGAACCAAGGACGGGGTGAACGGTTTCCATGGGACTGGGCCGTACAAGTTGACGGGGCACAAGGTCGAAGAAAACGCCACCTTTGAAGCCAATACGGAATACTGGGGTGGTATACCTGCCATTCAGAAAATTACGGCCAAAGTGCTCCCCGCTGGAGAAACAACCTATTTGGCACTGCAAAAAGGGGAGATCAACTTTGTCTTCACGGATGACCGCGGGGCAGACAGCATTGATGTAGAAGCGATGGATCAACTCGCTACATCCGGTGAGTATCAGATGGTGCGAAGTGATGCGATGAACACGGCGATGATTGTGGCGAATAGCAGCAAGCAGAACAGCCCGGTTCATGAAAAAGCGGTGCGGGAAGCGTTATGGATCGGTATCGATCGGGAGACGATCAGCAAGGATATTTTTAATGGCACGCAGACGGTAGCAAGTACGTTGTTTTCATCGAATGTGAACTACGCCAATGTCGATCTAAAGGTTCGAACGTATGATCCGGAAGCAGCTAAACGTCTGCTGGATCAGGCAGGCTGGACTTTGGCAGAGGGCAAGACGGTGCGTACAAAGAACGGCAAACCTTTAGCGATGAAGCTGTATTACGACAGCAATTCATCCTCACAGAAAATGCAGGCGGAGTTCATCCAATATGCGATGAAAGAGATCGGTATGGAGCTTGATCTGACAGGTGAGGAGTCCTCTTCCATTGCGAACCGAAGAGCGACCGGGGAATATGACCTGTTGTTCAACCAGACCTGGGGACTAGCGTATGACCCGCAGAGCACCATCACCGCGTTTACATCGGATTCGGCGTACAAACATACAACAAGTGGCATTGCCGAAGCGCATGAACTGTATCGGAAAATCGATCAGGTGATGAGCTCGACCGACGATGACTCAACAACCGCATTTCAACATGGAGAATCGAGAAAAGCACTTTATGCGGATATTTTAAACATAGTACATGATGAAGCGGTGTTCATCCCGCTTACGAACGGGCGTGTCACCATTGTTGCTCCGAAACGTCTGCAAGGCATTACCTTTAAACAGACACAGTATGAATTGCCGTTTGAAAAGATGAAATTCGAGTAGAGGGGGAGGGATATGGGAAGTTATATTGCCAAACGACTGCTGCTGACCATCCCTTTGCTGGTCGTCATTTCGTTGATTACTTTTCTGTTGATCAATCTCTCTCCACTCGACCCGGCAGTCGTTGTCCTACAGGCTCAGGATGTACCGCAGATCACCGATGAACTGATCGCTCAAACGAATGAAGCGCTGGGTTTTAACCAGCCTTTCTTCGTTCGTTATATGGACTGGATGGCGGCCGTTGTACAGTTTGACTTCGGATATTCTTACGTGTCCAGTGAGTCGGTGTGGTCTTTAATCGGGCCGGCTTTACTGAACACGTTAAAGCTTACGCTGGTGTCATCCGTGTTCATCATCCTGTTATCCATATTACTTGGCGTACTATGTGCTTTGAAAGAAGGGAAGTTGCTTGATCAATCGGTCAGAGGCGTCTCCTTTTTCCTGACAGCGATGCCGTCTTATTGGCTTGCGGCCATCCTGATCTGGTACTTTTCGGTGAAACTAGACCTGCTGCCGACCAGCGGCATGGATTCTTATCGTAGTTACATTCTGCCTGTGCTGGTGATCACGGTCAGTTATACGGGCATTTATTTTCGGGCGGTACGCAGTGCGATGCTGAGCAACATGAATGAGGATTATGTGTTATATGCGCGCGCGAGCGGCCTTAGCGAGCGGAAGGTCATGCTGCACATCCTGCGTAACTCCCTGCAAGTCGCGGTGTCCATCTTCTGCATGGCGATTCCGATTGTACTGGGCAGTACCGTTGTTATTGAAAATGTATTTGCGTGGCCGGGGCTTGGCCGGCTAAGTGTAAAGTCGATTCTGAGCCGGGATTTTCCGATCATTCAGGCCTATGTGCTTATTTTGGCGGTAACGTTTGTGGTATTTAACATGCTTTCGGACCTGATCAATGCCGCGCTTAATCCTCGTTTAAGAAAGGAAATCTGATGCGACTATTCAAAAATCTGAGCCGTGACAAACTCGCCGTGACCTCTCTTGCCGTTATTGTCGTGACCCTTGTTCTGGGAATCTGTGCACCTCTCGTTGCACCTCATGACCCTGGAGCTGTCAACATGAAACTACGCTATGCCTCACCTTCCTGGCCTTATCTGTTAGGCAATGACCACCTTGGCCGATGCGTCTTATCCAGACTGATCTACGGTATCCGTCCGAGTGTGTTATGGGTGCTGGCGGCACTCGGTTTCTCGGTACTGATCGGTGCGGCGGCGGGATTTGCCGCAGGGTATTTCAAAGGTAAAGTGGATGCGTGGTTGATGCGGATCTGTGACATTATGCTGTCTTTTCCCGGGTATGTGATGACGCTGGCGGTGGTTGGCATTTTGGGGGCGGGACTGGAAAATATTCTGATCGCCTTTGTCTGCATGAAATGGGCCTGGTTTGCGCGTGTCATTCGTACTTCCGTTATGCAGTTTTCGGACATGGATTATGTGAAATTCGCCAAAGCTTCCGGCATACCCAGTTGCACGATTATTACACGTCACATCATTCCGGTAACCTTTGCCGATATCGCGGTAATCTCCAGTGGTGCAATGTGTTCCATGATGCTTCAGGTATCGGGGCTATCTTTCCTTGGTCTGGGCATTCAGGCACCCCATGCAGAGTGGGGCATGATGCTGAATGAGGCGAGAGAAGTCATGTTTTCCAGACCTGAATTGATGCTTGCACCGGGGCTTGCGATCGTTGTTGTGGTATCGGCTTTTAACTTTTTATCGGATGCACTTCAGGTGGCACTAGACCCGAAATTGATGACCTCTCCAGGCAAGCCGGATAAATCTCGTGAAAGAGAGGTGAGAAAGGCAACCTATGAATATAGTCGAGGTTGAGCATCTGAAAGTGTGGGATACGCGTACAGATCAGGCCATTATTCATGACAGTTCATTTTCGGTGCGGCAGGGAAGTTGCATGGCGATTGTTGGGGAGAGCGGCAGCGGCAAATCCGTCACATGCAGAGCGCTGATGCGGCTGAATAAGCCCAATATGCGCCAATCGGGAAAGATGCTGTTTCAGGGCACAGATCTGAATCAGCTCTCCGAAAAGGAGATGCGGCGTCGACGAGGCAAGCAGCTGTGTATGATTTTGCAGCAGGGCATGAGTGCATTTGATCCTTCCTGTATGATCGGTGTACATATCCGGGAGACGTTGCAGACGCATTACCATTGGAATACCCGTGAGCTAGAGCGGAGAATGCGGCTCGCAATGGAAAGTGTCATGCTCCGAAATCCGATGGACATTCTGAACAAATATCCACATCAGCTGTCTGGCGGCATGTTGCAACGAATTATGATTGCACTCGCACTTGTGCTCGAACCGGATCTAATTATTGCGGATGAGCCAACCACGGCGCTGGATACGATCTCCCAGTACGAAGTGCTGGAGCAACTGATTCAGCTGCGAGAACGTATGGGATGCTCCATGATTTTTATCTCCCATGATCTCGGCGTTGTGCGGAAGATTGCAGATGATGTGATGGTTATGAAAGACGGGAAAATTGTTGAGCAGGGTAACATGCAGTCTGTTTTGCAGGAGCCTACCCATGCCTATACCCGTTATCTCGTATCTACCCGGCTGGAACTGAGCAATCATTTCAAAGCATTGATGCAGGAGGGATCATAGATGCTAACGGTAGAGCAGGTTGAAAAATCATATGCACAAGGCGGATTATTCTCGAAGCATCGACAGCAGGTGTTGAAAAAGGTGACCTTGGAATGCCGGCATGGTGAATGCCTCGGCATTATTGGCGAGAGTGGCAGCGGCAAATCTACACTGGGTCGGTTGATGCTGGGACTGGAAAGCCCGGATCGCGGGGCCATCCGGCTGGAGGGAAAAGATGTGAAAGACCGGCGCGTGCGGATGGGCCGCATCAGCGCAGTTTTTCAAAACTATACCTCATCCATCAACCCGTTCCTTACGGTGCAGGATGCAATTATGGAGCCGATGAAGGCACTCCAAAAGTCAGCACAAGGACAACAGATTCATGCAAAAGTAGATATATTGCTTGCCCAAGTTGGACTGGACTCATCGTACCGACCCAAGTATCCACATGAGCTGTCCGGCGGGGAAGCACAACGAGTCTGCATCGCGAGAGCAGTGTCGACAGAGCCGCAGTACCTTGTACTGGACGAAGCCGTCAGCTCGCTGGATGTGTCGGTCCAGATTCAGGTTTTGCAGTTGCTGAAATCATTGAAAAGCCTGTACAAGATGAGTTATGTCTTCATTACGCACGACATTCAGGCGGCAGCCTATATCTGCGACAGGTTTGTTTTTTTCAGAGAAGGCCAGATTGAAGAAACGGTTTCGGTTGATCAGTTAAAACATGTAAAGTCTGACTATGCTCAACAATTGTTAAGCCATCTCATTTCACTATAGCGTGGAGAAGTGGGGGAGAAGGTTGTGATTGAAAGGAGGGAATATCCGTTGTGAGTGGGGCAATGTCATGGCCTTTTTTGCGTTTGTACATTTTGGTGCTGCTCTATTTCAGTGCCAATGCCATTCTGAATGTGATTATTCCGTTGCAGGGGGCATTCCTGGGTGCGAGCAGTACGACGATCGGGCTGATTATGGGTGCGTATATGTTTACCACGATGTTTTTCAGACCGTGGGCAGGTAAAATGATTCAAAAGCACGGGCCGATCAAAATCCTGCGGATCATTCTGATAATCAATGGATTTGCACTGATCCTCTACACGTTTACAGGGCTTGGCGGTTATCTGCTTGCCCGTATTTTGCAAGGGGTATCGACAGCCTTTTTTTCCATGGCGCTACAGATGGGCATCATTGATGCACTACCGGAGAAAGACCGTTCTCAGGGCATTTCTTATTATTCGCTGTTCAGCTACATTCCGGGCATTGTTGGCCCGGTGCTGGCTTTAGCCGTTTGGCAGACCGGAGGCATGGATTATTTTACAGTGGTGCTGATCGGGATTGCAGTTTGTACGGGGGTATTTGGATATACCGCCAAGATGGAACAAAATAAGGAGAGGACACAGACGGCTGCAGATGTATCCGGGCAGAACGTGAGTATGTGGGAGTCCTTCGGACAGCTGGTGAGAAATCCATTGTTGTTCCGTTGCTGTGTGCTGATGCTGAGTGCATCGGTGGTATTTGGCGCGGTCACTACATTTATTCCGCTGTATGCAAGTCAGGTTCCTGGCGGCAATGCTGGCGTATACTTGATGTTGCAGGCGGGTACAGTGGTGCTGGCTCGAATCGCACTCCGCAAACGCATTCCTTCGGACGGGAAGTGGCATTCACCGTTTATGATGACCACGATGCTGTTGCTGGCAGTTGCGGCGCAGTGTGTGAGTTTTTCGGTTACGGGAGGCATGCCCTTCTTTTATTTGGGTGCTGTTCTGATGGGAATCGCTCAAGCCATTTTGTATCCAACACTCACGACGTATCTGTCCTTTGTTTTGCCTCAGCTGAACCGCAATGTACTCATGGGTTTGTTTATTGCGACGGCTGATTTGGGCATTTCGCTCGGGGGTGTGGTCATGGGACCGATTGCTGATCTGTCGTCCTATTCATTTATGTACACGATCTGTGCTATTCTAGGAGCGGTAATGATCGTTTTTGCCTATGAACGGCGTAAAGCGACTACCAGAACCTCATGAGCTGACGGCCAGAGAATGTGGGTACGTGTTAGAGAAAGCAGGTATGATCTATTGAAAGATTCTAGAACGAAAACATCCAGTGGAAAATTAAACCCGGTATCGTTTTCCTTTATCGGGTTTTACATACTGGCTTTTTTATTTTTTGCGGCGAATGCGGCGTTAACGATTATTTTGCCTTTGCGTAGTGAAGCCGCCGGGTTAAATCAGGCTGAAATTGGTCTGATGATGGGCAGTTACATGTTCACCTGTATGCTATTGCGACCATTTGCTGCACAGATGCTGGGCAAATATGGACCGCTCCGGGTTATGCGATGGCTGTTGATGTTACATGCCGGGACGTTGCTACTGTTTATCGTGTCCGGGGTGGAAACGTACCTGTGGCTACGGGCATTGCAGGGCGTGGCGACCGCATTTTTCTCAATGACGATGCAGGCAGGCATTGTAGAAAGACTGGAGGATAAGGATCGTGCGCAAGGCCTGGCGATGTACACCCTGTTTACGATGGTGCCTTCGCTAGTCATCCCGATTCTGGCCGTGCAAATCTGGCAAAACGCCAGTGAGCTGGCGTTCACGCTGTTGATGATTGGACTGGCGGCACTCCCCTTGTTGCTCGGATACAAGGTGGATTTACCACAGAGTACGGTGCAGAACAAAACGTATACGCTGGGGGATATGCTTCGCTCGTTCAGTGGCATCTGGCGCAGTACACCCCTGCTCGTCAGCAGTGTGGTGATGCTGTTTGCATCCTGTGTATTTGGTGCGACAGCGACCTTTCTTCCGCTATATATGGTATCGACTGGTATGGCGAGCGCGGGTATCTTTTTGACGATTCAGGGTCTCGTGGTGCTCCTGTGCCGATTCATTTTGCGCAAAAAAATACCGTCAGACGGCAGCTGGAATACGTGGCTTATGGCAGGTCTGATGTTATCTGCGGCACTGGGGACACAGCTGCTTAGCCTGATGGATATGCTGGGGCCATTTGTGTATATCTCTGCGGTGTTTAGCGGTTTTGCCCTAGCTTTATTGTATCCAACGCTGACCACGTATTTGTCCTTTGTATTGCCTGCGGATTCGAGGTATGTGCTTATGGGCATATTTATGTCCTCGTATGATCTCGGTTTTTCACTGGGCGGGCTGGCGATGGGCGTTGTGGTACAGATTAGCTCTTATTCCGTGATGTTTACCGTTTGTACGATGCTCTCTGTTGCCGCATTGATTGTCGTGGTGCTTTTCAGACAGCGGATGGAAGCCGGGAATAAGGTTATTTCTACATCAGTGAATTGAGTTGGAAGGCTGAAGGAAAGGCAGAGGTACGATGTAGATTTAGGTGTAGAGCTATAAATGAGACGGTACAGTTAAAGCTTATGGTTCTTCTGCGAAGCGCATCATGGATGCGAATGTGCAGGGGATTCATAAGCTTTTTTCATTGTTTTTTTGCACGAGATACGAAAAAAGATTTGACAACGAAGCCAAGCAGGATTATAGTCATTGTTGTTAATCGTAATTATTACTATTAAATTTGGAAATCCATCGATCAAGGTGAACTGTACCTATAAGGAGTAGATCTATATGACACAAAAGCAAATACCGGTGACCGTTCTCAGCGGTTACCTTGGGTCAGGCAAAACGACGGTTCTGAATCATGTGTTGCACAATCGGCAAGGGCTGAAAGTCGCTGTGATCGTGAACGACATGAGTGAGGTCAACATTGATGCGGCGATGGTGAAAGGGGAGGCTACACTCTCTCGTACCGAAGAGAAACTGGTGGAAATGTCTAACGGCTGCATTTGCTGCACTCTCCGTGATGATCTAATGCAGGAGATCGAGAAGCTCGTAAACGAAGGCAAGTATGACTACATCCTGATCGAGTCGACGGGCATTAGTGAACCTGTTCCGGTGGCACAGACATTTACATATGCCGATGAAGAGACAGGTATTGATCTGACACGATTGGCGAAGCTGGATTGTCTGGTTACTGTCGTTGATGCTAACCGTTTCTGGCATGACTATGCTTCGGGACAAAGCTTGCTGGATCGGAATCAGGCAACCGGGGAAGACGATACCCGTGATGTAGTGGATTTGCTCATCGATCAGATCGAAACCTGTGATGTGTTGCTGCTGAACAAGTGTGATCTCGTGGAAGAAACGGAACTTCACAAACTGGAGGGTATTATCCGCAAGTTGCAGCCGAGTGCCAAAATCATTCGTACGGTGAACGGACAGGTGAATCCGGTAGAGATTCTGAATACGGGACGGTTTGATTTTGAGAAAGTGAGCATGTCGGCCGGGTGGATTCAGGAGTTGGAAAAAGAGTCCCACACGCCTGAGACCGAAGAATACGGTATCGGATCATTTGTGTACCGCCGCAGGAAGCCGTTCCATCCTTCCCGTCTGGCTGATTTCATGAGCTACTGGCCGGAAGAGGTTGTACGTGCCAAAGGGCTGGTATGGCTTGCCGCTGAAGGAGATGTGGCTGCCAGTCTGAGTCAGGCGGGGCCATCCATTCAGTTTGGGCCTGCCGGACATTGGGTTGCCGCACTGTCGGAAGCGGACAAGCAAGAGATTTTGCGGACAGAGCCGGATGTGGTTGCAAAATGGGATGCCGAGTGGGGCGATCGCCAAACGGAACTGGTCATGATCGGCATTGATATGGAGCGTTCCATCATTGAAGATGAACTGGATCAATGTCTGCTCAGCGATGAAGAGATGCTGGCGGATTGGGGACATTTTGAAAATCCGTTACCGTGGCCTGTCGAGGCTGTGTGAATTAATCAAATACTATACAAAACTTAAGAGGATAAGGAGCTGTAGAAAGATGGCTAAAAAATCAAAGGTCGTGCGTGAGAAACAACGTCAGGCAATCGTAGCGAAGTATGCGGATCTACGCCGGGAACTGAAGGAAAAAGGTGATTATGAGGCGCTGCAAAAGTTGCCCCGTAACGCATCACCAACGCGATTAAAAAGTCGTTGCGAGATCACTGGTCGTCCGCGTGGATATCTGCGCAAATTCAAAGTTTCCCGGATCAAATTCCGTGAACTGGCTCATCAAGGTCAGATTCCGGGTGTTACCAAGTCCAGCTGGTAAGATGATAAGCGGAGTACTCGATAAGGAGGTCTCTCCCATGTTGGATATGTTTACGCAGCGGCGTATTGTATCCTTGATGAACGGTTATGTCCATGAGAAAGTACCGGCAGAGCTACGGACGATGGTGAAGTTAACCTATGAAATGAAGGATAATGAGTTGATTCTCAATGAAGAACGTCCTGCTGGACAACGACATCAGTGGGAGCGAATGCCGATCGCTCGCTTTTACTGGGAGGGAAACCGGTGGAAGGTGTACGCTAGCGATGATCAGCACAGCTGGAGTCCGGCGGACATTGTTGTGCCATGTTTCAATTTCGAGGATGCGTTGGAGCAAGTGGAACGTGATGAATCCGGGATGTTTTGGCGCGAACGTGATTAAACAAATAATGATGCGCTTGGTAATAGAACTGAAATAACTGAAATAACTGAACTAACTAAAATAACTGGAGAAGCTCGCATTGGCTATACGGGGATCGAAATCGTGAACAACGATTGGGGTCCTTTTTTTGTTTTATCGTGGAAGACTGCACATACGGAGATGTAACACCATAATGTTAGACACTGGAACAGGCTGGTAGAAAGAAGAGAAGTGAGAGAGTAGGTGGAACAGCTGATGGTGCGAACAAGTGGAGTATGTGAATGAAACTGCTGCAGTAGGCCCGACTCGTGCACCTGAAATTTTCTAGTCCAAAATTCTAACGATCCCCAGAAACGCTATTCATCTCAAAAAAGCGGGTTTGAAATTCTAACGATCCGTAGAAGCGTTATTTTGCTAGAATTAGCGATTTTGGTGGGGAAATCGGTAATTTTCAGCCGAATAAGCTCTCTGGTGATCGTTAGCGTTAGGAAGTGCAGGTGGAGTAGCAGTCATTTGTTGAAGAGAAGACATTGAACGTACTAGAGTACACGGGTTTCCTGCCACCGTAGACCGTACAACCATGCTACTATCTACACACTGCCATCCTTCCCCCTCTATCCCCGTTCACAACTCCTCCTTCATTCGTACACACTCCAAGCTACGCACCTCTCCCACAGCTATGCCTCGAATAACACTTCGCCCGTACGCGATACGTCATATCCTTCAAATGCTCGCAGTTCTTGTCTGAACTCTGGAGATCGGAGGATGTGCAGAACGGATTCAATCCAGGCCTCGTTCCCCTGTTTTCTCAGCATGACCAAGTCGTAGCGCTCCTGCACGAGAGGAATGAAATCGACTTGCCCGACAAGGCGAGCGGCCTTCTCTATGCCGACACCTACATCGGCTTCGCCGGAGCTGACTTTGGCTGCGACGCCCATATGACTTGTTTCCTCCACATCATATCCGAGTAGTCCGGCAGCAGAAATCCCGTGTAGCCGTAACTGCTCGTCCAGCAGCACTCTGGCGCCAGAACCTTTTTCCCGATTCGCGAGGCGCAGGTTGGATTGGTTTAGATCGGTCCAGTCGTTCAATTGACGGGGATTACCGCGTGGAACATATAGACCGGCAGGGCGAGACAGCAGATTGACAACGACATAGGACCAGCCTGTTAAAATTTTGCGGATATAGGGAAGATTATACTCCCCCGTGTCTCCGTCCAGCAGATGAGTGCTGACCAGGTCGGACTCCCCCCGATACATCGAGATTAGCCCATCCAGACTACCCATGAAGGAGCGAAGAGGACGAATGTCTCGGGATTGCTTCTCCATATGACGCATCAGAATATCCAGACTGACATCCTGACCCGTTATAACGAGATGTCGCGCCGCACCCGCGATGTTCTGACTGTAGCTAGCCGAAGAACTAGCGAATGAAGGTGCAGCAATCATTGGAGAAGGGGACGCTATCCTATGATTAGATGTCATCGCATGCTGAGACTCGCTTTGATCCGTGACTGTGGATAAGCCAGCAACTGGGCTATGCTTCTGGACAGCCTCGGTCGATAGTTGCTCGGTTGTTGTCGTCCCAGGCAAGACATTTGGCCTCGCCTGTGCCGGGGACTGGAGTTGCTTGGAACGGCGTTTGTAAGCATCCAGATCGGCAGCATCGATGCGCATCTGTTTGCCCACTCGGTAGGCGACAAGGTCTCCCTTTTTGATCAAATCATAGACAGTTAGTTTGGATATTTTAAGCAGCTTGGCTATTTCTTCGGTTGTGTAGGATTGCTCCTCCGTCATTAGTGAAGAACCTCCCTCTATATTATAAAGGCGTTAAAATTTTATATTAAAACCCTATATGTGTAGTCCACTCATATACTAATTCTTATTCCCATCGATACAATGGCGTTTCTTGTACTATACCATTATTTGAAGACACGCATAAACCTTAGAACGCACAATAAAAAGCTGACATATTGTCTCGGATGTAGAATGTGATTAATGTCACCTTCCTATTTCGCATGTTCTGTGTATAATTAGTTATAATCAATTATATCTAGTTATAACTAAACATGATATTAAACATAAATATGGGGGAGAACAAATGAACAAACGAATTACATATGTACTTGGAACTATGTCACTGGGGCTGGCGCTTGTACTGGCTGGTTGCGGAGCCAACACAGACACAAACAAGCAAGATGCGGCTTCTTCCGCAACTCAACCAGCAGCTTCTGCACCAGCGGCATCCGGTGAAAAGACAACACCGGCAGCGACTGAGCCACTGGAAAAAGTCGAGCTGACGATATCCGCTGCAGCAAGTCTGACCGATGCAATGAAGGAGATCCAGACGAATTTTGAACAAGCCAATCCCAATATCAGCCTGAGCTTTAACTTCGGAGCGTCCGGTGCATTACAGCAGCAGATTGAGCAGGGAGCACCGGCAGATATTTTTGTATCCGCGTCTGCGAAAAATATGAAAGCCTTGGTTGATGAGAACCTGATTGCCTCAAGCGACCAGAAGAACCTGCTTCAAAATTCATTGGTAGCTATTGTACCGGCGGATGGGACAAGCGCAGTAGCCAGTGAAAAGGATTTAACGAATGATGGCATCAAAACGGTAGCCATTGGCATTCCAGAGAGCGTACCTGCAGGTACTTATGCGAAGGAAGCTTTGACCAATGCGAAGCTTTGGGATCAGCTTGAGAAGAAGCTTGTTCAAGGCAAAGACGTAAGACAGGTTCTTCAATATGTAGAAACAGGTAATGCGGATGCAGGTTTTGTGTATAAAACCGATGCGCTGACTTCCAAGCAGGTAAAGATTGCGTTTGAAGTAGATAAAAACAGTTACACACCTGCCAATTATCCGCTAGGCATCATTGAAGGTACGAAACATCGCACGGAAGCTGAACAGTTCTATGCTTATCTGCAAACACCTGAAGTGCTGGATATCTTTGCGAAATACGGATTTTCGATTCCGAAATGAATATGAACGCGATCGATTGGTCCGTGTTCTGGCCCCCGGTGCGTCTGTCCCTTCAGGTGGCGCTGTTATCCAGCGTTATAGCGGTTGTGGTGGGGGTAGCTGTCGCTTGGAAAATGTCACGTACTACATTTCGCGGCAAAATTTTTCTGGAAACGATTCTGATGCTTCCGCTTGTGCTTCCTCCAACGGTGGTTGGATTCTTGCTACTGGTTATTTTGGGTCGCAGAAGTCTGCTTGGACGCTGGATCGAGGCGATCTTTTCGGCCCCTGTCATTTTTTCGTGGTGGGCTGCGGTCATTGCTTCTGTCGTTGTGGCCTTCCCACTGGTGTATCAGACGATGAAATCCGGTTTTAACGGGGTGGATCGAGACCTGGAGGATGCAGGCAGATCGATTGGAGCTAATGAATGGCAGGTCTTCCGCTACATTACGTTGCCACTGGCAGGCAGAGCGTTGATGACAGCTTTTATTTTGGGTTTTGCCCGTGCACTGGGGGAGTTTGGCGCAACATTGATGATCGCTGGCAACATTCCAGGCAAAACACAGACGGTGCCAACGGCCATTTATGTCGCTGTGGATTCAGGAAATCAGACGATGGCCTGGGCTTGGACGATATCGATTGTTATCATCTCTTTTCTAATGTTACTTATGACGAGACAGCAGCGCGATAGCAAAGCATCCTTTTAGTTTAAATAACTTGCGAATCATTGGTAATAATCTGCTGTAATAGGCAAAATGATATAAAACCCGCTAAGAGAATTTATTCTCGGATTGCGGGTTTTTATTATGAATCTGATGACATATGTCCTCAAAAGGGATGAAAATCATCATTATGGAAAAGTAAAGCCCTTTTGAGCGAAAAAAAACAAATATTTTCCCGAAATTTTACCTTTCAGCACTCGCTTTCCATGGGCTTGTTCCTGTAAAATAGGAGGTAACTGATTCCAGCCAAGCATTGAAATAAGGAGAGACGACGATGAAGACTAAACCTGATTGCGACATATCGTTGCAAATCGATGATTATCTGGATCTTTTGCATTTTGCCATCCAAATTCAAGATCAGGAATGGCGCCAGTCCCTTATCCAGCAACTCAAAATATTTCAAACGGCACCGGAGCAGCAACATACTCCTGAAGAAGAATTATGGATGAGATTCGATTATATCAACAGCAAACTAACAGGTCTGTGTCATCAGATCCACGCCGCTCATTCTGTGGATGAACGCAAGAAGTTTGAAGAACGTGTTGGTGTTTTGCAACTACAGCGAGTGGAAGTGGCACGTAAAATCAAATGGGCAAGTCGCAGATAGCACGAAGTAAACAACATTGAAATACTACTTTGAAGTACAACGATGAATTACCCAATTCAAGAACAAAGCCATTCTCCTGTTCAGTCCAGGAGAGTGGCTTTTTTGCTTATGAATAAAAGTTTGCCCTAGTCATTTCCTCAGCTGTTATTTTCCTGGCAGAAGTATGTAATTTGAGGACATCGAAGCCAAGTAATTCATAGGATATGGGGATTATGCAATTTAACGATATAGGCGCAAGCTGGAGTAACTGACGCTCCCGGCCCGGCATATGCTGTAGCAGGCAAATGCTGATAGGCCGGTTTTTTTCTATGGGTGAAGCAGGCCTTAACCGAAAGGAGGAGCACCATGCAGAGCAAAATCGATGAAATTATTAACCATATCGCGCATTCCCACCAGCAGATTGCACGGGTATTGGACGCCAAACGTCAGGTTGCTGTGCGCATGTCGGAGATCATCCACCATTTGCCGGATAACGAGCCGGAACTGGATGGGGTTGAAGGTTTGCTGGACAGCTCGGGACAGATTAACAAAAGCATTATCTCCTACCTGGGAGGGCTTGCGGATCTGGAAGAAGCTGTGGCTGAGACGCTGACCCAGGTTATGCGGGAGATCGCGGTACAAGAGGAAGAATAGGCCCGGAAGGCGGGTGATGAAACATGAGCAGAGAACAAAGTCTCATTCTAATGCTGGATGCTGCAGCCAAAATGCAGTGGAACATTGCGTTAATTCTGGAAGCCAAAGCCATTGAGGCGGAAAAAGTACGGAATTGGACGCTGAATCATCTGAACGGGGACAGCTTTTTAACTCATGGCGATCAGGTTGGTGAACCCCTTAAAATGCATGAGCAACTGGTGGAATTGCTGGAAGGATTAACGCGCATGGAAACGGGACTGTGCAACAACCTTAAAGCCGTGATGGTCCAGAATGACAGCGAAGATGGCGGCGGAATGGACGGGGGCATGTTTGGCGGCATGGATCTCGGGGATCTGGGAAAATGAGTCTGTTGCAGCGTGAGCAGGAGGCCAAACTGGCACTCATCGAATCGATTGCACATAGCCAGCAGGCGCTCGCCCGCATTCTGGACAGTGTAGCCAGTGTGTCTTCTCATTCGGAAGTATCCGCCCGCAGTCTCGCGGAGAATATACGTCTGCTTAGTCGTTATCAGGAAGAGATGTCTCGTATGATCACGGGGATCAGGCTGGCCCGAATTCGCCATGGGGAGCCGGGTCTGCCTTGGCTCAAAGACCCCGGATGTGTCGTTCGTACCGCCGGGGACCTACAGGAGGAATGCTGATATGTTAAAAAAGAAGTCCAGATTAAAATCCAAACGTGCTTTATTAGCGCGTGGTGCCCGCTTGCGTAAGATCCGCAAGTTGCGTGCGCTGAAATCTAAACGTGTCGTTCACAAGCGCACTGGCAAAGGACGTAGCGCGTGGCTGAAAAAAAAGAAACGTACGGTGCAGAGGTACCGGAACAAAAAACTTGTTCGACCTGTCGCCCCGGTTACCCCTACCGATCCAAACCCGGACAGTGCGTACAGTCAGGGATACAACGAGGCGTACAACGAGGGATTCAACGCGGGTTTCGCCAAGGGATTCGAGGACGGACATCAACTGGCATACAAAGCGCAGTAATCGATGGAGTTGTTCAAGACATAGCTAATACCGACAATGCTATAAAAGATACAGATGATCCGGATAGTTCGGCTAAAGAAAAAAGCGAATGACAACCATATCTCGATGATTGCTTATGGAGAATATACAGGTTAAGGCTACAGCCCGGAGGGACAGATCCCTCCGGGCTATTTGCATGACCGCAGTAGCGGACATGCCCGTGCAGGCGAACATGGAGGGCAGACGCCAATTTTGAGCCTTGCAGGACACCCGTCCATGATGCATCTGACCCCGAGGCATATCCTTTAGAGGGAAGACCAATCTCGTGGAGAGTCAGGAATGAGATCTCCTTGAAGGAAGACAGGGTGAAGAATGTGGCAAAACGAAGACACCGCCCGCTGACTGAAGCGGAGGCGGCCTACCGCGGCGGATATGCAGAAGGCCGCAGGTTTGGCGGCTGTCAGGCCATCATGGAGCGGGTGCAACCGTTCGAACCGACCCTGCGGGACATGAAGGTACTGTATATCCCGCAGGGATTCGATGCCATTGATCAGGGTGTCATTCTGGCACTGCAACAGTCGGTTCGAGAATGCGTTGTTGGATCGCCAGCAGCGATGTTGCAAGAAGCCAGCCAACACCGGCCTGATGTTGTTCTTGTGATGAACGGTCTGCACGTATTTCCCGAGAATCACCTGGAGCAGGTGAAGGGAATACGTGAACTGGGGATTAGGACGGCGGTATGGTTTGTCGATGATCCCTATTTCACGGAGGATACCGCGACCATCTGTCAGCATTACGACATCGTGTTTACTCATGAAGAGGCAGCTGTGCCCTTCTACACAAACCAGGGAGCAAGGCGGGTCATTTACATGCCACTGGCAGTAAATCCAGGCATGTATCATCCGCGCCGCACCGAGCCGCAATATCAGTACGATGTTTGCTTTATTGGCACTGGATTTTGGAACCGGATTGATCTGTTTAATCAGCTTGCACCTTACCTTGCGGATAAAAAAGTGTTCATTGCCGGAAGTCAGTGGAATCGGTTGGCACGGCTGGATGTACTGGGGCAGTTCATTCACGAAGGATGGATTGACCCGGAGGCAACGGTTGATTATTACAATGGCGCCAAAATCGTGATTAACGTACACCGAACTTGCGAGAATGGTGAGGATAATCGAAACACCCATCATTTACAGGGGAGATCGATCAATCCGCGCACCTATGAGATCGGTGCCTGTGGCACGATGCAGATTACTGACACTCGCGGAGATTTGCCCCGTTATTATCAGCCAGGGTATGACATTGAAACGTTCTCCTCAGCGGCAGAATTGCAGCGCAAGATCCACTATTACTTGCATCATGAAGAAGAACGCCAGACTCTCGCTTGGCGAGGTCTGCTCACTACCATGAATCGTCATACGTTTAACCGCCGCATTACCGAGTTGTTAGGACATCTGTAGTGTCTCTTCAGTGGAAGGGCAACCTCAGGAAGCAACGTTATCCCAAATAAAAAGGAGTGGCGGTATGTCTATCAAACACCGTAAAACGAGAAAGGTTCATCAACCACCTATACTCAGCCTGGCAGATCAGGCTCGTAAAAATGGAAGGCAGGCCGGATTTGACGCAGGCAAAGAAGAAGGGTATCTGCGGGGCCGCGCCAACTATATTGTAAATTGTGCTCAGGAGCCGCTACCTTTCCGGCAACTTCATGTGCTCTATGTTTCTTCGGGTAAAGGCTTCCCTTACTCTCCGCTCGATGAAGCCATTATGTCTACGCTACAGGGGATGGTTGCTCAGGTGACGCTGTCTGATCCTCGCCAGCCGGTCTCTCAAGTGGCACTGGAAACCCGTCCAAACCTGGTGCTTGTGCTGGACGGGATGGATATCCCTATCGAGCAGATCGATGCCATACGCCAAGCGGGTATTCAGACGGCGATCTGGCTCACAGACGATCCGTATTATACGGATATGACTCTGGAGATCGTGAAGCATTATGATCATGTATTCACACTGGAACTGAATTGTGTAGAACTGTATCGCCAGCATGGCTGCGCATCCGTGCATTATATGCCTTTTGCCGCTTTTACGAACCACTACTTCCCAATCACAACCCCTTCCCCACTGAAAAGAGATGTCAGCTTTATCGGCTCGGCATACTGGAACCGCGTATATTTCTTCAACCCGATTATGCCGCAACTCATGTCACATAATACGGTCTTTAACGGCATCTGGTGGGATCGACTGCCTGACTATACGGCTTATGGCGAGAAAATTGAGCTGGGTCGCTGGATGAGTCCTCAAGAAACAAATGATGTGTACAACGGCACCAAAATCGTTATCAATCTGCATCGCTCCCATGAGGATGACTCAGTCAACAATAATCAGATCAAAATTCCGCCAGCCTCACCAAACCCGAGAACGTTCGAGATTGCCGCCAGCACAACATTGCAGTTAACCGATGCACGCGACGATCTGGCGCGTTTCTATAAACCAGGGGTAGAGATCGAAACGTATTCTTCACCGCAAGAAATGCTTGAGAAAGTCGATTATTACCTCGCACATGAGAAAGAGCGGCGTGAGATTGCCCTGCGTGGGCTTGAACGGACATTAAAAGATCACACGTATGATCGAAGAATCAATGAGTTGCTAAGCATTATATTCCCTTAATCTCGGCCAGGAGGAGGTGTGCACAGTGCCCCGTATCAGCTTGTCTGTTGTATACGGGGTCCGTGTGCGGCCATGGCAATGAAACCAAAACTAATGCTGTTTTCCCATGTGTGTAATACCCGCAGTATTACAGGAGCGGAGAAGCTTTTGCTTCATTTTATGAGAGAGATTGGCACGATCTTTGAATGTGTGCTTGTTGCGCCGCAGGAAGGGAAACTTACCGGGCTCGCACGAAGGTTTGGCATTCAGGTTCATATATGTAATTTGCCGATGCTTCATGGTGTGTACACACCGTATCAGGGGATTGCACAAGATGCGGAACATCTGCGGCACACTCCGGCATTTCAGGATGCGCTCTGGCTGATCCGAAGTCACGAGCCGGATATGGTTTTGACTAATACCTGCGTGAATGTCATGCCTGCTGTAGCGGCAAAATCGCTCGGGATTCCAGTCATCTGGAAAATTACCGAGATTATTCAAACGAATGAGCACACACCTGAAGCGATCCAGATGATTGGCCGGTATGCAGACTGGATTATCGGAATTTCCGAGACGGCAGCGTTACCGTTCAAACAAGCAGGTATGAGTGACAGGGTGACGATTATTCCTCCGACATGGGAGCCTGCTCTGCCTGCACCGGACCGCTGGCTTCATCTGCGTGAGCGAAAACGTAAGGAGCTTAGATACAAGTCTTCGCACACCTGTATCGGTTATATTTCTTCCTTTATATATGATGCCAAAGGTTTAAAGCCCTTTGTTGATATGGCACTGAAGCTGTGTGAGACCCATTCACGCTGTCGCTTCTGGATCATAGGCGCACCGTCAGACAAAAAGTATTACGACGAATGTGTTTATCAGGTGAAACGCTCCGGGTATGCAAGGCGCTTTACGTTTACCACGTTTGAGGAAAATGTATCGTTGGCCTACTCCGCAATGGATATCGTGGTCATTCCCAGCATGGTAAAAGAAGGCTTCGGTATGACTGCGCTAGAGGGGCTTTATTTTGCCAAACCAGTCATCGCTTTTGCCCAGGGTGGCCTCAGTGAATTGATGGAATCCGTAGGCAGCGGTGCATTTCTGGCTCCGCCCGGGGATAGTGATGCACTCGTTACGCTGGCTACGACATTGCTGAATGATTCCGAGCTTGCTTCCGATACCGGATGGCGTAACCGGACAGAAGCGGAAAAGCTGTACGGAATCGAAACCTACCGGGTGAAGTTGCATACGATGGTCACACAGTGGTTATTGCGTTTTCCCGGATGGTTCACATATATCCAGCCACCGAGTGGTCCTGTGCTGGCGTGGGGAGAAGGCGGACTGCGTACAGTGATGAATCCCGATCCGGCCCTTATTCGAACGTTGTTGCTTCCAGAGAGTATTGTACAGCTTCTTCCTCGTTCTTCGTTGCCTCCGATAACCGTAACACAGCAGGGAGAGGGGGCAGGGAAACCCCGCGAAGAAGATCAACGGACTGAGCCAGAAATTCTTGTAGGTAAACGCCGTAAAAGAAAGATTCCCGCTTCTCGCCGCAAGCTCAAAGAGTTGAAACGAACGATTCAAACCGGGAAGAAGAGCCGTTCGGCTCGTACTCGTAAAGTCAAAAGGCGGCACACATCTGCCTCGAATTTGTCCACTCGCAGACGCTCTTCCAGGAACAAACGACGTAGCCGGACGGCACGCAAAGGTTCCAAGTCACGGTAATAGACAAGGTTCATAATACACGTTAAAAGAGAGGGACTTTAATACAAGAAAAGGGGTTTCTAACACACGACAGAAGGCAGGGATGACGATGAAGATCATGACGGTGCTGGGTACGAGACCTGAGATTATTCGACTCAGCCTGATCATTTCCAAGCTGGACCAGTATGCGTCCAAACATATTCTGGTGCACACGGGACAGAACTTCACAGAAAGTCTCAGCGGTCTTTTTTTCAAGGAAATGGGTCTGCGTGCCCCGGATTACGTTCTTCAGGATGAAGCCGCCTCATTGGGGCGACAGCTCTCCTCCATGTTTACTCAAATGGAAGATTTAATTCAGCAGGAGAAGCCTGACAAATTGCTCCTGCTTGGAGACACCAACAGCGCTTTGTGTGCGGTACTTGCTGAACGTATGGGCATTCCGGTAATTCATATGGAGGCTGGCAATCGCTGCTTCGATCTGGATGTACCAGAGGAGAAAAACCGCCGCGTGATTGATGCGATCTCGACCATTAACATGCCTTACACCGAACAAAGTAAGAAACATCTTGTCAGTGAAGGTGTGCCTAGCCGCCGCATTGTGCTTACGGGCAATCCGATTTACGAGGTAATGGAACATTACGGTCCACAGGTCAATGCCAGCAAAATTTTGAAAAAACTCAAGCTGAAGCCCGGACAATATTTTCTCGTTACCGCTCACCGAGCTGAAAATGTCGATCACCCTCCTCATCTGCTGGAGATTATGAAAGGGCTAAATCAAGTCGCGGAGGAACATGGGCAACGCGTGATATGCAGCATTCATCCGCGAACAGCGATTCGCATTGCCGAACATCTGCAGCTGGAGATGCATCCGCTGGTGGAATTCCATGAGCCGTTTGGATTTTTCGACTTTGTCATGCTGGAGCGACATGCACGCTGTGCGCTCACAGACAGCGGAACGGTTCAGGAGGAATGTTGCATCATGGGGGTGCCTACCGTAACGATGCGTCGCACGACAGAACGTCCGGAAACGGTAGACTGTGGCAGCAATGTGGTCTCCGGCCTGGATGCCGCGCGCATTGCGGATTGTGTGAACGTGATGACCAAACTGCCAAATGACTGGGATTGTCCGCAAGGTTACAAGGCAACAGATGTGTCCAGTAAAGTGGTCAAATTTCTGCTTGGAGGGAAAATGCATGTTTGAAAATAAGCGTATACTCGTGACTGGCGGTACGGGATCATGGGGGTATGAGCTTGTCGCTCAACTGTTGCCCCAGCAGCCAAAAGAAATTATTGTGTACTCTCGCAACGAGTCCAGTCAGGTAGCGATGAGTCGTGATTTTGAAGACCCGCGCCTTCATTTCCGCATTGGTGATATTCGTGACAAGGATGCCTTGACGGCGGCCTGCCAGCATGTGGACTATGTTTTCCATCTGGCTGCACTCAAGCATGTACCGGTATGTGAAGACCAGCCGTATGAAGCACTCAAAACAAATGTGATCGGCACACAGAATGTCATTGAAGCGGCGATTGAAAATAAAGTGAAAAAAGTCATCTATATTTCGACCGACAAAGCGGCCAATCCTTCGAACTTCTATGGAATGACCAAGGCGATCGGTGAGAAATTGATTGTTTATGCGAACCTGCTTCATAGTGATACGAAGTTTGTCACGGTACGGGGCGGCAATGTGCTCGGCACCAACGGCAGTGTAGTGCATCTGTTCAAAAACCAGATTCGCCAAAAAGGCCAGGTATCCATTACGGATATGGGCATGACCCGGTTCTTCCTTACACTTAAGGACGCGATCAAACTTCTGTTCAAAGCCTCGGTAGAAAGTGTTGGCGGCGAAATCTTTGTTATGACGATGCCAACATGCAAGATTGTCGATCTTGCCGAGGTTCTCATTGAAGATTCCGGTGTGGAAAACGTAGCGATTGTAGAACGCGGCGTTCGTCCAGGTGAGAAAATCCATGAAATTCTGATGAGTGAATTCGAGAGCATGACGACGGTTGTCTACGACGAACAGTATCTGGTGATTTTGCCTACGCTCGGCATCCCAGGATTACGTGAACATTACACCAACTGCCCACCGGTGCCATACAGCAGCTTTAGTTCCGAGCACCAACTTATGACCAAAGAAGAGATTCGTGAAATTCTGAAGCGCGGAGGGTTTCTATCATGAAGCTGCTGATTCTTGGGGGAAACGGAATGGCCGGCCATATTCTGGTCGACTATTTCCGCCGTCAAGGTGTGCACAGCGTCTTCTACACCACGCGGGACGTGACTGACCCGAATGGGTTGATCCTGGATGTGAATGACAGCTTCATGGTCGACAGGCTTGTAGAAGCGGTGCACCCGGACGTCATCATTAACGCGGTTGGTGTGCTGAACAGCTTCGCGGATGAAGATAAAATTGGTGCCTATCATATCAACGGTTTTCTGCCGCATCGTCTGCGGCGGATGGCCGATTCCATTGGTGCACGTCTAATCCATATCAGCACAGACTGTGTATTCAGCGGTGATCGCGGAGCATATCGGGAGGATGATGTGACGGACGGTACGTCCTCCTATGCGATTACGAAAGCACTCGGTGAGGTGCAGGATGAAGGGCATCTGACGATACGGACGTCCATTATTGGACCTGAAATCCGGCAGGGTGGTATCGGTCTGATGCAGTGGTTTATGTCCAGCACGGGTGAAGTTGGCGGGTACACACGTGTCTTCTGGAATGGCGTAACCACACTTGAACTTGCCAAATGGGTAGACCATTATCTGGATTCTCCAGTCAGTGGCCTGATCCATCTTGCTCATCCTTCACCACTCAGCAAACATGATCTGCTTGTGTTGTTCCAGCAGGTCTGGAACAAACAGGATGTGAAGATTATACCGGATGATAGCATGGTTCAGGATCGCACGCTGGTATCCACCCGTGAGGATGTGAAGACAAACCTGCCGGACTATTCAACTATGCTGAAGGAGCTGGCATTATGGATGGAGCAGAGCTGACGGGCAAAAAAGTACTAATTACAGGCGCCTCCGGTTTTACAGGACGACATGCTGTAACCTATTTTCAAGGTGCCGGTGCGGATGTTGTGGCCGTTGTAAGGCGGCCGGATGTATATTCGTTTGGTAAAAACGTGGACGTATATGTCTGTGATCTCAATAATAAGGAACAAGTTCGTGAACTGATTCAGGAGATCGAGCCGGATTATGTGCTTCATCTCGCTGGCAAAAACTCGGTACCGGATTCCTGGGCTGATCCACTGTTAGTGCTCGAAACGAACGTAATGGCGGTGCTATACCTGCTGGATGCTCTACGCATCTGTCCGAAGGCGAGAACGGTAATTGTAGGGTCCAGACTCAAGTACACACCGGAACCTGGGCGCATACCCCAGCCACCACATCCATACAGCTTGAGCAAGGCGCTGGAAGAGATGGTATCACTGTCTTGGAAGTCCCTGTTCGGTCAGCAGATCATGCTGGCAGAACCGGGTAATCTGATTGGTGCCGGGCCCTCTACGGGCATCTGCTCTCTGCTTGCCCGCCATGTGGTTGCTTGTGAGCAGACGGGCAAAACAGAAGCGTTTCGTCTATCCGGGCGAGATAATACACGTGATTTTCTGGATGTGCGGGATGCGGTTCGCGCGTATGCTACCTTACTGGTGCATGGCACCAGCGGAACCGTATATCCGGTGGTGTCCGGGGTGGAACGGAGCCTTGGCGAGATCGCTGATCTGTTGATATCGATGACAGAAGCCAAAGTACCGATCCGCTGGGATGGTACTTCATCTGGGCCGGATGGAGCAGGGAAACAAGAGGAAATGTCGGAACTGCGCAAATTGGGCTGGCAACCGCAGATCTCATTTGAGGCATCACTACGCGATATTTTGAGTGATGTTCGTACCCAACAAGGGAGGACAACAGGATGAATCCGCGTGTATCGATTGTGATTCCGTTCTACAATTGTCCTTATGTGCCAATGGCAATTCAGAGTGCACTGGATCAAACCTATCCAGAGGTCGAGATTATCGTTGTTAACGACGGCTCCACAAGACATGCGGAGCTGCTCCAGCCCTATCTCCCATGGATTAATGTACTTGGCAAAAGCAACGGCGGCACCGCCTCTGCACTGAATCACGGCATTCGGCATGCTTCGGGGGATTATGTGGCTTGGCTGAGCTCAGATGATTTCTTTTATCCTGATAAAATTCGTTACCAGCTTGAATTCATGCAACGTGAAAATGTTCTGGTCTCCCATACGAATTTTCACTATATCAATGAACATTCGGCGGTGACCAAAATGCATGGCGGGCCTGAGCCGATGTCTGAACTGGATTGTCTACGCCGTTTTAATGGCGGTAATCCGGTCAACGGATGCACGGTCATGATTCGTAAGGATCTATTCAGCGGCGTAGGGCTGTTTGATGAACTGTTGCCTTATACGCATGATCTGGATCTATGGCTGCGAATGCTGCTTAATGGTCATCGCTTCCCGTACCTGAATGAGCCGCTAACGGCGTATCGTTGGCATGGGGGGATGGGATCGGTGCGTCATGCGGACGTGATCGGCAGAGAAGCGTCCATGGTCTGGTCGAGGTATCGCGAACCGTTGTTGCAGCGTATTGCTGCACTCGGCGGGTAGCGTAAGGGGCCGTTATGAAGCCGCGTAGCGTGCTGATTAGCGGCTTCTTTGGCGCAGCCTTTTGGTAAGAGAGAGGTTAGGATATGGGACGTACGCATAATCATGAGCTCTATATGCATGAGGATGCCGAAGGCTGTGACGGTTCTGCAATACGCTGCAAAATGTACGTTCACCCTGCTGTGAATGCCCGATACTGCGGGTTGAAACCTTCATATACTGGAGGAGACGCAAGAGTTTGCTTTGCACAGATTTGAGGAGGAAGGGGATGCCCGGATGGAGCCGAAGGTTTCGATCGTGATTCCTTTTTATAATTGTCCGTATATCGAGCAGGCCGTTCACAGTGCCCTTCACCAGACGTATCCGCATATTGAGGTGATCGTGGTGGATGATGGGTCGACCAAACATGTGGAGCGGCTACAGCCGTTTATGGAAGAGATTCATTATATTCGCAAAGAGAATGGCGGCACAGCGACCGCACTTAACGAAGGCATCAAACATGCAACAGGAGACTATTTTGTTTGGCTCAGCTCGGATGATGTGATGCTGCTGAATCGGGTGGAAAAACAGTTGAGGTTTATGCTTGATGTCCAAGCATCGTTCTGTCATGGGGCGTATCATTACATCAATGAACATGGCGAATGGCTGGATACGGTGCAGCCTGAGGTGGGAAGCCGTCTGGAAATGTTGCAGGTGCTGATGGAAGGCTGCCCGATTAATGGATGTACGGTAATGGTGGAGATGGAGGCGTTTGAGCGCTTTGGGGTGTTCGACACGGATTTTCGGTATACGCATGATTATGAGATGTGGCTGAGATTATTCCCGATGTATGAGCTGTTTTACTTTAATGAACCACTGATGTGTTACCGGCTGCACGAGTCGATGGGTACGAAACGTCATTTCAAGGAACTGGTCGCGGAGATGGAACGTGTTCAGGAGAAACACCGTCCAATCTTGCTTAATTTGTTGCACGTTGGCGGGTATTGGAAATGATGGACGATTGCAATTGTAGGTCTATCTAGCAGAGCAACATGGATCAGCAGGATGATTAGCTAAAATACGGAGTATGAGGAGCGAACACCTGAGCAGCAGTGGAAGATGCTACTCAGGTATTCGCTCTTTTTTTGAAAAGGATGAGATAGCGAAATTCCTGTATAATGAACGGTGACTTGTACATAGAAGGGACTGAATGATGCGCAGATATCAATATTGGATAACCGGACTATTAAATAATAATAATGGAGGTTAACGTATTGATTACCGAATTACACACGACAAGACTACAATTAAGTCAAATGAAAGCTTCCGACTCGACTGAGCTCTTTCAGGTATGGTCTGACCCAGAGGTCGCCATGTTTATGAATATTTCCCCGTTCTCGGATGAAAAACAAGCGCTGGAGATGATTCAGTTGCTCGCTGATCTGGCTAAGGAAAAAAAGGCTATCCGCTTCTCCATTATTGAAAAGGAATCGGGTGTGATCATGGGCTCCTGCGGTTATAACTATCTTGATAATGAACAAGCTAGAGCCGAGATCGGGTACGATCTGGCCAAAGCTTACTGGGGTAGAGGGTATGCAATGGAGGCTGTATCTGCTCTATTAACTCACGGCTTCTCTTCTTTGAAACTCAATCGGATTGAGGCAAAAGTTGATCCCCGTAACGTGAGCTCTATTAAACTGCTGGAGAAGCTAGATTTCACGCGGGAAGGAACGTTGAGAGGTTACGAGAGAGCAGGAAGTGGAGCAGAACCAGGTTCGAGGGATACGTTTAATGATCTGTATATGTATTCGAAGTTGGCATCCGATTAATTAGAAAAAAGTTGAGGTATGAGTAGATTATGAAAAAAAGAAGCTACAGATTTAGATCTGTGGCTTCTTTTTGTAATGCTTGCACATTAGCCTTGAAGAGGCTACTCGGAGAGTAATTTTTTAGTCCTTTTCATTCAAAATAACCATGGATACCGGATCGGGAAACACATATCCTTTCGGAAGCTTTTGCATAAGTGCGTTCATCGTCTCGTAATCCACCTCAATGTGGGGCGTGGAGACGGGAACGGAAAACCAGCGATTATACAGATCACTTGGAACAAGCAAGGTCATGCCCGGAGTCCTCCTCTATAGATCGCTTCTTGATATACATCCAGTGTACGTAATCCCATTTCTTCCAAGGAGCGATGCTGTTCAGCCCATGATTTGGCGGCGGCTCCTACCTTTTTGCGAGTTGCATCATCCTCAAGCAGCGCATGCAGCAGCTCGCTGAGTGAATCGGCATCTTGCGTGGGAACGACCCACCCGGTGTGCCCCGGTTCAACCATTTCGGGCATGCCCGCTGTGCCGCTGACGATGACGGGAACGCCTGCAAGCTGTGCTTCGGTAACAGAAAAAGGCTGTGTGTCCTGAAGGCTTGGCTGCACATAAATGTCCGCATGTTTGAGAAAAGAAGGGATGTTGTCCAGCTTGCCCCAGAATATAATATCTTCGGCAATACCAGCGTTAGAAGCCTGACCACGTAACTCATCCAGCAGATTGCCTTCTCCTGCAATCCAGCACACCCAATCCGAACGTTTGGTCTTCAGGCTGGCGAGCGCCTTGATCAGCACATGAACCCCTTTGATATATTCAAGTCTTCCGGTAAAAGCAATAACCTTCTTGCCCGCAGGTGCGCGATGAGGGAACCTGGCAGCGGCAGCTTTACGATAATTCGGCAGATCGACAGCATACGGAATTTGTCTGAATTTGGACTCCGGCACGCCGAGTTCAGTCACCGTGCTTTTAATCCAGTGACTCGACACCAGAATCAATTCAGATTGCGCCGCGCTGCGTTGCTCCAGTGAGAGGAAATAACGTCCGCGTTTGGATTGCAAATAGGCAGATAGTGTTAACTGTGGATTGGAATTTTGCTCATCGTAGAACGCTTCGCGAGCAAGAGCTCCATGGTAACTTGTAACGAGCGGTATGTTTCGCTTCATAATCCGTTTGATCGCTACAGCTGCAACAGGGTCTTGAGCATGAATAACGTCATACTGTTCCACGCCAAGATAGGAAGCAGCCATCTCAAAAGCATATCTGTTCAATTCGTAATAAGCCAGCAGTGAGTCAGCTGTGAATTGTGGAAGGTCGTTTGGGTTAAGCTTGGCTTGCAACATGGGCCATACCAGATCTTTCGAGAAAGAACGATTGAGATTACGAACATATACTTCATTTTTGGCGCTGTTTGTGCCCATGATATCCACTTCAACACCGAGGGCACCGAGTCTGTCGGCGAGTTGTTTAATATATGTCCAGATGCCTCCCATATGTGTAAGTTCCCAATACGTAACGAGCAGAACTCTCATAATGACCTCCTTGTCGCGGCCTGCACAGGCCGAACTCCTATCCTGTTATTCTATGAAATAAACGGGAGTTCAGGTCGGGCATCCGTTGCAATCCTTAAAATTAGGTGACTGTACATGCCAATGGACGAGAAGAAACATATTCTGTCTACAGGGAGAATTGCGAAGAATTCAGGCTCCGCAGGAGGGATACAAGATGGCCGTATATATTATCCAGATGCATGAGAATTTGCTTCAGACGTTTATTCCTGTGAAATATATGGATGTGGAAGTTGCTTATGTTGGAGATGGGGAAGGAACAGATATATACGTTGGAGTAGGCGGAATTTACGGAGAAATGTACCGAAACTTATTTCATGTAAACCCAGGCTCCGGGACGGCAGCAAATAGTTATGTCATTCATAATCTGAATGTGTCTGGCAAAATCTGTGAGTTGAAAATCATAAGTAATAGTTCAGTACCAAACCATCTGTTGATTCGAATCTACTGTCGCAGCGGGGATGGACAGCTCATCGGCGTATTGTCGGAGCATCAGATGATCAAACTTGCTGATTAATGTGTACACAACGATACGGAGCAGGCGAGAGGCCTGCTTCTTTTTTTGTCGTTTTTTTATATAAAACGGTGCCTTGAAAAATAGCTTGACAGCAAAGGTATTTTCATTAAAATTAAACCAGTATAAAACGAAAGTTTAAAACAATGATTTAAAACGATGGTTTGAAACAACCGTCATTATAGGCAGTACGCAGGCCGGGTCACCCTGATGCCATTGCGACGCCGGAAAAGAGAGTGAGTGCGTGAAACAACAAACATCAGTACCACAGGAGACAGAAGAATTTTCAATCAGGACGATTATTCTGCCGCTTCTATCGATTATCGTCGGCATGATTATGGTCATTCTGGACAGCACGGTCGTTAACGTAGCTATTCCAAATCTGGTACAGTACTTCGAGACAGACCTGAAAACCATTCAATGGACAGTTACAGGGTATACACTCGCCTTGTCCGCTGTAATTCCACTAGCAGGATGGCTGACCGACCGTTTCGGGGCCAAAAGAGTATTTTTATTTACGATTGCCATGTTTACCCTTGGCTCTGTATTGTGTTCGATTGCTCAATCACCAGAGCAGTTGATTCTATTTCGTGTCATTCAAGGACTTGGCGGAGGTATGGTTGCTCCAATCGGGATGGCCATGGTGTTTCGTCTGGCTCCGCCAGAACGCAGAGGTTCCATTATGGGGATGCTCGGTATTCCGATGCTGCTTGCTCCTGCGCTCGGTCCGGTATTGTCCGGCTGGTTTATTGAATCGGTCAGCTGGCACTGGATTTTCCTGATTAACCTGCCGATTGGTATTGCGGCTTTCATTCTCTGTGTTCGATTCTTACCGGATACCGACCGTGGCCTTACACCTGCTCTGGATTTGCTGGGAATGATTCTTGCACCAATTGCTTTCTCCATGCTGGCGTATGGTGTAAGTGAAGGCGGCACGAGCTGGACGTCTGCGACAACACTTACGGGCGTTATTGTTGGCGGAGTAGCGCTTATCCTGTTTATTATCGTAGAGCTTCGTCAAAAAAATCCGTTGCTTGAGCTTCGGGTGTTTACCTCTTCCGACTTCTCCAGAGGTATTGTCCTAGCTTGGGTAGCCCAAGTGGCTTTGTTCGGCTCGATGATTCTGATCCCGCTCTACTTGCAGCAGATCAAAGGATACACGGCACTCGAGACAGGACTAATCCTGCTGCCTCAAGCGCTGGCTTCCGGGATTTCCATGCCACTGGGCGGTCGACTGTTTGACAAAATTGGAGCAAGACCACTGGCCTTTGTAGGTCTGGGGATTATTTCAGGAGCGTTGTTTATTTTGTCCTCGATTACAGCTACGACAGGGCTAGGTCTTATTATTACCGTCTTGCTTATGATGGGATTTGGTATGGGCTTGTCCATGATGCCACTGAACACACACGTATTGAATGCGGCACCGCGTAAACTGGTGGCCCGTGTGACACCATTAACTGCTGCTGCGCAGCAGGTTGTTGTTTCCTTTGCGGTAGCGGGTCTTACGGGATTCCTTACTTCTCGTGTGACAAGCAACACAATGGGCACGGAAAAAGCAGATATCGTTAACGGACTGGTGAGCGGATTCAATGATACGTTTCTCCTCGCGGCGTGTATTGCGCTGTTCGGTTGTGTGCTTAGTCTGATTCTGCGTAAACCGAAGCGTACGGCTGAACCGGAACCGGAATTGCAGACAGGAGATAGCCCTGACCCAGCGATGATGATGGGACATTAATAGATTTCCAATATATAACAAATTTAAGGCAGTTCAGAAGCGTATGCTCTGGACTGCCTTTTGATTACCCAATTCTCGATATAACTTGCACTAATTTATTTACACAGAAACGGAGAGGACAGAAAAAACCTGGAAAAGCGGAGCTAAAAGCTTTCTGGAAGAAAGCTGCTTCGGAAGGATTTGCTTCGCCTTTATCACCGGATTTTTCCCTTTGGAAAAGGGAATCCAAAAAATCTGGGGATAACAGCGATTGGATGGTTATTCTGTCATCGGAGTGGTCCGTGTAAATCATACATAGTTCAAGTTAATCAGTCGTTCAATGAAAAATTCTCAAAGCCGTCATCATTTCGCGGAAAGAGGCTGCGTATCGGTCGGGTGAAAAGGATATACTCAGATGCTGTCTTCCCTGGATACGAATATATTCCCGAAGTTTCTTGTTGTTCATTAGATCCATTGCCTCGTTTACTGCGGCATGCACATCGCCAATCGGATAGAATTTACCCGTTTTGTTGTGAGTAATAAATGAACGAACGCCATCCGAATCTGTACTGAGTACAGGGCAACCACAGCTAATGGCTTCGGCTACGGCATAACCGAAACCTTCGAGTAAAGAAGTGGATAACATAATCCCTCCTGAAGCAGCAACCATGGAATAGAAGGTTGGCATTTCCGAGTGGGGAACGTTCACAAAGATCCCGATGCGATCTTCTAATCCATACTCGGCGAGCAGATGCCGAAACATGACCTCATCTTCCGGATTAGCCAAGGTGGGATCGTGGAAGAGCCACAGCCTGGCTTTTGGTTTCTTTTTAATAATCGCATGGGAAATTTCCAGGAACTCACGCCAGTTTTTGTTGTGCTCCAGACGTCCGACCCACGCAAGAACCGGGTAAGGCGGAGTGTCCACAGCGATCGGGGCAAAAGCATCCGTATCCAGCATGTTGGGGATGACAAAACGATGAAGCCAAGGGCAAATATGGATGAACATATCCAGTAGATGATCGGTTGGGGGTATTACAGCAGCATCGCAATGAGCTTGAAGGTAGGGGACGGCCATTTCAATGGTTTCCAGTGCTTGTTCTCGCGTGCCTAGACCTTGTGCTTCAAAAATTATCCGGCCTTTGTAACCCAGACCTCTCAAACGACCAGGCATGGCAATATCCGAAGTGGTAATAATGGCATCATAGTGCTGACTGTGGATTAGATGATGAATATCCTGGTCACTGGATGCGGTGAAAATACGAGTGTCGCTGTTATTCTGCAAGCCTGAACCTGTATTCAAATACAATAGATGTGCCTCTATGCCATGACGTTTCAATACAGCGGTTCGCAGTCGGTTAAGCGTATCCACACCGCCGCTGGGAACATAAAACGTGAACAATACTTTCACACGATTCACCCTCTGACTTTTGGTCAGGAGCTCATTCTCCTGTACTGTATGTTACGTATGACCCAAGGGCGGGGTGTGGGTACAATGTTGAAAGTTCACAATTTAGACAAAAAAAATTAAGCTTTATTTTAAGTGATCTTAAGCTGAGGCTAGCGTACATCCCATATCATACAAATAACTTCCCGTGTTGTGTTTAATCGCGCTACATGGGTATTTTTAACGGGAAAGGATGAAGGACGTGCTCGAAGTGAGACAGGTGAGCAAAGTGTACGAGGGCCAGCGCGGTGTGCACCAATTGGACTTCACCATGGAGCGAGGCGAGATCGTTGGATTTCTGGGACCCAATGGTGCTGGAAAAACGACGACGATGCGAATGATTACAGGGTATTTGCATCCCAGTGAAGGCTCGGTGCTGGTCGATGGTGTATCAGTGCATGATCAGGGGCGTAGTGTTCGCTCGAAGATTGGGTATCTTCCAGAAACGCCGCCGCTCTATCCGGATATGACGGTGCAGTCATATCTTAAATTTGTGGCTAATCTGAGGGATGTTCCGGCGCGTGAGGTCAAACTTCGGATTAGTGAGATGGTCAGCAGGCTGGGATTGCAGGGCAGGGAAAAACAACTGGTGCGCGGATTATCCAAAGGTTATAAACAGCGGCTGGGATTAGCAGGAGCGATCATACATAAGCCAGACCTGCTGGTGCTGGATGAACCTACCTCTGGACTTGATCCGAACCAAATTATCGAGATTAGAGATTTGATTCGGGAACTGGGTGAAAATCATACCGTATTACTTAGCACGCATATTTTGCCTGAGGTAAGCACACTATGTAACCGAATGCTGATTATTAATCAAGGGAGGCTTGTGCTCGATGGATCTCCGCAGGAACTTGGGTCTGCAGTGGGAGAGCGTTTCAAAGTGTCCCTTGAAGTCAAAGCAACGGAGCAACAACTGCTACAGGTGCTGAATCCTTGGGAGAAGGCAAAAAGTGAAGTTATTCCATTATCATCAACCTCTTCGTTGTCTTCATCCTCTGATAGTAATCTGGAAGCAACTGCAAGTGAACTAGCAGGGGAAGATGATATAGCAGTTTCAGTAGCAGAGACAACCGATACACCAGATGCAGGCGATACAACATCTCATGTAGCTTCTACTGTTCACGTAAGGCTCACCGGGGAAACGTCCGAGGATTTCCGGGAAGAGCTGTTTTATCTGTTATCGGGTGCAGGTTTGCCAATTCTGGAGATGAAACGTGAAAACCTGAGCTTGGAGCAAATATTCCTGAAGTTAACAACGTCCGAACCAGAAAACTATGATGCTGCAGACGCGCAGGACGTATCTGATCCCAAGGTCTCGAATCCGGGTTCAGAGGAGGGAAGCCAATGAGAAGAATGCTGGCAATCTGTAACAAGGAGCTACAGGCGTATTTCCTGTCACCAACCTCTTATTTTGTTTTTGCCGTATACGTGCTGATGACGAGTCTGTTGTTTTACTCCAGCTTTGTATATGTTCAGCCGAGCATTGTAGACTATCGCCTGGTCTTGGGTGATACATTGTCCATGCTACTTTTTGTCGTGCCATTGTTAACGATGCGACTCGTTGCAGAGGAGTTCAGGCAGGGAACAGACGAGTTACTGTTGACTTCACCGACACGAGTGACCGAGATTATTTTCGGAAAATATTTGGCTTCACTGGCCATTTTGCTCGTGCTCATTCTGTGCAGTCTAGTGTATCCATTCATCATGTCTTTCTACGGGAAGCTGGATCTGACATCTGTCTGGTTGTCTGCACTTGGATTGTTCTTCCTCGGCGCCAGTATGATGGCGATTGGAGTGTTTGCTTCTACGTTGTCTCAGCATCAGATGGTGTCTGCGGTGGCGGGTTTTATTATGTTGCTCGTTTTGTGGATGCTTGATTCATTCGCAGGTAATACGGGGTCCACTTTACAGAAATGGCTTGATCCGTTTGCGCTGACAAAGCACTTTGACAACTTTACCAAAGGTGTGCTGAGCGGACCGGATGTTCTATATTATGTCACACTTACGGGTGTGTTTTTATTGTTAAGTATTCAAATTGTGGAACGGAAGCGGTGGAGGTGAGAAGATGAAAAAATGGTTAAGTCATACCAACAGTACCGTCTTGTCCGTCGCGGTGATTGGCATCTTTATTTTGCTAACCCTGTTCCTGAATTCGCTTGGCGGCTTCCAGCTCGACCTGACCTCGAATAAACAATATACACTATCCGACCAGTCCCTAACGGCGATCAAAAATGTCAAAGATGATGTCAACATTCTCGTGTTAACGGTTGAAAATGCAAACAATACCGTCCTGAACCGCGAAGTGGCGGATATGGTTGAAGAATATACTAAACGCAGCAGTAAGCTGAAAATGAAACAGTACAACTTGACGCAGGAACCTGCGCTTGCCTCCAAATACGGGATCACAGGTAGCTCGATTGTGCTGGAGCAAGGAGACCGGCATAAGGTCATTGATATTGCCAGCTTGTTCACTGCGAACGGGGACGGTAGCGACGGGTCTTACCAGTTTACGGGTGAGGAGAAATTAACACAGGCACTGATGAACCTTTCCTCTACGGAGACGAAAAAAATGGTATTCCTGACCGGACATGAAGAACTAAGTCTGGATCAGATGGGCACTTTACGCTCTTCACTGGAACAGAATAATGTCACAACAGAGGAGTTGCAACTGAATCAGGCTGGCAAAGTACCTGAGGATGCCGATGTACTCGCTATTATTGGGCCACAGCGTGATCTGAGTGATGCTGAGCTTAAGGCCGTACGGACATATATGAGCAGTGGAGGTAAGCTGTTATTATCCCTCGGTTTTGCAGAAGATATGAAGTCCAGTTGGGAAAATATCGATGCGTTGATCGCAGATTACGGTGTAGTTGATGAGCATGCGGTTATGGTGGATAACAATCAAGCCAGTACAATGGGCCCGCTGTGGGTGTCCCCTGAGTACGGAAGTCATGCGATCACAGACAAGCTTGCTCAGAACAAGCTGTACCCGATGCTGTCTCTGTCGATTGCACTAACCAGCAAGGAGCAGGACAAATACAAGCTGTCTCCGTTAATGCATTCCTCGGATGACAGCTACGGAGAGACCAATATTAGCGGTTTGCTGCAAAATGAAACGAACAATGACAAGGAGGTGGACATCCAGGGCCCTGTCGAACTCGGTTATGCCGCGGATACGTTGGATGGCAAGCCCAAAGCCGTCATTCTGGGGTCGTCCATTTTCATGCAGGATTCGGAAATTGCGAGTGGCGGCAATCGGGATTTCATTTTGAATACCGTGAATTATTTGAGTGAAAAACAAGACGGTCTGACGATTCGTCCACGCGTACAGGCTGGTTATGAGATAGCGTATCTGAATGGTCAGCAGGCCAGAACGATCTTTTTTGTAGCGATTGTGGCATTCCCGCTTATCTTTGTGATCATCGGTGTACTCTTATGGTGGAGGCGCAAACGGGTATGAAAAAATTAATACCAACGTTGGTGGTCGTTGTTATATTGATTGCAGGCTGGGTGTATGCGGCCAATCAGAATTATTTTCGAGAAGAAGAGGCCGTGCAGGCCAAACTTCTTGGTATATCATCAGCAGATATTCAGGCGATTACACTGCATGAGGGGACTGAAGATAAGTCCGGAACAGGTACAGATTCAGATGCTGTGTCAACGTTAGAACTAAAGGACGGCATCTGGCATATGACTGAGCCGATGAACTATCCTCTTAATGAGTACAGTGTTGGTAGTTGGCTCGATGCGATGAGTAGTGCTGACCAGGAGATGGTTGTCGAAGAGTCGCCAAAGGATGTTGAGAAGTACGGCTTGGGCACTGCGGCTACACGTCTGGATATTAAAGTGAAAGATGGGCGTGAATTCAAGATTGCTATTGGTAACCAGTTACCTGCGGGGGATGCACATTATGTTCAGGTGAATTCAGGAGCGGTGGTTGCTGTGAAAAATGATGCGGTGACCAACATTGCTCTCACACGCCGCCAACTGCTGGATACAACTCCATTTAATATGGATGAATCTAATGTGCGTACGCTGGAATGGGAAGGCGAAGAATCGAGCTGGATGTTGAAGGCATCAGCAGAAGGGGATACGGCGTCTGAACATACGTGGACCATCAATGGAAAATCCATTAAGGCAGAAGATGCGATATCGCTGATCGGTCAAATTAAAAATTTGACTACCGCCGATGACGTTCGTAAGGCGTCCGAATTAAAAGATGCGATTCCTCGCTCCACTTTGTCAGTCCAGCAACAAGTGAACGGAAAAGAGACGACTACGGTGTATCGGTTGCTGACGACCTCTTCGGAGCCAGATACGATCTGGGTGATTACTCCTGATGAAAAGTGGGCCTATGCGATGGATGCGGCTGGTCTGAAAGAAGTGGAGAAGGATGCGGATAAGCTCAAAACCTCCACTGTGTCTTCAGAGCCTAATACGTCCGAGACATCTTCGAAGAAGTGAGGTAAGTCAGAACAGAGCAGTGTTGCTATATATGCAACACTGTTATTTTTTATTTTGCATGGGAAAAAGTACAATGTTGAATTACATAAACCTATAAAATGAGCTAACTTGGCGGGTTAAAGTGCCATATCCTTTCAGCATATAGGTAACTCCATACGCGCATCCTATCTATGTGAACCAAACCAACCACATTGGAGGATGAACATTACATGCCAACAGTCAAAAAGGCAACAGCGATTACGTTATCATTATCTACTGCAATTTTTGTAATGGCCGGCTTGACGGGTTGTGGGAATCGCGATAATAACATGCATACCCAGAGTGTTCGTGAGCAAGCCCATGGTATCAATCGTTACGGCGTTGAAACCAACGGTATGGATGGTATTCGCGCAAGAAGTTACCGGATGCACAATGTCACAGACCTGAGATCCAGTGATGAACTGGCAAAGCGCATTACTGAAATGAAGGAAGTCGAGTCTGCTCATGTCATGTTAACCGACCGTAATGCTTATGTTGCTGTGCGTCTGGCTCATGGACATGCAGGCAAGCTGGGCAGCAAATCGACAGGTCAACCGAGCGGTCGTCTGAACGGCACGATGCGTAACCATGCCAGTGATACGATGCGTGGTGGCTTGATGAATGAGGATATGGGCGGGATGCGTGTTCACGGCGGATCGGGCACGATGTCGCCATATAGCACAAGCGGAATCGCTCCGGGGCTTAATACGGGTACAGCAACTGACCGTAGCCATATGGGCAATGACCGTGGCATCTATGGCACGATGGGCACGGGAACAATCGGTATGATGCGCGGTTTGACGGATAGTGGCAAAGCCCGCCCAATGAACGAAAGTCAGTATGGCACAAGAAGCGAGCGTCCACGTATGATGGACAGTTCGGATGACAACACACCTGAGGAAATCAAAGGTAAAATTTCAGCCAAAATCAAGCAGTTTGCACCAAACGTGGAGAACGTATATGTGTCTGCTAACCCGGATTTCGTAGGTCAGGTGGAGAACTATGCAACTGATCTGCGCAATGGTAAGCCAGTCAGCGGTATGATTGATACGTTCCAGTCGATGGTGGAGCGCATTTTCCCAACGAACGCAGGTGATACCCATAACCGTGACGGTATCCTGGGTGATGGCGTCATGAACCGTAACCACAATGACGGCGGCATGATGAACCGCATGAATCGGTAGGACGGTGGAATGAACAATTGTGCCTTTGCGGAGGGGATACCCAATGCAAGGGCATATTTTGTGATAAGTAAATGAATGCAGACAATATAGACAAACCATAATCGAAATACAGCCCATTTTTCTTCTAAAACTGAACCAACGCCCTTGACCTTACATAAGATGAGTTGACTGTATCCCCTTAACCTTGTTACACCAACACAACCCGAGCAAGGAGGGGTGAACATTGAAGGGTATCGATCATCATAAAAGCAAATTTTTGTTAACCCACCGTGAACGCGAAGTATTCGAATTGCTGGTTCAGGACAAAACAACGCGTGACATCGCAGGGCAGTTATTCATCAGCGAGAAAACGGTGCGTAACCATATCTCCAATGTGATGCAGAAACTCAATGTTAAGGGTCGTTCGCAGGCAGTTGTAGAGCTAATCAAGCTCGGAGAACTTAAGATTTAGCCTGCGAATTACAGTTAAAAATGAGGGTAACACAAAAGCCTTTCTCTATCCTTCAGTATGAAGCATGGGGAAAGGCTTTTATGTTAGTATTGATGTTTTGATGTTTTGTATAAGGAATTGTTATATTAAGATTAGTTTAACACCTCCAAGATTTGCCCGCATACTTACGACATGGCTGCATTCTCTTGAAGGTGTTTTGATTTTTTCAATCTATGAGGTTAGTCTCTTAGTTCATTAAAAATATTGAAAGTATTGTACCTATTATTAAGAAAAGCATTAGAGCCAGTGGAATTGAGCTTATAGTAATTGCCGCAATAGCCAAGCCTCTTCCCGATGTTGAGCGTCTTGCGCTTATACCAAGAAAAAAACTTGTTCCGCTAATCAATAAAACTATTGCCATTGTGATCATTATTCCGTTCCCATTTGTATTATACTTATTTGCTTCCATTGCCCTATGAAATAAAGCGAGGGAGGCTAGTCCAATAAAACTAAATATAAAGGATACTACTGCTCTGCCAAGTCTGTCTACTTTCTTGATTTCCTTTTTCGCTTTCTGTTGTGATAGGGTTCCCATAACAACCTCCTGAGTCTTATGTACTATTTTCTAGTAAAAAAGTAATGCTTCATTATGTTAACACGTTTAAACCCTTAATGGAATAAATTCCTTTTTAGTGGTACACTTTAACGTTTTTCTCCATCCTTTCATTAACAAATGTCATGTCTACCAAGTACACTATAAAGCGTTCAGCGCGTCACCCTCCATCTCTTGACACTTCAATTGAACCTTGTCTTTACGCGTATGTTCCTTCATAAAATCATTCCATCTTTTTCTCGAAAAAGGCTGATAAAATAACTGCTCCAATTCAGCATACTGTGCCTCATTTAAATGCAAAAACAATGCCTTTTTGGCGATTTTAGCGGCAGGTTGTGATGAGTTGGCGCTTCCTTCAACTTTTCGTTTGACCGGCACACGAAATTGCAAAAAATCTTCGTAACGTGTCCAACCTTCCCAGCTCAAGCGGGCTCCTCGTTTCCAGTCAATGGCGTAGATGGCAAAATAATTGTGGTCGGTGTCACTACGCTTGGCGGCAATGATCCAAATGTTTGGGACGATTTTATTACGCTGTCTACGATTCATGAGCAGTTCCCCTTTTTATATCCTTGAAAGTATCATCACATATAGACTCATCCATTTGTTCTGTTGTTGTTAAATTACATACGATTAACTTTAGCAGACTGTGTGAAAACTTCAAATGAACTGAAGGTGTGACTAAGCCTGATTGATTAACATAATGGACTTATATCAACTCCAGCGAAAATCCTCTTGCTTTGCCAGAGCGCCTTGCTTAAAATAAGAATATAAAAATGATTTTCTTTTTAAAATATAAAATAATAAAAATAATTTTCATATTAAAGAGGTGTTTATGGCAGCCATCTTACATGCATTGAAGCAAGAATTGCACAATTTGCCCTCTCAGGAGAGACGAATCGCCGAGGTGATTATTCAATCGCCATCGGACGTACCGGGCATGACCATCAACCAGTTGGCTGAACAGAGCGGGACAAGCGCGGCGACCGTGACTCGTTTTTGCAAATCATTTCATTTCAAAGGTTTCCCCGATCTCAAAATGAAACTCGCCGCCGAACTGTCGCACGCACCGAATGAAACGGCCTATCAGGATATTGTTGCAGGCAACCCGTTATCCAAAATCGTCGAGGCGATTGAAGCGAATCATCTCGCATCTATTGCGGATACCACACGGTTGCTGGATTTGGGCAGGCTGGAACAAGTGGTGCAGCTGTTGTGCCAGGCCCGGCGTATTGACTTGTACGGCGTGGCGACTTCGTCCATTGTTACACAGGATTTTTATCAGAAGCTGGTGCGGATCGGCAAAAGCTGTACTGCCTTTTCCGATTCCCATATGCAGATTACATCCGCTTCCTCGCTTGGGCAAGGAGATGTGGCGCTGGCCGTATCGTATTCAGGTGAAACACCAGAGACGATCGATGCCTTGACCTGTGCCAAAGAGGCTGGAGCTTCCACCATCTCGCTGACGTCATATGGCAGTAATTCACTCGCTACCGTATCGGATATCCCGCTTTTCACATCTTCTCTCGAAGAAGGGATGCGGCGCGGGGACATGGCTTCACGCATTGCGTTGCTACATGTGATTGATATTTTGTTCACAGGCATGGTCAGTGCAGATTTTGATCAATTTATACCTAAACTTGAGCAGTCGTATCACAATGTGCAGTCCTATCGTTTCCATCACACCGGAGGTGCTTGACAGATGAATATTCGTATCTTTGAAAATGAAGAAGATTTGAACGCGACAGGTGCAGGCTTGATCGCCAGCTTGCTACAGACGAAACCTCGTGCCGTACTCGGACTTGCAACAGGTAGTTCACCTGTAGGTATTTATAAACAGTTAATTACGCTGTATCAAAAAGGATTAGTGAGCTTTGCCCAGGCCTCTTCTTTTAACTTGGATGAATATGTAGGTTTACCTACAGAGCATCGTGAAAGTTACCGCAGTTTTATGAATGAGCAGCTGTTTAATCATATCGACATCGATCTATCCCGCACGAATGTGCCGAATGGCGAGGCAGTAGATTTGGAGGAAGAATGTGTGAATTACGAGCTACGTTTGGAGGATCGTGGGCCTGTGGATCTGCAACTGCTCGGGATCGGACATAACGGCCATATTGGTTTTAATGAACCTGGAACGGAATTGACGGGGCGCACCCATGTGGTGGGTCTGAAGGAAGAGACCAGAAAGGCGAACGCCCGCTTTTTTGACAGCATCGAGGAAGTTCCGGCGCAAGCGATTACGATGGGGGTCGGTTCTATTTTAAAAGCAAAACAGATCCTGCTCATTGCCCGTGGAGAAGAGAAAGCGGAGATTATTCGCGAAGCGTTCATGGGTCCGATTACCACATCCTGCCCGGCATCTCTGCTGCAATGTCATCCGAACGTGGTTGTATTGCTGGATCGAGCGGCAGGGAGGCTGGTTAGATGACCGAAACTAATCCTAAAGTCAGTGAGGCTGAAGGTGAGAAAAAGATAACTTTGCTCCGCGGCAGACTATTGCTTGCCGATGAGCTGCTGGAAGACGGTCTGATTGCCTGGCGCGCTGGGAAAATCGTATATGCCGGCATACCGGAAGGTCTGCCTGAATCCCTTCGGCAAGAAGCGGGAGCGATTCCTGCCAAAGGGAAAGGCTTAATCGTGCCTGGTTTTATCGATATCCATGTCCATGGTGGTAACGGGGAAGATTTCATGGATGCCAGTCCTGACGTATTGGACAAGATCACTTCATTTCATAGTTCACAGGGGACGACCGCGATGCTGGCGACATCGATGACGGCTCCGAAGGAACGTCTGGATCATGTTTTGGCTGAAGTAAATCGCTACCGTTCGGATGAAATGCCGTACGCTCAGCTGGAAGGCGTGCATTTGGAGGGACCTTTTTTTAGTCCAAAGTGGCCTGGGGCACAAAATCCGGATCATATCGTGCTTCCTGACGTTAGCTGGCTACAAGGGTGGGAAAAGCAATATCCCGGTCTCATCCGTCAGGTGACGTTGGCACCAGAACGTGAAGGTGCACTGGAGGTTATCTCCTGGCTACGGGAACAGCGGATAACGGCTGCGCTCGGTCACACAGATGCAACTTACGATGACGTACAGCGCGCAGTGGAGGCCGGATTGCATCATGCCGTGCATACGTTTAACGCGATGACACCGCTACACCACCGTGAGCCGGGAACAGCAGGAGCCGTGCTGAGTGACCCGCGTATTAGCGCCGAAGTCATTGCCGATGGTATTCATGTGCATCCTGCCGCGATTTCGATCCTTGCTCAACTGAAACAAGGCAACGATCAGCTGGTGCTGATTACCGATGCGATGTCAGCGGCAGGGCTGGAAGATGGCGAATACAAGATCGGTGATCTGCCCGTTATTGTGAAGAACGGCGAAGCTCGTTTGAAAGAAGGCGGCGCTCTGGCAGGAAGCACGTTGACTATGGTTCGTGGGTTCCGTTATCTTGTGCAGGAAGTAGAGCTTAGTCTGATCGCTGCTTCTAGAGCAGCCAGCTTGACGCCAGCTCGTTTGCTGGGTATCGACCACCGAACGGGTTCCCTGACGAAGGGGAAACAGGCAGATATCGTTTTGCTGAATGAGGATTTGGAGATTGATACGGTGTGGGTAAAGGGCAGAAGGATCAGCTGTTGAGAGGAAATACGCTGAACAATATGTTAAAATAGATCTCAAAAATGAGATCTGCGGATCATCAACGGAGGCATGAATCATGGAACGTAACGCCATGCTGGAACATGATCCGTTTATCCCCGTGCTGGCGGAGAAGCTGCACATTCACGGATATTATGCTTTTTATGGTGAGCATTACAATGAGACGGATATGGAACAGTACCGCAAACATCTGTTCACAACCTTTAATAACATCGTATGGATTGAACTGGATGAGCGTAAAAAATACATGATTGTGGATCATCGTGGACGCAATACGGTCATGAAACTCATCGAAGGTATGTTAAATACGCGCAGAACGCTACGAGCTAATCAGGCAATGGCGGGAACTGATACGAGAGGGGTAGATCAGGAGATCGCTCATTTCTCCAAGCAGGTGCACATGCTGAAATTTACTACGTTTCGCCCGTAAGACGGATGCAATGATTCAAATTCACCCTCTGTATGGTTGATACAAGTAGCAAGTCAGCTTTCCAAAAGATACATTTCGAAAAAGAGTCCTGTCAAAGAATTATAATGTCCTTTACTAAGAGTACATTTTAATTCTGACAGGGCTCTTTTGATATTTTTATTTGATTTTTTATATTTACAGTCATAGAAATGAATCCAAATCACACCTAAACTTTATATTCAATTACTATCGAAACGAAGTCACGAAACTGCTGAATAGCGTTCGCACGTCGTACTGATATTGATGGATCGGCTCAACTGGACGGTTGATGCCAAGTAAGGTGTAGACGGCGATGCGTGCCGCGCGAACTGAATATTCCTCCGTGAACACGACATCATCAGGAATCTCGCAAAATTGACTGATAAATGCCAGATTCGTTGAACCTTCCGGCACGACTTGAGGGCGGTCACTGTTCAGCCTTGGCATGAATTGTGCGGTGATATACGGCATCATACAAGGGATGCAGTTGGCTGTAGCCATGATCTCCTCTTGGTGCTCCTGAAAATGAAGATGGCCAATCAATTCTTGCATAATCTCTTCACCGGTACAATCACACATTCTTTTGTTCACAAAATCCCCTACGTTGTCAGGGTATAACCCATAGCCCCAGAAGACTTTGACATGGTCAGGCTGATTCCGGAAATGCGGCTGGAAGGCCAACACCACTGACATGAACCAGCTCGAATCTTTGAATGTAACAAGGGCTCCAGTACCCGCGCGGTTGCGTGTGAATTTTTCCATCAGATCAAAGAAAACGGAATCCTGGAAAGTGACGGTAAATGATTCCCATTTGGACTCATCGACGTGATCATCGAACGAAGAAGGGTTGCCTAGCATCGGTTTTTTCGCCGCAATGTTCTCCCACAGCTTCCAAGAGCTACCCTTGCCATTCAGTTTGGGAGCGGAAGTCATCGAACCAAGGTCAGCACCTTCCGTCATCGAGCCGTTCGTAACAATGACCAGGTCATCCTCATGAATGTCGATCACTTCCTCGATACCGTTCCGCCGCACATGCATACCTGTGACCGTAATTCCGTCGCCCTCTTTGAAGTCCAAATCCGTAACGGTGCATTTTAGCGTGAAATCTACGCCGTACGGCTCCAAATATCGATGCAACGGCAGAATGATGGAGTCATATTGGTTGTAGGGGGTACGTGTGACCCCTTCGAGCGTTTGAATTCGTGGAAACTCGTGGAAAAATCGAAGCATATATCGTTTGAACTCCACCGCACTGTGCCAAGGCTGAAAGGCAAACGTCGTCGCCCACATGTACCAGAAGTTCGTATGGAAAAAGTGGGGTGCAAACCAGTCGTTGATCCGCAATTTACCCAGCGTGTCTTCAGGAGTAATGATGAGTTTGCCCATCGCCAGCCGATCGGCCATATCGAACCCCATGGACAACACGTCTTCGACCTGACCATCACGGTTAATTAACCGTGCATTGGAATGTGTGGGGTTAGCGTTATCAAAGGCCGTAATTTCTTCTCTGACCGACATATCCGGACGTTCGATAGAAGGAATGGTTGCTAGAAGCTCCCATAGATTTTCATATGCCTCATCGTTGAGCATCCGTCCACCGCGAATGACGTAACCTTGTTCCGGATTACCTGCACCGTCATTGCTCCCACCGAGAATCGGCATCTCCTCAATGATGTGAATGTTTTCGCCGGGGAAATCACAGTCTCTGACCAAATAAGCTGCTCCCGCGAGAGAAGCAATACCGCCGCCGACAAAATAAACCTGTTTAGAGCCATGTTCTTTTTTCACGATCAATCGCCTCCCAAAGATGGTGTATTCTTCACATTTCCAATGTAAACCTGTACCGGGAAAGAAGGTATGATCAAAAGAAGATAGCTGTCTGTTTTTTAGTCACTTTTGGAAAAATGTCTAGTTTTAGGTCAGTAGATCGAGCGATGACTTGATGCTATCTGCGATCATAGAAAAACAAGCCGCACATCCTTAACGGGATGGCCGCTTGTTACGTGCCTTATCTACATTCCTATTAGTTCTTTATCCTTTAATCAGTGCTGATACTTATGCTCATACTTATGCAGTGCTCTGACTACATTTCCTTCAATCAGCTCACTCAACTTGTCGATGATGTGTTTGGGTGGTTCTTTCATGTCATTCCGCATCCATTGGATAATGAGACCCGTGAAAGCCAGTGTATAGAAATTAGCAATAAATTCTTTATCCTCTCCGCGAACCTTGACTCCGCAAGCAAGCTCATCAATGACACCCATAATCAGATCATGCGTCACTTGATAGAGATAACCATCCAGATGAGAACGTCCAAGGGATTCAAGGGTATTGCAGCAAAAGGCCTTATTATTTTCGATGTAACAGAAAATTTTGTAGAACCCTTCTGTCCACGTATCATAACTACGGTATTCATGGATACTTTCCACCGCTTCCGTTTCGTAAATCCACCCAAGCAGGGCGTAGATATCCTGAAAATGATAATAAAACGTTTGCCGGTTTACACCGCAGCCATCCACCAGATGCTTCACTGTAATTTTATTGAGCGGCGTGTGTTCCATCAGGCATTTAAGCGAATGAGCCAGCGCGGTTTTGGTCAAATGGGAAGCAGACATTACCGTTCACCTCATCATTCAGAATCATTCAGATTGTGGTCATCATACGACTTGAGTGTACTACTGAAAACGTACATAAGAAGGCTACCACATTTTACCTAAATATGGTATTGCAATGATCACTGCAAAATACAGAAAATAAAAAAACGATGACCGTTTAGGCCATCGTTTTTACGTTATTACATTATTGAAACGAGAATAACAGCGATCAAAAGAACGGTTCGCCACCGGAGCGCCTCCACAAGCGCGCCCTGTGTTATTGTGCTCATCCCCGAAAAATCTAGATTACGTTTTTAAAACGACTTATAGGAACGCGCATAACGTAGTGGAGGGGGCGAAATCGATTCTGAAGAAGCGAAGCGCTCGCCTTTATTGCCGGATTTCTCCCTTCGGAAAGGGAAACAAAGAAATCTGGGAATAACAGCGATCGAAAGAACGATTCGCCACCGGAACGTCTCCACAAGCGCGCCCTGTGTTATTGTGCTCATCCCCGAAAAAGCTAGATTACGTTTTTAAAACGACTCATAGGAACGTGCATAACGTAGTGGAGGGGGCGAAATCGATTCTGAAGAAGCGAAGCGCTCGCCTTTATTCCCGGATTTCTCCCTTCGGAAAGGGAAACAAAGAAATCTGAGAATAACAGCGATCGAAAGAACGATTCGTCACCGGAACGTCTCCACAAGCGCGCCCTGTGTTATTGTGCTCATCCCCGAAAAATCTAGATTACGTTTTTAAAACGACTTATAGGAACGCGCATAACGTAGTGGAGGGGGCGAAATCGATTCTGAAGAAGCGAAGCGCTCGCCTTTATTGCCGGATTTCTCCCTTCGGAAAGGGAAACAAAGAAATCTGGGAATAACAGCGATCGAAAGAACGATTCGCCACCGGAACGTCTCCACAAGCGCGCCCTGTGTTATTTTGCTCATCCCCGAAAAAGCTAGATTACGTTTTTAAAACGACTCATAGGAACGTGCATAACGTAGTGGAGGGGGCGAAATCGATTCTGAAGAAGCGAAGCGCTCGCCTTTATTCCCGGATTTCTCCCTTCGGAAAGGGAAACAAAGAAATCTGAGAATAACAGCGATCGAAAGAACGATTCGTCACCGGAACGTCTCCACAAGCGCGCCCTGTGTTATTGTGCTCATCCCCGAAAAAGCTAGATTACGTTTTTAAAACGACTTATAGGAACGCGCATAACGTAGTGGAGGGGGCGAAATCGATTCTGAAGAAGCGAAGCGCTCGCCTTTATTCCCGGATTTCTCCCTTCGGAAAGGGAAACAAAGAAAATCTGGGAATAACAGCGATCGAAAGAACGATTCGCCACCGGAACGTCTCCACAAGCGCGCCCCATATTCGTTTTAACCTTTAAGCCAAGCTTTTCATAAATTCCACGACCGTCAGCAACCCTTTATCAAAGTTCTCCAGATTAAAGTGCTCGTTTGGTGCATGCAGATTTTCATCTGGCAGACCAAAGCCCATCATCACGGCAGGCACGCCAAGCACGCGGGAAAGCTTCTCAACGATTGGAATGGAGCCGCCATCTTTGGTGAAGAGAGCACGCACGCCATATACTTTTTCGTAAGCGTCTGCGGCTTTTTGCAGGATCGGATCGGTCGGATCGGTATTGAACGCAAAAGCCTTCTCAATCTGTTTGATCTGCAATGTCGCCCCTGGTTGTACATGAGCACGCAGGTGAGCTTCAATCGAATCAAGCACATGTTGCGGATCTTGGTCAGCGACAAGACGGCAAGTGATTTTAGCGTGAGCTTCTTTTGGAATAACGGTTTTACTGCCTTCGCCCTGGAAACCGCCCCATACGCCGTTCAATTCGAGGGTTGGGCGCGCCCCGACACGTTCCACAAAGGAATACCCTTCTTCGCCATACAATTGCTCCAGTCCAAGATCTTGACGAAGCTGTTCTTCATTGAAGCCTTGCTTCACGAATTCTTCTCTCATCTCAGGAGACAACGGTAGAACGCCGTCATAGAATCCATCCACGCTCACGCGGCCTTGCTCATCGTGCAAAGATGCCAGCAGGGAGACGAGGGCATGAAGCGCATTCGGTACACCGCCACCGAAGGAACCGGAGTGCAGGTCGGTATTGGCGGTGAACAGATCCACATGCATCGAGCACAGGCCGCGCAGGCCCGTGGAGATGGCAGGTTTTCCTTTTTCCAAAAGAGATGTATCCGAGATTAACACCATGTCTGCTCTCAGTTTGTCCGTATTATCGTTGAGATAGATTGGCAGGTTCGGGCTGGAGATTTCCTCTTCGCCTTCGATGCAGAATTTGATGTTGATCGGCAACTCTTTATTTTCCGCAATCAGTGCTTCAACGGCTTTGATATGTATAAAAATTTGTCCTTTATCATCCGTTGCACCCCGAGCATACAGCTTCCCGTCACGAATCGTGGGTTCGAAAGGTGGTGTCTCCCACAGATTTAGCGGATCAACAGGTTGTACATCATAGTGTCCATAGATCAGGGCTGTTGGTTTGCCCGGTGCGTGCAGGTGGTCTGCATAAACAATGGGATGACCAGCTGTTTGGATAATCTCGACATTTTCCATACCCGCACGTGTAAGTGCATCCGCTGCCCATTGTGCCGCACGTTGAATGTCTTCTTTATGCTCAGAAATGGCGGAAATACTCGGAATGGATAACCACTCGTTCAGTTCTGCCAGATGTTTGTCCCGGTTTTGCTCAAAATATGCTTGTTCGTTCATTGAAAAAGGCCTCCTTCAAATCTGCTTTCAATCTATTGTAATCCATTTTGCCATGTTAATAAAACATTGGTTAAAAAAATGCTTCCTAATGCTGGGTTCCCATATTGATAGTTCTTTTTACTTATGTATTAATGAAAGAGTAAGAACATTACTTTTATATGGAGGAATAGTGTTGAAGAAAAGACCAGCATATCAGAGATTCACTACAATTCTGGGCATTTCATTCTTGGTACTCATTGCGTCAGTACTTATGATACCGAGGGTTGCGCTAGCAGCAAACGAGCCAGTTTATCATGAGTGGGACAAGGCGCAGGAACATGTGGGATTGAGCCATCTGTGGTTCACTGACCGAGCAGATAATGGACTCATCCCGGTTCGTCAAAACTGGCAGTGGGGATTCATCAATTACGAAGGGAAATTTGTTATTAAGCCACAGTTTCAATTAGCAAGAGATGCGTTCAACCAGGGTGTAGCAGTCGTAAATAGAAATCAGTTAATAAATAATAAAGGTAAAGTGATATTTCAGGACAAAAGCATTGAATATATTGGTTGGTTTGATTATGGGCTCGCAATCGCTAAGAAAAATGGGAAGATTGGTTACATGAATACGAAAGGCAAATTTGTTATTTCTCCTTCATATGAAGAGGGAACAAGCTTTTACAATCAAGTCGCAATGGTCAAAAAGAATGGTAAGTGGGCATTAATCAATACCAAAGGGAAATTACTAACGACATTTAACATCGAAGAAATGGATTATAGAATAGATTATCGTAAATCCGGGGTATTTCCTGTAAAGATCGATGGGTTGTGGGGAAGTATGAATTATAAGGGGCAGCTCGTGGTACCTGCAGAGTTCAAAAACAAACTTGAATTTACAGGTAATACGTTAGATTGGGGGCTCCGCCGCGATAACCATAGCGCTATTGTTAGGCAAGATGGCTTAATTGTTTCGTTCAATGAATATTATTCCAAGTTAGGCGAGCCACAGAGTGGACTTTGGAAAATAAAGCAAAATGGCGAAGGCATCGTGGATGTATCTGGGCATATGATTGTAGAACCTCAAAGTGACCAAAAGGTTATTCTTTCAGGAGATGGAAGTTACGCGGTAAGAGATATAAAAGATGAAAGTTCCGGGTGGACTTTTTATAAAAAGGATCAAACCCTACTATTTGAGTCCAGTTATACAGACATGCAGGCTTTTTCAGAGGATCTGGCGGCTGTGAAAGTTAATCAAAAATGGGGATATGTTTCGAAGAATGGAGACATTAAAATACCCGCTCAGTACGAAGAGGCCAATCTTTTTCAAGCGGGAAGTGCTGTCATTCGTAAGAATGGTAAATATGGATTGATCGGAACTCGTGGTGAGTCCATACTAGCTGCGAAATACGATGAAATGATTCCACTTATTGAGCGAACGAATTACATGAATAACCAGATTGAGAAATTGACAACAAAGAATCCACTATACCGAGTAAAGTTAAATAAAAGCTATGGGATTGTGGATAGTCGAGGGAACATGGTGATGGATGTGAAATACGAAATGATTGATCTTGATCGCACCGACTATTATCACGACATTGATCCGATCGCAACAGTTCAATATGCATTAAAAGCCAAGGATGGTTCAATCTCGGCGTCAATCAATATTAAAACGGGTAAACGGATATTCCCAGCCTATTCCATGGTAAACTACCTTGGTGACGGAATGTACAGCGGGTTTCCGGTAGGGAAGAAGAGTCATTATGTTATTTTCAATGCAAAAGGAAAAGAAGTATTCCGCTCAGGTTTTGAAGGTTAGATCTTTTCGTTACATCAGTGTTTGGGATTATGAGCCGTAGTATAGTTACCATGTCATTGGCTTTCATATGATTCGTTGTATGGGAGCCAAGAAAAGGTGCCTCAACGGAGGCACCTTTTTAGGTTGTTTATTTTAAATATTTGAGTTCTGATATGAACACTAACTGATTTAACTATAGGTGAGTCCCAATGTACTGTCTATCTTTTCTGTTTAAAACAACTCCAGTTGCTCAGGTCCTTCTTTCTTCTCCGGCTCGGTGCGGTCGGGAAATGGTTTGATAGGTTGACCTAGCAGTTCCATCATCATCTGGGCGTTGGTTGCTGCATCTCCGGCAGAGTTATTGTTAAAAATAACAAACACATCTTCACTCTGCTCCTGTAGCTGTTCCAGATAAACTTTCCATTCTGACAACTCCTGTTCGTTGTAGCGATACAGATAACGTGTCTCACGCCAATTTGGTGCGCCGTTTTGTTGCCAGCCGGATACGTTGCGTCCATGCATGCGAACGAGTGTCATCCGGGAATCCGTTGCGACGGGCACAATGGGAATAGAACCTGGCCCTGCCTGTGGTTCATCACAGACGCTGTGAATCCATCCTTGCTCTTTTAGAAAATGAAGCGTGCGCTCACGCATGTTGTCCGCATACCAGCTTTGGTGACGAAATTCGATTACACATGGAATACCCTCCATACGGAGCTTTACTTCCCGTAGTTCATTGACGTTGTCCCGGTTGCACTCAAACCAAGGCGGATATTGAAACAAGGCAGCCTGCATCTTGCCTGCTTCGATCACAGGTTCAAGCGATTCACGAAAAGCTTTGTACATCTCGGACGTGCTGGTAAAATACGGCTTGCCACGTAGATGTCCCGTCATTCCCTGATAGGCTTTCACGATAAATGAAAATGATTCAGGAGTCTCCGAAGCCCAGCGGGCCATCCGGTCGCGAGGTTGCACGGCGTAGAAGGAACTGTCTACCTCCACCGTGGAAAAATATTGTCCGTACAGACGAAGCTTGTCCTTCGCTTGGGTACGGTTTGGATAGAGGTCTTCCTGATCGCCCCATCCCGTAAGTCCGATACGAATCATAAGAACACCTCCTGTTGTATGTATTTAACCGATTCGTAGGAGCATGATATGTCTAACATTATATCTTGCGTTGTAGAGGCGTTCAATGAGGGTGGCAGACGATCATTTTGAGTTTGGGTTCTAAAGCGTTACAATAATTCGAAATGATTCAAAACAGACACTAGTTTTAGCTTAGCGTGGGGTGTTCTAGCCAGCAAAATCTGCTCAATGCGGATAAGGATAACTTATGATACGGAGGGCGAAGATTGACATGACGGCATGGTACGAAAAGAGTTTTGGCGAAGATTATCTGCTCGTATACAAACACCGGGATGTGCATGGTGCTTATGAGGAAGTACATAAGATGATTAACTGGCTGAAGCTTCGCCCTCGTGCAGAAGTGCTCGATCTCTGCTGCGGGATGGGCAGGCATTCTCTTGCGCTTGCGGACGCTGGCTTCCAGGTGACGGGAGTAGACTTATCCGATGTGCTTCTGCGTGAAGCCAGAGAACTGGATGCCGATCATCGGGTTAGATGGTGTCATGCCGACATGCGCAAAATCCCTCTTGGCGGTGGATTCGATGCTGTAGTTAACCTGTTCACTTCGTTTGGATACTTCCCCGAGGATATTGAACAATTGAAGGTTCTGCGTGCCATTCATCGAATGTTGAAACCGGAAGGCAGTTTCATTCTTGATTTTATCAATACAGCCTACGTGCAAAAACATCTGGTACAGCACTCTGTTCGTGGAGATGAAGGGCAACGGATTGAGGAATATCGCAGGATACGAGACGGGTTTGTGCAAAAGGAAATACATATTACGGACATCTCTGCCGGGACTGAACCGCGAATCTATAAGGAAAGTGTCAAGCTTTACTCGCGTGAGCAACTGAGTGGAATGCTGGAGGATGCAGATCTTCAGGTTGATCAGGTTCACGGGGGATACGATGAAGAGAAGTATGACGAGCAGACTTCGCCGCGCATGATCTTTGTAGGACATCGTCCTACTGACTAATTGACTCGAGAGAGGGGAAAGACCATGAAACGTACAAGAACCGAATCGTTATCTATGCCAGAGGGAATGCACCGTATTCAAATCACGATGTCTTTTCCACTTCGATGGGTAAACAGTTATATTTTAACCGAACAGGATGGCGAGGTCAGCATTATTGATCCAGGACCGCGTACCGCGGAGACGGAGCAGGAGTGGCATGAAGCGTTGGCCGGACTCGGCTTGACCTTTCAACATATTCATCAGATTTTACTGACCCATCATCATCCTGATCATCTGGGATTGTCCGGCTGGATGCAGCAGATGTCGGGTGCACCCGTGTTAATGTCAGCACGCTCCCGCCAGGAGACAGATTTTATGTGGGGAACCGGGGCGAGCATTGAAGAGAGACTGCCGGAGTATTACCTGCTTCATGGTATGCCGCAACAAAAAACGGTTGAGATTAAGGAACATATGAAAACATTTATCTCACAAATTACACCGCTTCCGGAGGTAACCATCGTTGCAGATGGTGAAACCGTGCATATGGGTGGAAAAGCATGGACCGCTGTGGAAACGGGCGGACATGCCCCGGGTCATCTCTCATTTTATGCTCCTGAATCAAGAGAGATTTTGTGCGGAGATGCTGTTTTACCCCAAATTTCGCCCAATATCAGTTTGCAACCGGGCAGTGATACAGAACCTCTACTGTCATACATGGACGGATTGCGGCGTCTAAGCACTTTTACAGTGGAACGTGCATATCCGGGTCATCGAAATCCGTTTACCCGTTTTACGGAACGCACCGCCGAATTGCTTGCTCACCATGAAGAGCGTCTGGGCAAACTGACGGAACGTATGCAGGAAGGCCCTGCTCATGCATATGATATCTGCTTGCATTTGTTTGGTGATCGGCTTGGAATACATCAATTACGTTTTGCCATGAGCGAAACACTGGCGCATCTGCAGGAATTAACTCGGCGTGGTTTGGCGGGACAGGTACAACAGGCTGACGGAATCATTTATTTTCAACATTTAACTAGCTAGTAGTCATAGGTTGCATATAAACACAGTTGGCACAGATATTAATAGCTTTTTTTCAATAGTGATCTTATCCCTATCCCTGAGCAGGATTTACCTGTTCGGGGCTTTTTTTGTGAGAAAAAACAAAAAGCTTTAGGCGCGGTTAACCGTTTATTCAGCTTCTTTTAAGCCAGGGAGCCTATCATACAACTATGAACTTCGCTATGGAAAGCAGGGATAAGCGATGACAAGACGTAAACGGAACCAATGGCGGAAATGGCAAGCTTCGGCTGCGGCTACATTAACTGTGGCTGCACTCTTTCAATATGTAAGAACCTCGGATGCATTTGACGTCGCTTATGCGGCGGCGAATGGGACAGACACTGGAATAACAGCTTCCACACGGGTGGATTCACGTGACGATGTGATGGATGAATGGTCTCCAGACGGTACGGATCAGTACAATTGGGGTACAGACGGATACTCGGTTGGGTCAAATCAGAATCAGGCCAATTCGCTGCGCTCGGGCTCTGAAAGCAATCATGGCAATTATCAGTCACGCACAGGTGCATCATGAGCCGCACAGAGCAGGCTGTACGTCCCCTCCGATTTTATTTTCACGCGATGAACACGAAGGTAGAAGTGCAGTTTCTGGCAGATAGAGAACAGGCGGAACACGCCGCCTCCCTCGTCAAAAACTGGTTCGAAACACAGGAGCAGCGTTTTAGCCGTTTCGTGGTTGACAGTGAATTAACTCGTCTGAATGAGAGTCAAGGATGGATCTCTGTCTCGGCTGCGATGGATGAGGTGCTCAGCTTAGCATATGGATATATCGGACAAACGGAAGGCATCTTCCAACCCGGCATCATGAAAGCTCTTCGTTCATCGGGATATGATACAAGCTTTGAAAAGATACATCAGCGAGCATCCCAGCGGCCTTTGCTGGAGCGTCTATTACCTATATTAAAGTCGGAAGCCGCTGGCATGAGGGAAGATCCATATGACTACAGTCGTCCAAGCTGGATACAGCGGGAAGGGAGCCGGATGGTGCATCTCGACCCGGGAACGGAGCTGGATCTTGGCGGTATTGTAAAAGGCTGGGCTGTAGAACGTATCGCGGACTGGCTACAGAAGAGAATGAACATTCCTGCGGGAATGATTAATGCAGGCGGTGACATTCAGGTATGGGGTACAACAGACCATCCTCATTGGACGCTGGAGGTAACCAGTCCGTTTCCACAGATGCAAGATGTGTCGGGGGCGGTACGCCTACAACAAGGGGCTGTCGCCACATCAGGGATTACACGTAGACAGTGGCAAGATGACAAGGGTTACACAGCACATCATCTTATCGATCCCCGGACGATGAAACCGGCGGACACAGACATTTTACAATGTACCGTCGTTGGTCAGCATGCTTCGCAGTGCGAAATTATAGCCAAGACTGTATCAATCTTGGGAAGTGCGGAAGCAGTGAACTGGCTTAATCGACATTATGACCGACATGATGTTCTTTGGATCACTCGAGAGGCAAACGTTTATTTTAGAGGAAATTCATCAACACTTGCTGAGCGCTGGCCTGGCTTCGACCCGGATCATCGTTTTAGCTTGATCGAATAGGAACGGGAACAAGTCTTATAGATTTGGGGGAACCGGTTATGGCACAGTGGATTGTAGATTACCTGCCAACGTGGAATATCATTCGTATAAGTGGGATAGCTGCATATGTACTGCTTTTTGCTGGTGTATTTCTAGGCATTGCTCAAGGGATGCCTATCGCCAAGGGGAGACCCAAAGCTGTCATGTTTGAGTGGCATACACGAACAACTTGGCTTGCTTTTGGACTTGGCATCACACATGCACTCACATTGGTTATTGATCGCTACAGCCCGTTTACCTGGAGAGAACTGTTGATTCCTTTTACAGCGTCAGTGCACCCGATTGGCACGGGGCTGGGCACGCTAGCTTTCTACGGCTTGCTGATCGTGTTATTGTCCAGTGATCTACGCACCAAGCTGGGGCGCAAATGGTGGTTTATGATCCACATGTTATCCTATCCGGTATTTGCCGGGTTAATGATCCATGGCATGGTAACGGGAAGTGATTCGGGTCACGTGATCATGCGTCTGATGTATGTATTTACCGGAATCAGCATTGTTGGTATCACGGTATTGCGTGGTCTGATGCGAGAGCGAAAAGGACCGGAGATCACGATTGGACCCAAACGGACTGAATCAGAATCGATGAAAGATAGAAAATGGGCAGAAACCTACGGATTGGCTGTGCCTTTGGGGCAAGAGCAACTCAAATAGGTGTTGCAACATGAATTAGCCATATGAAATAGAGAAGCGGCCTGCACTGGCCGCTTTTTTGACTCGTTTTTCTTCGACTACCCATCTAAAACTAAATCTTGTCGTCGCTGACTGGCTTTTCTCCGAGTGCCTCTTCCATCTCGGATTGTTTGCGGTGAGCAATCCGGCTACTCGCGGCTGAAGCGATGGCCCCGACAATATCGTCGAAGAACGTATGCACAGGTCCCAGGCTTTTGTCATTGAGACGTTCCAATACCCCAGGTTTCAGCTTGTCCACATAACCGTAATTGGTAAATCCGATACTGCCATATACATTCACAATCGAGAAGGCGAGAATTTCATCTACGCCATACAGTCCTTCATCGTTCTCAATCATCTCTTGCAAAGGAGAGATCAGTTGTCCTTGTTCTGCCAGCAGATCAAGCTGGATACCTGTCAGGACAGCATTCTGAACCTCACGTTTTTTCAAAACCATCTCCACGTTCTCGATGCATTCTTCCATCGTCAGTCCAGGATAGTACTTTTTCTGAAGCAACATGACCAGTTCTGCGATCTCAGGGATCGTGACGCCCCGTTTGTGTAACCATTCCCTTGTTGCTTCAGCAACTTTGCGGCTATTCAGACTGTAAGGGATTTTTTCCTGCTCCGGATGTTCCATGGGCGAATCCTCCTCTGGTGTAAATATAAATTGAACGAAGAGGTTTACACGGGAACACTCCGATGACAGCAGAACCTTCCGATCGCTGTTATCCGCAGATTTTTTAATTACCTTTTATCAAGGTGAAAATCCGCTGATAAAGGCGAACGCTTCGCTTCTTCAGGTTTTTTCTGTCCTCTCCGTTAACGTGTAAAAGAATCGTTCAACTTATATATTGATGATTGCATACATCTTACTTACATACGTTATTAACCGTATCGCGTTGCTTTTATGTTGGTATCACATGAAGATTGCCAGATTGAGCAGGAGCTTGTGCAAAAAGTAGTTATTTTTTGAACGAAGGCTCGTATACATGGTAGTACAAACTGTAAAAATGATAAGGGGGAACGTGAATCATGAGAAAAATCCCATCTTTACGTAAGGCTTCGGCAGCGGCTTTGCTTGGCATTCCTGTCGTATTATCTGGTTGTGGAATGTTCGGTGCCCAATCTTCAGAAGCGATTGATCCGCCGCCACGTATTCAGGAAGCCGCTATGATTCAGGCCGCTGAAGGTAATGGAAAGCTCGCAACGCTTCCGCTCACGACGGTGTATTTACAAGACCAGCAAGGGATGCTCGCTCCAGTCTCGTTAACCCTTCCATCCGGAACCGATGTAAGTAGCCCGAAGACAGCTCTGGATACTTTGGTTACAGGCGGAGCATATGCTGGAATGTTACCTGAAGGCTTCAAGGGTGTATTGCCACAGGGAACGGTAGTGCAGAATGTAACCATTCACTCGGATGACAAGCTGGCTGTTGTCGAGTTCTCGGGTAACTTTGCCAAATATGATGCCAAAGATGAGCGTAAAATGCTGGAAGCCGTGACGTGGACGCTCACAGGAACGCCTGAGGTAAACCATGTACAGATTTGGGTGGATGGCAAAAAGCTGAGTCAAATGCCTGTCAATAGTACACCTCTTCCGGAGCCGTTGAATCGCGCGGTAGGCATTAATCTGGATTTAGGTGAATCCTTCACAACGAACAGCAGTCCTGTGACGGTTTATTTTTCAGCCGCTTCTCCTGCTGGTGTGCAATATTATGTTCCAGTTACACGGCTAGTTGCTCCAAGTGGAGACCGCGTTCAGGCCGCTTTAAACGAGTTGATCAAGGGACCAGCCAAGGATGGAGAACTGGAAGAAGTGATGACAGGTGGAACGGAATTGCAGTCGGTTAAGACATCTGAGGATGGCACGGTAACGGTTGCGCTGAAGGATGATATGTTTACAGAAGGGGATATGGTACCTAGTGAGTTGTTACAGTCCGTTGTCCTGACAACCGCGGAGAATACAGCCAGCAAAGACGCCAAAGTGCAGATTGAATGGAACGGGCAGAAAACGGTCAAAGGTGATGATAACCGGGATTACAGTGCGCCGGTGTCCAAGCCAGAATACATTAACGAAATTCCGATTTAACAGATAAGAGAGCCCCGAGGGTGCTTTTAACTGAACTCTTTGGTAAAATATAAAGGATGGCTGCAAGAGAGAAGAAGTTCAACATTACAGGATGCTTAAGTCGTAGGAGGCAGAAAATATGAGATCTAACGGACGAACTAGCGAACAGCTACGCCCGATGAATTTAACAATTAACACGAATAAATACGCCGAGGGCTCTGTATTGATTGAAGTCGGTGATACAAAGGTAATCTGTACGGCAACGGTGGAGGAACGTGTTCCGCCTTTTATGAAAGGACAGGGCAAAGGCTGGGTTACAGCGGAATACTCTATGCTTCCGCGTGCTACTCATACTCGAAACCAGCGTGAAGCGAATCGCGGCAAGCTGACAGGACGCACGATGGAGATTCAACGACTGATCGGCCGAGCTCTTCGTTCGGTAGTGAACTTGCAGGCACTTGGGGAGCGTACCATTACGCTGGATTGTGATGTCATTCAGGCAGATGGAGGCACACGCACAACATCCATTACCGGTTCATTTGTGGCGCTGGCGCTCGCTGTGAACAAAATTGCGCAGCAACATAAACTGCAGGTGTTCCCGATCACGGATTTCCTTGCTTCCGTGAGCGTAGGTGTTGTCGGAGAACAGCCGGTACTGGATCTGAATTATGATGAGGATTCCAAAGCCAAAGTGGACATGAATCTGGTGATGACGGGCAGCGGGAAATACGTGGAGCTTCAGGGAACAGGTGAGGAAGCACCCTTTGACCGCCGTGAATTGAACGCGATGCTGGAACTTGGCGAACAGGGAATTTTGGAAATGATCGAGCGGCAAAAAGAAGCTCTTGGACCGATTGCGCTGAAGATTGGTTCACGTGGATTGGGTGAGGCTTAAGATGAGTCTGGACAGCCCGGTTATCATTGTTGCCACCCGCAATGCAGGAAAAGTGCGTGAATTCGCGCATGCTTTTGCTCCGCTGGGCAAAGAGGTCAAAAGCATGTTTGACTATCCGGAGCTGCCGGATGTCGTGGAAGATGGTGTTACCTTTGCCGAGAATGCGTGGAAAAAAGCAAAGGCCGTTGGTGATGCGCTCGGGCTTCCTGTTCTGGCAGACGATTCAGGACTTTGTGTAGATTTGCTGAACGGAGAACCGGGTGTTTATTCCGCAAGATATGCTGGTGAAGGTGCGACTGACGCCCAGAACAATGCCAAGCTACTGGATGCTCTTGCTGCGTTAAAATCAGGTGAGGATTCCCAGCAACCGTTGTTAAGTCCTGCTCAATTTGTGTGCGCACTGGTGCTTTACGATCCAGCAAGTGGAGATAAGTATGAAGCTGAGGGTTCGGCTGATGGCTGGATTACAGCTGATGCTGCAGGCGAGGGTGGCTTCGGATATGATCCCCTCTTCTATGTGCCGGAGTATGAGAAAACGATGGCAGAACTTACGTTGGAACAAAAACAAGCGATCAGTCATCGGGGTCATGCACTGCGAGCACTGGTTTCCCGCTTGCAAGCATAAAAGAAGAGGTAGGCTACATGCTTCGCTAGTGCGCTGAATCGATTGACTTTCTTGATTGCATGAAGCAAGCAAGTGGAGCATTGAATTCATCAAGGCGTTAATGGAAACAACTTTCATTCCTATGGGATAGGATAAGGTTGTTACTCTGTTAACGTCTTTTTGATATGCGTTGTTAAGCTAATCAAAGTGTGGTCCTTCCATGTACCTAGATATCATGACTGATTAAGGAATTTAGATATGGGGAACGTATGTTCTTTTTCCTATACCGAACAGGAGGTGGTTTGCACGATTGGGAATGGCATTGGGACTGGGGTTGGAAGAAGTTGCAAGTCATGCCGGGTATGGGTTAACATTCAGATTAGTGAAAGATGATACACCTTATACGGGAGGGATTTGGCATGCAAGAAGTGAAGCTGGTTGTAAATTACGATGACTATGAAGAAGGTATTCGAATGGAGACACTTCTTCAAGATTTGGCAGCAAAACCGGAAGCGGCTACGCTGGAAAGTCTGATCATTGGAGATTGGGGACAAGCTTATGAAAATTCTCCTCAGGAATTCAAAGATACGTTAATTCAGCTTGCACCAAGTTTTCCGGCTCTAAAACAATTGTTTATCGGAGATATGGAGTCCGAAGAGTGCGAAGTTTCCTGGATTGTTCAGACGAATCTTGCGCCAATTCTGCAAGCTTTTCCGAATTTGACCTCGTTTGTGATCAAAGGCAGTAGCGGACTTGAACTTGAGCCTCTTCAGCACAGCAAGCTGGAAGAGTTAGTGATTATCTGTGGTGGTCTTCCGAAAAAAGTGTTACATTCCATTGCCTCCGCTGAACTTCCCGAATTGCGCAAGCTTGAACTGTATTTGGGTGTGGAAGACTACGGATTTGACGGTTCATTAGAGGACGTACTGCCATTGCTTGAAAAAGGACGTTTCCCTAAACTGGAGTACCTTGGTTTGAAGGACAGCGAAATACAGGATGAGATTGCCAAGGCTACTGCAGATGCATCGATCTTGGAACAGATTCAGATACTTGATTTCTCCGAAGGCACATTATCCGATGAAGGTGCAGAGGCACTGCTTGCCAGCGAACAAATCAAACAATTAAAACATTTGAACCTAAGCTATCACTTCATGACGGACGAAATGATGGAGCGCTTTAAGCAATCAGGCATGTCGGTAGATGTCAGTGACCAACAGGAAAGTGATGAGGATGACTGGCGTTTCCCGATGCTGACAGAATAAATGATGTGGCATGAAAAAGATCTGTTATTAATTAGCAATCCAGATAATCGACGAACGGCAGGGATACAAGAAGCCAGAAGACAAATGGGGATGAAACCTGCGACGGTGTTGTCTTATGAGAATCTTCTTCGAACCTGGAGACGGGGAGGCGGTCTTGCCGAACTTGTGGAATTCATCTCACCTAGTCCGCTGATTCGACTGGATGCTCCCGGGGAAGATTGGGAGGTAGAACGCGGGCTGTTACATCTCGGGGCAACCGACTACGAAGGCTTTGACGGTACAGTATTGAGCACTCCATCGCCGAGTTTTGAGGGCTGGAAGTTTAGCTCGCCAAATGAAGCGATATCTTCGGTGAAACGGTCACCAGGTGAATCTTTCTCTGCCGAAGCAGCGCTCACATTAGAGCAACAATGGGGCAGAATTTACGCGCCTGCCCAATGGTTCAGAGGCTGGAAGGTTTGTCTTGACCGAATCGCCCAAGAAGCGCGTGAAGTATGGCCTGGTGTGCAATTCTGGAATGATCCTGATGAGATTGGCATGATGTTTGATAAAAGAGAATGCCAGCTTCACCTCATGCGTCAAGGAATTTCGGTGCCACCGATATTACCTTCTTCCGAGCCAATTCAGTGCTGGGAACAGTTGCGAGCAGCGATGGATGCATCACGGATGCATCGCGTTTTTATTAAGCTAGCCTGTGGCTCGGCTGCTTCTGGAGTAGTTGCATATCAAGTGAATCCGCGAACAGGTGCAGAGATTGCTGTGACAACCGTAGGTATGGAGACCAGCCAGGGTCAAACGCTCTTTTACAATGAAGGTAAACTGCAAAAGTATACACATCCTGAAGAAATTCGTACGCTGCTGGACTGGCTTTGTGCTGAAGGAGCTCAGATAGAACGGTGGATGCCCAAAGCTATGCTGGATCAACGTGTTTATGACATTCGCCAACTTGTGATGGCAGGACAGGCCGGTCATGCAGTCATGCGTCTTAGCCGTACACCAATCACCAATCTTCATTTACGGAATGAGCGCATGCTACCGGCGGAAGCTGGTCTGCCCGACCCACATATGTCGATGATCCAGAGAGTAGCTCGTGATACGATGCTGGCTTTTCCCAATTCATGGTCGGCAGGCATTGATGTGATGCTTACCAGTGGCATGGAACCACGAGCGTACGTGCTGGACGTGAACCCGTTCGGAGACTTGTTATACCGAGTCAGACATCAAGAGTTGACCCCGTATGAATGGGAGATGAAGCTTTTGCGAAAGGAGCCTGTTAGACATGCCTGATATGAACACCATTGTAGGCTCCCATGATATATTGATGATTACACTGGATACGTTACGATATGATGTTGCCAAGCTGGAAGAACAGCATTGCCCCAATCTGTGTGGCTCCGGTTCATGGGAGAAACGGCATACCCCGGGGAGCTTTACGTATGCTGCTCACCATGCTTTTTTTGGCGGTTTTATGCCCACACCTGCCAATACAGACAAAGCATCGCATGTAAGGTTGTTCCATTCTCGAAATACGGGACTTCAAACTCATCCTCATACTTGGTTGTTTGATACGCCGGATATCGTGTCCGGCTTTGCCGCTGAAGGGTATCGAACGATCTGTATCGGTGGCGTCATATTTTTTACGAAAAAGAATCCTCTCGCCAAAGTGTTGCCTGGTTATTTTCAGCAAAGTTATTGGCGCATGAATTTTGGGGTTACCAATCCAAGGTCAACAGAGAATCAAGTCAACCATGCCTTAAAGTTACTTGATCAGACTGGGCCAGACGAGAAGCTTTTTCTTTTCATGAACGTTTCTGCCATTCACGGCCCCAACCGATACTTCGTTGAGGGAGCCCGGGAGGACTCGGTAGATACGCAGCGAGCCGCATTGCGATATGTGGACAAGGCGTTAGGACCTTTGTTTGAAGCGATGAGAGCGCGCGAACGGCCAACGTTCTGCCTTGCTTTTTCTGACCATGGTACCGCCTATGGTGAAGATGGGTATCACGGACACCGACTGGCGCATGATGTAGTTTGGACGGTGCCGTACCGTGAATTTATTTTATAAGGAGGGAAGCCCGATGAGTGAGTATGCAGAGCGAACTACAGCAGGTGCCACGCAGTCTGGCTCCGATCCAGCAGCAAGTCTTCGTGATGTGCTGACATTCCCTTATCGTTCCTATCTGTACTCTTACCCGCATAAGACAGCATATCGTGAACTGAATCCGCCCATTCCGCTACAATCTCTGTGGGAGAAGGAAGACACGGAGACTTACTTTTTATACATGCACATCCCTTTTTGTGCTGCTCGTTGCGGGTTTTGCAATCTGTTCACACTGCCGGACAAGCGGCAGGACAGCCATGAACAATATGTGGACGCACTTGAACGTCAAGCAAAGCAGTGGGCGCCAGTGACTTCACGTAGACCGTATTCGAGGTTTGCAATTGGTGGAGGAACACCGACATTGCTGAATGAGTCTCAACTTAGCCGTCTGTTTGACATTGCTGAACATACGATGGGACTGGATGCTTCTCAAGCTTCGATATCGGTGGAGACATCGCCTGACACCGTTACGGATGGCAAATTGAGCATCTTGAAGGAACGGCGCGTGGATCGGGTGAGTATGGGGATTCAAAGTTTTATTGAAGCAGAGGCTTCCGCCATCTATCGTCCGCAAAAACCACAAGAGGTAGAACGCGCTCTGGAGAAGCTGGTCCGTTATGATTTTCCGCTGTTGAATCTGGATCTGATCTATGGTTTACCGGGTCAAACCGAGGAGACATGGATCTATTCCCTTGAACGTGTCCTGGCTTATGATCCGGGCGAAGTATTTATTTATCCTCTATACACACGGGAAAACACGATCGTAAAGCCAGAGGATATTCAGCGTCAAGGACCCGATATACGAATGCAACTTTACCAAGCTGCACGTGAACTTTTAAAAAGCAAAGGGTACACCCAATATTCGATGCGCAGATTTGCCAAGGAGCAGTCTTCTGCCAAAGCACTTTTACCGTACAGTTGTCAGGAAGAGGGCATGGTCGGTCTGGGATGTGGTGCCCGTTCCTATACGAGCGAGGTCCATTATGCATCTAAATACGGTGTGACCTATAAGGCAACACAAAGCATTATTGCTGATTATGTAGGCACCGAGCGTTACGATGTGGCTGATTATGGCATTGTGTTAAGCCGCGAAGAGCAGAAACGCCGATTTATATTAAAAGCGCTGCTACATCGGGAAGGACTCATGTTGTCCGCTTACCAGGAGAGGTTCGGAACAGATGTGATGTCTGACTACCCTTGGTTGAACGAATTGTTGGTCGAAGAGATGGCATGCTTCGATGTCGAAGAAAATGAGCGAGTACTGCGTTTGACAGAGAATGGACTTGGATATTCCGATGCCATTGGAGACTGGCTTATTTCTGCGGATATTCGTGAGCAGATGGAAGGATTTGTTTTCTCATGAGAGCGACCTTATATTACCGGGGGAAGTTATCCTCTTGTAACTATGACTGTCCCTATTGTCCGTTCAGCAAAACAGTGGATTCCAAAGAAACGTTAAATGTGGACGAACAGCAGCTACGCCAATTTGTAAACTGGGTCAGAGAACAGGAGATTCATGGGCATCGATTTTCGATATTCTTTAACCCCTACGGAGAAGCTTTGGTGCGGCGCTGGTATCGGGAAGCGATGGTTGAATTGTCACATATGACTCATGTGGATAAGGTAGCGATTCAGACGAACCTTTCTGTGAAACTGGATTGGGCAAGTGAGTTGCATGTAGACAAAGCGGCCTTTTGGGCAACGTATCACCCTCGCGAGACCAAAGAGACTTCCTTTGTGAACCAATGTATGACATTACGGCAGATGGGGCTGTCTTTCAGCGTCGGCACGGTTGGACTACGCAGTGCATTTCCAGCCATAGAATCCATGAGGAATGCCCTACCTGACGATGTGTATATGTGGATCAATGCGTTCAAAGATCGGCCGAACTACTACACCCCGGACGAAATCAAGTTTCTCAAGGACATTGACCCTTTCTTTGAGGGGAATCTGCAGGACTATGATAGTTTGGGCAAGCGCTGTGCTGCAGGCACGGATGTGTTTTATGTTCAAGGCTCGGGTCATGTAAAAAGATGTTATAAGGATCGACGGATCATCGGTCACCTCTATCGTGATGGCTTGCAGGCTTTGGCTAAAGATCGTCCTTGTGGCATGAAAAAATGCGGCTGTTACATCGGTTATATTCATATGCAGGATTCCCCGTTCAGAGAAACATTTGGCACAGGGCTACTGGAACGGAATCCGACCTTTATTCATCAATAAATTCATCTTACAGTAAGTGCTTGCCTCAAACCTTAAGGTTTGTTTGCAAGTGTACTGGAAGGTGTTTTTTTTATTTTCTGTAATAAAGAAATAATTCGAAAACCCTTGATAAATAGGTCTTGACTTATTTTATTGCAAATTCAAAATAATTTCTGATTCAAGTTTTGGTGGTTTTGGGTTAGTATTAATTAGGAATAAAGACCCGTTTATTAAATGATATATATAATTATTATATTGTTTTATATCATATTATAGGTCTTTAGTCTAGTTTAGGGGGTGAATATGAAAAAAATATATCATCTTACATACTTGTATTGAAATTCGGGAGGAACTCAACGTGAAAAGGATATCCATCAGTCAAAAGTTACTTATCGGTTTTTCATCCGTTCTATTGTTGTTGATAGCGGTTACAGCTATTTCATACTTTCAATTTGTGAGTTTGGAGAAAACATTCACCGATTTAATCAATGATAGAACAAGCAAATTGCTTAAAATTAAAAATATGACGATTGACCTGAAATCACAACAAGTGGCTTTGAGAAATTACATCATGAAACCTGACCAGGGGAATGAGGACGCATTTCAGCAAGCGTATGAAGATTACATAAAATTGAGCGAAGATCTAAAAGCGACAGTTACGAGTTCCAATATGAAACAATATCTGGCAGACTCGAGCGAATTGATGATCAAATATTATGACATTGCCAAAAATATAATGTCTTTGACTAAGCAAGGGAATGTGGAGGAAATATCCGGGTTAATGGAGAATACCGTCCCGCCGCTTATAACTGAATTTGAAAACATTGTCGAGTCGATGGAAAATCATCAGCAAAAAGCAATGGATGAAGGAATCGCCGCGGCCAATGTCCAGACAGCTACGGTTCTTCGATTGATCATTATCCTAGGTGTCGTTTCTATTCTTATTGGCTTAGCAATCGCAATTATCATCGGCCGAATGATCTCCAAACCGGTGCAGGCTGTTGCACAAGCCGCTAGCCGTATTGCGGAAGGTGACTTAACAGGGGCAACATTGAAGGTTCGTAACAAAGACGAGATCGGGGAGATGGCTGAAGCATTTAATGTGATGTCCGTCAATTTGCGTTCTCTGATTCATCAAGTGAATGATGGTGCAGAACGTGTAGCAGCTTCGTCGGAAGAATTAACGGCAAGTACCGAACAGACGGCTATAGCTAATGAACAAGTAGCCACTACGATGGGTGAGATCGCAACAGGGATGGATGCCCAGGTTCGTATGGTCAGTGAAGGATTCCAGACGATGAATGAACTGGTTACCGGTTTCCGGCAAGTGGCTGAAAATACAACTGTTGTTTCCGAGCAGGCTGCTGAAGCTTCTGCCCAAACGATATCGGGTAGTGAATCCATTCGCACAGCGGTTGGTCAGATGAATTCCATTCAGAATACAGTTTCGAGCCTTGCAGGAGTTATTGAAGAACTCAGTAAGCACTCGACAGATATTGTGAAAATGGTAGACGCGATCTCGGAAATATCTGCCCAGACGAATCTGTTATCTCTTAACGCAGCCATTGAAGCTGCGAGAGCTGGAGAGCACGGAAGAGGATTCCAGGTCGTGGCTACCGAGGTTCGAAAATTGTCAGAGCAATCTGCACAGTCTGCAGGAGAGATTGTCGGACTTGTTTCTTCCATTGAGACAGGCATGAGAAATGCTGCGCATTCGATGAGTGTGGTATCTTCTGAGGTGCAAGAGGGAATTCAATTAGTGAACCAGGCAGGATCTACTTTTGACCACATTCGAAGTTCAGTTAGTGGTGTTGCGGGACAAGCGCAGGAGGTGTCTGCTTCCATTGAACAGATGAATGCTGGTGTAGAGCAGATTAATGCGTCTATGAAATCAATCATGGACGTAACGGAGAACGCGGCAGCGGGCACAGAAGAAGTAAGTGCAACAACCGAAGAACAATTGTCTGCAATGCAGGAGATTGCATCGGCTGCGAATGATCTTTCATCTATGGCGGAGATGTTACAGCAGTCTGTTGCTCGTTTTAAAGTTTCTTAATTTGAGAAAGGTAAATATCAGAAATGCCCCTGGACCATGTTAATGGTACGGGGCATTTTTTATTGCGGTTTTGTGGATGAACACTCTAATTATCAGGATAGCTTACAGGGAATTGCAGTGCTTAAAGTTGTACGTGAAAGAGGGCGAATTGAATTATCGGATCGCAACGTTATATGTTTTCAGCCAGCTATTGATTTGAGTCAGATAAGCGAACAACTGGGGCCCTGACATTAATTGTCCAAACCACGGCAGATTGGATGAAGCATCTGGTGAAGAGGCGAGATTTCGAATCTGTACTTTGTCGATAAGAGGCAGTATTGGTGATGTTGGATCATCCAGTATTTCAAGGACCTGCTGCTTGACTGCTGCAAGATACTGAGGATTATGTGTTTTGGGATAGGGGCTCTTCTTACGATACAGCACATCGTCAGGCAGGACACCTTCAAGCGCTTTTCGTAAAATTCCTTTCTCTCTTCCGCCGGTAATTTTCATTTCCCAGGGAATGTTAAACACGTATTGGATCAGCCGATGATCGCAATAAGGAACGCGGACTTCCAGACCAGCACCCATACTCATCCGGTCTTTGCGATCCAGCAGGGTAGGCATGAAGCGGGTAATATTCAAGTAAGACATAACACGCATCTGAGCTGTTTTCCCCGTTTCTCCTTCCAGTAGCGGAACCTCTGCTACGGCATCCGAGTATCGGTCTGCAAGGTAGTCGAGCGGTCTGATCCACTCCCGAATGTCTGGGGATAACAGCCCTGCTCGCATGTCGGGTGCAACGGACCAAGGGAATGTACCTGAATTCAGCATTTCATCTCGGTGGAACCACGGGTATCCGCCGAATACCTCGTCAGCAGCTTCGCCGGAGATGGCGACAGTTGCTCCTTTTTTGATCTCTTTACAGAATAGATACAAGGATGAATCGACATCTGCCATACCCGGCAAATCTCTTACCAGCATAGCTTGAGTCAGTGCATGAACGAGTTCACCATTTTCAATCTCGATCCAGTGATGATCGGTTTTGAGCTCATCCACCATCCGCTGAATCCATGGGCCATCTGCCCCGGGCTGAAAGGAATGGGCCTGAAAGTGTTTCGCATTATCCACATAATCAACCGAATACGTACTCACTTGACCTTGCCCTGTTCGGTTATAATAATCGACAGCCAAAGCTGATAAAGCACTTGAGTCAAGGCCGCCGGATAAAAGAGAACATACAGGAACATCGGAAGCTAACTGGCGTTCTAGCGTATCCTGCAACAGACGGCGTACTTCAACTGCAGTCTCTTCCAGATTATGTTCGTGTTGCACGGATTCTAACTTCCAATAGGCATAGGTCTTGATCCCATTCCGGCTGTATATCATGGCGTGAGCGGGCTTCAGTTCATGAAGTGAAGAGTATACACCATGTCCTGGTGTTCGTGCAGGTCCTACAATAAATACTTCGGCGAGTCCTTCGGGTCCTACTGCAGCTTCCACATCCGGATGAAGGAGCAACGCTTTGGGTTCTGAACCAAATACAAGTGTATCTTTTGCATTACTGTAAAACAGAGGTTTGACGCCCAGCCGGTCACGGGCTAAGAAGACCTGTTCTCTTCCGCCGTCCCATATTGCAAAAGCAAAGATACCGTTAAACTTTTCAACACATACCGGTCCCCATTCGATATACGAGGCGAGCAGAACTTCTGTGTCACATTGGGTACGGAAATGGTGCCCACGCTGAAGCAACTCCTTTTTTAATTCGGGTGCATTGTATAGTTCTCCGTTATACACAACGGTATAGGAGGTGTCTCCTTGTAACGCATGCATGGGCTGTGCCCCGTTCTCCGGGTCCATTACGCTGAGGCGGCGATGTCCAAAAGCACAGGGATTGGAAATCCATGTACCCGAAGCGTCGGGGCCACGGTTCGTTAAGCTATTCGTCATCCGAACGAGCAACTCCGATTCCTGTGTCAAATCCCGATTCCACTGTACGAAGCCGGTTATACCGCACATGGTTTGTTCATCCTTTCTTGATCGAGTCATTCATCCGTATGCTTCCAAAAATCGAAAGCAGTTAGCAAATGTTGTCTTTTTCGTCAGAGGTCGTAACAAATATATGCCGAATGCAGGCATAAAATGTCTGTCCTCTTCCGAAACTACATGTAGGGATAACAGCTTTAAGCGCCTGTGAAGGGGAGTGCATGCAATGGACAGGACCAACTATTATGTGTCCGTCATGGGCCGCTCTGTCATACCGGATTCGTCTGTAACGTCATATGAATGGGTGATTCAGGCAACGCCGCAGGAAGCCGAACATTTACTGGGATTGCTATATCTTATGCAGGAAAAGGAAGAAGAAGCTTTTCCAGGAATGGTATTTCCTTGGCCGGACACGCCAGAACATGATGTGAATCGTGCTTATGAAACTGTTTTGCAACAGGTATACCGGGAAATTTACCGGTTGGGAACGCCAGAGACCAAGCACCAGATTGAACAAACGACATGAACAGAGTGAGCAACATGATGAAAACGAAGCAATTAATACAATTGCAAATGATCAGAACAAAAGGAGAAGATGACGATGTATGCCATTCAGGACGCTAAAATACGCAGATTAACGGAAGTGGACGGGTTATCTTGTGCAGAGGTTGAAGTACAGCCTGGCAATGCGGGAGATCCATCATTACTTGTATATGTAGCTAGTACTCAGCCCGCCAATGAACTGCAAGTGGTACGTATTGTGCGGAATCACTCGGATGGAGCCATTGACTGGTATAACAACAACATGCATACCGCCTTTGAAGATGCGACGGAAACGGCATTTGAAAATAGCGAGGGCATTACGGCAGAAGAGGATAAAACTCAATTTCAAAGTAATTTGTTTGCTTTTGGATTGCTTGGCCCTACGCTGCAACGGTACCTGATTGGTCAGGGGTAATCAGATAGCACAATTGTACAAGTGATAAGTGTTAGGGTAGTGAAGAAATGGGATGTGAAGTAGAGGAAGTTTCGAGTAACAGAAAACAACGTAGCGTAACGTATGCAGAATAAAGAGTAGTGTTGATAGACAAACAACCCGCCGTAACATCATAGCGGGTTGTTTGTGATAGGGTATATTTTGATATCGATGCGCTAGTATTAGTAACATTCAGTATTATCAGTAATATTCACGTAGAACTTGAATTCCTTTTACCACATTGTATACAAAACTCAAGCCGTATATGACAAAGAACAGAACGACAAACCCGATCGCTGATGCTAAGCTGTGGGCTGTTATGAAGAAATACAGTAGCGGGATCGCCGCAAGGAAAGGGAAGACATGGGAGAAAAGTGCTCGCTTCGCATGTCCTGCAATGTATTCATCTCTCGCCACAATCCATACAATAATGGGAAACAGAAACGGGGCAAAAAAAATGCTGAAATAGGATAGTGATGATAAAAGTTGTCTCATAAATATTCTCTCCTTCAATAGAATTTCATAATGTATGTATGCAACAGATTACCCAGATGGAAGAGCGCTGAATAAGTATACACTTGGTACGGGTACTATTAATAGTTCTCGTTATTACTTCAATATTACCTCAAAAAGATTAGCTTATTCGGCTTTTTGTCTAAGTATACATACTCATACGATACTGGTTGTTATTGGGATGCATTATTAATTTTTAATAAAACTATTGCTAAAAATAGAAATCGGAGTATAATAGAGATCGTGCCGAATTTTATTGTACATATTTGTCTCAGTAGCTCAGCAGGATAGAGCAACGGCCTTCTAAGCCGTCGGTCGGGGGTTCGAATCCCTCCTGGGACGTCAGTAGAAAAGCTTCCTTCGGGAAGCTTTTTGCGTTCTAGGGATGAGAACCTCGGGCGATTCGTCGGAACATCCACATCGATAGGATTCATGTGATGTGCATATTTCTCCTTCATCTTTTTCCTTCATCGAGCTAAGCATTGGTTCTGCTTACAATATTGTTGTTTAATTGGTTTTTCCTATAAGTGAAATAGAATATATATATTTTATCAATAAGAAAATCTGTGCCACAATGAGGATATCAACAGTGAAAGCGACGGTGGAGGAGATGAAATCAATTAATCAGTGGCAGGCGCAAGAGTATGACAATCAACTGGCTTTTGTATCGGAGTATGGAAAAAGTCTCATACCCTGGCTTCGTCCGACAGAAGGAGAATCTATCCTTGACCTTGGCTGTGGAACCGGTGATTTAACGCATGAGATTTCCCAATACGGGGTAGCAGTGACTGGTATAGACGCTTCCTCAGATATGATTGCTCAAGCGAAAAAAAAGTTTCCGGAATTGGAGTTCTGGGAAGCGGATGGTCAGCAGTTCGAAACAGAGCATCAATATGATGCGGTCTTTTCTAACGCTGCGTTGCACTGGATGCGAAAGCCTCGAAATGTCGTAGACGGTGTGTGGCATGCACTGAAGCCTGGAGGACGATTTGTGGCTGAATTTGGCGGTAAAGGGAATGTGCAGATCATCGTTAACGCACTGGAGGAAGTGCTGGAACGGCATACAGGGATCAAGGCTTCCGAACGTAATCCATGGTATTTTCCGACGATTGCACAATACAGCACTCTTTTGGAAGACGGAGGCTTTGTGGTTCGTCAGGCCTATCACTATGACCGTCCTACCAAACTAGCAGATGGGGAAGATGGAATCATAGGCTGGTTGGCTCATTTTGGAGATGACTATTTTGAGGGTTTCAGTTCTGAGCAGGTGAAGGAATGGTGTCAGGAAATTAGCGAGATCGTGATTCCTAAGCTGTGGAAAAACGATGCGATCTATGCCGATTACAAACGTATTCGTATTGAGGCATTCAAACCCGAAGTTTAAACATTGAATCGCTTAAATTTAATGTTATATGAATTTATATCACTCAACTGGTAACGATTCTCTCCCATTCTTACATCGGTGAAAATCGTATAAAACCAATCAAAACTGAAAATCCGCAATGGAAATCATAGAAAACCATGCCTTTCTTTCGTTCAGAAAAGCGTGGTTTTTTCCTGTTTTCATATTGGAAATTTAAAATTTAAATATCCAAACGACAAAAATATACAAATGCGAATATTCCCCCTACTAAAGACCCATATAAGTAATTTCTATATCAAAATGTAAGTAATTAGAAGGAATTTGTGATATTTTGGTAGAATAATTTACCAGGGGTCAAACATCTTGCAGATTGGCGGTGAACTTGGTCGAAAGTATTGCAGTGCTTCTGGCAGCAAGATCCCATTGGTGAGGCATCTACACGAAGAAGGAGGGCATAGCCTTGAATAAACGATTGATATCTATGTTAATGAGTGTCCTTATGGTTTTTTCCCTTATCCTGCCTGCAGCTGGAGCTGCTTCTGCAGACTCCGTAATTCAACTGGATAACACATTAAACAGCACCAAAGCAAAGCAAATGAGAGAAGTGCTTGCCAATAGGGAAGCTCGAATTGCTGCCGATCCAGTTTTGGATAAAAGCCTGAATGGTCTCGGCGGAGAGAACACACGAGTCATTGTTGAGCTTTCTAACAAACCTGTTGCTGTAGCTCAAGGCGAATCAACCCTCTCAGGAAGATCATTTACCTCCTCTATGGAAACAAAGGCTGTGACTCAAGTTGAAAACCAACAACAGTCATTTGTACATAGCCTCACTCAGAAAAAAATCAAACACGAAGTGCTGGACAATTATGCATATGCTCTTAATGGTGTAGCCCTTGAAATAAAAGGGAACCAATTGGGACAATTGCTTCAAATACCAGGTGTAGTCAGTGTATATCCTGACTATGAAGTGACGCTTGCGCCTGACACAGGCGAAGTGAATCCGCACATGAAAGATACAGCCCCTTTTATCGGAGCTCCTGAAGTATGGGATCTGGGGTACAAAGGAAAAGGTGTGAAAGTTGGCGTTATTGATACCGGTATTGACTACAATCACCCGAATCTGCGCGATGCTTATAAAGGTGGATGGGATTTTGTAGATAACGATGATGATCCATATGAAGCGACCTATCAGGAATGGAAAGCATCAGGCCAGCCTGAGCTTAATGAAAGAGGAAGCTCTTATTATACTTCTCATGGTACACACGTTTCAGGTACGGTCGCTGCTCGTGAAGCAGGAGACTATGGGGTCATCGGGATTGCTCCTGAAGCGGATATTTATGCTTACCGCGTTTTAGGACCTTATGGCAGTGGACAGACGTCTTGGGTACTCGGCGGAATTGACCGCTCAGTAGCGGACGGAATGGATGTCATCAACCTGTCGCTTGGTGCTGAAGGTAATGATCCGAGCTATGTCACTTCGGTTGCATTGAACAACGCGATGCTGTCTGGTGTAACTGCGGTTGTATCCAGTGGTAACAGCGGGCCTAATCGTTATACCTTGGGTTCACCGGGGGCTTCGGCTATGGCAATTACCGTAGGTAACTCCACAGGGCCTAGTCAGGTCATTACGGCGAATACACATTTCTGGATCGGTGAAGAAGGTGAGGAAACTCCGGAATTGGGGAATGCACCTGAAACGCAGGAACCTGCCGTTACACCAGTAATCGCGCCAGAAGGTGGAGCGGAAGCGACTACATCGGAAGACGGAGTTGAAGATGCTGCATCAGCACAGCCTGAATCTGATCAAGCTGAAGCTCCAGTAGCCAATGCTGGCAATGAAACAGCGGACGAAGTGACATCCTTATCTGTTACCGAATCTGTATATCGTCTGGATGTGATGGGATGGAGTCTTGCGGCTGATCCTGAAGCGATTTTGACAGGTCGATATGATGTTGAATTTGCAGCTTTGGGTAAACCAGCTGACTTTGAAGGTAAAGATTTTACAGGCAAAGTCGCGTTGATTCAACGCGGAGAACTTGCTTTTGTCGAGAAAATTGCCAATGCCAAAGCGGCAGGAGCCGTGGCAGTTATTGTGTATAACAATATTCCTGGTCCGATTGGCGTAAGTCTTGGTGATAACTTCGACCTGATTCCGACACTGAGCATGTCGAAGGAAGATGGTGAAGTCATTAAAGCTCAACTGGATGCGGGGCAACCTGTTGAAGTAAGCTTCAGTGATTTTGAGCGCAGTCAAACACCTGGGGATGAGATGAGTTCTTCCAGTTCCCGCGGGCCTGCAAAAGTAACGTTGGATATCAAACCGGATGTTGTTGCACCGGGCTCCAATATTCTATCCACCGTCCCTGCTTATGGTAAAGATGAGCCAGGTGCCGATTATGCTCAATCGTACGATCGCAAAAGTGGAACAAGTATGGCTGCACCGCATGTAGCGGGTCTAGCTGCGCTGTTGCTTGAAAAGCACCCGGACTGGACACCTTTTGATGTCAAAGTTGCTTTGATGAATAATGCCAAAATCATGGACACAGCTAAATATGACGTGTTTGATCAAGGTGCAGGCCGCATTCAAGCGGTGAAATCCATTGATCCTGTCGCTTTTGTCAAAGTCATGGATGTGACTCAGTATACCGAGAGTGGATCGGTTGTTGAGAAAGAAAACATCACAGGAAGCATTAACTACGGTAACTTCTTAAGTACGGATGAGAAAACAGTAACCAAAACGATCAAGGTTCAGGCCTTGAACGGAAGCGGTGGCGAGTACACGGTGAATGTCAATCCGACTCGTACCGTGCCTGGGGTATCTGTTGCCGTTGATAAAACTTCATTCACTTTGAATGGGGAAGAAGAACTCGCTGTAACGGTTACGGTTCCTCGTGGTGTCACTGCACTAACCGAGGCACAGGGCTACATTGAAATTACAAATGGAACCAACACGTTTACAGTGCCGTATGTGGCTCACTTTAATGTGACTTCAAGCGGTGTGAAATATATTGAAACGGTAAAAGGAACTGCGAAAAATCCGTTCTATTATCCGTTGAAGGCAGACGGTTCCCTGGATACACTGAACGTTGCAATGGAATTCCATAATCCAATGACGTTTGCACTCATTGAAATTTATAACGGCCTTGATCCTGAAGGTGGTCACTATCAAGATGGATACATTGGCTCGATCTTTGGTAATTACTATAACTTCAACGCAAATGCCAGATACACGCTGGCTTGGGATGGTCAGTATTCGGATTACACAACGGAAGAAGTAACCGAACTTGCAGATGGCTTGTATACCGTAGATATCACGACCATCGGCACGGATGGCAAGACCTACAAAGAAGATACACCTCCGTTTTTGGTTAAAAAGACAGCTCCAGCAGTAACTGCTCCGCAATCATTGGACTTCAAAGCGGAGGATGCTATTGTTATTGGCGGTACGGTGGATGATTTGTATTTCCGCGTTGCGCCTGCACTGGCTAAAGGGTGGAGCATTACATTTGATCCGACGACAGCGCTTAAAGCATCCTATGTGGTGAAAAAAGAAGATGGCTCAACATTGAAAGAAGGCACGTTTAATGTTCAGGCGGACGGTAGCTTCCAATTCCCATTGGAAGGTGTTGAAGGTGGAACGTACACGGTGGAAACAATGGTAAAAGATGAGCAAGGTCTTGTTGGTACGGCTAGCACTACCATTAAAGTGGAATCTGCACAGACTGAACCTGAAACTCCGGCTACGAAAGCGCCTGGAACACCTAGTTTGTCCCACAATAACGGCTTTGTGAATGGTCTGTTAGGGGGCGATTACACGGTGTCCATGAACATGTGGTGGGGTGAGAATGCGACGAGTTACAAACTGTATGAGGATGGCGTGTTGGTTGATTCGCAAAAATTGACTTACAATGCACCTTGGGCTCAGTTCGCTCAAACGAAAATTAAAGGTAAAACCAATGGTACCTACACGTATGTTGCCGAGCTGGCCAATGACAAAGGCGTGACGCGCAGTCAGACGCTGACTGTACGAGTAACCGATGCATTGCCTGGCAAAGCAGTACTCTCCCATGATAACTGGGATGTAGACGGCAATTACAAAGTGATGATGAACTTGTGGTGGGGAACAAACGCAACAGAGTATCGTCTTTACGAGAATGATGAGTTGATCGATACACAGTCACTCAAAGCGACAACACCTCTGCCTCAATTTGCTATAACCGCGGTGAAAGGCAAAGCATCTGGTACGTATACGTACCGTGCCGAGCTGGTTAACGCTGCAGGGGTGACAACCACCAATACCATTACGGTGAAGGTGAAGTAAGGGCAGTACGCATTTATGGTAATGAGGTAAAAGTATCGGTTTTGAGCTAAAGCTTTTACTTCAAGCAGATAGTTTGGGAAAAGTAGTGCCTCGTCCCCTGACCGGCGTAAAGCCGGTAATCGGGACATAGGATAAGAAACGGCCTCTCCCTGTTAAGCGTACAGGGGGAGGCCGTTTTTTGTTGTTGTTTCCAGGGAAGGATAGCTATCCGATCTCCTGGTGAACTTTTTTTTATAAAACTAAGAAACAGTTCGGTCTTTGCTCGCTTGGAGTCCTGTCATAAGCAGTCCGATCGCAAGAAGAACCTGTACGAGCAGAGGGAGAGACCATCCATGGGTCCAGTCATGCATTAAACCAAACAGTAAAGGGCCTCCTGCAGCAAGCATGTATCCAAAGGATTGAGCCATTCCCGAAAGACTTGCTGCCTCTCGCGCATGACGTGTGCGAAGGACAAAAAACATCGTGACCAGACCAAAGGAGGCCCCGGCACCAATCCCGGCTAGCGCAACCCCGGTGGTGACGAGAACAGGTGCAGTGCTGAATAGTAACGCATATCCGACGATGAGACATAAACACGTTAAGGTGGTGAGTAGCCGTTGATCTCGTGTTTTTCCAGCCAGAATCGGCACGATGAAGGTAGCAGGTACACTAACCATTTGCATCAAAGACAACATCCAGCCAGCTGAGGCAGCGCTAAAACCTTGATCCGCGAGGATCTCGGGAAGCCAAGTTATCGTTGTATAGAAGATTAACGACTGAATGCCCATGAACAACGTCACGAACCAAGCAAGAGAAGAAGTGCGTAGACGTGTGGGTGCCTTCTCGCTCTGGGAAGTGATATAGAGCATCTGTTTGCGCCCCCTCTGTGCCTGCGGAAGCCATAGAAAGACAGCCAGTAGGGATAGAATGGCCCATACCCCTAATGAAGCCCGCCAACCAAGCGAGGAGGCTTCTGCCACGGGTACACTAATACCTGAAGAGATTGAGGCGAACATATTCATCGAAACGGAATACAGTCCAGTGACAATGCCGACTCGTAACGGGAAATCACGTTTGATCAGACTTGGCAGCAGTACATTGCTAAGGGCGATACCGCATCCTAGAAGCGCTGTTCCCGCATAAAGAGACAAAACAGAAGGGAGTAGCCGCAAGGTGATTCCGCTGGTAACAATAATGACAGCAAGCAGTAGTGCAGTCTCCAGCCCAAAACGTTTGGCAAGACGCGGAGCAAAAGGTGAGACAGCTGCAAAAGCGATCAAAGGCAGTGACGTTAGTAATCCAGCCATCGTATGTCCGATACCGGTGTCTGAACGGATTAATTCCACGACAGGACCGGTGGCTGTGATGGGGGACCGCATCGTAGCGGCAATGACAATAATTCCAGCGAGTAACAACCCGAATTTTTGAGGGGTTTGTTGGGACTGTTGTTCTCCCCCGGCAGGGACGGAATGCTGTTGTTGTGTAGGTGAGGACATCATTAATCTCCTGTTTCTATATAAATATTTAAAGCCAGTTATTAAACCGACGAAGTACAGCTTCTATAGGAAGTTGATATGTATGAATTGGCACAATTCATTAAGCAAGCATAACATTCTGTGTCATATGGAGCAATGGAAAGCAAAACTTAACAGATACCTTCTCGTCCTGATAGCTTTAAATTAATGTTACTAGTTGAATTAAGTGTTGTGAAATGGCTTATTAGATTTCAGGGGGATGCTATCGAACTTAATGCTTCAACGAACTGCCCGAGGTTCTCATCCCCAGAACGCAAAAAAAGCTTCCCGGAGGAAGCTTTCCTTTTTTGACGTCCCAGGAGGGATTCGAACCCCCGACCGACGGCTTAGAAGGCCGTTGCTCTATCCTGCTGAGCTACTGAGACATGGAAATTTTTCAAGCAAAAATGATTATATCATAAGTAAAAAAATATATCAAACGTTTTATTTTAAGCTTGTTTTCATATATGATATTTGGCGGCCGCAACGTTTTTTTCTTTCTAATTAAGGTTATGTTAGAATATCAGAAGAAATCAGAAAATAGATCCGTATTTCCTTGATATATATCTATTCACGGTCGATATGGGCCGGAGATTCAGGAAAAGAGGAGGTGCTCCTATCAAGGAATCCACAACCCCGGAAACCGAGCAAAACAACAAAATTGTGCTGTTTCCAAAAACGCTGGACTATTACCAGATACAGCTGACAGTTATGCTTGAAAATGAACGTTACGGTGAAGCAATGGACTTGCTCCGCTTTTTGTTGCAATGCCAAGGACAGGAAGAACGTCACTATGACGAGTGGAGAGCGTTGCTGGAGTGGTTGCAGGCTGCTTTCCCTCAATATGAAGAATCAGAAATGCAGACCATTCGAGAAGAAGAGGAAGAAGACATCAGCGAAGAGGAGATGGCAAGGCAACACGCCAAGTCGAAACTTGCTCAGGACGATGGTTACGCAGATAAGTTGCTCGGGACAGTTATGGAAGGCCCGCTATCTGAACAGACAATGCTGGCTCTCGAACAACTGGCATTTTTGGACGTTCCGAAAGTGGATGAAGAACTGATTAGGTGGCTGCAAACGAAGGTGCTTCATCCACTATTACAGTTCAGAGTCATGCAAACCCTGCGTCGTCGAGGGGTACAAGACATCATTCATTTCACTAGAGGTGACGAAGAAGTAGAGGTTGATATCGCTAACGTTCCACTCAAACCGGAAGAATTCCCACTTCAGATTGTGCAGATTCTGGAACGAGTAGCAGACCAGACGGAGGTTCATGAACCTACGCTCTTTTATTTTGCCCAGGAACTGTGGATACAATATGTTATGGCGGTTTATGGAACCCGGGATTACCAGTCCATGCTCGAGCAAAATGATGATATGGCGGATATTTGGGCGGCCGCGCTACATATGACGGTTGCAGACAGCCTGGGTGGCTCGCACGATGAGGAAAATACGCGCTCGATGTACGCTGTGACAGGTGCAATGAGGTTTCGACTAGAGCAGGCATATCGCTCTATGAAACAGTTTGTTTCCGCCGGTTTGGACGGTCATTAAGAGGCGGAAACGTTTACCTTAAACCGTATCAAGGGATTCCCCTTGAAAAAGAATGTAAACTTGTTTATACTAAAATGGTTATTTTGTACGTGATCGCCTACGTGAACATGTGAATTTTGGAGGGGAAAGTATACAATGAAAGCAACTTGGGAAAAGATAGAGAAGAACCTTGGGGTTCTTGAGGTTGAAGTCGGTGCAGAGCGCGTAACAGAAGCACTCGACAAAGCTTTTAATAAAGTAGTAAAACAAGCAAACGTACCTGGATTCCGTAAAGGTAAAGTGCCACGTCCAATCTTTGAAGCTCGTTTCGGAGTGGAAAGCCTTTATCAAGAAGCAATCGACATCTTGCTTCCAGAAGCTTATACAGAAGCAATCGATCAAACGGATATCTTCCCGGTAGATCGTCCTGATGTGGACATCGAGCAATTCGGTAAAGGACAATCCTTCAAATTTAAAGCGAAAGTAACCGTGAAACCAGAAGTTACCCTGGGTGACTACAAAGGTATCGAAGTTGCTGTAGCTAAAGGTGAAGTAACGGATGCAGAAGTTGCAGAAGAGCTGGAGCGTTTGCAACAGCGTCATGCTGAACTGGTTGTAGTTGACGAAGGTGCTGCAGCGAACGGCGATGTTGCTGTAATCGACTTCGACGGTTCTGTTGATGGTGTACCTTTCGAAGGTGGACAAGCTGAGCGTTATTCCTTGGAACTGGGTTCCAACACATTCATTCCAGGATTTGAAGAGCAAGTAGTGGGCCTGTCCACTGGTGACTTCAAAGACGTTGAAGTGACTTTCCCAGAGAGCTACCATGCAACAGAGCTGGCTGGCAAACAAGCAGTATTCAAAGTGAAAGTTCATGAAATCAAACGCAAACAACTACCAGAACTGGATGATGAGTTTGCTAAAGATGTTAGTGAATTTGATACTCTGGAAGAGTACAAAGCTGACCTCAAAACACAACTGGATTCCCGTAAAGCAGATGAGTTCAAAGCTGCACAGGAAAACGCAGTTGTAGAAAAAGTAGCTGAAAACGCTGAAGTGGACATCCCTGCTGCAATGGTTGACAGCGAAGTACAGAACATGATGCGCGATTTCGACAACCGTCTTCGCAGCCAAGGCATGAACCTTGAAATGTTCATGAGCTTCTCCGGTCAGACTCAAGCTGACCTGAGAGCACAAATGCAAGACGATGCTTCGAAACGTGTTCGCAACAACCTGGTGCTTGAAGCAGTAGGAAAAGCGGAAAATATCGAAGTTTCTGATGAAGAAGTGAACCAAGAACTCGAGAAAATGGCTGAATCTTACAAGCGTCCTGCTGAAGAGATCCGTGGCATCCTCGAAGGTAACGGTTCCCTGGACAGCCTTCGTGATGAAGTTAAATTGCGCAAAACAATCGAAGTTCTCGTTGAGAACAGCAAAGTTGTTGAGCCAGTTGAAGCTCCAGCCGAAGAAGCTGCTGCAGAAGCTGACGAAAAATAAGACAAGCTGTGTGATTTTGACAGCTATATAAACGATAAGGCACGTGAGTCATTGCGTGCCTTATTTTTAAATTGCGACATCCATTTTATAGAAAAATGAGTGTTGATATGGATTCTCATTCATTTTATTGCAAGGTGCCCATTTTCCGTTGATTTCAAACCTTTGTTCTTGGACGGAAATAAAAAAACACCAAGACGGCATAGGATGGATGTAATTTGCACATACATAGAAAACATGGTTAAATATGATCAGGCTAAATCGTAAATATCCCTAAGATAACGTGTTTTCTGAAAAATGACATTGTCACAGGAACATGTTAAAATGATTTTGGGTTTGCTTTACAGTCAGCCTATGTCTAATTACATGTAGAAAAGAGGTTGGTCTCATGAGTCTGGTGCCAATGGTTGTTGAACAAACCAATCGAGGCGAGCGTTCTTACGATATATATTCACGTTTGCTGAAGGATCGCATTATTTTTCTGACCAGTGCGATTGATGACGATGTAGCCAATCTTGTCATAGCTCAGCTTTTGTTTTTGGCAGCCGACGATCCTGAGAAGGATATCAGCTTGTATATTAATTCACCTGGTGGTTCTGTTACGGCAGGGATGGGTATATACGATACGATGCAATTTATCAAGCCGGATGTATCGACCATTTGCGTAGGCATGGCAGCAAGCATGGGCTCTTTATTGCTGACCGCGGGCGCTCCAGGCAAAAGATATGCGCTTACGAACAGTGAAGTCATGATTCACCAGCCGCTTGGCGGCGTTCAAGGACAGGCTGCGGACATTAAAATTCACGCAGAATGGATCATTAAAACTCGTCAGAAACTGAATCAAATATATGTTGATCGTACAGGTCAGCCCCTTGATAAAATTGAGCGGGATACAGACCGTGACTTTTTCATGAGTGCGGAAGAAGCAAAAACGTACGGCATTATTGACCAGGTGCTCAGCAGACCGATCAATTCCTAAAGGGGTGGTTTCATGTTTAAATTTAACGATGAGAAAGGGCAGCTGAAATGCTCTTTTTGCGGTAAATCTCAGGAGCAAGTTCGCAAGCTGGTCGCTGGACCAGGCGTATACATCTGTGATGAATGTATTGAACTTTGCACCGAAATCGTAGAGGAAGAACTCGGTCACGATGAAGAAGTAGACCTGAAAGATATTCCGAAACCAAAAGAAATCCGTGATATTCTTGATCAATATGTTATCGGTCAGGAACAAGCAAAAAAATCTTTGTCTGTAGCTGTATACAACCACTACAAACGGATTAATACTCAAAGCAAGATTGAAGATGTAGAGCTGTCGAAGAGTAACATTTTGCTGTTAGGGCCTACGGGTTCCGGTAAAACGTTGCTTGCACAAACGATGGCGAAAATTCTGAACGTTCCTTTTGCTATTGCGGATGCAACTTCATTGACAGAAGCGGGATACGTGGGTGAGGATGTCGAGAACATTCTGCTTAAGCTGATCCAAGCGGCTGACTATGATGTAGAAAAAGCAGAACGCGGCATTATCTATATTGATGAGATTGATAAAGTAGCACGTAAATCGGAGAACCCGTCCATTACTCGTGACGTGTCCGGTGAAGGTGTTCAGCAAGCTTTGCTGAAAATTCTTGAAGGTACAGTTGCTTCGGTTCCGCCACAAGGTGGTCGCAAGCATCCACATCAAGAGTTCATTCAGATTGATACAACCAACATCTTGTTCATCTGCGGTGGTGCCTTTGATGGTCTGGAGCAAATGATCAAACGCCGGATCGGTAAAAAAGTTATTGGCTTTAACGCCGCAACGGAGCAAAAAGATCTGAAACCGGGTGAGTACCTCGGTATGGTGTTGCCAGAAGATTTGCTGAAATTCGGTTTGATTCCGGAATTCGTAGGTCGTCTGCCAGTAATCTCTACTTTGGAGCCGCTGGATGAGGATACATTGGTACGGATTCTGTCCGAACCGAAAAATGCGCTGACGAAGCAGTACCAAAAACTGCTTGAGCTGGACAATGTGAATCTGGTGTTTGAACCGGGTGCATTGCTGGCGATTGCCAAAGAAGCAATCAAGCGTAACACGGGTGCACGTGGTTTGCGTGCAATCATTGAAGGTATCATGCTGGAAATCATGTATGAAGTTCCTTCACGTGAAGACGTGACCAGCTGTGTCATTACTGAAGAAGTTGTTGAGAAAAAAGTTGTGCCTGAACTTGGCCAATCAAAGGACGATAAGCAGGAAGAGAGTGCCTAATTGGAATTCTTTCAGCTGAGCTTTGAAATAAGACTTGTCAGTTCTCCACTTGGGCAGAAGGCGTATATATGGTCTTTTGTCAGAGTGGAGCTTTGACGTTGTGGGGAGAGAAATCACTCATGTATTTAAGACAGGACACCCGTCCCATAAAAGTAGGGAACTTGACAATTGGTGGCAGTAACGAAGTGATTATTCAAAGTATGTGTACGACCAAAACAGCAGACGTTGAAGCGACAGTTGCAGAGATTTTGCGATTGGAAGAAGCCGGATGCCAAGTGGTACGTGTAACGGTGAATAATGAGGAAGCTGCGGCAGCGATTAAGGAAATCAAGAAGCGGATTCACATCCCGCTCGTGGCAGATATTCATTTTAACTACAAGCTTGCCTTGCTTGCTATCGAGAATGGCATTGATAAAGTTCGGATCAATCCAGGTAACATCGGTAAACGTGCTAAAGTCGAAGAGGTCGTCAAGGCGTGTAAGGAAAAGGGGATTCCGATTCGAATCGGGGTAAACGCGGGTTCACTAGAGAATCATCTGCTTGAAAAGTATGGCTATCCTACTGCGGATGCTATGGTCGAAAGTGCGCTGTTCCACATTGGTATTTTGGAAGAACTGGATTTCCACGATATCATCGTTTCACTTAAAGCGTCGGATGTACCGATGGCTATTGAAGCTTATACAAAGGCAGCTCAGATTATTCCTTATCCGTTGCACCTCGGCATTACCGAGGCAGGAACTCTGTTTTCAGGCACGATCAAAAGTTCCGCGGGTATGGGCGCACTGCTCTCTATGGGAATTGGTTCAACGATGCGTATTTCGCTTAGTGCCGATCCAGTAGAAGAGATTAAAGTTGCGCGCGATCTGCTCAAAACTTTTGGACTCATCTCCAATGCGGCTACACTGATCTCTTGCCCAACTTGCGGGCGTTTGGATATTGATCTCTTCTCCATCGCCAACGAAGTGGAAGAGTATATCTCCAAGCTTAAGGTGCCGATCAAAGTATCTGTACTGGGCTGTGCGGTAAATGGCCCAGGAGAAGCCAAAGAAGCGGATATTGGCATTGCCGGTGCCCGTGGAGAAGGTCTTTTATTCCGTCATGGACAAATGATCCGTAAAGTGCCGGAAGAGATTATGGTAGAGGAATTGAAAAAAGAAATCGACAAAATTGTTGAAGCTTATGAAGAAACAGGGGTTATCCCTGGGCGTTCGCACTAATTTTTTTGTACAAGTGTTCCCAAAAAGAAATGGCTCCTATCATCCAAGCGATAGTGATACGTTTAAATAGTTGTAATGTGAAAGCCTGCCATACGTGGCGGGCTTTTTGCTTGCTCATGAATAAATTATCAAGCACAAATTCGTCTTGTTCCGTTTACGTCTCGTCGAAAAGGCTATACTACCAAGTATTAGCATGATTACAGATGAGAAGAAGGACAGAACAGGAGGATGTTGAGATATGGGTGAGTTTGGCATGGTATTCATGTTGATACAGTTATTTTTTGGCGTGGTGATCGGATTATACTTCTGGAACTTGCTACGAGGCCAGAAAACGAATCGAACTGCTGTTGAGCGTGAATCGCGAAAAGAACTGGAGAAGCTGCGCAAGCTACGTTCGATATCACTGACGAAGCCACTAGCGGAGAAGACACGTCCAGCCACCATTAACGATATTGTTGGGCAAAAAGACGGACTACGTGCACTCAAGGCCGCTTTATGTAGTGCCAATCCGCAACATGTGATTATATATGGCCCGCCGGGAGTAGGGAAAACAGCAGCCGCAAGGGTAGTGCTGGAAGAAGCGAAGAAAAACCCGACTTCTCCCTTCAAAGCCGATGCTAAATTTACGGAGCTGGATGCCACAACGGCTCGTTTTGATGAGCGAGGTATTGCGGACCCACTCATTGGTTCCGTTCATGATCCGATCTATCAGGGAGCAGGAGCTATGGGCGTGGCGGGAATTCCTCAACCGAAGCCGGGTGCGGTGACCAAGGCACATGGTGGTATGCTTTTTATTGATGAAATTGGAGAATTACATTCCATTCAGATGAATAAACTGCTCAAAGTGCTGGAAGACCGCAAGGTCTTTTTGGAAAGTGCGTACTATAACTCCGAAGACACGCATACTCCTGCTTATATCCATGATATTTTCCAGAATGGGTTGCCTGCTGATTTTCGTCTGGTTGGAGCAACGACACGTTCCCCGCATGAGCTTCCTCCTGCCTTACGTTCACGGTGTATGGAGGTCTATTTCCGTCCATTGTTACCAGAGGAGATTGGAAGGATTGCGGAAGATGCTGTTCAGAAAATCGGGTTCAGTCCTTGTCCGGATGCCGTTGATGTGGTCAAGCGATATGCGACCAATGGGCGTGAAGCGGTCAATATCATTCAGCTAGCCGCTGGACTTGCACTCACTGAAAAGCGTGAGACACTTCAGGCTTCTGATGTCGAGTGGGTTGCCGGGAGCAGTCAGATCCAGCCAAGGCCGGATCGTAAGGTGCCTTCACAGCCGCAGGTCGGGTTTGTCAATGGGCTCGCTGTTTACGGACCGAATATGGGTACCATTTTGGAGATTGAGGTGTCAGCGGTTCCTGCACCGAAAGACCAGGGCCGCATCAACATCACAGGCGTCGTGGATGAGGAAGAGATTGGAGGCGGTTCCCGTACACTACGGCGGAAAAGTATGGCTAAAGGTTCGGTTGAAAATGTGTTAACCGTCTTGAAAGCGATGGGTATCCGCACGAGTGATTATGATTTACATGTGAATTTTCCGGGAGGCACGCCGATTGATGGTCCATCGGCCGGAATTGCCATGGCTACAGCAATCGCTTCAGCCATTCAAGGACGCCCTGTAGACCACGAGATTGCTATGACAGGCGAGATTAGTATCCATGGCCGCGTTAAACCGATTGGCGGTGTACTGGCGAAGGTGGAGGCGGCTTTCCAGGCTGGGGCGAAGACGGTCATTATACCGGCGGAGAATTGGCAGTCCATTTTTGACAATCTGGATGGCTTGCGGGTGATCCCAGTAGATACGGTTCAGGATGTATTCCGTGAAGTCTTTGGTTGGGAACCGGGAGCGCAACAAGTGGAACAGCAGGTAGTTGCAGAAGAGACGGCATTACCTAAACCGGAGATCTTTCCTCCCGCATCCGCCTCCTTTTTAAGGGCAGAGTCACCTCGTCCAGGGCGAGTTACAGATTCGGGAAGCTGCTAAGCGCTTCCCTTCATTGGTTTTTTATGTGAACATTTGATAGAATAATGAATGACTACAACCTGAGAGCCATTGGAGGTGCGAAAGCGATGGGACCGAGCAAATCGAAAGGTCGTCGTTTTCCTTTACTGCCTTTAAGAGGACTTCTCGTCTACCCGAGTATGGTGCTGCATCTCGATGTGGGCCGGGAGAAATCGGTCAAGGCTTTAGAAAAAGCGATGGTAGAAGAACATTTGATTCTCCTATGTTCCCAAGCCGAGGTAAATATTGAGGAACCTACACGAGAGGATATTTTCCGCATTGGAACCGTAGCTAAGGTAAGACAGATGTTAAAGCTACCCAACGGAACGATCCGAGTACTTGTGGAAGGCTTGGAACGGGCTGAAATTATTGAATATACGGACAACGAAGAATACTACGAGGTGCTGGCGCTAGAACTGCCTGAGGAAGAGAACGCTCATCCCGAGACAGATGCCCTCATGCGTACCGTTCTGAACCAGTTCGAGAATTATATCAATCTGTCCAAAAAAGTAACCCCCGAGACACTGGCTGCCGTATCAGACATTGAAGAACCGGGGCGTCTTGCGGACGTTATTACAAGCCACTTGTCTCTGAAAATCAAGGACAAACAGGAAATTCTGGAGACCATCGACGTGCGGGAACGTCTGGAGAAACTGCTGGACATCCTGAATAATGAGCGTGAAGTGCTGGAGCTTGAACGCAAGATCAGCCAACGTGTGAAGAAACAGATGGAGAAAACCCAGAAAGAATACTATTTGCGTGAGCAGATGAAGGCGATTCAGAAGGAACTCGGTGAAAAAGAGGGCCGTGCGGGCGAAGTGGAAGAACTTCGTAATCAGATGGAAAGTCTGGGCCTGCCGGACAAGGTGAAGGAGAAGGTCGAGAAGGAAATTGATCGACTGGAGAAAATGCCTGCAAGTTCTGCCGAGGGTGGTGTCATCCGCAACTATGTGGATTGGCTACTTGCGTTACCTTGGAGCCAGGTGACGGATGATGATCTGGATATCCAGAAGGCCGAAGATGTGCTAAACGCCGACCATTACGGTCTGGAGAAACCCAAGGAACGTGTATTGGAGTATCTGGCCGTGCAGAAACTTGTCAAAAAACTCAAAGGTCCGATCCTTTGCCTAGTTGGCCCTCCAGGGGTAGGTAAAACCTCTCTGGCCCGTTCAATCGCAAGATCACTCGGTCGAGAATTTGTGCGTATCTCCCTCGGTGGCGTGCGGGATGAAGCAGAGATTCGTGGACACCGCCGTACCTACGTAGGTGCGATGCCTGGACGTATTATTCAGGGGATGAAAACAGCAGGATCACTTAACCCTGTATTTTTGCTGGATGAGATCGACAAAATGGCTTCAGACTTCCGTGGAGACCCTTCGTCTGCATTGCTGGAGGTGTTGGATCCGGAGCAGAACAATACGTTTAGTGATCACTTTGTGGAGTTGCCTTTTGACTTATCTAACGTTATGTTCATAACTACTGCGAACACGGTGCACAACATTCCGCGTCCATTATTGGATCGTATGGAAATGCTGAATATTCCGGGTTACACCGAGCTGGAGAAGTTGCAAATATCCAAAAACTATTTGCTTCCCAAACAGAAGAAGGATCACGGTCTCGAAGAAGACCAACTGGAAGTGCCAGAGGATAGCTTGCTAAAAGTCATTCGTGAGTATACGCGTGAATCGGGTGTGAGAAATCTGGAACAGCAAATGGCATCACTTTGCCGGAAGGCGGCTAAAAATATCGTATCCGGTGTAGAGGGTCAGATTGTGATCTTGCCGGATGATGTTAAGGACTATCTCGGTCCGGGCAAATTCCGCTATGGCATGGCTGAGCTGGAAGATCAGATTGGTACGGTGACCGGGCTTGCATGGACTGAGGTGGGCGGAGACACGCTTGTGATCGAAGTAACCGTGGTGCCGGGAACAGGCAAGCTGACGCTTACGGGTAAGTTGGGAGACGTTATGAAAGAATCTGCTCAGGCAGCTTTCAGTTATACGCGTTCGAAAGCAGCACAACTAGGCATTGCGTCTGATTTCCATGAGAAGAACGACATTCACATCCACGTACCGGAAGGTGCCATCCCTAAAGACGGCCCATCAGCCGGCATTACGATGGCAACAGCCTTGATCTCAGCTCTGACGAATAAACATGTGTCGAAAGACATTGCTATGACAGGTGAAATTACATTACGCGGACGGGTGTTGCCGATTGGCGGCTTGAAAGAAAAGTCACTTGCAGCCCACCGTGCGGGTTACAAAAAAATATTGTTACCTAAGGATAACGAAAGAGATCTGCGCGACATTCCGGATAGCATCAAGGAAGATGTGGAATTTGTGCCCGTAGCTCATATGGATCAGGTGTTGCAGCATGCTCTTGTGGAACAGGCAGGCATTCATCTGTAACCGACACTTATCCGCAAAGATTAAATGGAGAGTAGACCGTTCGGCGGGGGCTTCGGCGTCCGCTTGAACGGTTTTTTTCGTGATAATCTGATGTTTTTCGAGTACAAAAGTTGTTTTTTTGGGTACAGGAGAGGTTTTTTTTGATATGATAGAAGGAATGATGGCATAATACGGGATGAAAATGTGGAAATGTTATGCTTGCAAGACAGGAGTTCAAGAGAGGAAAGATGCAATTTGAAAGTCAATCAATCTGAATTTATAATTAGTGCCGTTCGGCCTGAACAATATCCAGATGACGGTCTGCCGGAGATTGCCCTGGCGGGGCGCTCCAATGTGGGCAAGTCATCACTGATCAACCGTTTGATCAATCGTAAAAATCTGGCGCGTACAAGTTCAACTCCGGGTAAAACCCAGCAACTGAACTATTATAAGATCAATCAGGATCTGTATTTTGTCGATTTTCCGGGTTACGGGTACGCCAAAGTATCCAAAGAGCAACGTTTTGCCTGGGGTAAAATGATGGAAAAGTACTTGCTACAACGGGATGAATTGAAGCTTGTGATGCAGATGGTGGACATGAGACATGAGCCATCCAAGGATGACAAAATGATGAATGAATGGCTACGCCATCATGGTCTGCCGCTGGTCGTTGTGGCTACGAAAATGGACAAGATTCCCAAGACACGCAGAGCCAAGCACATTAAAGTCATCAAGGAAGCACTGGGTCTTCGATCAGGCGACTTGTTTGTCCCTTTTTCATCCGAGGAAGGTCTGGGCAAGGAAGAACTGTGGGATATTATTACCCGCCACGCCCGCATAGACAAATACGCACCAGTTGAAGAAGAGGCGGATCACGAGGCTGGAGAAACTGTTCAAACAGCTGGGGATGACAATTACTAACCTATAATATTTGAAAAACACATCATGTATCCCGCACCTAGATAGTCATGGAATGATTCCATGACTATTTGTTATAAGCAGTCTTGAACAGGTTTGCAGAAATCTCCGTTTTCTCAAATATTCACTATTCGTTCCATATAACGAATAAGGGTGTACATTCGTGAGACACTACAATATATCACAATGCATATGATAATCATCATGTTGATTTCATAAACATTTCATAAAAATGGGCGAGTGATGGACTTGATGTGTGATATAATTAACTATGTCAATCTGAACTGGATAGAGATATACAGTAAGCACTTTGATTGGAAATTTATTAGGCAGGTGAACTTGCAATGCACATCGTTGTTGTTGGTTTGAATTATCGCACGGCGCCTGTAGAGGTCAGAGAACGATTCACATTTGCAGAAAAGGACTTGTCTGAAGCGCTGCAGCAGCTCAAGCTGACCAAGAGTGTATTGGAAGGTGTAATCGTAGCCACTTGTAATCGTACGGAATTGTACGTTGTGGTCGACCGTCTTCACATGTGCGGTTATTTTATTCGAACATTCATGGAGCAATGGTTTAACGTTCCGCGGGAAGAATTTACGCAACACTTATATATATATGAGGATGATCAAGCCATGCGCCATCTGTTCCGGGTCATTTGCGGACTGGATTCGATGGTCATTGGAGAGACTCAGATTCTCGGCCAAGTGAAACAGGCTTTTTTCAAAGCACAGGAAGAGAAAGCTACCGGAACTTGGTTTAACCAATTGTTTAAACAGGCGGTTACCTTGGGCAAGCGGGCACATTCGGAAACTTCCATCGGGGAGAGTGCCGTTTCTGTCAGCTATGCTGCGGTTGAACTGGGCAAGCGGATTTTTGGTATGTTCACAGACAAGAAGGTACTTATTTTGGGTGCCGGCAAAATGAGCGAACTTACCGTAAAACATCTGTATGCTAACGGTGCATCTGAAGTTATCGTGGCCAACCGGACGCTCGCCAGAGCCGAGGAACTTGCCAGCAAATTCCGGGGAACGCCGTGTACGATGGAGCAGGCACTCACGAGACTGGGTGAAGTAGACATCGTCATCAGCTCTACAGGAGCAGAACGTTATATTCTCGATGCAGGTATTGTCCGGGAGAGCATGAAGCGCCGGCAAGCACGTCCGCTGTTCCTGATTGATATTGCCGTACCACGCGATATTGATCCGGCAATTGGCGAAATCTCTAACGTATTTCTCTACGATATTGATGATCTGGAAGGCATTGTGGAGAGCAATCTGGAGATGCGTAAGGTCGAAGCTGCGAAGATTGAGAGAATGATTGAACTGGAGATGGAAGATTATTACCAGTGGCTCAGAACACTCGGCGTTCGCCCAGTTATTCGGGCGTTGCAAGAGAAAGGCGTATCCATTCATGAAGAAACAATGGATAGTCTGTTCAACAAGCTTCCGGAGCTGGATGAGCATCAGCGTAAAGTCATTCGTCGTTTGACCAAAAGCATTGTCAACCAAATGACAACCGATCCGATTAATCGGATCAAGGAAATGGCAGGTACGAAGCAAGGTGATGAAGCACTGCGCATGTTTACGCAGATTTTCGCGCTGGAGGATGCAGTGGAAATGGCTGCAGAAAAAGTGAATCAGAGCGATGCAACAGCTCTGGGCAAACCAGCGATTCACCTGAACGAAAACCGGCAAGACCCCGTGCCGGCTTATGTCCCGGCAGGCGTATAAGGCAGGTGGGCAACTTGACCCTTGCTGAACAAGTCTATGAAGCTTTAATTTATATGTATGCCCTGAGCCTACTGTTCTATTTCTCGGACTGCATTCGACGCAATGCGGGGGCGAAGCGGACAGGCACAGGGTTTCTTGTTGTTGTTTGGGGACTGCAAGTGACCCATGTTATCATGCGAATGTGGGCTGAAGGTCACTTCCCGATCTATACTACATTTGATTTTTTGTTTATTTTTTCGTTCAGCATTGTGCTGATGTCATTGATTATGACCCGGGTTCAACGCTCAGAGTTTGTTATCCTGCTACTCAATATCGTTGGATTCTCGGTAACGGTTTTGAACCGGTTGTGGTTTACAGCGGGCGAAATCTCGTTGCACAACTGGCAGACGGTTCACGGTTTGTTAATTATGCACATTACACTGGCTAATCTGGGCTTTGCAGCTTTAACGGTTGCTTCGGTCTTTGCGTTGTTGTACCTGTTCTTGCACCATAAGTTGAAAAACAAAAAATGGAATGATACGGTACGGCGTTTACCCAGCTTGGAGGTCATTGGAAAATATATGGATGGTGCCACATTGATTGGTACTCCGCTTCTGGGAGTATCCGTTGTACTGGCTGTATTGTCCATCGTTGCGGAACGACGGTGGCATCTGTTGCTTGATCTGAAGGTGATTGCGACGGGTCTCGCGATTGCCATCTATGTTGGTTATTTCGTAGTCAAGAGAAGAAAGCAATTTTCGATGATGATCATGTCCAGATGGACATTGATTGGATATGCACTTGTCATCATGAGCTTTTTATCCAATGCGTATTCGGCGTTTCATCGCTGGACGGGAGAGTGAAGGATATGGAACACTACACGCCGATTTATGTAAATACTTCAGACAAATCTGTTCTCGTGATCGGTGGAGGACGTGTTGCTGAGCGTAAAGTAAGAGGATTGTTGCAGACTGAGGCCCGAATTACGGTCGTCAGCCCTCTGCTTACGCCCACTCTCGAACAATTGCATCAGGAATCCCGAATCGAATGGATAGCCCGGTCCTACCGCAATGGAGATTTGCGGGGGGCCTTTCTCGTATATGCAGCAACGGACGATCCTCATGTTAATCAAGCAGTAGTTCAAGAAGCTGAAGCTGGGGCAATACTGGTGAACGATGCGATGTCTTCCGGTAATAGCAGTTTTATTACGCCGAGTGTGGTTAGACGAGGGCGGTTAAGCATTGCCATCTCGACTGCCGGTGCAGGACCTGCCGCGGCGGCCGAGATTCGTGCTTTGCTTGAACAACAGTTTGGAGATGAATACGAGACGTATCTTGATTTTTTACATCAGATGAGAATGGAGATTAAATCTCGCGGGCTGCCTCCAACTGTAAGAAGTACGCTACTGCGCCGTCTAACGGAAATGGACATTTTGGATACGATACGAACGGGTCAGTTTGAGTGGTGGAGCGAAGAAAAAATCGGGAACTGGATATCCCGTAATCAGGAGGAAATGTAGATATGCGGACAATTAAAGTGGGCAGCAGACAAAGCGCTCTGGCACTAACCCAGACCGGCTATGTGATTCAGGACTTACGCAATATTTGTGAGCGGGAAGGTTTAGCTTTTGACTTTGAGGTACATAAGATCGTGACAAAGGGAGATCTCATTCTGGATGTGACTTTGTCCAAAGTAGGTGGTAAAGGTTTGTTTGTTAAAGAGATTGAACAGGCAATGCTTGATCACACCATCGATATGGCCGTGCACAGTATGAAGGACATGCCTTCCGAGCTTCCTGAAGGGCTTGTTAACGGTGCCGTTCCCCGTCGAGCTGATCCTCGGGATGCGTTAGTCTCTCGCGGCGGACTTACGCTGGATCAACTGCCAGAGGGTGCCCGGGTTGGAACAAGCAGTCTGCGGAGATCAAGTCAGTTGAAGGCGTACCGACCTGATCTTCAGCTGGAATCGATTCGTGGCAATATCGACTCACGTCTGCGGAAGCTTGAAACCGAAGGCCTGGACGCCATTATTTTGGCAGCAGCAGGCTTGTATCGGATGGGCTGGGAGGATCGAATTACCGAATATTTGTCTGAGGAAGCCTGCCTTCCTGCTGTAGGCCAAGGAGCTCTTGGCATTGAGTGCCGTGAGGATGACGAGGAGCTACTACATTTGCTCAACCTCTATAACGATCCAGCAACAGCTGCGCCGGTCATGGCAGAGCGTCGTTTCCTGAGTGTGTTAAACGGAGGGTGTCAGGTGCCGATTGGCGCACATGCGGTGTGGATGCCAGGAGATGATTCCCTGAACAGTGAAAACAAGTTACAATTAACGGGAATGGTTGGGATGCCGGATGGCAGGCTGATTTTGAAAGAAACATTGAGCGGCAAAGATCCGGTTCGCCTGGGAGAAGAAGTGGCTTGGAAGTTAATTGATCGCGGGGCTGAACAGATACTGGCAGAAGTTAGGGGATGAAGGCATGGCGGGGAAAGTCTTTTTGGTAGGTGCGGGTCCTGGGGATGCAAGGCTGATTACGGTAAAAGGTTGGGAAAGCATAGGCAAGGCTGACGCCGTGGTTTATGATCGACTCGCGAGTCCGCGATTGTTGAAACTGATGAAACCCGGTGCGGTCAAAATTTATGTGGGGAAACGACCGGATCGACATACGATGAAACAGGAAGAGATTAACCAGCTACTTGTGGATTTGGCGCTTGAAGGCAAAGTGGTCGTGCGTTTGAAAGGCGGAGATCCGACCATATTCGGACGGGTAGGGGAAGAGGCAGAGTTGCTGCACAAAAACGGTATTCCGTTTGAGATTGTACCTGGAGTAACCGCAGCCATCAGCGTGCCGGCATATGCGGGTATTCCGGTGACGCACCGGGATTATGCTTCCTCCATCTCGATCATTACCGGACATGAAAGCCCGGACAAGCTGGATCGCAGTATTCAATGGGATAAAGTAACCAACGCTACGGGCACACTGGTGTTTATGATGGGGGTTGCCAAGATCGGCTATATTAGCGAACAGCTCATTCGTCATGGCCGTCCGGCTAGCACACCTGTGGCGCTTGTACGTTGGGGAACTCGGGCAGAACAGGATACCATCACGGGTACGCTGGAAGATATCGAAGCCAAAGTCATTGCGGCGAATTTTCAGCCACCAGCTGTCATCGTTGTTGGAGATGTGGTCAACCAGCGGGAGCAATTGAAATGGGCAGAGGTGCTGCCGCTGTTTGGCAAACGAATTCTGGTTACCCGTGCTCGCAGTCAGGCGAGTGAACTGGTGAATCGCATTGAAGAACTCGGTGGTGAACCCTATGAGTTCCCAGTCATTGAGACGGTTATGCCGTCCAGCGAATCCTCCAAACAAAGTGTCAAAGATGCACTACATGCGTTAAATACGTTTGATTGGGTCTTTTTCACAAGTGTCAATGGCGTGGAGTTTTTCTTCCGTCATCTGGAAAACGAAGGTAAGGACATTCGCTCGCTTCATCAGGCGAGAATTGCAGCAGTAGGACCATCTACGGCAGAAGCACTGCGCAAGCACGGTATTGCACCCGAAGTTGTCAAAGGGCCTTTTCAGGCAGAAGGCATGCTCGAAGCATTTGAAAGTGAGTTGAAGGCAGGCCAGAACGTGCTGATTCCACACGGTGATCTCGCACGGTCGTGGTTGCCGGAGCAATTGTCAGCACGCGGACTGCACGTTACCGAGGCGATCATCTATGACACCATTCTTGCAGGTGAGGATGATGATGAATTACTTAAGCTTCTTGAAGAGGGCGGTATTCATGCAGTGACCTTTACAAGCTCATCCACCGTGAAAAACTTCATGAAGATGCTGAAACGAATGGGTGTGGAAGATCCGTTGCCGTTGCTGAAGGGAGTAGAGGTTGCTTGTATTGGTCCGGTTACCGCGAAGACTGCGGAGGCTGCCGGACTGGAGGTTACTCTTATGGCGAAAGAAGCGACAATGACTAGCTTGATCGATGTTTTGTGTGAGTGGAAACGTGCTGGCAGTGTCGGTATTGTCAACAATTAAGTTGGACTAGCTTCGGCTGAACATATGAAGCGTGCTGAATTCGAGAAGAACCAGCGCGCTTCCCTTTTTACAAAATGAAATTCTAGGAGGTAAAAGATAGATGGGTTTTCCAATCGTACGTCATCGCCGTTTACGTCAATCGGCAGGTATTCGCAACATGGTAAGAGAGACACACTTGACTGTGGATGATTTTATTCAACCGATCTATGTCACATACGGTGAAAATGTAAAGTCCGAGATTAAATCGATGCCGGGTGTATTCCGTTTCTCGCTGGACCGTCTGCAGGAAGAAGTCACGGAAATCGCAGAGCTTGGCATTCCGGCTGTACTGCTGTTCGGGATTCCGGAAACAAAAGACAGTGTAGGTTCATCTGGTTTTGCAGAGGATGGCATTGTGCAGGAAGCGACGAGATTGATCAAATCCTGGTACCCCGAATTGCTGGTGATTGCAGACACTTGTCTATGTGAATTCACCGATCATGGTCACTGCGGAATGGTGCACACTACGGAGATTGATGGACATATCTGCGGCGATGTTCTGAATGACGAGTCCTTGGAACTGCTGGTGAAAACGGCCGTATCGCAAGCGAAGGCAGGCGCAGATATTATCGCACCGTCTAATATGATGGATGGATTTGTACAGGCTATTCGTGCAGGGCTGGATGAGAATGGATTTAATCATATTCCGATTATGTCTTATTCCGTCAAATACGCTTCAGCATTTTATGGCCCGTTCCGTGAAGCAGCAGATTCCACACCGCAATTCGGAGACCGGAAATCCTATCAGATGGACCCGGCGAATGCTCGAGAAGCGTTGCGCGAAGCGGAAACGGATGTGCTGGAGGGAGCGGACATGCTGATGGTGAAACCATCACTTTCCTATCTCGATATTATGCGTACCATCAAGGATCAGTTTGATCTTCCGCTCGTTGCTTATAATGTAAGCGGGGAGTATGCAATGGTGAAGGCGGCCGCAATTCAAGGATGGATTGATGAGAAAAAGGTGGCCATGGAAATCTTGCTCAGCATGAAACGTGCCGGGGCAGATATGATTATTACGTATTACGCCAAAGATGCATCAAGATGGCTGGCTGAAAAGTAAACCAATGACTACCAACGAGTAACCATATATGTTCTTTATCTATGCCAATAAAACCCATAGGCCTTGCTTTTTTAAGAGAGTGGTGCGGCAGACTATATAAGTTGAACAGATCATTTACACTGAAACGGAGAGGACAGAAAAAACCTGGAAAAGCGGAGCTGAAAGCTTTCTGAAAGAAAGCTACTTCGGAAGCATTGGCTCAGTCTTTATCACCGGATTTTCCCCTTATGAAAAATAAAATCAAAAAATCTGGGGATAACAGCGATTGTAAGGTTATTCTGTCATCGGAGTGTCTGTGTAAACATCTTTAGTTCAACTTATCTAGTCATTAAATGCATCAGTCTCTCTGCAAGCGAGGCCTTTACAATAAGGAGGATGTTCATTGACTGCACAACAAGGCAATCGTCGCAATGATGAGCGCTCACGCAGCGCATTTGAGGAAGCCAAGCAGTACATACCTGGAGGAGTGAATAGTCCGGTTCGGGCATTCAAATCTGTCGGACTCACACCGATCTATGTCGAACGCGGTGAGGGCTCCAAAATCTACGATATTGATGGCAATGTGTTCATTGATTACGTAGGTTCATGGGGCCCGCTGATTATGGGACATGCTCATCCTGAAGTTGTGGAAGCACTCCGGGAGACAGCTCTTAAGGGCACAAGTTTCGGTGCACCAACCCTGCTTGAGACAGAGATGGCAAAGCTGGTGTGCGAGCGTGTGCCTTCCATCGATATCGTGCGCATGGTGAATTCCGGTACGGAAGCAACGATGAGTGCCATTCGATTGGCGCGCGGGTCAACGGGACGTAGTAAAATTTTGAAATTTGAAGGTTCCTACCATGGCCATGCCGACAGTTTGCTGATCAAAGCTGGATCAGGGGTAGCCACCCTTGGACTGCCGGACAGTCCTGGAGTGCCCGAAGGTGTGGCCGTGAATACAATTACGGTTCCTTACAATGATTTGCAGTCCGTGCGTCTTGCCTTTGAACGATACGGAGAAGAAATTGCGGGTGTAATCGTGGAGCCAGTTGCTGGCAATATGGGTGTCGTACCTCCAGCTGCCGGTTTTCTGGAAGGATTGCGTAGTGTGACTACGGAGTATGGAAGCCTGCTCATCTTTGATGAGGTGATGACGGGTTTCCGTGTAGGACTTCACTGTGCACAAGGTCGTTTTGGCGTTACACCGGATTTAACGTGTCTGGGTAAAGTTATCGGCGGCGGTCTTCCTGTAGGAGCATATGGCGGTCGCCGGGATCTGATGGAACAGATTGCGCCGACAGGCCCAATCTATCAGGCGGGTACACTAAGTGGTAATCCGCTGGCTATGGCTGCAGGTTATACGACGTTGAAACTTTTGACACCGGAAGTTTATGATCGTTTGGAGATGTTGTCTGCACGTTTGCAGGCTGGATTCGAGAAAAATGCAACAGAAGCAGGTGTGGCGGTAACAATTAACCGTGTCGGTTCAATGGTGTGCCCATTCTTCAGTGCTGTACCGGTAACGAATTATGATATTGCCAAAGAAAGCAACCTGGATCAGTTCCGCCGTTATTTTGCAGCGATGATTGATCAAGGCGTTAGCGTGGCGCCGTCCCAGTATGAAGGGATGTTTGTGTCCGGTGTGCATACGGAGCAGGATATCGAGGATACCATTGAGGCCAACCGTAAGGCTTTGCAGTCGCTATGAGTATAAAAAGCTGGAAACGTCGCGGTCAATGGCTTGAGCTGATGCCAGGCAAGGCGGTGACTGGAAAAGAGGACAGACAAGCTGCTGCTGAACAGTGGCTCCTGTCTGAACTCAAGTTCCCGGAGAAGTTGCTGCGTCAGCTCAAGGCAACCCAGGGAGTACAGCTAGCAGGGGACCGGCTTCGGCTGGCCCTTTTTGCTGTGCAACCGCTGGGTGTGGAGACACGCTGGGCTGATCTGGATGTATTGTATGAGGATGATTTCTGTCTCGTCGTGCACAAACCGGCCGGTATGAAGCTTCATCCGGATGGAAGTCGTGAAGAACAGGTCGTTACGCTGGATCATGCGGTAGCTTCGTATTATGAGATCAATGGGATCGAGACCAGTGTACGTCATGTTCATCGTCTGGATGAAGATACGACCGGTCCTGTTTTATATGCCAAAAATGCTTTTGCGCTCGCGAAACTGGATGAAGCGATGCGTCTCAAAGCAATTGATCGTCAGTATGTTGCTATCACAGGCGGACAAGTACCCAGTGATCTCCGCAAGATTGATGCGCCGATTGGTAAGGACAGGCACCACAAGCAACGCAGACGTGTCTCCGAAGGAGGCCAGGATGCAATTACTCATGTGGACATCGTGCATGTATGGGAGAGGGCAACGCTGGTACGTCTGAAGCTGGAAACAGGGCGTACACATCAGATTCGCGTGCATCTCAGCTATGCTGGCTACCCTCTTGTCGGTGACAAACTGTACGGGGGGCGTTCGGACATCATAGGCAGGCAGGCATTGCATGGCGAAGTGCTGAGCTTTAACCATCCTTTAACCGGAGCCTTAATTGAAGTACAAGACCCCTGGCCAGCGGATTTTGAACAATTGGCAGCGAGGGAGAGTCATAGCGTAGAAGGACAGACCTGATTTACTGGGTCTGTTTTTTTGTTTTTGGCTTTCTAAGGTGTTTAAAAAGTGTAGCAAACAGAACGGGCTTTTTTAACAAAGGTGGCATGCCCACCCTAGTTCAGGCATATAGATGGGTAACGAAGGATTGGACCATGGATCAGTCCCATGAGAAGGATCATGGTGAACATATGCCGAAAGGAGGACGCCACCTTTGTTGAATCAACCATACGGTTTGCGGTTCGATATTTATGAGCGCGTTCATTTGTCTGAGGGAGTGCCTGCCATTGAGGAATTGGAGGAAATTGAACTCTATCCGCGTATTCAGGTGATTGGACAGGACGACCATGCCACCTTGAGGGGGCATCTGCTACTTACAGGAACATACCGGGGGGAGAGCGAGGATTCGGAGGAATTAAAGCATTTTATTCCAGTCGAAATTACCGTGCCATTGAACCGGGTTAGATCCATTGATGATATTTCAATCGAGATTGAAAATTTCGATGTAGACCTGTTATCTAGCCGAAGTCTGAACATTACAGGTGTATTGTCCCTGCGAGGGATTGAAGGTTTCCCGGTAGAAGAGCCACAAGTGTGGTCGGCAGATGAATTCACGGTTGTTCATTCCCCCGAGGCTCAGCCTGACAGCAGAGAGAACGAATTGAGTCAGACAGAGCAGTCCGAGCTGTTGGAGCTGTCGGAACAAGCCGGGTTGCGTAACGAAGAGCAAGAGCTGGCGAATGCGGCTGAGCTTGTTGCATATGGTTCTCCGGAATCTGCTGATTTGTTGCCAAGAATAGAACAGCAATCAGGGTATGAAGAACTATCGCAAGCCTACTGGAACCAGTCATCTGCCGAGCCACTACCATCTGATGTTGCTTCAACGGATGAATCGGATGAAAATAGATTGCCTGATTCAGATGAGGGGATTGTACCATCACAGGCATCACATGAAATGCATGAAGTCCCTTCTCCAATCTCGTCATTCATGGCTGAAACGGCTGACAGACTAGCTTCTTATCCTGAAGCGGAGCCATTGCTTCCGATAGAAGATGAAGCCTCAGCATGGTCTGAACCTTCGGTAAATAGTGTATCCGAAAATTCAGGATTATGGAGTTCAGAGGCTTCTGAGCAGGCGCGTTCTGAAGCAGCATGGAAACCTCTTGAAGAAACTACGCCTGAGGTATGGCACTTTGAAGAAGCGCGGTCAGGTGGTTCGCAAGGAGAGCAGTTCATTTCGAATGCTGTGGCACAGCCGCAGACAGAGAACTGGCAAGATGTATTTGCTGGATCTGAACCGGCTCAGCCCGAAGAAGATCGGCCTTCACTGGAAGTGGCAGAGGAAGCCTCGCTGTTACAGAATGAGGAATTCCTCCCTGAGGCAATAGCTGAGGCGGAAGACAAGCCAGAGCTTAAGGTTGCTTTTGGTAGCAAGAAAGAATCGTCACGAAGAGAAGAAGAAGGCGTGGGCATTTCTTCTCTGTTATCATCCGGCCGGGCAGTCCGTGGAGTTGAGGGTGAACGCAGTGAGGAGGTTTCAGATGGAGTTGTTTCGGAAGAGGATCGTCAGGCAGAAGATGTAGAATGGAAAAATCTGTTCCTGGGTACGATTGTGGATCAGACGCCATTCCGCAAAGTCAAGCTGTGCATCGTACAGCGCGAAGAAACACTCGATGCCATTGCAGACAGATATCAGCTTAGCACCAGGGAGCTTCAGTTATATAATCGATTAACTGAACAGGTTGTTGAAGAAGGACAGATTCTATATATTCCTTAGTCACTCGGTTCAGGATACCGTATCCTATAAAACAGCCCGTAATTCCTCATAGGAATTGCGGGTTGTACCTGTTTTTGAACATTTTGGTTGTCTAATAACCTCGTTCCGCTGTTGTCAGGTTGACTATCACGCACGAGCAAGGTATGATGTGTTTAGGATTTTTTGAATAATGACGTGGATCGGGAGTAGTAGACAGTATGACCTTTCAGAGAGTGGGATCGATGCGCTGTGAGATTCCGCAGGAACCAACTGATCGAAGTCGCCCGGGAGTTGCCTGTTTGAGTACTGGAGGTGGATGTAATACATTCATTAACCTCGGAGGTAGGATAGGCCGGTTGCAGCCGTTATCTGCTTGAAGTGTCACGCCGTCCGATTGAGAGCATGAACCATGATCTCTGTTATCAGCGTGAAACAAAGGTGGTACCGCGAAAGCTAACCTTTCGTCCTTTGATGGATGAAAGGTTTTTTTGTTTTTTTAGCGATGAAGATGACGTAACGGAGGAATGAAACATGTCTGAACAAAAAAAAGCAACAACTGAAATGCCGACGACTTACGACCCGAAGGCGGCAGAAGATAAATGGTACTCCACCTGGACGGAGCGCGGGTATTTCCAAGCGGGTAAACGCAAGGATGCCGAGCCATATACCATTGTAATTCCACCTCCGAACGTAACGGGGATGCTTCACATCGGTCATGCACTTGACTTTACCCTACAGGATATCCTTATTCGTACAAAACGGATGCAGGGATATGACGCACTTTGGTTGCCAGGTTCCGACCACGCAGGTATTGCGACCCAGACGAAAGTGGAACAGAAGCTGCGTGAAGATGGATTAACGCGTTATGATCTGGGACGTGAGAAGTTTCTGGAGAAAGTCTGGGATTGGAAAGACCAGTACGCTACAACCATTCGTCAGCAATGGGGCAAAATGGGTCTGTCTCTCGACTACTCCCGTGAACGTTTTACGCTGGATGAAGGTCTATCCAAAGCGGTGCGTAAAGTATTTGTGCAGTTATATGAGAAAGGACTTATTTATCGCGGTAAACGTATCATTAACTGGGATCCGGTGAATCGTACTGCGCTCTCGGATATTGAGGTTGAATATAAGGAAGTTCAGGGTCATCTCTATCATCTGCGTTATCCGCTCAAAGACGGGAGTGGTCACATTACTGTGGCAACGACACGTCCGGAAACGATGCTGGGTGATTCTGCTGTTGCCGTTCATCCTAAAGATGAACGTTATGCAGACATGATCGGTAAAACACTCGTATTGCCTATCATCGGTCGTGAGATTCCAGTCATTGCGGATGACTACGTAGACAAAGAGTTCGGTAGCGGTGCAGTGAAAATCACACCTGCGCATGATCCGAATGACTTTGAAGTAGGTTTACGTCATGACTTGCCTCAAATTACCGTTATGGATGAAAGTGGAACAATGAATGCGGAAGCTGGCAAATATCAGGGGCTGGATCGTAGCGAATGCCGCAAACAGATCGTGGCTGATCTGAAAGAACAAGGTGTCCTGATTAATATTGAAGATCATATGCACCAGGTTGGACACAGTGAGCGCACCGGAGCAGTAGTGGAGCCTTACTTGTCCACACAATGGTTCGTAGAGATGAAACCACTCGCGGAGAGAGCAATCAAAAAGCAGCAAAGCGGCGAAGGGGTTAACTTTGTTCCGGATCGTTTTGAGAAAACGTATCTGAACTGGATTGAAAACGTTCGTGACTGGTGTATTTCCCGTCAACTGTGGTGGGGACATCGTATTCCTGCTTGGTACGACGAAGAAACAGGTGAAGTGATTGTATCCGCAGAAGATCCAACAACATTGCCTGAATATGCAGGGCGCAAGTTGAAACAGGATGAGGACGTTCTGGATACGTGGTTTAGCTCGGCACTATGGCCGTTCTCTACATTGGGCTGGCCTGAAAATACAGATGATCTGAAGCGTTATTATCCAACAAATGTACTCGTTACAGGTTATGACATCATTTATTTCTGGGTGGCGCGTATGATTTTCACTGCCCTGGAATTTACGGATGAAATTCCGTTCAAGGATGTACTGATGCATGGTCTTGTACGTGACGCTGATGGACGTAAGATGTCCAAGTCTCTTGGGAACGGTGTAGACCCGCTGGATGTTATCGAGAAGTACGGTGCAGATGCGATGCGTTACATGATCTCGACCAGCAGTACTCCGGGACAGGATTTGCGTTTCCGCTGGGAGCGGGTCGAGCAGGCTCGTAACTTCGCCAACAAAATCTGGAATGCTTCCCGCTTTGCGTTGATGAATCTGGAAGGTTTCACTTATGAAGATCGTGACATCAGCGGTGAGCTCGGAACAGCGGATTATTGGATTTTGCACCGCCTCAACGAAACTTCCCGAGATATTACGCGTCTAATCGATGCGTATGAGTTTGGGGAAACAGGGCGTGTATTGTACAACTTTATCTGGGATGATCTGTGTGACTGGTACATCGAATTCGCCAAGCTGTCATTCTACGGAGAAGATCCGGTTGCGAAAAAGAAAACACAATCGGTGCTGGCCTACGTGCTGGATCAGACCATGCGCCTGATTCATCCGTTTATGCCATACATCTCTGAAGAGATCTGGCAACATCTGCCTCATGAGGGAGAGACCATTACACTTGCTTCCTGGCCAGTATACGACCCTGCGCTGGAGAATCCGGGAGCTGTTGCGGAGATGAACTTGCTGATGGATACCATTCGTGCTGTTCGGAACATCCGTGCCGAAGTGAATGTGCCGATGAGCAAAAAGATCGAATTAATGGTCAAAGCGAACAGTGAGGAAGCATCTAGTATTATCGAACGCAACAGTCATTACATCAAACGCTTCTGTAATACATCCGAATTCGAGAGCGGATTGGATCTGAGTTCACCAGACAAAGCCATGACAGCGATCATCACGGGAGCGGAATTGTACTTGCCGCTCGCAGGTCTGATTGATATTGAGCAGGAAGTAGCTCGTCTGGAGAAAGAACTTCAGAACCTTGAAGGTGAAGTACTCCGTGTGGAGAAAAAACTGGCGAATGAGGGATTCGTAGCGAAGGCTCCTGCTAAAGTTATCGAGGAAGAACGCGCCAAACAAGCGGATTATTCGGATAAACGGGATAAAGTCATCGCACGAATCAAAGAGCTCAAAGGTTAATATCAAAAAGGGTCGGATGGAACGCTTTTGGCGCCATCCGGCTGCTTTTTTCAATCTTCAATCAAACAGGGAACTGAAGGTGAATCAGATGACGGAATTAAACGGGACAGATAAAGCTACTCCTTTACAGACGTATGACGAGGCCGTGGATTGGATCAATGGCCTTATTCCTTTTGGTATCAGGCCTGGGCTTGAACGTATTGAAAGCCTGATGTCACAGCTTGGCAATCCGCACCAACGGCTCAAATTCATTCATGTCGCGGGAACGAACGGTAAAGGTTCGACTTGCGCTTTTTTGACGTCAGTACTGCTTCAAGCGGGATATGACGTTGGAACGTTTACATCACCTTATATCACCAAGTTTACAAACCGTTTTCAATATAACGGTGAAGACATCCCAGAAGAGACATTGTTAAAGCTGTCGAATCGTTTGCTTCCTCTCGTAAAAGAAATGGCGTCAACACCGCTCGGCTCACCGACGATGTTTGAAGTATCGACGGCACTGGCACTGCTATATTACGCGGAAGAGTGTTACCCCGATATTGTAGTATGGGAGACTGGGCTTGGGGGAAGGATGGACGTAACGAATATTGTTACTCCCGTTGTGTCCGTCATCACCAATATCGGTATGGATCATACGGATATCCTTGGAGATACCGTTGAGCAGATTGCACATGAAAAGGCGGGCATCATTAAGCCGGGTGTACCCGTTGTAACCTGTGCCGTACAACCTGAAGCCGTAAAGGTCATTCAGGAGAGAGCGAAGCGATTGCGATCAACGGTGTACTTGGCTGGGGACCAATTTTCATACCAAAGGCTTGAAAGTAGCAAGGATGGACAAACGCTTCAGTTCTCCGGTCCATTCCGTGATCTGAATATTCACATTCGTATGCAAGGTGTATATCAATGTGATAATGCTGTTGCTGCATTAATGTCTCTTGAATTACTAAGACAATATATGGCATTTATGCTGGATGAAGACAATATTAAACTTGGTTTTGAGAATGCCTTCTGGGCGGGAAGATTTGAGAAAGTCAGTGACAATCCACTGATTGTACTCGATGGAGCGCATAATCCTGAAGGGGCAGAATCGCTTGCCAAGAGCATTATCGACGGTTATCCTCAAAAAAAGTTAATTTTGATGATGGGTATGCTGGCGAATAAGCATCACGAAGCATATTTGCAGCATATACTGCCACTAGTGGATACGCTGATCCTGACCGAGCCAGATTTCCGCCGTAAAATGGCTGCAACCGAATTGTTGCAGATTGTCGAACGGGTACGTCCCGCCATTGCGAAGCAGGAACTGGATATCATCGTCGAGCCGAACTGGGCAAAGGCACTTGATCTATTGAAGTCACGGACGGAAGCGGAGGATCTGGGGGTGGTTTCCGGCACGCTTTATCTGATTGCGGACGTGCGGGCGGCCCTTTTGCATCAAACCGATTCTGAAAAAGGTTGGTGAAAGTTTTGTTAAACACATCGGAACATGTTCATTTTATAGGGATTGGCGGTTATGGCATGAGTGCCATCGCCCGGGTTATGCTGGAGATGGGATATACCGTTACCGGATCGGATGTCGCTTCACAGGAGTTGACAGAGAAGTTGGCAGCCAAAGGGGCGAAAATATATATTGGACATACCGCGGAGCATGTGAACGGAGCGGATCTTGTCGTTTATTCTACAGCAGCTCCTGCGGATAATGTGGAACGTGTAGCTGCGGAGCAGCTAAACATACCTATCCTTCATCGCGCTCAAATGCTGGCACGTTTGTTAAACGAGCGCAAAGGCGTGGCCGTTGCAGGTGCGCATGGCAAAACGACAACTTCTTCCATGATCGCACTGGTTATGGAGCAATGTGAAATAGATCCTACCTATATTATAGGTGGAGAAATCATGAATTTGGGAACCAATGCCAAAGCAGGTCAAGGCGAGTGGGTTGTCGCGGAAGCGGACGAGAGCGATGGCTCTTTTTTACAGTACCATCCTTGGCTTGGCATCGTAACGAACATTGAAGCTGACCATCTAGAGAATTATAACAGTGACTTCGAGGAACTAAAGAAAGCTTATGTACAGTTCCTCAGTCAGATTCGTCCAGAGGGCACAGCCATTGTATGCGCTGATGATGAAAATGTGCAGGCTATTTTGCCGCATCTCAAGTCTCGCATTACAACTTACGGCATCGAGCAGGTTGCTGATTACACAGCAACAGATATCGTTCTCGGGGATCGCCGTATCTCGTTCACCATGAATCATCGAGGTACAGCGATGGGAACAGTGGAGTTGTCAGTACCTGGTAAACACAACGTCTACAATGCGATGGCTACGGTTATTACTTGTCTTGAAGCAGGCATTCCGTTTGAGAAGATTACAGCAGCGATCGTGCAATTCCATGGGGCGAAACGCAGATTTCAGGTGTTGGGTGAGGCGCGTGATATGCTCATTATCGACGATTACGCTCACCACCCTACAGAAATTGAAGCTACAATCAGTGCGGCGAAAGCGACAGGTAAACGGATTATTGCTGTATTTCAGCCTCAGCGTTATACAAGGACATTTTTCCTGCTGGATGCGTTCAGCCGGGCTTTTGCCGAGGCGGATGAGGTGCTGATTACCGATATCTATTCTCCTGCCGGTGAAAAGCAGATTGAAGGTGTCCACTCCGCAAGACTCGTTGAACTGATCGTACAGAACAGCAATGCATCAGCAAGATACCTGCCGACCAAAGAGGAAGTTGTGGCTGATCTAGAGCCGCGGCTACAGCCAGGAGATCTTGTGCTTACGATGGGCGCAGGGGATATTTGGAAAGTGGGCGATATACTCGCCAAAGGTTTGAAATAATTTTGTGATTTCAAAATGATGCAAGTTGAACTTAGGGATCAACAAATTGGGGAACAATCGCTACTATTCTTGTGATTTCTCATCGGAGTATATGTTCCATGGACCTTTTGATCAACGGGTACCGTACTTAAAACGTCTGTCTTCTTCATGGAGCCAGGCGTTTTTGGCTTGGGATTCATATGATTAGAAAGTCTGAAGATTTAATCATTCCGTGGAATGTTATCCTCCATCTCAACATATAGATGATATAAATGGGACAAAGGAGAGGGTACGGGTGAGCAACGCCAGAATGACGTTTCGCTTCGGAGATCAGGAGTCGGACAAGCTGGAAAAGCAGGGGATGACGGCATCCAGTACACTGGTCACAATGAACGAAAATTTGCCTAATACAGTACAGTCGTTGCCGAAGCCTGAACCAGACACAAACAACACCTCTGGTTCATCAATGGCAGTAGAGGACATGCCTATGGATTGGGGAGGGACGATTCTGGCAGATGCTTCCCGTTCACCCCATACAAACTACGCCTCAGATCGGAATATGCAGGATGATAAATATGAATTTGATTCGGAAAGAAGTCAAGATCTGGATCAGGGCCATAACTGGATGGTTGAATCGGAGAACTATTCATATAAACGAAATCGTCCTCCCAGAGGCTGGAAGATGATCGGCTCTGTTTCAGGGGCATTAGTAACCGGAGCTCTGTTCGGTATGGTTATTTTGTCCCTTTTTAACAAGGAGAACGTGGTAAAACCGGATGAAATGCTACCTGTGAATCAGAGTGTTTCTACTGTGTCAGGTCAGGACGGAGTTGCTGGAACTGCAGGGCAACTTGAAGTATCATCTGCAGGTGGTACATACTATGCCCTGCAATACGGGGTATTCAGTTCCCCGGAACGAGCGGAGCAAGCGAAGCTTGAACTCACCCAAACGGGCTTGGCTGCGAGTTCGGACCCTGAAGATGGCAATCGCGTATATGCCGGCATCTCAGCGGATCGTGAGGAGGCCAAGCTCCTCAGTACCAGACTAAAGTCTCAGGGAGTGGAATTATATGTCAAAGAGATCGTCAATCCGGCGGTGGATCCGGCGATCTTTGGTAATAAGCAGGAGGACGTTGCTCTTTTCTTCAAAAACAGCTCCGCGCTTGTCGATCAGTTATCAACACTCTCGATCCAGCAATTGGGTCAGTCAGTACAAGCAGCCATTTCACCAGAGATGATGGAAGCACTACAGACGCAGCATCAAACGTGGTTGACCGGCATAAAAAGCCTTGCGCCTGGAATGGCGGTAGACGTTCAACCGGTTGTGACCAGCATGGAGAAATCGATGAACAGTGCGATAACAGCCATTGCAGAGTATAATAAAAATCCGGACGCTGTTCACATGTGGGCGGTACAGTCAGATTTGATGGAGTATGTGCTCCAACAGAAAAAGTGGCTTGAGTCTATAAAGCAATAAAGCTCCTATTCCCATAACAACGCCTCAAAACTCCTATCCGGCAAGGAACTGGAAATAGTTCCCCCTGCCGGATTTGTGTTTGTATTGACGTACAAAACCCCGTATAATAATGTGGGTGTCAAAAAATGGCGAGGGAAGATTAACCGATGAAAAAAAACTTCGGCGTGTTATTATTGTTTCTGCTGCTTGGCTGGATGGCCGGAGCGTGGATCGCCAAGGCACTGCAGCCTGTTAAAGCTGTAGCCTTTTTAACCAAGGTCACGACGATTCGCTGGTCGCCCCAGGCTGATCTCGATATTTTCAGTTATGACCTTTCATTTCAATTTCAAATGAGCCTCCTGAGTCTGATTGGTATTATTGCGGCTGTGTGGCTGTATCGCAGACTGTAGGAGAATGACGAATGTTGACCAAAAAAATAAACTAGTGACATCTATTATTGTGATTCGGACAGATGTTGCCGTAGTATAAGGAGCCGTTAATGTCGAATAACACAGAACAGCGCCCGATTATTCTGGCCTCCACATCGCCGCGGCGCAAGGAACTGATCGCGTCACTCCATTTAGCGTTTGAAGTTATACCGAGTTATGCCGATGAGAATACACCATCAGACTGGACCCCAGAACAGACCGTGCAAGAATTGGCTCTTCGCAAGGCGCTTGCTGTGTATCGTGGACTGGAAGGTAGCAGTAAGGATGCCATTATCGTCGGCAGTGATACCGTTGTTGTGCTTGACAATGAGATTCTGGGCAAGCCTGTGGATGAGTCTGATGCTGAGCAGATGTTGTCACGTCTGCAAGGACGGGAACATCGTGTGTTTACGGGTGTTGCTTGTATCGATGCAGCTACCGGACATTCGGTGGTGCATTATCGTCAGACGGATGTAACGATGAAGGAACTGTCTGAAGCTACGATTCGTGCGTACGTGAAGACGGGAGAACCTTCAGACAAAGCAGGGTCATATGCTATTCAAGGCATTGGCGCTTCACTGATCGACCGCATTGAAGGATGTTATTTTAATGTGGTAGGCTTGCCACTATCTCTGCTCAGTGACATGCTGGAGGGATTTGGCGTGTACGTGTTGCCACAAACATAATCAAAACGGATGCTGTGAAAAGAGGGAACGTATGGAGTCGCCTCAATACATGATGCGCGACATCCCCCAGGAAGATCGCCCGAGAGAACGCATGATGGAATATGGGGCGGGCGCCTTGAGTCATACCGAATTGCTTGCTATATTACTTCGAACAGGAACGAGAAAGGAATCCGCCATGCATATGGCACAGCGGATACTGAATCAAGCAGGTGGCATCCGTTCGTTGATGGATCTGAGCCTTGAAGAGATGACAGCTATGAAGGGCATTGGACAAGCCAAAGCGGTTCAGCTTAAAGCAGGTATTGAACTGGGCCATCGGATTGCCAAGAGTCGGCTTGCTCCATCGACATCGATCCGTACACCGCGTGATGCTGCGGATATTCTAATGGAACAACTGCGTTATTTGCAGAAAGAACATTTTGTGTGTCTTTTTTTGAATAGCAAAAATCATATCATAGCTCAGGAAACACTCTCCATGGGCAGCCTGAATGCTTCAATTGTACATCCGCGTGAAGTATTTCGTGCCGCCATCAAATGTAGCAGTGCCTCAATTGTGTGCGCACATAACCATCCCAGCGGTGATCCAACGCCTAGTCCGGAAGATATTCAGATAACCAAAAGACTGATTGAAGCCGGCGCAATCGTGGGCATTGACGTTCTGGACCACCTTGTTATTGGTGATGGAACATACGTAAGTTTGAAGGAGAAGGGCTTGGTATAATATAATGGTTGGCGTTGATGTTTTCCTATGAATGATAACGGACGTGTCCGTCAAAGATAGGTTCACTTTACTTTGCAGATTCAGATTCAAAATACTACATGCGAATATTAGCTCCACGGTTTCGTGGGAATGAAAGTTATGCTCTTGTAATGAAACAGGAGCAGCAATATGAGGCAGAAAAGGAGAATACGTCATGTTTGGTGGTTTTACGAAAGATTTGGGTATTGATTTGGGGACAGCGAATACGCTGGTTTATGTACGTGGAAAAGGAATTGTGGTGCGCGAGCCTTCGGTTGTCGCACTGCGTACGGATACAAAAAGTATCGAGGCTGTGGGTGAGTCCGCTAAAAAAATGATTGGACGTACACCTGGCAATATCCGCGCTATTCGTCCAATGAAAGATGGCGTAATTGCTGACTTCGATACTACTGCAACGATGATCAAATACTTTATTCGTCAGGCACAGAAGCAACGCTCTATGTTTCAGCGTCATCCTAACGTGATGGTATGTGTACCATCCGGAATTACGGCCGTGGAACAACGTGCAGTTGAAGATGCGACCAAACAGGCAGGAGCACGTGAGGCTTACACGATCGAAGAACCATTTGCAGCCGCTATTGGTGCAGATCTGCCCGTATGGGAACCGACAGGCAGTATGGTCGTTGATATTGGTGGCGGTACAACTGAAGTGGCAGTCATTTCTCTAGGTGGTATCGTAACCAGCCGTTCGGTGCGTGTAGCAGGTGACGAGATGGATGAATCCGTGATTCAGTACATCAAACGCCAATACAATCTGATGATCGGTGAACGTACATCCGAACAGTTGAAGATGGATATCGGTTCAGCTATGCCGCTGGAACAAGTGGAAACGATGGAAATTCGCGGACGTGATCTGGTAACAGGTCTGCCGAAGACGATTACCATTACTTCTGATGAGATCAGCGAAGCTCTGGCAGACACCGTGAATGCTATTGTTGAAGCGGTAAAAGTAACACTTGAGAAGTGCCCTCCTGAGCTTGCAGCAGACATTATGGATCGGGGAATTGTCCTGACAGGCGGCGGAGCTCTGCTTCGCAATCTGGATAAGCTGCTGGCTGGAGAGACAGGAATGCCTGTCATTGTTGCGGAGAATCCGCTAGATTGCGTAGCGATCGGCACAGGTAAAGCACTGGAAAATATTCATATGTTCAAGAGCAGAAGCAGTTCAGCAGTTCGTTCCAAGCGTTAATGGATTGCTTGCCGTCTGATCCTTGATTGGGCGGCAACACTTCAATGTAGAGTACCCGGATATCCCGGGAGAGCTATAACCCGCTTAACAGGGGAGGATCGATTGATATTCTCGCAGGGACTTCAGGTCTGATATCTCCCCGCCGGGCTGGGCTCGGAAGAGAATAATGGATGTTAGAGGGTGTTGGAACTGTTTAAACTGCTTGGCAACAAAAGACTTTTTGTTTTGCTGGTGGGCCTTGTTACATTTATCGCGCTGATGGGCTTTACGCTTAGTCCGCGAGCCAATTTATCCTGGCCGGAGAAATTCCTCAAGGATTCAGTTGGATTTGTACAATACGTATTTTACAAGCCCGCTTCTTATGTAGCGGGCTTTTTCAAAGATGTAGCGAACATGCGTGCGGTATACGAGGAAAATGAAGAGCTTCGCATCGCGATGGGACACTATACGCGTGACCGATTGAAATACAATGACTTAGAGCAAAAAAACAAGCAACTCGAGCAAGCGCTCAATTTTACAAAAGAACAACAGAATCGATACAACTATGGTTCTCGAATTGCCCAAGTAATAAGTGCCAATTCCGATCCAAACAGTAGAACGATTAACATAGACATCGGGGAGAATGCAGGCATCAAACCAGGTATGGCTGTTACATCACAGGAAGGTTTGGTTGGGGTGATCAGCCATGTCAGTTCGTATACATCAACGGTGAACTTGCTAACTTCAATGGATGCTAATGACCCAACATCGAATGCGATTGCGGCTACGGCTGTAGGCAAAGAGAAAGTGTTTGGTATGATCGAGAGTTATGATCCGAAGAGCGGTATGTTAAAGATGACCAAGATTGCAGAGGATTCCAATATCGCAAAAGGTGATGAAATTATCTCATCTGGTATCATCAACAATTTTCCAAAGTACATGCGTATTGGAGAAGTGAAAAGCGTCGAGAAGAGCGAATACGGTTTAACACAGACGGCTACAATTAAACCCTATGCCAACTTCCTCGATTGGAAAGAACTGATTGTGATCATTCCGCCTGAGGTTAAACAATAATGGTTACGCGCAAACAGGTTCTGTTTCTGTTACTGTTCATTCTGTTCATTGCTGAAGATACGATTCTGCCGCAGATCATTCCTTCAGCCTGGCAAATGCGTATATCAGCCAACCTGGTTTATATCGTTATTTTATTTTTTGCTGTGTATTATCACAGGCATACAGCCCTTGTGCTCGGCATATTATTTGGACTCTTGCATGATGTCGTCTTCTACGGGGAGATGATTGGCCCTTACGGATTCTCCATGGGATTATCTGCTTATATGATGGGACTTATATTTCAAGCACCGCGTGCACCGATGCCCATCATGGTTTCAGTTGTCCTGCTTGGAAGTTTGCTGAATGATACGATGTTATTTTTCTTATACAAGCTCTTCCAGCTCAATCATGTGACCTTTGACTGGGCACTGATTGAATACATGATCCCTAATCTGTTTGTTCACTTTGTGTTTACCCTGATCATTTATGTGCCTCTACGCAAACAGCTGGAGAAGATCGGCACACCTAAAAGTAAAGCAGATGAAGCTTCCTGATGACATTTATGGAGCGAGAAGCAGGAACTTGGGAACCGGGGCACGAAATGTAATGAGATGGGAGGGACAGGCTTATGACGGTAAAATCGAATCACGTAACGATTAAAGGCATCCGAGACGGCTTGGTTTTCCTGTTGGACGATCAATGTGAATTCGAGGAATTGCTCTATGAGCTCCGCTATAAGCTGGAACACAGCCATCAAAACATTTTGACCGGACCGATTGTTCATGTGGATATCAAGCTTGGAGCGCGAGAAATTACGGAAGATCAGAAAGAAGAGATTCTGGATATATTGAAGCAAAAAGGGAATCTACTGATCCGATCCTTTGACTCGCCTGCACTTGTACAGGAGGTCAAAGGTCCCCCGCCGATTGTGACGATGTGCGGCATGGTACGATCAGGTCAGGTGCTTCATCATGAGGGGAATCTCCTGTTTCTCGGAGATATCAATCCAGGGGGCACGGTGACGTGTACTGGGGATATATATGTTTTGGGTTCACTCAGAGGTATGGCTCATGCTGGAATCAGCGGGGACGAAGAGGCTATTATCGCAGCATCGGTATTTGCGCCAACACAGTTGCGTATTGCTGATGTAATCAGTCGTCCTCCAGATGAATGGGAGAGTCATGAAACCGGAATGGAATTTGCTTATTTGCAGGACAATCAGATGCAGATCGACAAGATGAGCAATATCGTTCGGTTGCGCCGAGATTTTAATGTGTTTAAAGGAGTGTAGCTCATGGGAGAGGCGATCGTGATCACTTCGGGTAAAGGCGGCGTGGGTAAGACGACCACCTCGGCAAACATCGGGACAGCCCTGGCGCTGCTAGGCAAAAAGGTTTGTTTGGTCGATACCGATATCGGCCTTCGTAATCTGGATGTTGTGATGGGACTCGAGAACCGCATTATTTACGATCTGTGCGATGTTGCGGACGGCCGTTGCCGTTTGAATCAGGCTTTGGTAAAAGACAAGCGTTTCGAAGAATTATACATGTTGCCTGCAGCGCAGACGAGAGACAAAAACTCTGTATCGCCAGAACAGGTGAAAGATATCATCCTGGAACTCAAAAAAGATTTTGAATACGTCATTATTGACTGCCCGGCAGGGATTGAGCAGGGATTCAAAAATGCGGTAGCAGGAGCAGATCAGGCCATCGTGGTCACTACACCGGAAAATGCAGCAGTGCGTGATGCGGACCGTGTCATCGGCTTGCTGGAGAGTTCACACATTCAGTCTCCTAAGCTGGTAGTGAACCGGATTCGCAACAATATGGTGAAGTCAGGTGACATGCTTGATATCGATGGTATTTTACAAGTACTTAACATCGACCTGATTGGCATCGTGCCAGATGATGAACTTGTCATCAAGGCTGCCAATTCTGGCGAACCTACAGTGATGAACCCAGATTCACTTGCAGCCATTGCTTATCGCAATATTGCAAGACGAATTTTGGGGGATACCGTGCCATTAATGCAGATGGAGCAGAAGAAGGGCGCATTTTCCCGTTTCAAGAAATTTTTCGGGATGGGTTAAAGGGTATGTAGAGCGTGAAATAAATTTCGTTAAATTGAACTTCAAGTAACAGCCGGGGCAGCGTGTCCGGCTGTTTTTTTTGTGTATGCCTCGTTTACTCACTGCTCACAGGCATTGCTTTGCTTTATTACGTGTAATTACGTGGTCAGCTATTTGGTAAACTGCCGTAGTGACACTCCCACACACAACATTCGTAATTTAAAGCTAAAGCTTATTTTCGGTTCAGTTAGTATGGAGGCTTGTTCATATTCTTTGCTGTTGATTCATAGGATGTAGTAAACAAGCCTCGGCGGGAGGACATGGCATGAATACAAAACGGAGAATCAAACAGAGACGAGAAGAGCGGATACGGCGGCTTATGGATGGGGCAGTGCATGAAGTGTTGCAAGAACAAAAGCCGGTTTTTCGATGGGATCGTGGAAGAGAAAGCGATCAGGGCAGTGAAAGAGAGAGAAACGCAGACATAAGCATAGACGGAAGTAAAGATCAAGGTAGAAATAGCGAGTATGATGAAACGAACCGGCAGAAGCCGTTTGTTTTTGTAGAGGAACCAGCGGAAAGAGACCCGGAATGGTTGTGGAAGAAGGAAAATGGACATTTCGGCCCTACAGGGCGTTCTGGTTTTAATTTGATTCGATCGTTCCTACGGCGTACGGTAGTCAGTGCAGTACTATTTGCAGGCGTGTGGGGACTGTTTCAATTAAATGCATCATGGACGATAGCACCTAAAACTGTTATTGCTGAAGTACTTCATAACGACATGGATTTTGCTGCGGCTACGGCATGGTATGAACGGAATTTCGGTGGGACACCTTCTTTCCTGCCGGTACTTGGACATACCACTGATGTAGTAAACGGCTCAGGAATCCGGCAGCTTCTCGGTAAACCAATTTCAGGTACGGTCGTTCAGCCATTTGCTTTAAGTATGAAGGGAATTGAGATTGTTCCAGATGCCGCTACTACAGGAGGGCTCGTGCAAGTCGTCAGCTCAGGTGCCGGGCGTGTGCTTGAGGTTCTGGGGGATGCAACCAGCGGGTATACCGTCGTTATCCAGCACGCTGGTAAGGTGACCGCCATATACGGCCGGATGAACGAGAGTGACGTTCAGGTGAATGATTGGGTCGAAGCGGGGAATGTGGTGGGACGCTTAAAGGGTGGAAGCACGGATCAGCCTGCTACGCTTTATTTTGCGATAAAAGAAGGAGAAGAGTACGTAGACCCTGCGGAAGTCGTTGCCCTTGATTAGGGTGTGGGGAGTGCGAATCTCGCTTCATCCGTTTTTTGTCATCATCATGATGACCTCCCTGCTAACTGGACATTTTATCGAACTGATCACGCTGTTTGCCATCGTATTTATTCATGAATGCGGACATGCTGCCGCGGCGGCCCTTCTGGGCTGCCGTGTATTGTCTATACAGATGCTTCCCTTTGGGGGAGTGGCTGTTATTGAAGATGGAGGCAAACTGACGGCTTACCGCGAGATTGTCATTGCCTTGGCTGGACCGTTGCAGAACATTCTGATGGTTGGCATAGTACTGCTTCTAAGCCGATTTCAGTTGGGGGACCCACTGTTTCTGGATTATATCATCCAAGCCAACCTGCTCATTGCTTTGTTTAATCTGTTGCCAGTACTGCCTTTGGACGGGGGAAAGATCGTTCAGGCGATTGTCAGCCTGTGGGCTCCTTACTATACTACACTCATGTGGACTTATCGCATCAGTATCCTGTGTAGCGCAGGGGTTATTTTGGTTGCGATTAGCCGGTGGCTTTCCGGCGATTACGGGCTACCGTTGAACCTTTTATTAATAGGCCTTTTTTTGTTTTACTCCAATTTTACCGATTATCGGAACGTGCCTTATCGTTTTATCCGTTTTCTGATGAACCGGGAAGCTGTTTTTGTCCGGTATGCAACTACAGGTGGCTTGGCCCAACCGATAATCTCGTTCCCAGCGAAACCTTTGGACACTATTTTGCGTCTATTAAAAAGGGAACAGTACCATATGGTATACGTGATGAATAAGCAGGGACGTATCCTGGCGGTTTTGCCTGAACAGAGAGTGATTGGCTCGTACTTTCAACAAAATACCGACAAATTGTGAAGCCTACTGATGAACCTGCTCTCAAACGGGGTAATACATTTATGATCGTTATTGCCTATAATATGAAATGGATGTGGATAAATTGAAGGGTCTTCTAGAGGTGAAGCCATGAAACAAATGATTGTACATAATGAACATAACCTCATGCAAATGGCGCTTCTGGAAGAAGGCAAAGCTGTGGAGTTCACGGCAGAGCGTACACGCGAGCGCGGGTTGCTAGGTTCCTTTTTCAAGGGACGGGTAGTGAATGTGTTACCGGGTATGCAGGCTGCCTTTGTGGATATTGGTCAGAGAAAGAATGCGTTTCTGTATGTGGATGATGTGCTCCACCCCCATCTGGAGAAGCAACCTAAAATAAAACCTTCCATCTCGGAGTTGCTGCGTCCGGGTCAGGAATTAATTGTACAGGTTCTGAAGGAACCGGTAGGAAGCAAAGGAGCCCGGGTGACGACTCATTATTCACTTCCGGGCCGCTGGCTTGTCTACATGCCTGTAGCGGGTTATGTGGCTGTTTCCAAAAAGATTGCCCGGGAGGGGGATCGTTCCCGCCTCAAAGGGATGGGAGAGCGGTTGCTTCGGGACGAAGAAGGGCTGATTATTCGTACCGTATCTGCGGAAGAAGCGAATGAGGCGATTCAGACTGATTTGGAGGCATTACGAGCTCAGTGGCTTCTGATTCGAGAAAAAGCAGACAGTTTGCCTTCTCCAAGCTTGTTGCACCAAGACCAAAGCATGATTCAGCGAGTGATTAGAGATGTGTATACTCCTGGTAGTGACGAGGTGATCACGGATAGTGAAGGACAGGCTCGCGTAATACGGACGTTGCTTGAAGAGATCTGTCCAGGGCATGAGCCTCGAGTTCAGGTGTATTCCGGAACGGAATCTATCTTTGATGCTTACGGTGTACAGGAACAGCTGAACAAAGATTTTGCCCGCAAAGTTTGGCTACCCGGAGGTGGGTATATCGTTATTGATCATACCGAAGCGCTGACCGTGATTGATGTGAATACAGGCAAGTATACCGGAGCAGGTGGAGATAGTCTGGAAGAGACGGTAACCGAAACCAACATGCAGGCTGCAGTGGAGATTGCTCGGTTAATGCGACTACGGGACATTGGCGGCATGATTATCGTTGACTTCATCGATATGGAAGAGGCATCGAATCGGCATGATGTAGCGTCTGTGCTGGAGCAGGAGCTACGTAAGGATCGGACCAAAGCTTTTGTAATGGGATGGACGAAACTCGGGTTGCTTGAACTGACTCGCAAAAAAGTAAGAGAAGAAAGTACCTTGCCCTACGTGGAAGCTTGTTCTTCCTGTCATGGCACGGGGAAAAGATATATTTCACCTTTGCATTGATTTTTAATATACTGCGTGATATAATCATCAAGTATGTGTTTAAGCCTATTGGTCTTGCACATGCTGTAACCGCACTGACCAGGTTTAAGAACAGTTCCGCAAGGTACTGTCACCTGAGAACGGGCGAGTCTGAGACATGAGGAGGTGCAAGGCAAATGTACGCAATTATTGAAACAGGCGGCAAACAGTACAAAGTCCAAGAGGGCGATGTTCTGTTCATCGAGAAATTGAATGCGAACGACGGCGAAAGCGTAACGTTCGACCGTGTCCTGGCTGTATCTAACGATCAAGGTTTGACAGCAGGTACACCATTGGTTTCCGGAGCTACTGTAACGGCTAAGGTTGAGAAACATGGCAAAGGTCAAAAGGTTGTTGTATACAAATACAAACCGAAAAAGAACTACCATGTGAAGCAAGGTCACCGTCAACCGTACACTAAAGTAACTATCGAAAAAATCAAAGCGTAAGAAGGTGCGATAAGTGATTATCGTTCAAATCTTTCGTGATGAGGACGGGAACATCGAACGCTTTTCTATCGAAGGGCATGCCAATTTTGCCAAGCGTGGAGAAGATATCGTATGTGCCGGGGTATCTGCTGTTACAGTAGGTACAGTGAACTCGATTGAAGCATTAACTGGTATCGAGATGGATGCCAAGATGAAGAATGGTTTTTTAAGCGGTTCTTTACCGGTGCTGGCAAAAGGGGAAACTTTTTCTCAGGTACAGTTGTTGCTCGAATCCATGGTAGTTATGCTCTCTAATATTGCAGAGTCATACGGGAAGTATATTCAAATACAGCAACACCAATAAGCAAAGAAGGAGGAAAACCAATCATGTTGAAATTAAATCTTCAGTTGTTCGCATCGAAAAAAGGTGTAGGTTCCACGAAGAACGGACGTGACAGTAATGCACAACGTCTGGGTGTTAAACGTGCAGATGGCCAAACTGTAACTGGTGGTAGCATTCTCGTTCGCCAACGCGGAACGAAAATTCACCCAGGAACAAACGTAGGTATCGGTAAAGATGACACTTTGTTCGCGAAAATCGACGGCGTTGTTAAATTCGAACGTTGGGGTCGCGATCGCAAAAAAGTAAGCATCTACCCTGTAAACGTTGCTCCAGTAGCAGCTGCAGTAGAAGCTTAATATCGGCATTCCGCCTAAGGAGCCTTCGGCATTTTTGCCGGAGGTTTTTTGCATTCTGCGACTATTCGATAATGAACTGGCAGAAAAGACATGTTATACTTGGTTACGGTGGGTTGAAACCAACCTAGTTTGGTAGAACGGGGAGAAGCCATGAAATCCTGGAAAAGAGTGCCGTGGATTGCGGCATGTTCACTTGTGATTCCTTTGGTTTTCGTTATGTTGTATCCAGCGTCTTTTGCGAGCGTTGTGTGCGCATTTTGGTCCGTCGCAGTGATGTTAGTATCAGGATATGCGATGAAAAAGCAGGCGGAGGCGGAACGCAGAATCATCATTCAATCCATGGAAAAAACAGCAATAGCTTCATTAAATCATCATCGGCATGACTGGATGAACGATCTCCAAGTGTTATATGGATATCTTAGGCTGGGCAAACTTGATAAATCCCTGCAATGTGTGGAAAGAATAAAAGAGCGGGTAACGGAAGAAAGCCGTATATCTAAATTAGGTATACCTTCTCTCGTCTTTTATTTGCAATCTTTTCGGGCCAGTGGAGCTGCACTGGAATTGCATGTGGAAGTAGAAGAAGAGCTGCAGCTCAGTGCTCTGGTCTCTCCCGAGGATGGCGAGTCGCTTACGGGGGCGATTGCGGATGCAATTCGGGCCTATCAGTATGGCGGTGGCCGGTCGTCTTGGGGAGAGGTACGCAAACTGACCTTGAACTTCGGACAGGATCACGGAGATGTCGTCGTCCGGTTGGACGGAGATCAAACCCCGGATCCAGAAACGCTGCGGCAATTAACAGCTGTACTCAAAGGTAAAAAAGTCAGAACGGAGCAGCTTCCGTCTGGGGATACGTTTGTACAATTCAGAATGCCTTGTGGAATATAGGAAGAAGGGGTAACCAATGTTTGTTGATAAAGCGAAGATTTATGTAAAAGCAGGAGATGGAGGAGACGGTATCGTCTCTTTCCGTCGTGAGAAATATGTACCGGAGGGTGGCCCTGCCGGCGGCGATGGCGGCCGGGGAGCCGATATTATTTTCCGGGTAGATGAAGGTCTGCGGACATTGATGGACTTTCGTTATCAGCGTCACTTCAAAGCCCCACGTGGTGAGAAGGGACGTAACAAAAGCCAGCATGGTGCGAATGCAGAGAACATGATTGTGCGTATCCCGCCGGGCACGACGATCGTGGATGAAGACAGTGGCGAAGTGTTAGCTGATCTAACGCGTCATGGTCAGCAGGTGGTTGTAGCCAAAGGTGGCCGCGGCGGGCGTGGTAACATCCGCTTTGCAACGCCAAGAAACCCGGCACCTGAACTTGCCGAGAACGGTGAGGAAGGCGAAGAGCGTTATATCGTGCTTGAGCTTAAAGTCATGGCGGATGTGGGACTAGTCGGGTTCCCGAGTGTGGGTAAATCTACGTTACTGTCCGTTGTATCTGCTGCTAAGCCGAAGATTGGGGCATACCACTTCACAACCATTACCCCTAACTTGGGTGTCGTTGATGTGGGTGAGGGCCGCGGTTTTGTTATGGCCGATTTGCCGGGTCTGATTGAAGGGGCACATGAGGGTGTCGGACTGGGACATGAGTTCCTGCGACATGTTGAGCGGACACGAGTTATTATTCATGTTGTGGATATGTCGGGTTCTGAAGGGCGTGATCCTTTCGAAGACTGGCAGAAAATTAATGATGAGCTGCGACTATACAATCCGGTGCTTGCCGAGAGACCGCAGGTTGTAGCTGCGAACAAAATGGATATGCCGGATTCCGAAGCTAATCTGGAGCAATTTTTGCAACAGGTTCGTGAAGTGAAGCCAGATATTGAAATCATGCCTATTTCGTCGCTGACTCGTCAAGGTATTCAGGAACTGTTGTACCGAGCGGCTGATCTGCTGGATCAGATTCCGGATGAGCCTGAGGTAGAAGAAGTAGCCGATCTTTCCGAGCGTAAAGTATACAGTTTGGAGAAAAAAGAGGACGAAGGTTTCCGTATTGTGCGTGAGAACGATACATTCATTGTGGAGAGTGTCAAGATTGATCGCATGATGAAACGGATGCAGTTGAATTCACACGAGGCTATTCTGAAGTTGGCTCGTACACTTCGTCACATGGGTGTGGATGATGAGCTTCGTAAACGCGGTGCCGTGGAAGGTACGATTGTGCGTATTGGAGATTTCGAGTTTGAATTTGTGGAAAGCAGCAGTTACTACTAAGCCGCTAGGCCAAAAAAAATTGTGAACATCATCGGCTGACGATTGCTTAATAAAAATGAGAAACGCAGTGAAGCGGGAAGTTACCGTGAGGCTGCGTTTTTTTTGTTTGTTTTCTGACATGAGAGAGAGAAGTCTGTATAATGTGAGAAACAGTTTTTGAAAAATAGACATGTCACGTATTGCCCTTTTGTGATTCATCCTATATAATGTCCACTATATGAATACATGAGTCTTTGAGGAGAGGACGTTCTGTGAATGAACGCTATTACTTAGTACGGGAAGATATTTTGCCTGAAGCTGTGGTAAAAACGATGCAGGTGAAAGAGTTGCTTGCTTCCGGTGATGTTAAAACAGTGCATGAGGCCGTCGAGCAGGTTGGATTAAGCCGAAGTGCCTTTTACAAGTACAAAGATGGAATCCATCTGATCAATCAGCTGGAGCGTGAGCGAATCGTAACGATCTCGATTGACCTGGAGCATCAGTCTGGTATTCTGTCTCGTGTGCTTGGACATTTTGCAGGTTATGGAGCCAACGTGCTTACGATTAATCAGAGTATTCCACTTCAGGGCAGAGCCAATGTTGTCATTTCCGTGGAAACGACGCATCTGCATGGAGAGATTGGAGAAATGCTGGATCGAATGCAAGATATGCCTGGGGTGAAGCGTACACGGATCGTAGGCCAAGGTTAATCGGGCTTAGAGAATATAGGATTAGACAATAGGGGGTAGGTCGTTAGTGAAACCGGTAAAAGTCGGATTGTTGGGCCTGGGCACGGTTGGAACGGGCGTTGTCCGAATTGTGGAAGGGAATCAGGAGGATCTGAGCAGCCAGGTGGGGTCGCCAATTATCATTGAGAAGATAGCGGTGAAGAACACGGAGAAGGATCGTGTTATTCCTATTGACCGGGCGAAGCTAACAGAGAACCCTTGGGATGTCATTCGTCACCCGGACATTGATATTATCGTTGAAGTGATGGGCGGCATCGATCAGACGAAAGAATATATTCTTGAAGCACTGGAACGTGGGAAACATATTGTAACAGCGAACAAGGATCTTATGGCATTGCATGGTTCAGAGATTCTGGCTAAAGCGCAGGAAAAGCAATGTGATGTGTTTTATGAGGCCAGTGTGGCTGGAGGTATCCCGATCATCCGCACGCTGATTGAAGGTTTCTCTTCGGACCGGATCACGCGGATTATGGGGATTGTGAACGGCACAACGAACTATATTTTGACGAAAATGAGTCAGGAAGGCGCATCCTATGAAGAGGTGCTAGCGGAAGCTCAAGCTTTAGGGTACGCGGAAACAGACCCGACCTCAGATGTAGAAGGACTCGATGCTGCTCGAAAAATGGCAATCTTGGGTACCCTCGGTTTCCGGACGAATGTGGAATTGAAGGATGTTACCGTTAAGGGGATCTCCTCCGTCACGCGTGAAGATATAACGTATGCGAAAAGACTGGGATATGAGTTGAAGTTACTTGGCATCGCAGATCGCATCGATGATGAGATTACGATTAGTGTGCAACCAACGATGGTGAGAAAGAACCACCCAATCGCATCGGTAAACGGTGTGTTCAATGCAGTGTATGTACACGGTGAGGCGGTAGGCGAGACGATGTTTTACGGAGCAGGGGCGGGTGAATTGCCAACAGCTACTTCCGTAGTTGCTGACATTGTTGCCGTAACGAAAAACCTCAAGCTTGGTGTAAACGGAGTAAAAGCAATCGTGCCGTATAAACAGAAGAGACTGCAGAGTGATGAGCAAATTTTTTCGAAAAATTTTATATTACTGCACGTGGACGACAAAGCAGGGGTGCTGGCGCAGATTACGCAGATTTTTGCCGAATATGAAGTCAGTCTCGCTTCCGTTGTGCAACAGCCGAATGAGCACAATCCAGACGCTGAGATCATTATCGTTACACATAATGCAAGTAAGGCGAGCATGGACAAGGTGCTTAAGCATTTTGAATCACTCAACGTGATTCGCCGCATTAAGAGTGTTTATCGTGTAGAAGGTTAGTTGTTGAGTCATTTTAAAATATAATTAGTTTATATTTTTGTTTTGCAAGCAAATCGTCATTTCATGAATCTAGATCATTAAACCTAAAGGAGTTTACCTACAATGAGATATCAAGGATTACTGCAAACTTACAAAGAACACCTTCCAGTCAATGAAAATACGCCACAGCTTACACTTCAGGAAGGAAATACGCCGCTGATTCATGCAGAGAATCTGTCGAAGGAACTCGGATTGAATCTGTATTTCAAATATGAAGGCTTGAATCCTACAGGTTCTTTCAAGGACCGCGGAATGGTTATGGCTGTTGCCAAAGCAATGGAAGAAGGCAGCCGTACGATTATGTGTGCATCTACTGGTAATACATCCGCAGCTGCTGCAGCCTATGCCGCACGTGGTGGGTTGAATTGTATCGTATTGATTCCAAATAACAATATTGCATTGGGTAAACTCGCTCAAGCGATGATCTATGGTGCCAAAGTCATCGCGATCAATGGTAACTTTGACCGTGCCCTTGAGATTGTACGTGAAATTACGGCTAAACACCCGATTACACTCGTAAACTCTGTGAATCCATACCGGATTGAAGGACAGAAGACAGCTGCTTTTGAATTGGTTGAGCAATTGGGAGATGCACCGGATGTTCTGGCTATTCCGGTTGGTAATGCGGGTAATATTTCAGCATACTGGAAAGGATTTAAAGAGTATAAAGAGGCAGGGAAATCGAACACATTGCCGCGTATGGTCGGGTTTGAGGCAGAAGGAGCTATGGCAATTGTTAAGGGAGAACCCATTCTTGAGCCAGAAACTGTAGCTACAGCGATTCGAATCGGTAACCCTGCCAGCTGGAAAACAGCAGTGGCTGCAGCTGAAGAGTCAAATGGTCAGATTAACTACGTTACGGATGACGAAATTTTGGCGGCATACCGCACCATTGCGGCACGTGAAGGGGTATTTGCTGAACCGGCTTCTGCTGCATCCGTGGCTGGTGTGTACAAATTGCATAGTGAGGGCTACTTCAAAGGCGGAGAAACGGTTGTATGCGTGTTAACAGGTAACGGCCTGAAAGATCCGAATGTAGCAATTAAAACGGCTGCTGTGGAGCCGCTGGTCGTTGAAGATACAGAAGAGGCAGTTATGGCAGCTATTGCCCAACTGGAACAACAGTCTGTATGAGCTTGCGTGATAAAGTAACCGTAAAAATCCCGGCAAGCACAGCCAATCTGGGTCCAGGGTTTGATACCCTGGGTATGGCCTTGTCTCTGTATGCCTGGCTTGAGATCAAACCGGCAACACAGACAACATTCCATCTTTTTGGAGAACATCTGACAGGTCTGCCTGTAGATAAATCAAATCTCCTTTATGAAGTTGCACAAATGGTATTTGGTGAGGCAGGAGTCTCTGTGCCTGAGCTTGAATTTTCGATGTATTCCGACATCCCCCTCACTCGAGGCCTTGGAAGCAGTGCATCAGCAATTGTTGGTGCGCTTGTTGGTGCCAATGCATTGATCGGCAGTCCGTTATCTAATGATAAGCTGCTAGACATGGCTACAGCACTGGAGAAACATCCAGACAACGTTGGTGCATCGTTATATGGGGGTATCATTACAGCAGCTTGGGATGGTCAACGCGTCGACTATCTTCGCATTGAGCCTCACCAGGATTTGCAGGCTTTGGTTATCGTGCCAGACTTCCAGTTGTCCACATCTAAAGCGAGGGATATCGTTCCCAAGCAGTTTGGCATGCCTGATGTCGTACACAATGTGAGTCGTTCTTCATTGCTCGTTGCTGCATTAGCCAGCGGGCGACTCGATATGATCCAAAAGGCGATGTCGGACCGGATTCACCAGCCTTATCGTGCCTCGTTGGTACCCGGCATGACGGAGATTTTAGATCATGCTACTGAACATGGTGCACTGGGTGCTGCGCTAAGCGGAGCTGGACCAACTGTTCTTACACTGGTAGATCGTCACGATACCCGGAAGGAAGAACTGGAACAGTACTTGCTGGGTATTATGAAGCAGGAGGGAATCGCGGCCTCTGCCTTATGGCTGGACCCGGACCTGGACGGCGCCCTCATACTGCCGGATCAAGATGAACGTCCTTTTTTGGACAGGATCAAAGGGGAAGTTAACGCATGAAACGAATTGCAGTTTTACCAGAAGGATCAGTCTCACACGAAGCAATCGATTTTCTTTTCGATGGGGAAGCCCTCGATTTGCAGCACTCCAAACTCATTTCGGACATTTTTCGTGCGGTTGATAGCGGGAGTGTGCAGTACAGTGTGATTCCGATTGAAAATACAATTGAAGGCTCCGTTAGTCTGCATATGGACTGGCTTGTCAATGAAGTGGATATCCCAATGCAGGCGGAGTGGGTGTATCCCTCCATCCAGAATGTTATCGGACATGGGAATGAATTTGTCACGGACGATGGCACATATGATTTTGGTAAAATTACCAAGATTCTATCCCATCCTGTGGCCATCCCGCAGTGTCAGAATTTTATTCGGCAACATTCACCTGATGCAGATCTTGAAGGCGTGAACAGCACAGCTGAAGCGGTGGAGATCGTGAAAAAAAATCCAGGTAAGGGCTGGGTAGCAATCGGCACGAAGCTGGCTGCGCAAAAGCATGGTCTCGATATTATGGCTGAACGTGTGACGGATCATGACAATAACTACACCCGTTTTGTACTAATTGGCCATGAACCGGTCGATATTCCGCGTGAACCGGATCATGTGAAGACAAGCTTGCTTGTTACATTGCCTGAGGATGCACCGGGTGCACTCCATCAGGTGTTGTCGGCTTTTGCATGGAGAAAGCTGAATCTGACCCGTCTTGAATCTCGTCCAACGAAGAAACGTTTGGGCAGTTACTATTTTTACATTGATGTGATTGAAACGGTCGATTCCGTATTGCTCACGGCAGCCATGGCCGAAATCGAGGCTTTGAATTGTCAGGTTCGTGTTCTTGGTAGTTATCCATGTTATACATACCCTTCACGGAAATAACCGGTAGTGGTTGGATAATGAATGCAAAGAGATCATTCGGCGTCTATGTGAAATAAGAGAGTTTTTCCGTTATTTTTGTTGTAAAATGGACAGGTTCATTATGTTCCGGAAATATAGGAAATGCATATTTAATGGAGGTGCAGTTAGTCATGGCAGAACAATGGATCTATTTGGATGGTCAGTATGTAACCAAGGAAAATGCAAAAGTTTCGGTGTATGACCATGGATTCTTGTACGGAGATGGGATCTTCGAAGGTATTCGGATTTACAATGGAAATATTTTCAGATGTAAGGCTCACTTGGATCGCTTGTATGATTCGGCAAAATCCATCAGTTTGAACATTCCGCTGTCCTACGATGAGATGCTTGAAGTGATGGCTGAAACGGTACGCCGCAATGATATGCGTAACGGTTATATTCGTCTGATCGTTTCACGCGGACCAGGGAACCTGGGCCTTGACCCGACGCGTTGCCCTAAAGCTTCCGTGATCATTATTGTAGAACAGCTAGCAATCTATCCGGAAGAAGCGTATCTTACTGGATTGAAGGCCGTCTCCGTATCCCAGCGTCGTAACATCCCGGATGCGTTGAATCCGAAAATTAAATCCCTCAACTATCTGAACAACATCCTTGTCAAATTGCAATCGAACTTTTCGGGTGCAGGTGAGGCTATTATGCTAAACTCGCAAGGCTACGTAACCGAGGGCTCAAGCGATAACATTTTCATTATCAAAAATGGTGTGGTGTATACTCCGCCTTGTTACCTTGGAGCACTCGAAGGCATCACCCGTCAAGCGATTATTGATCTGTGCGGGGAGTTAGGTATTGAGTTAAAAGAAGTGCCTTTCACGCTTCATGATGTGTACATTGCAGACGAAGTGTTTTTCACAGGCACGGCTGCGGAAGTTATTGCGGCGTGCGAAGTAGACGGAAGAACGATTGGTTCGGGTGTAGCGGGTCCGGTTACATTGCAATTGCTTGAAGCTTTCCGCCAAATTGTCGACAAAGACGGCTACAAGGTGTGGGAATAAATCACTGCGTCGAATTGAATAAATAACAGGAATTCTCCTTGTCCGATAAAATGTAACATGCCTCGTGTATGTGGGATTTTAGAAGGCGGGAGGATTTTTTTTGTTCAGATGATGTCATTAGCCCGGTTGCTGCATAGGATGTAGTAACGGTATGGGCGAATGTACTGCCCAAGTATGACGTCTAGGAGGTTAGTTCCCTGTGAAAATACACATGGTGAAAAAAGGCGACACCTTATATCTGCTGTCCCAAAAATACAATGTCGCGCTGGACAAATTGATTGCGGCCAACCCGCAGATTGCAGATCCCGACAAGTTGGATATTGGCATGAAGGTCAAAATTCCTGCACAGCCGGTAACACCAAAGCCAGAGGGCGTGCTGCACAGTCACAAGGTAGTACAAGGCGATTCGTTATGGAAGCTGTCACAAGCTTGGGGAGTTCCGTTGAAAGACATGATCAATGCGAATCCGCAATTAAAGAATCCAAATGCTCTTCTGGTTGGAGAAACCGTCTATATTCCTTCCATGCATGCACAAGGTAATCAGGCAGCAAATACTCAAATGGGGAATATGGGCGCGCAAGAAAAGTTATCACCTGAAGGGAAAGAGTATACGGGTGTAAAAGAAGAAACGGCACCTGTTGTACCAGCTCCTCCGCCGCAGGCAGTTGAAACGCCAGTACCTGTTCCGGCACCAGTGCCTGTTACACCGGCTAAGCCTAATATCAAGCCTGAATTGGAGGCTTTGCCTCAATTACCTGTAATGCCCGAAATGAAGCCTGAGAAGAAACCAGACAAAAAAGAAGAGATGAAGCCTGAAGTTCAAGTCCAACCTATAAACGAAGCAATAAAACCTCAAAAGCCTAATCTTTCACCTGAAGTGATGCCTTTGCCTGTGATGCCTAACATCGAACCGGCTGTGAATGTCGAGCCGTCGGTTAAGGCGCCGTGTGGCTGTGGTCAAAAAATGCTCCATGCTCCGATGGAACATCCTTATATGCAGGTGCCTGTACCTACACAAGAGGTATACGCTGTTCAGCAAAACAACATGTATACGGCAGGGATGGCCAACAACTCTCCTTTCCCTGGTGTTCAGGATGTTGGTGCATATAATATGGGTAGCATGCCAAATAGCCCATGGATGGGAGCAGAACAGACTTTTAATCATAATAACGTAATGCCAAATATATCTCCTGAGATGACGAATAATGCATTTCCAATTTCGCCAGCAGCTCAAATAAACAGTCCTTTCCCAAGTATTGCAGCTGCAACGAACCAGATGAACAATCAACCGCCATTTATTTCTCCGTACTCCATGCTTCCGTACCCTCCATGCGGATGTGGATCGCATACACATGCTCCTCAATATACTTATCCTGCGTATGGTTATCAGGAACCAGCTTGGGGAATGTATGGTCACCCGAATGGTATGCCGCCTGAAATGTCCACATCTGTTATGCCAAATCATCCGATGGAATATGCTTATCAAAATCCGTATCCGGCTCAAAATATGGTTCCGCCATCTCCGCTTGGTGCTTTTGGAGAGATGTACCCTTCTCAAGTCCATGATGCCAACAGTGGGAAAAAAGGAGGGCGTGACAATGCGAACTTAAGTCAGGCCGCTTTTGAAGAGGTTGATCTGGAGTCTGACGCGAAACCGAAATCAACGCCGTCTAAAAATGGAACGGCAAAACGAAGAACAAGTAAGACACCTGCGAAAAGTAAATCAAAGGTATCTGTATCTGGAAAATCTACTAGAGAACACAAGACGTCCACGAATTCACAAAAACCAGCCAAGAAACGTCGTAATCCCTGGATTCAACATTAAGGGTAATCTGAAATAGAATGATGGTTGTTGCGAAAAGGTCAGTTTAATAAATTAGAACTGGCCTTTTCGCTTGAGCAGTTACAACGAGAATAGACGATGTGTTTGAAATGATGGAGATGTCGAAAAAAAACAAAATATTGCAGATAACGTTTGAAAGCCCGTTCAAAAATATGTTACAATATGTATGCGCTTTAATTTCAGGTTGAAACTAGCTTTGAATTGAAGTGTACATGCAAGGCTATGTAGAAATAAAACTATAATTAAAAAACTCTTGCATTAATTTTGGCCATGTGTTACATTATTTAAGTCGCCGCTGAAACACGATGGTGACGAAAAAAAGAAGTTTGATCTTTGAAAACTGAACAACGAGTGAGTAAACATTCTGCTTGCAGAATGTCGTGAAGGTTTTTGATACATGCCATCTGGCTGTATGGAAACTGGAACACAAATGAGATTTTGATCTCGTCAGATTCAAAATGAGCTTATCGCTCTTTTCAATACCCCGATGAGTTTCACAGCGTTTAACGACGCTGACGAATTTCATCTTTATTGGAGAGTTTGATCCTGGCTCAGGACGAACGCTGGCGGCATGCCTAATACATGCAAGTCGAGCGGAGTTGATGGAAAGCTTGCTTTCCTGATGCTTAGCGGCGGACGGGTGAGTAACACGTAGGCAACCTGCCCTCAAGCTTGGGACAACTACCGGAAACGGTAGCTAATACCGAATACTTGTTTTCTTCGCCTGAAGAGAACTGGAAAGACGGAGCAATCTGTCACTTGGGGATGGGCCTGCGGCGCATTAGCTAGTTGGTGAGGTAACGGCTCACCAAGGCGACGATGCGTAGCCGACCTGAGAGGGTGATCGGCCACACTGGGACTGAGACACGGCCCAGACTCCTACGGGAGGCAGCAGTAGGGAATCTTCCGCAATGGGCGAAAGCCTGACGGAGCAATGCCGCGTGAGTGATGAAGGTTTTCGGATCGTAAAGCTCTGTTGCCAGGGAAGAACGCTTGGGAGAGTAACTGCTCTCAAGGTGACGGTACCTGAGAAGAAAGCCCCGGCTAACTACGTGCCAGCAGCCGCGGTAATACGTAGGGGGCAAGCGTTGTCCGGAATTATTGGGCGTAAAGCGCGCGCAGGCGGTCATGTAAGTCTGGTGTTTAATCCCGGGGCTCAACCCCGGATCGCACTGGAAACTGTGTGACTTGAGTGCAGAAGAGGAGAGTGGAATTCCACGTGTAGCGGTGAAATGCGTAGAGATGTGGAGGAACACCAGTGGCGAAGGCGACTCTCTGGGCTGTAACTGACGCTGAGGCGCGAAAGCGTGGGGAGCAAACAGGATTAGATACCCTGGTAGTCCACGCCGTAAACGATGAGTGCTAGGTGTTAGGGGTTTCGATACCCTTGGTGCCGAAGTTAACACATTAAGCACTCCGCCTGGGGAGTACGGTCGCAAGACTGAAACTCAAAGGAATTGACGGGGACCCGCACAAGCAGTGGAGTATGTGGTTTAATTCGAAGCAACGCGAAGAACCTTACCAGGTCTTGACATCCAACTAACGAGGCAGAGATGCGTTAGGTGCCCTTCGGGGAAAGTTGAGACAGGTGGTGCATGGTTGTCGTCAGCTCGTGTCGTGAGATGTTGGGTTAAGTCCCGCAACGAGCGCAACCCTTATATTTAGTTGCCAGCACTTCGGGTGGGCACTCTAGATAGACTGCCGGTGACAAACCGGAGGAAGGTGGGGATGACGTCAAATCATCATGCCCCTTATGACCTGGGCTACACACGTACTACAATGGCCGGTACAACGGGCTGCGAAATCGCGAGATGGAGCCAATCCCAACAAAGCCGGTCTCAGTTCGGATTGCAGGCTGCAACTCGCCTGCATGAAGTCGGAATTGCTAGTAATCGCGGATCAGCATGCCGCGGTGAATACGTTCCCGGGTCTTGTACACACCGCCCGTCACACCACGAGAGTTTATAACACCCGAAGTCGGTGGGGTAACCGCAAGGAGCCAGCCGCCGAAGGTGGGATAGATGATTGGGGTGAAGTCGTAACAAGGTAGCCGTATCGGAAGGTGCGGCTGGATCACCTCCTTTCTATGGAGAATCGTCTTCTGCAATGAAGACATTCAAAACTAAAATCTAGCCAGGTCGGCTAGTTACTCACTCGTTGCTCAGTTTTGAGAGCTCAAACTCTCAAACAGCTTGCTAGTTATGGAGCTTGTTCTTTGAAAACTAGATATCGAAACGAAACAAACGCGAATTAGAACATTCCTTTTTAGCTGAACTTGTGTATAACAAGTTTCAATAAAAACGGTAGATAATGCAATTGCGATGGTATCGGGTGGGAGCGACTTTTGGCTTTGGACGTAGTCCAAACCAAGGGAAGCGAGCGAACGAAACCGGAGCATATGGTTAAGCTACTAAGAGCACACGGAGGATGCCTAGGCGCTAGGAGCCGATGAAGGACGTGGCGAACAACGAAACTGCCTCGGGGAGCTGTAAGCAAGCTTTGATCCGGGGATGTCCGAATGGGGAAACCCAGCTGGGGTAATATCCAGTTACTCTTGTCTGAATACATAGGGCAAGTAGAGGCATACCAGGGGAACTGAAACATCTAAGTACCCTGAGGAAGAGAAAACAATAGTGATTCCGTCAGTAGCGGCGAGCGAACGCGGAGAAGCCCAAACCAAAGAGCTTGCTCTTTGGGGTTGTGGGACGTCTCACATGGAGTTACAAAGGAACCGGTTAAGCGAAGAGGTCTGGAAAGGCCCGCCAAAGAAGGTAAAAGCCCTGTAATTGAAAGTCTGTTCCCTCCGAGACGGATCCCGAGTAGTGCGGGGCACGTGAAACCCCGTATGAATCCGGCAGGACCATCTGCCAAGGCTAAATACTTCCTAGCGACCGATAGTGAAGCAGTACCGTGAGGGAAAGGTGAAAAGCACCCCGGAAGGGGAGTGAAATAGAACCTGAAACCGTGTGCTTACAAAAAGTCAGAGCCCGTTTTAGGGGTGATGGCGTGCCTTTTGTAGAATGAACCGGCGAGTTACGTTCCCGTGCAAGGTTAAGGTGAAGAGCCGGAGCCGCAGCGAAAGCGAGTCTGAATAGGGCGACTATAGTACGTGGACGTAGACCCGAAACCGGGTGATCTACCCCTGTCCAGGGTGAAGGTGCGGTAACACGCACTGGAGGCCCGAACCCACGCATGTTGAAAAATGCGGGGATGAGGTGGGGGTAGCGGAGAAATTCCAATCGAACTCGGAGATAGCTGGTTCTCCCCGAAATAGCTTTAGGGCTAGCCTCGGAAAACAGAGTCGTGGAGGTAGAGCACTGATTGGGTGCGGGGCCCGCAAGGGTTACCAAGCTCAGTCAAACTCCGAATGCCATAGACTTACTTCCGGGAGTCAGACAGTGAGTGCTAAGATCCATTGTCAAAAGGGAAACAGCCCAGACCATCAGCTAAGGTCCCCAAGTGTGTGTTAAGTGGGAAAGGATGTGGAGTTGCACAGACAACCAGGATGTTGGCTTAGAAGCAGCCACCATTGAAAGAGTGCGTAATAGCTCACTGGTCGAGTGACTCTGCGCCGAAAATGTAACGGGGCTAAACACACCACCGAAGCTATGGCTTGATGCTTGCATCAGGGGTAGGGGAGCGTTGTATAAGGGTTGAAGGTGTACCGTAAGGAGCGCTGGACATTATACAAGTGAGAATGCCGGTATGAGTAACGAAAAGATCAGTGAGAATCTGATCCGCCGAAAGCCTAAGGGTTCCTGAGGAAGGCTCGTCCGCTCAGGGTAAGTCGGGACCTAAGGCGAGGCCGAAAGGCGTAGTCGAAGGACAACAGGTCGAAATTCCTGTACCACCGTAAATCGTTACGAGCGATGGGGGGACGCAGTAGGGTAGTGACGCAGACTGATGGATGTCTGTCCAAGCAGTGAGGCTGGTTAGTAGGCAAATCCGCTAACCGTAAGGCTGAGCTGTGATGGGGAGTGAAAATTACAGTAGCGAAGGTCATGATCTCACACTGCCAAGAAAAGCCTCTAGCCAGATGAAGGTGCCCGTACCGCAAACCGACACAGGTAGGCGAGAAGAGAATTCTAAGGCGCGCGGAAGAACTCTCGTTAAGGAACTCGGCAAAATGACCCCGTAACTTCGGGAGAAGGGGTGCCCCGGTAGTGTGAATAGCACGAGGGGGCCGCAGTGAAAAGGCCCAAGCGACTGTTTAGCAAAAACACAGGTCTGTGCGAAGCCGTAAGGCGAAGTATACGGGCTGACGCCTGCCCGGTGCTGGAAGGTTAAGGGGAGTGGTTAGGGAGTAATCCCGAAGCTGTGAACCGAAGCCCCAGTAAACGGCGGCCGTAACTATAACGGTCCTAAGGTAGCGAAATTCCTTGTCAGGTAAATTCTGACCCGCACGAATGGCGTAACGACTTGGGCGCTGTCTCAACGAGAGATCCGGTGAAATTTTAATACCTGTGAAGATGCAGGTTACCCGCGACAAGACGGAAAGACCCCATGGAGCTTTACTGCAGCTTGATATTGAATTTGGGTACGATCTGTACAGGATAGGTGGGAGCCTTTGAAGCGTGAGCGCCAGCTTGCGTGGAGGCACCGTTGGGATACCACCCTGATCGTATCTAGGTTCTAACCTGGTACCGTAAACCGGTGCGGGGACAGTGTCAGGTGGGCAGTTTGACTGGGGCGGTCGCCTCCTAAAGAGTAACGGAGGCGCCCAAAGGTTCCCTCAGAATGGTTGGAAATCATTCGAAGAGTGCAAAGGCATAAGGGAGCTTGACTGCGAGACCTACAAGTCGAGCAGGGACGAAAGTCGGGCTTAGTGATCCGGTGGTACCGCATGGAAGGGCCATCGCTCAACGGATAAAAGCTACCCTGGGGATAACAGGCTTATCTCCCCCAAGAGTCCACATCGACGGGGAGGTTTGGCACCTCGATGTCGGCTCATCGCATCCTGGGGCTGAAGTAGGTCCCAAGGGTTGGGCTGTTCGCCCATTAAAGCGGTACGCGAGCTGGGTTCAGAACGTCGTGAGACAGTTCGGTCCCTATCTGTCGTGGGCGTAGGAAATTTGAGAGGAGCTGTCCTTAGTACGAGAGGACCGGGATGGACGTACCGCTGGTGTACCAGTTGTTCCGCCAGGAGCACCGCTGGGTAGCTATGTACGGACGGGATAAGCGCTGAAAGCATCTAAGCGTGAAGCCCCCCTCAAGATGAGATTTCCCAGTATGTAAGACCCCTTGAAGACGACGAGGTAGATAGGCTGGGGGTGGAAGTGCAGCAATGCATGGAGCTGACCAGTACTAATCGGTCGAGGGCTTATCCAATATGCAAGTTTTGATCGCGTGCGTTTCGTTTCGAATCTAGTTTTCAGAGAACAACACTCTGAATGAAGTGAAAATCGGTACATCACGGAATGTGTGTATGATTTTCAGTTCTGATTGATATGGAAGAAGCTATGCTTCGACCAATCGCGTTTGGTGGCGATGGCGGAGGGGTTCCACACGTACCCATCCCGAACACGACCGTTAAGCCCTCTAGCGCCGATGGTACTTGGACCGCAGGGTCCTGGGAGAGTAGGACGCCGCCAAGCGAACTTTTTCATCTTACATAGAAAACAGGCTCTGCATGTAGACGTTGTACGATGAGTTGCATTTGTAGCACAAATGCATATTATTCCCTGATAGCTCAGTTGGTAGAGCACTCGACTGTTAATCGAGTTGTCACAGGTTCGAGTCCTGTTCGGGGAGCCATTAAGGCCCGTTGGTCAAGGGGTTAAGACACCTCCCTTTCACGGAGGTAACAGGGGTTCGAATCCCCTACGGGTCATAGTTATTTTTAATAACTAAAGAGTGGGATGAGAATCCCAAAGGTTCGTCGGAGGATTAGCATCGTTAGGAACTGCTTCGCAGTCTCGAACGAAGTGAGAGTATCCCCTACGGGTCATATTTTCGGAGGCTTAGCTCAGCTGGGAGAGCATCTGCCTTACAAGCAGAGGGTCGGGGGTTCGATCCCCTCAGCCTCCACCATATATCTTTTATAATGACGCGGGGTGGAGCAGCCCGGTAGCTCGTCGGGCTCATAACCCGAAGGCCGCAGGTTCAAATCCTGCCCCCGCAATTATTGTAGCTTTCCTAACCGAAAGTGATCTGGAACCGTGGTGTAGTTGGCCTAACATGCCTGCCTGTCACGCAGGAGATCGCGGGTTCGAATCCCGTCGGTTCCGCCATCTTTACAATTTTATCATGCGGAAGTGGCTCAGCGGTAGAGCATCGCCTTGCCAAGGCGAGGGTCGCGGGTTCGATTCCCGTCTTCCGCTCCAATATTTTGCGCCCTTAGCTCAGCTGGATAGAGCGTTTGACTACGAATCAAAAGGCCGGGAGTTCGAATCTCTCAGGGCGCGCCATTATTTTCATAGTTTGCCGGCGTGGCGGAATGGCAGACGCGCTCGACTCAAAATCGAGTGGGAAACCGTGGAGGTTCGAGTCCTCTCGCCGGTATATATAACGGGATGTAGCTCAGCTTGGTAGAGCACCTGGTTTGGGACCAGGGGGTCGCATGTTCAAATCGTGTCATCCCGATTTCTAAAAATCACTATCTAATCAGATGGTGATTTTTTGATTTTAATAGATATTTACTTCATAAATTTGGATCTCTTGATCTCTCGATTACCGCAACTTGTCAAGGTCAAGGCTTTCAAGAGTTTAAAGAGGTGGGTTTGCATAAAGGTTCCTCCATTAGGTCACAATAGGTTTAAAAAAAGTGATTGAAGGGGTTTATGTGAACAGGTTCACCTTACGAAAACAATTAAAGAGACGCTGGCGACGATGGAAACGAACGTTTTGGATGGTTGCCGCTATATGTGCCGTTACGATATTAGCATACCGTGGTTTATCTATATCAGCAGCAGTTGAGCGTTTACTAACAACCGATTTTGGTGAAGCCGTAAATGTTATGGGCCCAGTTAAGCAGGATCAACGATCGGCACATGAGATTCAGGTGATTGTAGAGCAACTTGAAACGGGTGCAGACCAATTAATACGTGTTGTTTTACAAACCAAATATATTTGTGGTGTTGAAACTGAACAGCTGGGGAGAATGGATATCCCTCAATTAAAAGTGCTGCTTGCTCAACATCCAGAGTGGGAAGCAAAGGTTACTTCCTCGGATACGTTACATTTGAATCAAAGCGTGGATGATCTTTCACCTGTTTGTAAACAAGAAGCCTACATCAGTATCGATGCTACAGGTCATCTCAATCTGTATGAGGGCAAACCCACTGAAGAGAATGTTATTCGTACGTTTTTTCAACTCGATGTAGGTACATTGGAAAGTTCATTGCCTGAAGGAGTGCTGGAGCAATTGCAAGAAGGCATCCGAATACAGGATAAAGATGAATATGACAGTGTAATTTCGACGTTTAGTGACTTTGCTGTGGATGAAACGCATCATTTACTTCGGAATGGCGGATAAGCCAACCCGTATAAGGAATACAACCTTTAAGTCAAAGGTGTAGAGTTACCTTCGGGAAACGTGTATGAAGATAAGTGGATAGAAGAGATGGCTACGGAAGGACATCGTGCGGATGTCCTTTTTGTCGTTTTTATAAGTTAACTCTTCTATAAAAATGAAAATTTTGAAGAAAAGTCACGAAATACGATAGGCTTTGGCATAGACAAAGTTTTTCCTGCCGCAAGGCCTATCTTTTGTTATAATGAAATGAACGATACATATGTTCGCTTTTGTAAGGGAGAGATGGTTTTGCGTTTTTTGGGAATTGACCCGGGTATTGCGATTGTGGGGTTTGGTTTTGTAGATAAAATCGGGAACAAGGTTGTGCCCGTACAATATGGATGTATTCAGACGGAGGCACATACACCAGATGAGGATCGGCTTCTTCACGTATATGAAGGCATGGTGCAACTGATTGATAAGTATAAGCCAGATGCGGTCGCACTGGAGAAACTCTTTTTTAACCGTAACGTAACAACAGCGATGTCTGTCAGCCAGGCCCGAGGGGTCATGATTCTTGCTGCTGCTCAAAAAGGTCTGCCTATTGCGGAATATACCCCGATGCAGATCAAACAGGCGATTGTAGGCTATGGCAAGGCGGAGAAGAAACAAGTGCAGGAGATGGTCAAAATGTTCCTTCGTCTGCAGGTTGTGCCTAAACCCGATGACGTTGCAGATGCGCTGGCTGTTGCTGTTTGTCATGCACATTCTTATACATTAAATTCCAAGTTGAATGAGGTATTGCGAAAATGATTGATTTTCTAAGAGGACAGTTCATACATGTCGAGAGTGATTATATTGTTTTAGATGTGCATGGGGTGGGTTATCGTGTGTTCTGTCCGAACCCCTATGCGTTTGCCAAGCAGGAAGGCGAGATCATCGTGTACACCCATCATCATGTGCGTGAAGATGCAATGCTGTTATTTGGATTTGTGACGAGAGAGGAACAGCGTTTGTTCCGTAAATTGATTGAAGTATCTGGAATTGGGCCAAAAGTGGCGTTAGGTATTCTTGCCGGTGGCACACCTGATCATGTGGTTACAGCCATTTATCAGGAGAATCTGACATTCTTGACGAAACTACCAGGTATCGGAAAAAAAACAGCGCAACGTATGATTCTGGACCTGAAGGACAAATTGGATGGTTTCGGTACAGCAGCCTATGAAACGGGTCTCTTTGCACCACCATCCGAGGAGGTTGGAAGTGGGTCCTCATGGGATGAGGCGCGTGAAGGTCTGAAGGCGCTTGGATATACGGATAGTGAACTGGACAAAGTATGGCTCAAGCTGAAAAAAGATGTGACGACCGCAGATTCTGTAGATGTGTTGATGAAACGGGCACTGCAAATGTTATTTACGGGTTAATTTATATTCATTTGTATCGTCGTACTAGAGTTGTAACCTGCAAGAAAAGGGTGGGAAGAACATGGATGAACGGATTATATCCGCTAACCTGATGATGGAAGATCAGAACGTCGAATTAAGCCTTCGTCCCCGATATCTAAATGAATACATCGGGCAGAATCAGGTGAAGGAAAATCTTAAAATATATATTGAAGCCGCTAAATTGCGGAATGAAGCATTGGATCATGTGCTATTATACGGACCTCCGGGTCTAGGTAAAACAACACTCGCTAATATTATTGCAAATGAACTTGGCGTAAACTTGAGAACCACTTCAGGCCCTGCAATTGAACGTCCAGGTGATCTGGCAGCGCTGCTGACGAATTTGCAAGAGGGAGACGTGTTATTCATTGACGAGATCCATCGACTTCATCGTACCGTTGAAGAGGTGATGTATCCGGCGATGGAGGATTCTGCTCTGGATATTATGATCGGCAAAGGGCCAAGTGCACGTTCTGTTCGCTTGGACCTGCCTCCATTTACGTTAATAGGAGCTACGACACGCGCAGGACTTTTGTCAGCTCCGCTTCGAGACCGTTTTGGTGTGATTAGTCGTTTGGAGTTCTATACGGTTGATGAACTTGCGTATATCGTTTCACGATCCACTGATATTCTGGGTGTAGAGATTGTTGGGGATGCTGCGGAGGAAATTGCTTTGCGTTCACGAGGGACACCGCGGATTGCAAACCGATTATTAAAAAGAGTACGTGATTTTGCACAAGTACGCGGTGATGGCATTATTACACAAGCCCTGGCAGAAGAGGCGTTGCAACGCCTGCAGATTGATCCGCGTGGGTTAGACGATATCGACCACAAGATGCTCAAGTCTATGATTAACAGCTTCCGGGGAGGTCCTGTTGGACTGGATACGATAGCGGCTACAATTGGGGAAGAATCTCAGACGATTGAGGATGTGTATGAACCTTATCTGCTGCAGATCGGTATGATTCAGCGTACGCCAAGGGGGCGTGTAGTTACTGATCTAGCCTATCATCATCTTGGTTTGCCTGTTCCGCCAAGAGACGGTAAGTAAGACTCGGCTTTTGCACGTCGTCTATGCGAAAACCTTGAGAGAATAGATGAAGAAGACGACATTACCCGTTTATAAACAGTGAACGGAATTCCTAGATATTAAACAGGAAGTTGAAATTCCCGTGAAAACTGACCGATATAAAGTGAAGAACCTGTATGGAGAGGAGCCTGATTGTGGGAAAAGCAATACGCACGAAGAAGTGGAGTCGTCGATTGAAGGTACTGGCGGCTGCTCTGTTGACAGTAGGGTGCTTGCATGTGCCAGCTTATGCGGCTGGTGATAATGAGCAATTGATTCGAGTAGCTATGTTTGCGAATTTAGGGAGCACATATAAATCAACAACACCTCTAATTACACTTGAATCAGCAGGTTCATGGAGTATTCAGTCTGGTGGTGGTACCAATGTGACTCTTCCATCGGGGCAAACCCGTTTTAGTGCGGATGGATTCCGCGTAAAAGTATTGGAGACTGCTGATTTCACAACAGCCGCAGCGGCAGCAAAATTGCTTCAGGCTACGGCTGATAAACCTTTGCTGTATACGGTGACATTTAATGGAAAAATACTGTATCAGCTATACACCGGCAATTACGGTACAGCAGCACTTGCAGGACAAGCCGTTGCTCGGGTTCAAAAGACAGCTGCGACTCAATTAGCGGGACAGAAACCGGTTGTAACCGGAAGCGAACGTCTGTCTTCGGGGAACTACACTTCTCTTCAGGAAGCAGAAGCAGCACAGTCAAGTTTGCTTGCAGCGGGATTTACAGCTTATCCTGTATTGCAACTAGATGGAAGCAATCAAACCTATACCGTATGGGTCGGTGAAGCGATATCTGCGACGGAGTTATCTACGTTGAAGCAACGTGTAGAATCCAGTGTATCTGGCATTAGCCTCTCTCCTGTAGGTAACAGTCCAGGTTTGATTATTCGTCAGGACGCAGGATTGAGTATGGATGCCTTTAAAACGGCCCCACATTACACGATTGCAGGCAATGACTCCAAGGTAATGATACAAGGAAGTGGCAACGGTATAAAAGTTGTAGAGCGCTCCCAGCGTACATATCGCGGAGATATGGAGATCAGCATCGTTAATGGGGATCTAGCTTTAGTTAACGTCGTGCCACTGGAACAGTACTTGTACTCGGTTGTTGGCGCAGAAGTGTATTCTTCTTGGCCAACGGAAGCACTTAAAGTGCAGGCGGTGGCTGCCCGTTCCTATGCGCTCCAGCAGGGCGAGCGTTTCAAGATCGCCAATGTTGTGGATACCACACTGAGTCAGGCATACAATGGAATGAACTCTGAGAACGACAAAGTAACGAGTGCGGTGGATGCAACGGCTGGAGAAGTGCTCAAAAGCGAAGGCAAAATTGTAGAAGCTGTATTTTCATCTAATGCTGGAGGACAAACGGCTCATCCTTCTGAAGTGTGGAACGGTGGGGCAGGCGTATTTACAAATGTGGACAGTCGTGGCGATCTGTCTGCGCAGGCTGGACTGCATACATGGTATCATGTGCTGATGAGTTCAGGTGTGAGCGGATATATCCGTGAGGACAATGTAAAAGAATTAACAACGAAGACGGATGCTGGACTCTCCAAAGCAACCGTAACGGCTCAAAATACAAATCTTAGACCGATCCCGCTCATTCAATCCAATGTTGAGCCAGTTGCCAAAATCAATCCTGGAACGGAAGTTGTTGTATTGGCAAAAGTGGCTCAATCCAATGATTATGCATGGGTCAGAGGGCCGTTTACTTCGGCACAACTGGTCAAGACATTGCAAGGTAAGACAACTGTAGCCGCTCCAGCTTCCATATCAACGTTGGAAGTAACCAAGCGAGGACCTTCCGGACGAGCACTGGAAGTTACGGCCAACGGGCAACCGTTGACTGTTAAATATGCGGATACGTACCGCTCTGCACTCGGCGGATTACCAAGCACTTTATTTGATATTGCAGGGACCGGAAGTTATACTGTATTAGGCGCTGACGGTCAAAAAGTCAGCAAAACCGGATCACAGGGGGCTTCAATATTGTCTGCCTCAGGCACGGGCACCTCATCCAGCAACGCACTTGTTGTGATGAGTGCAAATGGTCAAGCGAGAGCCGTTACACAAGGTCAGACCTTTATGTTTATTGGTCAAGGGAATGGACATGGACTTGGCTTATCTCAATGGGGCGCCAAGGGTATGGCTGACGAAGGGTATGATTACCAGACGATATTGAAACACTATTATCAGAACGCAACTATTGTTAAGGAATAAAAGACAATGATTTATAAAGCTCGACTATATTTATTTACACATAAACGGAGAAGACAGAAAAAAAACTGAGAAAGCGAAGCGGTCGCCTTTATCACTGGATTTTCCCCTTGGGAAAGGGAGATAAACAAATCCGGGGATAACAGCGATGGGAAGGTTGTTCTGTCATCGTAGTGTTCCGTGTGAAAATCTTTAGTTTAGCTTATATTAAAGTGAAAAAGAATATCAAAGCCTTAAGGAATGAATAGAACATGAATGTGAACTTATATGATTTTGAGTTACCAGAGGAATTAATCGCACAGACACCGTTGCTGGATCGTACCGCTTCTCGTTTGCTTACGTTGAACAAAGAGACAGGGGAGGTTGCCCATCACCATTTCCCTCATATTATCGATGTACTGCAGCCTGGAGATACACTGATTCTGAATGATACACGTGTATTGCCTGCCCGCCTGTTTGGTACTAAAGCGGACACAGGGGCAAAAGCCGAGGTGCTTTTGCTTAAAAACGTCGAAGGTGATAAGTGGGAGGCACTCGTCAAGCCGGGCAAAAAGCTGAGAGCTGGCTCTGTCATTGTGTTTAGCGATGAATTAAAGGCTGTCATTAATGAAGTAGGCGAGATGGGCGCACGTACGTTAACGTTTGAGTACAATGGTATTTTCCAAGAGATTTTGGATCGCCTTGGTGAGATGCCACTACCACCCTATATCAAGGAAACGCTGGATGATCGAGAGCGTTACCAGACGGTATATGCCAAACACGAAGGTTCTGCAGCTGCACCGACAGCAGGTTTACACTTTACGGATGAGTTGCTGGAACAGATTCGGGCTAAAGGTGTGAATGTTGGATTTATTACCCTACATGTTGGGCTTGGTACATTTAGACCGATGTCTGTTGATATGGTTGAGGATCATGTTATGCATGAGGAGTATTATTCTTTATCACAGGAAACGGCTGAACTGATTAATCAGACGAAAGAGCGTGGTAATAAGGTTTTTGCAGTGGGCACCACCAGTTGCAGAACGCTGGAGACGGTAGGAAGTAAATTTGAAGATGGTGTATTGCAGGAAAGTAGCGGCTGGACGAGCATTTTCATTTATCCTGGCTACTCCTTCAAGGTGATTGACGGAATGCTAACGAATTTTCATTTGCCCAAATCAACACTGGTGATGCTTGTTAGTGCTCTTGCAGGCCGAGAACACATTATGCATGCTTATGAGGAAGCCATCAAGGAGAAATATCGTTTCTTTAGCTTTGGCGATGCAATGTTGATTTATTAATAAACCGATTAACTTTTAGAGGATGATTATAACCAATGGCAGCAATTACGTACGAACATATCAAAACGTGTAAACAATCAGGTGCGCGTCTGGGACGTGTGCATACACCTCATGGTGTTATTGAAACTCCAACGTTCATGCCGGTCGGCACTCAAGCAACGGTAAAAACGATGAGTCCCGAAGAACTGAAGGAAATGGATGCTCAGATTATTCTGAGTAATACGTATCATTTGTTCCTGAGACCGGGTCATGAAATTATCCGTCAAGCTGGCGGTCTGCACAAGTTCATGAACTGGGATCGGCCTATTTTGACAGATAGCGGTGGTTTTCAGGTGTTCTCCCTTAGTGAGATGCGTAAAATTACCGAAGAGGGCGTACATTTCCGCTCCCATCTGAACGGTGACAAAAAATTCCTTTCCCCGGAAGTGGCTATGGAAATCCAGAATGCTCTGGGATCAGATATTATGATGGCATTTGATGAATGTCCTCCATATCCAGCTGAATACGAATACGTTAAGAAATCACTCGAAAGAACAACTCGCTGGGCGGAGCGTTGTATTGAAAGTCATGCCCGTCCGCATGATCAAGGATTGTTTGCTATCGTACAGGGTGGCATGCACGAGGATCTCCGTCGTCAAAGCGCGGCTGATTTGACTTCCATGGATTTCCCGGGGTATGCTATTGGTGGACTGAGTGTTGGAGAACCGAAACATTTGATGTATGGCGTATTGGATTACACGGTGCCTTTGCTACCTTCCAATAAACCAAGATATTTGATGGGGGTAGGTTCACCCGATGCATTGATTGAGGGATCGATTCGTGGAGTGGACATGTTTGACTGCGTGTTGCCAACCCGGATTGCCCGTAACGGAACAACGATGACAAGTCAGGGACGTCTGGTCGTTCGCAATGCCAAGTTTGCAACCGATTTTGGGCCGCTTGACCCGGAATGTGATTGCTACACTTGCCGCAACTATTCCAGAGCGTACTTGCGCCATCTGATCAAAGCAGATGAAACGTTTGGCTTGCGTCTCACAACGATCCATAATCTTCATTTCCTACAGAACTTGATGCGCAATGTGCGTAAAGCCATAATGGAAGATCGTTTGCTTGATTTCCGGGATGAATTTTTCGATCAATATGGTCTGCATGACAATGACAAAGGTTTCTAATTGAGGTTTTTGCGGAGCCTATGCAACAAGCAGTAACTGTACGTATAGTCGATAAGGGGGAGTTTTGATGTTTCAAGCAATGACTGCTCAAGCTGCAAATCCTGGTGGTGGAATTTTTTCGTTGATCGTACCTTTGGTATTGATGGTCGCGATTTTCTACTTCCTGATGATTCGCCCACAGAACAAAAAGCAAAAAGCACGTAATGCGATGTTGGGCCAGTTGAAAAAGGGCGATAAAATTGTAACGATCGGTGGTCTTCACGGTACGATTGCTGAAATTACAGACGACGTGGTGGTATTGCGTGTAAATGACGTTACCAAGCTTACGTTTGACCGTAATGCGATTAGCAGCGCTGTAAGTCGTGAAACGGCTGAATAATGGTATACATGATGAGAATATGCGCGGGCATATTCCCGAACAGAGAATCGGATCTGAAGTAGATCCGGTTCTCTTTTTTTTGTGAGTTGATTATGAGCGTTGTGTGTTGACTCCAAAGATGCCGCCAAGAGCCGATATAAAGAATGCGCTAAGGAGCTGCAAGCTGTCTTTCCAGTTAAATGAAGCGTCGAGTGCCAAGAATCCGATGAGCAACACGAGAAGCCCATAAACGATCCCTGTGAAGCCACCGTAATACCATCCTTTCTCACCCGAACGTTTTCCCGCAATGAAACCACCGATGAGCAATGACAAAACGTGAACAACATAGGTATAGGTGGAAAGATCCTGTTCTCGCATGCCGCTCATCCACAGGAAGAAAGAAAGTATTAATGCTCCGATAAACATCCAGACAAAAGCGTGACAGAGGCCAGACAGAATTGGGTTGGACATCCGAAATGAGAATAAGCGGCGAATCAATTGCATAAAGCAACCCCCTTGTACAAGTTTGAAATTATTACAGTGTATGGTCAAGCCTTCTTACTTATGAACCGATTTCCATTAAATGAACGGATTATTTCTGCATGAGCATGTGAGGTTCAGGTCAAAATAGGGATTGCACTTCAGATCTCTGTACAATGCTGAAATTCGAAGGAGGTTCCTGTTATGAATTTCACTGATTTTGGCCCTCACATATATCGAACCATACTCATGTATTTCCTGGTGTATTGCGCTATTCGTGTGATGGGTAAACGTGAGATCGGCAAGTTATCTATGTTTGATCTGGTCGTATCCATCATGCTTGCTGAGATGGCTGCTTTTGTGATTGAGGATATCAAAAAACCGCTATCTCATGGTATTGCTCCGATGCTGACCGTCATTGTTATGCAAATCGGGATGGCTTATGTCGGGTTGAAAAGCCGCAAGCTTCGTCTGATGATCGATGGAAAACCTACGGTTTTAATCTCCAAAGGCAAGCTTCATCGTGATGAAATGCGCAAGCAACGTTACAATCTGGATGATCTGTTGCTGCAGCTTCGGGAACAAAATATTGACAGCATCGGTGATGTAGATTTTGCGCTCCTTGAAACAACCGGGAAATTGACTGTATTTCCGAAAGATCAGAGCTCTGATGGCTCTACTTCCAGTTCCGGTTCCGGTTCTTCCAATTCATCTGCACGGCAAAAAGAAAATGTTAAGCTGAAAGGTTTCCCCAACATCAAATATGAGGGTTTACCCGTGCCCCTGATTATGGATGGGAAAGTACAGGATGAGAATTTGGAAATGATCGAGAAAACACGTTTCTGGTTAAAAAATCAAATTCAACAAAAAGGCATTAACGATTTTAAAGATGTGTTTATATGCTCAATTGATCACAATGGCAAGTTATATATAAGTGCTCGTGAAGACAAAAAATAAAATTATTTTTTTCCAGAGCGACGTTTGAACCATGAGCCAATGAGGGGAGCGCGTGATAGATCATGAAAGTCGATCATTTTGGTCAAACCCATGACCATAAAGTAAACAAGCAGACCGGCGGAAGTCGCAAGGATCATTCGAAACCAGAACGGAAATAGCGCAGCTGTGTGTTCATAGATAAGCAAGGTTGCAGCACCCATGATGAACATGCCAGCTCCGGTTTTGACCCAATCCATCAGCTTGAAACGAAAATTTAATAACCGGCGCACACTGCCCGCGTGTAGCAAAGTTACAACCATCGAATTAATACAGATGGCAATAACGGCACCGAATATACCGTATTCGGGCTGCGAAGCCAGCATCAGAATTAATGAAATTTTGATGACAGCACCGATAAACGTGTTTAATAATGCTTTACCCGGACGGTCGAGCGCCTGCAGCGCAGCCTGTAGTGGAGCTTGAATATAGATAAACAAGGCAAAAGGAGCCATCAGCTTTAGCATGCTTCCAATCGATGCATCATCATAGAGCAGCAGACACATCGGTTCGGCAAGCACATACATAAAAACAGAAAAGGGTGCACCAGTGACTAGAGCTAGCCGCAGAGCCTGGTGCATTCTTTTATGAATGAGCGCACGGTCACCATTGGCTGAAGCTTCTGACAGAGAGGGCACGAGTGATGTTGCGAGAGAAGAAGTCAGTGCTCCCGGAAGTAGCAACAGTGGGATTACCATTCCTTGTAATGCACCATATTGAGCTGTAGCTAGCCCTTTAGCAATACCGGCAATGGCGAGACTCTGGGCTGTCACGATCGTTTCAGCGAGATAGGATAAAGAACCGACAAGACGACCTGCTGTAACAGGGACAGATATAGCCAGCAAACGGCGGATCAATCCTCTCTGGGAAGGGGCAGACGCTGTAGAAAACTCATCTTTCTCTACCACTTTGGAATGGTCATCTTGTAAAGACTCTGATGAAGGAGAAGGAGCCTGCTTTATACGACTACGACGAGAAAGGGGCAATTCTTTTTTAAACTTTGCATAATTCCACAGCAGAACCAGCATACCGGCGAGTTCCCCAACCATAGCACCGAGCATTGCCCCAGCGGCTGCATGTTCAATCCCTTTAGGTAACAAAAGCCATGCAAACCAGATCACAAACATGATACGGATGATGGTTTCAGTAATGGATGAAATCGCTGTAGGCATCATATTTTGCTTACCTTGGAAATACCCCCTGTACACCGCTGAAACTGCGATTATAGCAATCATGGGGCTCATACTGACAAACGTATGATATACGCGCTCATCTGTGAGGACATATTGGGTGATCCAAGGGGCAAACAGGATGCATAAAAACATAAAAACGACACCGAGAGTAAGCGTGAAGCTAAGGCTGATCTGCAAAATACGTTGTGGCGAATAACGGTTAGCACCCGTCTCGGCTTCGGCGACAAGCTTGGCCACAGCTAAAGGAATACCTCCGGTAATCAGTGTCACCAGCACGATGAAAAAGGGATAGCTCAGTTGATAGATACCTACACCCTCTGCACCGATTACTCGTGGCAGTGCGATTCGTGGAATGAAGCCGAGAATCCGGTTGATAATGCCTGCCGCGAGCAGGATCATGGCCCCCTGAATAAATGTCTGTTTCTTCAAAACTACCCCTCTTTCCCGGTTGAAGGTACAGGTTATCCTCATTGAAGGTACTGGTTATCTCATTAATGGGACAAAGCCGTTGTACTTCATCCTATGCCGGTCTTTCATCATCTCATGACAACTTGGACACGATTAACAAAAAGAACCATAAACGAGAAGAAGGAATATGAAAGGGTGAGGTCGAATGATGTAGTATTGGTGCCGCATAAAGGCTCGGATGTAAGAAGGGAGGCTCCCCGTTGGAAGAAATGAATGATGTGGAGTTGGAACAGTCAATAGAGATACTCTGCCGAAGTAAGGCGGAGGAATTAAGGCTTGTCGGTTACGAATATGTCACCAGCCAAGATGTCTGGAATTGTGTCAGTCATAAATACGAAAAACAGGGTATTCCACCGCTTCACCAACTGGTGAACGACATATTGTCACTGAAAGCAACAAGCTTTATGAACTTTATGACGGTGTCTGCATACCGGGGGTCCACTTTCTAATCGAAAGGGATCTTTTTTGTTGAAAATTGACTGCTTTTTACGGCATCGCTATAATAGGAATATTGAGAACGAAAGGGGATCTAGGAACGGCATGAAAAGAATTATCAGTTTCATTCTGGTCGTGCTTGTCACCACAGGGGTTATGGTGGGTACAAGCCCGGAGCTGCTCAAAAATATACGCTTGGGCCTTGATTTAAAGGGAGGCTACGAGATCTTATATGAAGCAGAGCCGCTCGAAGCAGGGCAGCAAGTTAGCAAAGCCTCTTTGGTGCAAACAGCCAAAAGCCTCGAAAGCCGTGCCAATGCGCTCGGAACAAGTGAGCCGGAAGTAACTACAGAAGGAACCAACCGGATTCGGTTGAAACTGGCAGGGGTTACAGATGAGGCTGAGGTTAGAGCCAAAATGAAAGAACCCGCTGTTCTGACATTCCGAAGTAAAGCACCGGATGACAAAGAAGGCGAGTACTCCAAAATTGAGCTTCGCGGTAATGAGTTTGTCGAAAATGCGGCCAAAGTTGTCTTCACTCAATTAAATGAGCCGATGATCGACATTAAAGTAAAAGACAAAGCCAAGTTTTCTGAAATCACAAAACGTCTGATCAATAAACCTCTTGCGATCTATTTGGATGATCAATTGCTTTCGGCACCAGAAGTTAGACAGCAATTGACTGACGGATCTGCTCAAATCTCAGGTTCCTATACACGTGAAGAAGCGAATCAGCTTCGTGATACTATTAACCTGGGTGCACTGCCACTGAAACTTACGGAGAAATACTCCCAAAGCGTAGGCGCAACTCTTGGTAAATTGTCTTTGGATCAGACGATCAAAGCCGGTTTTATTGGCTCAATCATCATTCTGATCTTCATGATTGGATTGTATCGCGTACCAGGTATCATCGCGAGTTTTGCACTAATCACCCATACTTGGCTAGTCCTTGCGATTTTCTATCTTGGAGAGTTTGTACTGACCCTCCCAGGGATCGCGGCCTTCATTCTGGGTATAGGTATGGCGGTTGATGCAAACATCATTACGTACGAACGGATTAAGGAAGAGATGCGCAGCGGCAAGTCTATCTTGTCATCCGTTAAAGCTGGCGGTAAACACTCCTTCCGTACGATTATTGACTCCAATATCACAACCATTATCGCAGCAGCTGTAATGTTCTTCTTGGGTACTGGTGCAGTTAAAGGTTTTGCACTCGTACTGATTTTCGATATTGTGACGAGTATTATCACGAATATTTTCTTCTCTCGCTTCCTGTTAACCCTGCTTGTACGGGGTAACGTGATCAAGAAGCCTAAGTATTTCGGAGTGAAGGAGAGTGAAATTCGTGCGCTTTAATTGGAACTATGATTATATAAAAGGTAGTAAACTTGCCTATATCTTTTCGATTATTCTAACCGTGGCGGGGATAGTCAGTGTGCTCTGGTTAGGACTGAACTATGCGGTTGACTTCAAATCAGGCTCCAATGTGGATATCACAGTATCCAAAGCAATCACAACGGAGCAGATTAATCCGATCATCAAGGACATGGGTGTCAAGGAGGGTGATGTGCACATCACGCCGGGCGCAGATCGGGTAAATGTTCGTTTCTCCAATGTTCTGGTTGAAGATCAGGAAAGTAAGTTCAAGCAGGAATTTAGTAAACTTGATCCAAAAGCATCTTATGAGGTCAATACAGTTGATCCTGAGATGGCGAAGGAACTGGAACGCAACGCAATCTACGCAGTGCTTATAGCAAGTATTGGGATTATGATCTATGTTGCGATTCGTTTTGAATGGAGATTTGCAGTTGCTGCTGTCATTTCCATTTTCCATGATGCTTTTGTCGTTATCAGTGTATTTTCCATCTTCAGACTTGAAGTTAATCTGACATTTATTACGGCGGTTCTGACAATTGTCGGCTTCTCGATCAACGATACCATCGTTATCTTTGACCGGATTCGTGAGAATCTTCGTTTTGCTAAAAAATCAACGAAAGCTGATCTTCGTGAAGTAGTGAATCATAGTTTGGCTCAAACGATGACTCGTTCCCTAAACACAACGTTTACTGTGTTTATCGCTTCACTCTGTTTGTTTATCTTTGGTGGTGAGTCCATTCGCATGTTCTCTCTTGCGATGGTGATCGGAACATTTTTTGGAGCGTATTCTTCCATCTTCATCGCGGCTCCGCTATGGTTCACACTTAAAAGTAAACAGGTCAACAAGCCAAAAACAGCGGCTAAAGCTTCTAACTAAACATCGGAATGTAAAGCCGCGTCTGCCAGGCGCGGTTTTGCAACGTTAAGTACAGAATTAAGGGGGAATCAACATGACAAGAGAAGCTGGTCGGTCCGCACAAGCGGCAACATGGAGCGGGATCGTCGGAAACTTGGCACTTGCAGTCATCAAAACAGGAGTAGGGTACATGGCGAATAGCAAATCTTTATTGGCCGATGGTTTGTATTCTGCTTCTGAAGCTGCCTCTTCTCTGGTTGCTCTTTTTCCCTCACGATCTGTACAACCCAAAGGCAAGATACAAAAGGAGCGGCTAAGAGAACATGCAAGGGCTGCGAAACCGGGCATGACGGTTCTGCTAGCGGTGCTTATTTTGATGGGAGGCCTACAGCTGGCTATCTCCGCATTAAGCAGTCTATCGAGTGGTGAACTCGAAGCACCTGGAAAGTCTGTTCTTTTGGTAGCTGTTGCTGCGTTAGCTGTGAAAGAAGCTATATTTCAATTTCAGTACCGATATTTCCGTAAACGAAATCAGTCCCAAGCTATGTCGTATGCCTTGCAACACCGACGTGCATTATATTGTTCACTAGCGGTTTTAATAGGTATTATCGGCGCGATGGCAGGGGAAGAAACCGGTTTGAGTCTGCTGTTGTATCTTGATCCAACCGCTGCTCTTATTGCTTCCGGTTTCATTTTGTATAAAGGGTATCGAATGATTGTAGACACGGTCTACGGTTCACTTGTTCAAGAACTTGAGCAGGAGGATGCTACGGACTACAAAGAAACAGTACAACGGGTATACGGTATTATCACAATTGAACATTTGGTTGCACGGGAGCAGGAACATGATGTTACCATTGAGTTAGTTATTAGTGTGAATCCCAGAATCTCCATATTGGAGGCGCAAGAAATTGCAAACCGAGCCAAGACATTGCTGTTAACACGTTTTAGTCATGTAAAAGAAGTTCAGATCCAGGCTATACCCTATGACCCTGGATATCCTTATAAATCCAATCATGAACTGCCTGATCATGAAGCGACATTAATTCAGTGATGGCGCTGGGATCTCGTAGATCAGGAAAGGAGCGTTAGCGTTGCTATATTCGCAATATCGGTGGAATACACCACATATCAATCTGGAGGCGGCTGCGGCACTATCGCAGGCGCTTTCCGTTTCCCCTCTAGTAGGACGTTTGCTTGTAAGCCGAGGTGTGCACAATGAAGAGGGGGCAGAACGTTTTTTACATCCTGATTTGAATCAGATGCACGATCCTTATCTGCTACTAGGCATGAGTGAGGCCATTCCTCGAATCAAGCTGGCATTGGAGCGAGAAGAACATATTTTAATTTATGGAGATTATGATGCCGATGGAGTATCCAGTACATCGCTCATGATCCATCTGATGCGTCATTTGGGGGCCTCATACGATATCTATATTCCTCATCGCTCGAATGAAGGTTACGGTCTTCATAATCATGCTTTGGACTGGGCTCAACAGCAAGGGGTTACATTAATTATTACTGTCGATACGGGAATCAGTGCTGTAGAACAGATTGCTTATGCTGCGACACTGGGGATCGAAGTGATTGTCACGGATCATCACGAACCCCCTGAGATTTTGCCAGAGGCGTACGCACTGATAAATCCGAAACTACCGGGGTGTCCGTATCCGTTCAAGGGCCTGGCTGGGGCTGGTGTAGCGTTGAAGGTTGCTCAGGCATTGATCGGTGAGGTGCCAGGTGAATGGATGGAGATTGCGGCGATTGGAACGGTAGCTGATTTGATGCCGCTTGAGGGCGAGAATCGGGTGATCGTCAGTTACGGGATTGAATCTATGAGAGGTTCCAAACTTCCTGGAGTTAGTGCCTTACTTGAGATTAGTGGTGTGGATCAAAGCCAGGTGACATCCATTAACATTGCTTTTGCCATGGCTCCACGTATTAATGCTAGCGGCCGATTAGATCATGCGGGAAGAGCGGTATCGCTGCTCACGACGGAAGATTTGGATGAAGCTCATACCCTTGCGGGACAGCTGGATCTACTCAATCGAGAGCGGCAACAAGTCGTGGAGGGTATTCTACAGGAAGCGACAGCACAACTGGAGCAGAAAATTGAGCAACGTTCCGGAGCTGTGCCGGATGTTATCGTACTGGCGGGTGAAGGGTGGAATGTCGGTGTAGTCGGCATTGTGGCTTCCAAGTTGCTGGAGCGATACTATCGTCCAACACTAATTCTGGGAATTGATCCCGAGAGTGGCATCTGCAAAGGATCCGCGCGTTCCATTGAGGGTCTGGATATTTATGAGGCACTTACCGTGAACAAAAATAGTATGGATCATTATGGTGGACATCCTGCGGCTGCAGGAATGACGTTGCATCGTGATCAATTGGAAGAGCTTGAGGCGGGTTTAAATGAATATGCCGCGACGGTACTAACAGAAGAAGACTTTGTACCTCAGCGCTTGGCTGATGATGAATGCAGAATTAGTGATGTGCCCCTCAAGGTGATTCAGGAGATTGACCGATTACAGCCGTTTGGTATGAGTAATCCATCGCCACGTTTTGTATTGAGAAAGGTGACTGTCAAGGAAACCAGAACCATGGGGCGGGAAAAGCGCCATTTGAAGCTGGTTCTTGAACAAGACGGTCAGCAGTTGGAAACTGTTGCTTTTGGTAAGGGAGCACTGGCTGAATTTCTCTCCCCCGGTTCTGTCATCGATGTGATGGGGGAACTGTCGATCAATGAATGGAATGGCATGAGAAAGCCACAGATGATGCTTCAGGACATCCACGTTCCTGGGTCACAAGTGTTTGATATGCGTGGACATGCTGAGCCGCAGATCGCAATGAAGCACTTCCTGAGTGCGCTTGATGTACATCTGCGATATAAAGCGGGGTCGATTGGGGCCATTGTTCGAAAAGAAACCAATGTTTCTGAGGGAAATTCATTGTATGAACCGTGCCTTTGGGTATATGATAGAAAGGTCGGGTTATTTCCGTGTAATGCTGCCGCAGAGCAGTATGGGCAGGAAGAAGTCCGGACGTTATTTGTGTTTGATACGCCGGAAACTCCGGAACAACTTGATGCAATGCTGGCTTTGTTCAGCGGAGCCGAGAATATCATCCTTCTGCATGGATCAGGCAACCGTCGAGACCGACTTCAGATGCCTTCCAGAGAACTGTTTAAGCGATTTTATATGCTGGTGTTCAAATGGAAAGCGGAACCTGTGGAGGAACAAGAGATAACTCCTGTGCTCAGTCGTCAGTGTGGTTGTTCTACGCGTATGATCACGATGATGCTTGATGTTTTTGAAGAGCTGGCCTTCATTACTCGGAAGGACGGCAAAATCGTGGTTGCGGAAAGCCCGCCAAAACGTGATTTAACTTCAGCACGTCATTATCAGGCGCTGGAAAACATGGCCGAGACAGAACAGGTGATGCTAGATGCAGCTACACCTCAACTGACACAATGGATGGTATCCCGGATGAAGGGCGTATCTTAGATGGAAGTTTGTGTATTTATTTTAGGAGGAGATTATTTTGGATTTTAAAGAGTATATTCGTGTCATTCCTGACTTTCCACAACCGGGAATCAGCTTCAAGGACATTACAACATTGTTGAAAGATGGAGAAATGTACCGCAATGCGATCAATGAACTGAAACAGATGGTATCTGAACTGAAAATTGATGTCATTGCTGGACCTGAAGCACGCGGTTTCGTTGTGGGCGCCCCACTGGCATACGCTCTTGGCGTTGGTTTTGCTCCAATTCGCAAAAGTGGAAAATTGCCTGGAGCGACAATCGAAGCAGGGTATGATCTCGAATATGGCAAGGATACACTTGCAATGCATACAGATGCAATCGAGAAAGGGCAAAATGTCCTGATCGCAGATGATCTGCTCGCAACGGGTGGAACCATTGCAACTTCCATTAATCTGATTGAACAATTGGGCGGTAATGTGGTAGGTGCTGCATTCCTGATTGAATTGACAGATCTGAATGGCCGCGGCAAATTGCCTGAGAATATGAGTGTATTTACGTTGATGAACTACTAAACGTAAATCAAAACTTATGAGTTGCTGTGAGTTATGAAAGTTGACTTCCCAAGTTTCCCGGGAAATAATATACAGCATTAATGATTAGCAAAAAGCCTGCTTCTCCAACGTCTTAAGTTGGGGAGGCAGGCTTTTTGAATTTACTTTTTTTGAAGAAGAAATACGTTCTCTATATTGAGATAAAGCAAACGCGAACTTGCATTCTTTTCATGTGATGCTTAGTCAGGTGTTTTTTCGATAATTGGTTGTTTCTTACTGTCTTCGTTCAATAAACCAAGTACCTCAAACAATTTGAACAACAGACTGAGAAGCATTCCGGCAATCGTAGCCAGCGCCATGCCTTTCAGATGCACACCATAGAAGGAAACTTCCGTACCGCTAAGTCCGATAACTAATACGAGTGTAGTCAGAAGCAGATTTGTTGGTTTGGCGAAATCCACTTTTTGTTCAACCAAGATGCGTAGACCGGAAGCCGCAATGACTCCGAACAGAAGCAGGGAGACACCACCCATAACCGGTACTGGAATGTTCGCAATAAGTGCTGAGAACGTGCCGGAGAAAGAGAGTAGGATGGCAATGACCGCTGCACCACCGATAACATAAATGGAGTAGACACGAGTCAGAGCCATAACACCGATGTTTTCGCCATATGTTGTATTCGGTGTGGACCCCACGAAACCGGATAGAATTGTAGACACACCATTACCAAGCAAGGAACGATGCAGTCCAGGGTCTTTGGACAAATCTTTGCCCACAATGCTACTGGTGACAAGTAGATGCCCGATATGTTCGACGATAACGACGAGTGCTACCGGTAAAATCGTGAAGATGACGGACCAATCAAATGTAGGTGTAGTTATGGTTGGCAGAGAGAGGAAATCTGCGTTAGCAATTTTATCTGTGTTCACTTCTTTTAAAAAGTACCCGAGGGCATAACCGGATACAATACCGATCAGGATATGAATAATTTTAGGAAAGCCGCGGAAGGTTACAGCACCGATGACGGTAATTCCTAACGTGACCATGGATAAAATAATAGGTTTGGCTTGAGGAACCCAACCGGGGTTGTTCACAGGGTCAGAATTAATGAGACCCGCCATTCCGGCGGCGACAGGTACAAGCTCCAGACCAATCAAGGCAACGATCGCGCCCATTACTGCTGGAGGAAATACAACATTAATCCAGCTTGTGCCGGCATATTTAATGATGAGTGCTACGAGGCAGAACACAACACCTGTTACGATAAAAGCTGCGAGAGCCATGGAGTAACCATTCTCTGGATGGCCTTTCAAAACAGCCATAACCGGTGCAATAAAAGCAAAGCTTGATCCGAGATAGGCGGGGATTTTTCCTTTACACATCAGAATGTACAGTAGCGTACCAATTCCGTTCATCAACAGAATCATGCTAGGGTCCACTCCGAACAAGTTAGGTACAAGTACTGTACTGCCAAACATAGCGAACAAATGTTGCAAACTCAATAATGCACCTGGGCCAAAAGGCATCTTCTGATTAACTTGAATTTCGCGTTGCAACGAATCTCATCTCCTTTTCCGATACACAAACTTTCAATAGATTACAGAGTTTCTTTCAAATTAGCAATAACAATTTTCAGGATTGGACTGTAAATCACTTATTTTCTCAAATTTCCCTTCTATTTCAGCAAATATCGGCAATAATGGATAACAACTGAGACTTTTAAAAAATTGGATAAATGCTCTTATTCGTCAGCAGTTGACGGGAAACGGGCAAGGCGTCATAATTATAGGAAATTACTTTTACGGGGAACCTGTGTTGATGTATTGTCACGGGTTCCATTTTGTATAGAAAGGACACGGAACAGATCAGAATGGGCATAGAGCAATTACTCGAGAAGGCCGGGGCGTATATCAAAGAACCCGATCTGGTGCGCATACGAGAAGCTTACGAATTTGCTGATCAGGCTCACCACGGACAGACGCGAAAATCGGGAGAACCGTATATTCTGCATCCGCTTGCGGTTGCCGACATTGTTGTGAATATGCAGATGGACACCATCTCCATTATTGCAGCACTTCTTCATGATGTAGTAGAGGACACTACGGTGTCGCTTGAAGAGATCCGCACTCATTTCGGCAATACGTGTGCCATGCTTGTTGACGGCTTGACGAAGCTGGAACGCATCCAGTTTCGCTCCAAGGAAGAACAGCAGAACGAGAACTACCGCAAAATGTTCATCGCCATGGCGCAGGACATCCGTGTCATCGTGATTAAATTGGCTGACCGTTTGCATAATATGCGGACCCTCAAATTTCAGTCGGAAGAAAGCCAGCGCCGGATCTCGTATGAGACACTGGAGATTTTCTGTCCGATTGCAAACCGTTTGGGGATCTCTGCGATCAAATGGGAAATGGAGGACATCGCCCTCCGTTATTTGAATCCGCAACAATACTACCGTATTGCAAATCTGATGCACAAGAAACGTGCAGAACGTGAGCAGTACATCGACACGGTAATGGACGGCATTACAAGTAAGCTCGAAGAGATGGGCATTCAAGCAGACTTGTCTGGCCGCCCGAAACATATCTATAGTGTGTTCAAAAAAATGACGACCAAGAACAAGCAGTTTAACGAGATTTATGACCTGCTTGCGATTCGTATTATTGTGGATAATATCAAGGATTGTTATGCTACGCTCGGCATTATCCACACACTATGGAAGCCGATGCCTGGACGATTCAAGGATTATATTGCCATGCCAAAAGCCAATATGTATCAGTCCTTGCACACAACCGTGGTGGGGCCTAACGGGGAGCCAACCGAAGTACAGATTCGTACCTGGGATATGCACCGTACAGCTGAGTTTGGTATCGCGGCACACTGGGCTTATAAAGAAGGAACTGCGGCAGGGCCTCAGTTTGAAGATAAAATCACCTTTTTCCGGGAAATTCTTGAACTTCAAAATGAAGCGCAGGATGCTTCCGAATTTGTCGAATCGCTCAAAATGGATTTCTTCTCCGATCTGGTGTTTGTATTTACGCCAAAAGGGGAAGTCATTGAATTGCCAAGTGGCTCCGTACCGCTAGATTTTGCCTACCGCATTCATACCGAGGTGGGAAATCGAACCATTGGTGCCAAAGTAAACGGCCGAATTGTTCCGCTCGACTATCATCTCAAAACGGGCGATATTATCGAAATTTTAACTTCCAAGCATTCTTATGGTCCAAGTCAGGACTGGTTGAAAATTGCGAAATCTTCCCATGCACGGGCGAAGATCAAACAATGGTTCAAGAAGGAACGTCGTGAAGAGAACGTAGAAAAAGGCCGGGAGAGCTGCGAGCGAGAGCTGAAACGTATGGGACTTGATCCTTCTGCGTGGATGACTGATGACAAGCTAATGGAAGCGGCCAAGAAATTTGCGTTTAATGATATCGATGATATGTTAGCGGCGGTTGGTTTTGGCGGGATTACAGCCGCTCAGATCGTCACAAAAGCAACGGAGAAGCTCCGTAAAGAGCAGGAAGAATCCAATCTGCTGGAACTGAATTCCGAGATGCGTGAACTGAAGCCGGCTCCTGAACGCAGAAACAGACCAACCAACGGTATTCGTGTCAAAGGCATTGATAACCTGCTGGTTCGCTTTGCGAGGTGCTGCAACCCTGTGCCTGGAGATGACATTATCGGTTATGTTACACGCGGCCGCGGCGTTTCTGTGCACCGCAGTGACTGTCCAAATATCCCTACAAGTGCGGATGGAGAAGAGGCAGCACGGGTAATTGAAGTCGAGTGGGAAGAGAATATCGAATCGAGCTACAGTGTCGATATTGAGATTACAGGTCATGATCGCAATGGACTGCTCAACGAGGTGCTTCAGGCTGTTTCCGAAAGTAAAACAAATATATCTGCTGTCACCGGACGGACGGATAAAAATAAATTAGCATTGGTGCACGTCACCATTCTGATTCGTAATACAGATCATTTGCATGCCGTTGTGGAACGAATCAAACGGGTGAAGGATGTTTATTCTGTACACCGAATTATGCAGTAAGGAGTCCGTAAGATGAGAGTGCTGGTACAACGCTGTAAAGAGGCTCAGGTAACCGTGGGAGATGAATTGACAGGCAGAATCGAATCCGGTTTAATGCTGCTTGTAGGCATAACTCATGATGACACGGAGAAAGATGCGATTTACTTGGCAGATAAAATTAGCGGGCTTCGCATTTTCGAGGATGAACAGGAAAAGATGAATCTCAGCTTGCTAGATGTAGGTGGTGCGGTTCTGTCCGTTTCACAGTTTACGCTGTATGGTGATTGTCGTAAAGGCAAACGCCCAAGCTTTGTTGCGGCGGCTCGTCCAGAAGCAGCTGAACGTTTGTATGAAACGTTTAATCAGTTGTTGCGGGATAAAGGGATTCAGGTGGAAACGGGACGTTTCGGAGCGATGATGGATGTTACGTTTACGAACTGGGGACCGGTTACGCTTATGTTAGAAAGTCCTTCGCGAGACTGAGGTTCGCATAAATGCGCAGTGAAGGGGTCATAATGAGAGAGAAGTAAACGTTGGTATTACATTGTACTTGTAACTTTGTTGACCAAAGGAGTTTCTCTTAATTATGCGCCAATCTGCAAAAGTAACCAAGAACCAGAACGAGCCGCTAATGATGCCTGGCAATCTGGCGGAGTCACTTCAACTTGCCCGCTCTGCCGCTGCTCATGTGTCCACATTGTGGATGTTGGAAACATCAGATAAAGACAGGCAGGAGCATCATCCACGACTATAGCTTAACCATGTAATAAAACAAAATAGTTATGCTCAAAACCCCGGTTGTCTGACAATCCGGGTTTTTTTGCTGTATGATTCACATTTCATCTCGGAGGCAGGCCGCAAAATCAATTCAAAATGTATGGATTGTTATAAAAGGCACTCCTTGGGGTAATAACAAAACGAGGCACAAAAGAAGTGCCAAGGATAGAATTAATCTCTCAGGTTTAATCACATTTGAATACGGAAAGGAGACCATAGATCATGAGTAAAGTTGCTTTTTTGCTTGCGAATGAGTTTGAGGATTCAGAAATGAAGGTTCCGTACGATGAGGTGAAGAAGGCCGGACATGAGGTACACATTATCGGATTAAAAGCGGGTGAGACGCTTCAAGGCAAGGGCGGCAAGGCTTCCTATACGACGGACAAAGCGATCTCAGAGGTTAACGCATCAGATTATGATGCTGTCGTTATTCCGGGTGGGTCTTCGCCGGAAAATTTGCGAACAGACGCAAATATCCTGAAATTTGTTACGGAAATCAATGCGGCTAACAAACCAATCGCTGCAATCTGCCATGGTCCGCAAATTTTGGCTAGCGCAGATCTGCTCAAGGGACGAACAATTACATCTTATCCTCCACTCAAGGATGACATGGTCAATGCAGGAGCCGACTTCAAGGATCATGAAGCGGTTGTCGATGGGAACTACATTACTTCCCGTACACCTGAAGATGAACCAGCATTTGTTCGTGAATTGATGAAAGTAATATAAGCATTAAAGGGTAAACTGAATACGTTGATGGCATTCTAATGATATATTTCATTCCATAAAGGAGGGTTTGACATGGCAAAACATATTCAGGCGTATTTTCGAACCGAGGACGAAGCAGAGGGTGCAAGAACTTCACTATTGACGTTCCATACCGAGCAGCTTGAAGTAGGTCAACTGGATGCTGCCATTGGTAGGGATACACGAGTTATGGTTCCACTGGTTCCTTATAATACGGCTGGTGGTGTAGGCACGAACGGTGCTATGGGTGTAGGGGCAGCTCCTGGGGTTCCAGCTAGCGAAAATGTAATTCCAGTTGTCACTGATGTTAATCGTGACACTGAACGCGATCCCCGCAACAGAGTGAACGAGGACGGAGATATGCTGGATGCCTCAGATGTGACTTCGGCCGATTATAGTGACCTGCATTATGTTCTGTCTGCCAAAGTAAGAGATGAGGATTATGATGCGATTGTTCATAAGCTTCGCTCTAACCATGCCTATGTGGAAGAACTCGATTAAATCAATAGATATTAAGCTAGCTCTTACGTTGCCCGGTCTTCAATTGCCGGGAAGACGTAAGGGCTTTTAATTATATGCGAAGATTTGTTGCATACTGCAAATGTGCTGGCGAAAAAGAAAAGATGTTGTGGGAAAAACCAATATTAAAGCGCTATCATTTTTGTAATATTCCTGTAATATTAGTAACACAAGCCTTTAACAATGTGCGTTTATAATAACAGACATGACCCCCTTTTTTTATATATCCTTTGAACCTGCACACCGTGTGCAGGTTATTTTTTTCTGTTTTTTTTCTATCTTAGGATGTTAGCCCTTGACTTTAGTACTGCGGTTCATTACAATCAGAAAATAATACGTTGACTGTAGTCAACAAAAGTCGTTTTTTTGAAACATATGACTGATTTGATGACGGGACCAAGTACTCCGTACCCACATGACCAGAGAGGAATCCCCAAGGCTGTAAGGATTCTCTTGATGAGCGGACGAATGACTTCCCCGAGAACAGACGGCGAACAAGGCAGAGAGAATCTGCGGATCTTAGTAGCCGGCCTGCGCATGACGTGCGTTAAACGTAGAGCGGAAGAGCTGTTGATCTGGATGTAGCATTGAAAACATCCTGACGTAATAGCAATAACCTGAACGGCTACAGGCTCAGGCTTCCGGAATGTGGGTGGTACCACGGGTGAATGTATATACAATCTCTCGTCCCTTTGTTTGCTTTTGATAAGCACACAGGGCGAGGGATTTTTTTGTTTTTTTAGTTAAGATATGAGATTTACACGAAGAACGGAGAGGACAGAAAAAACCTGGAAAAGCGAAGCGTTCGCCTTTATCACCGAATTTTAACATTTTAAAGTTTTATTCAAAAAAATTTGGGGATAACAGCGATTGAAAGGTTATTCTGTCCGCGTAGTGGGACTCGTGGAATATCTTAACGTTTACAGAGAAAATCAATGCTGGAGGGATACAGATGGGTTTTCAGAAACCGACAGGAACGCAGGATTTGCTGCCTGGTGTAGTGGAGAAGTGGCAGTATGTAGAAGAAAAGGCACGGGATCTGTGTCGACGTTTTAATTATCGCGAGATTCGCACGCCGATCTTTGAGCAAACGTCTTTGTTTGTACGCGGCGTAGGAGAAACGACAGATATCGTTGAGAAAGAAATGTATACCTTTGATGACAAGGGCAACCGTAGTATGACACTTCGTCCGGAAGGAACAGCTGGCGTAGTTCGTGCTTACGTAGAAAATAAGCTATATGGCGAACCGGATGTGAGCAAGCTGTATTATATCGGTCCGATGTTCAGGTATGAGCGTCCGCAGGCTGGTCGTCAGCGTCAGTTCCACCAGTTCGGTGTAGAAGCTCTTGGTGCAGTTGATCCGGCAATTGATGCTGAAGTTATTGCACTTGGTTATCAATTGTGTGTGGAGCTTGGCCTAAAGGATGTCAAAGTGGAAATCAACTCGGTGGGGAATGCAACTAGTCGGGCGGAATACCGCGAGACACTGCTGGGTTTCCTTAGACCAATGAAAGATACACTTTGCAAAGACTGCCAATCCCGGATGGAGCGTAACCCGTTACGTGTACTGGATTGTAAGGTGGATCAGGATAAATTCGTTGGGGCTCCGTCCATCTTGGACAGCCTGGATGAAGAATCATTGAGTCATTTTACTAAACTACAAGCGTACCTGGACGATTTCGGCGTAGACTACGCGGTGAACAACCGTCTGGTGAGAGGGCTGGATTATTACACCCTGACTGCATTTGAGCTAAAAGCACAAGGGATTGGAGCCATTGATACCGTTGGTGGCGGCGGCAGATATAACGGTCTGGTTGGCGATATTGGCGGACCGGATCAGCCGGGCATCGGCTTTGGTATTGGTCTGGAGCGTATTCAGCTCATTCTGGAGCACCAGAATATTGAAGTAACTACACTTGCTCCGCTCGACGTATATTTCGTCGCTCTTGGTGAGTCAGCGGATCGTGAGGTCAATCGACTTTTGTTCAAGTTACGTCAATCCGGCTTATCCGGTGAGCGTGATTATCTGGGCCGTAAGATGAAAGCACAGATGAAATCGGCTGACCGTTTCAAAGCTCGCTATACGGCGATCCTTGGGGATGACGAACTGGAGCGTGGCGAGATTTCACTCAAAGCGATGGATACAGGTGAGCAGCAGACCGTGAAACTGGATGATCTGGTTGCTACGGTACGCGGAAATAATTAAGAACCTAAGATGGAATGACAATTGTAGAATCGGCAAGTGGCTATGGTGAAAGGATTCCGGTTGTACGGATGGTAATCTCCAGAGACAGGATGCCTTTCGAATAATAAATCTTTACGCAACCGGATTGTGGGTGGCATGCTACAAGCTTGTCTTACACAGAACGGAAATTTAACATAAGAGGAGTTTGGTTATGAAAAGAAGTCATCATTGCGGCGCATTAACAAACGCACATATCGGTGAAACAGTAACATTGAACGGCTGGGTACAGACCCGCCGTGACCTGGGGGGCGTACTCTTCATCGATCTGCGTGACCGCAGCGGAATTGTACAAGTTGTGTTTAACCCGGCATATTCCGGTGAAGCATTGCAAATCGCGGATCGTGTACGCAGTGAATATGTCATTGCGGTAACAGGTAAAGTGGTTAAACGTGATGCAGAGACCGTAAACAAAAACTTGCCAACAGGCGAGATCGAAGTTCAAATTACCGAAATCGAAGTGTTGAACGCAGCCAAAACACCTCCATTCTTCATCGAAGATGGCGTTGAGGTAGATGAATCCCTGCGTTTGAAATATCGTTACCTGGACCTGCGTCGTCCGGAAATGTTCGAAACATTAAAACTGCGTTCCAAAGCGTCTAAAGTGTTCCGTGATTATCTGGACGGAGAAGAGTTCGTTGAGGTAGAAACACCAATCTTGACCAAGAGCTCGCCGGAAGGTGCGCGTGACTATCTCGTACCAAGCCGTGTGCATGAAGGTGAATTTTTCGCTCTTCCACAATCCCCACAAATCTACAAACAATTGTTGATGGTTGGTGGACTTGAGCGTTACTACCAAATCGCACGTTGTTTCCGTGATGAGGACTTGCGTGCAGACCGTCAACCGGAATTCACTCAAGTCGACATCGAGACGTCCTTCTTGCAACAAGATGACCTGTTGCCGATGATGGAAAAATTGATGGCGAAATTGCTGCGTGAAACGAAAGGCATTGAGCTGGAGCTGCCTTTCCAACGGATTACGTATGCTGATGCGATGGGTAAATACGGTTCCGACAAACCGGATCTGCGTTTTGGCATGGAACTGGTGGAAATGAACGATATCGTAGCAAACAGCGGTGTGAAAGTATTTGCTTCAGTCATTGAAAAAGGCGGAGAAGTGAAAGTACTGAACGCCAAAGGCTGTGGTACATGGAGCCGTAAAGAGATCGATGACCTCGGACCATTCGCTGCCCGTTACGGTGCCAAAGGTCTCGCCTGGATTCAAGTGAAAGACGGCGAGTTCAAAGGGCCAATCGTGAAGTTCTTTACGCCGGAAGAGATTGAAGCTGTTAAAGAACGTACAGGCGCTGAAGAAGGCGACTTGTTGCTCTTCTCCGCTGACACGAAAAAAGTGGTTGCTGATGTTCTCGGTGCTCTGCGTCTGAAAATCGGACGTCAACTCGGTCTGATCGATGACAGCAAATTCAAGTTTGCTTGGGTTGTGGACTTCCCGCTGCTCGGCTATGATGAAGAAGCGAAACGTTATGTGGCGGAACACCATCCGTTCACACGTCCAAAAGACGAAGATGTACATCTATTCGAGACAGATCCGGGTGCAATCCGCGCTCAAGCCTATGACCTTGTACTGAACGGTTATGAAGTTGGTGGCGGTTCGATGCGTATCTACAAGCGTGATGTACAAGAAAAAATGTTTGCTGCGCTCGGACTTACGCCAGAAGTGGCTAATGATAAATTCGGTTATTTGCTCGAAGCATTCGAATATGGTACACCACCACATGGCGGTATCGCCTTTGGTCTGGACCGTCTCGTGATGTTGCTGGCAGGACGCACAAATCTGCGTGAAACCATTGCTTTCCCGAAAACGGCAAGTGCAACTGATCTGTTGATGAATGCACCATCCGAAGTAGATGGATCTCAACTCGAACAACTTCACATCCGTGTAGCCCGTAAACCTGTCGCGGAAAAGAAATAAAGGAGGCATCGATTTTCAATGCTCCATCAATTTTCAAGAACAGAGCTTGCGATTGGACCAGAAGGTCTGAATACGCTCAGAAATAGCACGGTAGCCGTACTTGGCATCGGCGGTGTGGGCGGGATTGCTGTAGAAGCACTTGCCCGCAGCGGCGTCGGCCGGATCATCCTGATTGACAAAGATGTAGTGGATATCACGAACATCAACCGGCAAATTCATGCACTTACCACGACAGTAGGTCAGAAAAAAGCCGACTTGATGGTAGAACGTGTGAAATTGATCAATCCGGAATGTGACGCCATTGCGCTGAACATGTTTTATACGGAGGAAACGTATGAGGAATTGTTCAAGTACGATCTGGATTATGTACTGGATGCTTCCGATACGATCATCTACAAAATACATCTCATTAAAGAGTGCCTAAAACGCAAAATTCCGATCATCTCCAGCATGGGCGCTGCGAACAAAATGGACCCGACGAAATTCCAGGTTGCGGATATTTCGAAAACGTCCATGGATCCGATTGCCCGTGTAGTGCGCACCAAGTTGCGCAAAGACGGCATCAAAAAGGGCGTGAAGGTAGTATTCTCCACCGAGGAGCCATTGAAGCCACGTGCAGACGTGACGCAAAAGATCGTTCCAGAGAATGCGCCGGAGATTCGCAAAGCGAAACAGCCGCCGGCAAGTAACGCTTTTGTCCCGCCGGTAGCTGGTCTGATTATGGTCAGTGTTGCCGTGAAAGACTTGCTTGAAAAAGAAGAGAAGTCAGAGGCATAAGCCGAAACAACAGATCAAATTAAGCCACATCGTATACAGATACACAAATAAAGCGCGGGTGCTATGAGCACCTGCGTTTTTTGGTGCCGATATGTCAGGATTACGTCATGTACTTCACTTTGAAAACGGTGTATGATATGTTTTGCTGCGCGAAATGATGATACATATATAATGGTTTGCGGTCAGAGAGGGGAACAGAACAAATGAAACACGGGTGGTTGTCCAGAAAACTGGGCATGGAACCAGAAGATCAGTGGAAGAAGGAAATTGTGGCTGGCGCCATATCCTATTTTGCGGTCGTTTATATTGTGATGGTGAATGCCAAGATTCTTTCCGATGCGGGGATGCCGTTGCAGGCAGCCATGGTAGGTACATTGCTTACATCCATTGCAGGATGTTTACTTATGGCTTTTGGGGGTAAATCACCGATTGTTGTAGTGCCCGGCATGGGAATTAACGCATTTTTCACATACACGCTTGTGCACTCGATGAAACTGACATGGCAGGAAGCGTTGGCTGTGGTAGCTGTTACAGGCCTGCTGTTTGCTGTTGTCGCTTTTACATCATTATATAAAATGATCAGTGAAGCCATTCCGAAAAATCTGCAGCATGGCATTACCGTCGGGATTGGACTATTTCTTACCTTTATCGGATTGCAAAAGAGTAGCATTGTGATTGCTCATCAGACAACCTTTGTTGCCATCGGGCACTTCAATGATCCCAATGTCATTACGGCATGTGTAACACTTGTGCTCGCCGTTATTTTATTTATTCGAAATGTTCAAGGCGGTTTGCTCATCAGCATTTTAATTGGGACAGGACTTGCTTATGTGCTCGGAGCGGTACATCCCGGTGAAGCGGTATCTGCCATGGAAGCACTGCGGCAATATGGCGGTCTGTTTGGTGAATTATCTCTGATGAAACTGGCGGATATTGCATTCTGGATTGCTGTTTTTCTGCTGTTATTAATAGTTGTGTTTGAAAATATCGGGCTCATCACCGCGCAAACGAATATGATTGGTCGTCCGGAACGTTTCAAGGGCAGTCTGCGTGCACTGTCGGTTAGCACGGTGCTGGCTGGTATCTTGGGTAGCAGTCCGCCGGTAGCGGCAGCGGAGACTACAGCGGGCATCGCGGCAGGTGGCCGTACGGGTTTGACTCCGCTGGTAACAGCTGTGCTGTTCGGCGCGACCTTTTTCTTCATTCCGCTGCTCGGGTATATTCCCGACAGTGCGATTGCCCCTATTTTGATCATCATCGGTGGTTTGATGGTACAGGGTGTCAGAGATATGGATTTCAGCGATTTTACCGAAGCATTTCCGGCGTTTCTGATCATGGTCATGATTCCTTTTACATATAGCATTGTGGATGGAATGGCCTTTGGCTTTATCGCGTACCCGCTGGCCAAACTGGCCGCCGGAAAAGGAAAAGAAGTGCCTGTCGTCATGTATGGCATTTCGATTCTGTTCCTGGCGAACTTCGTATTGCATGGTATCTTGTAAAACAAAAAGTGATGAGATAGAGAACGGGAGGAAGATGGATGGAAGAACAGGGAATGCAAGAACAGCAACAGCAACACTCGGAATCGAATAAACCGAAAGTCGGAACAAAAGGATTCAAGGATTTTGTTCGGCTGATCGCTTCCACAAATCCGCCAAAATTGATCCTGACCGTGGCTCTCATCTTGACATTGATTCAAACGACGGCGGGACTTATCGTTCCTTTGATGACCAAAGGTCTCATTGATGGACTGACCACATCTGCTCTAAATAAATCGGTGATTTTTCTGCTACTCGGGGCGTTTGTGATCCAAGCTATTGCTTCAGGAATTAGCATCTATATGTTGAATTATGCCGGGCAACGTGTCGTGGCGACGCTCCGCACCAAGCTGTGGAACAAGGTACTGTCCCTCCGTATGCCATACTTCGACCGCAATCGTACGGGGGATACAATGAGCCGCATCACCAATGACACCAGTCAGATTATGACATTAATTGCGGATTATCTCGTATCATTTGTTTCTAACATCGTTGCGGTAATCGGTGGGGTTGCACTGCTCTTTTATCTGGATTGGGTGATGTCACTCATCATTCTAAGCCTGGTGCCGCTGACCATGCTGATCTTGTTGCCTGTGGGCAGAAAAATGTACAAAATCTCCAAAAAACAGCAGGATGAGATGGCTGGACTGACGTCGGTGCTCAGTCAGGTGATTAGTGAAATTCGTTTGGTCAAAGCATATGGAACCGAGAAGCAGGAATCGGAGGCGGGGGATTCCCGCATTCGTAAAATGTTCGCTTTTGGATTACAGGAAGCACGCATTCTGGCGTTGATAGGGCCTTTGTTTACTTTTGTTATGACGGCTGTGCTCGTCGTTATTCTTGGTGTCGGAGGGATGCGGGTTGCTTCGGGGATATTGTCGCCGGGGGAACTGGTTGCGTTCATTCTGCTACTTTTCCAAGTTATAATGCCTATGGGACAGTTCACAACGCTGTATTCACGTTTGCAAAAAGTCGTAGGTGCTACCGAACGCATCCAGGCGATTCTTGCGGATGAGGAAGAACCGGATCATAACACAAAGCTGGCTCCCCAGGGCAATGAAACGATTGCGTTTCACGATGTACATTTCTCTTATGTTACAGGCGAAGAAGTGTTGCATGGTATTAATCTAACGGTGCCTACTCGCAAAGTAACAGCCATTGTGGGTCCGAGCGGAAGTGGTAAGTCTACGCTGTTCTCCTTGCTGGAGCAGTTTTACTTGCCTGATTCGGGTCACATTTCGTATGGGGGAGAAGAGATAACAACGTATTCGCTCGCTTCCTGGCGTAGCAAAATTGGCTATGTATCACAAGAAAGTCCGCTGATGGCAGGTACGATTAAGGATAATATCACGTATGGTCTCAATCGTGAAGTAACGATGGAGGAGATCAGAAGAGCCGCGGAGATGGCCTATTCGGCTGACTTTATCGACAAACTGCCACAAGGCTTTGACACCGAAGTGGGTGAACGCGGAATGAAGTTATCGGGGGGCCAGCGTCAACGGATCGCCATAGCCCGTGCGTTGCTGCGTAGCCCGGATATTCTGATGCTGGATGAAGCCACCTCCAGTCTGGACAGTACATCCGAGTACGAAGTTCAACAGGCGTTATCCAATCTGATGGAGGGCAGAACTACTATTGTCATTGCACATCGATTGTCCACTGTCGTGGATTCAGATCAGATTGTAGTATTAGAACATGGTCATGTGACTGGAACGGGAACTCACGCAGAATTAATCAACACACATCCCGTATATCGGGAGCTTGCACAAAAGCAATTTGTGGCACAGGATGGAGAAGGTAGTACAAGTAGCAATGGGGAAATACAAAACAAAGAGTAGCACTCGACAAATAAAGAGATGAGGAATGAAGGATTTCTGCGATACCTGTGAAGGTATGATTCAACAGAGTCCTTCTTTTTTTGGCAAGGACTTCATGGTTTGATTTGTTCATATGGAAAATGGATATGGCTTTCAGTTGCCCTTTGTGATATATTGGGTATCCTTTTGTATTGCGCGATCTACAGCGATGCAGAGCAAACATATATTCTTAGGAGGTAACTGAAACATGTCAGACAGCTTTCAAAGTGCCTATCAAGAAGAAGAGTACAGGTTAGCGCAAACGATGGAAGAAGTGGATCGTCAGCTCACACGGCTGCGGAACTTTCCGGTGTATACCGGTCACGATTTCACGGAGCAAGTGCTGGAAGCCGGACGTGAAGAACGCCGGAATGCCTTGTCCAAGAGCGCGCAACAACCCTATTTCGGACGCTTGGATTTCGAAGAGCAGGGCAGTGGTGAACGGAAACCGCTGTATATTGGCAAAATCGGCGTAGACCGCGAAGAGATCGGTGAGCATCCGCTTGTCATCGATTGGCGCGCTCCTGTCGCGAGCCTGTTTTACTCTTTTACCGGAGGGGAAGCCTCCGCAACGTATGAAGCCCCTGAAGGGCTGATTGAAGGTCTGGTGTACCTGAAACGAAATGTCGTGATTCGTCAGCGCATACTGGAACGTGTGGCAGATACGTATAACCGGGACAGTGACCAGCCTGCCGTATCCGATGAGTTCCTCGTGTACCGCCTTGGTGAAAATAAGGACAATAAGTTGCGGGACATCGTATCCACGATCCAGGCCGAGCAGGATCAGATCATTCGGGCGGCGAGAAACACCGCATTGATCATTCAGGGGGTCGCCGGATCAGGGAAAACCACAGTGGCCCTGCATCGCCTTGCTTTTTTGCTGTATCAGTACAAGGAGCAGGTATCGGCGGAGAAAATGGTTATTTTTGCACCCAACCATATGTTCCTCGATTATATCTCGGATGTGTTGCCAGAGCTCGGTGTAGGAGACATTCAGCAGCAAACCTTTCCCGATTGGGCGATGAATCTGCTAGGGCTGGAAATGCCACTTGCAGATGCGTCAGAGACGTTGCAGACGTGGTTCGAAACCCCTGCTACTCGGCCTGAACTGAACGATGATGTCCCTGGACGTTACAAAGGCTCGATTCGTTTCATGGAACTGATCCGGGAGTGGTTGTCTGGGATGGAAGAAGCATCTGTGCCGGAGGGTGATTTCAGTCCATGGGACGGTGCGGTGCTCAGTAAACAGGAGATCGATAACTGGTTTGGAACGGAGTACAAACATTATCCGCTGGCTAAACGTAAAGAGCGGGTCATGGCACGGGTTCACCGCTGGATCGAGATGGAATTGAAAAAGCCCATGCCAGAAACGGTGCGTAAAGAACGTAAGAAAAAGGCAGCAACGCGGGAGAAATCCTATGCCAAAAAGTGGCCTGAATACAATCCGCTGACGTTGTACAAACAGCTGTTCAAGGCAGTGAAAGGCGGGGCTGTACCTGCTGAGCTAAGCAACTTGATACCCAAAGCAATCATGAAACAAACCGGTGCAGATTTGAAGAAAGATGTCATTCGAGAAGAGGACCTGCCGGCACTGGTCTATATCCATACGCTGGTGCATGATATTGAAGGAGCTGAGCGTTTTGACCACGTTGTCATTGACGAAGCCCAGGACTTCTCTCCGTTTCATGTTGCGCTGCTGGATCAGTTTGTGAAAGGACATTCCTTCACTATTTTGGGGGACTTGTCCCAAGGTATTCATGAGTACCGCGGTGTTCATGCGTGGGAAGAGATGAGTTCGTTGTTCCCGGAAGAACAGAATGCGTATTTTGCCTTGACCCGAAGCTATCGTTCAACGATGGAAATTATTGATTATGCCAATACCATCCTGGAGCAGGGTGTGAAGAGTGGGATTACGGCGATTCCCGTGTTCCGGAGCGGGGATCCGGTGCGTACGCTTGCATACGGGAGTGAAGGACGGACGGGCAGTTTAGAACGGGCACTGAAGATGCTTACCTCGAAAGATTATCGGACGGTGTCCATCCTGACGCGAACATTGCATGAAGCCGAAGAACTCCATCGTGAGCTTCAGGCGGCGGGCTGGGATTTGAACCTGATCGACGGTGGTAAAAAGCAGTACAGCGGTGGACATTCGATTTTGCCTGTTTATCTGTCCAAAGGGCTTGAATTCGATGCAGCTATCGTCGCTGATGTTGATCAGCAGCACTATTTGCCTGGCGCGGGTGATGCGAAACTGCTCTATGTCGGCTGTACACGGGCTCTGCATGAATTGTGGTTATTCCACGACGGCAACATGCCAGCGTATGCCGCGGCAACACATAATCCTGAGGGTGAACAGGTTACGATTCAGGGTTGGCCTGGGATATGAATTTGATTGATTAGAAGATTTACTGTTTTACATTGAGTATTCTTAAAATGAATAAAGTTACACTGAGAGCAATAATTGTAAAGAACCACTGTGTATAATTAGGTGGTTCTTTATTTTGCGCACAGATTGAAATGATTTTTTATCTGGAAATTGTCTAGAATAACTATAATTTAAATGGTAAAATCTCTATTATAAGATGAAAAATTGGGAGATGTACTTGCTATGGAAAAAATTAAAAAGATTACATTAGATGATGGGATACTTGAAATCAAACAAGTCTGTGATGAAATGTTATACTTGAATAAAAAATCTCCTTTCTTCTTTATGGTGGGAGCTGGGATATCTTATCCTAGTGCACCTTTGGCTAGAGATATCATAACCCATTGTAAAGAACATGCATTGAAGTATAATCGAGCACATGCAATGAGTGAATCCACTGTACAGGATGCATATTCTGATTGGTTTGAACTAGCCTACCCTAATAGATTTCAGAGACAGAATTACATTAAGAGTATTCTTCATAATCAGCCGATTAATCTAGCTAATATCAAGTTAGCTCATCTACTCTCTCAAAAAGTGGTAACTAATATGGTTATAACTACCAATTTTGACGATTTCTTGTCTAGATCTTTAAATATGTTTGGTATACAACATATTGTTTCAGATCATCCACATACAGTAGAAAAAATAGATTCTGAAAACAATGAAATTCAAATTGTTCATATTCATGGTACATACTGGTTTTATGATTGTTGTAATTTAAGCGGAGAAATAATTGAGAGAGCTGAACGTCAATTAAATACTAATCGTACTATGTCATTCTTTATAGATTCATTGCTCTATAGACGTATTCCGATAGTTATTGGATACAGTGGATGGGAAAAGGATGTTTTTATGCAGGCTTTAGAGAGGAGACTTGAAAGCCCTCTGCCTTTCAATTTATATTGGTTCTGCTATTCTGAAAATGATATAGAATCATTGCCAAGGTGGCTTCGAGAGAATAGTGATGTTAAATTTGTTGTTCCTAGCTCTAACAATGAACAACGACATGAGGAAGATTTAGATCAAATCTTACTTGGAGTTAAAGATGTGGAAAAAGATAATAGCGTTCTTGAAGCCAAAGAAGTTTTTGAACAATTCATTAATAAATTTAATATTGAATCTCCAGAAATCACAAGAGATCCAATTGGATTTTACGTGAAAACAATAAATAATTCTATAGCCAGCGATAATTTGAGTAGAGATGAAGAGGGTAAATACTTTTTCAAAGAAGTCATTGATAGGCTACTACGGGCTAAGGAGAGCAAAGAATATACCACTAATTTATTTTTAGAAGAGCTAAAAGAACTTTTAAAGAAATCCCAGTATGAAGAAGTAATCAACAAAGTTCAAAAGAATTATAATTACTCCATATTTAATTTTCAAGAGCATACGGAATTGTTAGATGTTATCTTATCTGCTTCTGATAAGATATACGATAATTTTAGAGGGTACGATTTAATAGTGAAAATTTCTATGCAATTACTTGAAAAGAACATTAAAAGTGCAGATATATTCGAAATTAATAAAGTAATTTGTGAAGCATTAGTGGGTAAAGCGGATGTATTGCGAGATCAGGATCTTTTTAGTGAAGCTTTAAGGGTGTATGATGAAGTGATTTCAAATTTCACAGGCAAGAGATACGTCTACTATATAGTGTACTCATTATTTCATAAGGCTCTTATTTATGAAGCCTTGCAAAATTTAGAGGAGGCAATTCAAAACCAAGATTATATAATTCATAAATATTCAAATATTAAGGTACAGAAGGTTAGAAATATCTTAGCATCCTCATACTTAAAGAAAGCAATGTATTTATTTCAAAACAATAATCTATCCGAATCTATAAAAGTTTTAGATGAATTCAAACTTAAGTATTCCAATGATAATGATTCCAAAATGCAATATTTATTTTGCCTTTCATTATTTTTTAAATCAATGTTCTATAACTCAAATAACTTATTAGATAAAGAACTAGAGGTTTACGACGAATTATTAGATTTATTTGGTGAGAGTGAAGAATATAAGATTAAAGAAACAGTAGCTAGATCACTTAAAAATAAGGGTGAGACATTAACAAAACTTCAGCGACATAATGATGTGTTAGATACACTTGATGAAATCACCAAGAGGTATACTGATGAAGAAGAATCAACATTAAAAGAAATTGCAGCAAACGCAATGATGAGTAAAGGACGTTATTTGGACAATATAGGGAATCGGACTGAAGCGATTAAGATGTATGAAAGACTTAACAAGTACTATAGCCAGTTAGAACAGATATCAGATACTGAGCAACTTCAGAAAGCTGAGTCATATGTCGCTATGGGGCGTTTCAAAGAAGCATTGACTGTATACGATGATATAATATCTACCATAGTTAAGCCTGATATTTCTAATATTGATTTGTTAGGAAAATCTTATTTAGGGAAAATATTCGCTTTAGGACAAGAAAAAGAATATGAATTATCTAATCAAGTTATTGATACCTTCATTGACAAAGTAAAGAGAACTAAAGAATTACAAGTGAAAAGATATGTAGCCTTCGCATTATTCAACAAAGGGCTTAACTTAAATAACTTAGAGGAACACTCAAAAGCGATGGATGTTTTTAAAGAAGTTATCAGGAAATTTAGAAATCTCAGTAAAAATGATGTGGTTTTGAACGAATTAATCCAATCCAGTTATTATGAAAAAGCTATAACTCTAGGGATAGTAGGGGAAACGAATAGAGCGGTTAAAGAACTAGATTCTCTGTATGTTAATTTAAAAGATGAGACAGAACATGATTTAAAAATTTTAGCAAGAAAATCTTTACTAGGAAAGGCAATGGGATTATGTGATATAAAGAAATATCAGGAGTCACTTATAACACTTGAATTAGTAAAGACAACATATTACATTACTACAGATGTAGATGACATGTCCTTTGAATACATATACAGGATGTATAAAAGCGAATGCTTAAAGGGGCTAGGTAATTTAAAAGAAGCATTAGAAGTGTTCCTGGATATTAAACAAGTCTTAGAAAAATTGAGCGAAAATCATAGTGAACATTTCCTTGGAGAGATTAACTCTATAGGTTTTGAAGCTTATATTGAAAAACAGTATGAACTAAGTAAAGAAGCATTTTTGTTAGCATTTAAATGTGGGGGAACAATTTCAGGATCAAATCTATCCTTTATGCTTAGAAGGGGTGAAATTTCCGATAAGGATATACCAAGTCAGGAAGAATTATTAGCACCATCATTGAAAAAAGATGAACCTTTTGCTATTATGAATAAGTTATTATTAAATATCTATATAATAAAACAAGAAGAATGTATTAAATTACTTAATAAAATCAACGATTTTACCCGAGTTCTTGACTGGTGGGGTCAGTTAGCCTTGAAAGGTGACCCAGAGGGACATTTGGTCATTGGTCTATTGACCAGAGGTAATTTCGTTTCTGATCCAAATGGTATGTCGTATTACGAGAGATTTAAGAATGTACAATTATTAGGTATGGAAATCCCATCATGGCTAAAAGAATAGTTTTCAAGATTATTTTTATCTAATCTCACTTATAATCAAAAGTAAAGGAATAATTTACTTTTGATTATTTTTTTATCTATTTATCTGAAGAACGCTGGTTCACCAGATAGATGCCTACCCCGATTAGCCCCCCACCAGCTCCGACCAACCATTGAACCTCCTCACCTAACAAAATCCAGCTTGAAAGCACACCGAAGAACGGTGCGAGAAACAGGTAACTGCTGGTCTGGGCGGGATCACTGTGCTGTAACAGATAAAACCAGAGGGAAAACTGCATGATGGAACAAATCAGCGTTAGATATAACAACGATAGGATAGAGACTGGAGTCACTGTAAAATGAGGCTGCTCCGTCCATACACTTAGCAGAAGCAATGCTACACCTCCGGCGAGCATTTGATAAGCGGTAAGCACGAAAGTGTCATAATCAACGCCCCAGCGCTTAATCAGGAGTGTGGATACGGCAAATGAAATTGCTCCGCCAAAACCGATCCAGGTCCCCGGGGTGAAGCTCATATGCCATCCAAAGGTAAACAAAATGCCGACAAACCCAACAATTACGCCAATCCACTGGCTTAATCGATATCTCAGGTTATATAGTAGCGCACTGAGAACAATGACGATCAATGGATTCGTAAATGTAATAATGGCCGATTCACCGGATGAAATCCAGTTCATGCTGTAATAGGCGCAGCCCATCACCCCGGCGGATTGAAACAAGCCGATGAGCATGATTTTACCCCAGGCTCGCCATCCCCTCGGTAAGGGGTGCCTACGCAGGGCTAGGGCCATCAAACCACCAGCAAGGATGTACCGCAAGCCCATCAATAGAAAAGGTGGTGCGTAACTGAGTCCTATTTTACCTACAGGAAAAGAAGTTCCCATAATGAGCGTTGTCACGATAATCAATACGATGTATTGGACTGGTTTTAAGGAAGCTGGTACGCGTTTCGCTCTAGCCGGATTATGAATTGTTGCGCTCATAATGTCTGTCCTCCATCGACAGTAATAAGTTGTCCTGTCATGGATCGCTGTTCAAGAGCAGCGCAGACCATGTGGGCGATGTCCTCTGGCTGAGCGATTTGCTGTAGTAACAATTGTCCACCGAGTTGGTGCATTCGTTCCTCATTGCCAGCCCACCAACGTGTGGAGACAGCTCCAGGAATGATGGCATTTACACGTATGAGCGGGGAGAGTGCATGGGCTAGAGATAAAGTCAGACCATGTACTGCTGCTTTGGATACGGCGTATGGAAGAGATGAACCCGAACCGGTGCTGCCGGCAATACTGCCCATATTTACAATGGCACCTCCACCGGCCTGCTTCATTCCTTCGGTTACGGCACGAGCACAATGAAACATACCTTTCACATTCACATCCATCAGTTCGTTCCAGATATCATCTGTGACAGCTTCCAGATCGCTGAGGGGGATATGATGGGTCATGCCCGCATTATTTACAAGGTCGGTGATGGGGCCATAGATTTCGGTTACTTTTGCGACCATTTGGCGAACCTCTTTATCATTTGCAATATTCCCCTGAATGGAAAATGCTTGCCCGCCTTGATTTAGGATATGCTGAACGGTTTCTTCTGCGGCCTGCTGTGATCGAGAATAGTTCAATGCGACCCGTGCACCGCGTTCAGCCAGCAAGGTACTGACCGCGCGGCCTATACCTGTTCCTCCGCCTGTAATTAAAACCACTCTATCGGTCCAGTATGTCATCTCGAACACTCCTTCTTTTGTTTTCAACCATTGAATTTCGAACAACAGATGAATATGTCATCATTGTAGTACGCTCTGGCAAGAGAGTATAATGATTACAAATGAACTGGATATCATTTTGAATGATGTCAGAGCGGAGGCATGATGGAGAGCGGGGATCTTCGAATATTTCAATGTGTTGCACAGGAAGGAAATCTGACCAGAGCTGCAGCCAAGCTGGGGTACGTTCAATCCAACGTTACGGCACGCATCAGGCATCTGGAAGCTGAAGTAGGCACACCTTTATTTATCCGTCACAATCGGGGAATGACGTTGTCTCCAGCGGGAGAGACGTTATTAACTTACGCAGATAAAATCATTGGTATGTTGAATGATGCATCCAAAGCGCTCCAGGCTACCAATACACCGTCTGGCCCTTTGCAAATTGGTTCCATACAGACAGCCGCGGCGGTAAGGTTGCCACGTCTTCTTGCAACATATTACAGCCAGTACCCGGAAGTTTCACTAGCGCTGGCTACAGGTCATTCACAAATGCTTATTGACCAGGTTATCGGGTATGAATTGGAAGGCGCATTTATTGGTTGTTCTTGCGACCATCCTGATATTAAATCTGTGGATGTATTTGATGAAGAACTTTTTGTGATATCGTCTCCTAGTCTGTCAGAGAAGGAACTGATCCGAAAGCCGATATTGGTTTACAGTATGGGGTGCTCTTACCGTAAAATTTTGGAGGACTGGATGCTTCTGAGTGGTGTTCACAGGCCTGTTATTATGGAATTTGGGACGCTCGAGGCGATTATCAGTGGCGTAGCCTCTGGAATGGGCATCTCTCTATTACCTGAAATCGTCATTCACCAGCAGATCAAAAGTGGTTTGCTGCGTAAATATGCTCTTCCGGTTGGCATGAACCGTATGATGACAAGATTTATTACTCGTAAGGATGCGTTTGTCAGCAGTGCGCTTGGGGCATTTATGGCGATGCTTCCGCAGGAATGATATGATAGCGAGTGGAGATTCATTTTAACATTTTGATCACGTTAATAACTGAATATCAGATTGGCAATCCGTTAAGGAAGTGATAAAACCATGGATTTATTTTCGTTTCAACAGGATACACAACCACAGGCCAGATTGCTTGCAGACCGCATGCGGCCTGAGCATCTGGATGAATATATAGGGCAGGAACATATTATCGGGCCAGGAAAGCTGCTACGCCGAGCCATTGAAGCTGATCAGATTTCATCCATCCTGTTGTACGGGCCTCCGGGATGTGGCAAGACAACACTTGCTCACATCATCTCTCAGCACACTCAAGGACAATTCGTGCGACTGAATGCTGTGGATGCCTCTGTGAAGGATGTACGAGAAGTCATTGAGCAGGCACAGACGAACAAACAGCTCTACGGAACCAAAACGATTCTCTTCCTCGATGAGGTACATCGTTTTAACAGTTCGCGTCAAGATGCACTGCTACCAGCGGTGGAGAAGGGCACGATCATTTTTATCGGGGCAACGACGGAAAATCCCTTCCATTATGTAAACGGAGCCTTGATGAGTCGTTCCACCCTTTTTCAACTGGAATCCTTAAATAAGGAGCATTCCCTGATTGCGATGCGCAGAGCGCTAAGCGATGCGGATAAAGGCCTTGGGTTTATGGAACTGAAAGCCGATGATGAAGCGCTGGCACACATTGCTACGATGGCGAATGGTGATATTCGCCGTGCCCTGAATGCTCTGGAGCTTGCCGCGCTGACGACACCGCCTGAGCAGGATGGAACGGTTCACATCACGCTGGCTGTCGCGGAAGAGTCGATCCGTCGTCCCATTGTCAAGGCAGACGAGTCCACGCAGTATGACGTATTATCTGCTTTTCACAAAAGCATTCGTGGTTCGAGTGATGCAGCGTTATTCTGGTTTCTATATGCGGTGGAGAAACTGGGCATGGACCCCATGACGTTCATTCGGCGCCTGATTGCCGCAAGTAGTGAGGACATTGGGCTGGCGAATCCACAGGCGATGACCCAAGCGATAGGAGCGCTTGATGCGTACCGAAATAACGGGTGGCCGGAGGCGAAGCTTAATATTGCGCAAGCCATTTTGTTTGCGGTGGAAAGTCCGAAGTCCAATGCAGTATATACTGCGATATCCAAAGCGATGAGCGCGATTGATGAGGTGAAGTCGGCCGAAGTACCGCTGCATTTGAGGGATACCCATTACTCAGGTGCTGCCAAGCTGGGACATGAAGGATACCAGTATCCTCATAACTACCCGGGACATTATGTGAAACAGGAGTATCTGCCAAAACAGCTGTCTCGAAGAGTATTTTATGAGGCGACAGAGCAGGGGAATGAGTCGAAGATCAGGCTGAACCAACAGCGGCGCAGGGAGCTGTAGAGATGAAAGAGTTAGCATATATCGGAGCTGGGGGGTTTCTGGGCACATTAACCAGATACACCATTCAACTGATGCTCCCCTCGGCCAATACAGGTTTTCCATGGGCAGTGCTGTTGATCAATGCGATCGGCAGCCTGTTTTTGGGCTTTTTTTTTACTATCGCTATTCCTGAGAAAATAACACCACAGCTTCGCCTCGCCATTGGCACAGGTTTTACTGGAGCCTTCACGACCTTTTCCACATTCACACTGGACTTCGTTCGTTTAACGGAGGGTGGAGAATGGTTGACAGCAGCGGCTTATCTCCTTCTAAGTGTAGTGGCAGGACTGGTGCTCTGCGCCCTTGGGATCAAGCTGGGCAATCGAATGTTAAGTGTCTCCCCCAAAGAGGGTGATGGCCTATGATCATCTGGATAGGATTAGCAGGTGTGTTAGGCGCACTACTCCGTTATAGTCTAGGAAAGGTTGTCTCAGGTAGAGTGGGAACCGCCTTTCCCTGGGGAACGTGGGTAATTAATATCAGCGGTTCTATTATTTTGGGAATGTTGTACGGCGGGCATCAAGCAGGAAGTTTGCCAGACGCAATGTGGGTAGTATGGGGGACTGGCTTCTGCGGAGCGTACACCACGTTCTCTACCTTTGGGTATGAAACATTAACGTTAATGGGGCAACAGCGACAAGCCAGAGCCGTTATTTACGTGGTAAGTTCAGTGGTGGTGGGGATATTAGGTTGTCTGGCAGGAGTTTGGCTCACTGCATAAGGTAAATATTTAAATTTTTTTGCAAAAAAAAGCAGGAAAAAAGCCATCCTTCATGGTATTACATGAAAGACGGCTTTTTTTGTAGGAATACAGGGAATTGACTTCACCACTCTCAAGTGATGAGTAAGTCCTGTTATTGCATCGCCGGTACAGGGACCTTCTGTACCTGATCAATCGTACCACCGCCAAGGCAAACCTCTCCGTCGTAGAAAACAACGGCTTGTCCTGGCGTAATCGCTTTTTGCTGTTGATCAAACTGTACATCCACACTGCCGTCCTTCTGCCAAGTCAATGTAACGCCTTGGTCCGGTTGACGATAACGGAACTTGGCTGTGCAGCGGAAAGGCACATTCGGTGTGCGCTCTGCACCTGCAATCCAGTTTACGCCTGTAGCCGTCAGACCTGTAGAGTACAAGCTGGCATGAGCGTCGCCCTGCACCACAAGCAATTGATTTTTCTCCAGGTTTTTATCGGCGACAAACCAAGGCTCGCCGTTGCCGGAACCGCCAATACCAAGTCCTTGACGTTGACCCAGCGTGTAGTACATCAGACCGTCGTGACGGCCTTTGACTTCACCCGTTACGATATCAACCATGTCTCCGCCTTTGGCTGGCAGATAGTTGCTCAGGAACTCCTTAAAGTTGCGTTCGCCGATAAAGCATACACCTGTGCTATCTTTTTTCTTGGCTGTGTACAGACCGGCAGCTTCAGCAATTTTGCGCACTTCCGGTTTAGGCAGGTGACCAATCGGGAACATGGCTTTGGAGAGCTGCTTTTGATTAAGAGCATTCAGGAAGTAAGTCTGATCTTTGTTGTTGTCCACACCGCGCAACAATTTGAACGTGCCGTCCTCTTCAATGAGGCGCGCATAATGGCCAGTAGCTACATAATCTGCGCCGAGATCCAGCGCTTTGTTCAGGAACTCACCGAATTTGATCTCACGATTACACATGACATCCGGGTTCGGCGTACGACCCGACTTATATTCATCAAGGAAATAGGTAAATACTTTATCAAAGTATTCTTTCTCGAAGTTGACAGTGTAGTACGGAATGCCGATCTGTTCGCACACCCGGCGCACATCCTCTGAATCTTCTTCAGCGGTGCAATGGCCGAACTCGTCCGTATCATCCCAGTTTTTCATGAAAATGCCGATGACATCGTAACCTTGCTCTTTCAGAAGCAATGCGGTAACCGATGAATCCACACCTCCGGACATGCCAACGACGACCCGTGTATTTTCATTTGCTTTGGACATCGTTATCACCATTTCTATATATAAATGTGTTTCGTTACTATTCTAGCATAACCCGACCGAACTTACGATACACCCGGCCAACTTTGGATAGTGTCCACTCCAGACGCACATTTTGCAATATCGTCAATCTTTCTTTTCCATAACGCATGCAGATATGTTAACATTACTTGAGGGTTATGATCGGAATACGGAGGATTAGATGTATTTTTTTGAAAATTGAAAGAGGTGACTCCTTTGAAAATATCGACAAAAGGCCGTTACGGCCTCACAATCATGATGGAGCTGGCCGCAAGAACCGGCGAAGGTCCAACATCCTTGAAGAGCATTGCTGAGCGCAACCAGCTCTCTGAACATTATCTGGAGCAACTGATTGCGCCACTGCGTAATGCTGGCCTTGTTAAGAGTATCCGCGGTGCATATGGCGGTTACATTCTGGCAGGTGATCCTGCAACGGTGACCGCAGGGGATGTCATTCGTGTACTGGAGGGGCCGATCTCGCCAGTAGACTTTACGGAAGAAGATGACCCGGCTAAGCGTGATTTGTGGCTACGCATCCGTGATGGCATTGCAGAAGTGCTGGATTCAACAACGTTGAAAGACTTAATTACTTTTGAGGATCAGGAAAAGAAAGATTCGTACATGTTTTATATTTAGTTTCCTTATAGTGTTTCAATCAACGCCAGCAAAAAACAACTTTACTGTTGATAGCAGTGAGGTTGTTTTTTTGTTCCGACTCCCGATTTTGATCAACATCTGATTGGGTTGCACCAATGTAGGCTGTTCCCTATATATTGTTGTAAAAAGGAGTTGACGGATGATGTTTAATTATGTTCCGACCTATTATTATCCAACTTTTCGGAAAACGGATTCTTTGCAGTGCACAACAGCTAGCGTAGATTTGAACAGGAAACTCAGATCACTATGGGAACAGCATGTGTTCTGGACGAGATTAACCGTGAATAGTATCGTTGATGGAGTTGGTGACGTCCAACCTACAACCGCAAGACTGTTAAGAAATCCAAGTGATTTTGCTCAGGTACTTGCACCGATCTATGGGACTGCTATTGCCGGTCAATTTGAAAAACTGCTTAGAGAACATTTAACGATTGCCGCAGAACTTGTTACTGACTTGAAGTCAGGCAATAGTACAGCAGCAGCAGATGCCCAGAAACGTTGGTATGCCAATGCTGATGAAATTGCTACTTTTTTGGCGCAAATTAATCCATATTGGTCAAAAGTGGAATGGCAAAGGATGATGTATGAGCATTTACGTCTTCTTACGGAAGAGGTCGGCAGTCGCATTGCGAAAGATTACGTAAGGAATGTTGAATTAAGTGATTCTATTGAGCCACAGGCTTTGGGGATGGCTGATATGATGACAAGTGGAATTGTCCAACAATTTCCTTCCGTATTTCAATATTAACAAGACACATAGAACGTATAGGATCATCACCAATTCTGCGTGTGACTCATAACATTCATGAATGAAAATAGGTTACTTTAGTTGAAAAAAAGTGGTAGAATATAATATGCGCTCACGAAAGAATAGCGGCAATTAAATCTAAAGATGCGCTACATTTAGGAAGAAATTAAGGAATGAAGTTGATCATCTAGAAGATAACATAGAAGCCCCCATAATGGGGGCTTTAGCCATGCCAACAGAGATCAAAGCCTGCCTTTACAAGTGTTAAGATCATAAAAACGAAATCCAATAACTAACGGGGTGATATCGATGAATCGTATATATTTAGATCACGCCGCATCGACACCTATGCATCCACGCGTCGCAGAAGCGATGATGAATGTGATGACAGGGCAATATGGTAATCCATCCAGCATTCATGCCTTTGGACGTGAAGCCAAACGCACGGTCAGTGGAGCGAGAGACAGTATCGCGGCATCTTTGGGATGTAAACCGGACGAGCTTGTATTTACAGGTGGCGGGACAGAGAGCGACAATCTGGCGATTTTTGGGGCGGTTGCTGCCAGAGCAGATCAAGGCAAACATGTGATTACGACGGAGATTGAACATCATGCTGTACTGCACTCATGTCAAGAACTTGAGCGGCAGGGATACGATGTGACCTATCTGTCTGTGGACGAGTCTGGGCGCATCAAGCTGGAGGAACTGCGTGAAGCCATCAGACCTGACACCGTGCTGATCACAATGATGTATGCCAACAACGAAGTAGGCACGATTCAGCCGATTCGTGAGGTTGGTGAACTCGCGCGTCAGTATGATATTTTATTTCATACAGATGCGGTTCAAGCACTGGGCAGCCAGCCGATTTCCTGTAGAGACTTGCCTGTAGATCTGATTAGCTTCTCTGCGCACAAGATTAACGGACCGCAGGGTGTGGGTGCGCTGTATGTTAGACGTGGTGTAACATTGGAAGCCAGATCACATGGTGGCTTACAGGAACGACAACGTCGTGCAGGTACAGAGAACATTGCGGGGATTGCAGGTTTTTCAGAGGCGTTAAAGATCATTACCGAGAATGCAGAGGAGCACCTGCAGCATGCACTGGAATTAAAAAAAACATTGCTTGATCAGCTTGCCATTCATGTAGGGACAGAACATTTTCATGTCAACGGACATCATGATTATACGCTTCCCAATATTCTCAATATCAGCTTCCCAGAGGTATCTACTGAAACGATGCTGATGAATCTGGATATGGAGGGCATCGCTGTAGCAAGTGGTTCAGCTTGTACTTCTGGTTCCCTGGAAGTATCCCACGTACTCAAAGCGATGAACTTGCCAGAAGCATTTTTACAGTCTGCGATTCGATTTAGCTGGGGGTTGGGTAATACTACAAAAGAAATCATCACAACCGCCGAAAAAATTGGAACCATTCTTCAACGGCTACGTAATAAACCTTAAGGGGTTCTTTACACATGGAACAGAAGGAGGGAAGGAGTTCCATTTTCATCGGTTGAATAGTAGCGGTTTGATGATCGGCGTCTGATTGCCACTCATCAACTTTGGGCATACCTAGCAATAGCGCCGCGCCTATACAATGTGAAGAAGATGAGGGGGACCCAGCGATGAAGCTTCAGGAAATGATCGGACTTGCCGTTTTTGATGTTGAGGACGGGAAGCAGGTCGGTAAAATCCAGGATTTCATTGTGAATGATGATTGGGAGATTGAAGGCATTGAACTTGAGAATAAGGGCCTGTTTACCAATCATGTCAAAATGGTGCAATGGGAAGATATCGTTGCCTATGGCGAAGATGCCGTCATGATCCGTAATCAACAGGCTGTCCGCAAGACGGGGGCCGACGACATAAAATACACATACCTCCTTGGTCGTTCTAAATTGAAGGAGATGTCCGTGCTCACCGAAGAAGGTTTGCTGCTTGGACGTGTCTCTGATGTTTATTTTGACCAAGAGTTGGGAAATACAATAATAGGGATTGAAATTACGGACGGTTTTGTGTCCGATCTGATCGAGGGCCGTAAATGGCTGCCATGTACAAGTGATATGTCAATCGGAGAAAGTGCCATTATGGTACCGCCACTGAGTGAACAGCGCTTGGAAAATGCCATTCATTCTGTTAATGGATAGGTGAATGAATATGAAATGTCCAAATTGTAGTTCGAAAGATATCGGAAAAATTGGCTCCCATCAGTTTTATTGCTGGGGATGCTTTATTGAGTTAACGGTAAACGGTGAGAAAATGTCTGTGTATCAGGTGGAAGAGGACGGCACTTTAAGCTCTCTGGATGATTTGTTCTTCGGAGAAGAGTTGCCACAAGACTTCCCACATATTCACGCTTCTTCTTAATACGCGGTTTAACTTCCTCTATATGCGGTTTCATGACAATACATGTCATTTAATGATGTCGCAATCTGGCGACAGATGGATATAGATGTAGTTACATAGTGGTCAGGAAGCATATGGTTGATTATATGAGGCAATGATTCATAAAATTCGCTTTCCTCTTTTTTAGAGGAGAGCGTTTTTTTTGTTATGCAATGATGAACACAGAACATATTCTTATTCCCTTCCTCTTCTCATTTACCACATCTGCACGGAGTTAATAAAAATTCCCTCTCCTACATATACTGACTTTCAGAGCCAGTCCATATACTGAACTGTAGAGGCAGTCCAAAGGGGAGAATCGAAGTGGAGCAACTAACCAAAAATAAAATGTTTCGTTACGCGATCTGGCTCTTGCTCGGATTAATCATTCTATATTTTATCTGGCTGTTACGGCCGTTATTATTACATATCTATGGATTTTTGAAAACGGTACTGGCCCCATTCATCGTTGCACTGATCATATCTTATGTGCTTAATCCGATTGTGAGCATGCTTGGTGGACGCAAAGTTCCGCGTTCCATTGCGGTTCTGTTAATCTATGCTTTTTTTCTGACCTGCATTGGAGTCATCTTAATGAATGTCATCCCTGTGCTGATTGAACAGCTGGAAGAGTTAAATGAACATATGCCGGAATTGTCCATGCGGGCGCAAAACCTGATGAACAATATGGATCACAAATTAATGCCGCCAAGCATACGCACAGGCATGAACAGTTGGTTTTTTCAGATGGAAGACCGACTTACGCAAGGAATCACCGTGCTAATGGACAATATCGGAGCGACGATTAATGTGCTGTTTAACGTATTTATTGTGCCGTTTCTGATTTTTTATATGTTAAAAGATTTTGATGTATTTGAACGCACAGTAGTGGCTTATCTGCCTCGTTCTCGCCGTAAAGCCATTGTTTCCGTGATGAAAGAGATCGACACCGCACTCGGCAATTATATCCGGGGACAATTTATCGTCTGTGTGATTGTGGGGATCTTTGCCTATATCGGATATATCGTGATCGATATGCCTTATGCTCTGCTTCTGGCAAGTATTGTGGCGGTATTCAACATCGTGCCGTATCTGGGTCCTTTTCTGGGGGCGGCACCTGCAGTGGTGATGGCTTCAACGGTTTCTTTCAAAATGGTACTACTGGTCATCGCGGTGAACACACTCTGCCAAGTGCTAGAGAGCAATGTAGTTTCCCCGCAGGTGGTTGGACGAACGCTACACTTGCATCCACTCTCCATTATCTTTGCGCTTCTGGTCGGTGGAGAATTGGCGGGGATCGTCGGTCTGATTTTGGCAGTACCGGTCTTTGCCGTGTTGAAGGTTATCGTGCAACACTTCTTCGCCTATTACATCAAGCGGAGAACCGAGTGATCAAATGGCCGAGTGAGACAGGAAATCATCTGGAATCGCCTCAGAAGGCGCGTTGACACTGGGTAACTCTATCGATATAATGAGGGTGTATGTTTACTAAATTAAAATCGATGATGAAATGAAGTATGCCGAGGGTTCCTTTCCTCAGAGAATAGACTTCTTCGAATTCAGACATGTTCTGAGTTCGCTGGCTGGGAGAGTCTTGAAAGTTGAAGCGGCAGAAAGCTGATTTCGGAGTGCAGGACAACCCTGCCGGGCGCGACCGTTACTCGCATGAACGAGGCGATTGTTCGTTTTATCCTTCCAATGACGGGAGATGAACCCTTTTCAATGACGGGAGTTGAATCCTTTCAATAAGGGAAGAAGAACAATAACCAGGGTGGTACCGCGATAACATCGTCCCTGATCATTCAGGGGCGTTTTTTGTGTTTATTTTTACAGATGTGTTACCTGGAAAACGTACAAACAATCTGTTAACCAACCGGGGCGATCTCGCTGCGGAACTTATAATTTGATGGGGGCAACCAGTATGAAAGCCAGTGAAATCCGATCCAAATGGATCCAGTTTTTTGCAAGTAAAGGTCACAAAATTGAACCAAGCGCGTCGCTTGTACCACACAACGATCCTTCCCTGTTGTGGATTAACGCAGGTATGGCACCGCTGAAACCTTACTTTGACGGACGGGAGAAGCCGGAGAACCCACGTCTTGCAAACTCACAAAAATGTATCCGTACCAACGATATCGAGAATGTCGGCAAAACGCGTCGTCACCATACGTTCTTTGAAATGCTCGGTAACTTCTCCATCGGTGATTACTTCAAGGAAGAAACAGTGACTTGGGCTTGGGAGTTCTTAACGAGCAAAGAGTGGATCGGATTCGATCCGGAACGTTTGTCTGTTACCGTATACCCGGAAGATGAAGAAGCCTTCAAGCTGTGGAATGAAAAAATCGGATTGCCAGCTGAACGCATCATCAAGTTAGACGAAAACTTCTGGGATATCGGCGAAGGCCCATGTGGACCTTGTACTGAAATCTTCTATGACCGTGGGGAAGCTTACGGTAACGATATGAACGATCCTGAAATGTACCCAGGTGGAGAGAACGAGCGTTATCTGGAAGTGTGGAACCTTGTATTCTCGCAATTTAACCATAACAAAGACGGTAGCTATACACCGCTACCGAACAAAAATATTGATACAGGTGCGGGTCTGGAGCGTTTTGCTTCCATTCTGCAAAATGTAGATTCCAACTTTGACACCGATCTGTTCCAACCGATGATTCAGAAAACGGCTGCACTGGCAGGCGTTAAATATAATGATAGCGTTGAGATTGATGTTGCGCTCAAAGTCATTGCCGATCATATCCGTACCGTGGCATTTGCTGTAGGTGATGGCGTATTGCCAAGCAATGAAGGCCGCGGATATGTCATTCGCCGTTTGCTGCGTCGTGCTGTTCGTTACGGTAAAGTATTGGGCCTGGATCGTCCGTTCCTGTATGAGCTGACAACGACTGTTGGTGAAGTGATGGGCATGTACTATCCTGAAGTGGTAGAGAAGCAAGAATTTATTGCCAAAGTGATCAAAACCGAGGAAGAACGTTTCCACGAAACGTTGTCAGACGGACTTTCCATTCTGGCAGATATCAGTGCTGCAGCCAAAGCCGAAGGACGTACAGTGATTAGCGGACCAGAAGCATTCAAACTATACGATACGTACGGATTCCCGTTTGACCTGACTGAGGATTATGCGTCTGAACATGGTCTGACCGTAGATCGTGAGGGCTTCGATGCATCCATGCAAGAGCAACGTGATCGTGCGCGTGCAGGGCGTCAAGAGAACGAAAGCATGAAGATTCAAGGTGGACCGCTGGCTGACCTGGAGGTTAAAAGCGAGTTTGTTGGATATACTGACCTTTTGACGGAAGCAAAAGTGGTAGCTATTGTTACCGGAGATGTTCTTGCAGACTCTGTAGGAGAAGGACAGACTGCTCAGGTTATTCTGGATCAAACTCCATTTTATGCAGAAAGTGGCGGTCAAGTCAGTGACCAAGGCCTGCTTCGCAGTGGAAGTGCTGTAGCAAAGGTTCAAGGTCTGTTCAAAGCTCCGCAAGGGCAGCATGTGCATGTGGTGACGATTGAGTCCGGTGAGCTTCGTGTGGGTGATGTTATTCAAGCAGAAGTGGATGCAACCAAACGCGGCGATATCATTAAAAACCATACGGCAACACACTTGCTCCACAAAGCATTAAAAGATGTGCTCGGCACGCATGTTAATCAGGCTGGTTCCTTGGTGGAACCACAGCGTCTACGTTTTGACTTCTCTCACTTCGGCAGTATTACACCGGAAGAGTTGACAGAGATTGAACGTCAAGTGAATGAACAGATCTGGAATCGTCTGAACGTAAACATTGAGCTGAAAGGCATCGATGAAGCGAAGGAAATGGGAGCTATGGCTCTTTTCGGCGAAAAATATGGAGATATTGTGCGCGTCGTGCAAATTGGAGATTACAGTTTGGAACTTTGTGGCGGCTGTCACGTAAATAATACTTCAGAGATTGGAATTTTCAAACTGGTCAGCGAAAGTGGAATCGGCTCCGGTGTACGCCGGATTGAAGCTGTGACAGGCCGTGGTGCATATTTGTATGTGGAAAGCCAGTTGGAACTGCTCAAACAGTCCGCAAACCTTCTTAAGGCGAATGTAGCGGATGTGCCAAAGCGGATTGAAGGTCTGAATCAACAACTGAAAGAAGCTGCGAGAGAGACTGAATCGCTGCAAAGCAAACTCAGCGCGATGGAAGCAGGCCAGTTGACGGATCAAGTGGTACAAGCAGGTAATACCCAATTGCTGGCCGCTCGTGTAGATGCACCGAATATGGATGCACTTCGTACCGTCGCGGATGAGCTGAAAGTAAAACTGCCAGATGCCGTTCTTGTACTCGGTGCGCCGGCGGATGGCAAAGTGAATTTTGTAGTCGCAGTACCTGCTGAGCAGGTGAAACAAGGTCTGCATGCCGGTAAGATTGTGAAGGAAGTTGCTGCAGTATGCGGCGGCGGCGGCGGTGGACGTCCGGATATGGCTCAGGCCGGAGGCAAGGACGCAAGTAAGCTGGATGAAGCATTGAAATTGGCGATTTCCATCGTCAGCCAGTAAAGGACAAGCAAAAAACACAATTGCCTTATCCTTTGTGTACTTGTGGCAGTCAGAATATGTTATTATATAAACAGAAATCAATTCGGCAGGACATGGTCCCCATGTTCATGCAGGAGCGAGGTGTCATCAATGGACTCCATGGATAAGACGGTTAAATTTAATGTGAAAGGTGACGAACAGGAGGCATCTTCACAAGAGATTCTTCTCACGGTATATGACGCGCTGGTCGATAAAGAGTATAATCCCATTAACCAGATCGTTGGATATCTGATATCCGGCGACCCCGCGTATATTCCGCGTCACAACAACGCACGCAGTCTGGTCCGGAAAAAGGAGCGCGACGAGCTGATTGAAGAGCTTGTTCGTTCTTACCTGGCCAATCACCGGTAATATACGCCACTTCCGTTTGTCTGCAGCCTTGTAGGCAAACGGATAATGAACCGACAGAAGACAGACTGAAGTCTGCACAGACGAATGCATATCGTTCTGAACAGGCTCAGGATGGGAGAGCATGATGAAAAAATTAGGTTTGGACTATGGGGACCGCAGAATCGGAGTTGCTGTCAGTGACGCCTTCGGTTGGACTGCCCAGGGATTGGAAGTGCTTGAACGCCGCCGGGATGAAGGTGAGTTCACACGGATTGCTGAGTTGGTGCGTGAGCACGAGATCAGTGAAATCGTGGTTGGACTTCCCAAAAACATGAACGGCACCGTAGGACCGCGCGGTGAAATATGTATTGCTTTTGCCGAACGTCTGCGTGGCGAACTGAATTTACCTGTTCACCTTTGGGATGAACGGCTGACAACGATGGCAGCAGAACGTACGCTGATTGAAGCGGATGTCAGTCGCAAAAAACGCAAACAGGTCGTGGACAAAATGGCCGCTAGCCTGATTTTGCAAAATTATTTGGATGCCAATAGTACAAGGTGAGGGGGATCAACAATGGCTGAAGATCAACTGGGTATGGAAGAAGAAGCTGAGATCATTTACATTGCAGATGATGAGGGTAACGAAGAGGAATTCGAAGTCATCATGAAATTCGAAGTGGACGGTTCGGAGGCCAAGTATATGATGGTTGCTCCGGTTGAACCTGAAGATGGCGAGACGGATGTGTATGCATTCCGTTATGAAGAAGACGGCGATGATATCAAACTTTTTGTGATCCAAGATGATGCCGAGTGGGATATCGTCGAGGAGACCTTTAATACATTTCTTGCTGAAGATGAAGAGGAAGCGAACTAAATGACGGAATATAATCGCAAGGACCTGAAATGGACAGATTCGCTGCGTCTGGCATTCGGTGCTCATGTGGAGCTCGAGGAAGAGAACGGTAAATCACATCCGTATGAACTGCTCGCTGAGTTTGAGGTACATGGGCAGCAATACGCGGTGCTCCGCAGTTCATTGCGTCCGTATGACGAGGTTGAACTGCTACGGGTTGTTCCGGGCAGCGAAGACCAGATCATGCCGGAGTTAGTTACGATTGATGATGACGATGAGTGGGAGAGCATTTCAGAGCTATATGATGAATGTACACTCCCGATTGACGAAGATTAATCAGCTTCAAATTGAAAAAACCGGAAGGGCGGAGAAGTCCGCTCTTTTTGGTTGTGTAAAGGAGTTGTGTCTCTGTTGAAAGGCAAAGTCATAGGTATTCTGCTTCTAATACTATTAATTCTGGCCGGAGGAGCTGGTGGGTATGTATGGAGCATGATGCGTCCGGTACAAGCTTCTTCCGAGCCTGTTGTATTTGAAATCAAGAGCGGATCGGGCATTTCCAAAATTGCGGACCAACTGCAGCAAGAAGGATTGATTCGAAACAGTCTCGTTTTCAAAGGTTATTTAAAGTGGAATAAGCTGGGTAGTAATTTTATGGCTGGAAAATACGCCATGAATCCAGGTGTAACATACGATGAGATTATTCATAAACTGAGTAGCGGCGAGGTTGTACCCGAAGAAATGGTGAAGTTTACGATCCCGGAAGGGTATACCGTCTTGCAGACGGCAGGTAAGCTCGCTTACGAACATGTTGTTGATCGGGATGAATTCATCAAGCTGGCCAACGATCCCTCGGCCTTTGATGTGGATATCATCAAGGGAATTCCTGTGGATGAAGAACTTCGCTACGCATTGGAAGGTTATCTTTTCCCGGAAACGTACGAGTTGAAAAAGGGAAGTTCCACCCACGATGTTATGCAGAGAATGCTGGAAGAATTCGAGACTAAAATCAATTCCATACCGGATCTGGAAGCGAAGCTTCAGGAAAAGAAACTCTCCTTGCATGAATTGCTGACGATTGCGTCACTTGTGGAGAAGGAAGTTGTGGTGGATAAGGAACGTGCTCTGGTTGCAGGTGTAATCTACAATCGGATTAATAAGGATATGAAGTTGGAAATTGATGCAACTGTGCAGTATTTGCTCGATAGACCGAAGGAGCGACTGTTTTTCAAAGACCTGAAGGTACAGAGTCCGTACAATACTTACTTAAACAAGGGTCTACCACCTGGCCCGATTGCCAGTCCGAGTCTTGCTTCCATCAAGGCAGCGTTGAATCCGGAAGCTTCGGAATATTTGTTTTATGTGACGAAAAAGGATGGAACTTCAGGGCATCTGTTTGCCAAGACATACAAGGAACATCAGCAAAATATAGCCAAAAGTAAGGCTGCGCAATAAGCGGAGGGGATTAGATGAGTACTAAACATGAACTGCTCGTGACAGCAGCAAATGTAACAGAAGCAAGAGCATTGCTTCAAGCCGGAGCTGACGCTTTATTAATTGGAGATGATCGCTTTGGCATGCGTCTGCCAGGTAACTTTAGCCTGGAAGAAACTGCAGAAGTGGTGGCTATGGCTACCAAACACGAAGCTCGGGTTATTGTTTCTATGAACAACCTGATGTCGAATGAATTATTAAAAGAATTGCCTGACTATGTGCAAGCGTTAGGCCGAATTGGCGTGCACGCGGTCGAGTTCAATGATCCATCTGTACTGGCTGCGATCAAGGAACATGCACCGCATATTCATTTGCATTGGAACGCAGAGATGACGTCTACAAACTATGCAACGGCCAATTACTGGGGAACCAAGGGGGCCAGCCGCGTTGTCCTTGCCCGTGAGTTGAACATGGACGAAATCACGGAGATGGTTCCATTTTTAAAAGTGGAGGCGCAGGTGCAGGTTCATGGCATGACCAATATTTATCACTCCAAGCGCAGCCTGGTTCAGAGTTACATGGCTCATCAAGGACGTCCAGTGGAAGGGCATCTCGGCAAGGAACGCGGATTGTTCCTGATTGAAGCCGAGCGACGGGATGAGAAGTTTCCGATCTATGAGGACATCAATGGAACGCATATTATGAGTTCAGAGGACATCTGCATTCTGGAAGATCTTCATCTGATGATGGAAGCAGGTGTGCACAGTTTCAAGGTAGAGGGGATTTTGAAATCTCTTGCTTACAATGAAGCGGTTGTTCGTGCTTACCGTAAAGCGATAGATCTTTATGAGGCAGACGCAGAGGCTTATGCATACGACGAAGAATGGTTACGTGAGGTCCGTGAGCTGCAAGACCCTGAGCGGGAATTGTCATTTGGATTTTTCTATAAAGAACAAGTGTATTAATAGACGAGGTGAACAAGATGGAAACAGTGGCGGTCAAACGGAAGTTTTCCGGTAAACGTAACCGTCTGGATAAACCGGAGCTCTTGGCTCCGGCGGGAAATCTGGAAAAATTAAAATTTGCGATTCACTATGGGGCTGACGCCGTATATATTGGCGGACAGGCTTATGGGCTGCGCTCGAACGCCGATAACTTCAGTTTTGAAGAAATGCGTGAAGGTGTAGAATTTGCGAAAAAGTATGGAGCCAAAGTGTTCGTAGCCACAAATATCTATGCCCATAACGAAGATGTGGCTGGCATTGAAGCATATTTGCAGAACCTGTATGATGCAGGTATTTCTGCAGTTATTGTTGCCGATCCGGCCATCATTGAAGTAGCTTTGCGTGCTGTACCGGGTCTGGAAGTTCACCTGAGTACACAGCAGTCTACATTGAACTGGCAAGCCGTGAAGTTTTGGAAGGACGAGGGTCTGCCGCGGGTTGTGCTTGGGCGTGAGACAAGCTTTGAAGAGATTGAAGAGATCAAGGCAAATGTGGATATCGAGATTGAAGCCTTCATTCACGGAGCGATGTGTTCTTCCTATTCGGGCCGTTGTGTATTGTCTAACCACTTTACAGACCGAGACTCCAACCGTGGGGGCTGCTGTCAGTCTTGCCGCTGGAAATATGATCTGTTCGAGGATGTCAGAGAAGATACGGTTTGGGTAAGCGAAGAGGAGATGCAGATGAAGGCTCCTGCACCATTTAAACTGGGAGATAATCAGTTGCCTCTGTTCCAGGAACAGGATAATTCCTTCTCCATGGGCTCCAAAGATCTGTGCATGATCGGTCATATCCCGGAATTGATTGATGTCGGTGTGGACAGCTTCAAAATCGAAGGACGGATGAAATCGATCCACTACGTAGCGACTGTCGTCAACGTATACCGTCAGGCGATTGATTCATACATGGCTGATCCTGAAAATTATGTGCTGAAACCGGAGTGGGTGGAAGAAATGAATAAAGCGGCGAACCGTCCGCTGAATACCGGTTTCTTCTACGACACCCCTGATCATGAAGATCATATCTATGAGCCGGAAGAGAAAGCAGTGCCTTACGACTTTGCTGGTCTGGTTATGGGTTATGATGAAGAAACAGGCATGGCGACCATTCAGCAGCGGAATCACTTTAAGCCGGGAAATGAAATCGAGTTCTTCGGCCCCAATGGTACTTTTTTCAAACAAGTGGTAGGAGAAATTCAGGATGAACAAGGCAATGTTCTGGATGCTGCCAGACATCCGTTGCAACTGGTGAAAATGAAAGTAGATCAGCCAGTTTCTTATTTTGATATGATGCGGAAAAAGAAGTAGGCTTATATTCCTAGTTTGAAACAAAATAATGTTAACGAATCGCAAATTTGTGTTATAAATTACAGGAATGGACCTCCGTATATCGGTATATGGGGGTCTTTTTTTTATAGAAAAATAGGAAAAAAGTTGTAATATATTTCTGAGGGATTGGAGGGAAAGCAGGAAAGCTGTCGAATACTACATATTTATAGGGGAGAGATTGAAAAATCTAACAAGAAAATTACTGGCAGGTGATTGGGATGGTACAAAAGAAGGATAAAGACAGTGGGGAACACAGCACACAACCCGAGCAGGCTAAGCCTGATAAGACACAGAATGTAAAGAAAGTTAAACCGGTCAAAATCAAAAAAGAAGGGATACATAAGAAAACTTTTAAAATTGATCGTAGTAAGATCCGATTTGATTGGATCAAAGTGGATTGGTTGAAGAAACAACTGAAGAATCGTGATTGGAAAGGGCTTGGAGGCAATTCATTCAAACAGATTAGAAAAGTGAATCCGGTCAAATCTGTAGGGGTTAAACTATTCTTAATCTTTTTTGCAGCCATTATGATTGTTGTTATTAGTTTGGGTCTATTATCCTATTCCAAGGCTAAAAATACGATCGAGGCTAATGCATCCAGAGCCAATCAGGAGACGATTGATCAAACCAAGCAGAAGCTGGATATCATTTTGGAGCGTTTTGTGGATACGTCCACACAGATCTTCTTTGATCCAGAGATGCAGTCTTTGCTTCAGAAAATGTCAGATCCGAATCTGACGGCCTATGATACATTCGTCAATTCGAGTTCAATTAATAAACAGTTATCCAATGTAGCTTTTACAAACAAATCCATGGAAGCGATTTATTTGGTGCCAACAGATGAATCTAAATCCGTTATGGGAACTGGGAACAGCAGTTCAACGATGGGAAGCATTCGTCAGGAATCATGGTATAAAGACCTCGTAGCACAGGGAGGTTACCGCTGGCTCCCAACAAAAGAGAAGAATGATGGTACGACTCAGACTTTCCAAATTGCACGTTCGATGAAGAACCTGCAAGGTACAACACAGTCTTACGTACTGATTATTGAGTTGAAGTTGGAAGTGCTGGAGGAGCAACTTAAATCACTGGATCTGGGGGCAGGCTCGGTCATTCAATTGATTGCTCCGGATAATAAAGTCGTTGCTTCGTCCGTCGCGGGGCGTGCAGGAAAAGAGACGGATCTTGCCTTTGTGAAAGATTTGAAAGAGCCTGCAGGAAGTATGAATACCGAATATGATATCGATGGAAAATCGACGAATATGCTGTCCGTATACAGTACGCTCGATTCATCTGCGTGGAAGCTGGTCGGTATGGTTCCCACTTCAATGCTGGTTAAGGATGCAAAAGGCATTTTGACGATGACCTTGTGGATGGCGCTTGCATTTGCAGCTCTTGCTGTGGTAATCGGTGTATGGATGGTTCGTATGATTGCTCGTCCGCTCAGCGGATTGAAGGATCTGATGCAGGAGGGTGCAAAAGGAAATCTGAAAGTACGCACCCCGTATAGTTCCCAAGATGAGATTGGGCAACTATCCGCTGCATTTAATACGATGATGGAACAAATCACGAAGCTGGTCGAGCAGACCAATCGTTCTGCACAGGAAGTATTGGATACAGCTACTGAACTGAGCAATGCTTCGAAGAAAACAGCTGTATCTGCTTCCGAGATTGCTGTAGCTACTGAAGAAATTGCTGGCGGTGCAGGTAGCCTGGCAACGGAAGCGGAACGAGGCAATGAGTTGACGGATAATATCTCCCGTCAGATGGAAAGTGTGATTGCAGCCAATGAAGAGATGGGCAGTTCTGCCCGTCATGTGGAGAAATCCAGTCAAACAGGAACACAGCATCTGAATCAGTTGATGACCAAAACGCAGAAGACCGAAGAAATGATTGGAGCGTTGGTTAACAAAGTTGATTCGTTAAAAGAGAGCACATCCTCTGTATTAAAGGTGCTCGATGTTATGCAAAATATTACGAAGCAGACCAACATTTTGTCTCTGAATGCAACGATTGAAGCAGCGCGTGCTGGTGCAGCTGGCCGTGGCTTTATGGTCGTAGCGGATGAAGTGCGTCAACTCGCTGCACAGTCCAGACAGTCCATTGATATGGTTGGGGAGATTACCGACAAAATCATGTCAGAGATGAACGAAACGGTAAAAGCTCTGTCCGATGCATATCCTTTGTTTAAGGAACAGATGGATGCTGTAAAAGATACGAATGTGATCTTTGCTTCTGTACAGGAGCAGATGGGTGCCTTCGTGCAACGTCTGGGTATGGTTACAGGCTCCATTGGAGAGTTGAGCAAATCTCAAGCAACGTTGTCTGAAGCGATGAGCAATGTCAGCGCTGTTGCTGAAGAGTCCTCGGCAACTTCAGAGGAAGTAGCTTCCTTGAGCAGTGAACAGCAAAACATCAGTAATCAACTCGTCAGCCTCTCTGGCAAGCTGGAGAATGTATCAACTGAACTGAAAGAAACACTCTCACGTTTTACGGTGTAATCAGCAGACACAACATGCTACAAATTACAAACGAACCTGCCTTTTCGAGGCAGGTTTTCTTTTGTTTTCCGGATAATTCCAGACAGGGCAGCGCATAATACACGAAAAAGGTGAGGGTGGAACAGGTGTGCAGTTGCAACTGGTGTGGAAACGTCGTATAGCCATAATAAGCGCCGGACTTACTATTCTCTTCGCAGTGTTGGTACTGAGACTGGGCTGGATTCAAATGGTTCAAGTGAACCGAATCATGCCAGGGTTTCAGCGAACCGTGCGGGAGATGTCGGTGCTGCAACGTGAACAGGGTGTGATGCTGGATTCTGGCCGTGGGCAGTTTACGGATGTCCACGGGCGTCCATTAACAGGAAAGTTGCAATGGGGGCTTGTGCTTTATCCATCCAATGGGAAAGTTAAGCATGATCTTAAGCTCAAACAACTTGCCTCCTTCCTTCATACAGATGTGAATCAGCTAAATAGGGAATGGCATAAAGCGAGAACGCCACATCTTTGGACTGGAGGCGGAGGCGGCTCAGAGCCTATTTTATTAACGGATGCTCAAGTTGTAAATGTACGGGACCTGCACCTCCAAGGAGCTGATGTGTATCCTGTTATGACGAGGTATTTCCCGAAGGCCAGTGGAAGCCAGTGGCTGGGCTATTTGAACGAACAGCCCAAAGATCATGGGAGATTTCACAGACATCAAGATGAAGTAAAACAGCCTTTTGCCATGAAATCGGGAGCAGCTGGACTGGAAAGGACGCTGGAACCGTTGCTAAGAGGTGTGGGACCTACGTTAATAACTCGTATGGTAACAGGGAATGGGCAGGTCATTCCTGAGATGGGACCGCGCGTGATCGCACCTACGAATTCGCACTATCCATTAGTGGTGGAGACCACTGTTGATGCACGTATACAGCAAGGCATCGAAGAATTAACAGAAGCCTCCGGGTTACAGGAAGGCGCTATAGTGGTTCTTGATACTGCAAATGCAGATGTACGCGCAATGGTATCACGTCCCTTTTATCAACCGCAGCATGTCAATCCACAGCACTCCTCCTGGGGGAATAGAGCGATACAAGCGGCTGTACCAGGCTCTATTTTTAAAATCGTAACGGCTGCAGCAGCTCTGGAAAATCAGGTTGTTTCTCGTGGTGAGAAGTTCCACTGCGAAGGGGATTATGGAAAATATGGACTATCCTGCTGGAAAGAGCATGGACATGGTGAATTGAATTTGGAAAAGGGATTCGCGGAGTCATGTAACATTGTGTTTGCTGAGACTGCACGTAGACTGCACATGGAGCAATTGGAACAAACCGCTAATCGTCTGGGGCTTGCACGTTCTGTCGGCTGGCAGGCACAACATATCGCGGGGATGCCGATATTAAAACATTTTGATCATGAAGAACCGGGGCGTATTCGGACAGAAGCCGTGAAGTCTGCAGACGAAGGAGCCAAAATTCAGACAGCCATTGGACAGCGGGATGTTCTGGTGACTCCGCTACAAGCAGCAAACCTGATCGTGACATTGTTGCATGATGGAAAGGTAAATGCCCCCCGGCTTGTGCAACGAATCCGTTACGCGGATGGAGGTACGATGCTGGACATGCCTTTACATGCATCTCCTTCAGCAGAAGGACAGGTTTCTCCGACCACAGCTCATCTGCTGTTAAGCTGGATGAATACCGTAGTACGAGAGGGAACAGGAAAATCCCTGCAACATGCGAGATGGCATGTTGCAGGGAAGTCAGGGACAGCTCAGGTACAACAAAATGGGAAAGCCAAAAACAATCAATGGTTTATAGGATATGGGCCCGTAGAGAAGCCGAGATACGCGGTTGCTGTGTTGGTACAGAATGTCTCTTCAGAAGCCTCACATCAGGCTACAGCTCTGTTTCGCAAAGTTATGGACTATCTGGCAGAGTGCTCGTGATTGGTTCACAGGAAAAGATCACGAGCATGTCATCTACTGATGTTCTGTTCTCTCTGAAACATCAGGGGCAGGAGAATCAACTACTAATGGTGACGATTCGAATTCGTCAGTGGGCAGATGAATCCATTTCTGCAGATAACCTTGCTGTAGAAGTTCTTTTAACAAGATCAGAAGCACAGGAGATAACACGACACCTGCAAGTCCGAAGACCGACAGGGAAATTAACATAAACGAAAGCATCAAATAAGCAGAGGAAACACCGATGGAATTCCCTGAAATTTTCGGTTCAAGCAGTTGTCTCGTCAGCATGGTCACAGCCAAAACTACAATCAAGCCAATGGCAAGCGTAGTATTGCCCACGATAAACAAATAAACAATCCACGGAATAAATATCACTGGGACTCCGAGTAACGGTACCAGATCAAAAATGGCACAGATCGCTGCGATTGTAAAGGCATTGGAGGTTCCCAGAATCAGCAACCCCGCATATATCAATACAAAAGTAATAAGCATCATGATCAATTGTGCCTTCATATAAGAACGGATCGTTTTGAACACGTGAGTGCGCATAAATTGATTCGCCGTTTTCAGTGTTTTAGGCGTTTTGGCACGAGCAAACTTACGCCAGGATTCAATCTCAATGCTGAGGAAAAATGCGAGAATGATCGCGATCCCAAAGTTTGTAATGAAGGTAGAGAATGAGCTGAGAAAGCCGATGATGAACTGTGCTCCACTAGTGACCCACCGGGATAGTATCCCGGACAGTGTAGCGAAATATTCGTTTAATTTATCCAATATTCCGTCAGGAAGGGCATTGGACTTGTCCTGAATGAGCAAGACCAGATTCGTGAACTCACGCTGGATCATCTCAACATACACCGGGAAATTGAGCTGAAGATCGGAAATTTGTGAAATGATAAAAAAGCCTAGACCGAAAAAGGCAGCTACAATGAGCCCGAGAAACAATAACACTGATATGGCAGTTCCAGCTGTTTTGGGCAATCCTTTTCGGTGGAGGAATTTGGCTAATGGCTCAATCATCCAAAAGACAATAAATGAAAGAAAAACGGGTGCAGCGATATGATACAATTTACTAAAAGCAAACATGATCACATACACGGTTAACACGAGCAGAGCGATATCAAACACGGTGCGCCCGTACTTTTTATAAAGCGGCAACATGGGCATAGACTCCTTTACAGGCAGAAATTAGATTGTATTCATTGTACATGATAGTGGGGATTTGAGGAAACAGCATTTAATAAAAGAACTAACTATGATAAAATTAAAGGTGGTTTATTTTAGAAAGTGCCGTATGGCCGTAAATTAGCAGGAGAAGTGGGGAATCGACATCATGACAACGATGCTTCAGAGTATTTTACTGTGGTTATTGTATCTGTCCTCTTTTTATGCTTTTATTCCAAGTTTGATCAGCAGACTGTTCGGATTTCGTGTGTTCAGAAGGGGGAAAAGTGAGACACACTATGCCCTCACATTTGATGATGGGCCTGACCCTTTGTATACACCCCGGTTGCTTGAACTGTTACGCAAGTACAATGTGAAGGCAACTTTTTTTGTCGTGGGAGAACATGCGGCAAGTCATCCGGAGTTAATCAGACGTATGCATGAGGAAGGACACTTAATCGGAATTCATAATTATATTCACAAAACAAACTGGCTGATGCGTCCACGAACGGTTCGGGATCAGATCGATCGAACAGGTCAGATTATTCAAGAGATTACGGGTGAGAAAACCTGTTATTATCGTCCGCCATGGGGCATTATGAACTTGTTTGATTTTTTTAGTAAAAAAGATCGCAAGATCATTTTGTGGTCCGCCATGTTTGAGGACTGGAAATGTAGCGTAGGTACGGAGCAATTGAAAAAACGTATGTTGAACAAATTAAAGGGCGGAGAGGTTATGTTGCTCCATGATCGCGGCACAACCTTAGGAGCAGATGCACACGCGCCAGAGCAGATGCTTGAGGCGCTGGAGGCCTTATTGCAGGAGGCCGAGAGACGTGGTTTGGAAAGTGTTCGTGTGGACACGTTGATGAATGGTAGCTCAATAACCGAATTGTCGTCAGTGGTTGCACGGCAAGAAGTGGAACCCCGCTTGAAGCTGAAGCTGTGGAAACGTACCGTGGTTGCTTTGTGGTTAGGATGGGAAAAGCTGTTTCATTGGGCATACCATCTGCGAGCCGCGTCATCTAAAGATCCGATGCTCCATTTTCGTTCCCGTGTGTACCACGGTGCACGAGTTGAGATGGAACATGGTTATGTGATGCAGAATGGAGATCCGATTATAGAGCTACATTTTGACAATCAAACATTATTCGAACTTGGTGTTACATCCCGTTCAACGATGCATCTAGCGATTCGTATGATCCGTACGATGGAACAACAACTGCCAGACCTGGCACAGATTGTTGCAGCCGATCCTGAATTACGTTCGGCAAAGGCACTTTATGGCGTGAGCATGATTAACCGTGGTCCTGAGAAATTTGGATTCACTGTGCAAGGGCTGGCACCAGGCCCGTTCAGCTTGGCCTCCAAGTTATATCTGAGGATGTTGCTTAGCGTTATTCATCCGGCAGGGCAAAAGCGCTTGAAACAGCGGACAGATCAATTGGTGCCTAAAATGATTGTGATGCCTGTTGAAGAACTGTTGAAACGTTATGGACAGCAACATCATACGGTCGCTTCAGGTGTAACTAAACAAGCAGAAGACGATTCCTTTGTTATAGAAAATGAGGTTTTAACGGAACAGAATTGATTTCATGGATGAGAACTGAATCTGCTGGTAATGTTGTAACGGATTTATATACGAATTTAATTATTCATTTGAATAGCGCAATTTTTCTGAGAAGAGTGTTTGTACGCAATTTCGATGCAAAAAAAGAATGTGCTCTGCCAGTGTGGCAGAGCACATTCTTTTTCGTTGTTTATATGCTTATATCCATGTAAGATGGCAAGATTGCAGCCGAACCTAGAACCTAGATTTTCAGAACGCCACCGTTGCTTGCATTGGTTACAAGTTTGGAGTAGCGAGCCAACAAGCCGGTTTTGACTTTTGGTTCAAAACCTTTCCAGTTCGCACGACGAGCTTCGAATTCCTCTTCGCTAATTTGCAACTCAATCGTACGGTTGTTCAGGTCGAGTTCAATGATATCTCCTTCTTCAACAAAGGCAATTGGGCCGCCTTCCGCTGCTTCTGGAGAGATATGGCCGATACTGATTCCGCGGGATGCGCCGGAGAATCGTCCATCCGTGATCAGACCGACTTTGGCACCTAGTCCCATACCTACGATCTGGGAAGTTGGCGCAAGCATTTCAGGCATACCTGGTCCGCCTTTTGGTCCTTCATAACGAATAACCACGACATGTCCTTCTTTAACTTTCCCGTTAGCGATTCCTTCAAGTGCTTCTTCCTGAGAGTCGAAACAGATCGCAGGGCCTTTGTGGTATCCACCAACCGAAGCATCAACCGCACCAACTTTGATGATTGCACCCTGTGGTGCAAGGTTTCCGAACAATACAGCCAGTCCGCCTTTTTCGGAGTGCGGGTTATCAAGCTTGTGGATTACGTTTGTATCTTTGATTTCCTGGCCTTCCACGTTTTCACGGATGGTTTTACCTGTAACCGTAATACAGTCCGCGTGGATTGCGCCCGGTTTCTTGAGCAATTCATTCAGAACCGCACTTACGCCGCCTGCATTGTGAACATCTTCGATGTGCAGGTCAGAAGCTGGTGCAAGTTTCGCCAGATGCGGAACGCGGTTAGCAACTTCATTAATACGTTCGATCGGATATTCAATGCCAGCTTCGTGAGCCAGAGCCAGTGTATGCAGTACAGTATTGGTAGAACCGCCCATCGCCATATCCAGAGCAAACGCATTGTCGATGGCTTCTACAGTTACGATATCGCGTGGTTTCAGATCCAGTTTGATCAGTTCCATCAATTGTTTCGCCGATTGTTTAACAAACTCACGACGTTCTGGAGCAACAGCCAGAATGGTTCCGTTACCCGGCATAGCCAGTCCCATCGCTTCTGCAAGACAGTTCATGGAGTTCGCGGTGAACATACCGGAGCATGATCCGCAAGTTGGACAACCGAACTGCTCAAGCTCAAGCAAGCTCTTGTCGTCGATTTTACCCGCCTGGAAAGCACCTACGCCTTCGAATACGGAAGTGAGGGAAAGAGCTTTACCGTTGCTGTCACGGCCTGCTTTCATCGGTCCACCGCTTACGAATACGGTAGGGATGTTGCAGCGGAGTGCGCCCATCATCATACCTGGTGTAATTTTGTCACAGTTCGGGATACAAACCATGCCGTCGAACCAGTGAGCAGATACAACCGTTTCTACGGAATCCGCAATGATGTCACGGCTTGGCAAGGAGTAACGCATACCGATGTGTCCCATCGCAATCCCGTCATCAACCCCGATGGTGTTGAATTCAAACGGAACGCCGCCGGCTTCACGAATGGCATCTTTAACAATTTTACCAAACTCCTGCAAGTGAACATGACCAGGTACGATATCGATGTACGAGTTACATACCGCAATAAACGGCTTGCCGAAATCCTCTTCTTTTACGCCCGCTGCACGGAGCAAACTGCGGTGTGGTGCGCGGTCAAACCCCTTTTTGATCATATCGGAACGCATTTTATTGGCTGACATGGTGTATTCCCCCCAAATATATAATATTGAGCAACATGAATGGAAAAATAAATGGCAGTACATCTGTCGTTTAATTTCATCCGTACTCTAAAAAATAACCCGTGGGCTGGTGTCTGGCTCCCCGTAGTTTGTGAATTTCTTTGCTGCTTTAAACCCGTGAACACCCGGTTTTTCTATAGAGTCTATCACAACCATCGTCATATTTCTACAATCAATAGACATATAGAAAAGAAGCCACATTCCATTAACATGGAGTTTGGCTTCTGAATTAAGTTAAAGCGAGGTTCGCTTTGAATGGTATACGTCTTTTATAAGCTCTCAGTTAACTACTTCCGCCTTTGCGACCGATTTCGCGATAAAATTCCTTGCTATGGTTTTCGGAAGTCGCTTCGCCGCCCTTACGTCCGATTTCCTTGTAAAAATCTGCATCATGAGCGTCCGAAGTCGCTTCGCCACCTTTTTTACCAATCGTCTGGTAGAAGCTCCGATCATGGTTTCTTGATGTAGCTTTCCCGCCTAACCTTCCGGCTTCTTCTCTGCTCATCTTGCGTTCTGATGTCTGCCCTTGTGCCATTACAAATCACTCCTTACCATGATAAGTTGTTTTTTGCATCGTGTATGCTGAATTACCACGGTTTTTCCAGCATGAAACAACTTAAATGGAAACGGTTGGATAATAGGAGTGAGTTAAATCTCAAGCAGAACGTTTGAAAAAACCATGTCGATGAATTGAAATCCGGGAGATGTCCGGCTCAATGAGTACTTTAAAGGTATGCCGTACAAGAGGGTGAGCCAGAGTAACCGAGAAGAGCACAGCAATACCAAGGATAACCGGGATGAAGAGTGCGCTACCCATATAACTGTAGATCCCTGACCAGATTGCAAGCCGTACAAGAAATCCGTGTAAAAGGAAGACGTACAAAGTACGACGCCCCAGGTCTGTCAGTTTGGAGGTCAAGTTCGGAACCCAGGCAAGGAAAAGCGTAGCGGAGATGATCTCCAGCAGGTACACGCCAAGCCGGAAAATCCCGGCATACCACTCCTGATGCCCCAGTTCTGCATAAGTTTTGCTTCCAAACAGCCATCCTTGCGGAATGTTTAAACCGCCATATGCAATATAGACCAGCAGAGCAACAGATAGGATTCCGGCTACTCTACGGCCCCAGCCTGGGAGCAGGCGTGCACGGATGGCTGAACCATAGTCATATCCAATTACGAAGAATGGAAGAAATACAAAGGTGCGGCTGCAACTGAGCCAAAAACCGTCGACAGGCAAGTAACCGGCAATGACTCCCAGTGCGATTGAAGCAATCAACCGATATACAGGTTTCCAAGAGATAGTGAGACGGACAAGTAACCTCCAGCAGAAATGGCTGGCAAGGAACCATAGCAACAGGTACGGTGCAAAGAAGGATAAGCGCATATGTGGTGTATGAAACACGGTCGCATCCATCAATGCATATAACGTTTGGAACAGAAGATATTGTAGTGCAATCTGTTTCAGCACGTTGCGCCCCGAGGCACCCTGGATAGAAGGTTTGGCAAAATATCCGGTCACCCAAACGAACAGTGGCATATGAAACGTATAAATCCACAGAAACAATGCCTCTGCTCCGGCAAAGCGAGTAATGAGTGGTTCCAGTGCATTTCCCGCAAGTACGCACACAATTAACATAAAGCGAAGATTGTAAAAGAAAGATTCCTGATCATGTTGAATCAGTATCTGTTTTCTCATGATGTAGCCCCCTCGAAAACTTCATTAAAAGTTTATCTGCATTCGTTATATACATCTGTACTAAGGTTAATATGGATTCACTTTAATGATTGTGATTTAATTCACATTAGTAAACGTTATCTTTTCTCAAAGATGTGACAACAAAAAGAATGCTTCGGGATTGACAACGGTTGCATACGGGATGACAATGGTAGAAGAAGATGAGGTAGTCAATATTAAGGAGGAAGGCAATATGTCAACGAGTCCCTTTCAAAGCCCTGATATTATTACATTCGGGGAGAGTATGGGGTTGCTGACGGCCAGAGATACGAGAGGGCTTGAATATGCAGCTACACTGGACAAGACGTTCGGAGGTGCCGAAAGCAATCTGGCCATTGGCGTAGCACGCCTTGGACATACCAGCGGCTGGTTTGGACGGCTCGGTAACGATCCGATCGGTAACATGATTCTGAAAGCCATTCGCGGCGAAGGTGTAGATGTATCCCGGGCCAAATTAAGTGATCATGAACCTACAGGTCTGATGATTCGTGAGAACGCTTCCGGGAAAGCCTCGGTGCATTATTATAGGAAGTTATCCGCGGCGAGTGCGATGACACCGGATGATCTTGATCCGGAATATATTGCCGGGGCCAAGATTTTGCATGTCACAGGTATTACTGCAGCCATCAGCGATTCAGGACTTTCCACGGTTGAAGCCGCCATACATATTGCCAAGCAGGCGGGGGTGAAAGTGAGCTTCGATCCAAATCTGCGCCTCAAGCTATGGTCAGCAGAGAAGGCTCGCCCTGTGTTGCTGCGTTTGGCAGAACAGGCTGACTACTTTTTACCAGGTTTGGATGAGATGAAACTGTTATATAACGAAGAAAGCGATGAGAAGGTGCTTGAACGCTTAGCTGCCATGGATGCCGTGTGCATTGTTAAGGGTGGGCCTGATTTGACCTACGTACTTGCGGATGGTACCCTAACGGAAGTTCCGTACTTTAAAGCAGATCAAGTTCTTGATACTGTCGGAGCTGGAGACGGATTCTGTGCAGGTTTTTTAGCTGGTCTGTTAAAGGGATACACTCCGCAGGAAGCGACCCGACTTGGTAATTTGAACGGATCAATGGTTATTCAGGCCGTCGGGGATTGGGAAGCACTCCCGACATGGGCACAGGTCGAGGCCAAGTTGAATAATGTTGCTCACGTTGAGCGTTAAGTCGCGTTAAAATCAGGATGACTCATCTTCGTTCTTTAAAAATGTAAAGTTTGTATACACAACCACCACATGAACAAGGGAGAGAATGAAATGAAGAAGCTTCAACTGTTGCAAAAGATGACGGACAATGGTGTGGTGGCGGTTCTGCGCGCAGATTCAGCTGACCAGGTCATTGCTATGGCCGAGCAGGCAATCGCGGGTGGGATCAAGGTTATCGAAATTACGATGACCGTTCCGGGTGCGCTCAAAGCGATCGAAAAATTAAGCCGTGTGTATCATTGGAATACGCAAGATCCGGAGAAATTCGCGATTATTGGCGCAGGAACTGTGCTTGAGGCGCAAACGGCGAGAGCTGCGATTATGTCAGGTGCCGAGTTTGTCGTAGGACCATCTCTTAACCCTGAGACCGTTCAGATGTGTAATTTGTATCGTGTGCCGATCTTGCCGGGTGTCATGACCATTGCTGACGTGCAGCGTGCACTGGAGCTTGGCGTGGATATTATCAAGCTGTTCCCTGGCAACCTGTATGATCCATCCATTATCAAAACGATGAAAGGCCCTATGCCACAGGCGAACTTCATGCCAACAGGCGGTGTATCTTTGTCCAATCTTGGTGAGTGGATCAAAGGTGGAGCAGTAGCTGTCGGGATCGGCTCTGACCTGACGTCGGAAGCTGTGAAGACGGGAGATTTGAGTCATGTCCGCCGCAAAGCGGAACAATATATGGAAGCTTATCGCAAAGCCAAGGCTGAATAATGTTTCAAGATGGAAGGGAGCCTGCGACAAGCGGGCTCCCGCTTCCATAAGCCGCGGTAATTTGCGGAAGTGTAGAAAGGTGAATGATGTTGAGAAATCGTTATAATACGGGGCGCAAGAAGAGGGGCATTGGCAAGTTTTTGCTCGTACTTTTGGCGCTCATTGTTATTGGTTGCGGATATGTTGCATGGAAGTTGCTCACGCCTTATGGCCCACAGGAAGCAGCGCAGGCTGCGATGGAAACATCCGGCGGGGTTACCGTCAGTGAGCAGGAGAATTGGATCGATTTTAAGCCGGATAAACCTAAAGCAAACGGAAAAAGTATACTTTTCTATCCTGGCGGATTAGTTAAACCAGAAAGTTATGCTCCTCTTGCTCATGAGCTCGCTGCAGCTGGTCATCATACCATTATTGCTAAGATGCCGGTAAATTTGGCTGTAATCAAACCCGATCTGGCCGATGATATTTTGGCAGCATACCCTGAAGAGCAGTTCGTCATGGGTGGTCACTCGTTAGGTGGCTCCATGGCTGCACGATATGTAGTGGCACATCCGGATGCCCTTCACGGCATTTTTTTCCTGGCGTCCTATCCGGATGAAAAAGGAAGTGTGCAGAAGCTGGATATTCCGGCCTTATCCATTCTCGGCACGAATGATGGAGTTGTGAATATGACCAAGTATCAGGCTGGACGCATGTATTTGCCACCAGATACCGTGTATTACACCGTTGAAGGAGGGAACCACGCTCAGTTTGGTGACTATGGTCATCAGAAGGGTGACGGTGAGCCATCAATTAGTGAAGAGGATCAGTTGAAGCAGACGGTCAAAACGTTGTTATCTTGGTTAGATACCATCAAGTAGTCTATTTTTCAGCGGAGGTGAGGGTGAGTGGCTTTGCTACAGGTGCAGGGAGAGAAGATCCCCTGCAGGGCAATTCTGTTTGACAAAGATGGCACCTTGCTGGATTTTCTTCAATTATGGGGTCCTTGGGCCGAGAGTATGCTCGTGCAAATGCAAGCATGGATGCGAGAACGTGATGCCTCTTTTACCGTGGAACTCGAACATGTGCTGGGTACGGTTCACGATTCGGAAGGTCATCTCAGCGGCTACGATGTGCAAGGGCCGCTTGCCATTGCAACTGTAGATGAATGTAACGGCTGGCTGGCAGGTCAGCTCTATGCTACGGGTACGCCATGGAACGAAGCTATTACAACGATACGCCAGTTTTCAAGTATAGCGATGAAGTCTGTAAGAGAGCGGAAATCCGCTGAACCCATGCCTGGATTACTGGATTTACTACAACGTTGTAAGGAAGCAGGCATTCAGCTTGCAGTGGTGACTTCCGACAGTACATTAGCGGCTGAGACACATCTGGACTGGATGGGCATCCGTTCCTTTTTCAGTTCGATTGTAGGCTGTGACCGGGTAACGCGCGGCAAACCCGATGGTGAATCATTCCTGCTGGCTTGCCGGGAATTAGCGGTTGAGCCTCATGAGGCTGTAGTCATTGGAGACAGCAACGGTGATATGCAAATGGGCCGCCATGCAGGAGCAACATATACTTTGGGGTACTGTCTTCCATCGGACCAGAGTGCGCATTTGCATGATGCGGACGCCGTCATTCGTCATTATGATGAGTTAGGTATTGTGTTATAGATCCTGCGCTATGTTCGTATGTATAAGGAAATCAAAGGAGGAGAGAGGATGAACGCAACAGAGCAACTGGCTGCCTGGATTCAGGAAAGTTCACGCATTGTTTTTTTCGGAGGAGCCGGAACTTCAACGGAAAGCGGGATTCCCGACTTTCGCTCGGCTGCGGGACTGTACCAGACGGAGCAGCACTCCCCTTATCCTCCAGAGGAACTGTTAAGCCGACATTTTTTTGATCAGCACGCTGATATTTTTTATGACTTTTACCGGGGGAAAATGCTTCATCCCGATGCGGAACCGAATGGTTGTCATCGTTTACTTGCCAGGCTGGAGCAGAAAGGTAAACTTCACGCTGTCATTACGCAAAACATCGATGGTTTGCATCAAAAGGCAGGCAGCAGTCATGTGCTGGAGCTTCATGGTTCGGTTCATCGCAATGCTTGCATGGATTGCAAGCAGTTCTATTCGCTGCATGACATTATGCAATCGAAAGAGGTTGTACCTCGTTGCTCGTCATGCGGAGGTGTGGTCAAGCCAGATGTAGTTTTGTACGAAGAAGAACTGGATCAGGCAACGTTGTATCATGCCATCGACGCCCTGTCTTCAGCAGATTTATTGCTTGTAGGTGGGACTTCGTTGACGGTATATCCAGCAGCTCAATTAATTACGTATTTTCAGGGAAAACACACCGTTCTGCTCAATGCCACACCAACCGCTTACGATCATCGGGCAGACTTGTTGATTACAGAGCCGATTGGCGAGGTAATGAAGGGTGTAGACCAGCTTATTGGTTAACTTAAGGTTGTTAGTGAATCAGCTTATTGGGTAACCAAGGTTGTGAAGTAACTTATGCCTTATAAAAATGGACTGAATTACTGCATCCTCCGGCTAAGGCTTGGATACAGGATGCGCGAACCTGTGGAAAGAAGGGATTCATGATGGTCTATGTAGCTGCTGAAACACGCTATGAAACGATGAAATATAACCGCGTGGGACGTTCCGGCCTCAAGTTGCCAGCGATTTCACTTGGACTGTGGCATAATTTTGGTGGAATTAACAGTGTAGAGAATGGACGCAACATGATTACACGTGCATTTGATCTCGGCATTACACATTTTGATCTGGCTAACAATTATGGCCCACCTGCAGGTTCAGCAGAGCAACTGTTTGGTCAGGTGTTGGCTCAGGATCTGAAACCATACCGGGATGAACTGATTATCTCCACCAAAGCCGGATATTATATGTGGCCAGGACCTTATGGTGAGTGGGGTTCTCGCAAATACTTGATATCCAGCCTGAATCAGAGCCTTACACGAATGGGACTGGATTATGTGGATATATTTTATTCACACCGTTATGATCCAGATACGCCGCTGGAAGAAACAATGATGGCACTTGATCATATGGTTCGTTCCGGCAAGGCACTTTATGTTGGTATCTCCAATTATCCTGCAGAGCAAACGAGACAGGCGGCAGAGATCTTGAAAAGCTTAGGTACGCCATTGCTGATTCATCAACCAAGGTATTCCATGCTGGATCGCTGGATTGAAGATGGACTTCAGGATGTGCTGGACGAATACGGAGCAGGCAGTATTGCGTTCTGTCCATTGGAGCAAGGTGTGCTTACGAACAAATATTTGAATGGCATTCCAGAAGATTCCCGTGCCAAAGGTCCTTCTGTATTTTTAAATGAAAATAATATCTCTCCCGAAACACTTCGTAAGGTACGTGCTCTGAATCAGATTGCGGCATCCCGTGGTCAGAGTCTTGCCCAGTTTGCACTGGCATGGGTACTGCGCAATGGAAGAGTCACGTCTGCGCTAATTGGCGCAAGCCGTCCGTCTCAGATTGAAGAGAACGTAGCTGCGCTTAGTCAGCTGGAGTTTTCCACGGAGGAACTGGAGCGGATTGAATCCATTTTGAGACCAGAGTCTACGAATAAAAACAAAGATTAGAACCTGTCCCATATTAGGGTAGTGTTCAGAAATAAATCATACACAAAAAGTGCATCTTAGCCATAAAGGCAAGATGCACTTTTTTTATTTTGAGCGTGATGGACGCGCAAGCAGTTTCTCCCGATAGAGAGTGGGGGCTTCGCCGTGGAAACGTTTGAATTGACGGGAAAAATACAGAGCGTCAGGCATACCAACAGAAGCAGATACCTGTTCAATGGACAAGTCCGGCCGTTCCCGAAGCAATTGACGTGACTTGTCGATCCGCAGTTTCAACAAATAGGTTACAGGGGTGAGTCCGGTTTCCTGTTTGAAAATACGCGAGAGATATGCACGATTATATCCGAGACTCTCCGACATTTGTTCAATGGATACAGGGTAAGCGTACTGCGTGGACATATATTGAATCATCTGTTTTACCGTCCGCCGGATGGAGGATTCTCCTGATGTTAATGTCTGTCCCTCGGTGAGATGGGTCTGGGCCTCGGCTAAAATCATGTACAGTGTACCGAGTGATGTATAATGGGCGCTTTCTTTTCGCTCGGCAAAAGCGTCCTGCATGACCGACAACCAGTTGGATATGTCACAGGCTGTACCAGCATGAAAAACCGATTTCTCGGGCCTAAACCCGGCCTGTTCGACGTGCCCGGCAGCTTCACTGCCTGTAAAGGCAATCCAGCGGTATTGCCACGGCTTGCGGTTATGGGACTGGTAGCTTACCAGTTGTCCCGGATGGATCAAAAAACAATCACCTGCGGCGAGATCGTAGGTGTGCAGCTCCGTACGGAACGTGCCGGCTCCTCTTTCTACATAATGCAAAAGATAATAATCATATAGCTTCGGTCCAAGTGCATGTCCAGGGAGAGTCTGGCTTGCACCAGCAAACAGGACATGAAGTGCCCCTCGGTTATCATAGGTGGGATTGGAGGCAACCGAATAACTAAGTGCTCCGCTTTTGCTTACGGCTGTTTCCTGTGAGGGCCTGGAGCTAGACGAACTGGATGAACCTGTTGTGTTATGGGATGTTTCTGCCGGATTTGTTTTGTAATCTTTCATGTGAAATCCTTCTTTCCGTTGATTAGAGCTTCAGTCGTTAGATTCATTATATGATTAAAGGTCACATTTATCCATATGAATCACACATGGTTTCATTTTAACAGAGATCACTTCCTTGTATAATAACATTAAGAAAACCACAACAAAGAGGCGAGGTGCATCAGCTTTGAATGTAACTGATTTGCAACAAAAGTTTATTGAGAGGTACGGAGAAAGTGGAGCGGACATCCGTGTATTCCATGCCCCTGGGCGTGTGAATCTGATTGGTGAACATATCGACTACAACGGTGGTTATGTGCTCCCGGCCGCGCTTGAGTTTGGCACAACCTTGCTCATTCGTGAACGTACGGATAACGCATTACAGCTGGCTTCTACCAATATGGCTTACGAGGGGACTCTGGACAGAGCCTCCATTGGTCAGGAGAAAACGGGGGAGTGGACGGACTACCCGGTAGGCGTCATGGTACAGCTGCAAGGCAAAGGTGTGCAAGTGACGAGAGGGTATGATTTCCTCTACCACGGTGAAATACCAAATGGCGCAGGACTTTCCTCATCAGCATCTCTGGAGGTTCTCACCGGGTATGCGATTCAATCCATGGAAGGGGTACTCGGCATTGACACCGTGGAACTTGCGCTTTTGTCCCAGAAAGCAGAGAATGAGTTTGTTGGTGTCAACTGCGGCATCATGGATCAGTTTGCTGTAGCCAACGGGGCGAAGGATCATGCGATTCTGCTGATGTGTGATACGCTGGAGTACGAGAAGGTTCCTTTCCGTACAGGTGCTTACAAACTGATTATCGGTAACACAAACAAACGCCGTGGTTTAGTTGATTCGGCTTACAATGAGCGGCGCTCTCAATGCGAGCAGGCACTTGCCATTTTGAAGGAACAGCTGCCTGCACTGAATTACCTGGCTCAATTAAAGCCAGAGCAGTTTGACACTTTACAGGATCAGCTCAAGGATGAGAAAGTCAGACAGCGTGCCCAGCACGTTGTAGAAGAAAATGCACGAGTACTTGCATCCGTAGAAGCGCTGCAGAACAATGACTTGCAGACGTTTGGACAGTTGATGAATGCTTCACATGAATCGTTGCGTGATTTGTATGAAGTTAGCTGCAACGAGCTGGATGTCATGGTTGAGGAAGCGCAGCGGATTCCAGGAACACTGGGTGCACGTATGACGGGTGCAGGTTTTGGTGGATGTACGGTGTCTCTGGTACATGAGAATGATGTGGAACGTTTTGTGAGTGAAGTGGGTGCAGCATATGAAGCACGCACCGGTCTCAAAGGTGATTTCTATGTATGTGGTGTAGGCGAAGGTGTTAACGAACTCAAGGAGGCGAAGTAAAATGGCAATTTTGGTGACAGGTGGAGCAGGATATATTGGATCTCATACGGTGGCGGCATTGCTCGAACGTGGCGAAGAAGTCGTTGTACTGGATAACTTGCAAACAGGACATCGCGAGGCATTGCTTGGCGGTAAGTTGTATGAAGGTGATTTGCGTGACAAGGAAATCTTGACGAAACTGTTCGCGGAAAATTCAATTGATGCTGTCATTCACTTTGCGGCGAACTCGCTCGTCGGCGAGAGCATGAAAGAACCGGCTAAATACTACGATAATAACGTATTCGGCACACTTTGCCTGCTTGAAGCAATGAATGCAGCGAATGTACGTCGCATCGTCTTCTCATCTACAGCAGCAACTTATGGTGAGCCTGAGAAAGTGCCGATCGAAGAGAGCGACCGTACGGAGCCTACGAATGTATATGGTGAAACCAAATTGATGATGGAGCGCATGATGTCCTGGTTCGACAAAGTGCAGGATATCAAATACGTTTCCCTGCGTTACTTCAATGCAGCCGGTGCACACGAAAGTGGCAAAATCGGTGAAGATCACCAGCCGGAAAGTCACTTGATTCCGCTTGTATTGCAAACGGCACTGAAACAACGTTCGCATATCGCTGTATTCGGAGATGACTATGCAACAGAGGATGGCACATGTGTCCGCGACTATATCCACGTTAGTGATCTGGCTGATGCGCATCTGCGTGCAGTGGATTACTTGCGCAAAGGGGAGAACAGCAACGTGTTCAACCTGGGTAACGGCACTGGATTCTCGGTAAAACAAGTGATCGAAACCGCTAAAAAAGTAACAGGCCTGGATATTCCGGTTGTTCAGGAACCACGTCGTGCAGGTGACCCGGCTGTGCTGGTGGCATCTTCTGCGAAAGCAAGATCCGTTCTGGGTTGGAACCCAAAATGGACAAATCTCGAAGATGTCATTCAAAGCGCATGGAACTGGCATCAATCACGCCCTGAAGGCTACGGAAAAAACTAGGAGGCGAACATCTTATGTCACAGACTCAACCTGGAGCAGAGGCCACAGAGCGTACACCCGAGCAGCAGGAAGCACTGCATGCCATTGAGCGTCTGGTCGAATTTGCCTTACAGAAAAAATTGATCGAGGAAGCGGACTATGATTACAGTCGCAACCTGCTGATGGAACAGTTCGGATTCTCGGAGCCTTATGCCGGTGAATTGCATGCTACAGTTCCTGATAGTCCACAGACCATGCTGGACACTCTCATTGACTATGGATATACGATTGGACTCATTCCTGAAAATAGCGATACCTTCCGTGACCTGCTGGATGCGAAAATTATGGGTCATCTGATGGCGCGCCCTTCAGAAGTTGTGCGTGCTTTCCGTGATAAGGAGAAAACGGAAGGTATCGAGGCGGCAACATCGCAATTTTATGACTTATCCATTAACTCGAACTACATCCGAATGGATCGCGTATCCAAGAACGTCTATTGGACGCAGGATACCGCTTATGGCGAGATGGAGATCACGATCAACCTTTCGAAGCCGGAGAAGAGTCCAAAGGAAATCGCTATGGCGAAATTGCTTCCACCTCCGGTATATCCGAAATGTCAGCTGTGTCGTGAAAATGTAGGTTATGCTGGTCGGGTGAATCACCCGGCTCGCCAGAATCTGCGTGTCATTCCGCTACAGCTTAACAATGAGCCGTGGTTGTTCCAATACTCGCCGTACGTGTACTACAACGAGCACTGCATTATTTTCCATCATGATCATGTGCCGATGAAACTGACGAAGGATACCTTGCGCAGACTGCTTGCCTTTGTTCAGGAATATCCGCATTACTTTATCGGGTCTAACGCCGATCTTCCAATCGTGGGCGGTTCCATTCTGACCCATGACCACTTCCAGGGTGGACGTCATACGTTTGCCATTCAAAACGCACAGCCAGAGGCGGTCTTCCGTCATGCGGATGCACCAGGGCTGACACTTAGCCTTGTCAAATGGCCGATGTCCGTGATGCGTCTGCATTCACATGATCCTGCGGAATTGCTAGAAGCGGGTAACGCGGTCTATGAAGCGTGGAAAGTCTACAGTGACTCCGCAGTAGCGATCGAAGCTTTTAGTGAGATCGATGGGGAAAAGGTACCTCACAATACGGTAACTCCGATTGTTCGCCGTAGTGCGGATGGCGGTTTTGAGATGGATCTCGTGTTGCGTAACAACCGTACAAATGACGAGCATCCGGAAGGGATTTTCCATCCACACCGTGAAATGCACCATTTGAAAAAAGAGAATATCGGCTTGATCGAAGTCATGGGACTGGCTATTTTGCCGGGACGCCTGAAGCAAGAGCTGGATGGCATTGCCGACATCTTGGCGGGTGATACACAGCTTGCAGAAGCTGCCCAGGCAGCGGATCACGAGCTGAACAAACATGTACCGTGGACAGAAGAGTTGAAGCAGGAGCATGGCTCCAGCTTGACGAAGGAAGAAGCGGTTACACTTGTACAACAGCAGGTAGGTTTGAAATTCTCCAAAATTCTGGAACATGCAGGTGTGTACAAACATGATGAAGCTGGACGTCAAGCATTCCGTCGCTTCGTAAGTAGCATGGGCTATACAGAGTAGGAAGACCATTTGGCATCCGTTCAATTGTGAACGGGTGCTTTTTGGCATGGTTCGAGATGTATAATAGAGTAAGGAACGAAAGAAGAACAGTTAGAATGACCCACACTACATAAGGAAAAGGGGACGATTTATTTGAAAAAGCAGCCGCTTAATCTTCCATTTATTTCAGATGCCAAGGAACTTAAAAGCATGGTTGGAGAATCCAGCGAACGTGTGCGCAATAAAGTAATCCCGTTTGTGGATTCGCATGTTCAAAATTTTATCACGAAGTCACCCTTGTTCTTCTTGTCCACTTCGGATCAGGATGGAAAATGTGATGTATCACCGCGTGGGGATGAACCCGGCTTTGTCCGTGTATTTGATTCTTATAGACTGGTGTACCCGGAACGTCCAGGAAATCGCCGAATCGATTCCTTGTTGAACATCTTGTCAGATCCGGGCGTGGGCATGTTGTTTGTGATTCCGGGATTAAATGAAGTGTTGCGTATCAATGGAACAGCTCGGATCACAAAGGATGAAGAATTCATCGCAAGCATGAACTGGAGTGGTAAAACGATTGGAGCAGCCGTCATTGTTGAAGTCGAGGAATGTTTCATCCATTGTCCGCGGGCTTTCAATCAGGCAGGGTTATGGGACGCTGCAACATGGGCGAAATCCGAAGAGTTGCCATCCGTGAATGAACTTCTTCAAGCACATCTGAAGATCAACGGATTGAACTAAAGTGAGCGGCTATCGATTTGTTTTTCTATAAAAGGGGTACTATAATTGAGGTTGCACTAAAAACTAAACTCCATTGGAGGCGATTATAGATCATGAGATCTTTTCAATTTTATAACCCGACTCGTCTAATCTTCGGTAAAGGCCAGCTCGAAGCGCTGAAAACCGAGGTGCCGAAATACGGCAAACGGGTTCTGCTTGTATATGGCGGTGGAAGCATCAAACGCAGCGGACTGTATGAGCAAGTGCTCGGTTTGCTCAAGGAAATCGGAGCAGAAGTAACGGAGCTCGCAGGTGTGGAGCCGAATCCGCGTCTATCCACTGTACATAAGGGCGTGGACTTGTGTAAAACTAACGGTATTGAGCTCATTCTGGCTGTTGGTGGCGGTAGTGTGCTTGATTGCGCCAAAGCGATTGCCGTTGGAGCCAAATATGATGGAGACATGTGGGACTTTGCACAGCGTAAAGCTGTTGCACAAGACGCGCTTCCACTCGGCACAGTGCTTACCATGGCGGCTACTGGTTCAGAGATGAACTCCGGTTCCGTAATCACAAACCAAGAAACACAAGAGAAACTCGGATGGGGCAGTGCGCATTCATTCCCTGCATTCTCCATTCTTGATCCCGTAAATACATACACGGTACCGAAGGATCAAACGGTATACGGTATGGTGGACATGATGTCTCACGTATTGGAGCATTATTTCCATCTGGATCCGAACACGCCTGTTCAACTCGGCTTCTGCGAGACGATTCTGCGTACAGTAATGGAAGCAGCTCCTCGTTTGGTGGATGACCTGGAGAACTATGAACTTCGTGAGACGATTCTGTATTGCGGAACAATGGCACTTAATGGCGTGTTGAACATGGGACTTGCAGGAGACTGGGCAACGCACAATATTGAACATGCGGTATCTGCGGTCTACGACATCCCGCATGGTGGTGGACTTGCAATTCTGTTCCCACACTGGATGAGACATAACCTTGATGTGAAGGTAGATCGTTTCAAACGTCTTGCGATCAACGTGTTTGACGTGAACCCTGAAGGTAAATCCGACAGACAGATTGCCGAGGAAGGTATTGATGCACTCAGCAAGTTCTGGACATCCATTGGTGCACCAAACCGTCTGGCCGACTATGATATTGATGACAGTCAGATTGAGGTTATGGCGGATAAAGCGATGCTGTTTGGGCCGTTCGGTAACTTTAAAAAGTTGCAACGTGAAGATGTGGTATCCATCTACAAAGCTTCGCTGTAAGTGAATTAAGAAGCTTGGCATGTAAGCTTAATATCCATTGGAATACTGATAATAAACGCAAGTCTCCTGTTGGAGGCTTGCGTTTTTTCATGTCTGGACTACTGTGAATCACTTCTATGATTCCACACCGTGAATTGGCATGGAAGAGAAAAATGGAGCATTCCTGAATATTATGATGCTAATACCCATTAGCGGCTTCTCAATACAACTCAGGGAAGATTTTGAAACATTTTGCCTGGATGTACGTATTTATTTACATGTGGAATGCACAGTTGGGAGAAATTGCAGCGGAGAGGAGGAAGAGGGGATGGAAGCAATCTATTGGGGGTGTCTCATCGGAGGTGCCGTTTTTGCCATCGTGAGTCTGGTGCTAGGTGACTTGATTGACGGTTTGCTGGATGGTGCTTTCGAAATGCCTGGTGTTGATTTTTTTAAACCTGTTGTACTGGCGGGATCCATCACTGCTTTTGGTGGAGCAGGCATACTACTGACGCGGTACAGCTCTCTTAGTGTGATGTCGAATCTGATCTTATCCCTGCTGATCGGTATTGCTGCAGCCATGCTGGTATTTTTCGCATATATCAAGCCGATGCGTAACAGTGACGTTTCAATTGCTTTCTCCATGAAGGAGTTAGCGGGCAAAATTGGTGAAATCACGATTCCGATACCGGCAAACGGATTTGGTGAAGTCATGATTCGTTTTGCATCTGGTAACACCATTCAGACAGCGTCCAGCTTCGAACAGCTACCCATTGCGGCGGGGGCACGAGTGGTTGTCATTGATGTGGTGGACGGAGTATTGCGCGTATCCGAGTGGGAAGAAGATGTACTTAAGGATGTCTAGGTCAGTGAAATTTCCTAATAATGCGGGGGAACTGACGGTAGCAGAATGATTTTTAATACTTACGAGACAAGGGGAGAGATGTGAATGGGTAATCTGGATTGGGATGTGTTGTTAATTCCTGTTGTGGTTGTTGGTGTAATTTTGATTCTGGGTTTAGCTTTCTGGGCGAGATACAAAACGGTCGGTCCCGACGAAGCGATGATTGTAACCGGTTCATTCTTGGGTAGCAAAAATATTTCGGAAGATGAGTCAGGACGTAAAATCAAAATCGTGCGCGGCGGCGGTGCGTTCATCCTGCCTGTGTTCCAGCAATCTGAATTTATTTCGTTGCTTTCACACAAGCTCGATGTCTCCACGCCTGAAGTATACACGGAACAGGGTGTTCCTGTTATTGCTGACGGGGTGGCGATCATCAAGGTCGGAAGCGCTGTAGAAGACGTTGCAACGGCTGCTGAGCAATTTATCGGCAAACCGGTTGACGCGCTGAGGGGAGAAGCCCAGGAAGTGCTGGAGGGGCATTTACGGGCCATTCTCGGTACGATGACGGTGGAAGAGGTATATCGGAACAGAGATCGTTTTGCTCAAGAGGTTCAAGGCGTGGCCGCACGGGATCTGAAAAAGATGGGGCTGCAGATCGTTTCCTTTACCATTAAGGATGTCCGTGATAAACAAGGGTACTTGGATGCACTCGGTAAACCAAGAATCGCAGCTGTGAAACGTGATGCTGAAATTGCCGAAGCGGAAGCGATGCGGGATGCACGGATTCAGAAGGCAAATGCCGAAGAACAAGGGCAGAAGGCTGAGTTGCTGCGTGATACCAACATTGCTGAGGCAGCCAAAGAGAAAGAATTGAAGGTCGCGGCCTTTAAACGTGATCAGGATACAGCCAAGGCGGAAGCGGATCAGGCGTATCATATCCATGAAGCACGCGCAAGACAAACGGTTGTAGAAGAGCAGATGAAAGTAGAACTCGTACGTAAAGAACGTGAGATTGACTTGCAGGAAAAAGAGATTACGGTGCGTGAGAAACAATACGATGCGGAAGTGAAGAAAAAAGCGGAAGCAGATCGTTATGCTGTTGAGCAGGCTGCGGAAGCGGACAAAGCAAAACGGATGCGTGAAGCTGATGCAGTGCAGTACTCCATCGAAACCCAAGCCAAAGCAACAGCTGAGCAGAAACGACTTGAAGGTCAGGCCATTGCGGATGCAGAGCGTGCAAAAGGTACAGCCGATGCAGAAGTTATTCGTCTGCGTGGTCTTGCCGAAGCGGAAGCCAAAGAAAAATTGGCTGAGGCGTTCCAGAAGTTTGGCGAAGCTGCGGTACTCGATATCATTGTCAAAATGTTGCCTGAACTGGCTGGTAAAATCGCTGAGCCAATCTCCTCGATTGACAAGTTGACGGTAGTAGATACAGGTAAGGGCGAGGGTGCTGCACGTGTCAGCAACTACGTCACGGAACTGATGGCTACTGCACCTGAGATGTTGAAAAGTGTGTCAGGCATCGACGTGGAACAACTGATCAAAGGATTGACCAAATCGAAAACAGCTACACCAGTGGCTGTGCAATCGAGTGAATCAGTAAAACAGACGTCACCTATTATCGAGAGCATTGTAGAGCGTAGCGATAGTAAAGAGTAAGAAATGGCAGCTTAATTACATGGCTGGTCTATTGACCTTATGGCGAATTTTTGTTACTTTTTAAGCGAGACGTCCGGCGCGGTTTGCCCGCTCCGGATGTTTTTTTTGATTTGGTTTGAAGATGTGTCAGACACATCCAAGATGGTGTGAAAAAAAGAGGTGCAAAAATGAGCAGCCTGCATGTAGATAAAGCACTAAATAATAATGTAATTATTGCACAGCATCCTGAACACGGCGAAGTTGTGGTCATCGGCAAGGGCATCGGCTTTAACCGGAAGCCGAGTGATGACATCCCACTGACGGCTGTGGAGAAGATGTTTATTTTGAAAAACCAACAGGAGCAGGAGCAGTACAAGCAACTTCTTCCGCAGGTGGATGAAGCTTTGATCGAGATAATTAACGAAGTCATTACGTATATCGCAGAGCGTACGGACGTTCCGCTTAATGAACATATTCATATTGCGTTAACAGATCATATCTCTTTTGCGCTGAAACGCAAAGAGCAGGGTATTATCATTCAAAATCCTTTTTTATATGAGACAAGAGAAATTTACCCTGATGAATATCGGATGGGCGAATATGCGGTTCGTTTAATTAAGGAAAAGATGGATGTAGATCTCGGTCAAGATGAGATTGGTTTTGTGGCTCTGCATATCTATAGCGCGATGACGAACCAGAACATATCCCAAGTACGAGAGCATTCTCAATTAATTACGGATCTGGTGAACCTGGTTGCAGACCAGCTCGACTATTCCTTCGAAACGCAGTCTTTGGATTATTCCCGTCTGTTAACTCACCTTAGGTTTGCCCTGGAACGTGTGCGCCGCGGAGATAAGGTGGAGGAACTGCACAAGCTGGATTCCTTGCTCAAATTAGAGTACCCCGAAATGTACTCGCTTGCATGGAAGCTCACTAAAGTGATGGAAAAGCGCTTAAAGCTACCTGTATATCCGGCAGAAGTTGGTTATTTAACCATTCATCTGCAACGGCTGAATCAACGGAAAGAAGAAGAGAATAAGTGAAATCATGTCAGAAATTTTAGCAAAATTACGTTTTTTTCTGTAAAGGCTTGCAATGCGTTCGAAGTGGTGCTACAATGGTGACCGTAATCAAGCAACTGAATAAACATAAGCGACGTGTTACTGACTCGATCAGGCATGAGTTAATTAGAGTGTGATTGTTCTACCTTTTTAAGGGTATGCTATACCCCAAGGTAGGCGCAGTTCACTTTTATTAGTTCATGCCTTTTTTGTGTTCCATTGCTTGCATCACGACATACAGACTTAGACGAAAGGAAGAATACGACGCGATGTTTAAAAAGCTTTTTGGTGTATTGCAAAGAGTAGGTAAAGCTCTCATGTTGCCTGTAGCGATCTTGCCAGCCGCAGGTTTGCTGCTCGGAATTGGTAACATGCTGGTGAATCCGGATTTCCTGCAATATGTGACTGCGCTCGATACCCCGTGGGTTAACTCGATTGCAACTATAATGATGAACGCAGGTCAGATCGTATTTGATAATCTGGCATTGCTGTTTGCTGTCGGGGTAGCTGTTGGACTCGCTGGCGGTGAAGGTGTAGCAGGACTTGCAGCCATCATCGGTTACCTGGTGATGAATGTAACTCTGGGTTCTGCAGTAGGTGTTACGCCTGCCATGATTGGCAAAGTACCTGGTTATGCAAGTATCTTGGGTATTCCTACACTAAGCACAGGGGTTTTTGGAGGTATCATTATTGGTATCGCTGCAGCGCTGTGTTACAATCGGTTCTTCAAAATTGAACTGCCGTCTTACCTTGGATTCTTTGCGGGTAAACGATTTGTTCCTATTGTCACTTCAGTAGTTTCCCTGTTGTTAGGGTTACTGCTCGTGGTCATCTGGCCACCAATCCAGAACGGACTAAATGCCATTTCTCACTTCATGGTAGATACCAGCCCGACTTTGTCGGCCTTTATCTTCGGTGTTGTAGAACGGTCACTGATTCCGTTTGGTCTGCATCACATTTTCTACTCCCCATTCTGGTTTGAGTTCGGTGAATATGTGAACAAAGCCGGCGATGTTATTCGCGGGGACCAAAAGATTTTCTTCAGCCAGTTGCGCGATGGCGTTGAATTGACTGCGGGAACGTTCCAAGTTGGTAAATTCCCGTTCATGATGTTCGGTTTGCCAGCAGCGGCACTTGCGATGTACCATGAAGCAAGACCAGAGCATAAAAAATATGTTGCAGGGATCATGGGTTCAGCTGCGCTGACATCATTCCTGACAGGGATCACAGAACCACTCGAGTTCTCATTCCTGTTCGTAGCACCGATTTTGTTTGCAGTACACTGTATCTTTGCAGGTTTGTCTTTCATGACGATGCAATTGCTCGATGTCAAGATCGGGATGACCTTCTCAGGCGGTTTCATTGACTTCCTGATCTTTGGTATCATTCCAAACCGCACACCATGGTGGGATGTTATTATCGTCGGTTTGATCCTTGCCGTGATCTATTACTTCGGATTCCGATTGATCATTCGCAAGTTCAATCTCAAAACACCTGGACGTGAAGAGGCATCTGCGGAAACGGTATCCGGCGGTTCTTCAGGCTCCACGGACGATCTGCCTCACAATATCCTCGAAGCCTTTGGCGGGAAGGAAAACATTAAACATCTGGATGCATGTATTACTCGTTTGCGGATTGAAGTGAATGAGAAATCCAATGTACAAAAAGATCGTTTGAAACAATTGGGTGCATCTGGTGTGCTTGAAGTGGGTAATAATGTTCAAGCCATCTTCGGAACACGTTCCGATACGATCAAGTCCCAAATGCAAGATATCATTGCAGGGCGTACACCTGCACCAACTCCAGTTGCTGAAGTTAAACCAACTCCTGAAGAGGAGAAAGCACAAGGAGAACAAGGTGAACGCATTGTCACAGAGGATATCGTGATGCCAGTCAATGGTGAGCTGATGGATATTACCAATGTACCTGATCCAGTCTTTGCTGAGAAAATGACAGGTGACGGGTTCGCCATTTTGCCACATGACGGAACGATTACATCCCCTGTGTATGGTAAAGTATTTAATGTATTTCCAAGCAAACATGCCGTGGGCATCATGTCCGACGGCGGTAAGGAAGTGCTTGTACACATAGGTGTTAATACGGTGAAACTGAAAGGCCAAGGTTTCAACGTACTGGTTCAGGAAGGTGACCTGGTATCCGCAGGACAACCGATTATGGAAGTGGATCTGGAGTATGTCAAAGCGAACGCTCCTTCGATCATTTCTCCGGTGATATTCACCAACCTGCCAGAAGGTTCTACCGTCACTTTGAAGAAGAGTGGCGTGCTCAAAGTTGGCGATCAGCCGATCATTGAGATAAAATAAGAACTGTTCCAACGATGGCAAGCAAGTGTAAATATATGCAATGCCTAAACTAAACTACTGAAAGCGAGATGATTGTAATGCAACAAACATTCAGAATTACAGACGAAGATGGTATCCACGCACGTCCGGCAACTGCCCTGGTTAATACAGCAAACAAATTCAAAGGTGCTGAATCCTTCGCAGAAGCTAACGGCAAAAAAGTAACATTGAAATCCATTCTGGGCGTTCTTTCCCTCGGTCTGGAGCAAGGTGACACCATCAGCATCATCGTTGAAGGTGAAGGCGAAGCTGAAGCTCTTCAAGCTCTGACAGACGTTATGGTTAACGAAGGGTTGGGCGAAATTAATGCTTAATGTTTCCGGGATCGCGGCTTCGGCGGGTATTGCTATCGCCAAGGCGTTTATCTTGGAGCATCCTGACTACTCTGTAGAAAAACGCCAGATTAACGACGTTGACGCAGAGATTGCTAAACTTGACTCGGCGCTGGGTAAATCCCGCGCTGAGCTTGAGGCAATCAAAGAGCGTACTTTACAAGAGCTTGGCGAGAAAAAAGCAGAGATTTTTGCATCGCATTTGCTCATCCTGGATGACCCGGAACTGATTGATCCGGTAAAAGCGAAGATCGCTGATGACATGATCAATGCAGAATTCGCATTGAATGAAACAGCTTCCCAGTTCATCTCGATGTTCGAAAACATGAAGAGTGCATACCTGCAAGAGCGTGCTGCGGATATGCGTGACGTTACGAAGCGTGTGCTAAATCACTTGCTTGGTATCGACTTCATGAGCCCGGCTGAAATCAGTGAAGAAGTGATTGTGCTTGCAGAGGATTTAACACCTTCTGATACAGCTCAATTGAACCGCCAATACGTAAAAGGTTTTGCAACCAACATCGGTGGACGTACTTCTCACTCCGCTATCATGGCTCGTTCGCTTGAGATTCCGGCTGTGGTTGGAACGAAAGACATCTTGGCTCAAGCGAAACAAGGAGACTTGATCATTGTTGACGGTCTGGACGGTCAAGTTCTGGTTAACCCTACAGATGACGTCGTTGCTGAATACCGTGCCAAACAGGAACAGTATGATGCACAGCGTGCGGAGTGGAGAAAACTGCGTGACGAACCAACGGTTACGGTGGACAACGTTCATGTGGAACTGGCTGCAAATATCGGTACGCCGAACGATGTAACAGGTGTATTGGAAAACGGCGGCGAGGCGGTAGGCTTGTATCGTACCGAGTTCTTGTACATGGGCAGAGACAAGCTTCCTTCCGAAGACATTCAGTACAATGCTTATAAAGCGGTACTCGAAAAAATGGAAGGCAAACCTGTTGTAGTTCGTACACTTGACATCGGTGGAGACAAAGAGCTTCCTTATCTGGATCTGCCAAAAGAAATGAATCCATTCCTCGGCTTCCGCGCAGTTCGTCTGTGTCTGGACCGTCTGGATATCTTCCGTACTCAATTGCGTGCGTTGCTGCGTGCAAGTGTACACGGAAACTTGCGTGTCATGTTCCCTATGATCGCAACACTGGGTGAATTCCGTGAAGCCAAAGCTGTCCTGCTCGAAGAGAAGGAAAAGCTGGTCGCTGAAGGGATCGCTGTTTCCGACAGCATTCAACTCGGGATCATGGTCGAAATTCCATCAACAGCTGTAATGGCAGATCAATTCGCCAAAGAAGTGGACTTCTTCAGTATCGGTACTAACGATCTGATTCAGTACACGATGGCTGCTGACCGGATGAATGAGCGTGTATCTTATCTGTATCAACCATACAACCCAGCTATTTTGCGTTTGGTCAAAATGGTTATCGATGCAGCGCATCGTGAAGGTAAATGGGCTGGCATGTGCGGTGAGATGGCAGGAGACGAAACAGCAATTCCATTGCTGCTTGGTCTTGGACTGGATGAGTTCAGCATGAGCGCAACTTCCATTCTGCCAGCGCGTAGCCAAATCACCAAATTGTCCCGTGCGGACATGCAGGAACTCGCTGCCAAAGCGTTGGAAATGCAAACCGCTGAACAAGTGGTTGAACTGGTTCAAAGCATTCAAGCGTAATTTTGCCGGAGTTTCCTCCGGATTTGAGGTCTTTCTTTTTCCGATAAAGGGCTGCGTTATTGCAGCAATATTGCCGGTGTCCACGATCCAGTGGGGCCGGCTTTTTTTGCTTTTTTATCGTAGTGACAGGATAGCTACTCTTACAAGTGAATAAAATAAAATAAAATCCCCTTATGGGAGTGAGAGAATATCTCATCACGCACAGGGGATTCTGTCACCGAAATAGACTGTATAAAAAATTAGTTTAACTTATTTAGCTACAAGCACAGTTTAATACAGGTTTGCGTGCTGCGGTCGTTTCATCCAGACGAGTTACCGGCGTGCCGTACGGAGCGTTGAGCACCAATTCCGGTGTTTCTTCGGCTTCCTTCGCAATGCGGATCATTGTATCGATAAATCCGTCCAGCGTCTCTTTGCTCTCGGTTTCCGTTGGCTCAATCATAATGCACTCCTCGACATTAAGCGGGAAGTAGATGGTTGGCGGGTGATACCCAAAGTCCAGCAGGCGTTTGGCTACATCCAGTGTGCGTACACCATACTGCTTCAGGCCACGGCCTGACATGACAAATTCATGTTTGCACACGCCAGGATAAGGAATCTCGTAATGAGGTGCCAGGCGAGCCATCATATAATTGGCGTTCAGCACAGCACATTCGGACACACGGCGAAGCCCTTCTGGTCCATAAGTGCGAATATAAGCATAAGCACGAACAAGAATACCGAAGTTACCATAATAGGCTTTGACCCGACCGATCGATTGATCTCCTTCGTAATCCAGAGCGTACATGCCTTGATCATTTTGAACAACCATCGGTTTAGGTAAGAACGGGATCAGGCGGCTCTTCACACCGACAGGTCCGGCACCAGGTCCACCACCACCGTGAGGTGTACTCATCGTTTTATGCAAATTCAGATGCACCACATCAAAGCCCATATCTCCCGGACGTGTAATGCCCATGATGGCATTGGAGTTAGCTCCGTCATAATACAATAATCCGCCAGCTTCGTGTACGATGGACGCAATATCTTGAATATCCTTTTCAAACAAACCGAGCGTATTCGGATTCGTCAGCATGAGTGCTGCGGTATCTGAACCGACTGCTGCACGGAGAGCATCAAGATCGACCAAACCGTCCGTACGCGACGGGATTGTCACCGTTTCGAATCCAGCTACGGTTGCGCTGGCCGGGTTCGTGCCATGAGATGAATCGGGTACGATAACCTTGGTACGCAGTTCACCACGGCTTTCGTGATAAGCTCGAATCATCATAAGCCCGGTCCATTCCCCGTGTGCTCCGGCAGCAGGTTGCAGAGTTACGGCATCCATACCGGTCAGACCTGCAAGATCATTTTGTAAAGTATGGAGCAGTTCGAGAGCACCTTGAAGACTGGATTCATGCTGATACGGATGGATTTTGGCAAAGCCGTTGTAACGTGCTACATCTTCGTTGATCTTTGGATTGTATTTCATTGTACAGGAACCAAGTGGATAAAAGCCGTTATCTACCCCGAAGTTGCGGCGGGACAATGCCGTATAATGACGAATAACATCAACCTCGAATACTTCCGGCAACGCGGCCGCTTCCGAGCGCAGCATTTCCCGGGGAATCAACGTATCAGCATCCTGACGGGGAACATCACATTCCGGCAAGGAATAGGCCACACGTCCGGGACTGCTCAGTTCAAAAATCAGAGTTTGTTCGGGAGCAACGGATGGTGCGACTTGCGGACTGGTTGGGGTTCCTAATGCTTGCGAGTCCACTCCAGTCTGCTGATTGACTGACTGATGTAGGTTAGATGTTTCCGATGAAGCTCCCGCAATGGTTACTTTTGTGGTCGTTTCCTGAGTCACAGCGTTCCCTCCAATACACGTGCGAATTCATCGATCTCTTCTTTGCTGCGTCGTTCGGTGACCGCAATGAGCATATGTCCTGCCAGTTCCGAATATTCACGTCCGAGTTCATAACCGCCGATGAAGCCTGCATCCAGCAGTTTCAGCTGAAGAGCATCCACATCGGTTTCTTCAGGGAGCTGGATGACGAACTCGTTAAACGTAGGAGCAGTAAAAGTAAGTCTCACTCCGGGAATAGCTGTTAACGTATTTCGTGCATAGTGACTCTTCTGCAAATTCAGATCAGCAACATCAATCATGCCTTGTCTTCCCATGGTAGACATATAGACAGAAGCACTAAGCGCTAATAACGCCTGATTTGAGCAGATGTTAGATGTCGCTTTTTCGCGGCGAATGTGTTGCTCGCGGGCTTGCAGCGTCAGCACGAAGCCTCGTTTGCCGTTGCGATCGGTCGTCTGGCCGACGATTCGACCAGGAATCCGGCGCATGTGAGCCTGGGACACGGCGAAGTATCCGCAAGTGGGTCCGCCGAGCGAAGCGGCGATTCCGAGGGGCTGCGCATCGCCTACGACGATGTCGGCCCTCAGCTTGCCTGGGGCTTCCAGCAAACCGAGCGACAGCGGGTTGGCGCTCACCACGAGCAGTCCTTTGTGCGTGTGCACAAGGTCGGCAGCCTGTTTTATATTTTCCACGGCACCAAAGAAGTTCGGGCTCTGAATCATAACCGCTGCGGTATCTTCCGAAATTGCCGTTTGCAGGGCATCCCAATCTGTAACCCCATCTTTATAACCAATCTCTACAATCTCCAGACTCAGGCCATGTGCGTACGCCTGCAATACTTGACGGGCTTCAGGGTGAACGGTGCGAGATACAATAAGCTGTTTACGACGGGTAGCTGCGGCGGCAAGATTGCCAGCTTCTGCAAAAGCCGTTGCACCATCATACATACTCGCGTTGGCTACCGCCATACCTGTCAGTTCACAAATATACGACTGAAATTCAAAGATAGCCTGCAATTCTCCTTGGCTGATCTCCGGCTGATAAGGGGTGTAGGCTGTATAGAACTCCGAACGGGAAATGACATGGTTGATGACCGAAGGGATGTGGTGGTCATAGATGCCTGCGCCGAGGAAGCTGGCGTGTGTTTCAAAGTTGGCATTGGAGCCAGCTTGTTTCGACATATGGCGAGTTAAGGCATATTCATCCAGTTTGGAGGACACAGGCAACTCGCCTTGGTAACGAATTTCCTGCGGGATATCTTTGAACAAATCTTCAAGAGTATCCACGCCGATCGTGGCCAGCATAGCGCTCTGGTCTTGTTCTGTCATGGGGATGTAGCGGTGCTTGCTCATGCTTGCTCAGCTCCTTGGGTAGGTGTCTTTGACGTACGTGTCCGTTTATGAAAAGGGGTCTTGACGACCTCGGCTTTTAGCTTTTTGCCACGAATCTCAATCTCCAGTGGTGTACCCAGTGCAGTATATTTGCTGTCAATCAGGGCAAGCCCCAGATTACGTTTCAAGGTCGGCGACTGTGTACCGGTTGTCACTTCACCAATCTGAACGCCATCCGCATAGATCGGGTAATGGGGCCGCGGTATGCCACGCTCCAGCACTTCGATACCGATCAGCTTGCGGGCAGGGCCGTCATTTTTTTGTTGCAACAAAGCTTCGTGTCCGATAAAAGACCCGGCGTTCAGTTTCACAAACATGCCCAGCCCTGCCTCCAGTGGAGAGATGGTTGGTGATAATTCCTGCCCGTATAAAGGCAACTTCGCTTCGAATCGCAGTGTATCACGTGCACCAAGTCCTGCTGGAACGAGGCCTACATCAGCACCGGCTTCCATCAGTCCGTTCCATACGAGGGCTGCCTGATCAGCTGCAACATACAGTTCAAAGCCATCTTCTCCGGTGTAACCGGTTCGTGATAGCAGCAGCTTTACTCCGCATACCTCGGCATGCTGCACGAAGCGGAACGGTTCGATGGAGCTTGCATCTATCTCTGAACCTGTAACCTTCGAGAGAATATCGACCGCTAAAGGGCCTTGTAGCGCAAGCAACGCCGTTTGCTCGGAATCATTGGTGATGTTCACCCCAGGTATAATGTGCTCCTGCAACCATGCCCAGTCTTTGTCGATATTGGAGGCATTGACGACCAGCATGTAGTGTTGCTCCGCGAGTTTATAGATGAGCAGATCATCCACTACACCGCCATCGGGATAACACATCAGTGTGTATTGTGCCTGACCTGGTACAGTTGCGGTCACGTCGTTGGTTGTCATGTTTTGCAAAAAGGCTTCTGCCTGTTCACCCGTTACGGTGAATTCGCCCATATGGGATACATCAAACAGCCCGGCGCGCTCGCGCACGGCTTCATGCTCTTTTTGAATACCGCTAAACTGCACGGGCAACTCCCAACCGCCAAAATCAATGCAACGTACACCTTCATATTGCGCGTATAGGGGGAAGAGTGGTGTTCTTAATAAATCAGACATCCAATCACCTCGTCATGGGCCGTAGTAGGCCAAGTATGAAAACACGTTCTGTGAGCCAGATCAATAATGCTTAAGTAATTTTGGTAATCGAGAGTTAACAGCCGACTGTTCTACATTTTTTCATTGGTTATGTTCAGTACGATTCTAGAACCTGCAATTCATTTTTTGGGAAAAAGGAAAAGGACAGGCCAAAGAACCGGCATGCCAAGTAGCACGCTGTATTCTTAGGCTCTGTCCCTTGTACCTGAGAGTTACCCCGCCGTTTATTCAGACAGGTTTCCCCTTGGGTGATCATAACGTCCGTATAGGACGATTAGATGCTCTCCAGAGTTGCGTCCTGTAAAAGTCCTTTTGCCTGAGAGATTCACCCCCGCTTGTCGGTGGTTTACTCCTTCGGCGCCGCCTCATGCACATCCCCAAACCGGGTGTACGGGCAATCTCTCCCTTTACATTCATCCGCGGTTCATACGTAGTCCAATTAACTTCAGTTGCTCTTCTCATTAAAACGTGAATACAGTCCTGATGTCAAGAACGATATCATTGAAATTGTGTAAAATACGAATATTTAATGTTTATACTATATTAATGTTCGGTTATTTTAAAAGAGTGCGCTTACTATTCTAATATTCGCCATTATATGCAGAAAGAGTAGTGTGAGGTTACACAAGGTGGGTATCGAAATTGAAATAAACTGTGAGCTAACTTGACATTTGAATCTGAAATATCATACGCTATTGTCTGGGAAAAAGGTGAAGGTCAAAGAACGCATGCACTCATTAATGAAAAGCGAGGCGGATATCGATGAGCGAATTGAGAAATGATTTCCTGTACAGTAAAGAGCACGAATGGGTGCAAACCGTAGGGGAGGATACCGTACGTATTGGCATTACCGAGTTCGCGCAGCATCAGCTGGGTGACATTGTGTTTGTAGAATTGCCTGATCTTGAAGCCGGTGTAAAAGCAGAAGACAGCATCGGTACGATTGAATCCGTCAAAACGGTATCTGATCTGTTCTCACCTGTCAGCGGCACCATTGTTGCAGTGAATGAAGCTTTGCAAGACTCGCCAGAACTGGTGAATAGCTCTCCTTACGAAGAAGGTTGGATGATCGAAATCCGTGTCGATGGAGATGTAACAGCTGCATTATCCACATTGCTGAAGGCGGATGCTTATCTTAAACATACTGAGGAATAGAATTCGACTGGATTGTCGAGTTGATTTGTACTTATTGACATATATATGATCCTAATTGAATATAAAAAATCTTGCTATTTAAACCTGCGTGAGCTATGAGCTTATGCAGGTTTTTTTGCTGTTTTTTTCTGCATATTGGAGGAATTTAAGTAGGAGTGACATAGCATCATGAATAAAAAAATTGCAAACGGACCAAGCTATTTTATTGCTTTGTATGTTGTATATGAATAAAGTCATAGGCAAGAAAAGCCTTGCGTATCAAAGGGTTGAGCATATATTCCTAATTAAGAGCGACTACATAATCCAATGTTGTCATCATTGTTCATGACGAAAGTACGCTTTCATTTGATTGAACAGGAAGGTTTTCTCGCTTAGGATTACAGCAGGGGATCAATGATACCCCTTTCATACGAAATAATGACTTGATTCAAGGAGGATAAACCAATGAGTAATTTGGATCAAACATCCAATTCCAAAGGTGGGTTACGTGTTGGTGTGCAACGCTTCGGACGATTTCTGAGCGGTATGGTCATGCCCAATATGGGAGCATTTATTGCTTGGGGATTAATTACAGCGATGTTTATTAAAACAGGATGGTTTCCGAATGCGACAATAGAGCAGCTTGTAGGGCCGATGATTACTTATTTGCTGCCGCTACTGATCGGTTATACCGGGGGTACGATGGTGCATGGCACGCGTGGTGGTGTCGTCGGGGCGATTATGACCATCGGTGTCATTGTCGGAACGGATATTCCAATGTTCCTCGGGGCCATGATTGCGGGGCCTTTCGGTGCATGGGTGATCAAGAAGTTCGATAAATCCATTGAGGGCAAGATCAGAGCCGGTTTTGAGATGCTGGTCAACAATTTCTCGGCAGGAATTATCGGTGGTATTTTGGCGATCTTTGCTTTGCTCGGTATCGGGCCGGCAGTAGAGGCCATTAGCAAAGTGTTGTCTGCTGGCGTACAAGGTTTGATGAACCTGGGCTTGCTACCACTCGTCAATCTGATTATTGAACCGGGTAAAGTATTGTTCCTTAATAATGCCATTAACCACGGGATTTTAACACCAATTGCAACAGATCAGGCAAGAGAATTAGGTAAATCCGTTCTTTACATGCTTGAGTCTAACCCGGGACCAGGACTAGGTATTTTGCTCGCTTATTGTTTCTTCGGTCGTGGAATGGCGAGATCTTCTGCACCTGGTGCGGTGGTCATTCATTTCTTCGGCGGGATTCATGAGATTTACTTCCCGTACATCCTGATGAGACCTATTTTGATTCTGGCAGCCATCGCCGGCGGTGTAGCGGGTACGTTAACGTTCATGCTAACTGGCGCGGGATTGGTTTCGGCACCGTCACCAGGCAGTATCATTGCCTATTTTCTGTTGACGCCAAAAGGTGGATATATCCCAATGCTTGCCGGGGTTATCGTGGCAGCTGTGGTTTCCTTCCTGATTGCCTCTCTGCTACTCAAAACGGGTAAACAGAAGGAAGAGGATCTGGAAGAAGCCTCCAGTCGAATGAAAGATATGAAGAGCCAAGGCAACACTGCAAACGCAACCATCACAGCGGATAACCATGAAGCGAACAGAGTAGCGGATATCGCAACTTCCGTTGCATCCAAGGCAAAAGCAGATGTGAAAAAGATTGTTTTCTCCTGCGATGCAGGTATGGGGTCGAGTGCAATGGGTGCTTCGATTCTGCGCAAGAAAATGAAAACCGAAGGAATTGACGTTGCTGTAACTAACACGGCGATCAGTGAAATTCCGCAAGACGCAGACGTTGTTATTACGCAAAAAACACTAACGGATCGTGCACGTTCGGTAGCACCTAATGCAGAGCATATATCCATTGACAACTTCCTAAAAAGCCCGGAATACGATGCGCTTGTTGAACGTTTGAAGTAAAAGGGAGCAGACTGCGAACCAGCTTCAAACAAGGGCAGCCGTTTTCCCAGAGCCGGAGGCTGAGATATGAGTATTACCAAAAGACAACGTGAAATCGTGGAATTCCTGTTGGAACATCCCCATGAAGTCACCGCGGGTGAAATTGCCGTTGAAGTAAAAGTGAGTACACGTACCGTGCATCGTGAGCTGCTGATGATTGAACAGTGGCTTGAACCACTCGGTATGCGCCTCGAAAAAAAGTCGGGAACCGGAATACGCATTGATTCCGGTTCAGATGACCTCAGTGCATTACGCCAGAAACTGGAGGGTAATGAATATGTAGAGTTTACGCCGGAAGAGCGTAAGCTCTTCATGCTTTGCATCCTGCTGGATGAAGCTGAGCCGGTCAAACTGCTTGCTCTCGCTTCCGATCTGAAAGTGACCGTTTCGACGGTCACCACCGATCTGGATGATCTGGAGTCACGCATTCGGCAGGCGGGTCTGAAGCTTGTTCGAAGGCGAGGCTACGGTGTCAAAATTACCGGAAGTGAAGCGATTCATCGCAGAGCCATTGCAGCGCTTGCTTTGGAAGTACTGGATGAGTCGGATCTCTTTGGTAGACAGCCTGAGCAAGGAGGCTCCATCGTTAATCAAAAGTTGCTCAGTATGATTGGTCACAGCGATGTACTTACCATTGAAAATGCATTGTGGCAACCGGATATCGAATGGCTTGAAAAGATACCTGAGCGGCAATACATGAAATTGCTCATTCAGTTATCGGCTGCTGTGGTTCGGATACGTAAAGGTTTTAACATAGAACGTTCTTCCTCAGGGATAAGAACGATTGCAGGCACTGGAACCGTGGCAGAGCAACATGAAGAGAGAGTGCCAGTTTTCATGGCTTCGCGCCTTTGCAGTGTTCTATCCTCACAGCTTGGAGTCGGCTTCTCGGATGAAGAGCAAGCTTATTTTCACCAATTGCTTACGGAGACAGAGCAACAGATCCATTCTTCACGACTGCTCCCGATCGATGATCTGATTCTGATGGACAGGGTGCATTCGCTTACGGACCAGATGCAACAAAGAACAGGTTATGCGTTTCATGAAGACCGCTTGCTACGTGAAGGTTTAATTGCACATATGGTACCGGTAATGGAGCGACTTGAAGGGCATCAGATGATACGTAATCCACTGCTGCAACAAATTCGCAAGGATTATGACACTCTTTTTGAACAGGTGAAAAGGTCTGTGTTACATGCATGGCCGGGAGCAGAAGTGCCGGATGAGGAGATCGGTTTTCTAGTCATGCACTTTGGTGCATCCATTGAACGGTTGCGAGCGTTGAAGCAGGAAATTCGGGCCATCGTTGTATGCAACAGTGGCATTGGCTCCTCGCGCATGTTATCCAGCCGGTTGTCGAAGGAATTTCCGGAGATCCAGATTATAGACAGTGTCTCTTGGTACGAAGCCGCACGAATGCCAACCGATGAGTATGATCTGGTGTTGTCTACGGTCGATTTACCGATGGAGGAAGATCAGTATTACAAGGTCAGTCCGCTATTGACAGCCGAAGAAAGCGAGAGCTTGCGACATTTTATCAAAACTACAACGTTACAGCGGCAACATCGCAAATCCCGCGACATGGGCAAGGAGACACCCACTCGTAGGATCTCCGATGCGGACGGAATGGAAGCAACGCTGCTTGAAATTGTACGCATTATCGGTAAGTTTCAGGTACATGCAATGGATAATGCGCATCTTGATTTTGCTCAAAGTGTGCTTGGGATGTGTAAGGTTGCACATCGCTCAGGCATATTGAAAGACCCGGGCGAGGTCGCCAAGTTGCTTGAGGTTCGCGAGTCGATGGGAAGTCAGAAGATTCCCGGGACGCAGCTGGCCCTTTTCCATACACGGAGTGAGAGTATCTACAAGCCGTCCATCAGTCTTTTTCAACTAGAGGAACCTCTGCTTCGAACAGTGGAGGACCCGGAAGGTGTCAGTCATGTATTACTGATGCTGGGGCCAAAGGAGTTGTCCAAAGAAAGTTTGGAGGTGCTCAGCGAGATTAGTGCACTGCTTCTGCAAGAAGAGATGATTACACTGCTGGGCAAAGGAAACAGGGATGAAATCATCCATTACCTTTCCCGTGAACTGGTTGGGTTCTATCGCAGTAAAAATGAAATTGGAGGTATTTAACATGAGTATGTTAACAAAAGACAAAGTCATCATGAACGCGACGGCTCAAGATAAATATGAAGCGATTCGTATGGCAGGACAGATTTTGAAGGATGCAGGTCATATCACTGCAGATTACATTGACAAAATGATTGAGCGTGAAGAGATTGTATCCACTTATGTCGGCAATGGACTGGCTATTCCGCATGGTACAAAAGAATCCAAAACGTTCATTCTCTCGACCGGTATCTCGGTAATTCAGTTTCCGCAGGGGGTTGATTTTGGAGAAGAAAAAGCTTATATGGTCATTGGCATCGCTGCACAAGGCGGCGAACATATGGAGATTCTGACGAGCATTGCAGTAATCTGTGCCGAAGAAGAGAATATGGAAGCACTGCGTTATGCGAAAACTGCTGAGGAAGTAATCACCATTCTAGAAAGTGAAATGGAGCTATGAAGGCCCTCCACTTTGGCGCAGGTAACATCGGACGCGGATTTATTGGTTTGATTCTGTCCCGTGCCGGATATGAAGTGACGTTCTCGGATGTAAATCAGGAACTAGTGAATGCTCTTCGGAGGCGCGGGGAGTACACCGTAGAGCTTGCCAATGAAAGCAAAGATCAGGAGACCATAACCGGAGTAACAGCCATTGATGGACGGGAGTTGCAGACAGTTGCTAAGGCCGTGGCAGAAGCTGACCTGGTTACAACCGCAGTTGGTGTAGGCATACTAAAGCATATTGCACCAGGAATTGCAGAAGGTCTGGAGCAAAGAAGACGTGCAGGTTCTGTACAAAAGCCGTTGCATATTATCGCTTGTGAAAATGCCATCGGTGGAAGCGCTCAGCTGAAAGAGCATGTGTATGCTTTGCTGGATGAGCAGGCTCGCGGGTTTGCTGATGAATATGTTTACTTTCCCAATTCGGCCGTAGACCGGATTGTACCCATCCAGAATCATGAAGACATGTTGCATGTTCAGGTGGAGCCTTTTTACGAGTGGGTAGTGGATCGCTCGCAAATGGCACCTGCATTCAAACCAATGGATGGTGTCGTTTATGTGCACGATCTGGAACCGTACATTGAGCGTAAGCTGTTTACTGTGAATACGGGACATTGCGTTGCGGCATATATCGGCTATGTGCACGGATATGATACCATTCAGAAGGCTATTGCCGATGAAAAGATGAAATCCGTGGTATATGGAGCACTGCAGGAAACGGGTCAGGTGCTGGTGAAACGCTTTGGTTTCAACCCGGAAGAACATGAGCAGTATATTGTAAAAATTTTGGGGCGGTTTGTTAATCCTTATCTGACCGACGAGGTAACCCGTGTGGGGCGCTCGCCACTACGCAAGCTTTCCCCGAATGATCGTCTCGTTCGCCCGGCACTTCTGGCGTATGAAGAAGACATGCCAGTGACACATCTCGCCATGGGCATGGGTGCGGCCTGCAAGTTTGATGTGTCTGATGATCCCGAAGCGGTGGAGCTACAAAGCATGATTCGCGAAAAAGGCGTTGAAGCCGCATTATCGCACTATACTGGTATGGATGAGAATCATCCGGTACTGGTGGAGGCAGTGAAGCAGTACAAACAGATGTAATCGGTTTGTATAACAGTAATCGAAGTCTGGCATAGTGTATTGAAAGCTCAGCGTGGATCCACTAAGGCTGGAACGTTAGCAAGTTTATCTATCTGTTTATACAGAAATATAGATGAAATAGAGATACCAAACGTAATAACGAACTTAAGTCTCCAATATAAAGAAACCATCCCTTCAAATTCATGATACAGTTCCATTTGAGAGGGAATGGTTTCTTTTATTTTTCGATCCTAGTTAACAATCGGCTCTTCATATCGCTTTTAGCGAATAAGAGCTGGTTATAGCAAAATAGTTACTCATGCTCACGTACATAGTTCTCCAAACATTGCTGACAAATGCATGACTTGCCGCGTTTCTCGGCTGGAATGCGTTCAAACACACCTTCGGGGAAGGAAACATGGCCGCACCAACATTCCGAATGTGGTTTACCTTCAGCATAGGCACAACCATTGCTTTCCCCACAAAGTGGACATATCAGAGCATTGAGCGATTGTTTGGGAGTGCTGTCCTGTTGATCAGACATGGCCTATCTCCCTCCTTTACATTGTTTTACAATCCGGGCAATGACCTTTTGTTGATTTCAGTATAACAAATACATTGGTTTTGCTCCCAACTTTTATAATCGTGACTTACTCCATCTACACCGCAAGTACCCGTATGAGAGTAACGTATGCACAGGTTGATTTTTTAAATGCGTGGGCGTACCTTCAATCTTCCGGTGGTAGCTCAATTTGTAATCCCTCGACATGCTTGCGCCCCATGAGTTTGCGTTTTTTGCGGTTTTCTTTGCTTTCCAGCACAATGTCGAGATCATAATCGGCTGGATACAACTCATCAGCAGAGATGTGCAGACGCAGACGTTTCTTATGAATTTTTAGTTTGCGGCCCCGAATCATGACCCCGATCTGTCCACGGTTATCCTCTTCTTCACTTACTATACCTGCCTGATCCAGATAGGCAACGTAGACGCGGTCTCCTTTACGAAAGGCACGTATTGGTGCTGGTGCCGGATCGGAGACGGGAGGCGCACCGTTTGGAGATATAGTCTTATTTGGGACGGTCGTATGTGCATTTTGCTCTATAGAATCAGTGTGTTCCATAGAGACAGACAAGGTAGTGTGATGTTCACTATTTGTTTGTGATTGCGATTCTTTTGCAACATCTTGCATCATGTTCTTCGTGAGAGCTTCATCCACAACAGATTTGGAACGAGCAATGATATGCTGGGGCATGCCCAGCTTCAGCGCGATCGAATATGCATAGCTTTCACCGGCTTCTCCGATCCGAAGTCGATACAGAGGTTGGAGAGATACGGTATCAAACTCCATGCGTGCATTTTCAAACCCAGGCGTCGCAGAGGCAAAATGCTTAATTTCTCCGAAATGTGTTGTAGCTACCACGGTTGCTCCGCGGTGATGCAATTCCTCCAGCATAGCAATGGAAAGCCCTACGCCCTCTCCAGGATCTGTACCTGATGCCATCTCGTCAATCAGTACAAGCGTGGAAGGATTCGCCTGCTCCAAAATGGTAATCATATTCCGAATATGCGCTGAGAATGTGCTTAGTGCCTGCTCAAGACTCTGTCCATCGCCAATATCCACTGCGATCTGTTCATACACGGCCATTTCACCTCTCTCATCCACAGGAACAAGCAGCCCAGATTGCACCATGAGAGTGAGCAACCCCAATGTTTTGAGAGCAACGGTTTTACCGCCTGTGTTCGGGCCTGTAATGATAAGGGACGAGTAAGTGTATCCGATGGAAAAATCAAGCGGGACCATGGACGGCCCCATCAAGGGGTGTCTCGCTCGTTGCAGTTTAACTTTACCGTTGCTATTAACGCTTACGGATCGACCATCTATAGCCGCCGCATATTTTGCTTTGGCAAACAGGAAGTCAAGCACGCCAACGGTTTCTGTATTCAGTGCAATTTCCCGGCTGTACGATTCGGTCAGAGAAGTCAAGTCTCCAAGGATTTTCATCTCTTCCCTGGACTCCTCGGCTTGCAGTGAAGAGAGTTCTATCTGCAGTCCTGACAGCTCGGCTGGTTCGATATATACGGTTTGGCCGCTACCCGATTCGTCGAGTACACTGCCTTTAACCTGTTTACGGAACTCTTTTTTAATGGGCAGTACGGTTTTTCCATTTCGCTGGCTCACGACCTGCTCCTGCATGATCGAACGGTGCTTACTAACCAGTGAATCCAGCTTGCGCTTCATGCGTTCCTCATGCACGGTCATTCTTTTTCGAATCCGTACGAGTTCCTTGCTCGCTTGATCCTGAATTCGACCGTTGTGGATACAACGTTCAATTTCACTTCGTAAGGATTCCATAAGCATCATAGATGATGCATAACGACTTACGATGGGAGCGATGCCGGATTTACTCTCCATATACTTCATCAGCTGTGTGCAGCTGTGTAGAAATTGCGCGAGATGACTGAAGTCGCGTTCACTGAACAGATATCCCGTGCCAAGCAGGTTAATAATCGTTTCCATCCCCTCCAGCGAAGGGATGGGCACGCTCGCCCCAAAACGGACAAGAGCTGTGGCCTCCGCAGCTTCGTCCAGACGCATCTGAATCAGATGCACATCGGTCATCGGTTTGAGTTCACGGGCATAACGTTTGCCCAGATAGGAAAGGGCGCAGTCAGCAATATTTTTTTGAATATGATGGAAGCCAAGAATGGTTAGGGTTTGTTCGTTTGAACTCTTGATATTTGCCGTATTGCTAGCGTCATTATTGTTGGTATTGTTGTTCATGTGTAAATCTCTCCTTCATGTAAAATGTTTTTGTTGTGCTTATAGTCAAAAAAATTCCTCATGGAAAACACAAAAAGGGCGGAGAATGAACAAACGTCATTCTCCGCCCTGAACGTATGGGAAAGCAGAGTCCATAAAGAGAGTCTATACAAAAAAAATCCGCGCTGAACACAGCGCGGAAATAGACCCGGACATAGGCAATCCCGGAGGCGATGTTTGATTTCCGCTGTTCTTAACTAAGTACAGGGATCTGACGCATCATGAAACACACGTATGCCTTGACGGCAAAAGTGTCATGAAAAGCCAAACTCCTGAATATGAAACTTGATTAGTTAAGAACGCTCACCGACATCAAAATCTCTCCTTCGACCTGAGGAATATACATGTAATATAAACTGGAAATCACTTCAAGTCAACAATTCTGAATAAAGATGTGGACTTGATTATGATTGGGTTTTAAAATAACAATAGTAATTTAATCCAATGTAAGCGATTTTTTATAAAAGGGAGATGCTCTTCTTGCCTAAATATCTACTGCGTCTGCTCTGCTTTACGATGATTCTTGGGGCATTGCCAGTCATTGTGATTGGTTCCGTCTCGTATACGATTGCCTCGCGTGATATCGAACAGAAAGTGCGCGAGAGTAATCTTCAGATACTACATCAGACTCAGATGCGAGTGGAACAAGTATTACGAAGTTTACAACTGTCCTCAATCCAGTATGTCAATTCACCTTTGGTGCTCCGTGCAATGAAGCAACCGCTGAATAGTAGCGAATTTCAAGAAATTCGTGATTTGACATCCGGTTTTAACAATCTTCAGGCAGTCACAAGTATTGATCAGGCTTACCTTGTAAATCTGGAACAGGACTGGGTCGTATCGATGCGTTCATTTGGTAAAATCAATGATTTCAGCATTCGAGACCGAATCGGAACTTATCTTACATACACCAACAGTTTGTTCTGGGTGACTCAGAATAAAAGTTCATCCAAAGAGAGTGTGCCTGTATCTGCTGGCATGGGTGAGGCTTTAACAGAACAGGCTCCTACCTTGATCTCTTCTGATAATGTAGTCAGCATGGTTTTTAAAATTCCGATGGTGCCCACAAATGTGAAACCGAAAGGGTTCCTTGTCATTGATATTGCGGATGCAGAGCTGAGCAGCTTTTTGAGCCGGAATCCGAATTCGGGTGATTTGTATGTTCTGGATAAAGACCAGAAATACTTTCTGAATGACACGAATTATGGAAATAAATACGATCTGCTCAACCAAGACATTCAGGAGAAGGTTCAGACAACGGGGGAAGCACAAGGTTTTTACAGCGCAGAAGTGGAGGGCAAACCCGTAGCCGTCAGCTACAGGCAGTCTCCGCTAAACGGCTGGTTATACGTATCGGTTGTTTCGCTTGGACAGATTACAGCCCAGTCGCAAAAAATCGCAGTGGTGACCGGTGTGGCGACGTTAATCATGTTATTGGTGACAGGGCTTGTGGCCATCTACGGTAGCCGGCGTATGTACTCACCTATCTCTAGACTGTTGCAGTTTACAAAAGGGTTAGATTCTCCGCTCCCTCCAGCTGGACGCCGTCAGGATGAGTTTATTTATATTGAGGAACGCTTGTCTACCCTGTTCAGTTCGGAGAGAACGATGCGTGAGCAGATGAAGGGGCAACATGTGCATCTTCAGGAGTTTTTCATGACCAAGCTGCTGACAGGTAAAATATCGGAAGAAGATTTCAGATATCAGGGCGAATTGTATGATTTCCCGACCGGATGGTCACATCTGGGCGTACTGATGCTTCAGATTGATACGCTTGAAGGCACGAGATATGAGGAGCAGGATCGGGATCTATTGCTATTTGCGGTCAATAATATGGTAGGTGAGTTGATTCCTTCCGAGATTCGGTTCACACCGGTCATGCTAGATGATGCGCAGGTTACCGTGCTTGCTTCTGAACTGAGTGATGAGATGCAGCTGAAGGAATGGATGCACACACAGGCCGATTGGATTCGTGAACGGGTTGTAACCTATCTGAATCTGCCAGTAAGCATAGGTATTAGCCGGGCTTATTCCAGCATTGGAGATACGCCTAGAGCCTATCAAGAGAGCAAAGAAGCGTTGCAAGGCAGAGTCAGCTTGGGTAGCCGTATTATTTTACATTATGAGGACATCCAACCAAGAGGTCAGATGGAAGCTGCGCTGTATACGCAGTTACGAATGATCGAAGATCAGTTAGCTTCAGCGATTAAACAGGGAGACGAAGAAAAAACAGATATCTATTTTACACAATATTTAGGATTACTGGCGGATAAAAAGCTGCATTTCACCGAGTATCCAGTCATCATGGTGCAGTTATTGTCACGGGTATATCAACTTGTGCAAGAGCAGGGCGGAGATGTGGCAGAAGTGCTTGGTGAGAAAGCTTCCATGGCATACTTGCTGAAATTATCTACACTGGACGAGATGACGGGTTGGTTCCGTAAGCGTTTATTTCTGCCTGTGATTCGTTACTGGAAGGAACAAGAGGAGTCACAATATATGAATATCGCCCGCCGGATGATTCGACTGATCGAGGAACGGTATGATCGGGATTTATCGCTGGAGGCTTGTGCTGAGGAATTGAACTTTCATCCTGTCTATCTAAGCCGGGTCTTCAAGAAGGAAGCGGGTGTTAATTTTACCGAATATCTAGCAGAGTACCGCATGGAAAAAGCCAAAACGTGGCTACAGACGACAGATTTAAAAATATCGGAAATCGCCGAAAAATTAAATTACACGAACCCGACAGCTTTTATCCGTACATTTCGCAAAATAACAGGAACAACTCCCGGCAAGTACCGGGAGCAGCAACGCTAGAGAACAAGGCCTGCTCTGCCCCCCATGGCAGGCAGGCTTTTGTCGTTCAATTTAACTTTCTTTTTAAGCCCATTTGCAGCTTATAAGCCATAGTTAAACCAGGAACATGCAGGTTGAAAGCAGTTCATTTCAAGTATCGCCAGCCATTCTTAAGTGGTTGAAACCCTTGATACACAAGGAAAAACAAGAGGCTAAAACGAGATGATAGCCAGTGATTCGATTATCCGCCACAATGGAGACATGAATTCAGGAAGTGATCTTTTGTAATCGTTTCCAACGTGGGGAGGAAGACACTATGAAAGCCGAAACGGCTGCTCGAACAAGGCCCGCTACCCGCAGTGACAAAAACCTGCTCTGGAGGGACGTCATCAAAAACCGGTGGCTGTACATTATGCTGATTCCGGGAGTGCTTTACTTTGTTATCTTTAAATACATACCGATGTATGGGATTACGATGGCTTTTCAGGATTACACGCCGTACAAAGGCATCCTGGGGAGTGATTGGGTAGGATTCAAACACTTCCAGCGTTTTTTTGGAGAACCGCAGTTCTGGACCTTATTTAGAAACACGTTTTTGCTTGCGATTTATAATCTGGTTTTCTTTTTTCCATTACCTATTGTGCTTGCGCTCATGATGAATGAGGTTCGGCGGGAGCGGTTTAAACGCTTCGTGCAGACATTGGTTTACGTTCCACACTTTGTTTCCTGGGTTGTTGTGGTTGGTGTGTTCTACATGCTGTTCACGACTGAAGGCGGTGCAATCAATGAACTGCTCTACAACCTGACGGGACAAAAAATTGCCTTTCTGCTTGAACCAGGATGGTTCCGTACGATGATTGTAGGACAATCCATTTGGAAAGAAGTAGGCTGGGGCACAATCATCTTCCTGGCGGCACTCTCTGGCGTAGATACGCAGCTTTATGAGGCTGCTCGGATTGACGGTGCTAACCGCTGGCGTCAGACCTGGCACATTACGTTGCCAGCGATTCGGAGTACCATCATCATTTTGCTCATTTTGCGTCTGGGTCACTTCCTGGATACAGGCTTTGAACAAATCTTCCTGATGCTGACACCTACTAACCGTGACGTGGGCGAGGTATTTGATACCTACGTATACACGAAGGGGCTTACCCAGGCACAGTACAGTTATAGTGCTGCTGTCGGATTGTTTAAGTCGGTTGTCGGACTGGCGCTAGTGCTTGGTGCCAACACGTTAGCCAAAAAATTCGGGGAGGAAGGCGTCTATTAATGCAATATTGACAGACGCTCTTCATCAGACAGGAGTGAACATTAGATGCAACAGGACAAAACATGGAGCAACCGGATCTTTGATTTTGTGAATCATGGCTTGCTGCTTTTGATTGGTATTGTGACCGTAATCCCGTTCATTTATATTTTGGCTGTGTCGTTTACCAGCCCGCATGAAGTGGCCAAAGGAGGATTTATTCTTTTTCCGAAAGAGTTCTCCTTGGCAGCTTACCGTTACATTTTTTCTACGGATACATTGATTCGAAGTCTTGGTGTATCGATCTATATCACCGTTGTGGGTACGCTAATCAACTTGCTGTTTACATCGCTTATGGCTTACCCGCTATCCAGAAAGTATTTACGCGGACGCCAGCCGATTCTGCTGGGTGTACTGTTCACGATGCTGTTCAGTGGCGGTATGATTCCAACGTATTTCGTCGTTAAATCCTTGCATCTTACCGATACACTCTGGTCTCTAATGTTGCCAACGGCTATCAGTGCCTTCAACCTGATCGTACTCAAAAACTTCTTCCAAGCCATCCCGGATGAGCTGGAAGATGCGGCCAAAATCGATGGCTGTAACGATGTCAGCGTTTTGTTCCGCATTGTGCTTCCACTCTCGATGCCAGCCATGGCTACCTTTTCGCTCTTTTACGCCGTGGCACACTGGAATAGCTTCTTCAGTGCCGTCATCTATATCAACGACAGTGAGAAGTGGCCTGTACAAGTCTGGCTACGTGAAATTGTCATTTTGGCACAGAGTCGAATTGGAGATACGAGCATTGAAGAAACTGAAATTCAACCGCTTACGATTCGCATGGCTGTAATCGTATTCTCTACCATTCCGATTATGCTGGTCTACCCATTCCTGCAAAAGCATTTTGCCAAGGGAGTGATGCTCGGTTCGGTAAAAGGCTGATTAGTGTAGCGTGTGGTGTGAAGCGTATTACTGAAATTGTGAATACCAGTCTGTGACTGTATATCAAAAGGGAGGTTTTCATGAATGAAGGCAACAAAAAAGAAAGCCGTAGCTGTTCTGAGTATACTGGCTCTGGTGACCGGTTTGCTGGCAGGATGCGGATCAGATGAAGGTCAGGCTGCCGAAGGCGGCGTACAGAATGTATCTATCGCTATTGCACAGGTGGGTGACGTGCCGAGCAAGGGCAACGATGTACAGAAAAAAATTGAGGAATATACCAAAACCAAACTGGACATCCAGTGGATACCGGCATCTGCGTACAATGACAAAATTAATGTCATGATCGCCTCCAGCGACATGCCGAAAATCGTAAAGGTGCAATATAACCCGACGGTAACGAATGCGATGCGAAATGACGTATTTTGGGAAGTTGGACCTTTACTCAATGATTACAAAAACCTTTCAGCCCAAAACGGACGTTTCTTTGACAACATCAAGGTTGAAGGGAAAATTTATGGAGTGCCGGTATTCTCTGATATTGCACGTGCAACTGTTATTTACCGCAAGGATTGGTTCGACAAGTTGAATCTGAAAGTACCAACAACACCGGATGAGTGGTATGAAACGATCAAGACGTTGTCTACTTCCGACCCGGATGGCGATGGACAGGCGAATACGTTTGGATTGATGTTGTTTAAAAAGTATAACGAAGATCAGTATTCTTTTACGACTCGTCTTGGTGTAAGCTTTGGCGCACCGAACAAATGGAAGGTTGAGAGTGATGGGAGCTTTACACCAGAATTCATGACACCGGAATATATGCAAGTGATGGATTTGCTGAAACGTTTGTATGAAGAGAAATTGTTGAACCAGGATTTCGCTGTATTTGATTCAACGGAAGCGGAGAAAAAGTATGATTCCGGCGTTGTCGGCATGCGTGTAGGTGTGGCACAGAATGGTAAAAGTCAGCAAGAACGTCTGTCGAAAAATAATCCAGACGGTGTTGTAGATATTGCCGGTCTGTTAGGGCCAAATGGTGACCGTGTAGCTGGACAGACAGGTAACTCGGGTATTCTGGCTTTCCCGAAAGCAACGGTAAAATCGGAAGAGGAACTGAAAAACTTGCTCTCCTTTCTGGATAAATTGATGGATCCAGAGATGGCAACGCTGCTAATGCGTGGTCTGGAAGGCAAACATTACACCAAAGTCGGAGACAACGAAGTGGAAATGAGTGATTTCGATGCTTTCCAGCGTGAAGTGAAGCCATATCGGGATAATTTCCCTTATGTTGATGGTTACAATGTACCTAAACTGAAGGACACCGAGCTTGGAGAAAAAGGAACAGCTTTGGTGAAGGAACTGGCAGAACATGCAGTACCAAACCCTGCATTGACGTTGTATTCTCCAACATATGGTGACCGCGGAGCAGATCTGGATCAGATGATTGCCGATGCGCAAACCAAATACATTATGGGCAAGATCGATCAAAGCGGCTGGGAAAAGGAAATTGAGAATTGGGCTAATGCAGGCGGTACCAAAATCCGCGAGGAATATGCCGAGGATTACAAAAAACAGGCTCAATAAGGAGCGAAACCGGAGGTTTGATCATGAAGGAAACGTTACAACATACACCGATGCGCATGGCCGACCAGTTTATGGAGAGTTATCGCAGCCATGAGCTGTATGCGACTTGGCATTATGAGAACGGTTGTCTGCTCAAAGCACTGGAAGAACTCTACGCTCGTACAGGTGAACAGAGATATTTTGACTATATTCAGGAACTTATGGATCATTTCATTCAGGAAGACGGATCGATTCGGTCCTATACGATTGAGGAATATAATCTGGATCAGATCAACCAGGGAAAATCACTATTTTTCCTGCTGGAGAAAACAGGTCAGGAAAAGTATCGCAAAGCTTCTGAGTTGCTGATGACGCAACTGAAAGGGCAACCGCGCACAAGTGGGGGCGGTTTCTGGCACAAGAAAATCTATCCGTTCCAAATGTGGCTGGATGGATTGTATATGGCGACACCTTATCTGACTCAATATGGAGCCGTGACTGGTGAAGAGAAGTGGTTTGACAAGGCTGCTTTGCAATTGCTTTTGGTGGAAGCACAAACTCGTGATCCACGCAGTGGTCTGCTCTACCACGCTTGGGACGAGAGCAAAGAGCAACGCTGGAGCTCCGGAGATACGGGATGTTCGCCACATGTCTGGAGCCGGGCAGTAGGCTGGTACGTGATGGCGGTTGTAGATACGCTGGATTATCTGCCAGTTGATCATGAGCAACGTGGACAGATTATCGGTATTTTTGAGCGACTCGCAAATGCGCTTATCCATGTACAGGATCAGGAGACAGGATTGTGGCCGCATCTGCTCGATCAGCCAGGACGCGAGCGGAATTATCTGGAGGCTTCGGGCACTTCGATGTTTGTATATGCCCTTGCCAAGGGTGTGCGCAAAGGATACTTGAGCGGGAAGTTCAAAGCGATTGCGGAAAAAGGATATCAAGGCCTGTTGCAACATCTGTTGCAAACAGACCAGGAGGGTGTGCTTTCCCTGACACAGTGCAACGGGGGAGCGGGTCTTGGAGGAACTCCGTATCGTGACGGGTCCTATGAGTACTATGTGACTGAATCGATTCGTATTAATGATCCGAAATCCGTTGCTCCATTTATTTTGGCAGGGGTAGAGATGGAACTGGCATAATGCCGGTTCTTTTCTCCAAAGCATTATGATAGCGCATACATTACGAGTTTGAAGACATCTATATAAGTTGAACTATTCGTTTACACTCTAACGGAGAGGACAGAAAAAACCTGGAAAAGCGAAGCGTTCGCCTAAAAGCTTTCTGCAAGAAAGCTACATCGGAAGCATATGCTTATTACCGGATTTTCCCAAGGGAAAAGGGAATCAAAAAAATCTGGGGATACCGCTACTCTCCAGGCTATTCTGTCATCGGAGTGTTCTATGTAAAATCTTTAGTCCAACTTATATATGATTGAGGAATGAGGGCAAGTCCGCTGAACAATAGGTTTATCCAAAAGGAGAGATGGTTCATGAGTCCAAAAAGTCCAAAACGTTCAAAGAGTCCAATGTTTCGCGTAGGAAGCTTCGTTATTGTTGGCGCGATGTCTGCCGGTTTGCTGGCTGGATGTGGGGGAGAAAAAGCTCCAGCCGCCGGGGAAGGCAAAATGCCCCTTTCCATTTCATTGATGCAGGTGGGTGATGTGCCCGCTAAGGAAAATGCAATCGAGAAGAAGATTGAGGAATACACGAATACCGATGTAAACGTGCAGTGGATTCCGCAATCGGCGTTCGACGACAAAGTCAATGTCATGGTGGCATCAGGGGAGATGCCAACGATTATGCGTGTCAATTATGTACCCACAACTTTTAATGCGGCAAAGACAGGATTGTTCTGGGAACTCGGGCCTTACCTGAAAGATTACAAAAACTTGTCTGCCCAGTCGGAGGCTCATTTTAATAACATCAAGATCGAAGGTAAAATCTACGGCATCCCGAATTTCCGGGATATAGGACGAACGGCAATCGTATATCGGAAAGACTGGTTTGATAAGCTGAAACTGGATATCCCGAAAAATCTGGATGATTGGTATGAGGTTATGCGTTCTGTCCGCAAGGATGATCCAGATGGTAATGGCAAGGAAGATACGTATGGTGCGTTGTTGTTTAAAAAGTATAACGAGGGTGTATCTTCACCGCTGACCCGGATTGCTGTAAGTATTGGTGGAGTCAACAAATGGGGTGTAGACGACGCTGGTAAATTAACACCAGAATTTCTGACTCCTGAATATGTGGATACGATGAAGCTGTTCAAGCGATTGTTTAATGAAGGGTTGATCAATAGTGATTTCCCTGCACTGGACCCTTCCGATGCGGACAAAAAAATGGATTCAGGTCTCGTTGCTATGAAACTGAACGGTGTTGCTCAGAACGGGAAATCATCCCAGCAACGGCTCACACCTAATGCACCGGATGGTGTCATTGATGTAGCGCCGTTTCAAGGGCCAGATGGCATTCGCATTGCCGGTGAGCCTGGAAACTACGGTATGCTTGTCATTCCGAAAGCATCTGTAACGGATGAAGCGCAACTCAAAAAGGTACTCACCTTCCTGGATCAGCTGATGGACGAGGAACTCAGCACGCTGCAATTGCGTGGTTTACTCGATGTGCACTACAGCAAGACCGCTGACGGTAAAACGGAATTGAAAGACTTCGACGCATATCAGCGTGAGGTTAAACCATATCGTGATAATCTGCTAAGTGTGGAAGGATACAATGTGCCTGAACTGGTCGACGTTCCTATTGGTATGAAAGGCACGAAGATGGCTCGAGAAAATGAACAGTATGCAATTGCTAATCCTGCACTTACGCTGTCCTCGGTGATCTATACAGAGCGCGGTCAGGAACTGGATCAGATGATCTGGGATGCGCAGACCAAATACATTATGGGCAAGATCGATGATGCTGGCTGGGAACAGGAAGTTGCCAACTGGAGAAAAGCAGGCGGTGACCAGCTGATCACAGAACTGGAAGCTTCGTATAAAGAACTGAACGGGAAATAAATGAGACTGCCATAAAAAAAGGTTGATTTCATGCAAGGAATAAGTTTATTCTATAAAAGAGGATAAATTCCATAATTTAATAAGTGAGACCACACCTTAAAGCATAAGGCTATGAATCTGCGGATTCATGGCCTTTTTTTGTTTTTTAGGATAAATATTAGGTCTCAAGGAGGGGAGATAGTCACCTTAGAATCATGGAGAGGTATGAAAATGATACCAAAATACTAGTTATACATGGTAGAATATTGATTATAATTCCATATTTAGGATTTTGGCTTATGTTTGATAAGCAAGTCATCCGTTTGAGCAAATGAAGCATCCCCATACTAAGGTACATAGGAGCGTGAACAGATTGAAGATGAAGCGAGTGGTTCAAGTTAAGAAGAAAAGAAGATTTGTTTATATGATAGGGCTGTTAACAGCAGTCATGATGGCAGGTACATGTCTTTCTTTTGGAATGGGGTCTGGGAAGTGGACGACAGTGGTTAGTGCTGCAGGAACGAGTGAAAGCGCAGTGAGTCGGTTCAGCGATATCAAAGGACACTGGGCTCAGGCAACGATTGCAAAAGCATATGAGAAAAAATTGATTTCCGGCTATCAGGATGGCACTTTCCGCCCGAATGGTAAGATCACCCGCGGGGAATATGCAGCAATACTAGCTCGCGCGACCAGAATCGAGAATGCTCAGGGGCAGGAGCAGTCTTCTTTCTCTGATCTTCAAGGACATTGGTCTGAAACGGCTGTCCGCCAGTTGGTGGGACAAGGCTTTATTGACGCTGGTGATTATGCAGGCGGCTTTAAGCCCAATACGGAACTGACACGATATGAAATGATGAAGTGGATTGCAAACGGACTGATCAAGTCAGACAGCAGTTTTCAGAATGCTTTTAATGATACGAAAAACACCTTACTGCCTACACCCGAAGTAAACCGCGGAACGATTCGTAACGAACAGATTCCGTACCTCGCCCTAGTGCGCGGAACAGGCATTGTCGGTGGATTTCAAGACGGCACGTTAAAACCGGCAGATACGACAACTCGTGCAGAGGTTTCTGCTATTCTGCTTCGCTACATGGACGTGGAGGGAACAGATGCTTCCAAGTACAGCGACCTGAACGAGATGCGGGAAGTGGGCACGACAGGTACGAATTTAACGACGATTAGTAATTATAAGTATAGCTCTGGCTCTGTCATGATTTCAGATCTATCAGAAGCTGATATTAGCCTTAGTAACAAGTCTGGAGTATTACAAATTCATCGTTTTATCGTTGTGGATGCGACTCAAAGTAAACCAGAAGGAATTTATGCTAAGCTTTTTATGCCTGAAAAATATGCAAGTGGTTCGTATAGGACTTTTGTAGATATTTCCTTCAAATCTAATTTAGAAAGTTCTAATTTGATCACATTCAATAGGGGGTTACCTGATTCACTAATACAGTTTAATCGTCTCAATTTGGATGTGGCTAAGAAACAAGGTATTAATACAATACCTATGGACTCGGGACAATTATTAAAGAAGGGTATTCAAAAAAGATTTTGGGTTACTTCAACTCTGAGAAACACATCGTGGTCTTATTCTCTGAAAACAGATCAATTAGGTGAATTTAGAATTCAAAGATAGTTCAGTAGGATGGTGAGTAGGTTGTAATGAGAAAAGTAATATATTCTTGTGTAGCTATATTATTTGGAGTGTTGATCTTACAACTCACAGCGTTAATATTGACGTCAAACATAGTAAATGCTGTTACAAGTGAGTATGGCCCTAAAAGAATGAAGAGCCCTCAGTATGTTACCATACTAGCGAACCCTAGAGTGGGAAATCCAGGAGTGTATTGGTACCAAGAGAATAATGGGAAATTTAGAGCTGATCATTCAGGAGGACCGACCTATGCAAATAATGCAGGGAGTTGCTCAAATCCATTTCCTGCAGCTACAGAGGTTCCCGATAGTGTAGATTTTAGTAATTGGCCACCAACAGACTGGCCTGATTACAATTCTACAAGAATTGATACTAATAAAGTTAAAAACATACGTATTCATGATGTTAAATATCAAGGAAGAGCAGATCAAAATTCGTATACTGGTATAGGAGATATTAGACCTCCGTTCTTATCAACTGTTGTTGGGATCAGGACAATAACTGGAGGATATCATGTACCAACGGAGCATAAGCCATTTGATAATGGTGGTAGAACAACTGCTGGCTGTCCAAAGTACAACGTAGCCTACTTCACCCCTATGGACATCATTTGGGAAGGTGATCTAGAGGAAGAAAAAGAAATTGACGTTACACCTGATACTACCCTAACCATTGGCCAGACCAAACAGATGGTAGCCAAAGTAAAGACCAAAGGCTATGGTTCCACAACGTGGAGTGAGGGAGTCGATGTATCTGGCAGGGAGACGGAGATTAAATGGTTTTCTTCGGACGAAGCGGTGGCAAGCATTGAACTAAAGACAGGTATGTTAAAAGCAGAAAGCCCTGGAACGGTTACGGTACGTGCAATTTGGAACAATGGTACATATCTCATTTCGGATACAACCACCGTTACCGTAACGTCCGAACCGGGACTGGTTGTGAACCTGCCTAATGCCTGTAAATCTACGACAACACCATTGCAGGCGGGAGCGGTTCTTACCAAATCGGATCGAAGTATCCATAAATTGACGGTGCATCCCAAATTGACGTGGAGCAGTTCGAATGCTTCTGTGGCGACAATCGGTGCTGATGGCAAAATTACAACAAAGGGTATTGTGGGTACTACGATCATCAAAGCTCATTTCCTGGATACCGCCCAGCGTATAGATGAACAGGCTGAACAAGAGCTTGAGGTCAAGGACTGCTCTAATGGCGGAGGTGGAGGAGACACGGGCGGTGAAGATCCAGGAAATGATCCTGCGAATGCCTGTCCGGTGAGCATCAGTCCACCAAGTCGAGGCGCAGTACTTGAAGCTAAAGTGATGGATCCTTCGGTTCAAGGGGTGCTCAGAGCAGACATCCGGGGTGCCGAGAAGTTTGATGTCACGCGTGGAATCCCAACGTCGGAAGATCTGTATGCAAATGTTCTCGCCAAAGGATATTTGTTTCAGCACCGATGGGTGAACATGACGGGCACAGTGACCTATGATGTTAAAGTCAAGAAGACGTACCACAAAACGTGGACAATACCAGGCCGACCTTCTCGCGGTGAGGGGGATCCAGGCACACAACCAGAGCCCAAAGAACGTGATGTGCCAGGTGATCGATCGATGCGAGTAACAAGGGGATATAGTTATTGGCAGATTGATAACTTAGAAGTCTACAAATTAAATGAAGCCAAGGTATCTAACTATGCGCTTGGTGGTTACGGAGGTATGGTTACGCTGACACCAAATTCTTACATACCTCCAACTCTACAATCTATGACGGATACTGCTGTGCAGAGCCATGTTAAACCTTCGCCATGTCGTGAGATTGATCTGGGTACCCAGACTGTCCCTGGAGGTTCCACTGAGCCGCCTACGCCGATGGAAACTTCACTTTTTCAAGCAGAAGCAGAAGCGGTGGTTCAGGAGAATGCGGTTAACAATGACAAAGTGGTCTTTAATGGTACGATTATTATGAATAATAGCCCAGCCCAGAAGGAAGCCCCCAGACCTGGAATGATTCCGCAGCCACATATGATCGGGGATGATGTGTTATATCAGAACAGATTAACCATTCAGAACACACTGATGAACAGAGCAGATCAGCTGAGCACGGGTGAAATATTCTACGCACTACTGCCTGAAAACGTAAACGGTGGACAAAATCAGCGGTTTTCAATTCCCGGAATCAATCCGGTCACGGTACATACACCAGTGGTCGACTATGCTTGGGTTTCGGATGACCAGCCGCATAACCAGAAAACGAAGCCAGATCATATGCGGGCGGCGTTAATTCTGGAGCGTCCATTCCTGGTCCGTATCCCCACGTCAGGACAACATCTAGATGGAGTACGTTATCCAGGTTACGGAAATCGCGATTACGGGAAGTATTTTCGCAGTAAACAGGTGCGTTTCCCGTTCGATGTTTACACGGATGGCAAAAGTAGCTTTATTCCAGCCAAAACCTGGGTTGATATTCCCGTCAATCAACTGGATACTACCTTTGTGCTTCCTGTCTGGATCGATGAAGGCGCCTATCAGATTGAGTTCCGCAACATCGCAGAAAATGCAACCATGCAGTTTACAGAACAACCTGATGCTAATACGGATCTGGCACATCATGTCGCAACGGATACGGTAGCTGTGGAGGTCATTGGGCGATTGTATGATTTTCGAATCACAGATATTGCGGACTATCATTGGGAGAAAGTGTTTCGTCAAAGACCAGGAAGTCCCGAGCCTACGGGTGTTAACTACTGGACAGGAACAAATGAAATTGATGGAGATCCGAGGGGCAACCTGGCTCCGTATGTTTTGCCAATCCGCCCAGGTAGCCACCCTGTGCAGGGATACCGCAATGTCGCTGTGAAGACAGGTTATCACTTTAAGTTTGATGTGAAGACCAAGGGGAACATGTTTGGAAAACAGGATGGTATCCGAATAACTCCAACTTTCTTTTATATCCCCAAAGACGGAACCAAGAGGCAGGAAGTGGATTTGTACTACCATCGAGGTCAGCAGCAACTTATCCGTATTGGATCTGCACAGGATGTTGAGAAGCGTTATGTAGTGCTGAACGCAAGGCTACGAAACGTGCCTGGAATGGAACTCAGCGATACAGCACGCTATCAGTACACCCATGAATGGACATCAGAAGATCGGCAGTTGTATACGCTGGAACAGGCGATGGTTTGGTTTGTGACCCAGACGTCATATCGTCAAACTTGGACAGGCAGGTACGATTGGATGATTCTCCCGTCACAGATTCGTACACTCATAGGTCCAAAAACAGAGCTTCCTTCCGGGGTGGATATAGATCGGGCGAATGCCGCCATACAGCGCTGGTACGGAGAATATAGCCTGCCAGCCGATGTATATGCTGTTCCCAAAGGCACGAATCTGGAGCGTCTGGCCCGAGAAACTTTGCTAGATGACAAGGCTCCTGTATTCCTGCAAGATGGATACATCGTAGTGAACTTTAATCTGGAAACGTTACAAAATGGCAATACACTCGCGCCTCATCTGCAATATATGCACGCCCCATTAATGAATCAATGGAAACTGGAAGGTTTTAATGGAAGTCCAGTGGATGAACAGGGGATAAGATGGCAGACGAGAGATGGAGATGTGGTGTGGTATCATGCAGATCAATCTAGCCGTGATGATTTTCAAGCGCAGGTATCTCATTAGCGAAACGACGGGTTTGAAATAAAAGTAGAAGCTTTATATACGAAGTAGCTGTGATGTGAGTCTGCGTCACGGCTACTTCTTTTTTGTATAAACAGATTATGCTTGATCCGTTGAACGGGTATAAAGGGTAAGGAGCACTTTCCTGATACTCACTCGACACTACGCTCTACATTCCGTTTTATATGAATAACATACGACGCTCACCGAGAGGGGAATTGATATGATTGACGAAGTTCAGCAACAGCAACAGCAACAGCAAATCGCCCGGAAAACAGATATAGCTTCGATCACGAGTACATATAAAGGGGGGGATCTGGGAGTTACCCTTCAACCGGCTGTTTGTTCTTTCAAAGTTTGGTCTCCCGTTGCGATTCAAATGGAACTGCTTCTGTACCCACCCCTCACAGGTGGAAGTCCCAATGACATCCCGAACGCGTTGAAGCAGAGCAACATCCCAATGCATTCCGGTGAACAGGATGTGTGGGTTTTAGAAGTGGAAGGGGATTTACGAGGTTATCGCTATATGTTCAAGCCAACTTTTGCCGATGGAACTTCAACGATCGCGGTTGATCCTTACGCGCGAGCCGTAACCATGAACGGTGAAATGGGTGTTATTGTGGACATGCAAGAGACTCACCCTGAGGGTTGGCAACAGGATGAACGTCCCGAACTGAGTCATCCCACGGATGCTGTCCTGTATGAGCTACATGTCCGGGATTTCTCCATTCATGCTTCTTCCGGGATTGCGAACAAAGGAAAGTATCTGGCTTTCACCGAGACTGGGCTTCAAGATGCAACAGGTAATACGCTTGGAATTGATCATTTGGTTGAACTAGGCATTACACATGTACACCTGTTGCCTGTATTTGATTTTGCTACGGTAGACGAGGCGAAGGTAGATGATGATCCTAAGGATGCCTCTAACTATAATTGGGGTTACGATCCGCTACATTACAATGTTCCGGAAGGATCTTATGCATCACGCGCAGATGAACCCGTAACGCGAATTCGTGAATTCAAGTCCATGGTGCTTGCACTTCATCGTAAAGGGATAGGTGTCATTATGGATGTCGTGTACAACCACACGTTTGATACAGCGGAGAGTTCATTTGAGAAGCTCGTTCCCGGATATTATTATCGTCAGCATGCCGACGGAACGTACAGTAACGGTTCAGGCACAGGCAATGAAGTGGCAACAGAACGAGCTATGGTTCGTAAATTTATTATCGATTCGGTGTGTTTCTGGGCAGAGGAATATCATGTGGACGGTTTTCGTTTTGATCTGATGGGGCTGATGGATGTTACGACGATGAAACAGCTCGCATCCGAGCTTCATACTGAGGTATCTCCCTCCATCTTGTTATACGGCGAACCTTGGGGAGCAATGGAATCACCTTTGGGTGATGAGATGACCTTGAAAGGAACACAGCGCGGATCAGGCTTTGCCGTGTTTAATGATAATTTCCGTGGTGTCATTAAAGGAGACAGTGATGGGGACGGCAAAGGTTTTGCGACGGGTGAAGACGGGAAAGAAGCGGAGTTATGGACAGGCGTGCAAGGGTCTATTCATGATTTTACGGAAGGTCCATCTGAGACTATTAATTATGTAACTGTACATGACAATCTTAATCTGTGGGATAAGGTGGCCCGTACGCAAGGGTTACAAGATAAGCTAGGCTTTCTGACGTATGATGAGGATGGGAGTATCCGGGGGTTCGACAATGTGGAAGAGGCTGTGCGACAGGCTGATCCTTATCTTCAGATCGATCCAGCGCATGTGCTCGGAAACGAAACCGTGAGACGCTGCCTTCTTGCAAACGGTATTGTACTTACCTCACAAGGTGTTCCGCTGATTGCGGCAGGAGATGAGATATTACGAAGTAAATACGGGGACGCTAACAGTCATGAGAGTGGAGACGTAGTCAACGCCATACATTGGGATCAGAAGCAACGATTTAAGCCCGTATTCGACTATTACCGTGGCCTGCTTCGACTGCGGCGGGAGCATCCTGCTTTTCGCCTGCGTACACGCGAAGCGATTGAGAAGCATGTTCGACTTTTGCAAAAAGATAAAGGACTTTTAGCATTCGAGTTGCAGGGTGCAGATGTGAATGATGCATGGCAACGGATTATCGTGATCTACAATGCGACCAAAGAATCTCGTCGGATCTCTATCCCTTCAGGCGCATGGGGAGTGGTAGTTGAAGATGGACAGGCTGGTGTAAATACGCTTCGCACCATCCACGATCAGACTCAGCATAGCAAAAAGAGCACCAAGAGCAGCTCAGACAATCAAGAGACTAACAACAATCAAGTACAGGTCAACATGTTATCCATGACCGTATTATTTTCGCAGTCCTCTTGAAGAGAGTCAGGCTTGTACAAGGATGACAAAATGTCTGCTTTTATCTAACAACAGGGCAGTAAGTCATAACGATGTATTTCAGTTTAAAAGTCACACAGTGGAACACTCTCTTTGATATCAAAAGAGGGTGTTTTTTTGATTCCATAGGTACATACGTTGTCAACCGGTGCGCTTGTTTACATATGATAGATGAAAGCGATTGCTCATCAATTGTTTCGATCTAACCGATATGTTGAGTACAGACAACCCCGGGTTGACAAAAGGCGTCCCACTTCGTAACATCGGGACAATACGAAATTAAAGGATATAAAGGCGGTGAGAACGATGCCGGAATGGACTTCTTTTTGTTATGAAGGCAGCGATCTTGGCTTAACTTATACCAGTGCTGCGAGTACGTTCAAAGTATGGGCGCCTACAGCACAGCTGGTTAATATATTAGTTTTCGAAAATGAGGGAGAGTATAACGATCTAGGCGAAGTGTCCCATCATGAGGATGGTCAGGCATTTGAGATGACACGTGACCCGGACGGGATCTGGCAACGGACTCTTTCGGGCGATTGGGCAGGACACTTTTATATGTATCGCATCGTTCATCATGATCAACGGGCAGAAATAGTAGCGGACCCTTACGCCAGAGCAGTTACAGCCAATGGGCAACGGACGGCAATCATTGATCTGAATATGACTCATCCAGAGGGATGGGATCAAGATGTAAAGCCCGCCTTTGTAAGCCCGGTTGATGCGATCATCTATGAACTGCACGTAAGAGACTTCTCTTCCGATCCTCAGGCCGAACTTCCGTACAAAGGAAAGTATATGGCTTTTACGGCTACCGGGCTTACCGATGAGACAGGCAACCGAATTGGCGTCGATCATTTGGTTGAACTGGGGATTACCCATGTACATCTGCTGCCTGTGGCCGATTACCAGACGGTAAATGAACTCGCAGTAGCGAACACCGATCCAACGGCCAAAGTACCCTATAACTGGGGCTATGATCCGCAACACTATAATGTACCTGAGGGTTCCTATTCGACGAATCCCCGAGATCCTGCTGTTCGTATTCGGGAGTTCAAAGCGATGATTCAGTCCTTGCACCAGCAAGGGATCCGTGTTGTGCTTGATGTCGTCTACAACCATACGTACAGTGTGGAAAAAGGCCCTTTTGAGCGAATCGTGCCAGGTTACTTCTATCGTTATTATGAAGATGGTACACTCAGCAACGGTTCAGGTGTAGGGAATGAACTGGCAACAGAACGTCCTATGGTACGAAAATATATTCTGGATTCCTTACGCTATTGGGCAGAAGAATATCATATTGACGGATTCCGGTTTGATCTGATGGCACTGATTGATCTGGACACGATGAGTGAGCTTACCCGTCAGTTAAAAGAGAAGATAGACCCTACCTTTCTGATCTATGGAGAGCCGTGGATGGGAGGCGACTCTCCGCTGGCTCGTCAAACCCTCAAGGGAACACAGAGAGGCAAAGGATTTGCAGTATTCAATGATCATTTTCGCGGTGCGATTAAAGGAGACAGTGACGGTAGCAGTAGAGGATTCATCACAGGTGCCGGCGGCTTGGAATATGAAATAAGCAAAGGTGTCGCGGGAGCACTGGATGACTTCACCTCATCCCCCGCCGAAACCGTTAATTATGTGACCGCCCATGATAACCTGAATCTCTGGGATAAAATGGCTACCTCGCTCCATCTTCGACATGATCTAGGCTTTCCTGTATGGAAAGACGGACAGCCTTTGGAGGGAGGCAGTGCCGAGTCGGCGGTTAAGGCGGCAGATCCGTATCGATATGTCGATGAAGCAGATGTATTGCATAATGAAATGGTTCGCCGTTCCATTCTTGCATCTGGCATCCTGCTTACTTCACAGGGAATACCGTTTCTACATGCCGGCGATGAGATGTTAAGATCAAAGGCTGGAGATCATAACAGTTATCGAAGCGGTGATGCGGTAAATACGATCACTTGGGCCAATAAAGCCCGATTCAGGCCTGTATTTGACTATTATCGTGGGCTGATCCACTTGCGGCGCACCCATCCGGCGTTCCGTATGATGGAGGCAGAACAGATTCGCAGACATCTCCGCTTCATTCGGATGGATGGAAACGTTGTTGCGTATATGCTTGAACATGGAGCGAACGAAGATTCATGGCATCGGATTATGATTATATATAACGGCTCGGAGGAATCTCAGACCATACACCTGGATGAGGGTGAGTGGAAGGTTGTTGTGAATCATCATACCGCTGGAACCGACGTGATCGAGACGGTTACGGGGGAGGTTCAGGTGGAACGTTGGTCGCTTATGGTTCTGTACGACAAGGAGCTTACGCCCAAGTCAGAACCGGCTGCACTGCAAATCGCTCTTCCGCGCAGGGTATTTGCTCCGCAGGAAACTTCTCAGCTACGAGCAACGGTGAGGGATCATATCGGCAATGTATTGGAAAATGTACCTGTGGTATGGAACTCTTCTGATCCAGACATGGTTCGTATAGAAAAAGATGGCACTATTCGTACATTGAGTCGTGGTGTAGTGTCAATTACGGCAAGCGTTGGTTCGATCACAGCGTCTTGTACCGTTCAGGTCGATATCCGCTACGCTGAGCGAATCGAGATCATAGGTGAACCAGTGCTATATACAACTCGAGTTAGTCGTTTCCGTGCGTTGGTGCTGGATCAATATGGGCAACCCCTTACAGATGCTCATATTCGCTGGAGTTCTGCTCATTCGGATGTAGCTGCTGTAAGCCAAGCGGGAATCGTGAGGGCGCTGACTTCGGGGAAGTCCATGATCATCGCAGAAGTAGGCTCCGTTCGTGCGGCATATGCGGTTACGGTTCACAGATACCTGTCACGAACCGTGACCATCTGTTACGAACGCGCTGATGGCTGTTATGACGGCTGGGATGTTTGGGTATGGGGAACGGGTATGGAGGATGGGGCCATTCGCTTGGAGCGAGCAGGACATGTTGGGGAAGCACGGTTCCGCGTAGCTCCCGGTCTGCATCATCTGGGTTTTGTCATCAGGCTGAATGAGTGGGAGGCCAAGGACACTTGTGGAGATCGCTATGTGGATATCATGCCTGAGGATGGTGACCTGCAGATTAGGGTACAAAGTGGGTCAGATGAAATGCAGATTGTGCGAGAAAATCCTGAAAAGGATGATTTGAATAGTGCATGATGTATGCTTCTCTGTAATGTTTTGAACAGGTAATTCGTTTCATCACTCCAAGCACTACTAATCTTACAGTCGGAAGGAATTCCGGCTGTTTTCTTATGCTCCAAAACACATATAATTACAAAAAAAGGATAAAAAACTCCGGATTTATGTTTTAGATGTCGGATCATTGGGGTAAATATAGATATGGCCCAACATATGGCCTCAGAAAAAAGACCGTTTTGGTCTATGAGAGAAGCCGTAGAGCTTGCCAACAAAACCAAAGTAGGGATCCCTTGAAGGAGGATGTTCAACCATGAAATCCAACGGAAAAATGGCTCAACTTACAGCAACGCCAAGAACTGAAAAGAAAGGTGCAGCATTGCGCCTGTTAAGACAAGGTGGACGAGTTCCTGCCGTAGTATACGGACCGGGACAAGAAGGTGCCGCCATACATGTGGATGAAAAAGAAATGCTGAAAATGGCTCGTACAGGCCGCTCAGAGATGTTTAACCTTAATGTAGAGGGCGGAAAAACCGTTCCTGTACTGATCAAGGATCAGCAGGAGCGTAATGGACGTCTGCTACACGTTGACTTTTTACAAATTTCGAAAAATAAACCGATTAGCGTTAGTGTATCGATTGATTTCCAAGGTACTGCTGCTGGTTCCAAAGCAGGCGGTGTCTTCCAGACGCAAGAAACGCAACTGGAGGTTGAAGGTTTGCCAGCAGATCTGCCAACTTCGATCGAAGTCGACGTCAGTGGTCTGGAAATTGGTGACCGCTTGACAGCAGGCGATATTAAACTGGATAAAGGTTTGACGCTCGTGACATCACCAGATTCTATCGTGGCTTCGGTTATGCCACCGCAAGCTGTTGAAGAGGAACCAACCGCTTCTGCTGATGAAGCGGCCCCAGAAGCAGAAGAAGGTCAATCTGCAGAAGAATAGGCGAACGCTGGAATTTCAAAAATTCTGCGTAAATCAGGTCCAAGCTCAGTCCACTTCTTGTGGGCTGGGCTTTTTCATATGGATTTAAGGAGCGTATTTGTGGTACAACGTGAAGATAGATGAAATCGAAAAGAAAGCAGGTCTGCCCTATGTTTGACCCCACGATATACGATAATTTAAAAGTAGCTTTCGAGAATTACCTCTATGACCTGGACAATCTGGATGAGAGCATTCACATTACCCATCGCAGGGATCAATTAGAATTGGCAAGCATGTCCCGGGAATTCACCTTGCGGTTCTGCCTAAGAAATCATACGGCTGTTACTGCCGAAGTGGTACTGAGAAGTTCGCTGCAGGCTATAGCCGCAGAGATTCTGGAGACCCCAGGCAGCCATCCCGGCTGCGAACTAGAGCTTCGCTTTGCGTGGGTAACTAAAGAACTGGAGCCACGTTGTCACAACGTCCAGTCGATCATGCAGGAAAATTGGCCCGATCAGCGGATAGTTCAGCATATCCACTACCTTTTTGGAGAAGCTCCGGTATCATTTAACGTTTCTGCCAATATATATTTCGGAAGGCATGTGAATGAGGATCAAATGCATGATATTCCAGTGTTATGTGATTGCATGGTTCACGTGCTGAACAAGTTGAGGGAAATAAACTAATAAAAATATGACAAATAGAACTTTTTGAAGCCTTGTCTCGTTTGGAGATCAGGGCTTTTTTTGTATTTTTTTTAGATATTTGTATAGGCTTTCAGGCATAGGAAAATTAGATTTCGGGTTATTAATTTACGCAAGCAAGTAAGAGAAGGTATATTTAGAGAGGGGAAAAGTGCAATTGGACTATAAATAAAAGGTGAAATTGCGAAAAATCAATTGGGACTAAAGATTTATATATGAACTAAAGGAACTAGTTTTCCTTGCCGATAAAATATCGAAGGGGAGAAACTACATGACAGAGAAATTAATTCGTCTGCTGCGTATACTTCAGGCTATACAAGCTAATCCCGGAATCTCTGCAAAGGAATTGGCGCTGAAATGTGGTACAACGGTGCGCACAATCTACCGCGATCTCCGGATTTTGGACAGGGTTGCTCCCATAATGAACGAAGGATATGGAAAGGGTTATCGATTTATCGGTGAGTTTGCCATGTATCCTTTAGATTTTACCGAACAGGAAGCCATGCTATTCTGTATGCTTCCGGCCTTAGTCGATACATCTAAATTACCTGCTGAATTTGACTCAGCATATGATAAGGTTATATCGGCACATACTAAACAAAAAACAAGGAACAGTGAAATTGTGGAAAATATTGCAGGAATTATTCGGATGGGGATACCTGCTTACCGAGAAGAAGGAAAGGATCCAAACTTGTTAATTCCCATTATCGAAGCGATTTTAGATGGACGGACGATTCAAGCGCAATATCATACGCTCACGAATAACGAGATTACGGTTAGACAAATAGACCCTTATTATCTCGTACCGCGTGATCAACGTTTCTATCTGATTGGGTACTGTCATTTACAGCAGAAAGTTCGGTTGTTTCGCATTAGCCGCTTCCTGGATGTAACACGAACCAATGCTGCATTTGATATGGGTGACTTCAATATCACTCAGTATATGAAGAATACTTGGTCTGTTGACCGAGGGGACGAGCATATTCATTTTAAGGTAAGATTCTCCGAAAAGGTGGCCCCTTACATAAAAGAAGAAGAGATGTTTGTTCGTCCACGAATGACAGATCTTATGGATGGTGGTTTGTTATTCGAAGTAACACTGAATAGCAGTCGTGAATTTTTGCAATGGTTATATCAGTTCGGTGCTGAGGCTGAGGTACTTGAACCTCGCGAGTATCGGAGAGAGATTCGCAAACAACTTTTGGAATGGTTGGAGCACTATAAAGATGAAGAGGCTTTATAGCCATAAGCCAAGGAATATCTGTAAAAAGGAGCATTCGTATGAGTAACAAAATTTTTGCCGCTTTGATGGGCATGGAAAACTATCATGGAGCACAAGCTCTGCATGTGGGGGATACACTGTATCTTGTAAAGGACCCGGATAATCGCTTGGATCATCAAGCCATTAAAGTGGTTATCCCCCCAATAGGGGAGGTGGGGTATATCGTAAACCATGCTGCTATGGTACCTCATGGATGCTGGACTGGTGCGGGATTCTACGATGCCTTCTACCAACAAACTTGTGCAAAAGTAAGATTTATGATGAAGGATATGGTGATTATTGAACTGATCGAAATCATGCATGTACCTGTATCTCAGATGGACTCTATTATTACGGAATGGCAGTTCCGTGAGAAAGCCTGATCAAGAAAAAAGGCTCATGAACGGATGAGCCTTGTGTAAGCTGCCTCCAAGTAGAGAGCGGTTCTTGACCAACTGAAATGAGAACTTGCTGTTTCGCGGCCACTTCTTCCCATGGATTGCACAAGATCAGGTCGTGTGGCCAATTGACGCAAGGATGAAGCAAACTGCTGAGGGTGCTTATACTCTGATATCAAGTATCCGTTCATTCCCGAATGGATAATCTCCCTTATACCCCCATTATCCGAAGCGATGACAGGAATGCCGGAGGCCATAGCTTCTACATTCACCAAGCCAAAGGCCTCGTGGTTCTGTGAAGGACAGACCAGGCAGTCTACACTTCGATAGAGCTGATCAATCTGTTCATGATTCATCTGCCCTAAAAAGGCGGCATGAACGTTATGTTTTTGTGTCAGTTTACGTAATGAGCGTACATACTTTGGAGGGCCCTTGCCTGCAATGACCAGCTGGACAGGTACTTGCTTTTGTGCTAAAGCAATAGCACGAATTAGAATATCGACCCCTTTGCCAGGGACGACTCTGCCTGCATACAGGACTGTGAAACGTTCAGTAATTCCAAACTTCTCTCGCAAGTGAAGCCGTTCTTCATTGCTGGCAACGGGTCGGAAACGGTCAAGATCAGTACCTAGCGGAACGACATTTAACCGTTTCGTTACAGGAGGGAAACGGCGGCTGAGTCTACGCTTCAATGATTGGCTGTTCACGGCAATACAATCCGCTTTTTTCAGACTAGACAGTTTCCGAGGTCCGGGTTGAACAAATGTAAGTGAGTGGAGATAGAGGATAACAGGTGTTCGCGGAAAGGCTTGTTTAATGGTAGCCATACTGTGAGGTCTGTTATCCACTTGAATAACATCAACATCGAGTGTACGAAGCAAACGAATAACTGACCGGGTATAATCTACAATACTGGATGCAAAGATTCGCTGAATCGTTATCTGTCCGATCTGTTGAAGTGCCGACAGCCCTTTAATTTGACGGCTTACAACGGTTACCTGATGACGGAGCGCAAGTTCGTGTGCGATACCTAATATACAGATTTCCACGGAACCATTGCCAGGCAGTGGTAACTTCTCTGGTGCAACCAGAACGATCTTCATGAATCCACTCCTCCTTGTCCGACATGTTCATGACACATTTCATGCATTGTATGTTAGAGGTGGATATTTGGCTCCTGTGAGACGTATATTGGATCATGCAAATGACATGGAATATAATACAGCCTGGCTGGATGCAAATCGACACTGCTTTTGTGATATAATGTACAGGGTTCAACTAGCGTGTATTGCATAGAAGCAGGAGGAAGATGATGTTACGTTCAATGCTGGGTCGTTTCCGGCTAATGTTATGGTTACAGGGGATTTCATATATTTTACTGTTGTTCGTTGCGTTTCCCCTTCGGGATGCAGGAGTTATGCCTCAAGCGGTGACTTGGTTCGGAAACTTGTATGGTTTTTTGTTTCTGATGCATCTCTTGTTTATGGTATCTTTATACACAACTCAGAAGTGGCGTTTGCGCCGTCCCATTGCGTTATTCTTCATTTCGTTTGTACCGCTGGGCAATATGATTTATGATTTTTTTGTTTTTCGAAAATTGGCCCTTAACACTGAAAATAAAGCTTGACTTTATTTTATGTTATGAAATATGATGTATACAGGTTATTCACCGGTTTCAACTAAAACTACATATTCCTGTTAAAGGGGAGTAGCTTTTACAGTAAAGTCGTCAATTCGGGATCACATCCCCGGCTTTATTGGCAGCATTTTGTTGTTAGCGAGACCTTTACCAAGTTTTTATGCTCGGTAAAGGTCTCTTTTTGTGGTTATAAAAGGATCTTTACCAGCGATGGTAAAGATCCTTTTTTTTGTACATCATAAGCATATTAAGGAGGAGTCAATGTTGGATGCAGCACTGTTATTAGAATATGGGTGGGTACTTTTAGTCCTTGTTGTCCTTGAAGGATTACTGGCAGCAGATAATGCCCTGGTACTCGCAATTATGGTAAAACATTTACCTGAGGAAAAGCGTAAAAAAGCATTGTTTTATGGTTTGATGGGGGCTTTTGTTTTCCGTCTCGGGTCGTTATTCCTTATCTCATTCCTTGTGGATGTGTGGCAGGTTCAAGCGATCGGGGCATTATACCTTCTGTACATTTCGATAAACCATATCGTCAAAAAGATATTGAGTGGTCGAAATAAAACAGACGAGGCAGCTGACGATACACCAAAAAAACCAAAGAAACAATCTGGATTCTGGATGACTGTATTTAAGGTTGAAGTCGCAGATATTGCTTTTGCAGTAGATTCAATCTTAGCAGCTGTTGCTTTGGCGGTTGCGTTGCCACCAAGCGGATTGCCGCCAATTGGCGGCTTGGATGGTGGACAGTTCATTGTCATCTTCCTCGGCGGTTTTATCGGGCTCGTTATCATGCGTTTTGCAGCATCGTTTTTCGTGAAATTGCTTCATTCGCGTCCGGGTCTAGAAGTTGCTGCTTTTGTAATCGTAGGTTGGGTAGGGGTTAAGCTGTCCGTAATTACATTGGCGCACCCTTCCTTAGGCGTACTGGATGAGCATTTCCCGGAAAATAAAATATGGAAAATCGGTTTTTATGTTGTACTGATCACGATTGCGGTATGTGGATGGTTCCTTTCATCCAAAGTACCTGAGAAGGAAGATGAGAATCCTGTGGAAGAATTGCAAGAACAGGCTAAACTCTAAGGTCATGATCATGAGAATGTTGTTTGCCTGATGAATATGACAGAAACAGCGGTGAATAACCTAATAAACTGATGAAAAAGAGGAGGATGTCCCCGGACAACCTCCTCTTTTTCATCATTCGTTAGAATATAAGAATGCATTAATTTCCAAGAAAAGGGTTGACATTTGAAAAGATGTGCTATTAATATATACATATCAATGATGAAGGGAGGCCGAGAGACATGACGTTAGGTTATGAATTGAATCTAGGACACAGAAGCATCGACACAATTGTATATCCGGCTCATCGTCTTTTTGGCCTCATACGGTCGACATAAAGAACGGGCATATTGTTTATAGAATACAGCGTGTAGCGCTATAGGCAATGTGTGTTCTTCGCGGTATCCAGCGATGGATAACAGGTGCAAACTCATTTGTGCTGTTATCCGTTATTGTCATGTAGTAGAAGCCATGGACGATCAGTCCATGGCTTTTTTATGTATTTTTTACAAAACAACACGCGGCAAACTACATTTGCTGAACGGAACAGGAAGGAATTACAATCATTTATGAATAACGAAATGAACAATGTTGGAAATTTTAGCAACATGACTGAGGGTTATCGCCATCAAGTGATATTACCAGCGGGAGAACTTACCGTATATGCGGCACAGCAATTATTTTCTTCTCTGGACTACAAAGTATTCGAGATGGCTAACAATAATCTGCAGATTCCGGATATCTCTTATATGGGTTATACTCCGGACGTGCATGTCGGTGTAGGAACATGTATTGGGACGACGGCGGTATGGGAGGCACAGAGTGGATATGTATCACCTTCCATCGTGGGTAGTGATATCGGCTGTGGCATGCGAGTTCATCTGACCAATCTGCATAAGGATGATCTGAAAGATGTAAAGCTGCGCCGCAAATTGGTTAAAGCGATCGAAAAAGTGTTACCGATGGAAGCCAGCCAGCGAGGCCATTTTTCCGATATAAGATTAGAGCATATTGTGAAAAAAGGACTACACGGACTGCCGAAAAAATATATTCCGGATAGCTATACACCGAAAAAGTCGACTTCACTGACGCATGTGGAGAGCAGTAAGTTTACGTATGACGAGAATGTACTGAATCTTGTTCCGGATATGACCTGGCACCGTTCGCATCGTCAACTGGGGACGCTGGGGGGCGGGAACCATTTTGCCGAGATTCAGGCGATTGAGATTGCTGAGGAAAATCGCGAAGTAGCTGAGGCTTGGGGGCTTTATGATGGACAGATTGCTGTTATGATTCACTCTGGTTCCCGCGCTTGGGGCGGATATGTTAGCCAGACAAGTTCGACAGCGATTGCCAAAGTCATGCAGCGGCTGGGCCTTGGAACTTCCGATCCCCGATTGGTATTTGCCCCGCTGGAGCATGCGGAAGGCCGCCATTACGTCAACATGATGTATTCCGCATTGAATTATGCCGTAGTGAATCGCCATCTCATCGCTTATGCAATCCGGGAAGCATTCCGGGATGTATTCGGGTCAAAATGCGAATTTCGTACACTGTACGACCTGATGCATAACTATGCTTGGGAGGAATCCCATGCAGAGCGTGGTTCGGTGTTTGTACACAGGAAAGGGGCAACACGGGCATTGCCTGCAGGCCACCAGGATAATCCAAAACCTTACATGGCTACAGGCCATCCGGCTCTGATTCCTGGCTCGATGGGGACGGCCTCGTATATCATGGTCGGTCAGCCAGAAGGCTCAGACAACTATTATTCGATATGTCATGGTGCGGGCCGTGTACGGTCGCGTACCGCAACGAAACGTTTGGTGACGGTTGAAGATTTTGCTACAGCTCTTGGCGTAGGAACGGCGGACGAGATCGTTGTGAACCAGCGATCCTTGGAATCCATTATTGATGAATCACCTCAGGCGTATAAAAACGTTGATGAAATTATAGATAGTGTTACCGGCGCCGGACTGGCTCAAGTGGTAGCCAAATGTAAACCGCTTGCTGCGGTAAAGGGAGCGAAATGATGAACGATAACGATAAACAGATGAATCCAATGAACGAAACAAAAGCCATCTATTCCTACGACGAACAGCATGATACACGTATCCGGGTTGAAGGATACGCGGTCTATTCGAGACTGATTCGGGGAATTGGTGAGGCACTTCTAAAGCGTTACGGCGTTGAATACAAGTTGTATTCAAGTTCTGATCCAAACAACGAATATTGGGAACTGTTGCGGGAAGACTTGCAGAACGGAAGTGACGAGGTCGAGCTTGTTGCTCGTATCTTTGAGGATCTGGAGCTCCAAACGTTGCATTACGATGATGATGGAGATGTGCCAACATACGGTGTGCATTATTCCATCCGCAACAACGTATTTGCTTATCCCAAATGGGGCGTAGCTTTGGTACGGGTACCTTTTTTCCGAGAGAACGGGATCTATAGTGAAGACTTTGTGTTCGCTGTAGGGGATGAAGAGATGAAGCATTTCCTGGGAAGTGTAAGGGAACGCGAACGTCAGCAAAATATGAAAAAAGTAACGGTTTACACGGATGCCCGCAATGGCAGTGACCGTCATGTAGAGTCCATAACTCGTTCGGTAAGCCGAGAAGATGTAGTTCTCTCCGCACAGATCAAACAGGATATTTTCCGCTCGCTGGATCAGTTCTTTGAAGCGGATCGTTCCTTTTACCGGGACTATGACATCCCTTACAAACGCGGTATTCTGCTCTATGGGCATCCAGGGAACGGAAAAACAACGCTGGTGAAATCGATAGCAGGCAGTATTCCTGGACCGGCAGCTTATTGGCAAATTACGGAGTACACCAACAGCGAGTCTGTGCGTGAAGTTTTTGATGCAGCCAAACGACTGGCACCGATGGTGCTGATCATTGAAGATATCGACTCGATGCCGGATGAAGTTCGTTCCTTTTTCCTGAATACACTGGATGGTGCGACGTCGAAAGAAGGGATTTTCTTGATCGGTACGACAAACTATCCGGAAAAAATCGATCCAGGTCTCATGAACCGTGCCGGACGATTCGACCGGGCCTATGAGATTCCACTGCCTGATGAAGCTTTACGCTTGCAATATTTGCGGCAGCGTGGGTTTAGCGTGTTTGCAGGTGAAGAAGGGACGATCGAAGCGGCCCGCTTGACAGATACGTTCTCGCTTGCCCAACTCGGCGAATTGTATGTCAGCGTTGCGCTGGAGTGGCATCAAAACGGGCGAACCGATATTGTTCAGGTCATTCAGTCCATGCGGGGAGAACTGGACAAAAGTCATAAACATAATTGGCTTGCACAACCGGGCAAGGGTCGGGCTGGATTTTATTGATCTGTTATATGAGTCTTGTTTTCTGATCTAATACGTTGACTGATACCATTCTGATGGACTATAAAGTTTGGAGTATAAATGGTTCTGAGCCATAAATATAAATTCACCTTTACTGGGTATACTAACCTTGTCTTTGGTAACATACAATGACTCTCGGGAGGTACATATCGCAGCCATGTGCTGATGAGATGCCGGAAACTGACACGGCCTGTTGTCATGCCCTCGCAGAGCACCTGTTAGCAGAGAAAGAAGCATTTTGGACAATGGTAATATGCAACAATTTTTATGCCAGTTGTTTAAATGCCTTCGGAGCGGTTAATAGTAGTCAGACGCAACAAAAATTATAAAATAGAGGTGAATGATATGGGTTGGTTATGGTCATTAATTATCGGTGGTATCATTGGTTGGCTCGCAGGTCTGATTGTTGGTCGTGACATCCCAGGCGGTATTATTGGTAATATCGTTGCTGGTTTTATCGGTGGATGGTTAGGTGGAGTCATTCTTGGAGACATGGGTCCTGAGATGGGCGGATTCCACATTGTACCGGCATTGATTGGTGCGATTGTGCTTGTAGCGATTGTCAGCTTGATCTTCCGTTCGATGGGACGCAGCCGCGGGTAAACTAGAGCGAGCGATGTTCCTGATTAAGAAGTTATGGTGCAGCTGAAAGCTGTATGAACCATATCGATATGAATGCTTCCATGCGAAGCTGAATGAAGAGGTTGATGAAGAGCCATTGCGGTGGCTTTCCATCAACCTCTTGTTGTTTTACAATGTAGGAATATGAATGCGTGTCTGAGCTAATGCTTTCATGATATTGTTTTGAACCAGAGGAGTTGAATGGAATGGAAAAAGCAACGTTTGCTGGCGGATGTTTCTGGTGTATGGTTACCCCGTTTGAGGAACAACCAGGCATCCACGGTATCGTATCAGGTTATACAGGTGGCCATGTCGAAAATCCGACCTATGAGCAGGTGAAGACTGGGGAAACAGGGCACGTGGAAGTCGTGGAGATTACATTTGATCCAGATGTATTCCCTTACGAGCGCTTATTAGAATTATACTGGCCTCAGATTGACCCCACGGATGATGGAGGACAGTTTCAGGATCGAGGATCGCAGTATCGTACCGCCATCTTTGTACACAATGAACGCCAGCGGCAGCTTGCCGAGCAATCCAAACAGGAACTCGCGGCCAGTGGGCGGTTCAATCAGCCCATCGTGACCGAGATTCGGGATGCTGTTACTTTTTACCCGGCAGAGGATTACCACCAGGACTATCACAAGAAAAACGAGAAGCATTACAAGGAAGACCGGGCACTGTCCGGTAGGGACGAATTCATTAACGAGAATTGGAAATAAGAGAAGCCGGAGAGCACCGCGAGGAGCTGTTCCGGCTTTTTCTTGACTAAAGCTATGTCAGGTAAGAGCAACATTCATTATTTAGGCGACGACGACTTGAGTGCATACTTAGAAAGAGCTTCACCCTTCATCGAATAGATCACATCATTCATATAAGTGGAGATACTTTCTAATGAAGGAACAGCAGTGCTGACGGTGTACACATGCACGTCTTCCAATGTCTGTGGGTTCAGAATATATCCTGTTTTAGCAAAATCAAGCTGGTATTGCCCGTCTTGTGTTCGGTCCACATGCATGAGCACAGGCTGAGCATCCTTGAACATACGCTCCGTCACTTTGCCTTTCATCGTGTATAACTCAAGCTTTGAGCCAGTGAGCACGGTGTACCCATTACCCGCTGTTTGAATATACGCATCTCCGGCGATTGCACGCCCCCATGCAAGCTTGCCATCCGAACCAAATCCCATCAACCGATTGCCGGTGGTTTCGAAGTTGGCACGCATCAGGACGGAACCATCATCCAGAATCGCCAGAGCTTCACCGCCGCCATCTCCTTGTGTATTAGCATCAGCCGGGAATTGATAGAAGGACAGACGGTTTAATGAGGTGTCATAGATTTCAACTTTCGGATTGGCAACCGGTTGCCAGAAGTTTCCCGACTTGACCTGTTTGCTAGCATCGACAACAATCCTGCCCTGAGCTGCTTTGAGTACAGTGCCTGCAATTGTTTTTTCGGTCAACAGCTTACCTTTTTGGTCATAAAGAGAAAGGGTAGAACGCACAGAGCCATTGGATTGTACGCCCTGACTTGTAGCGACCAGTAGATTATCGTTATCCATGAGCGAGATGTTAGCTGACGAATTCACGGTTTTCACCCAGTTGGTCTTGCCGGACGTATTAAACGAATATAATTTCTTGCTTTTATCCGAATACTCCATATATACGTAGGCCGTACCGTTGCTTGCATATACAGAATTGGAGTAGGTTGTATAAGGGCCACTTTTCTCATGGAAAATAGTGCTCCACTTGAGCTGTCCTGTTTTGGCATCCAGTGCCTGAAGCGAATCGAGCTGCCAGTCCAGCGTTGTTTTGCTACTGGTTTTGGTTACGGGCTGAGAAGTGTGTACATATACCAGATTTTTAGCAGGTACAGCGTAAATGTTCCTGATCATGACGTCTTTCTCCGTATTAGCCTCATTTAACATGAGGGAGGAGGAGGTCCATGCCGGTTTAGACAAGGATTCTGTGGACGCCGCCGCGTATCCTGTAGTTGTATTCATGTTCAAGAGCAGCATGCCACTGAGCAAAAGAACGGCCCAAGTTGTGGATTTGCGTTTGCGATTCGTATAAGTAGTATGCAAGTGATAAACCACCTTTCGTCTTCGGTAAAATAACACCGATTGTAGAATTCTACCATTGATTTCTAGTGTAATTCAACCGAACACGCTGTAACCTTTTTACACCACGGATGTGATAATGCAATGTTAAAAGAGGTGAAACAGTTACAGGGAATTCATCTTCTTTAGAAGACCTTTAAAGTTTGATATATTTAGGGCTGTGACAAGAGAAATACGAAGTAACGATGACGAGGAGAAGCGGCATGAATTGGAGTGAAAACATCATCTTATGGGTTATCGCAGGCATTGTCCTGTTGTTGCTGTTAACCTGGATGACTCGGCGGATCATTTATCGTGGGCAACGCATACGAAGTGAGGCGAATCCCCAGAAAATCACGATAAAGGATATCGATAAAATGGAGGATGGATCAGAGTTTGAATTATATCTCTTCAATCTGTTCGAGCGCCTCGGTTATGAAGAGGTTCACAAAACGACGAGCAGCCGGGATTTCGGTGCAGACCTCGTGTTTGTGGATAGACTGGGCAGACGCACGGTGGTACAGGCCAAACGCTACGGTGCCAATCATCCTGTTGGTCTTAGCGCGGTGCAAGAGATTTATACCTCCATTCGTTATTATGAGGCGGATCGATCCATTGTACTGACTTCTGCCCGGTACACGGAGGCTTGCCGCACGCTGGCTGCGGTGAATGAGGTAAAACTGCTGGATCGCGAGGACTTGATCGAGCTGATTGCCCTGTTTAAGTCGCGCAGGCTGGACGAAGCGATGGAACTGATCGAAGAGCATGACCACGAACCCATTGAGACGTGGCAGTCTCGGCGCAAGCGATCTTGATGTCAGTAAGGTAAAGGAGAAATCCGGCATATATAATTGCGATTGAAAACTACCCATGACGCACATGCATCATGGGTAGTTTTCAATCATTTTCATACGTTCTTCGTATACAATTCCGAAGCGACTTACTTGACTGGTCCCATCCAGGTTGAAATCGTCTTCTGCTGGTGCGGCAACGGCGGTTTCAGCTTCCCGTTATCGATCAAATGCTTCAAAATATAAGCGACCAGCCGGCCTCCGCCGGTGTTGCCTCTCACCATGTAAGCAAGCTGCGGCTCCAAATGTTTCGGCTGATTTTGCAGGAACAGGTTGAGCATTTTGTCATAGAGCTTGCCGACAGCAGGCGCATACAGAGCGGACAAATCCGGCATTGCCTTGTTCAACCGATCCAACGTTTGCGGAGAGTCAAACCAAACCGCATTGAACTTGTACCCCTCCTTCGTCTTGCGGATGTATCCTTTCTCCAGCAGGAACGAATACTGCTCGGCGTTCTCTTCGTTGTCGGGCAGTTCCCCTTGTTGGAACGCATGACAAATCTCGACATTCCGGTATTCCAGGAAACGCCAATCCGTCTCGCGGTCGCTCCAGTAAGTATTGAATTGCCATAAGTATAAAGGAGTGTCTTCGACGTAGCGGAGCGACGGACCGAAGGTGACGTAACTACCCATATCAAAACCCGGATCGGCATAGTGGCTTCGATCTAACGCCGCATAGGCAATATATTGACCACCGTCTTTTCGAATTGGTGCGACCGCATCGAAGTTTTCGCCCGCTGGCATGCTCCGCCAGGATTGCTCCTCGATGTTTTTGGGCAGCAAGGTCCAGAGCAGGAAGTTATAGTCGCCATCCGGAACGTACACTCCGCTATCCTCGACTTGATGGCGAACTTCCATTAACGCGTCAAAATGAACATCGGCTACTTCGGCAGCGCAATCTTGCCAAAATGCATGACCAGCTACGGCCAACTCGAAGAGGTCCCAGACGATGGTATTGCTTTGGTATTTGCCGGGAGAGGTTTGGATGAGAAAATTGTAATCAGTTAGGTGCCGGACTTCGCCTTCCAACAAAGACGGCGGCATTCCCAGTTCCTCCGCGATTTGATGTACGGTGCGCGCCTTGTGATAAGCCGCATAAACGATATTTTGCGCCAAGGCGCGTCCAAGAAAATCGTTGGTTTCGCCCAGTCTGCCGGCCGAACCCGAATGGCCCATTTCCCCCATGCTGACCGGATTGACACTTAAAGTTCCTGTTGTACGCATACGTTTCATCCCTTTCCGTAACTTCTTTTTAGCCTCGCTCAAATGCCACTTCACCGTGCCTTCAGGAATGTTCAGAGCAATCGCGATATCGCCGATTTTAAACTCATCGTAGTAGTGCATGACCACGATCCGGCGATGGATGTCGGACAGAAACGCGACTTCTCGGCGCAGCTCCCGTGAAGCTTCGGTTGCCAGTAGCCGGTCAAGCGGCTCCCGGGAAGGGGCGGCAGACAATTCAGACATACCGTTGATTTCAATCACTTGGGGAGCGTGCTCGCGCTTTTTCAACCAATTCACCCAAGTGTATCGAGCAACCGTCCAGACGTAAGCGTCAAGGCTTCTAATGTCTCGCACCCCAGAGAAGGATTTCAACAACTGCAGCATAATCTCCTGAGCCAGATCCTCCGCCTCGGCCCGGTGCTTGACCCGGTTTAACGCATAACCGAAAATCGGTTTGACATAGCTCCGAATCGCTTCCGCGGCTTCTTTTCCGTTATTACTGATTGAATCCATTTTTTCCTCCATATTTGCATCTGTAATTCCTGACAATTATATAGTGTGCCAGGAGAAATAAAGGTTGGGATTATTTTTTTTATAAAATTGGACGTCCTACTGGATTACTCATACATATGTATTTACAAAGATCATAAGTAGGTCACTTCAATGGTTAAAGAGACGTTATGACTTTTTGTTAAACAAGTTTAAGATTACTTAGATGTAAAGGCCTCAATTTTAGTATATAAAGATAGTTCTTTTCCGTTCAACTATGGGAGGTTACAAACTAGGAGCAGGAGCCCAAGTTTTTCTTTGAGTACTTGGAATACTCCTTCGTTCCTTAGTTAACGAGGAGTGGTCTCGATTGTATACGGATATATATGAGTTTGGGCTGGTTGCACCTTCACTTGCAACGTTACACATGATATATTGAACGTAGTTCAACTGAAGGAGTGTGTTCATCATTATGGCACGTACACAGACACAAAAGGCACTACGCAAAGCAGAGCGGTCCGGACAATGGACCCCAGAGCAAAGCCGCAGAGTGAATGGAAATTATGGCGCATTATCGCAACATGTTCGCTTGACACCAACCAAGAACGAAAAATTGCAAAAGGTCAAACACAAGAAGCAAATCATCCAGGATGGTGGTGCTTCTTTTTATTTTATCTTCGAGCCGAGTAGGTCAGGAAAAGGTGATGAATGTGTGCGTGGATGGAAGGAGACGTACGGAGACGTATGGAAATAAAAAAAGGAGAAGCATGGAATCTCCTCCTTGGATGCAATATACATTAAACTTATGACTGAACGAGATGAAGTACTTCCACGTTTGGATCCACATCGGCCTCATAATCGACGCCATCGGTTTCGAAACCAAACAGCTGGAAGAACTCGCGGCGGTAACCTTCAAGATCGGACAGGTCATAGATATTCTCGCTCGTAAGATCGTTCCAGATCTTCGCCACTTCTTCCTGTACGTCTGCTCTCATCTCCCAATCATCGATCCGAATGCGTCCTTGCTCATCTGTTGGCACTTCACCCCCAGCGTACAGACGATCCGCAAACAGCCGTTGCAACTGTTCGATGCATCCTTCATGCAGTCCTTTTTCCTTCATCACTTTATACAATGCGGAAATATATAGTGGCACAACTGGAATAGCCGAGCTGGACTGTGTAACCAGTGCTTTGGCTACGGTAACGTAGGCACGTCCGCCTTTTGCGCTCAGTTGCTCATGCATTTTGCGCGCCGTTGCTTCCAGATGATCTTTCGCTTGACCGATGGAGCCTTCACGATAAATTGCTTGTGTCAGCTCAGGGCCGATGTAAGAGAAGGCAATCGTTGTTGCATTGTCTGCGAGTACACCGCCTTGCTTCAGTGCATCCATCCACAGTTCCCAGTCTTCTCCGCCCATAACGTTAACCGTCTGACGAATCTCTTCTTCTGTCGCTGTTTCGAGAGTCACTGAAGTGATCTCACCTGTATGGAAATTGACGGTTTTGTTGGTGTACGCTTGTCCGATCGGCTTCAGCACGGAGTTGGACACTTCGCCTGTATTTGGATCGGTACGGCGTGCCGAAGCAACGCTGTATACGACCAGATCCACTTGACCCAATTCGCTGCGAATCAGTTCAACAGCTTTATCACGGGTTTCATTGGCAAAAGCATCGCCGGTGATGCTGTAGGATTTAAGACCTGCGGCATCCGCAGCTTTCTCAAATGCCGCAGAGTTATACCATCCAGCAGAAGCTGTTCGTTTATCCGTAGAGCTGGAGGGACGGTAAATACCAATTGTATTAGCGCCTGCTCCAAAAGCGGAGACGATGCGCGAAGCCAGTCCGTAACCTGTGGACGCGCCGATGACGAGCACATTGCGGGGGCCTTGAATCTCTGGCTTGGATTTTACATAATTAATCTGCTCCTGCACTTGTGCCGCACAGCCGACAGGATGAGAAGTTGTACAAATAAAACCACGTGTTCTTGGTTTAATAATCATTGTTGTGGCACCCTTTCGTGTTCAATTCATGTGTAACATTGGATCGATTCATCATGCTTTTTTCGTACATTGTACGTATACATCCTCCCTATTGTAAAACAATTACGTTCGAAACGGAAACCGTTTCGTCAATTTTACTGGAAGGATAGTACGGGGGTGGCAATTCGGCTTTCATTTTGGGATGATGAGATGATAGACTCGCTATAGAGAAAGAGTAGACTGTCATAATGAAAGGATAGACCTGTTATGCTGAAAGAACGGATCGAGTTTTTGAGCAAACGAAAACAAATCTCACGTAAAGACCTCGTAGAAGGTCTGGTTACGCAGGCGCATTTTGCAAACATCCTGGCAGAGCGTTATCCACTGCCTGAGGATTTGGCCGAGAGTATTGCTGAGCGCTTGGGTGTAAGCTCCTCCTATCTTTTGCGGACAGCAGTGCAGGATGAACAGACATTGGCACGAGCAGAAGCGATCTTTGTACAAATGTCGGTTCCAGCCTCGGCGATCCCGGAGGAAACGGTACATGCACTGGAGGATCGGGATGATTCACTTACGGTAGAACTGACGACTGCTTTGATGAAGGCAGTGTATTACCAGCAGTTAAATGACGCCGCCGCGCATGAATATATACATACCTCGTATCTGAATTTTTATTTGGAGAAGTATGGCCGCCCGGATGACGTGCAGCTACCTGAGCCGCTTACGAAAGCTTTGCTATTTTACAAAATCCAATATTACCGATCCAAGCAGGCGTATGTGGACGTGCTCACTCATGTGACAAGACTGAGCGCCTTGACGGAGCCAGGAAGCGAGCTATGGCTGTCGATCCAAAATATCCAGATAGAGGCATACATTCATACCCGGCAGTATGAGGATGCGAAGCGCACATTTGAGCAGACGATGAAACATGTGTATGACCAGCGGTTGTTTCATCGTTTGTCTGGTCTGTATGTGGCATACAGCGGGTATTGCTTTACGATGGGATTGTTGCAGGAAGCTTTGTCCGCATTGTCGATGGCTGAGGCGAATCTGGTTTACGCCGGAAATCAGGGAGACTTGGTGACGGCCATTGCGAACAATCGAATTGTCATGTTGACGATGTCAGGGGAGTTAGATCAGGCACAGGCTGAGATTGAGCGTTTCGAAAGCTTGCTTCAGGGAGAAACGAATGAGACGCAACAGGCGATGAAGCCGTTGCTTTTGGTCTATCGCTGTGAGGTTGCCTCCGCTCGGAAAAGCTGGGGCATGCTGGCGCAAAGTGTGGATCAACTGTTAAGTTGTGTTGTCACAGAGGATCAGCGAATGAACGCGATTTTTTATCAAAGTCAGCTGGCGCTCGCACACGGAGAACAGGACACCTTTATAACTCAAGCCCTGGCTTGTCTGTCGTATTTTGAGTCTGTGCAGCAACCGCTACGCCTGGAATCCCTATATGAAGGATTGGCTGTGGTGAGTGAGGATCAGCGGCGGTACAAAGAGGCGGCAGGTTATTATCGCAAGCTGGTGTATTTGCTACGGAGAACGAAGTAAAGGTTAAGTTTTAAGGCCGGTTGGGGCAGGTAAGGTAAGGTAAGGTAAGGTAAGGTAAGTAAGGTAAATCGATTGAAGTTTGGAGGAAGGGAAAGCAGTGCAGGCATAAGGTGATCGGTTAAGGGAAATTAGGAAGTAGAAGGATAAGATAGAACAGATAGAGTAGGTCTGGAACGTATTGTGTATCGTAAGGATCGGACCGCTTGGCTAGATGCAGTAATGTAAAGGGATATAGATTGTAGCAGGGTAAGGTAAGGCAATGAGACAGGACAAGCAAAAGGTGAATTAAGAGTAGAGTAGATTAAGACAAGCCAGGATAGGACAATACAAGGAGGTTTATTTTCTAACGATCACCAGCGACGCTATTTCTGCGAATTTCAGGCATTTGGTATCCTAACGATCACAGTGGAGCTTATTTTAGGAAAATCAGTGCCAAATTGGACTTTTTCTTTGTTTTTCAGTGAAATAAGCTCTCTGGTGATCGTTACAATTTCAGAAAGGCCTATTTTGCTCAAATAAGCTTATCTGAGATCGTTAGAATAAATAAATGGGTTGCAAAGCTTCAACTTTTCAGTAGAATATTTTAAATATTGAAGATATATGTGTGTGAATTTTGTGCGGTAGATGGCAGATGTATGCTGTAAGTTTGTCTTTATTGCTGAATGTTTGCTAGATAAGCATCTTTAATAGAGCTAAGGTGCCGAGTGTGCATTCGTCTAAAAATAGGAATTTGACTACTCTGAGTAACTGTAATCAGAGCCAAGTAACGGACAAATTCACAAAAATAAATGGCTTACTCCTCATTGAGTCGGTTAGAACAACGTTTTTATTGAGAAAAAGCAAGCATAGCTACAAATAAATTGATGGAAAGCCGTCTCCAGCAGGACATTTATTCGGTTCTTTTGTATGTGTCCAGATCGGTATTCATACGGGCTATGTTGTGTTTATAATTAATCATACCCAATAAAAAACAAATGAGGTGTTCGATATGATGGGATGGTTTACACGTAAAAACAAACAGGAAGATGCGGTTGCCAAAGCGGATCGCGTAATGAACAAAGGGCTTACGGGCATGATGATGAAAGGATTTGTACCAAAGGAACATCGGGATGCCATCAACCAAAGTTTGGACTCGGCTAAGCAGGCACAACTCGCTGCAAGCGGATCGTTGCCTCTGACAGCAACTGGAACCGTGATCAGTGTAACGGATACGGGAAAATTAATTAATTTTGATCCCATTGTGGTGCTTGTACTTGAAGTTACTGAAACGGGTGGTCACACGTATCAACGCACAATGGAAACACTTGTATCCAAGCTGCAGATTCCGCGTGTGGGTGATCGTGTCGGTTTGGGACAGCATCCGGCGAATCCTTCTGAACTGATCTATATGGGACTTCTTTCGGTTTAGGTGGATTCATAGCGATAGATATTAATGCGACTATTCCGAATATAGGAAAAAATTTGAATTATTAGTTTACGTGTTACAGATAACAACGCAAAGGAAACATACACACCGAAGATATAACAAAAGATATCAAATAGTAAAAAGTAAAAAGATTTATACAGCATAAATTAGATAGATAGGGTGATAGAGATGAGTCGTTTTTTTAGAGTAATTGGCTTACTGATGGTATTTGGGACAGGATTTTCCCCGTTCATAGCTCAGTGGCTGTGGGATGATCCGTTTATGGTCATGCAGGCGTGGTGGTTTAAACCGATGCTTTTTGGAGGAATTGGTTTACTGGTCATTTCGTCTATATTCGGTACAAGTTTGGGTCAGCGCAAGATCAAATCAGGATTGCCGGCAGTGGGTGTGATCCAAAGCATTCAGCAGACGGGTACCTATATTAATGAGCAGCCGGAAGTGAAAATGATGCTGAAGGTGTCTCGTCAAGGCCGGGAAACATATGATACAGATTTAAGAACCATTATTCCTCTGACTTCGCTGTCTCAGTTTCAGCCGGGAGCTATCATTCCGCTTGTCGTTTCCGAGAAAGATGAGCGCAAAGTCGGGCTGGATCAGCATGGAACCGTGTCGCAAGAGCATATGCAGCAACTGTTGAATGAAAAGATGATGCAACAAGGTATAGCACCGGAAATGGTAGATATCGCACGTACAGGAGAGAAGGGGTTGGCTAAAATTCTCGACGTTACCCCTATGGGAAGTGGACAGAATGGCAACATCAAGTTACAGCTTAAACTTAGTATTACGAAGCCAAATGGTGAAACCTTTGAGGTGATTACGCAAAAAGAAATCCTGCCTTCTGCCATGTCACAGGTTCAGCAGGGACATATCATTAACGTATTTTATTCGCCGCAGGACCCTTCCAAAGTGGCCCTTGCTCTTCAAGTGCAGGAACAACAGTTAAATCATCTTTTCTCGTCTTAATATTCTCATCTTGATCTGCTTATCCTTAGCATCACTTTAAAAAAGCTGTACAAAATGGAACTGTAGCATTCTCGCGGTTCATTTCAGGAAATTAGAGTTATATATTCGAGCGCCCTCCCCAAGTCAAAGCGGACGATGAACGGGAACGGCGCTCTTTATTTATATCTCTACAATTAAATTAAGAACGAGTGCTTGAAGAAGAGCGCATCAGCATTTCCCGGAAAGAGTGAAAAAGAGGCTGTGCGTAGTGTTCAAGCTGCTCCCGGCTGGGCTGTCCCTCTTCTGTTAATATATCGTGATCGAACCACACGACAGCATAATCATTGTCATCATTTGGTTTACTCGAATCCCAGCAGACAGGCCCCGCATGATCTTCATAGGAGGCAAATGGAATATATCCCGCCTTAACCAGTAATTCCGATGATGACCAGAGGTTTCGTAATTCCCGCAGGGGGTAGTCAGAAGGTAGATTCGGTAATTCGATCGTAAATCCTTCATAGCGAAGATACACATTCAGAACATATCGGCTACTCAGATAGGCCATATAGAGCGGCGGCAGAGAGAAAGAAGAGCTATGCGTGTCCGAACCAGACTTAACATAACTAGCAACTAATTCGTTGATCTGATCTACCGTAACCTTCGAGTCTAGCATTTTCCAGCGAACCCATTCTTCTTCATCAACCTCACCATCCTGCATATCCGAAGGCACGCCATAGTCCTCTTCTTCCATTTTGGCCGGATGAGACATGAGCATATCCCGGTGAGGAGAATCAAAATATGTGTCAAGCCAGCTTTTGATGAAAAGTCGATCTCGTTCCAGCACCTCTTTGTTAATCAGAGTGGTCACAACCCTTCAAGATTCATAATCCTTATATTTTTTATCTTCTTATTCTTATATCCTCGTATGCTTTTATTTTAAACGATACCGGTTCGCATGCGATAGGAGAACAGCACTTCTTTTGATTTTCCGTCAAAAACAAGCTCTGCCCGGCGTCTGAAATCGTCCGCCATGTCATTCAATTCTGTGGCGCCCAGCTTCAAAGCTGTCTGGAGTCCGCCTTGGCTAAGAGCCAGGTTGGCATAACGCTCAGCTGTGAATGGCTCCTGATGATGGAACATAATTTCTCGGCTGTAACGGAACAGCCCGGATTGCTGGATCTGCTGTAAATGGCCTTCTTTGCTCCATTTATGTGCTTGTTGCTCTGTACTCGATAGACGTGAGGCGAGTTCATCCGCTGTACTCACCAGTTGCCGGTATGCTACTTCAAGTTGCCAGTCTAATACAGGCGGCCAGTCACAGTCGTAGGCAGCAAAAATACCGCCTGGACGCAGTACCCGTGCGAACTCGCGTAAGGTGGATTCCGGCTCCATCCAGTGAAACGACTGGGAGCAGGTCAAAATATCTACACTATCATCAGGAAGGCCGAGGTCATGAGACATTCCCGCCGCAAAGCGAAGTTGATCCGGTTTGCCTGCAGCTTCCCATTTCGCAATGCCAACGGAGCGCATATCCTCGCTAGGTTCCACGCCGATTACTCGCTCGGCATAATCCAGCCAGATCCAGGTGGATAAACCTGTACCACAACCGACATCAGCCACGAAGTGTGGCCTTTTGCCCAGATAATGAGTCAAAATATCGACGACTTCGCGGGGAGCAGCGGGTCTGTTTTGATCATACAGTGTGCCAAATCCTTTAAAGCGTTCTACGTTATTGTGTCTGATCTGCTGATTCATGTATGTCCTCCCAACATCGCTAAATTCCTGTCGATCCTAATTTAAAATGAAATGGTATAGATGCATACTATATTGTACCATCATCCTCGGTTTTGTGCCCATCATCTTCCAGTAAAAGCGCGACGGCCTCTTGATGTCTGCGAAGTAACTCTTTGCGCACCGTCAAAGGTGAGATCACCTTTATTTTTGAGCCAAAGGAGAGTAAGAATGAATAAAGCTGTTCACCCTCATCAATTGGAATAGAAACCCTTAGTTTCCCATCCGCTTCTTGCTGAATAATGGCGGGATCCAGCAGATCGTAAACACGATAAGCGATCGTTTGTTCAAACAGAAGTTCGATCAGAGTCTGTTTCTCAGACGGCTGGTTAGACTGTATCTTGATGTCTTGGTTTTCTCCGTGATAAGGTTCTTCTTTGACTCTATCTCCCTCCCCTGTCGATGGCCGAGTATGCTCATATGCGCCGGGCACAAAGCGAAGTTTCGTGATCCGTTTGATTTTGTACGTGACGAAGGTGTCGGGCGAATTGGATGTCATAGGCTGGGGTTGCTTTAGACCCTTGAAGTACCATGTATTGTTTTTAAAAATAAGCTTCACCGGCAACGCCGTCTCCTCACTCGCTTCTCCATTGGAATCGATATAGTGAAATGCGAGCAACTGACTTGCGAATATCGCCTGTTTCACCTGATTAAACAGTTGCATCTCTTGCTCGGGAATACTGCCCCACGGAGAATACTCAAATTCAATCCAGTCCAGTTTATGATCAAAAAGGGTCGTTAACCTGCCCAGCATCCGGGCGCTGTTCAGATGAGGAATGGCGCTGACGCTGTACAAGCCGAGCAAAATTTCATTCTGTTCATCCTCGCTCAGCAACGACTTGTCCATGACATAGTGATCCATCAGATGAATGCCGCCGTGCTTGCCCGTTGTTGTATAGACGGGGATGCCTGCAGCACTCAGGCGGTCAATGTCCCGGTATACGGTGCGAACCGAGATTTCGAACAGGCGCGCAAGCTCCGGGGCGGTCGTTTTCTTTTTTTCCAGCAACAGCAACAACATTCGGAATAATCGGTTATGTTCCATGAACAAATTATATCATGACAACCCTTGTCAGGGTATGGGTGCTACACTTGGACTATAACGTTATAGTTCTCAGCGTATTTCAGTGGATTGAAGATCATAGACGTGCTCTAGTAGCCGTCAACATATAGAGGAGGAAACGCATCATGAAAATGAAAGATGGATTCTTTTGGGGCGGCGCAACGGCTGCCAATCAGTTTGAAGGCGGATGGAATAAGGATGGCAAAGGGCCAAGCACATCGGATATGATGACAGGCGGAACGCATACCACGCCGCGCCGAATTACACCTGTTCTTGAAGAGGGCACGTATTATCCGAGCCATGAAGCGGTTGATTTTTATGGACATTATAAAGAAGACATTGCGATGATGGCCGAGATGGGTTTCAAAATGTTCCGCATGTCGATCAACTGGTCTCGCATCTACCCGAACGGTGACGATCTGGAGCCAAACGAAGAGGGTTTGAAGTTCTATGATAACGTCTTTGCCGAGTTGAAAAAACACAATATCGAGCCATTGGTGACGATCTCCCACTACGAGACACCGTTTGGCCTGACACAAAAATATAACGGCTGGGCTTCTCGTGAAGTGATCGAGTTTTACATCCGTTATTGTACAACCCTCTTCAATCGTTATAAGAACCAGGTGAAATACTGGCTAACCTTTAACGAAATTAACTGTCTGACAATGCCGCTTGGTGCATATATGGCAGGTGGATTGTTGTTTGAAGGTAAAGAAACATTGACGGACGGCGTAGATCAGCCACAGACTCGGTTCCAAGCGCTGCATCATCAATTCGTGGCCAGTGCCAAAGCAGTGAAGCTGGGACACGAGATCAACCCGGATTTCAAAATCGGCTGTATGGTTGCTTTCATGACAACGTATCCGAACACGTGCAACCCGGATGATATTTTGCTTGCACAGAAGAAAGATCAACTGTCCAACATGATCTGTGGCGATGTACAGGTTCGGGGAGCGTATCCGGGATTTGCCAAACGTTTCTTCGCAGAAGAAGGCATTGAAATTCAAATGCAACCGGAAGATGAGCAGACGCTGCGCGAAGGCTGTGTAGATTTCTACTCCTTCAGTTATTACATGTCTCTCGTGGAAAGTGCGGATGCATCGCTGGATCGAGCGGAAGGAAATCTACTGGGTGGTATCAAAAACCCATATCTTGAGGCCTCCGATTGGGGCTGGCAGATCGATCCGAAAGGACTACGCTATACGCTGAACCACCTCTATGATCGTTATCAGGTGCCATTAATGGTTGTGGAAAATGGTCTGGGTGCGGTTGATGTAATTGAAGAAGACGGCTCCATTCAGGATGACTACCGGATTGATTATCTGAAAGGTCACATTGAGCAGATGAAAGAAGCGGTTGCAGACGGCGTTGATCTCATTGCCTATACGATGTGGGGCTGTATTGACCTTGTAAGTGCATCGACTGGTGAGATGAAGAAACGTTATGGTTTCATTCATGTCAACAAAGATAATGATGGCAACGGTGACTTGAGCCGTACACCGAAGAAAAGCTTCTACTGGTACAAAGATGTAATTGCTTCTAATGGAGAGAAGTTATAAAAAAGAGTTCAAGCAAATCAGCTTGATTTAAAAGGATAACAAAACCCCAACGATCTTTCGGTCGTTGGGGTTTTTGCGATGAAGCATATATAACATGCGACTAGGCGAAGCTTCTGGCTTGTAATTCAGACAGCCGCTGCAAATGACGTCTGTAGAACCAGATACAGGTGAATAACCAGCACCCGCTCAGAAAGTAACCGCCAACGACGTCACTAGGGTAATGTACGCCCAGATAGATCCGGCTAATGCCGATCATCAGGATAAAGGCAGCACTGGCTGCAATCATACATACACGCCCGGCAAAGGTCGGGATATGTTTCCAGATCAGAAAAGCAAGTCCACCATAAAGGCTGAACGCCGCCATGGAATGTCCGCTGGGGAAGCTGTACCCGCTTACTTCGATAATGCGGTTAATAGTTGGGCGAGCTCGTTGAAACAGCAGCTTGATCACGGCATTCAGTAGCGTAGAGCCTGCAAGCACGATGGCAAGAAAGAGCAGTTCGCGTTTGTGGCGTAGGAAAACATAGAGGATCAGCATGACAATGACCGTAATGACAACAACCTGAAGCTCACTACCAATCCAGGTGAAAAATTGCATAAATCGGGTCATTCCAGGTGATTCCATGCCTTGGATCAAGTCGATGAGTACAGCATCAAAGCGATGAATCTGGTTATCGCTAATGGACAGCGCAATGCTGATAAAAGCGGACAGGCATAACGCTGCAACGAGCAGCGGAATGGAGATTTTTTTCGTCAAATTGGGCTTCAAATGTTAAGTTCCTCCGTCATCCATGATGTTTTTGATTATAGTTATCGTTGTTGAACGAAAGTATTGTTCGCTCAAAACATAGTGTTAACATTCTACAATAAAACAAACAAAAACGAAAATGGAGACGTTAATAAGATAAGAGAGGCTTCAAGATAACTCAAAGGGGGAGAATGTAAGGATGAGGAGAGTGGGAGCGGCCGTTTTAGTTCTGTTGTTTTTTGTAGCAAATGTGATGGTTTGGCCAGGGGAGCGGGCATACGCGTGCAGTTGTGTCGAATCCAGTGTCAAGGAGAAGTTGGAAACGTATAGCGCTGTATTTACGGGGAAAGTAGTCGAGATCGGAGGCGACTCCATAATCAGTAGTAGGGAATATAAGAAATATACGCTGGATGTAGACACGACCTGGAAAGGCGTAGATGCAAAAAAGACAACCATATTGATTAATAATATGGGCGAAGGTGCCTGTGGAATAACATTGGCAAAAGATCAGTCTTATCTTATTTTTGCTAATCAGGATGATAAGGATGGCAAATTATACAGCAGCCTATGTAGCGGTAATCTTCAGATTGAACAGGCTGGAGAAGCAATTAATATGCTGGGTAAGGGCACTCCTGTAAGCTCTGATGATTTCACGGACAGCAGCAGTGGATATCGAAATCAGTGGATGATTTCGCTATATGCTGGGGGTGCAGTTGTCATACTTGCGCTGGTAGGTGGCTCGCTGTGGAGAAAGAAACAGCGGAGAGCATAATATTTATAGTTGAAGCATCTGTATTGTTATCATAGAAGAGTTGTATGTGATATATAGAAGGTTTGTATGAGAGCGGCCATATGAAGGACAAGAGCTGCAGTGAACGCAGCGTGCAGTGGAATTTACCTGACTAAACATCCCCTTATGGACCTATATACGCTCCGTAAGGGGATGTTGATTTTTCAGCTGTGTTTTTGATTTCGGTGGGTGATGACCATCCTATTCGGGATGATGCAACTCCATACTAACGCTGGAGCTGTACCATATAATCATGCGCAGTCACACCGAAGACCCGTTTGAAATGTCTGTTCAGATGGGTCAGATCGACAAAGCCGCAGTCAGCCACGGCGGTATAGATGTCTCTATGTTTCTCAAGCGATTGACGGGCATGTTCGACCTTGCAGTTCAGGAAAAATTGATAGGGTGAAAAGCCAGTATGGGCTTTGAATTCACGGATAAACTGAAACTTCGACAGGCCAAATGCCGCCGACAAATCATCCAGTTTAAGTACGTCTGCGGTGCTGCAAAACATCATTTCTTTTGCTTTGCGAACAAGACTGTCCTGAGGTTTCCAGAGACTTGCAGGCTGTTCCTCCTGAGCGAGCATATGCACCAGTTCAAACAACCGGGTGCTACACTCGGCTTCGTCCTGTCTGTGCTGCACGGCATCGTTCAGCATGAGAATGCTTCGGGCAAGCTTCGGATCATAGACGATGGGAGTGGAGAAGCGAAGTTCCTTTCTACCCATAATTTCTTCAACTAATTCAGGCTTCAGGTAAAGCATCACATAATCAATACCCTCTTTATCATAGGAACTTCCATCATGTAATTGCTCGCGGTTAAACAGCATGACGCCGTTCGGATGTGAGGCCTGATAGTGACCTTCCAGATGATATTGCTGAATGCCGCGCAGCGTTACACCTACGGCATATTCCTCATGGCAATGCTTTTTATAGGTAAAATCGGTGAAGCTGGCGGATAGAGCCAGCACGTCTTCTGATCTTTTGTAGCTAAACTGTTCCATACCGCACACCTCCTCAGATGAAATAAGTCGTTAGATCACACCTGATACAATAATGGCTGAGTATATCAAAAAAAGAGCCATCAGCATACTACATGTTCGCTGGTAACGATTCAGCAAGGATCGAAAGATCGTGCCGAACACCACCCAGCTGGAGTAAGCCAGAAAACCAATACACGTAATCAGCATAACATAGAAGAACGCAGACCATGATTCTGCAGCGACGTAAGGAAGTACATAAGCTGGAATGACGGTGAAGGTAAACAGCACCACCTTGGGATTCACGAATTGCATCATTACACCGTTCCAAAAGCCTAATATAGCCTGGGGAGCGGCTTCAGTAGAGCCCATTCGATAGACCTGATAAGCGAGGTATAGCATGTAAATGCCGCCGATGATCTGCATGACTTGCAAGATGCCTGGCAAGACGTCAGCGAGAAGCTGATTTAACAAAGCAGACGCGGTCAGCAACAGACCGAAAGCTAAGGTAGCTCCCCAGACATAAGGCATGGTGCGGCGTGCGCCTACTTTTTGTGTGGAGGAGAGAATGACAATATTGCTGGGGCCGGGTGTGAAAGTGACAACGATGCAGTAGATTAAAAAGGTTAGTATATTCATGTTAAGCTCCTTCTTCGATGATAGATTCAAATTTCACGTTCATTGTCGTAATCATACGGCGGAGCAGACCAGAGCCATAGTACATTATTGCGCAGCGGAGCTTGAGATCATGAGGCGTGTTTCTCCTAATCATTGCGCTCTCTATAAAAGTTGTGCGTATTTTATTTACACGTTAACGGAGTGCACTGTGTAAATCTTTAGTCAACTTATATAGAGAGGTTCCCTTTTTGAATGATTGCGTTTACAATCGATAACGGAGCGAGGGTTTACAGGTAGACATAGACCACTTGAGGAAGTGAATAAAAATGAAGAAAATGCTGCTGATCTATATTGTGTTGATTGCGGCGTTTGCATTGTATGTATTGAGATTTGAATATACCAGTCAGGTGAACAGCTCGTGGGAAAACCGCGGACTTCGCGGTGATCTGGGTGAGACGTACATGATGATTACGTTTCAGTCCGGGCTGGAATATTGGAAGAGTCCGCTGAAAGGTTTTGAGGATGCCGCGGATGCGCTAGGCGTGACCGTCGAATATCGGGGGGCTACACGGTATGATGCCAAAGAGCAGATCACGGTGATCGAGCAGGCCATTGCGCGCAAACCTGCAGGCATTGCTATATCCGCAATTGATCCAAAATCGTTAATTCCAGCGATCAATAAAGCAGTGGAAGCGGATATTCCTGTAATCCTGTTCGATGCCGATGCACCGGGGAGTCAGGCGTATTCTTTTTTGGGTACGGATAATTACAAGGCAGGCGTAACGGCAGCGGATAAAATGGCTGAGCTACTCGGTCGTGAAGGAGAAGTGGCTGTATTAACGTTGCCGGGACAGCAGAATCATGAGGAACGTACCAACGGATTCCGCGAAACGATTCAGCAGCGATACCCCAATATGCAAGTCGTCGAAATCGCGGATGGACATGGAGATACGTTGAAATCCCGGGATGAAACGATCCGGATGATGAAGGCACATCCGAAGCTGGCGGGTATATTTGTCACCGAGGCAACGGGAGGCGCCGGAGCCGGGGAAGCGGTTCAAAATGCAAATCCAGGCAATGGTCAGAAGCTGCACATCATTTCTTTTGACACAAATAAATCAACACTCGATCTGATCCAAAATGGCACAATATCCGCTACGATTGCACAAGGGACCTGGAACATGGGGTATTGGTCGCTTCAATATCTGTTCCATCTGCACCATCACTTGACCGTGCCTGCGCCTTCGCCTTCAGGGGAAAATGCACCGCTGCCTGTAACGGTAGATACGGGGATCTCGGTCGTGACACGTTCAAATGTGGATGATTATTATGCCAAATAAGCAGAGAACATGGCGCTCTGAGCTTGTGAACGGTGTACGCCGCCTGCGTCTGCGTAACATGCCATTACGATACCAATTGATGCTGTTATTTCTGCTTTTTGCCATCGTGCCGTCCGTCGGTTTGGGTCTGCTCGTGAATTGGACGGTAGAACGAGTCGTGGAGCGACAGGTAGAGGGACATACGATGCAGCTGATTGGCAAGGTCAATGAAGCGTTGAATACCAAGATGGAGAATTTGCAAAATATGACCTACCTGATTGCATTCGAACCAGACGTCAATGCTTTCATGGACGAGAAGATCGGTGGAGACGGGAACACACGTGAACATGAACGCGTCGAAAGACAAGCCAGCCAAGCGTATACGGAATCTGAACAGAACCGTTTGTATGGCATCAAACAGACTTTGCAAGGATTCACCACATTGTACCCGGAAATTGCGGGCATCGTGCTTGTGAACGGCAACGGTGACTATATAAGCAATGAGATGTATCCTCGAACGGAGCAACGTCTGACCGAGGAAGAGTGGTATCGGAAGGCTGCAATGCAACCAGGGATTTTCACGGTACTGGGTCAGCCGCGGGAGCGCAACATGACCACCCATGTCCGGTATAAGGATGATGAGATTGTATCGGTCGCCCGCTCTGTCACGGATGAAACGACCGGGCTCGTGAAGGGAGCTGTACTAATTGATCTCAAGCTGAGGTCCGTTTCACAGGCGGCTCGTAATGTAACCCTTGGCAAATCCGGGTATGTCATGGTCACCGATGCCGAAGGACAAAGTGTATACAGACCCGAACATCCGCTCATTGAACATATTCCGGCGAGTTGGTTTGCTTCGGGAGAGGGCGGAACGTTTACGAAAGATGTGGATGGCGAAGCGTTATTATTCATGTATCAGTCGTCTACCTTTACGGGCTGGAGAACGGTCGGGGTGTTCCCGACCAAAGAGTCGATCTCCGAGGTGCGACAGATTCAGTTTTATGTGGTTAGTTTTGTCTTTGTCGTGTGTTTGTTTGGTCTGAGTGCATCCTTGTGGTTTTCCCGTTCCATTGCGCAGCCGATCTTCCGATTGATGTCTTATATGCGCAGAGCCGAAACAGGCAATCTCAACGCAGGCCGGTGGAGTGATCGTGCCGATGAGATCGGTATGCTGGGAAATAGTTTTAACCGAATGCTGAGCCAGATTCGTCAGCTGATTACGCTGAATGAACTGAGGGAACGGCAGAAACGGGATGCCGAGATGCGCAGTTTGCAGGAGCATATCAAGCCTCATTTTTTATATAATACGCTGGATACGATTCACTGGATGGCTCGAAAAGAAGGCGCTGACGGTGTGTCTAATATGGTTGGGGCACTGTCCCGTTTGTTCCGAATCGGACTCAGCAAAGGACAGGATTATATTCCCCTACACTCCGAGCTGGAACATATCAGCAGTTATCTGCAGATTCAGCAGACCAGATATCGGGATCGTCTTGGATACACCATCCATGTCCCGGAAGAATTGCAGAACTTGTATGTACTTAAGCTGTTACTCCAGCCTTTGGTAGAAAATGCGATATACCATGGCATTAAGGGTAGACGTGGCCCAGGTCATATTGTCATAGAAGGGAATGTGGAGCAGGGGCGGCTACATCTGACAATTAAGGACGACGGAGCCGGAATGAGCGAAGAACGACTAGCGGAGATGCTACGGCTACTGGATATGCCCATGGAGAGTCTGGAATCGACCTCACCGGAGTGGACGGGTAAAAGTTACGGGATGCTGAATGTACAGGCACGATTGAGATTATCATTTGGCAGTGACTATGGGATTTGGCTGGACAGCAGGCAGGGTGAGGGAACCCGCGTTACGATTGTTCATCCATTGATGCGGGAAATGCCTGCAGCAATACTTCCACGGGTTGAGCCCCGAGATAATCAAGATCGACGAGAGAAGGAGTGAAGAGGGTCGTGGACTATACAGTGCAACCTGTCAATGTCAATGCAACGGATAACCTGTATCGAGTGCTGATTGCCGACGATGAACCGATTATTCGAGAAGGAATCCGCGAGGCTATGGATTGGGCTACACTTGGCATGGAGGTTGTCGGTGAAGCCGAGGACGGTGAAGAAGCGCTCGAACGGGCAGTTGAGTTGAATGTACATGTCGTGCTGGTCGATATGAATATGCCGTTTCTGAATGGCATTGGATTGATTCGTGCTTTACAGGAACAGTGCCCCGGGGTTCGGTACCTGATCATATCGGGGCACGATGAATTCGCTTATGCCCAGGAAGCGGTTCGTCTCGGGGTTGAGGATTACATCCTGAAGCCTGTACAAGCAGACCAATTGAGAGCTGCACTGGAGCGGTTGCGTCAGCGGCTGGATGAGGAACATCAGCGGACAGCCTATGTCAGACAGGCGGCAGAGCAGATTGAACGCAATATTCCGCTCCTTCGTCAGCGATTTTGTCAGGAGTGGATGAAAGGACAGGTAGATGGTAATAGTCTGATGGAGCAACTTGCTTTTCTACATCTGCCGTCTGTATCGCCTGTACAAGTTGGAGTGGTGCGTTGGCCTGCTGCCGAGGCGCGTCAGACCATACTGAGGGAGAATGATCGTCAGCTGTTTCTGTATGCCATGGAAAATATCATAGCAGAACTGCTCGGAGATCATCCGCACGTGCTCTTTCGTGATGCTAGTAGTGTTATCGGGATCTGCCTGTGGCAGGAGACCCCTGAGGAGATTGCACTCCTGCTGGAGCAGCAGATTAGTGCTTGCCTGAACATCGCTGTTCATGCCCATGTTGAACCTCATAGGGGGACGCTGGAAGAGGTGCCGGGTACGTATCGGCATTGCCGTGAACAGGTATATGAAGAAGTGAAGCTCTCTCCGCTCGTTCGCAGGGCAAGGCAGCTGATTCAGGAGGAGTACGCAGAACGGGAGTTGACGCTGGAATCACTCGCATCCCGTTTGCAGGTGTCGGCGGTATATCTCAGTCGTGTGTTGAAAAAAGAGTTAAACGACTCGTTCGTTACTCTTGTCACTCATACTCGTATTCGTAAAGCCGCACAGCTACTGGACTCCACGTCGCTCCCGATCCATACCATCGCTGAACGCGTAGGGTATGATACACAGCACTATTTCAGCACAGCGTTTAAAAAAACGATGGGTATCTCGCCTGCCCAATATCGTAAAAATGGCGGAACAGACAGTTCCAGCGCAGGCTCTGTGTAGATTTCGAAGCTTCATCCGAAGTATGGATATCAATAGGCTACAAACAAACCCACCTTTAAAGGTTAAACACCTGTGGTGGGTTTTTCGTTTGCCCTTTTCCATCAAAAGTTAAATTTTTATAAAAAAGGTTCAAAACCTGCAAAGACCTTGCTCGCTGCGAAATGCTACCATGAGATACAGAGAGGGACAATAAGTTAGACGATACTCTATGAGATGTAAGCGTTATCTTGAGATTCCAACTGAACGCGATGACGTGAGGAAAGGGGAACTTCATATGAAAAAAGGAGTAATACTCATCTGGCTTCTGGTAATGTCCGTCATGCTCTCAGCCTGTAATCTGGCTGAAAGTGATGTGGGAAGCAAGGAGAAAGGATATGTCGGCATATCCATGCCTACCAAATCATCGGAACGCTGGGTGGGAGACGGAGAGAATATGGTTCGTCTGTTTCAGGAGCAAGGTTACAAAACAGATCTTCAGTACGCCGAAGACGTGGTTGAGAATCAAATCTCCCAGATTGAGAACATGATTACCAAAGGCGTTGATGTCATGGTCATTGCATCTGTAGACGGAAATACGCTGACCGATGTCATCAAGAAGGCACATGACGAAGGCATTCAGGTCATCTCGTATGACCGACTTATTCGTAACACGCCATATCTGACTTACTATGCTACATTTGACAACTTTAAAGTCGGGGTGTTACAAGCCTCCTATATTGAACAGAAGCTGGGGCTTAAGGATGGCAAGGGGCCGTTTAACATTGAGTTGTTTGGTGGATCACCGGATGATAACAATGCATACTTTTTCTTCGACGGTGCGATGTCGGTGCTCAAACCGTATATTGACTCTGGCAAACTGGTCGTCCGAAGCAAACAGATGACGATGGCGCAAATTGCCACACTGCGCTGGGACGGGGCTTTGGCCCAATCAAGGATGGATAACCTGCTGAGTGCTTACTATTCAGGCGATAATCTGGATGCGGTGTTATCTCCGTATGACGGAATCAGTATCGGGATTATCTCATCTCTGAAAGGCATTGGCTACGGCAAGCCAAACAAACCACTTCCGGTTATTACGGGGCAGGATGCGGAATTGGCATCCATCAAGTCCATTGTGGCCGGAGAGCAGACCCAAACGGTCTTCAAGGATACACGTAAGCTCGCCGAGAAAACAGTGGAGATGGCTAACAGCATTTTGCAAGGAAAACAAGCAGAGGTGAATGACACAAAGTCATATAACAACGGATTAATGGTTGTTCCTGCGTATCTGCTCGACCCGATCTCTGTAGATCGTACCAATGTGGAAAAAGATATTGTAGGCAGCAAGTATTACACCAAAGAAGAAATAGGCCTACCGTAAAGTGCGATGAAATAGGTAGGGCGCTCATAAATACGATGCAAAAGATCGGTGTGCCATAACGCATCATCCAAGGAAAGGAGTACATGCCATGACGAACATTATTCTTGAAATGAAGAACATTACCAAAACGTTTCCGGGCGTCAAAGCGCTAGAGAACGTCAACCTGAAGATCCGGGAAGGCGAGATTCATTCCATCTGCGGCGAGAATGGCGCAGGCAAGTCTACGCTGATGAAGGTGCTTAGCGGAGTATACCCGCATGGAAGCTATGAAGGGGACATTTTGTTCCGCGGTAAGACGTGTGAGTTCAAAGATATCAAACAGAGCGAGGATCTGGGCATTGTCATTATTCATCAGGAGCTCGCGCTGATCCCGTATCTCTCCATTGCGGAAAATATATATCTGGGCAATGAGCGTGCAAGCAGAGGCATCGTGAATTGGAAGGAAACCTTTATCGGAACACGTGAACTACTTGGCAAAGTAGGTCTGAATGAAAACCCGAACACGCTGGTATCCAGCATCGGGGTAGGTAAGCAACAACTGGTTGAAATTGCGAAAGCGCTCTCCAAAAAAGTACGTCTGCTTATTCTGGATGAGCCTACGGCAGCGTTGAATGAAGACGACAGTGAAAATCTGCTGCAACTGATGCTGGAATTCAAAAAGCAGGGCATCGCCTGTATCCTCATCTCTCACAAGCTGAACGAGGTGTCCAAGGTCTCGGATGCGGTGACGATCCTGAGGGATGGCAAGACGATTGAAACGCTCGATATGAAAAAGGATAACGTCACCGAGGATCGCATCATCAGCGGCATGGTTGGACGGGACCTGACGAGCCGCTACCCTGAACGTCATGCCACGATTGGTGACGTGGTGCTGGAAGTAAAAGACTGGACGGTGTATCACGAGCATCAGGCCGAGCGCAAGGTGCTCGATCAGATCAACATGAACATCAGACGTGGCGAGATCGTAGGGATCGCGGGACTGATGGGCGCAGGACGTACAGAGCTTGCAATGAGTATTTTCGGCAAATCATATGGCCGTAACATCTCGGGGCAGCTGATCAAGGATGGCAAGCCGATTCAGAATAACAGTGTGACCGAGGCGATTCAGAATGGTTTTGCTTATGTGACGGAGGATCGCAAGGAATATGGCCTTATTTTGATGGATGATATCAAACGCAATATTTCCCTCACCGGACTTAGTAAACTGACCCGTAATGCCGTTGTGAACGAGCAGGAGGAAGTGCTCGTTGCGGAAGAGATGAAGAAAAGCATGAACATCAAGGCACCAAACATCCTGCAGAAAACCGGGAATCTGAGCGGAGGTAACCAGCAGAAGGTGGTACTGAGCAAATGGATTTTTGCCGGGCCGGATATTCTCATTCTGGATGAGCCGACACGCGGGATCGACGTAGGTGCCAAGTTTGAAATTTATACGATTATCCACCGGCTTGCTGCCGAAGGCAAGGGTGTGCTGGTGATTTCATCGGAGCTGCCGGAGGTTCTGGGTCTGTGTGACCGGATCTATGTGATGAATGCCGGACGAATCACGGGTGAAGTCAGCCGGGAGCAGGCATCGCAGGAAACACTGATGAGATATATGACCAAGTCTGGAGGCGGTAAGCATGGAAACGGTAACTAAACTGTTCAAAAATAATATACGTCAATATGGCATGATCATTGCCCTTGTTGTCATTATGCTTCTATTTGAGGTGTTAACTAGTGGGCTGTTGCTCAAACCAATTAATATTACGAACCTGATTTTGCAAAATAGCTACATTCTAGTCCTGGCCATTGGTATGGTGCTGGTCATTATCACAGGTCATATCGACTTGTCCGTCGGTTCCATTGCGGCCTTTGTCGGTGCTGTAGCCGCCATTATGATGGTGGATTGGCAGTTGCCAGCTTGGCTCGCAGTCATTGCTTCCCTGCTGGTCGGTGCACTCATTGGTGCATGGCAGGGCTTCTGGATTGCGTATGTGCGGATTCCCGCCTTCATTGTTACGCTTGCCGGCATGTTGCTCTTCCGTGGTCTGACGATGATTGTACTGGAAGGGCAGTCGATATCCCCTTTCCCTGCAGGATTTCAAAAGATCAGCTCCGGTTTCCTGCCGGATGTACAATTCTCAGGCATGGGTCTGGTGTCCATTATTGTGGGGATTGCGCTTACCATCTGGTACATTGTGAATGAACTGCGGGAACGAGCTTCCCAGCGCAAGTATGGATTTGAAGTAGTATCGCAAGGGCTGTTCCTGCTCAAGCTGATTGTGGTAGCAGCAGTAACCAACCTGTTCACGTTTGTACTGGCAAGTTATGCGGGTATTCCGAACATTCTGGTGCTTCTGTTTGTTCTGATCGTGGTGTATTCCTTTGTCATGAATCGTACCGTGATGGGACGTCATGTGTACGCACTCGGCGGCAATGAGAAGGCTGCAGGACTGTCTGGCGTTAAAACGAAAAAAGTAACGTTCTGGGTGTTCGTAAACATGGGTACACTTGCGGCTGTATCGGGTCTGATCTTCGCCGCACGTCTGAATGCGGCTACGCCAAGAGCGGGTACGAACTTTGAGCTGGATGCCATTGCAGCCTGCTTCATCGGCGGAGCGTCAGCTTCGGGCGGAATCGGTACCGTATTCGGTGCAATCATCGGTGGTCTGGTTATGGGTGTGCTGAACAACGGGATGTCCCTGATCGGCCTGGGTATCGACTGGCAGCAAGGAATCAAAGGATTGGTACTGCTGCTGGCAGTGGCATTTGATATCTATAATAAAAACAAACGAGCTGCTTAAGAGTAGTGGGAGCTAAAGAAAGGACCCTGATCTAATGATCAGGGTCCTTTTGGTGCATAAGAACCATAAGTCGTCCACCATATGCCGTCCGTTATACTGCACAAGAAGCTACATCAGTGCGCCTATAAAACGTGTAGCAATACCAAAGTAGATAAACAGGGACAAGATATCATTTAGTGTTGTAATTAACGGGCCGGATGCCACTGCGGGATCAACCTTGAAACGGCTGAGCAGGAGCGGGATGCATGTGCCTGTCAGTGTACCGATGATTAGCGTGAGAAACAGGGATACACCGATAATCATCCCGAGCAACCAGTCTCCTTGCCAGAAATAAGCAATGACCGTAATGAGCAGACCGCAGACAAGACCGATCATCGTACCAACTTTAATCTCTCGTCCAATCAAGGCGAGTACCGTTGACTTGTCCAGCTTGCGTCCAATAAGTCCGCGTACGACGACAGCAAGGGATTGCGTCCCTGTATTTCCCGTCATACCCGCAATCATAGGCATGAAGAACGCAAGAGCCACAACCTGATTCAGTGTATCTTCAAAAAAATCCACAATGCTTCCCGAGATCAAGCCGATCAATAACAGCAAAATAAGCCAAGGCAACCTTCGTTTGACCGCAACGAGCGGTTTGGTATCAAAATCAATATCTTTACCGCCACCGCCCATTTTGGCGAGGTCTTCGCTGGCCTCATCCATAATGATGTCAATGACGTCATCCATCTGGATGATCCCGCACAGCCTATTATTCTCATCGACGACCGGAACGGCGATGAATTCGTAACGTTGGAGCAACTGGGCAGCCTCTTCCTGATCCATATCTACGGTGGCGTGAATGACACGTCTGGTCATCAGTTGTTCCACTTTGGTTTTGTCATCGGCCAGAGCAAGCGAGCGGTAACTAACGACACCAGCTAGCTTACCTTCATCGTCAATGACATAAAGGTAACTGGACGGGGAGAGGTGCAGCGTACCTTGTGATTGCTTCAGTGCTTCCTTCGCTGTGTCGTGGGTGGACAACGTACGATAGCGGTCGGTCATGATCCGTCCGGCAGTTTCTGGTGGATAACTGAGTACAGAGCGAATGATAGCAGAATGATCCAGATTCATGCTGGATAACAATTCTTCCCTGCGTTTTGCGGGCAGGTCGTGCATGAAGCGAATGAGGTCACTTTTGTCCATCTGCTGCATGACTTCCAGCGTACGCTCTGGTCCGAGTCGTTCAAACAGTTCAGCCTGCTCGTGCAGCTTTAAGTTTTCGGCCAGATCGGCAAGTGTATCCGGTTTAAATAGAAGAAGAAAACGATTCTTTTCGTCTTCAGGGAATTTTTTATAGATGAGTGAAAGATCATAGGGACGCAGTTCCTTCACCAGTTTATAGAATTCCGGCAGATTCTGGGATTGTACATGCTGTGTCAGTTGCTGGGTGATCTCCTCAACGGAGAGCTCTTTATTGGTTTGAGAACCGTTCATAATGACACTCCTTTCCTGAATGGTGCGCTTCATATTTTTAAACGGAATGCATTCGTTGTTAAACAATATTGAAATCTTGCTCAAACATTCGAGATGGGCTTACAAAAGAAAGCACTCAGGATATACTTGTTTTACAGTAATCAACGAGGAGGTCCAGTGCCCTTGGAAACCGATATTCGAACACAACTGCTCAGCCTGGCTGAGCCGGAATACCAGAAATTCGCGGCTTCCCTTATACCGAATATTTCAAACGTGATGGGTGTGCGCTTGCCGACGATCCGCAAAATAGCCAAACAGATTGCCGTTGCAGACTGGCGTACGTACCTGGATACGGCGCAGGATGACTATTTTGAAGAAGTAATGTTGCAAGCAATGGTCATTGGTCACGTTCAAGCAGATCTGGACGAAATGTTAAAACGTATTGCGGCTTTTGTACCCAAAATGGATAACTGGTCGGTATGTGACAGCTTCTGTGCCGGACTGAAATATACGAAAGTGCATATGGATGCGATGTGGAACTTCATTCAGCCTTATATCAAGTCGGATCAGGAATATGAAATTCGGTTTGGCGTGGTCATGCTGTTGAACTTTTATCTGGAGCCGCATTATATTCATCAGGTGTTGCCGTTACTTGATCAGATTAAACATGAGGCCTATTATGTGAAAATGGCGGTGGCCTGGGCGATCTCGATCGCGTATGTGAAGCAACCTGAGGTGACCATGCCGTATTTGCAAAACAATACGCTTGACGATTTTACGTACAACAAAGCACTCCAGAAGATTACGGAATCGTACCGCGTGACACCGGAGGACAAACAAGTGATCCGCAGCATGAAACGCAAGGTGAGCAAACAGACAAGTGCTCCCAAACAGACAAGCTCCTGACTCAGATATATATAAAGAAAGGTCGAATATGAAATGAGACAAAAGATGATGTATGCCACGATGTTGCTGGACGGTCGTCCCTGGAGTCTGCTTGCGACCGAAAAGGGACTGTGCCGGATCGTTATGCCGAACGAAACGCTGGAAGACTGGCACGGCTGGATTAGTAAAATTGCCCCGGGTGTTAAACTTGAAGAGAATGAGCAGGCATTAAGACAGACGGGCATGATGGACTGGCTGGAGTCCTATTTTGCAGGGGAAAAGACAGCATACACAGAGGACATCCCGCTTGACCTGATCTGTACCGAATTTCAGCAACAGGTATGGAAAGCGCTCGGGCGTGTGCCATACGGTGAGACACGTACCTATGGGGATATCGCTGCCGTGATCGGACGACCTTCGGCTGTGCGGGCTGTAGGTGCGGCGAACGGGGCGAACCCCATTCCAGTGTTACTGCCATGCCACCGGATTATTGGTGCCAATCGCAAGCTGACGGGTTTTCGTGGTGGTCTCGAGATGAAGCGCAGATTACTCGATATTGAACAAATTGAGGGCGTGACAGATGGCGGACATGCACGGTTTAATTTTTAATTAAAGAGAAGAGAGAAATGAGGGAAAGACAATGCAACAGCAACAGGCATTCTGGCTGACCAATGTAAGATTGGAACAAGGATATATTCGTGAAGGAGCAGAGGTGACGGGCACACAAACGGGTCTTGCTCATCTGCGGATTGAGAACGGAGTTATTGCTGCCATTGTGGACGCAAAGGCGCAATTGACAGAAGAATTGCCGCGAGTGGATGGCAAAGGTTTGTTATTGTTGCCTTCGTTTGAAGAAGCACATATTCATCTGGACAAAACCTATTATGACGGGCCATGGAAAGCGGTCAGACGCAGCTCCAGCATCTTTGATCGTATTGAAGAGGAGAAGGTATTACTACCCAAATTGTTACCCGATGCAAAACGGCAGGCAGAAAGCATCCTTGCACTAATACAGGGTTACGGCTCTACACACGTTCGCGCGCACTGCAATATTGAGCCAGTCAGTGGATTAAAACGTTTGGAAGCAACCAAGCAAGCCCTGGAGAGTTACACAGGTAAAATATCTTCAGAGATTGTCGCGTTCCCTCAGCATGGGCTGTTACGATCCAGCTCGGTCGAACTCATGGGACAAGCCATGACAGAGGGTGCAACACATGTAGGCGGACTTGATCCGTATACCGTAGATGAGAACATCGAAAAATCGCTGCATACCATGGTGGAACTGGCAGTCAAACATCAGGCAGGGATCGATATGCATTTGCATGATGGTGGCGAAGCTGGCAAGCAAACGTTACTGGAACTTGTAAGGTTGACTGAAGAAGCAGGGCTTCAGGGTCAGGTGACGGTTAGCCACGCGTTCTGGTTTGCAGGAGCGGAGAAAAAGGAAGCCGAGGAGATGGCGAGCCGCATGGCATCGCTGGGAATGAGCGTGGCTTCAACCGTGCCGATGGGCAGAACGATGATGCCGCTTCCGATGTTGCAACGTGTGGGTGTAAACGTGAAACTGGCGACAGACAGTCTGACGGATCACTGGTCTCCTTTTGGTAGTGGAGATATGCTTGAAAAGGCTGGACGCTTCGCCGAGCTGTATGGATATAGCGACGAGTTATCGTTGTCCCAGTCAATAGCTACGATTACGGGCGGAGTGACTTCGCTGAATGCAGCAGGAGAGAGCGTATGGCCAAAGGCAGGCGATGTAGCAAGCTTTGTTCTGGTGCAGGCGAGTTGTGCAGCCGAAGCGGTGGCAAGGCGATCTGGAAGGCTGGCTGTGTGGTATCAAGGACACTTGGTAAGTGGATCGCTAGCGTAACAGGCATCCCCTTAAGATGTAATGAACAGAATAAAGGTTAAAGATTAAGCTACGGATACCGTGGCTTTTTTTGCATGAATAGGCATGAGTCGTGTGGAACTATTTTAGCTCAACATATATAGCCCATACAGAGGAAGAAATTATACGCATAACCCACATTCTGGGTTATGATAGATTATGATTTTACTATTGAAGGAGTTAATCCTATGAACATTACATATGCTTCGCAGGCAGACCATGCATATATCGTTGAAAAAGATCGGCATATCCATCCCACACTTGTTGAGACGAAAATAAAAGAGAAGGAAATATATATCCTCTGGGAAGACGAGGCAAGGATTGGCTGGATGAGATATGGATACTTTTGGGATAACACGCCTTTTATGAACATGATTTGGATCGATGAGCCGTTTCGTGGCCGTGGATCAGGACAACGTGTCGTACAGTATTGGGAAAATGAAATGAAAAAGAAGGGCTTTGATACGGTTATGACTTCTACGCAGTCTGATGAGAGTGCTCAACATTTCTATCGTGGAATGGGATATGTGGATGCAGGAGCTTTACTGTTAGATACACAGCCATTAGAAATTATACTGATGAAGAAAATTGAAGTAGTGATAGATGAAGGAGAATAAGATATGCGTGATAACATGATGGAGAAACAAGTCACTTTGCAACCGGTTACACAGGAAAATGAAAGTGAGTGCATCCTTCTGCAACCGAAGGAAGATCAGCTCACACTGGTAGCGAGCAATGCGGATTCCTTAATCCATGCGACCAAGGAAGTAACTTCAAGACCTTACGGGATCTATGCAGGGAATGAGATGGTCGGGTTTATTTTATTTGATAACGAGATCTATACAGATGGGCATTATTGGATTCTTCGTTTTATGATTGATGGAAAACATCAGGGTCAAGGTTATGGGAAACGTGCCATCCAGGAAGTTATTCACATGTTGCAGGAGCGAAGGGATTGTCGGCAAATCAGGGTATCTCATATCCCGCATAATGTTGCGGCTAATGCACTGTACAAGCGTTGTGGGTTTCAGGAAACAGGAGAATTAGAGGATAATGGTGACATTATTTTAGGTTATCAAGTTAGAGAGTAGAGGTGGCAAAAAAATGATCAGAGAAGCCGAAGCCAGGGATGCAGCAACTATTGACAAATTGTACAGGGAGCTGTTGCCCAACCACGCGCATACTGAGGTGCTTGCTGAACGAATTGAAGAGATCAGGCGTCACGAACACAGCTTCCTTTTTGTGTACGAAGTCCGGGAGCAGGTGGTAGGTACGGCACATTTACATATCTGCCTAGACGCTCTGGCAGGAAATCGGCCGTTTGGTTTGGTTGAAAGGGTTGTTATGTCTAGCGAGTTGCAGGGCAACGGATACGGAACAGAATTAATGGAACATGTGGAACAGGTATGTTTGCAGGTGAATGCATCCAAGATCCTCCTCGCTAGCGGAGCTTCCAGGCAAGGGGCCCATCAATTTTATCGAAAGCTAGGATACGATGGCGAGTCCAGCAAAGCCTTTAAAAAATATCTATAAATTTATTTCCAGAAGAAGGACTAGTCCAACAAGATGATAGATAAACATGATCGAATTTTGAACAATAGATTTATTGCCTTAGCGTTCTCATTGCTACTTACGACGTTATGCTGTCTTGGCATTGCGGTGTATCTGCGTGCAAAGTCAGGATCGAATATGTATGCCTTCCTAGACTGGGATATGTTTCTGGCATGGGTTCCGTTTCTCATTTCAACGATGATTGCTCTTATCTTTCGACGTAAGGCTGTGAGACCCGGATGGATGGGCATGACGTTGACAGGTTTGCTCGGAATGATCTGGCTGTTCTTTCTGCCTAACGCGGCCTATCTGTTTACAGAAATGTTGCATGCATTCCGGTATTTTACTGCTCAGCCTGAGAGTGCTTTTTGGTTCGAGATGGATTTCTGGTACAGTCTGACCCTTACGTTTGGTGTAGCTATTTTAGGGTTGATGCTCTCCACATGTTCTATAAGGCAAATAGAACATGTGCTGCAATTGTTCGTACACAGGTTCGTTTGCTGGATTATTGTCGGATTCATTTTACTTCTAAGTTGTCTGGGCGTATATATCGGGAGATTTAATCGCTGGAATTCATGGGATATCGTGTCCAGACCCGGGCAGGTTGTTATCGATTTGATGAATGATTTTAGTTCAGAAAGCGGTCTTCCGGTGGCGTTTGTTACGCTGATGTTTGTGATCCAGGCATTTGCATATGTCATTATTTCATTGATAAGTGGTTCGATTACTCGGGAGGTAAGAAAATGAGCAATACTTCTGATTTTATCCATCAATTGCCCAGCATTTCTGAATGTCAGCGAATCTTCAAGGCAGTAGCGATGCTGGATGCAATTCTAATGCCAGAATGGGAGTACAGGTATTATTCGTACAATGCGCAGTGGGATGCGAACGAACAGATGGCTTCGATGAGAGATAAGGAGGGAGATCACTATTTCGCGTTATTTGATTCGAGCAACCGTTTAATCATCAAAGGTTACGACAAAGCTTATGCTTCCCTACATAAAGATCAACTTGGTGATGTATTGGAGGGTGTGCCGGCAGATTTCAAAAAGACGTTTCTGGACGAGCCTGCTTTTATGATGGATCAGATCACCTTCTGCGTCTGGCATGAAAAGGTACATAACGAGTGGACTTCGAGTCAACAGCTCGCGGATGAAGCTTATGTTCTTCTACAAGTTCTTGTGGGCGGTGCGGAGCACTACCATGCCTGGGCTCAGGAATACTATGAGATTGAACTTAATTTAGAGCCGATCCAGCATGTTTTTGCCATGAAACCGTTGAACGAACGACTGTTGCAGGCATTAAACCCGGAGATCGAGTTAGATGAGTTGGAAGAGGACATCGCGGAAATCGGATACCCGGTTAAGGAGGAATGACATATGACTTTGACAGAGTGGTCTGCTGACACGCTTCAATATGATTTATCAGATGAATACTCAATTCGGCTTGCGGATGTTACGGAGTGGGGGTTATTTTGCACCATTTATTATGATATGGGATACGTCGGATTTTTTAGGGAAGAAGAATTCAGTTCCTCAAGATGCAGTGCGTACTGGATCTATCGCGGGGAAAGTAAAATAGGTGGTGTGCGAATGGAGCCTAACAAGATGTATCATTTGTTTCTCATCCCGCCATTCCAGCAAGGCTTTGAGATCGTGAAGCTGCTGAAACAGAAATTAATGCAGTGGTCGGATCGGAGTAAACGAATTCTGACATTTGAGATTCTACCAGGTCAAGTGGACTGGTTTGCGAGAGCGGGATTTTGGCCGGCCGAATTCAGATGCCGCTGGATGCAGCGTCCTACGGATCATTTCGAGGTGGATTGGGACAGCAGGGTGACTGTTAAGAGCCCAGAGATTATTGGAAAAGAATCAGGTGGCTTCAAATATGTAAACGAAGAGGAAATTGCCCAGTGTGATCTGGAAAGTTTCGGTGGAAGTCTAGAAGCAACGCGCAGAAAGCAGAGCTCTCTTGAAGATTTTACACCTGACGAAGATCCTAATTATACCAATGAAATCCTGACTCAGGCATCTACATTGGTATACGATCAAGCAACGGGTCAATTGGTCGCCAACTGCCGCTTATGTCTACAGGACAATCAGGCTGCGGTATACAGTATAGGCGTAATCCCCTCGTACAGAGGCAGAGGAATTGCTACCCAAATGTTACAAAGAGCATTAACGATGCTCAAGGGGCACTATCCATTTTTGCGACTGTATGTGATGGAAGGCAATGATGCCGAGTCTGTATATCTGAATCTGGGTTTTGTTCAAGGTGTGCAGGAGATTCAGACGATGTATGTTCCTGAGGAGAAAGCGGAATGAAGGTTGCCATTTTAACCGATATTCACGGAAATGCTCCCAGGAGTTCCTTATGACAACAGGTAGCATCTTCAAGCTTATCGAAAAGGAAAATTATTAACGACAGGGGCGATCTGGTGAGATCGCCTTATCTTGTTGAAGAGGTGAGGGTATGATTCATGATTTAAAAGGGGAGGAAAATATGTCTTCTGTCACGGGGATGCTTTTCGCCGTGGTTAAAGAGAACAGTGATCGCCTGAAATCCATCACGGATTCCATGTCACAGGAGGAGGTCGATTACAGAGGACCTGGCAACCTATATAACAGTACAGCTCAGTTACTGAGACATATCACGTTCGTTGACCTGAACTGGGTGTATCGCATCAAAGGAAAAACGTTACCTTACGATATGTTGGAGCAATACGGTCCCATGATTGATGAAAACAACAAACTTCCTTTCATAGCGGGGATATCCAGAGACACCCTTATTTCTCAACATCAGTTGATCATGAACATGCTACAGGAAACGTGCACAATTCTTACGGATGCGGATATGGATATCGTAGTTGCTTTCGGGCATAGGAATGAAAAGCAAGCTTCTGTTCGCTGGGGACTTTGGCACATGGCTGACCACAATCGTTATCATCAGGCGCATATAAATCAGTTGCGGAAATGGTTCCATACTCATACATCTGATCGATGAAGAGAGGCTGCCATTGAATAAATGATAAAATAGGTTGTAACTAAAGTTCAATTCAGGTTGTTTTTATTATAAGAATAGTGGAAGCCCGTGGAAACGTGGAACAGAAGATTATAGAACATCATAATTCGGTGCTGAGCATGTTTGCTCATGTGGTGGACATGGCACACATTACGAGGTGATGAAGAATGAATAACACACGAAATATCAAACGATTCTGGTTGATTATAGGCATTATGGCAACTGCGCTAGCCCTGTACTTCGTGTATATGAACAACCGGTTTGTGGATATTGAAACCCCTTTATCTAGCGCGGAGGTTGTCCGTGCAGATACGAGCAAAGCGATATATACCAAGGGTGGCAGCGGAGTACAGATCCGTTTTGATGCAGCTGTTTTAAATGAAGCAGAAACAAGCAGAGTTGTTGATTGGTTGAATGAAGCTCCAGCGTCAGCGAAGACGGCTGTAGATCGCATTGAGGGCAGCATTCATATGGGCATCGCTCTGAGATTGAAGCATAACAATCAGGTCATGATACAATACAACGGCAAACAGATTTATGTTACGAAGATTGGCCGTTTCAGCAAAATTTCGAGGTACGCACTGCACCATCAGGCGTTGGAGAGTTACCTGGATCAAGAGCTGGAGGGAACCTATTACGGAGGAAATCTGGCTAAGGAGGAACAGGGGGAGACATAATGAAGATACATAAAAAAATATTCAATTTGTCGGCTTGGCTCGCTGTATTGGCTGTCTTTTTTATTCCGGGAACGCTGAATAATGATAACGAACCTTTACGAACCGAGTATGGATTCCCGCTTCGTTTTTTGACGGACTATCATGTCTCGAATTCAAACGGATCAATCTGGTTTATATCCAATATGCATATTAATTTACTGGTTTATTTCGTGAATGTTCTATTTATTTATGCTGGAATACATGTGATTGTCTATATCAAAAAAAGATTAACTAACAAATCAGTGGAATGAATAATAATTTATTGAATTGATCAAGAAGCTTTAATGACCTAAGTACAGCAACATAGGAGGCTACGGTATGGAAACCTTTTTTCGATACAACTGGATCGTGCGTGAACAGTGGTATGCATGGTGTGCAGACCTGCCGCCAGAAGAATTACTTCGACCGCGTATAGGTGGTGTGGGAAGTATCCTGAAGACTTTTTTTCATATCATTGATGTGGAGTGGAGCTGGCTTCAACTGTTACAAGGAAAACCGGATACTGCGGAGGATTTTGCAAACTACCAGACGCTCGAAGCTGTTCGTGAGCTGGACCATAAGCTACATCAAGATGTGGAAGCATTTGTTTTATTGTGGGAGCCGAGTATGGAAAAGAGAACTTACATCGACCGCCGAACCGACGGACACGTGCATATCGATGCTTGGGGCGAAGTTATGCGTCATGTAATTGCACATGAAATTCATCATATAGGGCAGTTATCTGTATGGGCAAGAGAACTTGGCCGAGAGCCCGTATCTGCTAATGTTATAGGCAAAGGATTGATTGAACCTAACCATGATGAAGGGCCGTGAGGTGAGTACAAGTGATACAACTTAGCAGTATCCGCTGGGTTCAACTGGATGAAGCGATTCGGCAGGGAATAGGTCAGGAGCATCGGATGATCCCGCTTAAGCCTGGATTGGAAGCGGATGTTATGCGTGTTGAACTTCATGATCAGCTGTACGTACTGAAAATCTGGAATAAGGACTCACACCCGGATATTAGAAAACAATATCAGTTGTTGCACGAGCTGAGTCAAAGCGGGATTCAGGTTTCCAAGCCATATGGCTGGGGAACAGATGAACATCAGAATCAAGTGCTACTAACAAGTTACGATGGTGTGCCGGTTACCCGGCTAGATCATGGAATATTAAGACGGCTTGCTCAGACTTTAAATGATATCCACCAGCATCCAATCCGTGTTAAACAGCCGCAAACGAAAGAAGCAAAGCAAGATTACATTCCTCATTACAATTTTATCGACTATTTTTTTCCTCAGCTGGCTAAGCACCGAGATATCCATCACATTGTTCATGACTTAATGAAACGTGTAAAGATCAGACAGGATGACTTCATTCATGGTGACTACAACCTAGGAAATATCGTAGAGATGGATGGAAAATACACCGTTATAGACTGGACCAACGGACAGTACGGAGACCCGAGATATGATGCGGCATGGTCTGTTTTTCTAATCACCATCTATAACGGAAGAGAGTTGGGAATGTTTTATCAGGCCGAATTACGAGCGGCTGCCGGCAATACGCTGGACGAGGAGGAGGGGTTTGAAGCATTGGCCTGGTTACGCTGGGTGTTGCTCTCGCGCGAAGGCGATGTTCCGAGAAATGCAGAAGTCATGCGGCGAGTGTTTGATGTAGCTACTCATAACCCTTACCTCCAAGCAGACTTGTTGTAAATGAAATATCCTCCCTATAGAATTTTTTCTTAAAGTCCTAAAATTACGATTTGGTATTCGAAATATCTTTTTAAGGTGGCCTACAAGCCTGTCCTAAACTCATATTTTCTGCATACCTATGGTAGTAGAGGAGTGTGATAAATAATGGAACAGAAGGTGCAGGCTTACTTTGAACTAAAACAGCAGCAGAAAGAGATCGAACAACAGTTATCTGTATTGAGAGATGAGATTGTGGCGTACTGTGCGCAGCAAGGGGTGTATGAGACCGAAGTAGGCGGATATAAGGTGAAAACGGTGCTCCAGCACCGCAAGGAATATGACGATCAGAAGCTATATGCATCCCTGCCCGACCCGGAGATTTGGAGGCTGCTGTCCAAGGTGGACAGCCATAAGCTGAAAAGCCTGATCAAGCTTAATGTACTCTCTGAAGAACAAGTCAGCCCGGCATGTACAGTGAAGCAAGTGACTTTGCTACAGATAGACAAGTTATAACGTATATTGCCTGTATTTCTTCTTTTTGTGCTGAAATTGGTAGAATTTCAGGGGGGAGAAGGTTTATTTTGTTCAGGGAAAGCGCATTCATTTTACGTTATGATGAAGAAATAAATCTGCGAGGAGGAACCAGGATGTCTACCGAAATTCCGTCCCTACATACTGCTTATGCCGATGCGTTCAAAATAGGTGCAGCAGTACATACAAGAATGCTACAATCCGAAGGGGAATTTATTGCGAAGCACTATAATAGTGTTACTGCGGAGAATCAGATGAAGTTTGAAGAAGTTCATCCGCGAGAACATGAATATACGTTTGAGGCAGCAGATGAGATTGTTGATTTTGCAGTGGGCCGTGCGATAGGTGTACGTGGTCACACGTTGGTATGGCACAACCAGACGCCGGCATGGGTGTTTGAGGATGCTTCCGGCGGACCGGCTTCGAGGGAACTGATGTTGTCCCGCTTGAAGCAGCATATCGATACCGTTGTTGGCCGTTACAAAGGACAGATCTACGCATGGGATGTGGTAAACGAGGCGATCGAAGACAAGACTGACGTGATCATGCGAGATACAAAATGGTTGCGATTGCTGGGAGAAGATTACCTGGCACAGGCATTCCATATGGCTCATGAAGCTGATCCTGATGCATTGCTGTTTTACAACGATTACAACGAGACTAATCCGGTCAAACGGGAGAAAATATACAATCTAGTAAAATCACTGCTGGATCAAGGGGTTCCGGTTCATGGTATTGGAATGCAGGGTCATTGGAATATTCATGGACCGTCCATAGAAGAGATCCGTGAAGCCATTGAACGTTATGCTTCACTGGATGTGCAGCTTCACGTCACTGAATTGGATGTATCTGTGTTTCAACATGATGATACGCGAACTGATCTGACAGAGCCAACGTCTGAGATGATGGAGCTTCAGGAGAAACGGTATGAGGAGATTTTCAAGCTGTTCCGGGAGTATCAATCCAATATTACTTCTGTAACATTCTGGGGTGCGGCTGATCATTATACGTGGTTGGATCATTTCCCGGTACGTGGCCGCAAAAACTGGCCATTTGTGTTCGATACCAAGCAGCAACCGAAGGATTCATTTTGGCGCATTCTCGGGCAAAAGTAAGAAGAAAGCTAAGGCAAAATTTCAGGCTCAATTTAAATATACGTTTAAGCTAAGCATACAGCGCTCTGCTGAGTGTTTCGGAATTACAGCCTTACATGCGGACCCCATAAAAAGGGTTAAGCCTGTAAGGCTTTTTTGAAGTATCTTATATATAGAGCAGATTTATTCGAATAATAGCATTGTCACATGGACGGTACGATGCCATACTGGAGAAAAAAAGGGGAAATGGCAGGTGAATCCAATGTACAAGGTCATTGTAGCAGATGATGAGCCGTTTATGCTGGAAGGCTGGAAAACGATGATCGATTGGCAAGGCTGCGGATATGAGTTGTGTGGAACTGCGACCGATGGAGAAGAAGCACTGGAACTGATCAATCATGTAAATCCGGATTTGGTGGTAACCGATATCCAGATGCCTGTGCTTGATGGACTGGGGTTGATCCGAACCATGCGTGAAGAGTTAAAATATGATTCCCAGATCGTGATCGTAACAGGGTATTCCGAGTTTGGTTATGCACAGCAGGCGATACGATATCGGGTGAATGAATATGTGCTCAAACCTTTGGTGCCAGAAGAAATTCACGAGTTATTACGGAACCTGATCGTACCGCTGGATACCCAGCGGCAGGAAATAGAGATCAAGCTTGCGGAAGAGCAATATCACGCCATGGAGATGCTGGACTCAACTACGGATGACGACGGCATGTTGGATGAGGCGGATCTGGAGAAAATGGCATCGCGGGCACGGCAGTTTATCGCGTTAATCGAGGCAGGAGATGTAACAGGCGTTGCTCGCATTGTTGATGATATGCTACAGGAGATACAAGAATCTCGGGCCGCGATGATCTGGGCTCAAAGCGCAGTCAGATACATCCATGGGGAACTACTACGCAGATATAGCATGATCGGAGCAGATCAGACTCTTCTCCAAGTGCGAACCTGGCATCATACAGAGAGTTGGTTCATGGGGGACTTGAAGAAATTGTTTATTCGGATTACGGAAACGTTTGCTTCAATGGCTCAGGCTGATCCAGGTTCCAGTGGTCTGGTGGCAGAGGCTGTCCAGTATCTGAAGGAGCATTATCGTACCAAAATCAAGCTGCAGCAGCTCGCTAATCACATTCATGTCAACTCGGCTTATCTAGGTCAGCAGTTCAAGCGTGAGATGGGAGTCAGCTTCAGTGAATATGTTCATCGTCTTCGTATTGAAGAGGCACGCAGGATGCTCCGCCGAACCAATATGAAAATCTCAGATATTGCATTTGAATTGGGCTATCATGATGCGGAGTATTTTACAGAAAAATTTAAAGCGCTTACAGGTGAGCTTCCATCTCTATATAAAAACAACAACCAAGGGTGATTATGTGCATAAGAAGAAGAGGACTTTTCATACGGTAAACGACATCCCCCTTCGATATAAATTTCTGCTGATCTATGTGGTCAGTATTCTGCTACCGATTATTGCGATTAATCTGTTTTTCTATCAACGAACATCTGCAGATATCAAAGTACGGGAACAGGAAAATCTGCGCAAATCGATTGATAGAGCCGCAGGAGAATTGGTTGGTATGATTGATGAGAGCGTGGCGCTAAGCCGTATGATTGCCGCCGATGATTCCTTATATGAAGCTCTGGATCGTACCTACGCGTCACCTGTGGATTATTACAACGAATATCATGTTTTCCTGCGTGACAAATTGACACGGTATATGTCGGCCAATATTTTGGAAGTCCGAATTTATACGGATAACGATACCATTCAGACCGGTAGTCACTACATCGTCATGAAGGACAAAACGACGTCGTTGCCGGGCATGGAGCAGTTAAATCAAGCAAACGGCGATATTTTAGTTATTGATTACGAAGAACAGTCTGGATTTAGCCGCGGGAAGCGAATTAGTGTCATTGGAAAAATGAAGACATTTACTTCATATGCTACCTACGCGAAGTATTCCAAAATTGATCTCGAAGTGAATCGCATTTACAGCATCCTTAATCGGGAGACAAACAGCCTGCAGCTCAGACTTGTGGACGGAAATAGCCGTCCGGTCGTTTCCAGTGCACGCTTCCCGGCAGAGGGATGGTCTTCCGATGCGAAGTCCGAATATATCATGGAGAAGTCACTTGGTAATCTGGCTTATCTGGACGGCTGGAAGCTGATCGGTGTTGCGGATACGCGGCATGTGGATCAGTTGTTGGACGAAGCGCGTAATTCCATTTTGTGGCTGGCGATTATCAGTGTCATCGTACCATCGGTGCTCATTTACTTTATTTTGCGTTCGTACCACTACCGTATCCGTAAATTGTCAAGGCATATGGAGAAAGTGCGGAATGAACGTTTTGACCTGATCGAGATCCAGGAAGGTCGGGACGAGATTGGCGGGTTAATTCGCACGTTTAATATGATGATCAGCAAAATCCATTCCCTGATTAACGACGTATACAAACTGGAGATCAGGCACAAGGATCTGGAACTGGATCAAGTCCGAACGGAGTTATCTATGCTCCAGAGCCAGATGAATCCACATTTTCTGTTTAATACACTGAACGCATTACTCGTCGTAAGCACTAAAAACGGCTATACCGAAGTATCTGAGATTATTAAAAGCTTATCTTTACTCATGAGACAGTTGCTCAGCAGATCAGACAACTTGATCCCACTCGAAGAGGAGTTACAATTCACAACACTTTATCTTCAAATTGAGAAGTTCAGATTCGGAGAGTTGTTTGATTATACTCTGGATATTGATCCAAAGGCTGCGGGCAAACGTATTCCGCGTATGAGTATTCAGCCGCTGGTGGAGAATGCGTGCAAACATGGATTGCAAGCACGCAAAAATGGGCGATTAATTCATATTACCGCAAAGCTAGGTGAATCCGGACTGGTTATTCGGGTTATCGATAACGGGATCGGGATGGAGCAGGATAAACTGCGGCAATTAATACAGGACGTACGCTCGGATCAGGCGAAGGACGGTTCACATGTGGGCATTCGTAATGTCTATCGCCGCCTGGAATTATTTTATGAAGGGGATGCAACGTTCACGATTCGCAGTGAGAAGGGCAGCGGTACGGAAGCCGGATTTCATATTCCGACAGATAGACTGTGACTGATGAACAAAGGGGGACAGCAAGATGTATAAAGTTCTATTGGTGGATGATGAGCCGTTTGCGATTGAAGGCCTGCAGTTGTTAATTGATTGGCGAAAATTCGGTTTTGAAATTAACGGTGTGTGTACGAATGGAGAAGAGGCAGTCGAAGCGATCCGTACGAGTAAACCTGATCTGGTTGTCACGGATATTCATATGCCAGCGATGAACGGACTGGAATTGATTGAAGAGGCACGCCGTCTGGGGCACGATTCCACAATGTTTGTCATTACAAGTGGCTACAGCGATTTTAATTACGCGAGGCAGGCTATTCGTCTTGGCGTCAGTAATTACTTAACCAAACCTGTGGATACGATGGAAGCGGACGATATGCTGGAGCGACTGGCGCAGGAGTTGAAGGAGAAGCAAGAGCGTGAAGTTGTTCGTGAACAGGCCAAAGTACAGGAAACACGGCATGTTTTGGCTACACTGGTTACCGGACAGGAAGTTGAGGATGCAGAACAGATGGCTCACGATATCGCTCATTTGTATGAGCAAGCTCAGAAGTGGACGTATGTGAAAGTGAGATTTCAGCGTGCTGATTCTGGTCAGATTCGCTCGGTGATTCATGAGACCGTAAGCCGTGAACCGTGCTGTTATGTGGTGGAAAATGAACAGGATGCCTGCGGTATTGTCTGGGGTGAAGTGTCCTCAGAGTTAGAAACATGGCAAGGAAGAGATCATCGGGATTTTGCGGAAAGGTTGTTGTCTGACTTAAATGAATTTGTTCCAGACGGAGTTCAGTTTGCCGTAGGTTTGCCTGTGCAGCAACCGGAAGCCTTATCTCTTTCCAGAAGTATGGCTGTCGAGACGGAGCGTTTTTTGTTTTTGCACCAAGGGAATTTGCTATTCGCCGAAGATCTTCAGGAACAACGTCTAAGATTTAATCCCGAATCTCTCTGTGAAGTGGATCTCATTATGGAGCATCTGGAGAACGGTTCGCCAGAACAATTAAGTCTGTCGATTAGAGAAGCATTCCATCAATTTGTAATGAACAAGACTGCACCTGAATTTGTGCACATATTCATGACCCAGATTTTATTCCGCGGTTTTTCTCTATGCAAGGAGCTTGGAGGAGAAACGAAGGATCTGTTGCTGGATACAGCCTTTCATTCCGATGACCGGTATCACTGGAACATCGAAAAATCAGCGAGTATGATGGAAAAGTTTTGCTTGAAGTGTCAAGCTGTGGCATCATCTCTACGTCAAAAACAGCTTGGCGGAACACAGGCGATGGTAGCTGAATACTTGCAAGCGCATTTTAGAGAGACCTTTACCATTAAGGAGCTTGCCGAGCGATTCTTCATGCATCCTGTGCATCTGGGCCAATCTTTTATGCGCAAATATGGCAAGGGTGTTCTGGACATGGTACATGATCTTAGGATAGAGGAAGCGATGAGACTGCTCAGAGATTCAGACGATGCTTCATGTGCGATTGCAGAGCAGGTTGGTTATAAGAGTTACCAGCATTTCCTGAAACAGTTCGAGCGGAGAACAGGGCTGAAACCGGCTGAGTATCGCCTTAAGCATGCTAATTAGAGCACATATAAGGAGGTATGATCCGGTTCAAGACCTCCTGCAATTAAGGGGGGGAGATGCTTAAATCTGTTTATTTTGAAACCGCATACATTTCCTCATAATGAAATCAGTAAGGCAAACCACTTCCAAGGAGGCGCAATACATGGGGGGATTGAAGAAAAAGAAACTTTGGGGTTCCGTTTCTCTTGTTCTGGCACTAACTCTGGCACTGGCAGGATGCAGTGGAGAAGAGGCCAAAACGACGACACCCGATGGTAAGGAAGTATTAAACATCTCGGCATTTATTGGTACACCAAATCAGGCACCGGCAGCGGATAACCGCATCTACAAAAAGATTGAAGATGAGCTGGGTGTCAAACTAAACATGGAGTTTCTGGTCGGTGACTTGCAACAGAAGCTAGGTGTTATGGTTGCGGGTGGAGAATACCCGGATCTGATTACAGCAGATACCAAACTGGTTGCGGCCGGCGCGGTTATTCCACTGGAGGATCTGATCGAGCAACATGCTCCAAATCTCAAAAAGCATTACGCAAAAGACTGGGAACGGATGAAAGATTCCAGTGATGGACATATCTACTGGTTGCCAAACTACGGTGTATACACGGGTGAGTTCATCAGTAACTACTATTCCGGTCCTGCGTTCTGGATTCAAAAGCAGGTACTGAAAGAAGCCGGATATCCAACACCGAAAACACTTGATGAGTATATGAAACTGATTCGTGATTATACTGCAAAACATCCAACAACAGCGGATGGACAGCCAACGATTGGTTTCACAACTTTGGCTTCCGACTGGAGAACCTTCCCACTGCTCAATCCGCCAGAGCACTTGACAGGTCATCCGAATGATGGCGGGGTTGTGGTTGATGATAAAGGTGTTGCAAGCGTATTCGCGGATAAAGATATTTCGAAAAGATATTATAAAGAGCTGAACAGTCTCTATAATGAAGGACTGCTTGATAAAGAAGCTTTCGTTCAGAACTATGACCAGTATCTGGCTAAAATCTCATCTGGACGCGTTGTCGGTATGTTTGACCAGCACTGGAACTTCCAGCAAGGTGAAGATCCACTCGTAGCTCAGAACAAAATTGGTGAAACGTATGTTGGTTTCCCACTTGTATATGACACAAGCATCAAGGATCACTACCTGGATCGTCCGGTTATCAACTTGAACAACGGTTTTGGTATCAGTAAAGATGCTAAAGATCCTGTTGCAATCCTGAAATTCCTGGATAAGTTGATGGATGAAAAGTACCAAAAGTTGCTGTCTTGGGGTGAAGAGGGCGTAGACTACATGGTTAACGATAAAGGCAGATTCTATCGTACACCTGAACAACGTCTTCAGCAGGAAGACCCGGCATGGAAACTGGCTAACAAAGCAGAAGGTTTCTACGGTGCAGCACCGAAAATGGAAGGTACTTTCTCGGATGGCAACGCGATTGGTGCAACCAATCAGCCTGAAGAATTCTATGATGGGTTGAAAAAAGAGGATAAAGAATTGCTGGATGCATACGGTTTCAAAACATGGAGTGATTTCTTCTCTCCTGCACCTGAAAACCCAGTGTATTATCCAGCATGGCAAGTGGACTTGAAAGAAGGTTCAGATGCTTCGGTAGCCAACAAACAAATGACCGATACATCGCTGAAGTACTTGCCTAGAGCGATCATGTCCAATTCAGATCAATTTGATTCGATCTGGGGCGAGTATGTGGACGCTTACAAGAAAATCAACGTGAAAGCGTATGAAGACCGAATCAATGAGCAATTACAATGGCGGATTCAGAACTGGACCGTGAAATAAATAAAAGCGGTTGTTGAATTAGCTCGGAAGGTGTCAGGTGCATGGATGTAAATCATGCCTTGTGCCTTCTGAGCAATTCATCCCCAAATCCGCTGTACGTTGATAGGAGGAGTGAAAGATGGCGAATACGCCGGGAGCCATACAGGAAAAATCTGCTCCAACCGTTGTGACCAAGACGCCTCTGATGAAGCGCCTGCGCAGTCAAAAACAACTGATGTTTATGTCTCTGCCCATCGTCGCTTATATTTTGGTTTTCTCGTATTATCCGATCTGGGGCTGGGTTATGGCGTTCCAGAATTACAGTCCAGCGAAGAAATTCTCGCAACAGGAGTGGGTCGGACTTAAGCACTTCAAGTTTCTGCTTACGGACGACGCGTTTCTGAACGTGCTTCGCAATACGATCGCGATGAGTTTAATTAACATGATTCTTGGCTTCGTGACAGCCATTGTTTTTGCGATTTTGCTGAATGAAATCAAACACAAGCTGTACAAGCGCACGATTCAAACGATCTCATATCTGCCTCACTTCCTGTCATGGATCATCGTTACGGGCATTGTAGCCAGCTCGTTATCGGTTGATGGCGGGATTGTGAACGTGGTGCTGATGAAGCTGGGATTCATTAAAGAACCGATCATGTGGCTCAGCGTTCCAGAGTATTTCTGGGGTATTGTCGGTGCATCACACGTGTGGAAAGAAGTCGGCTGGAATGCAATCATCTATCTGGCTGCGATCACTTCCATTGACCCTTCACTCTATGAAGCGGCTGAGATTGATGGAGCTAACCGGTATAAAAAAATGTTGTATGTTACGTTGCCTGGCATCAAGTCCATCGTCATTATCTTGTTGATTATGAACATGGGATGGATTCTGGAAGCTGGATTCGAAGTCCAGTACTTGCTTGGAAATGGTGTCGTTGTTGACTGGTCTCAGACCATTGACATCTTTGTCTTGAAATACGGGCTACAGATCGGTAACTATTCACTAGCTACCGCAGCCGGTATATTCAAAACGGTCGTAAGTATTACCCTGATATTTGCGGCTAACTCAATATCCAAACGATTCGGCGAAGACCGATTAATATGAGGAGGACACATCGATGGGAATAAACAAATCTCGAGTTGAGCCGATTGTCTTCCACACATTTAACGGCTTGCTGATGATCTTTATTGCAGTAGTAACCTTATATCCATTTTTGAACACACTGGCTATTTCTTTTAATGCGGGTAACGATACGATTCGGGGCGGAATCTATCTGTTGCCGAGGGAGTGGACTACCCAAAACTACAAAGCTGTATTTGCGGGTGGAACCATATTCGCGGCTTTTGGGGTCTCGGTTGCCAGAACTGTACTAGGTACTGTTCTCAGCTTGTTCCTCACTTCCATGCTGGCATATACGCTGAGCCGCAAAGACTATATTCTGCGCAAACCGATCACGATTATCGTTGTATTGACCATGTATTTCAGTGCAGGTCTCATTCCAACATACTTCCTGATCAAAGATTTGCACTTGCTTAACAACTTCCTGGTATACATCATTCCGGGTCTGATCAGTGCGTTTAATATGATCGTTATTCGGACGTATATCCAGACGTTGCCTGAAGGATTGATTGAGTCAGCCAAGATTGATGGTGCCGGCGATTTCAGAACGTTTATGTCGATCATTTTACCGTTGTGTCAGCCTGTACTTGCAACGGTCGCGTTGTTCATTGCGGTAGGGCAATGGAACTCTTGGTTTGATACGTTCCTGTACGCTTCATCCAAGCAAAACCTGAGTACGTTGCAGTACGAGTTGATGAAACTGCTGTCCTCTTCTATGAATACCAACAGCAGTGCTGCGGTATCCAGCGGGGCTGATATGGGGCAAGCGCGTAATATGGTTACGCCGATATCGATCCGGGCAGCGATTACCATTGTTGCGGCATTGCCGATCCTGGTGGTGTATCCGTTCTTGCAGAAGTACTTTGTACACGGATTGCAACTGGGTAGTGTGAAGGAATAGTAAGAAGCAGCAACGATGAGTTATCATCGTTAGGAAGCGAATTATAGTAGAATCTAAAGAAGTCGGCCAAATGAGGTCGGCTTTTTTGTTTGGTATACGCATGTATAAGCAATATGAGAAGAAAATGACATCCAAACATTTGCTGTATATGTTATTATTTTCAATAATACAGTGTAATCTTGCGAGTCAGCGGTTCAATGGAATGAAGATCGAGCCGAAACGATATATCTTGAAGAGTTATAAATTGAATTCAAGATGGAGTTGAATAAGATGGAAAGTATCCGTAATAATGCGTTAACGTTTATCGGAAATTTCGCAATGGCCTATTTTATTTTCGGAGAGGGAAGGGTCGTTAAACCGCTGATATTTGCGTTCTGGATGTTTATCTTAATGATGGGGATAGACTGGTATAAACGTAGAGGGAGTCATACGCTGAATTAGCATATGGTACCATGGAGCCGGTCCCGGCAGAGGATTGGCTATTTGGTGTACAATTTTGGAGAGGAGGTGCTGGATTGCTGTCACGACCGTTTTCGCTGGATTCATTCCGATGCTGGATGCAACGTAAACAGGAACAACTGCAGGTGCTCCAGATCTCTACGGAAGAGAGAAAAGGAAATCCTGAAAATGAGAAGGAGTGTACTCCCGATCCTTTCATTGGATATGTTCATGAATCGGAGAGAGCTATGGGGCAGGTCACGATATGGGCCTCTCGGCAGATGGAGTTTGAGGTAATAAACATCGACACAGAAGAACGTTTATTGTGGACGTATGTTGAGCAGATTGAAGAACAAGACGCAATTTTCGAAACGATGTTGAAGCCTTACTTCGGCGCGTTGCAGTCTGGAGTTAAAGCCTAACAAAGCTTGTCGGAATTGTGTATTGAAGACAGAATGAGGACACCCATTTACATCCGAGCCGTTGTTCATTACACTTGATAAGTAACGCTTATAAATAGGGTATATGTAATATCAATTCAGATTATCAGGAGGACGTTATTATGCATCAATCAGCACACATTCAGGAAGCACGCGATTACATATTAAACCGGATCAACTCCAAGCCAGTAGTAGGTATGATTCTGGGTTCAGGACTGGGAGCACTTGCGGACGAGATTGAGAATGCAACAGTGATTCCTTATACAGAGATTCCATATTTTGCTCAATCCGAAGCCATTGGACACGCTAATGAATTGGTGATTGGAGAATTAATGGGGAAGACCGTTGTAGCCATGAAAGGCCGTCTTCACTACTATGAAGGTTTTACCTTAGATGAAGTAACATTCCCGGTTCGCATTATGAAGGCACTTGGCGTTGAACAACTGATCGTCACCAACGCTTGTGGTGCGGTCAACACCGGTTTCGAACCAGGCCAGCTCATGCTGATTACGGATCATATTAATCTGGTTGGCAACAATCCCCTGATTGGACCAAACAATGCTGATCTGGGCGTGCGCTTCCCGGATGTGTCTCAAGTATACAACCGTGAATTGCGTAGTGTCGCTCTACAGGTTGCTGAAGAGCAAAATGTAAGCCTGCAACAAGGGGTATACGCGTGGTGGAGTGGTCCAGCTTATGAAACACCTGCTGAGATTCGCATGATTCGCACGATGGGTGCGGACGCTGTAGGAATGTCTACTGTACCTGAAGCAATTGTTGCCATTCATGGCGGCATGAAGGTATTAGGAATCTCCTGTCTGACAAACATGGCATGTGGTATTCTGGATCAACCGCTCAGCCATGATGAAGTGATTGAGGTCGCAGCCAAAGTGAAAACAACGTTCATTGGCTTGGTTAAAGGTATTTTGCAAAAAATGTAACATCGCATCGCGCTATACTAGTAGAACCCATTCGCAGGCATTGTCTCATCAGAAACTTCTGGTGGGGCAATGTTTTTTTTGCAGAGAGGAGGCTGATGCAAGAATATATTCCTGCATCAGCTTGTGTGACTTATAACTTATAAGTTTTTAAAATGCCTGAAATGCGGTCCAGATGGCAAGGAACATACATAGGATGCCTCCTATTTTACACGTTACATAATAAAAATCACTCGGCTCGGGATTTTTAAAAGAAACCCTTTGGAAGGAAATCCAGAAGAGAAACTGCTGAAATGGTTCGTAATAAAACGTGCACCACCCGTAAATGAATACGGCAATGGCGAGGAATAGAAAAGCAGGCATACCTGGTTTCTCGTGGTACTCTGGGAAGGCGGCCGTTACGAGCATAACCGGTGTATATTGTTCCTCGCCCTCTGCAATTATGCGTTCCCCGTTTAGAACGTCACTTTGCGGAGGAGCCATATGACCTTTTTCATCATAACTCAATAAAGTGCCGTGTTGTTGCTCGACTTCATATTTGTTTCCTTGAGGATAAAATACATTATACGTTGCAATAGGCTTGGAAGCGGTTTGAGTTACAGTGAAATTCTGCTCGCCAATCGTTACGATACGTTTGTGCTGTTCGACTTGTACCTGAATGGGGACTGCATCTTGGCTTCGATAGGTGATTGTTGTGCCGTCCTCATAGTCTGAACCATATTTATGTTTATCAATATAGAATACAGGCTGTGTAAAATAAGATTTCGAACTGATTCCGACAATGACTGATAAAACTGCAAGACAAGCCAGCATAATGAGGGTAGGCCCATGTTTTTTAAATAGAGAATTCACAGATGAATATCCAATCCTTTCCTGTAAACGAATGTTCTTTTTAATACGCAATGTTTGGTGAAGGGTTGCGTTTGTTCTGTTGGGGAGTAGGCATTTCGTATACAATGGAATAAGCATCTAAAAGGACTGACAGGAGGCGAAGGGATGATTAAGGGATTGACCAAGGCAGGACTTGGCAAGCTGGAATCCGATGAACAATATATCACGTATGCTGCCAGGTATGGTTTTGGGGCAGTTGATTTGAATCCGCTCTCATTCTTACAGACGTATGGCATAGGACAAGCCCAGCATCTGCTGGAAAGTAATCAAGTTATCATTGGCTCAGCGGATTTTCCAGTAGAATGGCGCTCAGACGATGAACAATTCCGAGAGGGGCTGCCGAATCTCGTCGCGATGGCCGAAGCATCTGCCGCACTGAACGTAGACAAATGCTGTACCTACATTCTCCCCTCTACCGATCAGCCTGCAGCGACATTTATGGCTGCAGCGACCAAACGACTAAGACTTTGTGCTGATATTCTGGATGCTTATGGTATCCGGCTCGGACTGGAGTTTGTAGGATGTCATCACTTGCGTACGCAATGGAAGAATCCGTTTCTTTGGCGTGTAGGGGATACGTTGGACTGGATCGATACGATACATGCACCCAATGTGGGTCTGCTCGTCGATTCGTATCACTGGCACACGAATGGGATGGAGATGAATGAGCTACTGAAGCTAAAGCAGGAGCAGGTGGTTCATGTACACATCAATGATGCTTATGACCTGCCTATTGAGGAATTGAAGGACGGAGAACGGCTTTATCCGGGAGAAGGTATCATTAATCTAACAGGTTTTCTGAAAAATCTGCAGGCCATCGGTTATAACGATGTTGTGGCTCAGGAAGTGCTGGCACCTGCATCCGAACTGGATGTGGAGACACGGTTTGCCAAGTCAAAGGCAGGCTTTGATCGGGTGTTTGCTTCCCTTTAAAAAAATACGCTAACCTTTGACCCATGCAATTCGTATGGGTTATTTGTGTTGCAATCACGGGGCGAGCCGAATTGTAATGAAAATTTTACAATATGAATGTGTTTATATGAAAACATTGACAACACGTTAACAATTCCAAGATTTCCCGTTTACAAATCCCTCCTATAATTACAAACGTGATAGGTCATTTTTACTATGAACGTGGATAGTTTGGGGGGATGAGGCGAACTAGCTCTCATATAGACGATACATGCAAACATACCAAGCAGGGCACAGCAATATCAGGCAAGATTATATGGAGAAAAGAAGGGTGACAAAAGCCAATGTCAATGAAGAAGACGTTAGTAGTGTCCATGGTAGCCACAGTATTAACAACCTCTGTGGCTCACGCAGTATCGGCTGCTCCTGCAACAAAATCTGTAGCTAGTACGAGTGCAGCTCAGGTGAAAAACTCCACGTTTACCATAAACGGTAACAGTGTCATTGTACGTTCCATTGTGAAAAATGGAGAAACACTTGTAGCCGTTCGTGATGTAATCCAAGCGATCGGTGCACAAGCTGAAATTGCAAACGGAGCGACGGTGATTCAATTGAATGGTCACACGGTTAGCTTGCAGAACAAGTCCAAGCAGCTTGTCGTGGACGGGGCTAAGGTGAATCTGAATCAGCCGGTTACGATCATTGGAGGAGTAAGCTACGTTGCACTTCGTCCGCTCGTGGCAGGCGTAGGCGGTACCGTTGGTTTGAAGAACGGTCAGCTTGAAGTCAGCACGATTGCTCTGATTGAAGGTACAGAGAACCCGCGTTTTGCCGGAGCAAATGAGCTAATTGTCTCCAAAAATGACGATGAGGGCAGAAGTGATTATCTCATCAATACGGCTACTGGAAAATATGAGCTGTTGTTAACGACTGAAGGTGGTTCAGACCTCGTTGTATCCCCAAGCGGCAATCAGGCAGCCTATACGAATGCAGAAGGAGCCGTATACGTTATTGACTTGAAAACGAAGGCTTCCAAGCTCATTACGAATGATACAAGCATCAAACCGGAACTGGTCTGGTCTGCGGACGAGAGTTCGATCTATTTCCTGCAAGGAGATAAAGGATCGGTGATCGCGAACTTGAATCTGGCGGACGGTACCATCAAGAAACTGGTGGAAGATAAAGTCGATTACAAAGAAAACTTGAATGTGTCACTGAGCGGCAAACGATTCGTCTATACCGTGACTACTCTGGGCAAAGTAACCGCAGATTCGACGAATGTAGATGCAGACAATGTGGATATTGATTTCTCGGCGAATCAACAGCAATTATTTTCGTATAACAACGGCGATGACAAACCATCGGCAGTGAAGTTAACCACTTCAACGGATGATAAAGTATTTATTTATTCTGCAGATGGTCAGAAAGCTTACTACGTAAGTGTACCTTCTGAGGATGGTAATGCTTCACTGATGTCTGTAGATGCATCCCAGAAACCAGTCACCGTGTACAACGAGCATGATGTAGAACAAGCAGTTTTGTCAGGCGGTACCTTATACGTACTTGCTGCGCAGGATGACAAGAACAGCGTGATTCTTTCCATCGATACGGTAACCGGACAACAATCCAAGTTGTACACCGTGTCCTCTGATGTATCTTCTATCGTTGTGAAGGGTTCACAGATTGCTGTCGTTGAGAACGGACGAGTGCTGGTGCAAGCAGATGGAAGCTGGAAAGCTGTAACGAAGTAAAACTAAAATGTACTGAAAACTAAAATAGAACGTTAAATTCGAGAGGAGCTTTTTACAATGAAAAAATGGATTAAACCTTTCACAGCCATGCTGATGGCTGTATCCCTGGTTGGTGGACTTGGTGGTGCAATGACAGCATCGGCTGCCAAAAGCACAGAGAAAGGCAAAATTGTCATCAATGGATCTTCTGCACTCCTTCCATTGACGCTTCAAGCTGCAAGTGAATTCAAGAAAGACAATCCAAAAGTTAAAATCTCGGCATCTGCTGCGGGTTCCGTGACAGGGCCACAATCCGTTCGTAAAGGCATTGCAGATATCGGTGCGGTAGACTGGGATGCATCCAAGGATGTTCCTGGCTTCAAAAAGTTCGACGGACAGGTTGCTCATCCGGTAGCTGTAACCGTGTTTACAGCGGTAGTAAATACAAACGTGGGTGTAACGAGTCTGACTACGAAACAATTGCAAGACATCTTCTCCGGCAAAGTAACCAACTGGAAAGAAGTTGGCGGTTCAGACGGTAAAATCGTTGTGGTTAACCGTAAGTTCGGATCAGGTACACGTGTTAACTTCCAACAAAAAGCACTCGATGGTAAAGACTTCATGAGCAAAGGTGACAACTACAAAGAAGTAGGTTCAAGCGGTGACATGAAAACGACGATCGAAACGACACCTAACGCGATTGGTTATATCGACCTGCCGTACGTAACAAGCAAAATGAAAGCTGTATCCATCAATGGCGTAGCTCCAACAGAGAAAAACGTGCTGAACAAAACATACAAAGTATGGGGTATCGGATACTACATGACGAAAGGTCAACCAACGGGTGCAACGAAGGCATTCATCGAATACATCCAAAGCAACAAATTCCAGAACGGTTCCCTGAAAAAGCTGAAATTCATTCCGCTCGCAGCCGTTAAGTAAAACGTTCAGTCTGATCTGAATCAGACTTCAACATCCTGCACCTGCATTTCATAAGAAAGGGATAGCCAGCTTCCGCGCGTGGTCGCCAAGCTGGCTTCTCTATGTGAAAGGAAGAGTCCTCTATGATGGAAATGAATCCACCGGCGAACAGCCCGGCTCCGAATGAGCTGGGTTCAAGCCTTGGCAAAGCGCCCGAGAAGAGACGACGTTTTGACCGTAAAGCCCGGCTCCGGTGGTCTAACCGCATGTTTCGCATCCTCTGCATTAGCAGTGCGGCCTTTGTCTGCCTCGTTCTGTTCTGTATTCTGGTGCTTATGCTTCGTACAGGTGTCCTCACTTTTGCAGACGTCTCGCTGAAGGAGTTCTTTTTCTCCACGAACTGGGACCCGGAAAATGAGCACTACGGTGCGTTGACCTTTATTCTGGGTACGTTTGCTCTCACTGGACTTACGATGCTGATGGCGATTCCTCTATCCGTAATCATTGCTGTATTTTTGGCGGAAATGACACCAAAATGGCTTCGTCGCCTGTTGCGTCCGGTGCTGGATCTGCTGGTGGGTATCCCGTCCGTCGTATACGGTTATCTTGGTTTGACGGTATTGATCCCATGGCTTAGAGACTTGAGTGGACGTGATCTGGCAGATGGTCTGCTTGCGGCGTCTATCGTGCTCACCATTATGGTGCTGCCGACAATTAGCCGAATTAGTGATGATGCCATCTCCGCTGTTCCGAACAAATACCGGGATGCGGCGTATGCACTCGGTACGAATCGGTTTCAAACGATTACCCGGGTTGTGCTTCCTGCGGCAAGAGGCGGCATTATGTATGCAGTTATTCTGGGCATGACACGTGCCATTGGTGAGACGATGGCGGTGGTTATGGTTATTGGGAACACGGCGCAGCTGCCGACCAGTCTGTTTACGCCAACTGCCGTGCTGACCAGTAACATTGTGATGCAAATCTCCAGTGTGGAATTCGATTCGATCTGGAATCATGGCTTGTATATGATGGGCTTTATTTTGCTGGCGATTTCCATCCTGATGATTGTTGCCGTGAGAATGCTGCAGAAGAGAGGGGGACGCCACCTGTGAGCGTGAAAAGAGAGGTTAATCCGGCTACTGCGTATTCCTTTGGCAAACGGCGATCGTCCTCGGCATGGATGGATCAGTTGTTTACGGGTACGGTGTGGGGCGTAGGTATCATTGTTATTTTATTTATTGTGGGATTGTTGTTCCTGTTGTTGCAAAAAGGATTGCCGATGCTCAGCTGGGATTTCCTGTACGGTGTACCGAGTGAGATTGAAGAGGGCGGAGGCATTGGTCCGGCACTTTTTAACTCTTTTTACGTGCTGATTCTGTCCCTTCTCATCTCGATTCCGATCGGGCTTGCAGCAGGTATTTACCTTGCAGAATTTGCACCAAACAACAAACTGATCGAGGTTGTGCGTATATGCGTGGAAGGGCTGTCGTCCGTGCCATCGATTATTTTTGGTTTGTTTGGGATTGCACTATTTGTCGAGTATTTCGAGATCGGTCTGACAATTCTTGGAGCTGCGGTCAGTCTTGCCTTCCTGAACTTGCCTGTATTGACACGGGTAACAGAGGAAGCTGTTCGTGCTGTACCAACCGAGCTTCGTAACGGTTCGTTTGCACTGGGTGCAACGCATCTGCAGACGATTCGGCAAGTGGTTCTTCCTGTTGCGCTGAACGGAATCATGACAGGCATCTGTCTGACCGCAGGCCGTGCTTTTGGCGAAAGTGCCGTTATTATTCTGACCGCGGGTGTATCCACGTCCGGCGAGATGTGGGATTTCAATCTGTTGTCGCCAGGCGGTACGCTTGCGGTGCATCTGTGGTATATCCAGTCCGAAGCTATTGTGCCCGATGCGGAGCAGATTGCCCAGAAATCCACAGCCGTACTGATCTTTGTCGTGCTGCTGATCAATATTATATTCCGTGTGCCACTGTGGTTTAATTCTCGTAAAAATCAAATGTAACGTAGAGCCAAAGTCTATGCGGGCAAACCTGTTATGTCTGTTATAAAAATAGTATATTCTAATTCATCGCCAGGAGGACATATGGTGCAATCGATTATTAAAACGAATAAGCTGAACTTATTTTACGGTACCTTTCAGGCGCTGAAAGAAGTATCCATTGAAATTCCGGAACGCGCCATTACGGCATTTATCGGTCCATCCGGCTGCGGCAAATCTACTTTGCTACGCACCCTGAATCGTATGAATGACCGGATACCTGGCACACGAATTGAGGGAACGGTGGCTGTTGGTGGAACGGATATTTACAGTGGTGATGTGCATGTAGAGACACTGCGCAAGAAGATCGGTATGGTCTTCCAGTCACCGAATCCTTTTCCGAAATCCATCTATGACAACATTGCATTCGGACCAAGACAGCATGGGATTCATGGCAAAAAAAAGCTCGATGAGATCGTTGAACGCAGTCTGCGTTCCGCTGCTCTCTGGGATGAAGTCAAGGACAACCTGAAGCGCTCAGCGCTTAGTTTGTCAGGTGGACAACAGCAACGCCTGTGCATCGCTCGTGCTCTGGCCGTGGAACCGGATATTCTACTCATGGATGAAGCGACGGCTTCCCTTGATCCCGTCTCCACCTTCAAGATTGAGGAACTGACACATGAGCTGAAGGAGCGTTACACCATCGTGATGGTCACCCACAACATGCAGCAAGCCGCGCGTGTCTCCCAGCAGACCGTGTTTTTCCTGAACGGCGAAGTTGTAGAGTATTCGCCTACGAAGAGCATGTTCTCCGAACCTGTCGATGTGCGCACACAGGATTATATCAGCGGCCGATTTGGTTGAGATGGTGCTGCTTAAGCAGTAGACGAGAGCCTTTCAGAAATGGTCTGAAAGGCTCTTTTGTGATTTACATTTTCCAGGGGAGACGAGGGTACTTGTAACGAAAAACGGTGTTGTTCTCATGTTTAACATAAATCCATGGAGGCGGGACGGGGGTGCCAAACGCTTTGTATAAAGTTGTTCCGTCATCACTTGTTGAATATGGTTCTATGCTGTCCAGAAAGTCTTCCGCGTGCAAGTTTCCTTGATAAGACAAGGTCTGCCCCTGCGTGCTGATATGAGGTGCACCTGAGATGAATCTGTAGGTTGTATTGATCAAGCCCACCTTCTGGGAAGATAACATCATGAATTCGCTCAGGAGTAGTATGCTGATGAAAAGCATGAAAATTCCACTCGCAATCCAGCGTTTTATCTTCATTTGCAGACCTCCAGTATGATTATGATAGAATAAATAAACAAGGATGACGAAACAGTAGGGGACTGAATGAAACATGAACAAAACAGAGCGACAGCTCGCTATTACGTTGGAACTACAACGAACAAAACTGATAAGGGCAGAGGATCTGGCCGCTCAGTTTGAGACCAGTGTTCGTACAATATATCGCGATATCCAAGCATTAAGCGAGGCTGGCGTGCCCATTGCAGGTGCTCCGGGTCATGGGTATTCTCTGATGGAGGGATACTTCCTGCCCCCGGTTAGTTTTACTGCGGAGGAAGCCGTGTCGCTGCTCATGGGAGCGAAGTTTATCGAACAGAGATGGGATATCGCCTATGGTATTCAGGCCAAGTCTGCACAGCGTAAGATTGAAGCGATTTTACCAGAAGCTGTTCGCAAACAGTCCACACGTGTACAGGAAACGATGCGTGTGCTTCATCCGATGGGACCTGATACAACGGGCATGGTGAGAACTTACCTTAACGATATACGTAACGCGATTCTGGAGCAACGTAAAATCAGCTTGATGTATCTGAAAAAAATGCCGGGCTCGGACGGGAAACGCTCGAATCAGCGTGTCGTGTCGCCATATGGGCTTACCTTGGTGCGGGAAAATTGGGTGTTGATCGGCAGATGTGATCTGCGGCAGGATGTTCGTCATTTTCGTTTGTCCCGCATGTCGGAGCTTTCTGTTCTGGAAGAAAAATTTCGTATGCCGCCAGATTTTGATCTGAATCGGTATCAGCCGCCGGATGATCGTAACGAACATGTGCTTGTTCGAGCAAAATCAGAAGTTGCTGACAAAATGATGGAGACCCTTCATTTTTATATCGATCATGTGGAGGAACACGAGGACGGCATTCATTTCCACTTTCGTGTCCGCTATCCTGAGGAAATTCTGCATCATTTACTTGGTTTAGGTGGAGATATCCAAGTGATGGAGCCGGAGTCCCTGCGTGTACGTATGCGGGAGATGGCGACAAATATCTTGAAGCACTACTGACATACCCTTGTCAGTAGTGCTTTTTTATACTGGAATTATTCAAGATGAAGAGGAGTTGTTTGCAGGATGAAAAGCACAAATGAAATATTAAATTCTTTCGAGACTACAGTAGAGAGGTATGTAGCAGAATTAAATCTTTTGAATATGGATGAGTTACTACAAAAAGAGAATGAAGAAGAATGGTCGATCGGGCAAATGTACATGCATTTGATTCAATCGGCGCTGTTCATGCAGCTGCGTAACATTGACCATTGTTTGGCTAATAATGAGCACACCGTACATTCAGATGAGGTGAAAACAGAGCTGGGCAGTCAGGTATTCGAGGCAGAACAATTCCCTCCTGTTCGTGTTAAAGTACCAGCTTCTCCGCAATATACACCATTGCAACCCGAAAGTAAGGAACAAATTGCCCAGGGACTGCAGCAGGTCGTGGATCGTATGCGAAGTACAGCTTCTGTACTTGTTCTAGAAGAAGTGGCTACAGGCTCCAAAGTGCTTCACCCCCGTCTTGGAGCGTTAAATGCTCAAGAGTGGTTTCACTTGATCGAAATGCACTACAAACATCATTTTTTACAGCTGGATCGCTTGAAAATGAATCTGGTAATGTAAATCGAATAGTCAATTATATAAGTCTAACCATCTATGTGGACTTTAACGGAGAAGGCTTTATACATTTGCAATTTTTCTAAACAGTATGAAAAGAATTGGCTCATAAATTGTTTTATGAGCTCTTTTTGTGCGCTATAGATCAAGCTGGTTTGAATCCAAATCGCAATAAAGAGCTCAATGGCAGGATGTGACATCCAAAGAAGGGGATAGTTAAGCGTTGTCGAATGAAGTAGTAATACTTCAAAGGAGTTGTCAGTTTATGCAGTATGGTCGGGATATATTAACGGTTGATGATGTTTTTGACTATGAGTCTCATGAGGTAAGAAGTGTGTTACGGTCTGTTAGATATAGTATAAGGGTAGGAGACCCTTTTTTTATTATTACTCCTTACAATGATGAAATGTATGTTGTAGAAGAGATCGAGGAACATTATGACAGTTGGACTGTTATTTATAATGGAGGAAGAAGAGTAGCAGAGAAAGATGTATTTCCCCTATTCACCGTGGGTTCATTAATAAACATGTTATCTTATGATAATGAGTTTGATTTACGGACTGCTGGGGCTAAGTGGATTGTAATTATCGATCATTGCCATGAGTATGCTTCAGAGGAAAGTGAGCTTCTTGTTACATTTTTATGGTATGTGCTTGTTGATTTAAGTGTACGAGGGCTAATTAGTCGTGATTAAGCAGACGAGAGGAAGATACCTGTGGTAGTACCAAATACCAATCCCAAAGTAGATGAATATTTAAGCAAAATCAAAACATGGAAAGAAGAATCCGTGAAGTTAAGGGAGATTATTCAGGAGTTCGACCTGACCGAAGATTACAAATGGATGCATCCATGCTACACGTTGAACGGGAAGAATGTGGTGCTGATTCATGGCTTTAAGGAGTACTGTGCGATCCTCTTTATTAAAGGAGCTCTGCTCAAGGACACCCATGGCCTCTTGGTTCAACAAACGGAAAATGTGCAAGCGGGTCGTCAGATTCGTTTTACTAATTTGCAGCAGATTGTAGAGCAGGAAGACATGCTGAAATCGTATATTCAGGAGGCAATTGAAGTCGAGCAAGCCGGATTGCAAGTAGAGAAAAAGAAAACAGAGGAATATGCGGTTCCTGACGAACTCCAGCACCAATTCGATGCCAATTCTGCCTTCAAGGAGGCATTCGAAGCACTAACCCCTGGTCGTCAGCGGGCGTATCTGTATCACTTTTCACAGCCAAAACAATCCAAGACCAAGACAGCTCGCATTGAAAAATGTATACAGCCTATTATGGAGGGAAAAGGGTTGAATGACTGATGCTTCAAGCGCTAACGATCTCCACGGAAGGTTTCAAATCCTGAAAAAGGCTGAATTTCGTCAAAATAACGTCCGTACGGATCGTTAGATTTTAAACTGCCCAAAACGGGGCAAATAGGCACTCCTGTGATCGTTAGAATTTTTGAAACACCAAAAGGCTATCTCCTGTCGTCTGCATGACGTGTAGGAATAGCCTTTTGGTGTTTTGTGGATACTTTTGATAGAAACACATGATTATTTTACAAGTGCTACAAACTACATTTTGTTAAGGGTAATCATATCCCCCGCCTGTGATATTACATCTCCGAAGACGCCGAATACCCAGTGAAAGGCCCTTGACCGCTCCATACTGTTCAATGGCTTGAATCATATACATCGAACAGCTGGGCTCATAACGACATTTGTCCCGCAACTCTAAAGGAGCAAATCGTTGATAAATACGGATAATCCAGACTAGAATGGCTTTGGCTCGAATCAGAACGATGAAGAACATACTTGCTACGAAAACCAATGGGACACTCATTGAAGCATACGCCGGAATGAACGGTTTGGAGCTATAGAAAAAGATTAACGATACCAGTAAAGAAATACATAATGATAGGATAAACTTGCCAATAGCATTTAACCAATTCACTTCCGGGATTACATGAGTTCTAACATAAAAATGGCTTCGAGGATCATCTTTCTCATGATGGGTATGTAAGAGCTTTATTAGTTCTTCTTCGGATGGCATGGTATTGTAAATAGGTTCTTCAGATTCTGGGCTTTTCATGAATCTTGCACGCTTATTATACTTCTCTGTAGAATATTAGCATGTAATGGTGTGTAGTTACGGGTTGCTGGAGACAACCTGGTTTTTCGGTAACCGCAAGGGACTCCATGGATTGGTAGATCCATCCTGACTCCGCTTTGTGATTAATGATATCCGCAAATAAATTGACAGCGGCTTGGGTATCCCCTCGGTTCACTTGAACATTTTTGGGGCCTGGAACGACAGTGTACTCTCTCATCTGAATTCATCCTTTTCTAATGTGAAATGTAACAATGGGCATTCCATTATTTTACTATAAATGCAGGTGAACTGTCGATTGGAACTTATTCATCCTGTCATAGCTGACTGTTGAAAAAAGGAGATATTTCCATATGATTCGGATCTACAAATATTACGCCATTTTTAACTTTGCCGACGACGGAATAAACGTTTCGTTCCCTGATCTGCCAGGTTGCCTTACCTATGGTCATACCCTTGAAGACGCATTAATCATGGCAAAAGATGCGCTAGGACTATATCTGGACGGAGAACCAGTGGAAGAACTCCCGCCTTCTCAGACCATGCCTCAGTTATCCAACCCAAATGATAAAGCATATTTAATTGAAGTAAATATTCATTATTAAAGACATGGACTGCACAGGACGCAAGGGAAGAGCATGATTTTCGCCTATTCTACTCTAACTCTGACCTCACCACACGGCGTAAAGAATCTCGTCTACTTCTTTGATGCATGTGACGGATGGAATTACCTTTGACCATAACAATGGACAAATGAGATAAGGGGCTTAGTTTGAAGTAAATGAAGCCATTCTTAAAAACACTCATTGCAATCTATTTGCTGTTTCGTATATAACAAAATTTTGTTACAAAATAACATTCTTTGAGGCTTGAGATGTTTATTAGAATAATATATATACTCTATTTATTACAATATATTTACATAAATATAATATAAGTGTATAATTAAAAAACCTTAATTTAACTATAAAGGGGGTAAGTGTATTTCTGAGAATGTAGGTTTATAAATGAGAGGTGAACGATAAAATGAAAAAATTATCCAAGTTCCTACTAACTATTTCTGTTGCTTTGCTTTTCTTAGTCCCGGTTACTGTAAGTGCACAAGAAAATGCTGTTAACGAAGAGGATATATCGATCGATAATATTATCATAGACTCTAATCTTAGTTTGGATAAGAAAACTGACGGAAGGGTTTATCTTCAAATGAGAAATTCAGATAATTCTCTTACAGTATCTCAACAAAGATCAGTTTTGGAAGAAATGGGGTTTTCTGAGAAAGAAATTGAAAAAATGAGTCCAGCAATAATTCAGGAAATCTCTTTGAATGGTGGAAAAAAAGTTGATACTCAAACTACAATAAAGCAATACTATAATTCATCTGACGGTAAAAAATATCTTGTAACAAACGAAAACAGAAAAGAAATTGAAGCGCTAAGTCAAAAAGAAACAGGGGTTATTAATAAACCTGCAGGTCAATCATCAAACATTGGAATGATGTCAGATGTTCGTGAGGAGTATCCGTTTACCGGAACTGGTTATGTCATATATAGAGGAAAAACGTCGAACGCCAAAGAGTTTATATATGACTACTACAACACGGCATCATGGGCGGAGCCCCCTTACTATAAGTACATTGATAAATTAGCAAATTCTTGGCAATCATTTGCTACCAGTGTAGGTAGAGAAGCAACATTAACAACATGGTTAACACCACAGTTAGGCAATGAAAGTAAACAACAGGTCACAATAGAGGGGATAAATGGTTCATCTGTAAAGTTTGATCACGCTGGTCTTTATCTCTATAAAAATTTAGTTCTTAAAGAAACGGTTACTATACCTGTTTCCTATAAAGGGTTAACAGGAAAACATATTGCAAAATACGCTCATCCTTATACTCTTTTAACTCCTAGCGTTACTGTGGGACCTATTTCTCTTAATTTTTCTAATTTTATAGGGAGTGAGTGGGATTGGGATGTTACCTTTACAATTGATAGTAAGTAACACATAAAGTTTTAACTTAAAAAGAACAATACTGGACTGAATCGTAGCTTCCCTCAAAGTACTCCATCTATATAAATAGTGGTTGAAGTACTTTGGGGGATTTTGCTATGGCTGATTAAGTAATAACTTAGCAATTTTAGTATTTGTGTTCTAATTAATTTTTGTTAGTATCATCAGGTTTGTTTTTTTTGCTCTCATTCAAAGTTTTTTTTAAATCCAAAACTTCATTTTCTAAATTATCAATTTTTGATTTTAAACCTGAATTATTAAGAACAGAGCTAACAACAAGATACATGATTAGATAGTTGGCGGCCATTATTATTAGAAAAATAAAGAGCTCGGGTACACCTCGTACAATTAATGGCATATAATTTTCCTTTCTTTAAAATAATGTTTTGAATTTCCTCTTTGTATAGCTAATTATAACATAATACAAATTTATATATATAAGTCTTTGATATCATTGAATCGGTGCAAACCTAAACTTCAGTGTTAGAAGATATTTATAAATAATATTCCACTTAGAAGTTGTTAAATGTTTTAATCGATGCAGCGTGTCTGAAGCTACCAATAACTGCTAAAAGAATCAATAAAGAATAGTCAATATAAAAGAAATGACTAATTCAGTGAGAGTATATGTTTTGCAGTTAAAGAAGAAAATTTACTCAATTCTTTGCTCACCACACGAGATTAAGAACCTCATCTACCTCTTTGATGTGTGTGACGGATGGGTTCTGGATCAGATTACCTTTGACCATGACCATCGATATGTTGGATAAAGCTTCGATCTGCTCTAGCGGATTGTGATCCACTACAATCAAGTCGGCCTGTTTGCCGATATCCAGAGCACCCGTCACGTCGTCAATCCCTAGAATCTTAGCATTGTTGCGAGTGACCATGTCGATGACCTTTTTATTGGTCAGTTTGGTCTGTCTCATGTAATGATCTATCTCTCTCCACATATCATAGTGGGTGACGTAGGACATGGCTGCATCGTTTCCAATTCCAATAGTGATGCCGTTGTCGACCGCCTGTTTCACCCCTTTGAGCATGGAGTCGTAGACCAGTCTAGCGTTTTCTTTTACCGTCGGACTTAACTTGGTCACACTTGGATCGAGCGAAGCGGATGGATAAGCAGCTTGCAGGGTAGGGATCAATGCGGTGTAACCATGAAGGGCCTTGGGGTTCTTTTTATACAAATGAATAATCTCGTCATCCATCTCGGCCCCATGCTCAATCGTATCCACGCCCCCTTGCAGCGCAACGCGCACACCTTCCGTGCTCTCCACATGAGCGGCAACCTTCAATCCAATCTTATGGGCTTCATCGCAGACCGCCGCGACCTCTTCCACCGTCATTTGCAGACGCCCAGCTTCGCCAACCATTTTGGCATCCGTTACACCGCCTGTCACACAGATTTTGATCCAGTCCACACCGTTCTTCACATTAATCCGTGTATTTTTGCGCATTTCCCAAGGCGAGTCACCCTCCAGTGCCAAGTAGGGAGCCCCGTGTCCACCTGTCACACTCAGGAAGAATCCCGAAACAAGCAGATTCGGACCGACCCACTCCCCGCGGTTAATCTCATCTCGCAGCCGCACATCGGTATAAAAGAATTCGCCCACACTGCGCATGCTTGTTACACCCGCATGGAGTGCGGTAAGAGCGTTGCGTTTCATGCGTTTCTTCAAAATATTTCGACCGAATCGGGTATTCAAAATCCGATGATAAGCAAAATTCAGCAATCCTTCACTGACGGAGAGGGTGAGCGGTTTACCATCGGCAAACAGATGCACATGTGCGTTGATTAGCCCTGGCATCACGTATTTCCCGGTAAGGTCGATTATTGTGTAGTGACTGGGGATGTTCAGCTCCTGATCTGGAGCGATGTTCTCGATACGCCCTTGTTCGTTGACGAGAAGGGTCATGTTTGGCTGCAGATGGCGGCTTGCGTCGCCGTGGATCAGATTGACATTTTTCAAAGCGTAAGCGGTGTTCATGGTGTGTTCCTCCTTGGGTGTGGGTGGTGTTACATGATGTTACTTGTTGAATCAGTCGAGTGATACGGTTCTGTGTTATTTGGTTTCTCTGTGCAAAGTATTCTGGTGTTCTAAAAGTGAATTTATAATTCATTTTTGGGTTAAAAAAATAGATTGGCTTGCTTATGCTTATTTTTTGCGTGCAAATCAGGGAAAGTACAACTGATCTGCACGCTGTGCGACGCGTAGTGATCTATGATAGAAAGTGGGGTTTGGATTGGCTGGCGACCAAGCACTATTCCTTATTCGTTCAAGCTTTTCATGCCGTACAGTCGGTATACATACAACGCTTCAAAGATTTGCTTGCGGCTGTCCTCGCTCATGTCCCGTTTCAATAAGTCCAGATTCATGTCAATGACGTTATGTGCCAGAATGTTCAGCAGAATCAGGTTCTCCTCGGTGCCGATCTCATAGTGTTTGTATTGATTTTTGAGATAGGCTTTCTTCGTTTCGATCATCAGCTCAACCAGCTCGTTCTTGGCGTTGGTGTAGATGGTGCCTTTGTTCTTTTCAAAAATAATAACGATCTGATTCCGATACTTCCGCAGCACATCTATTTGTTCTTGCATGAGGACGGATCGCTGCTCACTGTTCGTTTCCTCAAACGCGTTCTGGTTATCAAAATGAATCGTCTCCACCAGTACCTTTTTCAAATAATCCACCAAATCCGGCGGTACAACGGCGTAGAAAAGCTCCTTCTTATTCTTGAAATAGGTATAGATATTGCCGACCGATATATTGATCTCATTCGCAATATCGTTCATCTTGGCATCCGCATAACCCTTCTCAAAAAAGACCTTAAGCGCCGCATATTCAATTTCTTTCCTGACTTCATCTTTCTTGGCCTGCACCATCGGGAACGACTCCTTAATAGTGAATGGATGATTCGTTATTAGGATAGACCTTTTTGGAGGGGGTGTCAAATGAGGGATTTATAGAAACCAAATTAATTCTTCCTGAAAAAGTGATAATGAAAGTCCGCTCCAAAGTTTGAGCGGACCAAGAGTAAGTTATACTTTCCAAATAAGTGAAGATGATAGAAATATGAATTAATCTGTCCAAGATTCTAGTTTTCCATTGTAGAAGTATAGGTATGTTCTTCCATAAACCCATTGTTCAATTCTTAAGTTACTTGTGTTATAAGTGTTTATTCGTTCTGGTTCCCCCCATGATAAACGAGCTTGTTGTGTATTCATTCCAATGGATATTTTTTGTTGTGTTATCTTGTTCCAAATATTAGATGACCAGCCTGGGTAAGCCGTTCTTGGATTAACCGTATAAAATCCACTAGCTATCGGTGACTTATAATCATCGTAGAAAGACAGTTTAAATGTCTGTTTGGCTCCATTAGAGCGTTTTGCTTGAATGAATAGATTTTTTCCTTTTAATTTTACTGAAGTGAAGTATACCTTTTCTAGATGGCCTAGAGGATTTGAAGATGGTAAATAATTTTTATTTGCCCAGTAATACTTTCCAGTGTAGTAAAAACCAATTGTTTCATAATCCCAATAATCTATAAAAGAAGTTGGAGTATTATCAAATATAAGATCTTCATATATAGTTCCGTTATTTAATTGAATGACAGCCTTAACGATATTGCTGCTTGATTCATAGTTGTATAGTTCCTTTACCCAGCCGACTTTTTCTCCTTCGTAAATATAGATCTTTTTCCCCATAAAGGATTGTAGATCATAACTAACCATGTCTAATTGTTGCAATAAACGTTTGGATTCTTTTTCCCCTTCAGATCCACTCCAGAGAAAAACAGACTTTGAATCATAATCTTCCTTTGATTTGTAGCCAGTAAACTTCTGGAAGTTTGTTAGACTTATGTATGTACTGTTTTCGAAGAGAACTGAATTGGTTGAGTCGATATTAAAGGTGCCTTGATCCGAGCTAACAGTGATGGGAATATTATAATTAATATTGACGTCTTTCAACTTACCCAATAACTTAAGTGGCACATACATATCAGGATTTTTAATCTTTTCAATGGTATAACTTTTCTCACGCAACACGATCAGTTTTCCGTCCACAAAAATAGAGTATTCAAATCCAACATAAGCATTTTCAGGAATGACGTAAGGTTTTGCTGTTACTTGTAATGGATTGCTGAAAAGTATAAATAAAATACTTAAACTGACTAAGCTTACAATTCTTTTGATTTTCAAGTAATTCACTCCCAAGTTAGTGTTTCTGATGTACGTTAATTCTAATTCAACTTTTCTCCTTTCTTAAATGTAACTGTATCAAAAAAAATGAAATTAACAAGAGGAATGAGTGAGCCACTTGACTGTAATTCTCAAAAGATAAGAGCCTTATGTCCTATATTTAACAAAATCGTATATAATAAGTGAGGTAATGAAGGTATATGGTTATTAATGGAGGCGATTAAGTGTTAGATAGCAGGACTGTGTTGCTGTATTTTGTTGAGTATGAAAAGAGAACAGCTCTTATGGCAAACTCATTGTCCCAAGTAGAGAACTATTCAGTAGTGAGGTTCTCAATGATTCTGACCGAATAGAGCAAATTGTACAGAATAAACGGAAAGAAGATATATTTAAAAAGATATCATCTTACCGAGATATTAAAGATCATTTAAATAAAGGAAAACACATAAAAGATGAACTGAAAAAGGAAATTTAATTTTAATGTTTTCATTTATTATTCATTCAGAATAATAGTAGAAAGATTTTTGAAATGTTAAAACTATAAATATTGCAACGATAACTAAATAAATTTGTTAATGTTTATTTATTGCTACGTTTATACGTACCAGTTGATCGCTTAATTTATGTTACCCTCTTCTTATTAAAGGAGTGGTGACATGAAAAGTACCTACAGCGAAGATCTGGCTTCGCAGTACGCACAACTCGTAAAGCAAGAAGACGATTACGTCGATCAACTGGTCACGTGTAACAAACTCATCTTGGATGCCATGGATATCATCGCGAAGCGGGCAGGGGTACTGCACATGGAAACGGTGAAACAGGCGGCGTATCACCTTCACGCGATGGAACAGGATTTGAATCGCAAGTTATTTGAAGTCAGGCTGGAGAAGAGCATCTTGGCCCATCACATGAGCCAGTCTACATAACCGTATGAATGAACGAAAAGGACAGTACAGGATCATTCTAGGAATGATTCTGACTGTCCTTTTAATCCTTATAAGCGCTCCCAAATCATTCCCCCATAAAAGCATCTCAATGGACGTAGGCTTGGAGAATTCCATCGCAAAACTGATTATTGACTAATCATTTTTCTTTATTGTATTCATTTTATTTTCCAAGTTAGAAATTCTTTTTGAGAGCCCTGACACCTTACGAATTACATAGTAGATTCCGAATAAGACCAAGATAAGACATATAGTTAAAATGATAAATTCCGGCCAATAGAACCAACTCATATAAATCCACCTCCTTGACACTTAAGCTAAATTTTATCATTTAGTAACAATTATGTGAAATATAGCGAAACGTACAGGCTATTTCTTCTTTCTTTGTTAGCTCAGTCTTATTCCAAATAAGCATTGACTTTCCACACCAATCCCCCTAAACTTCAATTATTAAAATACTTTTAAAAACTCCCCTCCAATACTTTCTCGAATACGCGATCACCCTTCAATATAAAAACGAAAGGAGGCACACCACAAACGATGTTACCCACATCCCACAACACCCAACAGGTCAAACGGATTAACGTTGAAATTGTAAAAAACACACTTCGGTCGATGGGCGTAGGCACGAAGGCTTCCATCGCAAACCTGACCAAACTCAGTGTGGCAACATGCGGCACAATTTTGAATGAACTACTCCAGACGGGAGAGATCATTGATCTCGGCCCGGATGAGTCGAGCGGGGGCAGACCGGCGAGTCGGTATCAGTTTAATGCGGACTACGCGAGTGTGCTGTGTCTGATTATTCGTACGGAAGGTGGCATTCATTCGATCACACATACATATGCCAACCTGAGCGGAGATATGGAAGACGAACGGACGCTTGTTTTAGATGAGATTAATGTCACGGTGGTGGAGGAACTCATTGCCGGGCTGATCGAGCAGCATCACAATGTGCAGGCCATCGGAATCGGGATACCAGGGGTGGCGCACAATGGTGTGATCGGTATCTGTGACGTACCAGAGCTGGCTAATCAGCCGCTGGGGTTAAGACTCAAAGAGCAATACGAAGACATCGAAGTGGTCATTGGCAACGATATGAATCTGACGGTGTACGGACTGTACAATGAACAGCAATTTGAGCAAGAGAAGAACTTTGCGGTGGTGACGTTCCCTGAAAATCATTTTCCGGGAGCAGGTTTTATTATCGATGGTCGGCCACTCACCGGGAATACGCAATTTGGGGGAGAGGTGTCCTTTTTGCCATTTGGCGTGTCACGGGAAGAGCAGCTGCGCATGTTGAAAACGACAGACGGATTGCAGGAACTCGTCGTACAGACGCTGGTCTCCATTATTGCCATCATCAACCCAGCGGCCATTGTAGTGACGGGCGATACGATGGACCCCGCGATGCGGGATGGCCTGATCCAAGGTTGCCGAGATCACCACATTCCACAGGAGCATATGCCTGAACTCACGATTCGCCGCGACACCCGGCGCGAGTATGTTACCGGGCTAGTAGCCGTAACGTTGGAAAGCCTGACCTACCGTATTCAGGTAGTTGAAAAGCAGTGGTAGAAACGACTTATTATGAAGTGAAGTTAAGCAAAATTTTTTACACGAGAGCGGAGAGGGCAGAGCCAATCTGGAGAACGCCTTTATCAATGTATTTTCACCTTTAGAAAGAAATTCAAAAAATACAGGGATAACAGCGGGCGGAAGGTAGCACTGCAATCGGAGGTACAGCGTGTAACCATTTTTCTGGACACAATGGAGGAACTTATTTTGAATCAGCAAGCAAGTACACAAGGCAACAAACGAAAGTTTAACAAGCTGTACGCCATGCAGCTGGCAACGATCTTTCTTGGATTTATCGTATTTGGCATCTCGGAAAATATTAAAGGCCCAGCCATTCCGCGTATTCAGTTCGACTTCAATCTGGATGAGAAACAGCTCGGGACGTTGTTGTCCCTGAACGCTCTGGGATATCTGATCGCCTGCTCGTTTACAGCTATATTGGTTCGTAAATGGGGAATTAAGGCAGTCAGCATTATTTCTTTTACCTCGATGATTCTGTCTGGTGTGTTCATTTATGTATCGCATACGTATCCGCTCTTTGCGTCATCGTACTTCTTCATGTACATCGGTAACGGGATGCTGGAGATTGCGCTGGCGATTCTCGGGGCGCGGATTTTTGTGAAAAATACAGGCACGATGATGAACCTGTCCCATTTCTTCTATGGACTCAGTTCAACGGTAGCGCCGTTGCTGGCGACAGGTGTGATGTCGCTGACGGTATTTGGGCACCTGCTGGACTGGCGCGGCATGTATCTGGTTATGCTGTCGCTGTGCCTGCTGCCGATCATTGCGGCACTGCGCAGTAAATTCCCCGGGGATGATCTTGCCCATGAAGATCGCACCTCGCTTAAGACGTTAACACGTGATCCGGCCCTGTGGCTGATGGTGCTTATTCTTTCTTTTGGCGTGGTATCGGAACTGGCGGTTGGAGGCTGGCTTGTTAACTTCCTGGAGAAAGCCTACACGTGGGACACGGTTAAAGCCTCTGGTCTATTGTCGGCATTTTTCCTTACGTTCTCGCTGGGGCGTTTGCTGCTAGGACCGTTGACGGATCGCATCGGGTTCGTACTCTCATTGATTTTGTTCTCGGCTTTCTCGGCGATATGCACGTTTGTAGCACTTGCAGGGGGAGAAAGTCTGGCGATCTTCTTCGCGATATCGGGCGCAGGCATTGCGATGATCTATCCCACAGTAATGGCCTTTATCGCCCGCAGATATCCGAACGGCAGTGATACGGCAATTACGTTTACGGTAACGCTCATGGGGGTTGGTAGTGTTATAGGCAACTATGTGATTGGCTGGGTGATTGAAGGTGTGAAAAACATTTACGGTGCCACAACTCAGCTGGGTCTGCTGCGCGGACTTCAGGCTGGGTATGGATTCATTGGTTTATGTGCGGTCATTTGTGCGGTATCTGGCGTGGTGCTGTATGTTTATTTGAAAAGAAGACGGGAACTGATTTAGAAAACTCTTGTTAAGTTAGGAAATGAACCCGTTACCAATCTACATTAATAACAAACAAACATTGTTTGAACTCTCTCTTTTGCCTCGTGTAGATGAGAGAGTTTTTTTAATTCATGAACTCAAAAAATAGGACTGTGCTTTTTATTATAGCAAGTTGACAAACTATCATTTCTCGTTAGATTATGAGTTATATTAAATTTAAAGGAGAGTGAACACATGGAGAAAAAATTAGAGATTCAAACTCCCTCTATTCAAACCTTTTTAAATCATGCATACCCGCTAGCAATCCTAGAGAAGAATGAAGCTTTCTCAGGTTGGTTTTTTACAAACTATACTCAGCTTTATACTTTTTACAATAGGAAGAACCCAGTAGGAGACTTTAAAATTGATTTCTATTCTCACAATGGAAAATACCCTACTATCCCTTTTCTCGAGTTCGGAAGTATTGATGGACATACAATTAAAACTTTAGGAAAAAGTATTCTGGATATAGTGATAGAAAATATCGATTTGAATTACTATTTAGAAGTTGGTATAGATGAATATTACTGGTCTAACAAAGCAAGTTATATGCAAGAACACTTCCATCATGACAATTTAATATATGGTTACAATAATAACGATAGGGTATTGTATTATCTTGGTTATAATAAAGACATGATCTTTGGTCAATATTCTGTTCCATATGAAGAATTTGTTTTATCATTCATAGAAAATCCGGTCTCGAATATTAAATTTATTAAAAATATAACTCCAGAATTAACAAGTACTACTACCAAGTATGTCTATCATTTTAATTTGAATTTTGATCTGGATATTTTCAGAACATATTTAGAAGACTTCCTTAAATCCAGAAATTCTTTCCTTACACATAGAGGCAGCGAAGACTCTGTTTTCGGATTAGCAGTATATGATGAATTGATAAGAAGATGTTCCAATGACACCATTCTAATTGAGGATATGAGACTATATAGAATAATATGGGAACATAAGAACATTTTCAGTAAAAGAATAGATTATTTAAATTCTAAAGGGTATTTAAAAGCTGAGAATTATGAAAGCTTATCAGATAAGTCTAGATCTCTCTGTAATGATTGCTTGTTGTTGAAAAATTTATCAATGAAATATGCTATTACTAATGATATGAAAGTTTTTTCGAAAATTTTAACAAAATTAAAGGAGATACAACTGTCTGAAGAACAATTGGTAACAGATTTATTAGTATGTATTACATAGTAACTTATTGGGTTCATTTGAATAAATATGCTTATATTGAAGATATTTCTTATTCTCAAAAACAAAAGCCCCGCCGATTCTCATAATCGCCAGGGTTTACATTTAATTTCAACAAGTGAGAAAGTTTAAGCTAACCGTAACGTCCCATCTCACTTCCCTTACTTCAAGCAAGCCTCTACTTGTCTAAGCGGGTCTCTTTTTCCAACGTTTCAGTAGCATGTATAGTCCAAATCCAATCAGGAAGATCATGCCTGCCGGGATGACATACGGTTTAACCACTTCGCCGACGTTTTCCCATTGTGCACCCAGTTTGTAGCCAAGGTAGACGTAGATGGATGTGATCGGAAGCATGGCTAAGAAGGTAAATATACTGAATTTGAATACGTTCATCTTCGCCATTCCGCAAGGGATGGAGATGACCGTTCGAATGCCGGGTACGAAGCGGCCATAGAAAGCGACCCCGCTGCCGTATTTTTCAAAAAATTTATCGGAAGCATCGACATGGTGGGGGCGAATGAGAAAGTATTTACCGTACTTCTCCACCATCGGTCTGCCGCCGTAGCGTCCGAGTGCATATAACGTTAATGGGCCAAATGTGCCGCCAACGGTTCCTGCCAGAATAGCCAACCATAGCTTCATATCCCCGAGATATACCCAATATCCCGCCATGGGCAGAACAAGTTCAGCGGGGACAAATTCAAACGATAGGGCAATAACAAGACCTGCATAGGACAAATCTTTAAAGAACAGTATGAATTGCGTGATCCACTCCGTCATGCTTTCCCTCCACAAATCTATCTATTTTTGATATAAGTAGACACTGCTCTCTTCAGAGTACCAAGGGCGAACAGCGCTTGTCAAAAATCACAGTTAAGGCAATTTATCCTTATCACCACCGTATATGTTAGCCTATACATAAGCTAAAGACAGCCCCTAGTTAGATACGAACGATCGCGGTCTAAGGTTTCTTATTTACTTATAATCGTTCTGGAGCCAATATGAATCTATGAGATGATGGTACTCTGAAAATGTTTCCAAATATAGTATGATAAGACTATCGCTAGATTTGCCACACAGGGCCTGGATTAGTTCTGAAGCGATCAGACGAAGGCCGGATAGTGTTCACGAAGACCATCCTATACATATAGAGAAGGAGAATGGAACATGAACGTACAATCACAAACCATCATCGATCAGATTCGTATTGTTGAATACAACGCTTCTTATGCGGCTAGCTTGGCAGATATGTGGAACCAAAGTAATGAGAGCTGGGGAGGCGGTACAAGGCAGCGGACAGAAGAAGCGATTCGTCAGGAGATGGAGAACTCCTCCAATCTGCATGTTTTTCTGGCGGTTCATGATGAAGAGGTCGTCGGTTTTTGCAGCTTTGCCCACTATCGTTTTGACGAGAATGCACTATATGTCCCGCTGCTCAATGTACGCCCCGACTACCACGGTTACAAGATTGGCCGCAATCTGATCTTAAAGGCAGTGGAGAAAACAGTCGAGGCCGGATGGCCGCGTCTGGATCTGTTCACATGGCCGGGCAATACGAAGGCGGTGCCGATGTATAAGAAATGTGGATTCTTTTGGGAGAAAAAAGACGATAGCGTACATCTAATGAACTTTATCCCGACGGTATTGCAGACCGAGGCACTAGCACCGTACTTTGAAACATTAGATTGGTACGCCGACAGCACCCGTGAATTAGTAATTGAGCCGGATGGACGGCAGGAGCGAGGCTTCGATTTCTTGGATTATACGTGGCAAAAGGGAGACCTCTCCCTGCGGGCAACTTTTGAAAAAACAGGCCGCGGTCTGACCGCTCTCGACACGCCCGATTACAGCATCCACACCGAAGTAGACCATCATGATCTGGTGTTTGGTTCGAGCTATCCTGTGCGTTATCATATTGAAAATAAATCCGACTCCCATCTTGAGTTTAAGATCGAAGGACAAGACGACAAAAATATCCGTTTTGCTATGGATGTCGTGCAAACGTTGCAGCCAGGCGAAACCATCACGGTAGAGGGAGAGTTTTATCTCGATCCGGTGACCGAAGAACAAAACAAGAACAAAACACATCCAGTCATCTGCAGTGCCTGGTTGATTGGCGGCAAGAAAGCTCAGTTCCGTCTTGGCCTTCATCCTAAATTCCCTGCCAAGATTACACCGGTTCTCCCCGTGAAGGAACTATATCCGGGTATTCCGGCAGAGCTAATCCTGAACGTGGAAAACAATGTGGATGCTGTAACGGAATTTGTTATGGAACTGCCAGCAGACGCTTTTCTAGACTGGACAGAGCGAACACTGCGTTTTACGTTACCGGCGAAGGGCAAACGTGCCGTGTCCGTCCCATTTACACTGCATTCATATGGTATATATGCCCAAGATGTGGTGATCACCGCTGTTCCGGTGGGAGGATCTGAGATTTCTTTTACAAGAAAACTCTCTGTGCTGATGAAGGGCATTGAAGGCAGGTATGGCGGAGAGGCGAATGGACAGTGGATTGCGGTGAATGGCGCGTACTCCCTCCATATGAACAAACATGATAACGTCATGTGGATCGAATATCCCGGGTCACGTCACTCTTTCTGGTGGAACTATCCGAAGCTCGGGAAGCCATACTCGGAGGAGTTGTCCCTGAAAGAAGCCAAAGAAGTACAGATTGTGGCTGAGGGGAATCAGCAGGTTATGAAAGCGATCTATGAATTGGAAAATTTCCCGGGATTGCTTCTGAAGACAGTCGCCAAACTATCTGCTAACGGAATTGCGACTTTCTCTCATGAGATTGTGAATACACGTGATACGGCATGGGAAGAAGAGCTATTCCTGATGGATCACTTCGGTTTCTACGGCAATCGGCTTATTTTGCCCTATCAGGGTCGTTTTGTAGATATGGGGGATGATTATGCCGGGGATCCAAACCATTGGGATACGGGACAGATTACGGAGAACTGGCTGTTTTGCAAAGAAGAGTATGGTGCGTGCGGAATCTACTGGGACCCTTCACTGAAATTGATTAAGCCTGAATATACGCTGGCATTACAGCATGAGCTGGGACGTTTGGAGGCCGGAGCTTCGGTAGCCACGAAGGAAACGGTATTTGCGCTTAACACATTTGCCAAGTGGACGGATTTCCGCGCATTTGCCCGTAAACAACCTAATGGAGTTATTCCGATGCTGGACAGTCATCTGGATGTGATGTTGAATGATGGCAATCCATTTGCTGCGGACGTACTACAGGCTGAATTGGTTGAGCGTAAGCTTGTTCAGCTTGCTGGTACGCTGGAGCTGTACGTACAGCAAGGTAAGGAACCCGAGATTAAAGCTCGTACGATTGAGTTCGATGCGACGGAGCAGTTGAACTCGGATAAGCTGGAGTTTTCGCCTGAGGAAACGGTAGTGGGAGCGCCGAAGGCAACGACAGCGGACCGCCTTGACCCGCAAGGGTCTGACACCCCCGACAGTACCAACCCATATGAGCAACTGAATATATGGAAAGTACGGGGCGTGTATCGTGGAGAAGATCGGATTCAGGAACGAATCTCTCTTTGGTTCCCGCAGACACGATCTGAAGTGCAGCAAAGGATTGAAAAGGGAACAGACGGTTCAGGGACGTTATATACCGTCAACAATGGTGTGTTATCTATTACGGCTAATCCGGCATTCGGGGGGATTGTACACTCTCTGAAAGTTCAAGGCGAGGAATGGCTAGACAGTTCATATCCTGAACCTGCCGCTCGTTCGTGGTGGAATCCGTGGTATGGCGGGATGGCTGTTGATATTCCAGGCATGAACGGCTTTAGCCGTCAATTGGAGCAAACGAGTCTATCGTGGTCGGAGCAGAAGGATCAATTCGGTAACGTGTGGAAAGGCTTGAAGGTGACCACTCGTATCGAGAAACATGAAGCGAACCGGGGAATGACCGTTCATCAGCATTATCTGATGCTGCCTGGCGTTCCCGTACTTTGCACCTTACTTGCGGTGACCAACAAGTCTGGTCTGACACGAGCAAATTATGCTCTTACAGAAGGTCGTTTCTTCAAACCTTCGGAAGTATATACAGAAGGCTGGATCGAGCAACCGGGTCAAGATCGTTTTCCGCTCGGCAAAGTAGACATTGGGCTGCCTTTGAAGCACATATTCCGAATAGGCTCCCTTTCACGTCAAAACATGCTACACGCGGTGAATCGTTACCCGAACCAGAATGCCTGGGCGTTTGCGAACAACCTGGTAACAGGACATAACGTAGCACATGAGCTTACGATACAAGATGGCGAAACCGTCTGGACAGAGCCGACCTATCTTGTTCTGGGGCCGATCTCGCTCAATACGGCAGATGTGCATGATTTGTTAAAACTGAACTTTGTAACATCAACAAGCGAAGAGGAGGCCACCGATGCCCATCATTGATATTCACATTCATCTATCCGATATCGACAGCTTTCACCGTACCGCGATTGATCTGTCCAAAGTAGACTACAGCGCGGCGGGTCTCAAGGCAGAATTTGATCGCAATGATGTTATTCTTGGCATCGGCATGGGGGTGAGCGAGCAAACGAAGGGGGCTTTCCCGGATTCTAGTTCCCCTAACCCGATGGGGCTGGATCTGGAAGAACAGGTTCCATCGTTTCTGATGGAATGTGTAGGCATTAACCCTAATCGACTGGACGGCAAACAAGCTCAAGACGAGCTGGACCGGATCGAAGCCAGATTGCAATCGTCCGAAGTTGCGGGAATCAAGCTGTATGCCGGATACTATCACCACTATGTGTATGACAAAATCTATACCCCGGTCTATGAGCTGGCTGCAAAATACAATCTGCCTGTGGTCATCCATACGGGAGACACCTACTCCATGAACGGGCTGCTCAAATATTCGCATCCGTTAACGGTGGACGAGCTTGCCTTGCAACAGCGCAGCGTAAACTTCATGATCTGCCATCTCGGTGATCCCTGGGTGATGGATGCAGCTGAGGTGGTTGCTAAGAACCCTAACGTGTACGCAGATTTATCTGGGCTTGTGGTGGGGGATCGCCCACACTTCGAACGCTTTATGAATGAGCCACTGTTCATGGATCATTTCCGCAGGGCTTTGGTTTACTCGGATCATTATGAGAAGATGCTGTTTGGAACCGATTGGCCGCTTGCACCTATCGATCTGTATGCAGAATTCGTCCGCCGGCTTGTGCCAGAGCAGCATCATGAGAAGGTGTTTTACGAGAACGCATTCAGCCTGTTTCCACGTATCGGTCAGCGTATTGCGGAACTGGGGAAGTAATCTGTCATAAATATATTCTGTATCGTCCTGAACTCAAAAAATCCCAAACGGATATCCGAATTATAATCTGGATATCCGTTTGGGAAAATATAACGATTAAGATCAATTAGTCAGCAATAGGTATGGAATACTGGCTTTTGATTATGCCCTGTTTGGTGAAATCGGCGAGGATTAGCTCTAGCGCTTCTTTTTCCAATTGGTACAGAGAGTTAAGTTTATCAATTAATTTATTAATATTGATATCTTTTTGGGTTATTAAACGTGTCAAGAATTGGTTGAGTAGGATAGTTGTTTCTTTTTCGACTTGAAGATAGTTATTTTTAAAAACATCTGGGAAATAATAGTGTCCTTCTTGTTCAATATAATTTATTTTTAGATTCATAAATTTTTTATGTTCTTTGAGTGTATATAGAAAGCGTGTTTCAAGGTTCAGTTTTTCGGAAAGATTTAACGCTAAGAAAGCAGTTAGTTTTTTATAGATATTCAAACCAAAGGTTCGGTCTGAGTAAAGCTCGGGAGTGTAAAAACTTTGGAAATTCTTCATTTCATTAAATGAGGTATAATAGTTTTCCATGCATTCTGCAAAATAAGAAATAGAGAAATTATATATTTTTCCATTATGGTATTCTGGATTGATTTTCAGCAGATGAGTGAAGTTAAGATAATCATCATAGATATGGCATTCCTCGAATGCTTTCTTGAATTCATCGTATGAAACAGTTGTTTGAGAGTAGATGCGGTCATTGAAAAATCCTGCAAGCTGAAACTCCCGGGTCGAGTCATCATAGCCAAAAACCATAACCGCGTGAGTGTACCTATCGTTATTATATGAATTCGTGTTAGGGATGAAGTACTCATCAACGTGTGTCAAAATGTAATAATTTGAGTTGATTTGATCTTTAATAAACGAGATTAAGTCGGGTATGGACTTCAATATCAGGTCGCGATGTAATCTTTGTGAATCTTTAAACCATGGGTTGAAGTGATGTTCAGGTGTCTGGACAAAGAAATCAAGGAAAAACTCATTGTTTGGTAATTCTGATAAAAACAAATTCGTATAATTTGAATAAATCCATGGTTGACATTCCTTATTTTCAGAAATAATGGATAGATAGAAGGCATGTTGAGGATAATTTGAAATTAGAGGTTTACAAAGTGGTAACGTTTTCATTAGTGGTTTCTCCCCATTTAGGTGATATTTTTTTGTGTAATGCAATTAAACTAATTAACTGAAAAGCAGGCGGCCTTTTTTTGAGCTTCAGTTGTCGTGTTTTAACTAGATTTTTTAAGTGATGTGAGTGGGGTTTTTGTTATATTATTCATAAATCTAACTTAAATGAGAAATATTAACTTGGTTCTTTTTAGTATTTTAACATATTCTTAGTTTAACTTGTATGATGGAGTGTAATATGAAGTGACGTCCAGCTATTTGGATGTAATACAGGATTGATAGTAATTGATTTGCTTTATGGAAAGTACAGGTCAAATAATGAAAAAGAAAGGAAGATAGCTATTGCCAACCCAAAAAGTATTGCCTATAAAGTATCCTTTAATTACTTCTCTGCCAGCATTTGCTAATACAAATGCTATACTTTGCACTTATGAGGAAGCATATTACCCATGGTTTATTCATAATCATATTCAACTAGTAGGCTGGGGAAATCCAGAGGTGTACCTACAATTTTACACGCCTGTTTTTCGGGAATATTATAGACTGTTTACGATGCACCATTACGAAAAAAGAGTCTTGTCCAAGTGGTGTGATAATATAGTGCAGTTTATTATTGATGCAATAGATGATGGGAATTATGTGTATTTGAGTATTGATCAATACTATATTTCATCCTATCGAAGTTTTAATAAGTGGCATGGGGCACATGATATGCTCATTTATGGATATGACCAAGAAAGGGGAATTTTTTACATAGCTGATTTTTTTGATACCACCTACTGCTTCTCGGAAGCTGATTTTAAAAGCGTTAACAAAGCATTTTTAAGTCCCTATTCCGAGGGGGAGTGGTTTAAAGGCGTACAACTGTTGAAGTTTAAAGATCACAAAATAGAATTTAAGTTTGATCTCAAACTTCTAATAAAACAATTAAAAGAATATTTATATGAGACTAAATCTTCTGTTGACTACAAACTGATCGAAGAGCCGGGCAATGATTCAGATAGCTGGGGAATCGGCGTTTATCCATTTCTTATCAACTACATTAAAGAGAATGAAGAGTTTGTTTTCAGCCTGGTTAGATCTGTACATTTACTTTCAGATCATAAAGAAGTCATGCTGAGAGGTCTGGAATATCTGAATACTCTAAACCTTATTACTGAATATGATTTACATTTTGAAGCATACACAGACATTAAAAAGCAATGTTTGGTGCTAAGAAATATATGTCTAAAATATATGCTCACAGAAAGTACAAAAGATATACAACATGTTATTGATTTCATAAATCAGATTGAGATTAAGGAGAGGAAGGCGATACAAAAATTAATTTTAGATCTTGAAAAAGTAAAATAGAATAAATGAGTGAGCATTTAAGCGAAATGAGCTGGTCTACTTAGGTTTCAAATTCAAATTCTTTTTTTGAAAACGCTTTATTATCTATCGAACGATTTAATAAAAACCGATATTAAAATATCAAATATTATATTGGTTCATACAAAATCGGGATGGATGGTGGAAGTGTTTATGTTTTTTGCAAAAGTAGGACAGCGCTTAAGGAATATGTCTTTTCGGGTCAAATTACCATTAATGATCAGTCTCCTCGTGTGTATCGTACTGACCGTAACGGCTGTGCTGTGTTATAAGATAGCTGAAGGTATTACACAGGATAAAAGTAAAGATGAAATTCATGCCAATTCGGATCGGATCGGAGCGGGATTGTTTACCTCCCTGCAGTTGTCTAAGCAAGCCGCATTTCTAATGACCAAACATAAGGCTTTTGAACAATTGCTGGAGATTCGGAGTGCGAATCAAGGTCAGGAAGACAGTACCTTTTTCGAGGGAAATCAGACTTTAATCAATGAATCCAATGATATATTAGCTCAAAGTTTAGAAGGTATTGAGGGCGCTGTTGTGCTCATGCTGATTGATAAGAATGGCACGGTAGTCGCAGCGAACGACCCTAAGGCCGTGGGCGGAGATCGGGCAGATCGGGCTTATTTTAAGGAAGCTATTCAAGACCGTCAGGTAATCAGTGAAGGTATCATTTCCAAAACGCTGGGTACGCTTGGCACGGTTTTTGCCTCTCCAATGTATGATGAGAACAAGCAAGTAAATGGGGTGCTTATTGCCACGATATCTACGTCATTTTTTGTGAACCAATTGAAGAACGTCAAGATTAATGATGAAGGTAAAGTGATCGTTCTGGATCGGGTGGGTAAGGTGATGTATCACTCGGCAGATGCAGATATGGCAGGGAAACCGTTAGAAAGCGGGGAATACAAGTCTCTTGTAGATTTGGCTCCAAGTAATGAATTACAACAGGGCGAGGTAAGCACGGACGAGAAAGTGGTGTTTTATTCCAAAATTCCACAATCGGACTGGACGATTATTGTTGAGGATTCCTACGTAGACGTCAATCAACCTCTAACAAGCATGGCGAATAAAATGTACATCGTGCTATTCAGTTCCATTGCTTTCTCAATCATTGTAGGAATTCTTCTCTCTCGCGTGATGACCAGACCGGTTACATCCATTACCGCACTGTTTAAACAGCTTGCCGGCGGAGACTTGACGGTACAGGCGAAGGAGAAATACAGTGGAGAATTCAGCGAACTGGCGAATAGCTTCAACACGATGGCTGAAGGGAACAGACAGCTAATCGCCAGTATGAACTCTTCCATTGGTGTTTTGAATAAAAGTACGGCGGAACTGGATAAGTCTGCACAGCAGACATCTGCATCGATTACTGATACCACAGCCACTTCACTTGAAATATCCCGTGCAATGGAGTCGCAGGCTAACGATACTGAGGCGATCGTGGATCAATTTATGAATGTGGGCGGCAAGATTGTAAATGTCAACGAGATGTCCCAGTCTGTCATGGCTCAAGCGGATGAAATTACGGATGCATTCCGAGATAATCATGACGTGATCGATGCCCTTATCGCCGTTAATGATCGGAATGAAGCAGAGGTGCATAACATCTCCAAGATAACCGTTCAACTCGCAGAGAGTTCATCCGGTATTCAACAGATTACCAGTACTATTGCCGAAATTGCGAATCAGACCAAACTGCTTGCGCTGAATGCGTCCATTGAAGCGGCACGGGCAGGAGAGCAGGGCCGCGGATTTGCCGTAGTGGCCTCCGAAATACGCAAGCTGGCAGAACAGACAACCGCGCAATCCGAAGATATTCATCGCATCGTTATGCAGACGATTGAACATGTGGAGCAGAATAACCAGAGCGTACAGGCCATTGAGGCCATTGCCGAGCAACATAAGAGTAGCGTGATGCAAACCAAGGAAACCTTTAATTTTGCAACGCGAAATATGCAAAATATGATGAATCAGGTGCAGGCGATTGCCTCCGAGATTGAATCGATTGAACGGGATAAAGACGAAGTCCTTGGCGCTGCGCAGAACTTGTCTGCTTCGGGCGAGGAAGTGTCCGCATCCATTGAAGAAGTCACCGCCACCATGGAGGAGCAGTCTGGAATGACCGAGCATTTGGCGGAGCTGGTGCAGACCATCGATGCTTTGACCAAACAGCTGGCCGAGGAATCAGCACGATTCAAGACGAGCTAGCAAGGATTGAATGAAGTATACCCAATGATACAACTTCAAAGATTTCATTAAATACATTAAACCTCCTATCCCAAATAGTGGATGGGGAGGTTTTTATGTGCTGATGCTCACATGGTAAGAATATTTATTATCGTTAAAGGGAGTATTTTTATTTTTTGCCTGGCTCTGATACCAGCGTGAAGTTATTAATGAACCCTTCTTTTTGCAGAAAAACAGTCTCTATCTCATCCGTTTTCATATCATAATAGTAAATACCTCTCTCGGTATCGCCATTTCCTTTTTCCCCAAGAAAATAAAATCCGTTACCGTCTTTGTCCAGAAATAATTCACTACTGGCCTTGATCGGAAGATGAAGTTCCTTCCTTTGTCCTGTCTTCAGATCCACAAGACTATATCCGATGGGCATTTTATTAATGTGTTTTGCCGTTGCGATGAGAAGCTGGTTTCCTCTTGAGGATAAAGTGAGAATCTGTTCATCTTTGAGTTTGATGATTGCACGAGTTTGATTCGTTACGGGATCAATTTCGATAATGGTATGACTTGGTGGAACCATCGGTTTTTGGGTCTGATTTGATTTTTCCATCTGCTCATATTGTTCTTCCTCAGAGTATTGGATGGCGTATGCTTTTTCTGTTTCTGGGTTATATGCGATGTCCCATGTGGTCGTATCTGAATCTTGCTCATTTAATATCGAGATTTTTTGTGTTGCTTTATCCAGAAACATGACCTTTACAGGGCGTTCTCCTTTTTGCACAGCAGCCATCATTAGTGTATTCTCAGTGACATCCGGGATTATTGCATTTATCGCAAATAAATTAGAACTTAATTGCTGTACTTGCTGTGTTCTCATATCATAAGCGAATAGCTCATCCCCTTTATTTTTGCCCTCACCCGAATAATACGTGGTGTCTTCTGCCAACGAAACTACGGTCAAGGGATATTGTGAGTTATATGGCAAGTCAGTCATTTTATTGAGAGCTTTGGACTCTAAGTCGTATGTATACACATTCATTTTCATTCCATCCGCGGAATCTGTCCCATTGACGTATTCGGTGTTCGTAATGGAAAGGTATTCGCGATTCTGTGCGTCCGTTTTTTTTATGCCGACAGAAGGTTCTCCAACCTTTGTTGCATCGCTACTGCATCCTGAAATTATAATGAGTAAAACAAAAAGGAATAGAAAGAAATTATTTTTGACGAAGAATTCTTGCATAAATGATCACCCTTTTTAGAAATTCGATAAGGAGGCGAAAAATTCCGCCTCCTTTATTTAGAGCAATAAGATCTAGAATGAGTAGAAGTATCTACCTTTGAATGAAAGAGAAGAAGACCATTTTAAATCAAATAGTTCTACACCTGTTTTCCAAATATCTAATGTGGCATCAGGGAGTGCTCCGTTATCTCTTTTGGTGACATTCGCGAATACGTTATTATCCAAATTTCGTGCATCCAGTACTTGTTCATATTTAGGATTATCTATATCTCCTCTCGTTGCAGCATCGCCTTTTTTGAGATTGTTGCTGTTCTCTCCAGTTGTATCTGTAAAATTAGTAAACCTACCTTCCCCAAGAACAGTACTTGATGTAATTGTAATTTTATTATTATTACTACCGTAAGTATAAGTACCTGCTGCTTTTCTGGTACCTCGAGGTAGGGCTTTATATGCTGCCAAAGCAAAAGTGGAATTCTGAGGGTATATAAATTCCTTTATGTAACCTTCAGCGTCGTATAAAACTCTCAACCCTGGTTGTGGAAGAGGATTTTCTATTGTGTATTCAGGTAGATTTTTAGCTTCTTCTTTAATGCTTTTAACAAATTCTTCCTCTGACTTTAGTTGTTCGGTATCAATATTGGAGGGCTTGAATTGTGTTATTGTGCTTTGATAAACAGAAGGAAGGGTTACAAGTCTACCTTGGTCTATAATAATCATTTGGTTGGAATCGTCATATTCTACTATAGATCCTGGATTCATTTTAGTAGGAATTGTATTTGGAGAATCTAAAGGATCTGCAAAAGATGGAACACTACCTAAAAATAAGGAAGTTGTAAGCAATATAGTTGTAACTACTTTTTTCATTGTTATCTTCCCTTCGAATTTTTAATATATTTGAAAGTTGGCCAGCTATTCAAAACGTTGTTTCACAGAAGTAATAGAAGTTTCATATGTTAAATAATATATTTTAATTCCATTATAAGTCAATATGTGTATATATTATAATTTATATATGTAAATAATACCCCAATCTTCGATTTTTAGAATGGGGCATTATTCATACTGATTATTCCCTGATTTAAGGAGCAAAGTGATTATTTAATAGACCAATCCGTAGATTCAGACGTTACGTTAGCTACATCCCGCAGATCATGCACCTTTACGTTACTTCCGTAAATCATTGAATCACTGCTGAGACGGAAGGAAGGGAAGTTATTTTCGGATTGCAGACGTAAACAGGCTTCAAAGTGAATTTTTTGCTTTTTATTAATCACAAACGGAAGCGAACCTGCCTCAATAGGCACGTCATCACTGTCTCGTTCATTTAAGATCAGAAGTACCGCAATTCCATCAGAACTGCAACCATCAGTATCATAAAATAACTTGAAAAAGCCCGGCTGGTCGCCCAGTTGTTCAACCAGTCTTTCTTCTGCTTGCGGACTCACTTGAATGATCATGGCGTCGTCACACTCCTTTGTTTCCCAATGAATTCGCTTACAATTTAATATATGGACCATAATTGCCGATTAGAATGTAAAATAATATATAGGGAAAGGGGAGATGCAATTTGGAAATACAGCAACTGAATCATGATCCCATTGAACATTATGCGTATTTGAATGCGATTCCCGGTGGCGAGGTCATTCAGGCTCAGCTTCCGATCTATCATGGGACATTAGATGGCTTGCCTGAAGGTATCGATGCACTGATTGTCACTTCAGATTTGCAGGGAATTGTACCTGTGATGGAGAAGGAATCTGATGCCGCCTCTGACACGGGGGCTACGGATAAGCTTTTGGGTGAGATGTTGCCTGCCTATATTCGTCTGCTGATGGAGGTGGAGTGGCCTGAGCTCGATCCGCAGAAGACGGGTGTGCTGTTATGTGGAGATATGTATGCCCTGCGCGGGAAAAGGGGAGCGACTGGCAATCCGGTTCCCGTCTGGCTTGCCTTCAGGGCAGCCTTCGGCTGGGTTGCCGGCGTCCACGGCAACCACGATCTAACCGATGATGCAGACGCTCATCGGTTACACCACAGCGAGGGCATCCATTGCATGGATGGCCCAGCTGCCATTATTAGCGCTGGCCACCCACCGGGTGGCCTTGCGCCCCACGCCGCCAAGGCGCGTCAGCTACGCATCGCGGGCCTTGGCGGCATCATCGGCAGGCCGGACAAGCCGAACCGGCTGCCGGCAGAGCCGTACCTGCAATCCGTGCGCAAGCTGCTGAAGCAGCAGCCGGATTGCTTGCTTTTGCACCAAAGCCCGGGCATCGCCGAGCTTGGGCTTAGGGGTGAACCGCTCATCCGGCAGGCCTTGGAGGCCGGGCCGGAGACGCTGGTGTTCAGCGGGCATACCCATTGGGATATGCCTTTGGTTCAACTGAGCAACGGCACACAGGTAGTGAATGCCGACAGCAAGCTGTTTATTTTCACACGCTAGGCATCTTGTAGAATGAAATGCATTTCATTCGTGATATCTTATCTGGTATGATAAGCAGGTAAATAGAGAAAAAAGGAAGGTTTCCCCCCTATGACATCGATCACCATATATGATATTGCGAAAGAAGCAAACGTATCTGTATCGACCGTCTCCCGGGTGTTGAATGATACGGCTCCGGTTCGTGCCAGCACGCGAGAGAAGATAATGTCGATTATCGAGAAACATCAGTTTCAACCGAATGCTCAGGCACGCAGCCTGATCAAGAAAGAGACGGGCACCATCGCCATCATTTTGCCGGATATCACCAACCCCTTTTTCCCTGAAGTGTTCTGGGGGGCAGAGAATGAAGCACGTGGACTCGGGTATACGTTCTTCTTATGTAATACAGCAGGGGACTCTAATCGTGAGTCTGAATATCTCTCCATTTTGCGGGAGAAACGGGTGGATGGCATTATCTTTCTCGGCGGACGTATCAATTTACAGGTCTGCCCTGATAACATGGCACAGGAATTGATGGATATGAGCAGGCATATGCCTATTGTGCTGGTCAATGGTAATATTGCCAAGAGCGGACTTCACCGGGTATACACTGACGAGGGAGCTGGAGCGGCTATGGCTGCAGAGCATCTACTTGAGCTGGGGCATCGGGAGATTGCTTTTGTCGGGGGAATGAAGGAGTTATCTACCACAATGGTCAAGGTTAAGGCGGTACAGAAGAAACTACGTGAACATGGGATTGAAATACCGAAAGAACGCCAGCTGTTAGGTGGTTTCTCGATTGACGACGGCAAGCGGGAGATGTCCAAACTTCTGCAGCAGGACAATCCGCCAACGGCAGTGATTTGTGTCAACGACAATAATGCGATTGGTGCAATTAAATCGACCATTGAGTATGGTTTGTCGATCCCGAAAGATATTTCGATCATCGGTTTTGATGATACACCGCTAGCGAGTGCCGTAATCCCTGAACTGACAACGATATCCCAGAATACGTATCAATTGGGCAAACAGGCCGTGGATATGTTACATGATCTGATCAATCAAGGCAAACCGAAGAAACAGAATGTATTGGAACCTAGGCTGATTATCCGCCAAAGTACAGGACCTGCCGCCCGGTAGTGGGTCTGCTTCTCAAAAAAAGAAAGCGTTGACATTTCTTTGAAGCGTGAAATATAATGAGGGCGTAAATGAGACCCTTTTCATCCTGTGGAACGGGTTTTAATTTTCAACTTAATGAAACCGATTTCATGAAATGGGTTTCAAAATTTACACAACACGAACAACTTCACAAAATGAACTACATCAACTTAGAAGATCTGTGGATCACGAAAGAAGGAGTCACGATGGCACATCATGAACAGCGTTTCAGGGGCAGACGAGGTTTGGTATTCGCAGGTACAGCTTTGCTTGCCTTGGTAGCGGTAGGAGGAATGGCTATCAATCATTATATGAATTCATCTTCCAAGACACTTGTATTCCAGGAAGATCCGGTGCATCTCAAGCTGGAGCAGTCGTATGATCATTTTGAAGGCTGGGGTACGTCGCTGGCTTGGTGGGCGAATGATCTCGGTGGCTGGAAGGATCAGGCGAGGGTGGATGAGGTTATGGATCTGATATTTGACCCGGCCAAAGGCTTGGGACTTAACATCATTCGTTACAATATAGGCGGTGAAGAAAACCCGGAAATGAACGCGCTTCGTCCAGGTGGTGACGTTCCAGGTTTTCAGCCTGAGCCGGGCAAGTGGGATTGGGAAGCGGATGCGGGTCAGCGTTCCGTAATGCAGGGTGCGATCAAACGCGGAGTCAACATCACGGAGGCCTTCTCCAACTCACCTCCGTATTGGATGACGATTAGTGGCTCGGTCACTGGTGCCGAGGATGGAGGTAATAATCTGCGTGAAGATCAGTACGATGCGTTCGCCGACTATTTGACGGAAGTGGTGAAGCATTATCGGGATACGTGGGGCATTACATTTCGCACCCTTGATCCGCTGAATGAACCTTCTGCCGACTGGTGGAAAAAAGGTAACCAGCAGGAGGGCAGTCATTTCAGTACCGAGAAACAGGCCGAAATTATTAAGAAAACGGCCGCTTCTCTCCAAAGCAAAGGACTGGATGGCACGGTAATCAGTGCTGCGGACGATAATAGCATCGATGAGACCGTATTTAATTTCAGCTTGTATGACCAGGACACGCTTGATGCGGTGCAACAGATGAATACCCATTCGTATAACGGCAGCAAAATGGAAGAACTGCGTGCTCTGGCTGATAAACTCGGCAAAAAGCTCTGGATGTCCGAATATGGTACCGGCGGCAGTGAGCCGCATAACCATGAGGACATGACCTCGGTACAGGAACTGGCAGACAGGATCATGTTTGATCTCAAAATCATGCAACCGTCCGCCTGGGTATACTGGCAAGCTGTTGAAGACGAAGGAGCGAACAACAACTGGGGTTTCATTCATGCGAATTTTAACGGTGATGAGCAATACGAGTTGACCAAGCAATATTACGGTATGGCTCAGTTCACGAAGTACATTCGTCCAGGTGCGGTCATTATTCCGACGGATGAAGGCAGAACACTTGCGGCTTATGATGCCAAGGCACAGCGGCTTGTACTGGTGATTCGGAATGAGTTGTCAGCGGAAAACAAAGCATTTGACCTGACCGGCTGGGATGTTGCCAAAACAGGCTCCGCCCAGGTGTACCAGACATCACCGGAACTCAATATGCAGAAACTGGAGGATATCCCGGTGTACACTAACGGCATTGAAGTGCCAACCGCAGATAACTCCATCACTACTGTCGTGCTTGAAGGTGTTCTGCCATCTGCAGAGTAATAGCGGAGAACAGCACCGACCTGTAAGTTATTCTGACATCGGAGTGTTCCGTGTAAATTCGCAGTTCAATTGAGAGCGTTCTTTATCTATAAAAATGAGAAGGAGGGAATTACGTTGACAGAACCAACATCCCTTTTGTTTCAGAAACAAGAGAATAACAAGCTCAGCAGCAAGAATGATGTTCATACGGAGCTGACATATGATGCGCGCAGCTTTTATCTAAACGGTGAACGTATCTTCTTGAACAGTGCGACCATTCATTATTTCCGTATGCCGAAGGAAGAATGGCGTGATGTCTTAATGAAGGCCAAGCTGGCAGGTATGAACTGCATTGATACCTATTTTGCATGGAATGTGCACGAACCGGAAGAGAGACAATGGTCCTTCGAGGGAGATAACGACTGCGGTGCATTTCTTGATCTGTGTGCAGAGCTAGGCATGTGGGTTATTGCACGACCGGGTCCGTTTATCTGTGCGGAATGGGATTTCGGTGGATTTCCGTACTGGTTGGGAACGAAAGAGAATGTAAAATTCCGTGAAAATAATGAAACGTACCTTCATTATGTGCAGCTCTACTTTGATCAGATCATCCCTGTTATTCGTAAGCGTCAATTGTCTGCCGGAGGTACGGTAATCCTCGTCCAGGTCGAAAATGAGTACGGTTATCTGATGGATGATGAGGCGGCAAGCGCACATATGACCACACTTAGGGATGGGATACTGGAACGAGGGATAGACGTCCCGCTGATTACATGTGTTGGCGGAGCGGAAGGAACGATTGAGGGAGCGAACTTCTGGTCTGGTGCGGATGGACATTATGCGAATTTACGTTCGAAACAGCCAGATACACCAAAGATTGTTACTGAATTCTGGACCGGCTGGTTTGAAAATTGGGGAGGACCTTCGGCAATCCAGAAGACGCCTTCTCTGCTGGACCGAAGAATCATGGAAATTCTGAGAGCCGGATATACCGGAATCAGTTATTACATGTTCTATGGGGGGACTAATTTCGGTGGATACGGTGGAAGAACGCTGGGTGACAGTGATATTTTCATGATCACATCGTATGATTACGATGCTCCGCTGAGTGAATATGGACGTGTGACGCCGAAATATGCCGTGACGAAAAACCTCTCTTATTTTGTGCGTGCGTTTGGATCACTGCTGATGGAATCTGAGGAAATCGCTGCTGAACAGATTCAGGTGCGGCATCCGGGCGGCATATCCGTGCGCGGTAGACAGACGGGGCAAGAAAAAATCTGGTTTGTGGAGAGTCACAAGGATGAGCGTGAGACGGTGAGCGTTACGCTTGAAGAAGGCCGTACGTTGCCGATATCGATTCATCCGGGACAGATTGTTCCTTTGCTGGATCGCGTGCAAATTGCTGAACAGGTGTACCTTACCGCAGGAGCTTTAATAACTGGTAATGAGATGATTAATGGAGAACTGACGTTGTTCATAACAGCTGACAGAGGACAACGCTCGGTGGTTGAGTTGGAACTGGGTGCAAAACAAGACGCGATGGCAGGAGGATTGATCCTGAAAGAAAGCACGGTGCAAGTGCTGGTTGAACATGATGCGGGGAGAAATGCATATCGTTTCGATCTGTTTCATTTTCAGGAGCCGGGCGTGGTGCGTTTCGAAGCGAGTGGCACCGCCATTCGATTCATCATTCTGGATCGTGACGCGATGAATCGCACATGGCGAATGGAATCTGCTGATGGCCAAAGCTTGCGTTATGCCATCGGTTTTGACGATGTGGATGTCACGGCGTCCGGGCAAGTGAAAGGCATGATCTCTGATCCCGAGCGTACAACGATGTTGCTGGGCGACTGGCAAGATGGCGAACAGACACGGACTGGACGTGAGTTTTTTACTCAAGAAGTGGAGACACAGCCTGAATCGGCATCTATTGCAGTTGAAGATCAGCCTGCTTGGATGATTCTTGCAGCGCCGCTGGCTCCGGTGTTGTGCAAATCTCCTGAGTTCTCCCGTGTTACATTAACGGCAAAGCAACGCTCTGCGAGCGGGCATCCTATCGATTTTTCCGAGTACGGTCAGGACTTTGGCTACCTGCTGTACGAATGTGATTTTGACAGTACGGTGGGTGGAATGATGAATCTCGTGCTGCCTAACATACAAGATACCGCGAGAATTATCGTAAACGGTGCTGAGCAAGCGCTAGTGCGCCAGGTTGGTGCGGCGGCAGTTCCCATTCAGGTAACTCAGGGGCAGAATACGTTGCAAATGCTTGTACAGCATATGGGCCGACTGAACTTTTCTCCTTATCTTGGGGAACACAAGGGTGTAGCAGGAGCGGTGTACCTTGATGGGCAAGTACAGGATATTCGCCGCGATTGGCAGATGGAGCCAGAGACAGGAACAGAAATAGGAACAGAAATAGGAACTATACATTTGGATGAAGTGAACTCCATTCGGGGAGGAACGGTGCTTCGTCGAAGTTTTACGCTGGATGGTATGGATCGGGCTGTACTTGTGGGTGCTCCGAGCAAAGGTTTGCGTATTAACGGCATTGAAATTCCGATGCCTGCTTATCAGGACTGGTTTGCGTTCCAGACGCTGGACATATCCGGCTACGTGAAGCCTGGAGTTGTAAATACGCTTGAGATGCCATATAGTCGGTCACCACTCAATCGACTTGAGCTGATCACTTATCTTCATGAGGGTGAGCTTCAGGGTTGGCGAATGGCTGGTACGGATGCGTTACTTCCTGCGTCATGGGAGTCATGTGATCTCTCAGAGGATACACCAGGAGTGACTACACCGGGCGCTTCATGCGGTCAGCCGGTATGGTATCGCTGGCGTTTTACCAAACCTGTCACAGCCGGGCATCACAAAGTAAACTTGATGCTTCGCTTGACGGGCATGAGCAAAGGAACGATTCATGTCAACGGACACCATTTGGGCCGATACTGGCAGATTGGGCCGCAGGAGGACTACAAAATTCCTGTTGCGTGGCTGAGGGAAGAGAATGAACTGCTCATTTTTGACGAGGAAGGCAGAACACCGGAAAGGGTACGATTGCTGCTGGATGAGATGTCACGATATCCGTGGGTCATGGCGGGGAAATAGTAAATAGCAACTAAAATAGCATGTAGAAATAAAAGAAAAAATAGAAGTCAAAATAAAATTCAAAATATAGAAGATAGAATAGAAGTCAATTAAGAGTCATGCATCTAAGATGTATGCAATAGAGCAAGTATAAATAATATTGGATAACGATAGCCCTAGGTGTTAGCAATAGCCTTAGATTGTAGGAAATTGCCCCTCATTCTTATATATAAATCTAAATCATAGGAGAGTTTGGTATAGATAGCGACTCTTGGTTCAAACTGATTTATATGAGAATGAGGGGGTTAAGCGAATTCATAAAGAAAGAAAAGTAGCAGTGCTTCATCTCTATGTTCAAGAGAGGGAGCCAAAGATTATATTTTGTAAGCGTATACATAAAGCGTGTATTCCTGTAAAGGGGGTGATGTTTCATGTAAATGGGACGGGAGCAGATACCGTAAGGTACTTCTTGGCAAAAGGAAGTATGTTCAAGCACACGCTTCGTTCAGTCAGAAGGTATTCCAATATGATTCTTATGCAGGATAAGGAGCTGGGTTCATGTTAACCAAAAGGAAACGCAGGGCACAGCGATGGGGCAAACATAGAGCTGTACTCCTACTCACGTTAGGATTGTTGATGATATTCACGATCACATTCCCGATTACGGTGAAAGCAACAACCAGTGTGTATACGATGACGGCTTTTACGAACACAAGCGAGTCCAACATGTATATCTATGAGTCATATAACGCGAAACACTACGGTTTGCTGAAAGGTCCAGCATATACCCCACCTGCGGCGGACTTAATTCGCGATCCCAGCATCATGAAACACACCGATGGTTTGTATTATGTGGTGTACACCACCAACTGGTCAGGCAATACGGTTGGCATCGCGTCCAGCCCGGACAAGATGAATTGGACGTTTGTCCGCAATATTACGTTGTCTACTACAACCCCGATTGCCCATACCTGGGCACCGGAATGGTTCAAAGACACGAATGGCAGTGTGAACATCATCGTCTCTCTCTCTCCTGGCAACTATGAGAACTTCAAGCCACATGTCATCACCGCATCAGGAAGCAATCTGGCATCCACAACGTGGTCTGCACCTGCGGTGCTTACAGGTCTTGCTTCCAATTATATTGACACTTTTGTAGTAAAGACAGGCTCGACCTATCACGCGTTTACGAAGAACGAAACGACTAAATACATTGAATATGCCACGTCCAACTCGCTGAAAGGGCCATACACGTTTAAAGGCACAGGTAATTGGGCGGGCTGGGGTTCCTGGGTAGAAGGACCGGCGTTGATCCAACTCGATAATGGATCTTGGCGAATTTATTTTGATGGGTATGCAGATCACAAATATTATTACAGCGACTCGGCGGACAACTTTCAGAGTTGGAGTGGCAAACAGGAAATCGCGGGTCTGTCCGGCATGGTACGCCATATGACCGTACTGAAAGAATCCGGTCAGCCGGGTGATATTCGCAAGCTTGAATCGTTTAACGTACCAGGCAGTTTCATTCGTCATTATAACTATCAAGCTCGGATTGATGCCAGCGTGAGTCCAGCAGAGGATGCGCAGTTTCGGATCGTTCCTGGTTTGGCGAATGCGATGGGCATCTCGTTTGAAGCGATGAATTATCCTGGTTATTTCCTGCGCAATAATAATGGCACTGCCGTGCTGGTGAAAAATGACGGCAGTGCTGCGTTCCGCAATGATGCGACGTTCAAACGGGTTAACGGGCTGGCGAATGCGAACTGGACTTCGTATACCTTATTTAACAATCCTAATCTGTATCTGAGACATTACGATCAAGTGTTACGATTGCAACCTGTTGTCACGGCTCTGGATAAATCCGATGCAACTTTCCGGGAGATCAATCCATAGCTCTTGGCAAGTCAAGCTCAGCAGACAATTTCGATTTTAATCATAATGGATTGTACTCGAATTTTTTACCCACATGGCTTAACTAAAATGTCTAAGGAGTGAAGTAGATGAAGTGGTTGAAACGAATGAGTGCGGTGCTATTAAGTGGCACACTGCTGGTTGGAAGCTTGGGTTCAGGGTCCGAAGTATCGGCTGCTGGAGCTTATACGGCTGTGGCTGATCCATCGAAACAATACCAAACGGTGGAAGGTTGGGGCACATCATTGGCTTGGTGGGGTAAGGTCGTTGGTGAATATTCAAATCGGGATGAATATGTGGAGAAAATGTTTAATCCAGCGACAGGAATTGGCATGAATATTCTGAGATATAACATCGGAGGCGGGGATGACCCTTCATCCAATGTCCTTGAATACCGTAAAGCGGTTCCTGGTTTTCAACCTTCTCCAGGTGTGTACGATTGGACTGCCGACGCTAATCAGCGTTACATGTTGCAAGCTGCCAAGGCACAGGGAGTCAACATCATTGAAGCTTTTGCTAACTCGGCACCTTACTGGATGACGATCAGTGGCGGTGTCTCGGGTGCGGCTAATGGCGGTAATAACCTCAAGCCGGATTATTATGAAGATTTTGCTGATTATTTAACGGAGGTTGTGAAGCATTTCCGGGATCATTGGGGCATTACATTTGATACGGTGACACCACTGAATGAACCAATCTCGAATTGGTGGAAACAAGGGAATGATCAGGAGGGCATGCACTTCGGCCTTGCTGAGCAGAATGCGATTCTAAGTCAGGTTCAGGCATCTTTGATTGCCAAAGGACTAACCACTAAGCTGAGTGCACCGGAAGAAAACAATCTGGATGATACCAACACCTCCTATAAAAGCTACAGCACTGCCGTTCAATCAGCGATCAGCCAGATTAACACACATACCTATAATGGTAGCAACCGGACAGCAATGCGTAATACGGCAGCATCTGCGGGCAAACACTTATGGACATCCGAATACGGAGATGGGGATGCAAGTGGCCTTACCATGTCACGTATCATTCTGAAGGATATGCGTAACATGGGGGCTACGGCTTGGGTGTACTGGCAGGCCGTAGATAGTGCGGAAGGCTGGGGATTTTTCAAAAACGTGCTGAACAATACGAAAACGACCAGCTATACGGTTAATCAGAAATACTATGTTATGGGGAATTACAGCAAATTTATTCGTCCGGGTTACAAGATCATTGGCATGAGTGATGCGAATACGCTTGCGGCGTATGATGCGGCATCCGGCAAAGTGGTACTCGTTACAACAAACTCGGAATCTACCGATACTTCGGTAACCTATGATTTAAGTCGCTTCTCAAGTGTAGGTTCATCCGTACAAGTGTACCGAACTTCGGCAACGGAGAAATTACAACAGCTTACGAACATACCGGTCCAAAACAAAAAGTTTACAACGACGTCTAAAGCGAATTCGGTAACTACTTATGTGATCTCTGGCGCAGCCTACAGTGGCAGCACAGGGTATGAAGCAGGGGCTATTTACAAGCTTGTTAACCGTAACAGCGGCCTTGTACTGGATGTGAATGGTGCTTCCTCAGCCGGAGGCGCGACCATTATTCAATGGAATGATAACGGAGCAGCCAATCAGCAATGGAAGCTGGAGCCGGCAGGCAACGGATATTACACCATCCGGAACGTTGGCAGCGGATTGTTGCTTGATGTCAATTCCGGTTCCACACAGGGCGGAGCATCGCTAATTCAGTGGCAGGCTAACGGAGGTTATAACCAGCAGTGGCTGCCGATTGATGTAGGCGGATATGTCGTTTTGGCGAATCGTAACAGTGGCCTTACTGTCGATATTAATCAAGGATCGATGAGTGCGGGTGCTTCTACGATTCAATGGGAGGATAACGGCGGAGCGAATCAACAATGGAGTCTGGTTAAGGTGAACTAGAGTACAATCTCCGCGGTAGTGGCATGATGCACGAGGAACAGCTTGCTTATAGCAGGCTGTTTTTCATTTGAGAGGATCTACTGGCTTAGCAATTCGGGATTGCAACAAAATGAATCTCCCTTACGTTACAAAGGATATACCATTTTTACTGGGGGGATACAAATGAAGCATAAATTCATATTAAGTAAGATGCCAGTTATGTTAGTAACAACTATGTTAGTAACGACCCTTATTCTCATCGGATGCGAGACTGAAGGTGACCGTGAAGTCATGACTACCGGTGATGCAGGGATTTCAAATGAATCTGTCCAACAAAAAGTACATGAGGAACCCAATTTCGAAGCTATAGTTCTGGAGAAAAATGAATCAACGATAACCGTATCACCTACTAAAAGTACGGAACAACAATACATATTGGGAACGACAGGAGTAGATTATAGTGCTCAGGTTGGTGACGTAGTGCGGGTATGGACAACAGGTCAGTATGAGGATAGTTACCCTAGTCGAGGGGTAGCTACCAAAATAGATCAGGTAAAATGAAGTTATAGTTATAGTGGATACATCTGCCTTTTGATGTCTACTTAACCGGGCTATGACCACGTGCAAGCTGCTCTTTTTTTCTATAATGTAACCCTAATCCCCATACTGTGCAGCCATGGCTTGCAACTTGGAGCGAATTTGATCACGGACCTGCGGGGGATGCGTCACATGGGCATCTGTTCCCAAGCCAAGAAAGAAACCGACCACCCAAGGGGTGTAGCTTGTGCCTATATGAGCATGAATTGTTCCTGAGCCGTCCTCGTTGACCTTCAAAAATTGTGATAACCACACATCGGATTGACATCTTCGCACGCCTTCTGGCGACAGTGAGACTTTAAGTTCCAGTGGTGTTTCCAGATCCTCACGTATGATCCATTCTTGAATATTTTCTTCGTTCAGGTCGACTTTTTGGCTTTGATCCACTTCACATTGCAGCCCACTAACCCGGTCAACCCGAAATACACGATGATCCATTGCACGAAAACAATAGGCCCTACAATACCATAAACCATTCATCGTATACAGTCCAAGAGGTTGAATCAATCGATCCTGGACCGAGCTTGCTTCATAGCGAATTTGTACGATGCTCTGTTCCAATGCCGCCTCCAATAGTTCCTTCAAGTAAGGAACATCGAGTTCATGCGGTGGTACCCAGAAGTTGAGTCTTTGCTGCATTCGTTCAATTTTATGCTTGAGGTCACTGGATAAATAATGAAAAAATTTGCGTAACGCACTTTGTACTTTATTGTTAAAAGGTAGAGATTTATAGTTCTGTAACGATTGAGCGGCAAAAAACAAAGCCATAGCTTCATGCTCGGAAAAACTGATGGGTGGGAGCACCTTTTCACGTAAAACACGATAACCACCATGAGGACCAACTTCGGAATAAAGGGGGATGCCCAGTTCGCTTAATTCCGCCAAATCTCGAATCATAGTTCGACGTGATACTCCGCATTCATCGGCCAGTTCTTGTACGGTAAACGTTCTGCGTTCATTCACTAACATAATTAACTGAACAAGCCTTTGTGCTTTGTGCATATATACTCCCTACAATTAATTTATAATCATGCCAGTACTTGTCACTATTATCTATTATGCTTAATTTCGAAGTCAAGACGAGTTGCCTTCGATTCGTGATATAGAAACTTTGGGAGGAATAATAATGAATGAAGTAACGGTTATTGGTTTAGGAGCGATGGGGGGAGCTATAGCTCAAACATTACTGGAAAAGGGATATCATGTGACTGTATGGAATCGTACAGCGACAAGGGCAGATTCCATCGTTAAAAAAGGAGCGGTACTCACTTCTAAGGCAGCTGAAGCGATTCGTGCTAGTCAAATATCGATTATCTGTGTGTCTGATTACAAGACTTCGTATGAAGTACTAGATGTAGAAGACGTACATGCGGCCTTGCCGGGACGAGTGCTCATCCAACTTACTACAGGAAGCCCTGAACAGGCTCAAAAGCAGGAAATCTGGGCAAACACCCATGGTGCTGCATATATAGATGGAGCAATAGCGGCTGCCCCGACCCAGATCGGTGGCTCTCATGCAACCATCTTCACTTCTGGATCGGTGGAAGCTTTTGATCAAGTAAAGCCGGTTCTCGGTGCACTAGCAGGTCATGTTCCTTATTACGGAGAACAGGTTAGTGCGGCTGCTTCAATTGACCTGGCATTCCTCTCTTATCTGTTTGGATCATATCTTGGATTCTTCCACGCATCACGAATTCTGGAGTCTGATGGTTTGCGTATTGATGATTTTGGTTCTATGATTGCTGGAGTCTCGCCTATGATTGGCTCCATTCTTCAATACGAAGGTGAGGTCATTCAAAATTCCAAATACGAAAATCCACAAAGTTCTCTTCAAATGTCTATGGTAACGGTTGGTCTGCTCATGGAACAGGCGCGTGAGAAGAATATGAATAACGAGTTTCCAATGTTCATGCAAAACATGTTTCATAAAGCTATAGAAGCAGGCTATGGGGAGCAAGATATAGCATCACTTGTGAAAACGATGCGTTAACAATTCAATAGAGGGCATTTATCTTGAAGAATGAATGCGCCGATCTATTCAATCGAATATCTAAAATTAGTTATAAATTACTCGCGACCATTCCCGATTAGCCAGGGGGTGGTCTTTTTCACTCCTCTTAACGCATGGTGATCATTCTATTATATGACTTGGTTAGATCTAGTTGACGTAGTAAAATAACACAGGGACTATAACATACATAAATGGAAGAGATTTTGCATGTAAAGGAGATTACGTATGAATACATTATTTACATTTGACACGTTTCCGCAAATAGAAACAGAGCGATTTGTGCTCCGTGCAGCAGCAGACAGTGACAGTGGGGATCTGCTGGCACTGTACTCAGATGAGACTGTCGTCGAATATATGCCCTTCACACCCTTCGAATCCGAACAGGATGCATTAGATGAGATGAGCTGGTATAAGAAGATTTTCAATCAACAGACGGGATTACGCTGGATGATCGAAGATAAGCAGTCTCATCAAGTCATTGGAACGTGCGGATATCTGGGGTACGAAGAGGAACATCATCGCGCAGAGATTGGTTATGATCTGCTTTCATCGTGCTGGGGCAAAGGTGTGATGACTGAGGTTGCTCGTGCTGTGCTGGAATTTGGATTCAACCAGATGCAATTGAACAAAATTGAAGCGAAGGTGGACCCGGGAAATGAGGCGTCCATTCGTCTACTGCATAAGCTGGGGTTCCGGCAGGAAGGTCTGCTGCGGCAGCATGAGTTTGAGAAGGGCAGATACGTCGATCTCGCTGTTTTCTCGAAGCTACAGAGTGACAACTAGCCCCTGTCCTCCATTTCCGTGTTCATCCCCATATTCAACTCCCATCTCAGTCCTTGTCACCCAACATGTGATGTCTTGTCCCGTGAATCAGGCTCATGTTATATTGGAGAGATGTGAGGGGATGAGAATATGAAGCTGGTGTCCTGGAATGTGAATGGACTTCGAGCGTGTGTGAATAAAGGATTTATGCATTATTATCAACAAAGCGAGGCCGATATTTTCTGCCTTCAGGAGACGAAATTACAGGCTGGACAGATTGAGATGGATTTGGGCGAAGACGTCTATCAGTACTGGAACTATGCGATCAAAAAAGGATACTCCGGCACGGCTGTATTCAGTCGCATCAAGCCATTGTCTGTGTATTACGGTATGGAAGAGGACAGCGAGCCGGAAGGCCGAATGATTACGCTGGAGTATGAAGCCTTTTATCTGATTAATGTCTATACACCTAATGCCAAACGTGATCTGACCCGGCTGCCTTACCGTCTGGAGTGGGAAGACCGCTTCCGGTCCTATGTCCTGCAACTGGAGCAGACGAAACCTGTAATCATCTGTGGGGATCTGAACGTGGCTCATCAAGAGATAGACTTGAAGAACCCGAAACCGAATATGGGCAACTCCGGATTTACGGATGAGGAGCGCGGCAAGATGACCGACCTGCTTGCATCAGGATATGTGGACAGTTTCCGTCATCTGCATCCAGATCAAACCGATGTGTACAGCTGGTGGTCGTATATGCCTAAGGTCAGAGAGCGGAACGTGGGCTGGCGCATTGATTATTTTCTTGTGTCCAATCAGCTTGCACCAAGTGTAGCCGAAGCCTATATCGACTGTCATGTCATGGGTAGTGATCATTGTCCGGTAGGCGTTAAGCTGAAACTGTGAGAACACACACTTAGCAAACAGAACCTGACAACCGTTTGTATCCCGATAAAGGGATGCAGGCGGTTTTTTACGTTCTCCTGCGCCTCAGAGGTAGGGGAGAGGAACTGGACTTTGGTTGGGGAAGGGACTGGACTCCGGATTGTTTCAATCCCGCCATTTCTTGGGTACGATTGAATCATACATATATTATAAATTGAATTGTTCAATGATACAGAAGGAGGAGGGTTGTATGAAAAAGTTCAAAGTCATCACCCGATTCCTATCGATCCTTGCAATAAGCTGTCTGATATCTTTGACGGTGTTATCGTTGTCAGTCATCTGGATTGACATACCGTAGATGCGTACACGTTATTCAGCAGACAATGGAGTTCGACTAAACGAAGGAGGGATGGGCAATCAGCATACAGAAGCATACTTCAGATGTAAGAATGTGATTTGGAGAATGACAACATAAAACAACCAGAAGGAGTGATTTTTAATGGTGAAAAAGAAAAAAGTTTTGCTGGCCTGCGCTGCGTTGGCTATGATGGTGGCTTTAAGTGCGTGTAGCAGTGCTGCTGACGAGCCCAAAGGTGAATCTGAGAAAGTAAATAGTGAAGCAACATCTGGAACCGCTGAGCCAGCTGCTACAGAAAATACAAGCGAAGCAGCGACAGGTACAGATATAGGAGCCGCATCCACGCCGGCCACTTCGGAATCCTCCGCAAGTAAAGGTGAAAGTAGTGCGGCGGAAGGCATGCCGGAATACTTGCCTAAAGATTTCCCGTTACCGGACGATGCCAAGATTACGACAGCGACTTCCGGAGAGACTGAAGGGAAGAAATCGGCAATGATGATTTTTACCACGGAACAGGACATGAAGACGGTATCGAAGCTGTACAAGGATTATTTTACAGAGAAGAAACTGACAGACTCCGGACAGCTGATTGATGAGAAAAATATTGTTATTCAAGGGACTGATCCGGATACGAAGCAGGAATGGTCTATGATCGGTGGAGCACTGGCGAGTCAGGAAGGTGTCGTTGAACTCACGTTAACCTGGTCTGAGTCGTAAAATCAAAATAGAATCTTTATTCATGAACTTGTTTATTTACCCACACCTTGTGGTGGTACAGCGTTAAAGCTGTCCCTCTGCAAGGTATTTTTGATTTACATCTGGAAACCTGACAAGTTACATGTTATGTTATATCCTTAGATAGACTTATAGACAAAAGATTCAGACAGGGAGAGGATTAAACATGATTAAAGTTGGTATCGTAGGTTACGGTAACTTGGGTAAAGGTGTCGAAAAAGCAATTACCCAGAATGATGATCTAGAGCTGGTTGCTGTATTTACACGTCGTAATCCAGAGCAAATGGTGGCTGAAGGTACAGAAGTTCGCTTTGAGCATATCTCTGCGGCTGAGCAGTACATAGGCAAAATCGATGTCATGATCTTGTGTGGTGGTTCTGCGACGGATTTGCCGGAGCAGACACCTGTAATCGCTAAGCTGTTTAATACGGTAGATAGCTTTGATACTCACGCAAAGATTCCTGAGTTCTTTGAAGCTGTAAATGCGGCGGCTGAGCAAGGTGGACATGTAAGCGTGATCTCAACAGGCTGGGACCCAGGCTTATTCTCGATGAATCGTCTTCTCGCGCAATCTATTCTGCCGGAAGGGAAAGAGTATACATTCTGGGGCAAAGGGGTTAGTCAGGGTCACTCCGATGCCATTCGTCGTGTACCTGGCGTGAAAGCGGGCGTGCAGTATACGGTTCCTGTAGAAGAAGTGATTGACCGTATTCGTTCAGGTGAAACACCAGAATTGTCCACACGTGAGAAACATCTGCGTCAGTGTTATGTGGTAGCAGAAGAGGGTGCGGACCAGGATGAGATTCGTGAAACGATTGTGAATATGCCTAACTATTTCTCGGACTACGATACGACAGTTACCTTCATCAGTGAAGAAGAATTGAAATCCGAGCATGCAGGTATGCCACATGGTGGCTTCGTTATTCGCAGTGGAATTACAGGTAACGGACAAAAACAAATTATCGAATTTGGTCTGAAGCTCGACAGCAATCCAGAGTTCACCGCAAGTGTACTTGTGGCATATGCACGTGCGGCGCAGCGTTTGAGCAAGGAAGGACACAAAGGCGCGAAGACGGTATTTGATATCCCGCTGGGTCACCTTTCTCCAAAATCCGCTGCGGATCTCCGTCGTGATCTGCTGTAATCTTAGTTAGTTCGGTAAATAGTCTTAGAAAAATAGCTAGTCCTTCCGTGGAAGGACTAGCTATTTTTCATTGTGCGCGTTTTTAGCGCCAATGGGAGGGTATACTCAAATGGTCAGGTAGCAAGGTATCCGCACTTCCCATAGCAGCGTTCAGCTGAGACTGTGTCAGGAAAATTCCGCCGCGTAGATCGGCTCCCCCAAGATCTGTATCCCGCAAGTCTGCACCAATCCAATCGGCGTTTCGTACATCGGCGTTACGCAGGTTCGCCGTAATCATAAGCGCGCCCCGGAAGCTTGTACCTCTTAGGTCTGCTCCTTGCAAGTTAGCCCCCAGAAAATCCATTCCACTGCGTTTCTTGCCTTTGGGTTTTCCTTTTGCTTTTGTTGTTGCTGGAGCACTGCTACGTACGATCTCACTAGCCTGAATCAGCAGGGTATTCACATTTGCTCGATGGCTCGTGATGTCCAACTGTAGCAGAGCTGCCGGTTCGAGATCACTCAGACGCGCTACATCAGGATAGGCTTTTTCCAGTGAGGCATGCAGCGAAGACGTATCGGGCCGCATCATAACCTCTCTCATATAACTGATCAGCTCATGAATTTGACGTAGTACAGGCAGACAATCATACATTGCACGAGCCGTTTCGGGATGGGTACGCCAGCTTCTGTCCGCATACGTCACTTGTGATAGCTTCTGACCTGCACCAAAACAGTCATACACGGTGCAACCTTTGAAGCCCTTCTGTCGGAGCTGGGTGTGGATACCACATCGGTAGTCCTCCCGCAGATTGGGACAAGGTGTACCGCTGGACTTGTCAAAAGCAAAGTCAGAGGATTTGCCATAAGGCAAGGCCACGCAACATAATCCGTAACACTGCTCGCAGTCTGCTTGCAGATGAGGATGTTCAATGTGGTTTAAAGAATGGTTAGACAACATACACACTTCCTTATCATAATAAGAACCTGCTGATCTCAATTGTAACGATAAAATCATGTCATTTTCACTTTACCATTGTAAGGAAGTCACTTCAATGAAATGCATTATGTTAAAATATGAAAAGAGTATTATGAGTAAGAGAACATGGGATTGATCACGAATGGAGGTAGCAGAACATGGATGAATTCAAGATACGTCAAGCTACCCAGGAAGATCAGGAGCAGCTAGCTAATTTACGGGCACTGGTGCTCTATGATGATTTGACGCGTCTAGGGCGCTATGATGAGATTCGGGTGAGGGAGCGTTTCCGCAATACGTTCCAGCCGGAACATACACAAGTGTTGGAGCTGGAAGATACGTTAATTGGATGTGTGTCATTAAAACCGGGAGATGGAGAGTTTTTGCTAGAGCACTTCTACATTGATCCGGACTATCAGGGCAGGAAACTAGGCACAAAGGTGCTTAACATGTTGCTCGAACAGGAATCAGTCAAGGGCAGACGTGTGACGTTAAACGTGTTGCAAGGAAGTCCGGCGAAGCGTTTATACGAACGATTTGGGTTTGCGGTGGATGATGAAGATGAAGTAGATGTGTTCATGTCTAGAGATTATCAAGGGATCGGGATCTCTAATAGTTGAGTATATTGCACGATAAAAAAAGAAGCCTCTTCTCTACAATGACGCTAGGCGACCATGGCATGAGAAGGTAAGGCTTCTTTTTGTATGAATCATTTAAGAATGCGGTAAAAAAAGAATTACACGACGCCTTGGGCAATCATCGAATCGGCTACTTTGAGGAAACCAGCAATGTTTGCTCCAGCAAGCAAGTTGCCTTCGCAGCCGTATTCTTCAGCTGCTTCTACGCAGCTTTTATAAATATTTTTCATAATGTCATGCAGTTTGGCATCGACTTCTTCAAATGTCCAGGACAACCGCATGCTGTTCTGTGACATTTCAAGAGCGGACACGGCTACACCGCCGGCGTTCGCAGCTTTTGCAGGGCCAAACAGCACGTTAGCACCAAGGAATACATCAATGGCAGCCAGTGTGGACGGCATATTCGCTCCTTCACCAATGGCTTTGACACCGCCTTGAATCAGAAGGTTTGCCGCTTGCTCGTCGATTTCGTTTTGTGTTGCACACGGCAGCGCGATATCACAAGGGATAGACCAGATGCCCTCGAAGCCTTCGGTATACGTCGCATGCGGGTGTTCTTTGACGTATTCGCTGATCCGCAGACGCTCAACCTCTTTCAGACGTTTTACCGTATCCAGGTTAATGCCTTGCGGATCATGTATGTAACCGCCGGAATCGCTGCATGCTACAACGCGAGCACCAAGCTCCTGCGCCTTCTCGATAGCATAGATGGATACATTGCCGGAACCGGAGACAACAACGGTGCTGTCCTTGAAGCTAAGCCCTTTGGATGCAAGCATTTCATTAACGAAGTATACGCAGCCATAACCCGTTGCTTCTTTACGTGCGAGACTTCCACCGTACAACAGACCTTTGCCTGTCAGTACACCTGCTTCATGTCCGCCACGAATTCGTTTGTACTGACCAAACATGTAACCGATCTCCCGAGCGCCTACACCAATATCACCCGCAGGTACGTCAGCGTCCGGACCGATGTATTTGTACAGCTCTGTCATGAAACTTTGCGTGAAACGCATGATTTCCTGATCCGATTTTCCTTTTGGATCAAAGTCAGAACCGCCTTTACCGCCGCCGATTGGCAGGCCAGTCAGTGCATTTTTGAAAATTTGCTCAAAGCCCAAAAATTTGATGATGCCCGAGTATACCGATGGGTGGAAACGAAGTCCGCCTTTGTAGGGGCCAATCGCGCTGTTGAATTGTACACGGAAACCGCGATTCACCTGAACTTTACCTTGATCATCGACCCAAGGCACACGGAACGTGATAACCCGTTCCGGCTCAACAAGTTGCTCTAGCAGACTGTGGTTTCTGTATTTGGGATGTGCTTCGATGACAGGGATCAGTGAATCCAGGATTTCCTTAACAGCCTGATGGAATTCATTCTCGTTCGGGTTTCTTGCGATAACTGATTCATAGACGGAATGAACATATGCTGCGGCAGTAGTAACTTGAGATGACGTTGAACTTTCTTTAGTAATCGTGGACACTTTTTCAATGCACTCCTTTATCGTGTTAAAGTCTGTAGATACCTATTTGTACAATTTGCATAAAAGTTTGTAGTTAAATATACAGGAAAGGAAATAAAAATACGAGACAAAAATCCATAAAATGTTTTTTATGAGGCAATTAAAATGTTCTATAGATCTATCATTAAATGTAAAGAATATCGTGAAATGTTGGATAATATACCCAAAGTATAGAATTAAAACCCAAGTTATCGGAATTGATTGGATTAATAATTTCATTTTGGTAAGATGGTAAGAAGAGCTCGTAATTCGGGCTCTTTTATTATAAGAAGGAGGACAACAGGATGATGATGGGTAACAACAAGCGAATCAACGTGGAGAACAAGGCATGTATAGGAGGTGAGATCTACTATGAACCGTAGGACTCCACTTGACAATTGCAGAGAAATGCTGGTGAGTCAGCTGTTGACCCTGGGCGAAGAGAAAAGAACTTTTCTTGACGCTTATTTTGACGTGCGTAATCCCGAGCGTATACTGCTGGATAAACAATTAACAGCCTACACAGACCGAGTAGAGCGATTACTTGCTGGTCCGGATGAGCTGTTAAGTTCCGTTGTGCTGATTGGTAGTCAGATTGAACTGGAATATGTTGATTTTCATACATCGGATAAGTTAACGATTGTTATGCCAGAGGAAGCAGACCCGGACGAAGGACAGATTTCATTCCTTTCTCCTGTGGGACGTCAACTGCTTCTGGGGAACAAAGGCGAAATGAGAGCCATCTCTACCCCTTCGGGTGACATGAAAATACGTATAGCAGACATTCAATGGGCTTTTGAACAAAGCTCAGAGCTGGTGCAGGAGCTTGAGCAGGCTGATGAGGCGAAACCAAATCCGCTGCAAGGCTTGACTCAGGGAGGTGCAAATCATGCACTTTAAAGAAACGGATCTGCCAGGCATTGGACGTAAATACTGGCTGCATACTCGCAGCGGGGAGCATCTTGTCATCGTGGTTCATAATGATGAGCGGCGTGATTTGTTCCATATGGAATCTGGAGATCAAGCGGAAGATCTCGGAGATATGGTCTCTCTTGTAACCCTTGACGATGATGAGGCAAGAGCCGTAGCTGCTATAGTCGGTGGCATGACGTATAAACCTCAGTTCCAGAACGAACGGGAAGTTATGCTGGAAGGGCTGCTGATTGAGTGGCTACGCATCGAACCCCATGCGGCGTGCATCGGGAAGACGATTGGAGAGATGAACATCCGTCAGGTTACCGGTGTGGCGATCCTGGCGGCGGTTGACAAAGAGAAACAGAAACAATTCAACCCCGGGCCAGAGTATGTGTTCACCAGTGGGGCGACAATTGTTGTTGCTGGTGAACGTGACCAGCTTAAGCAGCTCAAACAATGGTTGACCGATGGGCGGATGTAGCGTATGGATATGCTCATATTTGAAGTGGGGGTTGCCATTGCGCTGATTACACTTACGGGATTAATATCTGCACGACTACGATTTTCGGTTATTCCATTTTACATTCTGGTCGGTATGGCCGTTGGACCGCATGCACCACAGTTTGGCATTGTGGATTTACGATTTATCGAAAGCTCGTCTTTTATTGAATTTATGGGCAGGCTGGGTATTTTATTTTTATTGTTTTATCTGGGATTGGAATTTTCGGTCTCACGGTTATTAAAATCAGGGAAAGCCATCCTCACCGGTGGCATATTCTATGTGGCTCTCAATTTTGTCTCAGGTTTGCTACTGGGCTGGTTCATGAATCTGCCACTACAGGAAACGATGGTCGTATGCGGGATCATGACGAGTTCATCGACGGCTATCGTTGCCAAAGTGCTCGTGGATTTGAAACGTACCGCGAATCCAGAGACAGAAATTATTATGGGCATGATTATGTTTGATGACTTGTTTATTGCCATTCATATTTCCATTTTGACTGGACTTGTGCTTAGCGGAGCAACTTCATTTGGAAGTGTCCTGCTGGTATCTCTCTCGGCTTTGCTGTTTATTGTACTGTTCCTGATTATTGGCAGGAAGAGTATTAAATATATCGATAAAGCATTGAACATTAAGTCCTCGGAGTTATTCCTGCTTACGATTATGACATTGCTCTTCCTCGTAGCAGGATTCTCGGAAACCTTACATGTGGCTGAGGCTATCGGTGCGTTGATGATCGGCCTTGTGCTTGGGGAATCCAGACATGTTAGCCGAATTGAGCAGCAGATTATGCCGTTCAAAGACTTTTTTGGTGCCCTGTTTTTCTTCAGCTTTGGCCTGACCATTGAGCCATCCTCCCTCGGTGGAGCTGTAGGGATGACACTGATTGCCGTCGTTCTGACGATTCTGAGTAACTTCGGTGCAGGTATGATTGCAGGAAAAATGGCTGGAGTATCGAACAAGGCCTCGTTAAATGTCGGCTTTACCCTGGTATCTCGGGGCGAGTTCTCGATCATCATGGCGAACATCGGCAAGGCTGGAGGTCTGATGGCATCCATTCAATCCTTCGCTGTGTTATACGTGTTGATTCTGGCTGTCCTTGGGCCTATTCTGACGAAAGAATCTCCTCGCCTCTATGCGAGGTATGAACGATTCCGGAATCGGGAGAAACGCAAGGAAACTGGATAAGGGTTAGAGAAGCGCGTCGCACGTTGCTGGAGAATGAATGTTCTCCCAAGTGCGGCGCTTTTTTATGCGATATAAAGCAGGACTTTAGATGTGATTTTTCGAAAATATATTTAAATATTTTAAAAATTATGTAAAATAATGTTATTCGTTGTCTGTGACAATGAAGAGTTATATTTTAGAATCACAGTCAAAATGATAGGGAGGGAATAACACAATGAGCAAGAAAAGTAGATTCCAGCGTTTCAGAAGGTCTGCCACAGGTATACTGCTCGGTCTTGTTTTGTTTGCTTTACCTGCATCTGCTGCTTGGAATGATACATATCAAGGGTATGCAACATACACGGGCTCGGGATACTCGGGCGGTGCTGTATTGCTGGATCCGATTCCAGCAGACATGAAGATTACCGCGCTCAATCCATACCAGCTTAATTATAATGGTGTCAAAGCTGCTTTAGCTGGAGCCTATCTGGAAGTACAGGGGCCCAAAGGGAAAACCGTGGTATATGTAACCGATTTATATCCGGAAGGAGCTAGTGGAGCACTGGATCTCTCACCGAATGCGTTTAACCAGATTGGAGATCCCAAAGCAGGGAAGATCAATATCAGCTGGAAGGTAGTCAAAGCGCCGATTGAAGGGAACGTATCTTATCGGATCAAGGAAGGTAGCAGTCAGTGGTGGGCAGCCATTCAAGTCCGTCATCATAAATATCCGGTGCTGAAGTTTGAAGTGAAGCAGAAGAACGGCTCATGGCTTAATCTCGAAAAACAGGATTATAACCATTTCCTTGGCACGGGATTAGGTAAGGAACAATTAAGTATTCGGATCACCGATATTCGTGGTAAAGTGGTGTATGACACCATTCCAGCTCTACCGAATGATGGATCTGGCGGTGCATATATCGTACCGGGTAATGTGCAGTTCCCGGATTAAATGAAATGTGGCATCAAAATAAGTATGATCATGGATGAGTCATAAAGTCGTACATCGTACGGCTTTTTTGATGTAGAAAAAGGAGCGTACATATGCGAAAAAACTTGCCTTCTTATAGAACAACACATTTATATTGGAAGCAGTATCAGTCATTTTTTCCTGAAGAAGTAAGATTGGATGAAAACAACTCCCCGGAGGAGGAGTGGTGGGAAAGCCATGGAATCCATCTTCATATTGACCGTTTACCCGTGCCAGAATCACCTATCAAAATACTGTTCATTCATGGTGCCGGGGGGAATGGCAGGTTACTCGCTCCCTATGCACGAATGCTACAGCAACATGGATACGAGGTGATATCACCTGATCTGCCGCCGTACGGTCTAAGCTACGCACTGCACGGCACGCGGATGAACTATGAGTTATGGATTACACTGTTAGATGCCCTTATGGAGATGGAATACAAGAAAGACGGAAAGCTTTTCGTTGTGTTGGGTAGCAGCATTGGAGGCATGTTGGCTTATCATGCCAGTGTAAGGAACAAACATGTGAAGGGATTAATCGCAACAACATTTGTAGATACGAGTGATCCACATATGCGGGATCAGATTGCTCCGAATCAGTTCGTCAGTCGTGTAGGTAAACGTATGATGGATCTTTTCCCTGGTGTATTAGATGCTGCACGAATCTCGGTTAAACGGGTTTCTCGAATGGATCTGATTACGAACAACAAGGACCTGACCCGTCTCATTATGAATGATCCACAGGCGGCGGCCACGTCTGTTCCTCTGGAATTATTAAGAACTTTCCTGAATAAAACGCCAGAAGTGAGCCCGGATCAATTCAGTCAGTGCCCGGTTTTGCTGGTTCATCCTGAGATAGACCCGATGACTCCCTTACACTTCAGTCAACCCTTTTTTGATCGTCTGACCGTGGAGAAGGAGTGTGTCATTTTGGAGGGAGCAGGTCATTTTCCGATAGAGCAACCGGGTCTGAGGCAATTGGAAGAAGCGGTTCTACGATTTCTACAACAGATTCAATAAATGAAGGATATGATATTGCATGAAATACATAGTTCACTATGCTTATTACGGATAACACCTCCCTTTAAGGGAGGTGAATGATAATGTTTTTGATATGAATTGCGTTACCGCCAACCTGAATCTGAGTAATTTTATTGAAGCTGTCCAAAGTTAATCTGGCTCGGATCTCGGAGGGACAGTTCATAGTGTACCCCTGTCTAATTGTGTACGTGTGATGAAGAGGAGCTGTAAGCTGGTTGTAAAGATACAAATAACAGAGCATGGCGCCATTGGATGTGCCCGTTGCGCTCTCTTCCGGTATATCATACAGTGGTGCAAAATTACGACATTCTGTCAGAACGTCCATAACATTTGATTCGAGTGTAAACACGTGATAACCGATGGCATGATGAGCCCTGCTTATTTCTGTGATACGCTGGAAGTCAGGATCAATTTTGGTCAGAACATCAATATCTTTAACGGCTATCATGATATCGGGTAGTCCGGTAGACACAATCTGTACAGGCAGTTCAGAATGCAATTCTTCCGTAGAAATACGTAACGAATCGGCAATCTGCTGTCGATCAACAATCTCCCCAAACTCCGGCAACGTCTGAGACAGATAGACTTCTCCATTGACTTCAATAACGACTCTAAGAATTCCGGCTAGTGTCTCCAGTGTATATGTACCAACATCAACGAGATGCTGTGTCTTCATTAGATAAAATAAAGCAATCGTGGCATGCCCGCAGAGATCAACTTCGTCACTTGGAGTGAAGAAACGCACTTTGAAATCAGCCTGATCCGATGGCATAACAAACGCAGTCTCGGAAAATCCGACTTGTCTGGCAACCTCCTGCATCTGGGATTCAGACAAATGCGCTGCTTGTAAAACAACCCCTGCGGGGTTTCCACCAAGAGCTTTGTCAGAAAATGCATGTAATGTATTCACTTCAACCTCCATATGGTTACCTCGCTTCTTCAATTTTTGGATTAAGTAATGGACTAAAGTTTAACATAATCGATAATCGACATTATATCACGATTGTTGAACTGTATAGGAATCCCGGATTGTTATGAATTTTTGAATGAATAGGTCAAGTGACCAATGGGAAGGGGGAATGAAGGGAGAGATAGCATAATGATAATCTAACGGAAAGGCTGGGATTTTTAATGAAAGCAATTGTGATTGAGGAATTTGGTGGAGCGGAACAATTGAAGGAACAAGAAGTAGCCAAGCCATCCTGTGGAGTCAATCAGGTGCTTATCCGAACGCATGCCACGTCGGTCAATCCGGTGGATTTCAAAATCAGACAAGGTTATCTGAAGGAAGCAGCGGATCAGCTGCCGATGATTTTGGGCGGTGACGTGGCAGGAACAGTGGCTGAAGTAGGTCCGAATGTCACGCGGTTCAGAGAAGGTGATCGGGTATTCGCCCGCCCACGTCAATTCGGAACCTATGCGGAATATGTTGCTGTAGATGCAGATATCGTGGCCCGCATTCCTGAGCAACTCAGCTTTGAGGAAGCAGCAGCGATTCCGCTTGCCGCGATGACAGCTTGGCAAGCACTTGTTGATCATGGTCGTTTGGGCAAAGGACAAAAGGTGCTCATACATGCCGGTGCCGGTGGAGTAGGCACATATGCCATTCAAATTGCCAAATCGTTGGGCGCTGAAGTGGCTTCCACGGCGAGTGCAGCAAACGAAGAACTGCTGCGCTCATTGGGTGTGGATCATTTCATTAATTATAAAGAACAGGATTTCTCACAGATCCTCTCAGACTACGATGTTGTCCTGGATACGATGGGCGGTGACATCCAGCGAGACAGCTTCAAGGTGTTAAAATCTGGAGGACGTCTCGTATCTCTTGTACAACAGCCGGATGAACAACTGGCGAAGGAAGCTGGCGTGACGGGTAACGTGTTCATGATGGAGCCGAAGGGAGATCAACTGGAACAGTTGGCCGAACTTGCGGCTTCCGGGAAACTGAAGTCGATTATTGATGAAACCTATCCGCTCACTGAGCAGGGTTTACGTGATGCTCACGAAAAAAGTGAATCCCACCATACACGGGGCAAACTGGTCATTATTGCGGATTAGTCTGGAATGGGTGAGATAACCGAGTGAGCCGAAGATGGACATGGGATTAAATATCAGAGGAATTAACGTTCTGTAGCCTGTATATCACTCGCCGTTCTCCAAACAGGAGAGCGGCGTATTTGTCTTTTTTGTTTGGTTATATGCAGTTTGAGAGTAGTATCTGAACAAAGGGTCGATTTAGCATGAGGAGCACATACTTTTCAGCTATTTCCAACCTAAAAAACAGGTGGAAGTTGAAGGATCGGTTGCAAAACGAGAATTAGGCTATGAACTGACTGCGGATGTCACAGAAAATTCGGTCATTATGAAGGGTGAGCGACAATATCTAACGATGTCTGATTTGCAATAAATAATCTAAGAGATCCACACGAAGGAGTAGTAGCAAGATTGTTATTCTTGGAAGGAAAAAAATATTTGAAAGCTCAAGAATACGTGTAAGGACGTTCCTGGTATAGCGGCGACTACATTTGCAGATAAGAGGCGCAGGGCTATAGCCAACATTGCGAACAGTTTGAAATTCAATCTGACATTGGATTTTGTAACAATTGATTATGGAAGAGGACGAGAAAATGAAGAAGAGGTAGACCTACTTACACCGAAATAAAAGATCGAAATACTAGCGTTTTCTCAATGATACCTTCATGTAAGAAAAATCAAAAAATCACACTATCCATTTTTCGCCTTTTCTACTAAAATAGCTTAGGAGAGGGGGGATATTTATGGACGCAAATCGGGTAATAGCTGTTCGAGTAGGACCGCCAGAAACGGCGGAACATCACATCACACACTTTAAGATGGAATCCAGAGTCGAAATGACACAGTATGAAATGATCATTTATGTACAAGCTACTCCAAAAACATATTACACTTATGCTGATGGAAAAAAAGCATATCTCGAAATAGGGAGGACAATCGACGGAGTTCCTTACGTTAGAACTCATTCGGACTCAACACCTGATAACAATCTATTAAGCCTACCAAGATTCTAATAAAAAAAGACACTCGTCTGACCGTCTATATACTGTTATAATTTAATTTGTACAGCCAAGTTGTGGTGGGCGATGGTCATCTCCTGAGAAAGGAGGTGATCACATGAACTTCTCTTTCGAACAAGTAATGCTTCTTGCAATGTTCTTGATCGCGTTGCTGACATACATCGATCGTAGAAAGAAATGACCCGCCATAGGTTCGTCGCCAAGTCGGGTCATTTCATTCGTTTATGCACCACTCAGAGATGGTCACGCCACATAAGTTGTACAGGAGTAGCCAGTGCAATGGCTACTCTTATTTTTATCTTACTCCTATCTTATTAAACATTTTAAGTATTTACAATATTATTTTAGTGTCATTGAACATTGTTTGCGTAAAATTTGTGCGTTTTATGTGCAAAAAATATGCGTGAAATGTGTATTTACTTTAATGGAGAAAATCAGCTGTCTAGCATACAAGTAAATATTTTTTTCGTAAGTATTTATGGAGGTTATTAATGAACACGTGCCAACTCCATAACGAAATGAAAATCCTTCATACATAAAGTCATGTTTGTTTGAGGCAGAAGAAACAACTATTTAAATTATTACTTAGGTGGCAGTCACAAAGAAACGAAGTAATTTCGAATAAAAAGCATGTTATCGTAAATCCATATAATAATGTAAATAAAAGGTCGCTCTTAGGAGCGGCCTTTTTGTATTGGAGGGAAGAGTAGGAAGGTCATTTTCGCCGCAGAAATGAACCGGCTATACCTATGATTTCGGACAGAGAACTGTCGGGGTTGCTGTTTGGGAACATGGACAGGGATTGTTCGGTTGTGTATCGTGCCGCACTGCTGGAAGAAAAAAGAATCTAAGAAGAAAGATTATTGAAAATGAGAAACGTCCAACCGATTCGGGACGAGAGAGTCATTGATGGGATGAAGGAATATTTTTATCAGCGCAGTATGAGAAACTAATTTGTTTTTCTGTATGGGTATTTACAGCGGATTGCGTGTTTCGGATCTACTCAGATTGCGAGTTGGACAAACGAAAGGAATGCATATTGAACTGGTGGAACAAAAGAACAAACACGACAAAATGTTATTATCCATCCAAGCATACACAAAGATTTAGAGTCATTCACATCCGATTTTTACCCGTACGACTTTCTTTACGCCAGTCGCCAAATAAAAACAATAAGTTGGATTAGCAACCAACCGATTGACCGAACGACTGCATATCGGCTTCTGAGCGAAGTTAGCGGTGATTAAGTTTCACTCATTTTATTTTAAACTTAAGATTGCGGCATCCATCATGTCCTGAGTCCCCGCAATATTATGCGAGGATCGCTGTGTCCAAACATTCCCATTAGCAACGCTAAATTTTTCGGATCATTAACATACAAACGGTTTCCCCAAGTTTTTCTGAGAGAATGCGCACCAATATTCAATATTCTTTAGGTTAAACTCTTTGGCCCTTAAATAGGGATTCCAACTCAATTGTAAGAAAGTGGTGAGAATCTTGTGAGCAGAAAGCAGAATCCGATTCGTAAGAAAGCGTTCAAAATATGGAAAGATAGCGGATCGTTGATGAAACCGAAAGAGATTACGGAAAAGTTGGGTGTGGCACCTGAATCAGTTCGTAAATGGAAGTCGCTAGACCAATGGGAAGGCAAATGCGAAATGTAAGCCTTGTGCTCCTAGTAGAAATAAGAATGCAAAGGTAACAGAGGTGGCAAAGGCGGCTCACCGGGAAATCAGGGGAGAGATAAAGCAATTTCTTCTAAGCGCAGATGAAGACGACAAACGCCGTTTGGAGCTTCAGCAGATACAGGCTCGGGTAGATAAGACGAGACTTGAAATTGAGAAGTTGAAGAATGGTGATGGAGATACAGAAGATGATCTGATTGAGGACTGGGTGAAGGAGGTGGATTCTGGTGATTAAGAATCTCCACAAACGAAACGCCGATTTGCTGCATTCAAAAAAGTGTATTCCCGAGTACCGGAAGAGCCCGGTACTTTTTTGCGTGGAGCTGTTAAAATTCACTCCTGATGAGTGGCAGGTAGAAGTGTTGATGGATATTTCCGGAAACCCGCGAGTATCTGTACGATCCGGTCAAGTTGTTGGGAAGACGGGGCTTGAGGCGACGGTGGCACTTTGGTTTCTCTTGTGCTTTCCATTTCCTAAGGTGATCTGTACAGCTCCGACACGTCGGCAACTGCACGATGTCTTGTGGGCAGAGATTAGCAAATGGCAGGAGAAAAGTCCGTTGCTTAAACGAATACTCAAGTGGACAAAGACTAAGATTTACATGCGAAATTATTAGGAGCGCTGGTTTGCGACAGCTCGAACCGCGACTAAACCGGAAAACATGCAGGGCTTTCATGAAGACTACATGTTATTCATCGTAGACGAAGCTTCTGGGTTGAAGATCGTATTATGGAGGCCATTCTGGGCACGCTCTCGAGTGAGTTCAATAAGCTGCTCATGTGTGGAAACCCGACTCGGACAAGCGACGTCTTTTATGACTCACACAACCGAGATCGTGCTGACTACAATACACATAAAGTATCCTGTTTGAACAGTCCTCAGACAAGCAAAGAAAATATAGCCATGTTTGAGCGGAAGTATGGAAAAGGATCTGATGTTTTGCGTGTCCGGGTTGAATCTGAGTTCCACCGTGGAGAATCTGATACTTTTATCGCATTAGAAGCAGCTGAGTTCGCCAAGAATGAAGTTCGAATTGTATCAAATGGAAACAAACTGACTGTTGGGGTGGACGCTGCTCGTTTTGGCGATGACGAGACATCCATTTACGGACAAGTTGGTGGCAAGATAGTGAAGAGTCATTTCCATCATAAGCAAGATACTATGACAACTACAGGTTGGGTTTTGAGGATCTTTGATGATATTAAGTCAGAACATGCTCAAGTGGATGAAATTGAGATCAGAGTCGATGATAGCGGAATAGGTGGAGCTATAACGGATCGGCTGAATGAAATCAATGATAAAAAGGAACTAGCTTACACTATCATTGGGGTAAACAAGGTTCTTCCGCAGAAGATACACACTATCGTAACCTTGGCTCTGAAATGTGGGGGCATATCAAATCTTTGCTTGAAGAGAACATGAGCTATTTCATGTTGGGTGTCCCTGGCATCCTTGAAATACCTGATGATGAGAAGGTGGTAACATAATTAACAAGTCGTAAATGGAGAATGGGTAGTAATGGGGAAATTTATCTGGAAAAGAAAGAAGATATGAAAAAGAGGGGATTACAGTCTCCTTACAGGGCGGAAGCTTTTGATTTAGCATTTGCTGAATTAATAGTAGATCTGGATTTTCATTTGCATGACTATTTAACTCATAAAAACATGAATGTTATAAATGTTAATTTGTTAATAAATGAATATTATTTTACATTTGAAAACAATACATTTGGACAAAAATTATATAAAGAGTTTGATGAAATGGACAACTTTAAAGAAATGCTTTTAGCTGAAAAATACAAATTAATCCAGAAAGCTTTGTATTCGGTCAATCCATGTACAATAGCTACAGCAATAGCATTAAGTGATGAACGAGTAATCGAAAAGTTCATTGAGAAAGTGAATGCTGAAGGCGTTTTCAAGGGACATAGATGCTTAAATTATACAACTGATTGGGAGAAGGTGTACGTTTATTTTGATTTTGACTGTCCTTCAGGAGTGTTTTGCATTGTTAAGCCTTCATTTGTAGCTGTTGTTAATTTGGTTTCCAAAAATGTTGAAGTTATTGACCCATTTGATATTAATGAAATTAATGAATTACAAAAAGTTATTCAACATTCAAATCTTGAATTAAATAATTATTGGCCTGATTGGCCAGACATTGATGATATTGAAGTAAAAGTCTTTCTTGAAGGAACTAAGATTATTTTAACTGCTTCTTATAAAGGGAGCGAGAAGTATAGGACGGTTTTGGCTGATGTTGGTGATGCTATTTGTGGTAATCGAGATGATATTGATTTGTTTTCAGCTTCGGATTGCAAAGTATATTTGAGGTACGTATGGATCTGTGTCAAACCAGATGAAAAAATAGCAGAATACAGCTTCCAGGTTTGGGCGAGATTAGGGAGTGCGAAAACAAAACTCTCAGATAAAATTAAAGGGAATATAAGTTGGTAAATTTTATTTGATAAAGACTACAGAAATGTTCACTTAAATCCGTAGTAGCACCGTGAATTCAATAAGAGTATAAAAAGAGGGCAAGGAAAATATTCCTGCCTTCTTTTTACATTAGCACATAATTTTTTTTGCGTATGCTTATATTCAATTAGAATCTAGATTGCTTTAGAATAGGCCACTCGAAATAATCTATTGTTGGAAAAAAGGTGTTATAATACTCCAAGGTAATTTAATGTTTCCACATGGAGGGAATTATGGACAAAAGATATCAGGTTTTTGTAAGTTCTACCTATCAAGATCTTCAAGAAGAAAGAAAAGAAATAATGCAAGCTTTACTGGAACTAGATTGCATTCCATCAGGGATGGAACTATTCCCTGCTACAAACGATGACCAATGGACTCTTATTAAAAACGTTATAGACGACAGTGATTATTACATTGTGGTTCTCGGTGGAAGATACGGTTCAATTGGTCCTGAGGGAATTAGTTATACTGAAATGGAATATAGATATGCTTTAGAAATTGGCAAGCCCATAATTGCCTTTATTCACAAGAACCCTGAAGAATTAGCTGCCAATAGAACAGAGTCTGAAAAGGAAGGTAGAGAGAAGCTAAAAGATTTTAGGGCTCTGACTCAAGAAAAGTTAGTCCGATATTGGACTACTCCATCGGATCTAGGGTCGGTAGTATCCAGAAGTTTGATGAAGTTAATTAAATCTAATCCGGCAGTAGGTTGGGTGAGAGCGGACTCGGTATCAGATGGCGGAGCGGCAAAAGAAATATTGAGATTGAAGACACTAATAGAAGAGTTGCAGTCGCAACTACAAACATTAAAGACTGCCCCTCCAGCAGGATCTGAAGACCTGTCACAAGGAACAGATGAGTTTAACATTAAATATAAATACGAAGTCTACAGAGGAGGAGGCAAATTAGAAGGCACGGATATTTTTTCCGCAACTTGGGATGAAATTTTTTATTATGTGGGGCCAACACTCTTGGACGAGTCAACAGAATCTGCAATGGTGAGTGCTTTGAAAAAGTTGATACTCGATGTAGCAGGCGAGGAACTTAGGCGTATGGGTGTTATGAGCTCATCGATTGCAATTGATTCAACTGTATTCCAAACCATAAAAATTCAATTGAGGTCTTTAGGATTAATTACTATGAGTACAAAGCAGAGAAGTGTTAAAAACCTATCGACCTATTGGACCCTTACGCCCTTTGGTGATGAGTATTTAATGTCAATTAGAGCTTTAAGGAAACAAAATCCTTAGTAAATCTAGAATAAACTAATGATATTATACATCCATAGAAGTATGAAGCACTTTAGAAAGCAAGGAAAATATTCCTGACTTCTATTTCTATTTTACGTCTGGAGGTGAAACATTGAAATGGTTTCATAAAGCCATTTATTTTTTTGCGAATTCGGTTCTTCCGGCTATGGTAAAGCGGCAGATGATGGGTATTGGTAGAATGACCTCGCCAAGATCATCAAAACGGATGGGATATTTTCAATTGGCTACCGAAAAAAATATCAGAGTGCACACAATATTGATCTAACGAAGTTACAAAATCATAAAGCGGAAGAATTGCTTGAGATTTTATTTGTGTGGTTTTGGAGCCATAAAAAATATGCTAGACTCACCGCTTCCTTCACCAGGTTACCTGCACGGAAGGTCATTGGATAAACTGTACACAATCCAACGCATGATGAATATGGTTCGCGGAGCTTGTGCAGGAGAGTGTCTTAAATGATCGATGTAATGGTATAACAATATTGTTCCGGTTGGTCCTGGACAATTTTGTTTTCGGGGGGAGGAAGGGAACAAACATTGATTGGCTTCCTTGGTAATATGTAAAGAATGCGCTTACTAGGACAGGCAAGGCTTGTACTTTCTAACAAATTAACTTAGCTTCTTCACCAATGTGCAACGTTGATATATAATAGGAGAAATTTATTCCATTCTTTATATGAGGTGAAACGGATGACCAACGAACTTATTCAAGCCATCCAGCTGTTGAAAGAAAAGAAATGGGTAGATCTAACCCATACCTTCGGTCCGGCATCGCCGCATTTTTCTGCCTTTGATGCTGCGGAGTTTGATACCCTGTTTAGCCACGATCAAGGTTTCTTCGCTCAAAGCTTCAAGTTCCCGGGCCAGTACGGCACCCATCTGGATGCACCGATTCATTTTGTTCGTGATACACGTTACTTGGATGAACTAGGACTTAAAGAACTAGTGTTACCGCTCGTTGTAATCGATCAGTCTGTTGAAGTGAAGAACAATCCCGATTTTACCTTGGAAGTGGAGCATATCCTCGAATTCGAGCGGGAGCATGGCAAGATTGAAGCAGGCAGCTTCGTAGCTCTGCGAACCGATTGGAGTAAACGCTGGCCGAATCATGAAGACTTTGACAACAAGGATGCCGATGGGAACAGCCATGCACCCGGATGGTCTGTTGCGGCCCTGACGTTCCTGTTCGAAGAACGCAATATTCAAGCGATCGGTCACGAAACGTTTGATACAGATGCCGCGGTAGATTATCAGAAGAATGGTGCCTTGTTAGCGGAGTATTATGTGCTCGCACAGGACACATATCAGGTAGAATTGTTAACAAATCTGGATCAGGTTCCCGCTAAAGGAGCCGTCATCTTCAATATCGTTCCGAAAGCGGAGAAAGCATCAGGATTCCCGGTGCGCTCGTTTGCTATTCTGCCTTAAAGTTCTACAGACCAAAACGTAAGTGCAAGCGGCTATAACATTTGAAAAATATGTAGTGAATCAAAGGAGGCTTAACAAGCCTCCTTCTTTGGTTGAATTCTATCTATTTATGACTTGAAGAGGTATCAGAGCTAAATCGCTCAGAGATGTTTTTCTTCGTCTTTCGCCGGCGCATCCATCGCTTGACCAAACCTTCCTCTTTGCGTTCCTGTAATGTTTCCTTCATGCCCTGAATCATGAACTCGGAGCGGCGTCTGTCGTCGCGGCTGATCTTACGTAATTCCTTGATAAATTTGTCGTCCATCGTATTATGCCTCGCTCATTCAGTGTATAAAAACATTATACCGAACATACGTTCTTTTATCAAGTTTTACCATATAATGAATTGCATTAACCCTACCCGTGAAAATAAGCACAGGTTTATTCGTCTATTTGTGAGAAGATGGCACAGTAAGTCCATTTATTTCAATGGCCTGTACAAATAGAGAATACGAAGGGAGCGGTTCGCAATGACAGATCGATCAGAAAACTCAGGAAATTCAGGAAACTCAAACAACTCAGATAAATCATATCTTCTTGCAGCGATGCATGGCTTGCTGGGGCTTGGAGCAGTGATTGGGGGGTTCATGCTGATCTTAGATCCGTCGGGGAAAATGTTGAATATGCCTGTTTCTCTACTGGAACGCTCTCCTTTTTCCGATTTTTTAATTCCTGGAATGATCTTGTTACTGGTCCTTGGTTTATTCCCTATCATTATTTGCATTGCTCTCCTGAGAAGAATTCATTGGACATTAGTGGAAAAGCTAAATCTTTACCCCAAACGCTACTGGGCGTGGACGTTTTCCTTGTATACGAGTTATGCTCTGCTCATCTGGATCATCGTGCAACTGTACATTATTCAAACTGTTTCCCTCATTCATTTGTTCTATTTTGCCTGGGGACTGGGTATTCAGATGGTTACTTTACTGCCTGACATACAACGAAGATACAGCATATAATCAGAGGACAAGGCGGTGCTTAGTCTAAATGATGAGGTTTATTTTTCATATTGACAAGGAGATGTGATGTCTGCATACTTACGATATAAACTTTATAAAGTGTATTTATTAAGTTCTGAAAAGTAAGCATTCGCATCTTGAGAGGAGCAATGCCGTTGGCAACCTGGTTTTTATTGATCATCTATTTGGCATTTATCAGTTTGGGGCTCCCGGATTCTTTGCTCGGTTCTGCATGGCCGGTCATATGGCCAGAGATTGGCTCCTCGGTTGGAGCAGCAGGTCTTGTATCCATGATTGTTGCAGCTGGAACGATCGTCTCCAGTCTCGCAAGTGGTCGTATAATCCGCAAGCTGGGTACAGGCAGCATTACATTACTTAGTTGTTTGCTCACGGCCGTTTCTCTGCTTGGATTTTCCATGGCTCCCTCTCTGGTCTGGTTTATTATACTGGCTATTCCCCTTGGACTGGGAGCGGGTGCGGTAGATGCAGCGTTGAATCATTATGTGGCAGAACATTATAGGGCTCACCATATGAACTGGCTGCATTGCTTTTGGGGTGTAGGTGCAACAACGGGACCGTTCATCATGGCTGCCTCTATTGCAGGTCAGCACTCCTGGAGAGGTGGGTACGCAGCCGTTGCCGCTATTCAATTTAGTCTGGTCATTGTGCTCCTGCTTACCTTGCCATTGTGGAAACGTGTGGCAGCGACCCGCCAGACTCCGAATCTGCTGGACAGCAAAGCGGTGGATGAAGCGGACGAGACCTTAACGACAAAGCTCCTGAATATAAAAGGGGTTAAACCTACACTTTTTGCTTTTCTGTTCTATTGTGGGGTTGAAATGACTGTTGGACTCTGGGGGGCTAGTTATCTTGTCGGTACAAGAAATGTTTCGGCAGAAGTGGCTGCAGGATGGGTTTCGCTCTATTATGCGGGGATCACATTCGGAAGGCTCATTACAGGCTTTATTACCTTAAAGGTATCTAACCTGCTGCTCATCCGCTACGGTCAATGGACCACCATTATCGGTGGAATTGTCTTATTGCTGCCCTTGCCTTCCGGGTTTGCTGCTGGCGGTTTGGTACTGATCGGCCTCGGATTGGCTCCAATCTATCCTGGACTTTTGCATGAAACCCCCACCCGTTTCGGTAAAGGCAGTGCAGCGAGACTAATGGGTTATCAGATGGCAGTTGCTTATACAGGCACCACATTGCTACCGCCGCTTTTTGGATTGCTGGCATCGAAAGCAGGAACGGCTTCTTTTCCGATTGTTGTGCTTGTACTACTTGTTCTTATGCTGGTTTGTGCAGAAATTGTCAATCGCTTAGTCGTGAGACCACAACAATTACACAAGAATTAAGGAGGAGGAGAGAAAGATGGCTTATTTAATTATGGCTGTTGTCATCTGGGCAGGTGTTTACGCGAACATGGCTTTGTCCAAACAGTCGATGGACGTACAACCTGTACGATCTATAGATGATCTGTTTGAATGAGCATTATGTGCAAAGCAATGTATAATGTTATGATATCGAGTACGATAACATGAATACGATTGCTTTGGTCTTTTGAACCAGAGTGGAAACGAGAGGGTTATGAAAAAGGCAAACGCTACAATGATGAAACACATCAATATGAATAATGTGCGTGAAGTCATGCAGCAACAGGAAACCGCAACGAAACCGCAGCTTGCTTCATTAACGAATCTTAGTGTAGTTACCATTAACGCTCTAATTCAGGAGTTATGTGATGGCGGAGAGCTGATTCAAGATCAAATCGTTCCCTCGAACGGTGGTCGCCCTGCTCAAGCATACCGATACAATTACAATTATAGACTTGCGTTGGTTTTGTCCATGAAAGAAATGAAAGGTCAGGGGTTAATCTCGGCCACGGTAATCAATCTCGAGAATGAGATTGTGCTGAAGGAAGAGAACATGCTACCTGTTTTTGATAAACAGCATGTGCTGCAACTTATAGCACGTTTCATTGTGGCACATCCTTCCATCCATATGATCGGAATAGGTATCCCGGGTCAGGCTGTCGACGGGGATATCACGGTAAGTAGCCATGACGAGCTTATTCATTCCCATCTGATTCGGGAGATTGAGCGTGAATTCCAGTTACCTGTAATTGTAGAGAATGATGTCAATGCAGCGGTTAGCGGCTACTACACACAACATATGCATACAAAGGGGCAGGATGTAGCGGGCATTTATTTTCCAAATCGTTACCCGCCTGGTATGGGCATGGTGCTGAACGGACAAATCATCCGTGGCAAAAACGGGATGTTCGGTGAGATCAAGTATCTTCCGTACTCACCCGACTGGAAACAGGAAATGAGCAACGAAGACTATACGGGTCATGTGTGCCGGATTCTACAAACGGTTAATGCGGTTGTTGCCCCTCATCAGATTGTCATCTATCAGGAGCGAGTGGAGACAGAAGTGCTCGACTCGGCGTGGAGACAATATGTAAAGGAGCATATGATGCCGACACTGCCTGAGATTGTATACCAGAACTCGTTTCAGGATGACTTTGATGCAGGGTTGAGAGGTGTGGTTCTTCAAGCTTTGAAATCCTCCATATTATCTGAAGTGTTATGATCCGCAGGACGAGTTCTGTGGATTTTTTTGCTGACATGAGTACACGACGTTCTTCGGAAATTTCTTGTTGACATGGAACCAGTTACACGGGATACGATTCTATTACGGCAAAGAGAACTTTCTGCATACTTTATAAATATTGTTTATAAACATCACCTATCAATCAACTGAAGGGACACATCATGATTAAACTGGTTGTAACCGATTTGGACGGAACTTTTCTAAACAGTAAAGGATCATTTGATATGGAGTTATTCAACGAAGTTCATGAGGGGATGAAACGTAAAGGCATTACTTTTGTAGCATGTACCGGAAAGCAGTGCGAGCGTGTTGAAAAATTATTTGGTGAGCACGGCAAGGGAGTTTGGATACTTGGAGACAGTGCGGCCAGAATCAAGAAGGATGGGCAGGTGGTTCGGGAGTTTAGCATGGAGCCTGCACTAGCATTGCAAGCTATTCAGGAAATTCAATCATTTGATCCCCAAATGACGATTATTGTCTGTGCAAGCGATGCAGCTTATGTGCATACTTCGATTTCGGATGAGATGTATGACGTTGTGAAAGGCTCGTATGAACAGGTCATCAAAACGGACTCTTTTGCAGGCATCAGCACTTCTTTTATTAAAATTACGGTATTCGATACCCAAGGTCGTTGCACAGCATTACGAAAACATGTGGAGCACACGATGGAAGGACAAATCTATATTGTTGATTCTGAGCCAAGGTGGCTTGATATTACGGCACTGCACACACACAAAGGTGAAACGGTCAAAACATTGCAGGAGATGCTGGGCGTAACTTCACGTGAAACGATGTCCTTCGGTGATGGCGAAAATGATGTGGAACTGATGGCTATTGCCAAATACAGCTTTGCTGTGAGCAATGCATGCGAGAATACCAAACGTGCCGCGCAATTCATTACGAAATCCAATGATGAAAATGGCGTATTGCGAACGATTCAGGCGATCATGGATTTGCAGGCATAACCTATAGATGAGGGGGAATCGCGATGCGTGAAGAAGAGAGAATTATGAAGGGCATGTTATTCAGTCCGGCTGATCCGGAACTGAAGGACATCAAAAGAAAAGCTCATCATCTCAGTCAGCGTTATAGCCAAACCTTTGAAGAACAAACGGAGGAAAGACAGCAAATCGTACAACAGTTGCTGGGGGAAATAGGGGAAGGCGGATTTATGCAGGGCCCGATTTTCTTTCACTATGGGGTGCATACCCGGATCGGCCATCACTTTTTTGCGAATTACAATCTGACCATACAGGATGATGCACAAGTTACGATTGGAGATTACACCAGCTTTGGTCCCAATGTTACTATCGTTACGCCTGTTCACCCTTTGATTGCGAGTGAACGGAGGCAGATGCTGAATCAACATGGTGAGCTGAAATCACTCTGTTATGCCAAACCGGTTACCATCGGTAATGATGTGTGGTTGTCCGCGAATGTGACAGTATGCGGAGGTGTCACGATTGGAGACGGATGTGTCATTGGGGCAGGGAGCGTGGTTACACGTGACATTCCACCGCATTCGCTTGCAGCTGGTGTGCCGTGTAGAGTGATCCGCAGCATTACAGAAGCGGATAGCATGAGGCATTATCCAGACATTTTGGCAGATTGCCAAGTGCCGGAATGATGGATAGGAAAAAGGCTGTCACCGCTGGATCTGCATGATCCTGGTGACAGCCTTTTGTGTTCAGGTGGTTTATTTTGACGCGTTATACTTGCTCAGGAATTCTTTCACTTTGGCTGGATCAGCCTTAAGTTCATTCCCGGTTTGTACAAGTGGGCTTACGGTGGAGTAAGCTTTCAGCTTGTTGTTTTTGTAGAATTGCAGAATCTCATCCTGATTAATGGAGTACAGCACTGCTTTTCTCAGATCACTGCTCTTGGCCACTTCACGATTGGCTGTGTTAAACAGCAGATAGGATACGGCATTACTTGGAATGCTTTGCAAGTGCAATTTGCTGTCATTCTGGATAATGTCGTATTTCGTCTCAGGTACACCGTAATACAGGTGGATTTCACTGCTACGAAGCGCAGAGAGAGCACTGTCAGCATCGGCAATGAAGCGTACGTTTACCTGATCAATCTTGCCTGCGAAGTCGGAACCTTTGCGGTATCCCGGGTTTTTCAGGAACACGCCTTCGTAGTCATTTTTATAAGAGAGGATATAAGGACCGCTTGTATAAAGTGTGTTGTTATAGTTGGCACCCTCGGTCACGGTATTCTGATCGCCATAAGGAATATCCTTGTTCACATCGAAGGACGCGACATCATACGTATTGATGCTTTCGACTTGTTTCTTGGATACGATACCAGCCGATTGGTGCGCCAGATAGTTCAGCACTTGCGGGAACGGTTCAGTTGTAGTCACTTTAACCACTTGGTATTTGCCTGCACCGTTATTAGCCTGTTTTTTGTCGCTAACCAGTTCCTTGATATCGCTGTCGAGTCCTTGATTCAGAGCTTCCAGCACGGTTCCGCTACCTCCGGACTGTTTCACTGACTCCAGTGCGCTCAGGTCTGTAACGAGTTCCGCTTGTTTGATATGTTCATGCAGACTGTACGTGCGGTGATCCGGAACGGAATCTTTATTTTTGGCACGGTCGAGGGAGAAGATGACGTCATCTGCGCCTACACGTTCTCCGGTATCGACAGCCTTTTTGTTTTCGATTTTAGCAAAATTGATATCGTCACGAAGTACGAAATAGTATTCGGAATTGCCATCTGCAATTGTGAAATTACGTGAGAGCGATCCATCCGCTGTCAGTTGATCGTCATCCGTCAGATTCACCAAACGCACGTACATATTGGTATTGAGTTGGTTGATGGAACCATCGTTTCCTTTGATCGGATCGAGGGAAGTCAGTACAGATGCTGCTTGTGTCAGAATCAACGGATCTTTACTGTTTTTGGAGCTGTCCTTGAACTCAATCGGTTCCCACGCCATGGCACGGGATTTGGACAGACGAACGGTATCGACATTCAGAATGTCCTTGTTCACCGCCTGACTTTTCAGAGAAATATACAGCGGAGCGATGTACGCCTGATCTGTAACCAAACGGTCTTCCAACTTTTTATACGTTTCTTTGTACTCATCAGGTGTCTGCGTAGCGGCCTGATCGATTAATTTATCGATCTCTTGATCCGCCAGAATGCTGTAATCCCCGCCTGTTTTGAAAAGAGAGCGAACCGCATAGTCCGGATTGCCCGTTACCGTTGTCCAGCTGGACAATGCGATATCATAGTTGCCAGCGTCCTGCTGGGACTTAAAGCTTCCGTAATCCGGTTGCAGATTCAGCTTTACATTGAAGCCGTTTTTGGTCAGCTGATCACGGATGATGTTGACATCATTCTCGGAAGAACTAATGGCAAGCAATTCAATGTCAACCGCTTTTGATGTGGTCTCTGTTGTATCGGAAGGTTGGTTCTGCTCCTGCGATTCGGTTTTGGTTTTCACATTGCAGCCGGAGATCACCAGCACGAGAATCAGCAGCAAGGCGACAAGTGTACGTTTTTTCATGAGAATACCTCCATTTTGTTAATAGATGTGATGTATCGATTTTTTCTATGGAAATTGAACTAAGGGTTTACACGGAGCACTCCGATGACAGAATAACCTTTCAATCGCTGTTATCCCCAGATTTTTTTGATTCCCTTTTCGAAAGGGGAAAATCCGGTGATAAAGGCGAGCGCTTCGCTTTTCCAGGTTTTTTCTGTCCTCTCCGTTTCTGTGTAAAAGAATAGTTCAACTTTTAAAAATCATGTAAATTTAAAATCATCGTCACGCCTTCTCAAGCTTGGGATCAAGCGCATCCCGCAGTCCGTCACCGAGAAAGTTAAACGAAAGAACAAGCAAAATAATCGCCAGTCCCGGATAAATCGCTAGATACGAATGAGTCTCCAGATAGGTGCTTCCCAGCTTCAGAATGTTGCCCCATTCCGGAATATGTGGTTCTACACCCAGCCCGAGATAACTCAAACTGCTGGTTGCAATGACAGCTCCGCCAATCGTCAGCGTGGATTTGATAATCATCGGTGCGAGCGAGTTGGGAATGATGTGCTTGAAAATAATCGTACGATTGGTGTATCCCAAGGCACGCGCCGCCTCGACAAACTCAAAGGTAGATACATAAAGAACACTGGCCCGCATTGTTCGGGCATACGTTGGAATGGAGCCCAGGCTTAATGCGATGATCAGATTTACCGTGTTAGCACCGAAAGCTGCGATAATCGCGATGGCGAGCAAGATCCCCGGAATGGCGTACAGGATATCCAGCAGTCGCATGATAATGTTATCCGTATGTCTTCCGTAGAAACCCGAGAAGGCACCCAGCACACCGCCAATCACAACCGGAATCAGAGTTGACATAAAACCGACGATTAACGAAATCCGTGCACCAAACACGATTCGGGAAAATAGACATCGACCGAAATCATCCGTTCCTAGCGGATAGGCCAGAGAAGGTGACTGAAGCAGGGCCGAATAATTATTTTCCACCGCCATGCTGTAGTCGAAGGTGAAGAAACTGCAGATGGAGATCGAGAACAGGAAGATGATGAAAAAGAGTCCGGACATCGCGGTCATATTGGGAGCAAGACGCTCCCACAGATCATTCCAGAAATTCGTTCCATGTTTGCCTTGTCTGCTGAGCCGGCGAAGGATCGAGATCCCCAGCAGCAACGCGAAAACGTTGCCCGTAATTACGCTAACGATCATCACTGCACCTACAACCATCATCCAGCGAGGCAGAGGAGAAGTCGCATCATACCTTGATACAATGATCAATACGATCAAATCAATGACGAGAATACATAACAGCGCCGCCATCGAAGGCAAAAAGGTATCCGCAACATAAGGCTTGAACACATTCAGAGCCGATACACCGATCACAAATAACTGGGTTAACAGTGCGTATACAGCAAATGTATATTCAATACTTTTTCGTTTTCGAATCAGGTGGAAGGCAGCCGTTACAATGAAAATATTACCTGTCAAAGCAGCCAGCAACTGTACCCATGCGAGTCTACGTGTCAGAACACGTATAACCCCGCGCTGTATTAAATCCTGTCTGATCCGAATAAGAAGCAGACTCTGAATGAAGGTGAAGAATAGATAAATGCCGGCCACTCCAGCTATAAATGGCTTGAACGCCTGCCCGCTCCAGTCATAACTGTTCAACAACAATAACAGAGTCAGCAGAACCGAAGTGATCCATGCGAAGCTGGCTTGACTGTATTCTTGCGAAGACTTGAGCCGGAAAAGCATTTCCTGTGTAAGGGAGCTTGATTTTGTCATAGTACACCTGCTTTAATATTGTTTCATTTTGGAGCGAACCCTTGGATCGATAAATGCGTAAAACAGATCAACCACAACATTCACAATGGAAATCGTGATCGCTGTGTAGATTACTCCGCCCATGATACTCGGAATATCGGGTATGAATTGCTTATCCACGATGTAACTTCCCAGTCCGCTGATATTAAATACCTTCTCTGTTACAGCGGCCCCGCCAAGCATAGCTCCGAATTGAAGACCCACGACAGTAATGATAGGAATCAGCGCGTTACGCACCGCGTGCTTCAGCATCACTTGTCGCTCACTTAGCCCCTTGGCCCGGGCAGTCATGACATAATCCTCGTGAATGACCTCCAGTGTGGATGAACGGGTCATCCGTGCAACCGCAGCCGTAAGTCCTGTCCCCAGCACGATGACCGGCATAATCATGGACAGCCAGTTCTGAGGATTAAAGGTAGCGGGAAGCCACTGCATTTTAATCGAGAAATTCAGAATGAAGATCAGACCTTGCCAGAAGTTCGGAATAGACAGTCCAATGAGAGCGATGAACATAAATGTGTAGTCAAACCAGGAGTTAGGCTTGAGCGCCGAGATAATGCCAATAGGTAAAGCAATGACAATAGCTAACAGCAGGGAAATCACGGCAAGGGTTAGCGTAATGGGAAACTTTCGGGCGATTGTATCCGTCACGATCTCATTTCCTGCAAACGACTTGCCAAGATCAAACATGGCAATACCCTTGATATTATTCCATAGTTGTGTTAGATAAGGCTGATCCAGGCCGTACACATGATTAAAGGCTGCAATCTGTTCTTGTGTTGCCGTTACGCCGAGAATGTTGGCCGCCGGGTTGAACGGAGACAAGTACAAAATCGTAAATACTAGCGTTGCTACACCCAGAATGACAAAGATGGTCATGAGTAGTCTTTCAAATATGTACTTTAGATAAGCATTACCATATACCAGAAGAGTCAGATACATTAGACATCCCGGGATGATCGATAAGGCTAGAAACCAAGGTTTCGCTAGTAAGGTACCGAATGTATCCTGAATTCCGAGACGATGTTTTCCCTTTTGTTCTAACTTATGGGTCGTTCGTTCCAGCAGTTCCTTCTGAAAAGTTTCCTCAAGCCAGCTCTCAGCCTGTTGTTTGAATGCTGCCTCGCTGACCTCTTGCTTGAAGAAGCGATGCTTGCGCCTCAGTTGTTCTTCCAGTTCCAATCGTTTGGTGTCACGGTAGGATGAGGTATGCATCTCCTGTTCAGCCTGTTGTTTTACAGCTGACCAGTCATCTTGTTTACGCTTGGAAAGCCAGACCATATAAACGATCAGGTTGATCGGTAATCCGAGAACGATCAATACATAGCGATAGACGGGATGAAGCAGCATTTTACCATAAATAAAACGTAGATGATTCACCAGACGGGAGGTGTGATGATTTTCCGCTTCAGCTGTCAAACGGTAACCCTCCTTTCACTGAAGTATAAATTGCATTATTCCGATCAATATAGTATATATTATGTAGGGTATGTTTAATTGTCAAGGTATGGAATTGATTACATATGAGAAGATAGAGCAGATATGAAAGGAATGGTGCACGTCGTGGAACCTTTGCTGAGAGTAAATGATTTGTCCGTCTCTTTTTACACGGGTGATAGTGAGTTTCAGGCGGTCAAGCAGGTTAGCTTTGAACTGCGGAAAGGGGAAACGCTGGGCATTGTTGGAGAATCAGGCAGTGGTAAGAGCGTAACCGCACGCTCCATTATGAGGTTGCTTGCCTCTCCCCCATCACAGATGAAATCGGGTGAAATTCTATTTAAAGGTGTAGATCTTGCTGGGAAATCACAAAAAGAGATGGAGCATATTCGTGGCCGGGACATCGGTATGATCTTCCAAGACCCCATGAGTTCGCTTAATCCAACGATCAAGATTGGTCAGCAAATCTCGGAAAGTTTGATCAAACACCAGAAGTTATCGAAAAGGGAAGCGAAAAAACAAGCCATCGCCATGATGGAACGAATAGGCATCAAACAAAGCGCTATCCGTTATAATCAGTATCCGCATGAATTTTCCGGTGGCATGCGTCAGCGGGTGATGATTGGTATCGCCCTTGCTTGTCGTCCTGAACTATTAATCGCCGATGAGCCGACTACGGCTCTGGATGTAACGATTCAGGCACAGATTTTGAACTTGATGAAGGATATGCAAGAACAGATGGGTACGTCGATTATTCTGATTACACATGACTTGGGTGTGGTTGCCGGCATGTGTGACCGGGTGGTTGTAATGAAAGAGGGAGAGATCGTGGAGACGGGCACCACGGCGGAGATTTTTGCGAGTCCTAAACATCCGTATACCATCCGTCTGTTGAACGCACTGCCTAGGCTGGATGAGAAGAAGAAGCCGAAGCTAGTCTCGCAGGTATCCAAAGATATGGAAGATGATCAGCCGTTGCTGGAGGTCAAATCTCTCAAACAGTATTTTAACCTCGGCAAGGGCAATACGTTAAAAGCCGTGAACGATATCAGCTTTCATATCCGTCAAGGGGAAACACTTGGCGTTGTAGGAGAGTCAGGTAGCGGGAAATCTACCACGGGACGAGCGATTCTGCGTCTGCATGAGCCAACGGGGGGGGATGTGCTGTTCAAAGGCATTCCGTTGCAGCGACTCTCACCTGGTGAGATGAAAACGATGCGACGACATATGCAGATCATTTTCCAAGATCCGTATGCTTCTCTAAATCCCAAAATGAGAATTATGGACATCATTGGCGAGGCGCTTGATATCCATCAGCTTGCAGGAAATGCGGCTCAACGACAGAAGCGAGTGGAAGAACTGCTGGAGATGGTGGGACTTGATTTATCACATGCACAGCGATATCCACATGAGTTCTCAGGAGGACAACGTCAGCGAATTGGCATTGCAAGAGCGCTGGCGGTAGAGCCGGAGTTTATTGTTTGCGACGAGCCGTTGTCTGCACTGGATGTCTCTATTCAGGCACAGATTGTGCAGTTGCTTGAAGAGCTACAGCAGCGTTTGGGTCTAACGTATTTGTTCATCGCACATGATCTGTCGATGGTCAAACATATCAGTGATCGGGTAGCTGTCATGTATAACGGCAAAATTGTGGAGCTGGCCGAGAGTGAAGAACTATATGCCAATCCGCAGCACCCGTATACGAAGGCATTACTATCGGCCATTCCGGTTCCTGATCCGGCGGTGGAGAGGAATAAGCCACGTATCGCTTTGGTAGATCAGGAGAAGGAAACCAGTGGCACAGGAGACCGATATAATCTGGAGCATTCGCGCTGGGTCGAAGTGAAAGAAGGACATTGGGTTGCCCTGTCTGGTTAAAAAAAGAACAAAGAACCCCGGCGTGATCTGTTCAGATCGCTGCCGGGGTTTTGGTTTTATTTGAATTGAACCGACTTCTTAATGTTGTTGATCTCGGCTTTGCTGTCTGCATCGAGATATGTGAAGATGAAGTTGAACGCATAACCTTCAATAATTGTGCTGTAGTATTCCTGAGTGATTTTGCTTCCGTCCCCTGCATCCGTCGTGATCTGCATTAGGTCCATTTCTTTGCCACCGATGGTTTCTTTTGTGAAGTCCTTGTATTCATAAGGGAAGTTGCTGTCTTCCATGAACTTCTTGGTAGCTTTCAGATAGTCCTCTCCTGTACGAATGCCTTGCAGCAAGCTAACCTTCTCGGCAATGGCCATTGCAGAAGGGCCGATCTGGCCGCCATCGAGCGGATATTGGGATGCCATAAGCAGGTTCAATGTCTTGGTTTGAGATAGTTCCATCTGTTTTTTCTTCTTTTCATCGTCACCGGCAATGGCTTCAGAGGAAGCACTCGTCAGTTGGTTCATGCCCTCGGCATCCTGATACTCCCATGCTTCAGGGAATTTCAGGGATACGCCAAAATAGTCATTAGTGTAAGAACCCTTTTGCGTTGTCCCCAGTTCTACTTTGGATGAGTTGTCAGATTCTTTGTTATCTTCGCTGGACGCTCCTGATTTGTCGGTATCGTCGGTTTTGGCTGTGCCGGCATCTGCGCCTGTAGTTGTTTTGGTTGCGGCAGGATCGTTTGATTTCGCATTGTTATCTGCTTTGTCTCCGCAAGCAGCGACTACGATCATCATCATGATGAGCATAGCGAATAAAGATGTTTTTCTCGTAATAGACATAATACCCTCCTGAGATGTGTGAGTTATTCTCTCTTTGTTGTGCTTACTAAAATTGTAGCACATGTGTTCTCTATTGCCACCTATAGGAAACTATAGGGGTCTCCTATAAATAAGACAATTGACTCGCCATTGAAACAGCTTCTGTGCTGGATTGAACGCCTAACTTGTTAAAAATGACTTTTTTATGATAATTGACCGTACATTCCTTGATCTTAAGTTGCAATGCAATCGCCTTCACAGTCCATCCGCGGGATATCATCTCTAGAATCGTTAGTTGCCGCTCTGTGAATTCGACTTGGAGCTTTTTCTTCTGATGTGCCATGCTTTGGCTCTGGTAACGGTTCTGCATATTTGCCGGGATCAACTTGGCTATGGCCATGAGTTCACGCTGCATATCCGCGTTTATTGTAGACACATCGAGATAACCGAAATGCTGTGACCCCTTGTATAGAGGAACGGCATAACAGTGCCAGCTTTGAAAAAATGGACTTTCATGCTGCTCTGGTAGCAAAAATACGGGCGCATTATCCTCCATCGTTCTGGAGATGGCATTAACGCCACAGCTCTGGGCTGAAAAACTCAGTCCCGGTCGAATAGGAGATTGCTTTACGCGCGGTTCCAAATTAGAGCTGTAATCCATGGACAGCAGCACGCCGTTAACATCTGTTAGCAGGAACAGATAAGTACCTGTCAAATTCTCTTTGATATCCAAAATACTGCGGCGGAACGCTTGAATTAGAAAATGATTGATTTTGCATAGTCGGTCTATTCCGCTTTGAGCTAAATAGTGAAAGGAAGCAGGAGTTCCAGTATGAACTCCCGTACCGTATTCCAATGGCCTTGAGACCGATGTATGAGCAGACATGTCATTCCTCCTTGATGCAATTGCGTTGATTAGCCGATCGTTTTGATCACATTCCCTTCCTGATCTTTAATCTGCGTGGGCACAATCTCAATAAGGAACTTGTCCAGTGAAGGGATCTGAAAGGAGCTGGCTTGTGGACGAAGTTGCTCTACAATTTCGTTCAGTGCTTGCTGATTCACAGTCAATCTGACCTCTCGCTCCGTTTCCACCATAGATGCATGCTCCCCAGCTTCAAAGACAATGTTGATATCCGGCCCGATCAGGGACAACGTTGCTTTTTTGGCGATTCGGCTCCGCAGGATGCTGCCCAGAAGAGTTGCCTGTTGGGCACCTAGCTGAAGCTTGGCAGGGATGTTTTTCTGTAACAGTTTTTTGCGTGGAGACTCCCAGCTCAATTGTTGGATGAACAAAAAGGCGGTGCTTGATCCGTCTTCCTCAATGCCACGCTCCGTAGCTTGGATAACCGAAGGGATATCTGCGTAGGAATTCCTCATCAGATCCGTTACATATTTAGGCATATAGCTTTCACAGGCAGCCAGGAAACCGCGGGTATTCCAGCTCTGAATCATCTCCAGTTCACGGCAGGTCATACCGACCATTTGGATAAATTGAACAGAACCATTCGGTGTATTCAGTTCAGGTAAATCTGGATCTTCTATGAATGCAAGTGCAGTCAAGAGTGTATCGGAGTTCAGGCAGATCGGGCCGTTGGCATCCAGATAATCTCCGGGCTGAAACAGGTTACCGCTGTTGAAGACATATCGCCCCATATTTTGGAGTAGATTGAGTGCCCAGGCCGGCGGTTCTGATTCATTTTCACAGCGTGTAAGGCGAAAAGTAAGTTCGAAACCATATCCACTTCTCGATGCATCATCGCCCTCTTTGCCGTAGAGCTCCGAGAAACCATAAGTTACAAAATGCCAATGAGGCATCGGTGTATCTACCGCATAGGCACTTATCCCGTCCAGTGGGTCAGGTCCGCCAAGCATATATGGAATGGCTGTGCCATAATGTTTAGGTTCCTGTTCTCCGTACAATTGCTGTATAGCGTGGTCGATGGCGTCCCAGCCCGATGTGTTTTCTTCTTCGGTCATGATGTGTTCCTCCTTGATTGTTCTCTCCCTGAAAATCATTTAAAATTAAGTCTACTAGTTATAACAGCGACTACAAGCGGCTTAAGGATGAATTCTCTGAGATAGGACCAGGGAGTTACATATCTTAATGAGAAGGAGAAATGTTACATGAGTATGCAAGATATGTATTTGTCTGCATTTAAACAGGAGCACTGGGATACCTTTGTTGAACTATTTGATGAATGGTACGCTCAATTGCCCGATGAATGGAAAGAAGAGGCACGATTAAGAGGTATTCCAGAAGATATAGGCCGGGTACTTTTATGTGAAATGAAAGATTCCGCATTGAAATGGATAGATAAAAAGGTTCCAGCTCTGGGGGACCAAAGTCCTGCAAGTTATCTGGAAACGGAGGAAGGAACCAATGCCCTACGGGCAGCAATTTTGCGAATGCCACGTTAGAAATAGTTTTGGAAATGATGTTAGAAATGATGTTAGAAATAAGATAATAATTATTATAAATACGTTGTTAGGTGATCTTATTGTGGCCGAAGGCCGCATAGTTTTGGTGAATTTGATTTTACAAAATAAATATGTTACGCTTACATCACAAGAGCAAAACAACAGAATACGTTATAACATCTTTTGATGGATTGTAACTGTGCAGACAGGCAAAACCTAAACTGATGGTGAAATGAAAGCCCCTTTTTTTGGTGCTATTTTACCCTGAGTTTAGGTTTTTCTTGTTTTCTGCTCTGTTTTGGAGTTGCTCTTACGTATGGAAAACCAAAAATTATTTCGAAAAGAGGTTGTTATGATGACCACGGCAAAAAAAGGATTCCCTGAAAACTTCTTGTGGGGCGGCGCTACAGCTGCGAACCAATTGGAAGGCGCATTCGATAAGGACGGAAAAGGTCTCTCCACAGCGGACATGATCGCTCATGTGCCAAAAGAAAAGCGTACGGGTGGACATGCCATGGAAATTTCCTCTTCCCGAATCGAAGAGATTCTCGCTGGCAAAATTGAAGAACGTTTCCCGAAACGTTTTGGTATTGATTTCTACCACCGTTTTAGAGAAGATATTGCACTGTTCGCTGAAATGGGCTTCAAAGTATTCCGTTTGTCCATTCACTGGGCACGTATTTTCCCGAACGGTTATGACCAAGAGCCAAATGAAGCAGGTTTGAAATTCTATGATGAAGTATTTGATGAATTGCATAAATACGGCATTGAACCGCTCGTAACACTGTCTCACTATGAGACTCCGCTTGGTTTGACGCAAAAATACAATGGCTGGGCAGGCCGTGAAGTGATCGGACATTATGTTCGTTACGCTGAAACGGTATTCAACCGTTATAAAAACAAAGTGAAATACTGGCTGACATTTAACGAGATCAATGTGATGGTGTTCAGTCCGTACACTGGCGGCGGTATTCTAATCGATAAAGTGGACAACAAACTTCAAACCACTTATCAAGCATTGCATCATCAATTTGTAGCAAGTGCTATGGTGACGAAGCTTGCACATGAGATCATTCCTGGCTCCCAAGTGGGCTGTATGCTTGCGCGTATGGAAACTTATCCAGCGACTTGTAATCCGGTAGATGTTCAACTGGCTCAGCATGAGAATCAGCTTAATCTCTTCTTTACGGACATGCACGCTCGTGGTAAATACCCGAACTACATGGCGCGTTATTTTGATGAGAATAACATTGTCATTCAAAAAGAAGCAGGCGATGATGAGATTTTGCTGAACAACACGGTAGATTTCATCTCCTTCAGTTATTACATGTCTGTGACCAAGTCGGCTTCTGCGGATGCGGCAGAGACGGCAGGTAACCTGACAGGCGGCGTGAAAAACCCTTATCTGGAAGCATCCGACTGGGGCTGGGAGATCGACCCGATCGGTCTGCGCGTAACGTTGAACAACTTCTGGGATCGTTATCAAAAACCACTCTTTATCGTAGAGAATGGTCTGGGTGCGTACGACAAAGTGGAAGAGGATGGATCTATCCATGACTCGTACCGCGTCGACTACCTCAAAAAGCACATCGAACAGATGAAAGAGGCCATCAAAGATGGCGTTGAGCTGATTGGTTTTACGGCATGGGGCCCGATTGACCTCGTGAGTATGTCGACATCCGAGATGTCCAAACGTTATGGCTTTATCTACGTGGATCTCGATGATGAAGGTAACGGAACACTTGCACGCTCCAAAAAAGATTCATTTGATTGGTACAAAAATGTGATTGCCAGCAATGGTGAGCAACTGTAAACACCTGAAACAAAGATCTGATATTCAGCGATGACATTCTTAGGATTGTTACCGCACAGGGGCGGGCAAAACCTGACTTAAAAGTGTGATATGAGCTTTCGCTTCATACAACCCTTTTGGTTGGCGCTTGTCCGCTTTTTACTTTGCAATCAAACATCACATGAGCTGGAGGGGTTCTTTTGAAGAAGTGGAACAAAGGCATCAAACACGTTTCCTGTATGTTAGCACTAACGCTGAGTCTAAGTGTGATCTGGCCTGGGACAACAGGTGCAGCAAGCGCACAAGTGACGCAAATTCAGGCGAATACGTTTGTTGGTGATCCGGGTGAGATGGTCGAATCTTTCGACATTACGGTTTCAGACGTGGAAAAATACAAAAATCTGAAGGTATCTGACTTTGATATTACAGGGAATTATGACGGTTATCCGTTAAATGCTGCAGGAGAAATTGTGCAAGACAACTATGAAGATGACGGCATCACGTTATCCATGAAGGATCATACGATCCACATGACCGTGAAACCTTTCAAATATCCTGGAGGTCTGAAATCCGAGTTTGCCGTAACCAGCAAAACGTATCCAGAGCTTTCTTTTGATAAAAAAAGTGTTACTCAGGTGAAAACACGTACCGTGGATGAGTTTGAAAAAGCACAATTCACAGCGAGCAACGGTGTAACGTTATCTTATAACTTGAAACGCAGTCCTTCTAAGGAAGCAAAGCCGCTTATGGTATGGCTTCACGGCGGTGGTGAAGTTGGAACGGACGGACGCAATCATTTAACCGCGAATCGCGGTGCAGTAGTCTGGACGGAATCAGGGTATGATACTTCTGTACTTGCGGTGCAATATCCTGAGAATTACAGCTTCAAAATTTACAACAATGCAGAGCAACTACCAATAATGAAGGCATATTTTGAAGCTCAGGTTGAGTTGATTCAAAAGCTTGTTGCCGAAGGTGAAGTAGACCCTGACCGGATTTATCTGTCTGGTGTATCCAGTGGCGGTGGAGGTGCATTCCGCTTCCTAATGCAGTATCCTGACCTGTTTGCTGGAGCAATTATCGTTGCTGCCAAAGATACCGTTGCGGACTATACGGGTTCCGTTGATGCATTCAAGCAAGAACTGAAAGGCATTGTGGATGTGCCGATGTGGATTATGCACGCTCAAAATGATCCAACAACAGATAGTCGTACTAGTTCACTTGCTTATCAGGCACTGACGGAAATGGGTGCTAAACAGGTGCGTTTAACTTTATACGATGATGCATACATGGATAGTCACAGATTCTATGGAGGTTTGAAACATTGGTCATGGGTACCTGCTTTCAACAATAAAGAGGTTATCGCGAGTCTGTTCAAACTTCATAAAGGTACAGCTGGAGAGCAGACCGGAGGTTCATCAGAGCATGATGTACAACCTACGGAACCTGTAACTCGTGCGCAAATCGCAGTCGTTTTAGCTGATGCTCTACAACTTCCAGCAGCAACTGAGGATTATCCTTATATGGACAGCGCTCCTGACTGGGCTACTCAAGCCATTACGAAGGTGACTAAGGCGGGACTGATGAAAGGCATTGGCAATCAAATGTTTGCTCCAGAGAGCGAAGTAACACGAGCGCAGATGGCAGTTATTGTAGACCAGATCCTGACTAATAAGGATTGGAAGCCTGCTACAGATTCAGTGGAGCTGATGTTTGGCGATGTCGACAGTAAGCATTGGGCATATGCGGCGATTCAGAATAGTGCTCGTGCTGGTGTAATGACGGGTGTGAGCAAAGGCAAGTTTGATATGAAGCAAATCGTAACAGGTGCACAGCTTGAGCAAATCATGCAGCGACTTGAGCAAGTGGGCACAAAATAAAGTTTGGAATGGATATAAAATAAATTCTAACATTCAATGTTGAGAGGATGAAGCCAAATGACTACACCATTTCCGAAGGATTTTCTGTGGGGCGGCGCGGTAGCGGCGAACCAACTTGAAGGAGCGTATAATGCCGATGGCAAAGGTTTGTCTGTACAGGATGTTATGCCACATGGTATTACAACACCAAGAACTGAAGGCCCTACCGAAGATAACTTGAAATTGATCGGGATTGATTTCTATAATCGCTACAAAGAGGATGTCAAACTGTTTGCCGAGATGGGCTTTAAGGTGTTCCGTACATCCATTGCGTGGTCTCGCATTTTTCCAAAAGGGGACGAACTGGAGCCGAACGAGAAAGGTCTGCAATTCTATGATGACCTGTTCGATGAGTGTCACAAATACGGCATTGAACCGCTCGTAACGATCTCTCACTACGAGACGCCGCTACATTTGTCTAAAACCTATGATGGATGGGTTAATCGTAAAATGATTGAGTTTTACGAACGTTATGTCACTGTGCTGTTTAACCGTTTCAAAGGCAAAGTGAAATACTGGTTGACGTTTAATGAGATCAACTCCATTCTGGAAGAACCATTTATGAGTGGTGGTATCTATACACCGAAATCCGAATTGTCCAAGCAAGATCTGTACCAAGCGATTCATCATGAATTGGTAGCTAGTGCGCTTGCGGTCAAACTGGGCCATGAGATTATGCCGGAAGCGAAAATCGGGTGCATGGTGCTGAGCATGCCGACATATCCGCTCACACCGAATCCAGACGACGTTGTTGCAGCGATGCACGCAGAGCAACGTAATGATATTTTTGCCGATATCCATGCACGTGGGTATTATCCAAAATACATCAATCGTTATTTCAAAGCGAATAACATCAACATTAAGTTCGAAGACGGGGATGAGGAAATTCTCAAGCACACCGTAGATTTCATCTCCTTCAGTTATTATGTAAGTATCTGTGAGACCGGTGATCCGGAGAAACGTAAAGAGGGCAAAGGAAACCTGTTTGTAGGAGTTCAGAACCCTTACTTGAAAGCAAGTGAATGGGGATGGCAGATTGATCCTCAGGGCTTGCGTGTAACCCTCAATAAATACTGGGACCGTTATCAGAAACCATTGTTTATTGTCGAAAACGGTCTGGGTGCTGTCGATGAGCTCATTACAGATGAACACGGCAATAAAACAGTCCATGATGACTACCGCATTCAATACTTGAATGATCACCTGGTGCAAGTTGGTGAAGCGCTTGAAGATGGTGTCGAAGTCATGGGATACACGTCATGGGGCTGCATTGACTTGGTAAGTGCATCTACAGCAGAGATGAAGAAACGTTATGGTTTTATCTATGTAGACCGTAATAACGACGGTTCAGGAACACTAGAGCGTTATAAGAAGAAATCGTTCCACTGGTACAAAGAAGTTATTAGTACAAATGGCGCAAGTCTTGTCGATAATAATGCAAAAGCATAATTCCAAAGTCATTGTTGTATGAGTGCCTTTTATGTCGCATTAACGCACATTAACCGCTTTCAGAAAAACGTTGTCACATGCGATTTAATATGGTAAGATAGGCCCAAGGCTAAAAAATACTGGATTGTTACTGTTCAATCAGGCAAAACCAGAGGCAGGCATACTTCATGACCTGTTTTGGTTTTGCCTTTTACTACTTTGACGGTGCAAGGTGATGTGAAGAAATGAAAATTGAGAAGGTGCTTAACAACAATGTAGTCACTGTAATTGACCCGGGAGGTAACGAACTGGTCGTTATGGGGCGTGGAATTGCCTTCAAAAAGCATACTGGTGAATTCATCGACGAGAGTCTCGTCGAAAAAATATTTTCGCTCGAAAGTAAAGAAGTATCTCAGAAATTGAAGACGCTTCTGTCTGATATTCCGGTGGAATATGTGGAATGCTCGGATGAGATTATTCGTTACGCTGAGACGGTACTGGGTGAGAAGCTTCATGAAAGCATCTACATTTCACTGACGGATCATATTCATTTTGCTATTGACCGACATCGTCAAGGATTGCAGATCCGCAATGCATTATTTTGGGAAATCAAGCGTATGTACCGGAAGGAATATGCGATCGGTCTCAAGGCATTGCAGATTATTGAAGAAACGCTAGGTGTTCTTCTTCCCGAGGACGAATGTGCATTCATCGCGATGCATCTGGTTAACGCCCAGATGAATGGTGAGATGAGAGAAACGATCAGCATTACGAATATCGTGAAGGATATTCTCAACATCGTTCGGCGCAGTTTCGTGATCGAGCTCGACGAAGATTCACTAAGTTATTACCGATTCCTGACCCATTTGAAGTTCTTCGCTCAACGGGTACTGCAAGGTACAGCGATTGAAGACAAGGAAGAGGATAATCCGCTTCATGATTTGGTGAGTAAACAATATCCGGAAGCACATGCTTGTGCAGTCAAGATTAACGATTATACACGTAAAATCTATAATCGGGTCTTGTCGAAGGAAGAAGTGTTGTATCTCACGATCCACATCGAACGTATTGTCCGAAATGAACAAACAATCGAATAATTTGGGATTGTTACTGCAAAAAAGGCAAAACCTAAACGTTGAAACATGATAAGCTGTTATGCTTTGTCATGGATCGGTGTTTAGGTTTTTTTTAAACCTTCAATACACATAAAAGGAGCAAAACACAATGGATAAACAACAATTGTCCAAAGATATTCTGAAGCTTGTTGGTGGCGAAGAAAACGTGGATCAAGTGACCCACTGTATGACAAGACTCAGATTTAACTTGAATGACAACAAAAAAGCAGACAAAGAAACATTAAAGAACACACCTGGAGTTATGGGTGTTATGGAGAATGGCGGACAGTTCCAGGTCATCATCGGTAACGATGTACCGAAGGTATACAACGCGCTGGTAGGCAACATGTCCAAAGGTGCAAATGCCGGATCTTCTACGGCTTCTACAGGCCCGAAACAAAAGAGAAATCCGATAAGTGCCCTGTTTGACTTCATCTCAGGCGTATTTACTCCAATCCTCCCGGCGATTACCGGCGCAGGTATGATCAAAGGGATCGTGGCGATCCTTGTAGCGTTTGGCTGGCTGTCCGATAGGAGTTCGACTTATGTTATCTTATCTGCGATTGGTGACGGTGCTTTCTACTTCCTGCCAATCATTCTTGCCATCAGTGCTGCTAAGAAATTGGGAAGCAATATGTATATCGGTGCAGCGCTTGCAGCCGGGATTATGCATCCGACCATTACAGCTTTACTGGCAGAAGGAAACTCATCGTTCGCGGGGATTAAAGTCGTTGCAGCAACCTATTCCTCAACGGTTATTCCGATTGTTATTGCGATCTGGATTGCTTCTTACGTGGAAAAAGCGGTTGACCGCATTACCCATTCATCGGTAAAACTCATCGTCGTACCGACGGTGACCTTGCTGATCATGGTTCCACTTACATTGATTGCGATTGGACCACTGGGTTCCATTATCGGTAATGGTATGTCTGGCGGTATTGCTTGGTTGTTCGATAATGCGTCCATCCTCGCAAGTATTCTGATTGGTGGTACAATGTCACTGCTGATTATTACAGGAATGCACTATGCGTTGCTACCGATCGTTGTTGGTTCCATGACAACATTAGGTTATGACTTTATTATTCCTTTGATGCTTGCAGCGAACTGGGCTCAAGCGGGTGGAGCGATTGGTGTAGGACTCCGTTCCAAAAATGGACAAACGAAATCTATGGCTTATTCCACAGGTCTGACAGCATTTATGGGGATTACTGAACCAGCGATGTATGGTGTTAATATGAGATACAAAAAACCGTTTATTGCTGCGCTCATCGGTGGGGCAATCGGTGGTGGCTTTATGGGTATTGTCAAGGTAAAAGCATTTGTACTAACAGGTCTTGTAGGTTTGCCAGGACTTGCAGCATTTATCAGTCCGTCCATCAGTACATTGATTTATGGTATACTGGGCGGTGTCATTGCGATTGTCTCTGCAGCATTGATTACGTACATCTTGGGATTCCAGGAAAATAATGCTCCGCAAGTAGCTGCAACTTCAGCTTCTACAGAACCAGAAACAACGACTGCTCCAGTAGTAACCGAAGAAACACAAGCACAAGATGAGCAAGTATATAGCCCGATCACGGGTGAAGTGAAACCGCTTAGTGAAGTTCCTGACCCTGCGTTTTCTGAAGAAATTATGGGTAAAGGTTTTGCAATTCAACCGACAGAAGGCCGCGTTGTTTCTCCAATCAACGGAACGGTATTCTCATTATCGAAGAGCGGACATGCCATTGGTCTCGTAAGTGATACAGGTGCGGAAATGCTGATTCACATCGGGATTGATACGGTGAAGTTGAAAGGCCAGTTCTTCTCTCCTAAAGTTCAGGCAGGCACCAAGGTTTCTGTGGGTGATGTCTTGATGGAATTCGACCGGGAAGAGATTGAAAAAGCGGGTTATACAACGATTACACCGGTAATCATAACCAATATGCATCAATATGCTTCTATTGAGTCTGCTGGTCGTACAACCGTTAAGGAACAAGAACTGTTGTTCACGGCAAAAGCATAATTCAATATAACAAAAGCAGTTGCTTCCTGGAATATATCCAGAGAAGCAACTGCTTTTTTCATTTTAATTATGCAGATTTCTCTATGTACATTGTAGAGAGGCCTGTGCAATCTGAATCAGTTTTATTTTAAAGGAAACATAGTTAGATGGTTATTTGACGATAATTTTACCTTGTCCTGCGAGCATGCGCATTTCCCGGGACAGGCGATCCTGATCTTCAACTGCGATTTCAAGTTGCACACCGTAACGCCATACCATGTTATATTCCATCCCCCAGCGAAGTGTGCCCTCAATATATAATAAGTCTTCAAACAGCTTCAAGTTGATGCCGATGCGAATATCGTTATCTTCTACAGGGAGGGACAGTGGAAAAGCAAGCTGACAGCCCGAACGACTGATATCACGTAATTCGGCCTGAATAGGCTTGGAAGGACCGTCCATGCCATTAATGCTCAGGATATAGATTTCGAAGTGCATAGGTTCTTTCAGAGTATAACGAAAAGGTTCTTTCCTATTATTAATTGGCATAGATTCCTCCATCAAGTTCAAAAAAATTCCGTTATGGATATATCGTCAGTTGTTAACCAGAAATGAAGAGTAACGTTACAGAGATGGTTCGGGAGTTCGATTTTATGTGTGGGGCTGGCTTGTTATAATAAAAAAATGAAGGAGAGGAAGAACATGCAAGGAACATTTCAGATGGATACGGATACAGCCACATTATGTTGTTATGATCTGGCGTCATTAGAGCATCGTCTCCAGGATACACCTGACTGGTGGTCGATCCCGGATGATGAACTGGAGGAGGTCAACGCAGGTCATTGTCTGTTCCTGAATCTGGGTGAGGACGGAACGTATGAAGTGCACTGGAATGTGCAAGAAACGGTTTTGGAAACCGGGAGTGAAGCGGAGCCGAGACAGATATATTATTTTCAGGTTCCTTCGGGCACAGTTTACTTAGGGGCAGCAGATGATGTCAGTGGCGGTGAACTGGAACCGGATGAATTATCCCAAGGGGTTTTCTTACAGCTAAACTCTGGAAATTATGCGTGTACTGTGTTTAAAAAGGAAAATCAGATATCGGTTACGATCCAACCTAGTGACCAAGGGAAGAACAAGCTACAGGATTTGATCCGACTATAGCATGGTCTTGCATGGATTAATTTAATTACACTACATACTTATATAAGTCATTTTTAGGAGAGATGGATATGCATCATTGGAGCGGGACACCGATCATGAATGCTTCTCTTTTGCACCAGCGGATAAGAGCGCTTGCGGCACTTGATATCATTCTGTCAGAGGAGGAATGGCTCCGCGTACATCGTTATCACAGTAACACACTCCAGCCAGATAGTGCATGGGGAAGTGTAGATAACGGGGCAGGGGACCATCTGCATGCTCTGTTTACGAATACGGGCACGTTACTCAAAGGGTTTGATCATGAATCTCCGCTTAGTCCGCATAACCGTGAGGATGGTGAAATCTATCCGGGAATGTACGATGAGGTACCAGAGGATTTCATACGTCTGTTAGATCAACACGAGGAAACGCTGGCTCGAGAGGATGTGACCTTCTGTATTTGGCAGGAAGGGCACAGTCCTGAGTGGAAAGTAGGCAGTTGGATTGGACTTGCTATGGCTCAGGAGGACGAATCGGATGCTGAGGGTGGGGTAGCATTTCTGCTCGGTTATATCGAGGAAACACCGGAATCATACATCGATTGGGCAAAAGATTACTACGATATACAGGATATGTCTTTGACTGCTGTGACTGAAATATATAACGATGCACCGATTAGTGCTGACCTGATCCGAGAATTGAATCCAAAGCGTGATGTGTTCGTTGCAATGGATGAACTACAACAATCTGGATACGCAGTGCAGCGAAGTGAAGCCCGGTAAACGATGTTTGAGGGAGGAATCACGTTATGGGTTGGGAGTATGGGATCAGAACGAAGGAGCAGGAGCACGGCAGGTTGACTGAGATCTTGACGCGACTGGCGGCTTCGCTGACACATAACAGGATGTACAGCGTAGAACAACATATGGATGGTTTTGTTCTTTTGCGTGACGATGCATCCTGGCCCAAAGCTTTGGAAGTATGGCTGGAGGAAGCGAACAATTTGGATGAAGTAGCGGAGGGTGAAAAATACATCTACTGCCTGTTCCATATATGGGGGGAGGAAGGACGAACCTGGAAGGAGCAGATGGAGGGTGTGACGAATCAGTATCCAGAAGTATTTGAATGGTTCGAATTGTGAGTGCCTGAAGTGGTGTTCCGGGAAAGGAGTGAATGTTGTGCAAAGACAAGCCAAAAGTAAAGTTCCGGTACTTCTTTATCAGTATGAAGGCCCGGAGAGGAATATCGGGTTTACCTTGTCTCCCCTATACCTGAACGAAGAGATGCATGAGATAAGACAGGAGGATATGCTGTTCATCTATGATGAGGATTTCAAGCATATTCGTCCGGCAATCCATCGTGTTTTCCCTTTAACGGACCCGCAAAGTGGAGAAGAGCTGCAGGCGTTTGATCCCTGTTGGGATAATCCGATGGTGAAAGAGGTATGGCCGGGCATTTTAGCTGAGTTGGAGCAGGTGGAAGTTGTTGAACCGGAACTGCGGGTGTTCCTGGATTCGTTGACAACCTGGATTCGGAACGTGCTGGCTTCAGCTGACGGGATTGAAGTTACGGGTAATCTGTAAGTAGATGTAATTCGATTACGAGTGCAGGAATAGCAGCTCCTATCTATGGATGGGGAGCTTTTTTTCGTATGGAAAATAATGAAAACGGTTTGGTCGGTTCGTCCGTCTTATACCACAGAGAGAGAGAAGGAGGGGGACAGGATGGATAGCGAGACAGGGATGAAGCAGATGAACTGGATACATGTGCACGATGAATCAGCGTTTATTAATTCCGTTACGGAGCATCAGGATACGTTATTATCCATTGCCTATAGCTATTTAAGGAATCGGCAGGATGCACTGGAAGCGATACAAGAGATGACCTGCAGGGCCTGGATTAAGCGCCGTACGCTAAAAAACGAGAAGGCATTTAAATCATGGATCATTCGAATTTTAATTTATGTCTGTATTGATGAACGGCGCCGCCGCAAGCGAACCATACCTCAGCCGGATGAAAGCATTGAGAATAATATCCCGGCTTCGTGGATGATTAGTGCCCAAGATAATCGTATAGCCATGCAGTCCCTTTTGCTGAAAATAAAACCGAAGTATCGGCATGTATTGTTGCTCAAGTACTACAACGATATGACACTTACAGATATTGCTTCAATTCTTGGCAAACCGGAAGGCACGATTAAGACATGGCAGCATAAGGGTCTTGAACAATTACGGAAGCTGATGAAGAATAGGAGGGATTGGCATGACCACTAGCCCGGAGGAAAAAGCATTGCTGGCAGATGCATATGAGGTTAACAAAGAGCGTAGAGAATTAGATTCGGCGAATACGGCTGCTGCCATACAACGCGGCTTGGCGGAAGCCAGAACGAGTAGATCGAGTAAAAGAAGACGAGGACAATGGATCGCAGTGTTATGCGCTGTATCACTTGCTGTGGCGGGTATTATGTTCGCATCACTTGGAGACCTCGGTCAACAACGGTTGACCTCTTCCGAACCTGAAGTTCATTGGGGGGGATTGGAGCCTTTTCGTGGATTGCTGCGCACAGATCAGGAGAGTGCTACCCTTACCTCAGCTCTTAACCATAATTATGTTCAACGTGTTGATCAGACGGTGACGATGGGAAAATACACGTTTACGCTGGATGCGTTGATGGCGGATGAGAATCGAGTTATCCTCTTATACTCAGCAAGGACGGATACTCCGAGTGGTGTATATTCCATGGCGAACACGAAATTGACGGATGCCTCGACAGGACATGTGATTGATAACGGCAGCATTAGCAGCATTCATTTCTCAGATCAGAATAATGTCCTCCGAGGTCGTACCACATTTGACCGAAGTCGCAGCACGGCACTTCCGGAAAAATTAAATTTTGAATTTCAGCTTTCCTCTGTCGTTCCTGATCGCCTTGATGATGACAAGGGCGAGGGAAATGGAATAGAACGGGAGAAGCAGAGGGAGAATTCGCAGGAACGTAAGTACGAATTTTCTAAAAAAATGAACGTTATGGTTGCATTAGACCCTAAATTTTCTATTCCTAAAACGGAGATTATTCCTGTCAATAAAACGTTCAAGTTTGGGGAGTACGACGTATTGATCTCGAACGTGGAAATTTCGCCGCTGGTTACACGGGTACATTTTGAATATGATCCCAAACAAAAGCTTAATGATGAGAAGGAGTCATTCATTAGCGATATCATTCAGCCGATTGAGATTGTAACAATCTCCAAAAAAGGGGAGAGGACAATCTTATCTAGGAATGGAGGCGGTGGAACCGATACTGCCATGACGTATTCGTTCGCCAGTAATTTTCTTGATGAACCTCAATCGATTATATTGAAGGTGCAAGGAAAGCCAGGAAAGGTCTATGACAATTTACAAGATGTCGCGAAAGATCAATTCGAAATCAAAATTAAATAGATGCTTCAGGATAGATGGGATGTGTTCATGAGTCAGGCGTGACATGGTCTCATCTTTCTGTTTTTTCACGATATCTGACCTGCTGTTGCAAAAAAGATAAAATAATTGTCTTTTTGCAATGATGGTATTGTCACAATGCAGGTTACAAGCTATAATCGAGTTGTTTAAGGGACAAATTACAAAGGATGGTGATATTTTGAAGAAGTTTTCATTACTTTTACTCGCAGTCACTTTATTGTTGTTAACGGTTTCAACAGCCCCTGCTACATATGGTGCGGCTAACTTTCCCAACACGGGCACAAATGGTTTAACTGGTTTTGCAGGTAATGCGAAGAATGAGAACGGTGTATCCAAGGCGGCGACAACAGGAGGCAGGAACGGTCAGGTCGTGTATGTCAGTAATCTGAATGATCTGAGAACACACATGGCAGGCTCTACAGCTAAGATTGTCGTTGTGGAACAGAATATTTCTTCATCCAGCTTGCAAAAAGTTGAATTTGGTTCCAACAAAACATTGGTAGGTTCTTTTGACAGACATACATTAACGAACATTCACTTCAGATCCACTTCGGGATCAAGCAATGTGATCTTTCAAAATCTGACGTTTAATCACTCTGCGAACATCAATGCCAACGATGATATCCAGATGTACATCACTTCCGGCTCCAACTATTGGATCGACCATGTTACCTTCTCGGGTCATAACTACAGTTCTGGCGGCAGTGACCTGGATAAGCTTCTGTATATCGGTGACCGCGCAGACTATATCACGATCAGTAACTCCAAATTTGCGAATCACAAATACGGCATTATTCTAGGACACCCGAATGACGGTAATAGTAGTTATAATGGTGTGCCACATGTGACCATGTCCAATAACTATTTCGAAAACTTGTATGTACGTGGCCCTGGACTTATGCGTTATGGTTTCTTCCACATCAAAAACAATTACGCCAATAACTTCAATCAAGCGATCACGATCGGAGAAAAAGCCCGTATTTATTCCGAAAACAACTACTTTGGTGCAGGAGCTGAAAAAGGCGGCATTCTGGACGACAAAGGTAAAGGAGAATTTACGGATAAAGGTAGCACACCTGCTCTGAACAGCCCGGTTTCTCCAAAAACCAACTGGAGACCAAGCAATAACTACAGCTATCAGGTTGAAAGCGCGGCCTATGCACGTGAGTTTGTTACGAAATATGCCGGATCATCAAATACAACATTGGTATTTGGCAAGTAACAGCCGGAAGGCATATGAGATCACTATAAAAGATAAAGATGGAGTAAAGAGTCTGCTTTTATGCGTACCTACGCATGAGCAGGCTCTTTTTTTTGGTGCACATTCAGGGAATTTTATTTTGTTAACATATATTTATTAAGACATATTAATTTTAGACATAAATTGCCGATATACATAAAGTGGCGCTGACTGCACGTTTATGAAGTTAATATGTACTATGCTAAAGGCGCAGGAGTTACGGAACTACGTATAAGCAGGACTATGGACTGAGAATAAACTTATAGTGGCCTACATGTGTTAATTTTTTTAACTTACATAAAGGACGGGGTAAGCATGAATCGTATTGATGAGATCACTTGGCAGAGAAACAAACTAGTAAGTTACATGATGTGGGCCATAACGGCCATCAGCGCGGGGATTACGATTATTGTTCCCGATCTATGGCTATCCACGCTACTCTCCGTTGTAGTTACTCTAGCAGTTACTGTATGCAATTTCATGAAAAAAGGTATACATATCATTCCATGGTTTGTGACCGTAGCGGTGATCGCCAGTGGAATTTACGTAAGTCGTGACGCGATGAATGCCGTGCAAGGCATTCTAATTGTTTCACCGCTCCTGCTGTATCCGAATAGCAAGCACTATAACACTGCTTTTTCGGTGATGCTTGCCTTTTTCACGGTTCAGTTGGTTCTTGTGTCATCTGCAAGTATCGAGCAACTCTTTGCCGATTTGATTAATTTCAGTATGTATATCGTAACCGGAATTATTATGATCACCGTGTCAAGGGTAAACAAACGATTGTTCATGGACAGTGAAGCACGGGGAGCGCAGGTGGAAGAGTCACGCACCCGCGTGGAAATCATGTTGCAACGGGTGAAAGAAGCTGTTGCAGGGTTGTCCCGCTATACGGAGCAATTGAAACAAAAAGTGGATGAGACCGGTGCCATCACCAACGAAGTGACGGTCGGATTCAGCGAAGTTGCAAGAGGTGTCGAGTTTCAGGCGACCAGTATTGCCGAAATCTCCGAATCGTTATCTCAGTCTGACCGTCATATTAAGGACGTAGCGTCATATTCTGAGCAGATGAAAGAGCTGTCCGCAAGTATGGCCTCAAGTACACAGACGGGTAGTGCGCAGATGGGTTACCTGAACGAACAGATGCATGAATTGTACGAGACAATTAACACGACAGCTGATGATATGAAGAAATTCAATGATCAGAGTGAATCGATGACGTTAATGCTGAACAGTATCTCGGATATCGCCACTCAAACCAATCTGCTTGCGCTGAATGCAGCTATTGAAGCAGCACGGGCAGGTGAGCATGGACGCGGATTTGCCGTCGTTTCAGAGGAAGTCCGCAAGCTCGCTGAGAGCTCAGGCCAATCGGCGAGTGAGATTACCTCGATCCTCACCAGTCTGAGAACACAGACACAAGCATTGACAAGCCGGTTTGAAGGGGTTCGTCAGTTGTTGCAAGTTGGAGCAGAAAGTGTTCTGACAACGGAGCGGGTATTCCAGTCCATTAACAACAATTCACAAAATGTGTTGACTCAGGCCACAGAAATTGAAACAAGTTCAGCAACGATGAAGGAATCCTCGACTCGGGTGGTTAATGAAGTATCCGAAATTTCCAGTGTAACGCAACAATCCAGTGCTGCAACGGAAGAGATTCTGGCGAGTATGGAAGAGCAACGTAATCTGACACAAAATATGGTGGCAAGCTTTACCGAACTGGAGAAGCTTATTGTTAATCTAGGTGATCTCGTGTCCAATCATCATGCTTCGAGACCAGATAACAAATCCGAGATAGATTCATCCCTTGCGGCAAAGGTTGTTCCAATCCCTACGATATCAGCCTAAGTCTGACTTTCGTCTTGCAAGAGATTGTTAACCGATCATATTAGGTTTATGCCAATAGGCCCGTCCATGCGTAATTACTCGCTTTGCGGGCTTTTTTGGCGTTCAAAGGTCTCTTGTAGCGATCTATATTTTTAGATAGAGTAGGTGTAGAAATAGAAAAGTAGTGAGGAGAGATCATTTTGAATTGGACAGATATTAGTAAAATCAAAGATATAGAGCATCTTTGTGAAGTTATAGCTTCATCCTCATTGGATGTCAATGAACGGGATGAACGCGGACGAACACCCCTTATGCTCTTCTTGACTAATCGTGCGCCTCTTGAGGGCATTCGCTGTCTGCTGCAAGCCAATCCTGAACTGGAATTGGAGGACAAACTCGGGGATACCGCTTTGAAAAAAGCCGTAAGGTTCAACCAGCCTGAAGCGATTCGTTTATTGCTTGAACATGGGGCGAGACTGGATTCTCCCAACGGCATTCTAGCTACAGCCTGGAACCTGGCAAGAGGGCGCAATCCAAACATGGCAGAGATGCTGCTAGATACACCTGGAGCCATACGTTTGATTTTGACGGCTGAAGAACAACAGATTGTGGATGACATTGTTTACGAGGAGTCTTCCGATGCAGCCTGTGAGAAAATTCGGATGCTGGACTCAGAAGTGTTGATACATGCAGTGGTGAATGGCTTTAATTGGGATGATAGTCCCGGACCGATGGTTGTAGCAGCTGAGCATCCCAAATGTGCCGAGATCACAAAGCTTGATATGGCTGAATTGATGGAGGCAGACTACTGGCTGGAAATGGATATGGAAGAAGTGAATACAAGAGCTGATGGGTCTACATATCGCCACCTCGCGGCATTTTTGACTAGAAAGGGTTGATTCAAAAATGGGGCATGACTCTTTCCATGAGCAGAACCAAAAGCTAGGGCAGTTGCAACAGGAACTGAAGGAAGGTAACATCGAGCATTTTTACATTACGGAGCCTATGCAGCATCAGAGCCAGCAGTTGGTGCTGGCAGGCAGTTTTGACTTTTCGTATTATCACAATGTGGAGATCACCTTTCATGAGGTAGAGTTCATTCTGTGTCCGGCGACGATATTTATCGTGGAAAGGTTTCGACTGGCCACGGAAGAAGAGATCGTTCAGTTAAATTCGGTGATGCATGGTTTTGAAAGGAATGGTACAGTCTTCTGCCTGGAAAATGAATTTGAAGAACAACGATTTTATATCGTGGCGAAGCAGATGACCTATCAGTTCGGCATGGTTTATTACTATGATCGGCCGAATCTGGAACCGGGAGAACGGATTGCTACATTTGTGACCAAATCGGAGAACGTTCATGAGTAAAGCTAATGAGGAGACTCGCGTTCGATTATACGATCGGCATTCGCTTCATACCATGGATTGGCCCGATACGGAGGATGCGAGGTACGCAAGGGCGTATTTAGAACCGATGATGATGCAAGGAACTACAGAATACATGACTAACGTAAAGACCACGTTGCTCCTTGCCCGGATAGATAATCTTGTGCTGCCGGTGACCGTGAATGATGAGGAATATGATAATGCTTATGTCTGTTCCCCGTATACTCACTATGTGCGGTACGCCAAACAGGAGCTGACCATGTTACAGAAGCCGATGCTGGAAAAAGGACTCTCCATGCTACTCAGTTTAATAGGCTGGGGCATGAAAAAATCCCGGATCAACAAGGCTGTACATGTGAACAACTGGCTGTTATCTACTAATCTGTATCCTGCAATGACAGCTGAGCAGGCCACGAATTTACTTGAGACGGTAAAAGAGCGCTATCCGGGTCATACGGTGATCTTTCGTTCTTTGAGTTCCGAACTGCACGCGAACCTGATAAAAGGGCTTCAGGAAGCGGGATGCCGCTCTATACCGAGCAGGCAGATTTATATGTATCAGGCGCATGATCCGAATTTCGGCAATGCCAAGTCGCGCTGGTTGCTGAAACGGGATCAGGCATTGCTGAACAAACATGGCTATGAATTGGTTTCTGGTGCAGATATGACGGAATCAGATATCCCGCGAATTGTGGAGCTGTACCGGATGCTTTATTTGGAAAAGTACTCCTATGACAACCCACAATTCAGCGAGCGTTTTATTGCTGGAGCTATGGCAAACGGCACGTTAAGCATACACGGATTGCGCAAGGAAGGGCGCTTGGATGCGGTAATGGGTTACTTCTGCCGTAATGGGGTGATGACCACACCGCTGTTCGGTTATGACACGGACATTCCCCAGTCTGCCGGTCTGTACCGCATGCTGTCGGCATGTCTCATTGGACAAGCCAGAGCGAACGGGAAGTTGCTGCATGAGAGTGCTGGTGCTGCACAGTTTAAACGTAATCGCGGCGCGATAGCGGATTTTGAATATTCCGCAGTATACGATCGGCATCTCTCATTCCGCAGACGGTGGTGTTGGGCATTACTAGACCGATTGTTGAACAGCATAGGCGTGCCGTTGATGCGCCGTATGAAGCTATAAGCAAGCTGTGCTGCTCCAGTCATGTGAGTGAGCTCATATGTATGGCTTATTTCAGATGCTCGGCCAGCTGTACCTCGAACCCATCCGGGTCTGCAATGTAGATAAAACGTAGACGTGGGTTCGGCTCTACAGGTCCGCGCAGGATAGGGATTTGCATGTTTTCCAGATGTTTTATGGTTTTATCCAGTGACGTTACTTCGTAACCAATGGAGATGCCTGCTTCCGGCTTCAATGTCTGTTCACTACCTTCAATTAACTCTAGTGAAGTTTCACTCGTCTCACCCAGACCAAGCATGGCAATCTGCCGTCCACGGCTTTCGAATCTGCGCTGAACGGTAAGCCCTAGTAAATTGTGATAGAAGTGAATGGATGCTTCCAGATTACGCACGCGCAGGGTAATCCAGTTGAGTTTGATTAACATGTTGGATCTCTCCTTTAGTAGATGATATAGAAATATATGATTAGTATAATCGAGTTCTTAGAACCTTTGGAATTGATAAAAATAAAAATAGAATACTAAAGGTTCAAAAGAACTATCTAACTCTAAAATTATTTTCTCAAATAGGTAAAAATAGGTATAATGAACTTAAAGATGAAAGAGTTTATTTAGATTCTACTAGATATAGTAATATTCTTGTTGCTGAAGTGGCTTATTTTAATTGAGTAAATTTACCCATATTTGTGTGAGTTAAAGTTAGAACTAAAATAAATCAAAACTAGAATCGTTCTTAAGGAGGATTTATGGCAACGTTTTTTACATCGCCCGAATTTGCATGGGGTTATATTAGTTTAATGGTTTTAATATTTATCTTGTGTTGGGTGTTTATTCTTCATCCTTATTGGGCTAGCAAGAATGCTGTGTCTGACATTAAAGCTAAGCTTGACGAATTGTCTACTATTACAAATATCACTGAGAAGTTTCATACCTTCAATGATTGGATAGGGAGACAGGATAATAAGTACATAAAAAAGCATTTACTATTTGCTTGGAAAAGTTTTTATGGGAGATATATGAACTATCAACAAAAAGGTATAACATATACGCCTGATGTGTATGATTTCTTTTTTGAAGAGCCCCTAGTAAATAAATTCGGAAAAAGGAAAATCGCAGAAGTAGTCGCTGGTATTTTTTTGTCTATGGGGATTGTGGGCACTTTTGTCGGGATTGCATTTGGGGTCTCTCAAGTACATGTTAATGGCGACTCAAGTGTTATGCAAGATGGCATAAGTTCGTTGCTTACAGGAATGAAAGTTAAATTCGCATCGTCTATTGTGGGAGTACTGCTTTCTCTATTCTGGCAGCTAATTGACAAAGGGAAATTCTATCCGATGCTCACTAATGCTTTCAATACCATTCGTCAAGAACTAGATGAGGCATTTCCTACACAAGATCAAAGTATATTATTGTTCAGCATGGATCAGAGACAAGAGAAACAGATGCAGGATTTTCAATCCTTTTTGTCGGATGTATTAATTCCAAACATGGTGAACGGTGTGGCAGATTCGATACAAAAATCTCTCGCCCCTCAGATGGAAAGAACAGAGCAAATGATGACAGATCTGATGCAAACAACGACATTGAATCAATCTGAGGGTATGCAGCAAATGGTTAATCAATTCGTTACCCAGTTGAATGAATTGACTGGGGATCATATGAAGAATCTCGGAGAAGCGCTAAACAACACCGTAGAATGGCAGAAAAAGGTGCATGAAGAGATGGGTGCACTTGTGCAGTCCATGCAGGAATCGGCTGCGGGACAGTCGGAGATGGTAGACAAAACGACCATTCTTACAGAACAAATCCATAATTATACTGAGCAAATTACAGATTACCAGGCCGTATTGGAGAAGACTGTATCTGAACTAAATAACACAACAGAGAGAAATAGTGAACTTCAAAAGGTTACAGCGGACTTGTTAGACAAAATGACAGAAGAACGAAACACATTTAATGGTTATTTTGAAAGTCATATGAACACGCTTAGAGACAATGTGGATTCGATCGTAAACCAAACAGGATTACAAGTGAATTTCCAACAACGCTTGGAAGAGAATCTTCAACGGATATCCAGTATCACACAGAGTCAACAGACACTAGCTGTCACCTTATCGCAGCAAGCTGAACTTAGTCAGAGATCGAATCAAGAGCTTGAACTTATCTTTGATAAATTCACCAATAATAATGCGGAGTTTGTGCACCTCCAAGGTGATATGCAGCTCTTGATGAAAGAAATTAGACATGAACGTGAAGCCGTGGAGGATATATCAACCAGAGTGCAGGAACAATTGACGGGACAACTGGAAAGTATGGATCAGCGAGTAGAACAGCTGAAGCAAGTATGGACTTCAGCAAGTGAATCAATGTCCAAGACGAATAAACATCTGGAAGTTTCTATGAATCAGTTTACTGACGATATGCATCGGGGTCTCCAAAATACATTCACTCAATTTGATCAAGAATTAACCAAGTCTGTACAGCATTTAGCAAGTGGAGTGGATGCGATTCAGGAAGGTTTGATTGATTTGCCTGATGCGATGCAGACATTGAAGCAAACGGTGTTGGAGATCAACCGTCAATCCAAACGGATCATGAATCCGGTAACTTCAGAGTAAGGTGAGGATGCATTTTGGCTAGAGGATTTCGTAATGAGCGGCATATGTCACGTGCACATGAAGGGGAGAAGGAAAGCTTTTGGGTTTCTTATACGGATCTTATGTCGGCGCTGCTTGTCATATTTGCCCTTGTGCTCATGATTACTATTTATAATACGCAATCGGCGTACGAAGAGAAAGAAGCAGCTATCAACGAGAAGAATCAGATGATTGAAGAAGTCATTGGAGTCAAGTCAGAAATCATCCAGGAACTGATCAAAGCATTTAAAGATTCGGATCTGGCTTTGGAAGTCGATCCTCAGACAGGAGCGATTCGTTTCTCTGGTGGTGTATTCTTTGATTCGAATAGCAGTCAAGTTTCGGTTAATGGAAGAATGTACTTGGAGAAGTTCATTCCACAATATATCAATATTTTGCTATCGAATCGCTTTCGAAATGAAATCTCACAAATAATTGTTGAAGGCCATACAGACACGGCAGGTGGATATCTATACAATCTAAAGCTTTCCCAAGATCGTGCGCTTTCTGTTGTAGAGCAAGTATTTCAGCCTGACTTCCCGAATTTCAAAACTAAGGGAGAACTTAAATCGGTTATTACGGCAAACGGTCGATCCTTCAGTATACCGATTCTAAAAAAGGATGGATCAATTGATGCAAATAGATCCAGACGGGTGGAGTTCAAATTTCGGTTGAAAGATGATCAACTGTTGGATCAGCTTCAAGGGTTAGGTGAGAGAGATGGAAATTAATCAATACTTTTATCAATTTTCCTTTAAACCGCAGAAGCTTACAGAAGAAAGAATTAAAATAGAACAGAGATACAAAAACAAACAGACGGATATCATTAGGCAGCGCAGCAAAATGTTACTTCCAAAATTGTTAGAGATCATCCGTTCCACCCCTATGGAAAATGTCGAGGAATTGGCTCAGTCGCTGAAGAAAATGGAAGTGTTGATGCTGATCTATAACGATTACCCTTTTCCTGATGAACATAGCGAAACCAAGTTGAAAATTAATCGTATTTTGATTGCGCGTTATTCTGTAGAGGTAGGTAGAACTGCGTGGGGAATCTTCCAGTATCAATATGAGGAGCCTTATTTGCTTGATCTTCTAAGCGAAATCTATCAAGTTGATAGATTCGGGTTTCTGTTACTTGACGATAAAATGCAGTACCATATGGAAAATGCATATTCCCACAGGTCGGGAATTGTGCAGGGGATTATCTCTGCCCTCCTATTAACGGGAATCAAGTCGGAAGAAGCATTTCATGCTTTAAAAATTGAGAAAGAATCCAGGTTAGAATCCACTTTAATGTGGAATGTATTGGAGCAGGGTCTGGCCCAAGATCATATCATTAACCGAGATGGTGCCGATTTTATTGTAAGGTTGCTAGATAATTATTCAATGGACGAATACAAGCGGCTCATACAGAACTATTTCGAGCCGCGTAAATACAGTCAATTTCATGTTGCGATTGTTCAGCAGGCTGTTACCAGATTGAGAGATCCGAGGGAACGAACCGCGGATTGGCAATTTCTAAGTTCCGGTGCCGTTGAGGAAGTTAAACGCTGGCTAATCCAGAAGAAATTGCAGATTCTCTTTGAAAACGACCAGGATAACCAACGGCTGAATTACTGGAAGAGATTCATTGATTATATGCAGGATGTAGAGCTTATTCAGGATCCTATGATTGCATTCATATGCTTCAATGAATTCGTTGTCGTTGAATACGGTCAGATGGGTGCGGCCTATTTCTATCATCGTGAAGGGTTCGACGAGATCATTTATCCTATAAGCACATCGCCGACTTTTAGAAACAGCAGAAGCCGTACAAATAAGGAAGGGATGCTCAAAATACCTGAAATGAATCAAAAAGGTATACCGTTATTTATAACAAAATTGGATCACCGAGGTCGAAATTGGGACTATAAATTTGATAGTTACATGAGACAGTATTTAAACGGAAGATTGTAGAGGGAAGGAAGGGAGAACAGATGGCGGGTCTCTTTGGTTTCTTGAGCAAGCGTCGAAAGTCGGAAGATGCCACAGCTTTGGACATTCAAGTTGAGAAAAAGATGGTTGAAGGCGGGTTGTTGTATTCTATTGTCAGAAAAGGAGAGAAACTTCAATTTCCTCTTGGTCTAAGAATTTCCGAGTTGCGGCAGGTTAGCGATGCAGAGCTGCTAGAAACTTTGGAGGACATGTGGTACGAAGGGTACTTGGACGAGCAGGACAGCAATTATGTCTTGAATATAGGAAAGTTTTCCGATGTGCCCGAAGAACTGCACAATCGATTGGGGATTCCTAAATCGACAAAGTTTGACCTGAAGTTAGGACATGAGAGTGCAGTAGGGACAGCCCATTTTAAATTCGTGTTGGAAAAGACGCATGGTTCCTGGAGCCACATAGAGCGCACCGCAAAAAGAATAGGACCATGGCATGTATTGCCTGATCAACAAGTATTGCTTATGGACTCAGAACAATATCAATTTCAGCAATTAATTGATCAGGCTCCTAATCCGTTGGACCAGGAACGTATTTTTAGTTATGTGGCGGAAGTTCGACATTGGGCAGCGCATCATGGATATCCTATGGATGATTATCTGCTGCATCAGGAATATTTGTTCGTTGATGAAGTGGATATCGGATTAGATTACAATTCAGGAGGAATTTCGTTTCATCCGGAATATCGTTCGGCAGATCCGGTTAGTCCCGAAATTTTAAAGGAAATGGGGTCTTCCTCTCATCGTTATGCGGTTGATCGCCAACGGAGAAAGGTATTTGTTAAACCGTCCATTGCAGATCATGCGGATCGTATTCGAGAGCTGCCAGCGATTGAGGGGGCAGATATTCCAAAGTTTGTCGAGAATCCAGAAGCTTATCTACCTGAATTAGAAGGTATGGATTTGTCATTGTTCGGTGAACGGGTAAAGTCACTAGGTATTCGAGTCTATAAGGCACAGCCATTTGTACATGCATCCGAACAAGAGCGAGGATGGTTTGAACTGGATTTTGGTTTTAATGCTCAAGACGAGAATGGTGAAGTACAGCAAACATGGGAAGCTTCTGAAATGTTGGATTTGATCTCGAAGGCCAAAGAGCAAGGTGAGGACTACATCGAGTGGAACGGAAGCTGGCTCAAATTGCCTCAAGATGCTGAGGCCTTTGTGGAAAATACAGATACGACAAAACGAGAGATGCTGCGTAAAGGTAACTTAGTGGATATAACGAAGCTGCCATACATATTGGAAATTTACGAGAACATCAATCAACTGGAGTTTAATCAGCCTATTCTACAAGCACAGCAAGAGATGAAGGACTTAGGCGTATTTGCCAAACAGCCCCCCGAATCATTTATTGCTTCATTGAAACCGTTCCAGATAGATGGTTTTATATGGATGAAATCGCTCCATTATCGTAAATTGGGAGGTTTATTAGCTGATGATATGGGGCTTGGCAAAACGATACAAGTGATTTCTTTTCTCTCGTATCTCCAGGAGACCGAAAAGCTGACACCCTCATTGATTGTCGTGCCCAAGACACTTATGGATAACTGGGAGAAGGAAGTGCGCAAGTTTGCCCCTTCTTTGTTGAAGTCTCTATACCTTCATCTCGGAACGGATCGACTGAAGGATGCCGAAGAGCTGAAGCATATCGGTATTACGGTGACGACATATCATACATTAGCAAAGGATCAATTAATCTTTGGACAAGTCAATTGGCAAGCGGTAATCTGCGATGAAGCGCAGACGATTAAAAATCCCTCAACGGCTGCTTCCAAGGTAATGAAAGCGATGAAATCCAAATTCCGTCTTGCTATGACAGGAACGCCTGTTGAAAATGGGCTAAGCGAACTGTGGTCGATCATGGATTATGTCCAGCCAGGCTTGTTGGGCAGTCTCAGTCAGTTTAAAGAAGAATTTGTGAATAAGCTTAATGCGGATGCTAAAGATGCAGATGTCGAACAGCAGCTGCTGTCCCGATTGGCGATGGTGTACAAGCGTCGTACGAAATCAGAGGAGCTTGGCGATCAATTACCAACGAAGCAGGCTGTCATTACCCATGTGCCTTTGGGATCAGAACAGGAACGTTTGTACAGCGAAGTTTTGACATTAGTCAAAAACAAAGCTATGGATGGTCTACAGGCTATTCAGAAACTAAAAGCGTTAAGTTCGCACCCGGCATTGATTGCGGACCAATACATGCGTATCCCTTATCATCAAGTACCTAAACTCAATGAAACGGTAGAATTGATTCGTCAAGTGAAGGCAAAAGGGGAAAAAGTTCTGATTTTCACCGAATATATTAAAATGCAGGATATTTTGCGAACGACAATTCGTGACTGCTTTGAGATTACGCCTATGATCATTAACGGTATGACAGAGCGTAGACAAGAGCAGGTGGATCGGTTCAACAATAGAGCAGGCTTCGACGTCATGATCTTGTCTCCAAAAGCTGCAGGAACGGGATTGACGATTACTTCTGCCAATCATGTAGTTCATTACACACGTTGGTGGAATCCGGCTGTTGAAAATCAGGCCACAGACCGTGCATATCGGATCGGTCAAGACAAGCCTGTTACAGTATATTATCCGATCGTTGCGGACATGCAAGGCATGACCAAACAAGGTACAGTTGAGGAAATCGTCCATCGCATATTGAGCGAAAAACAGGAGATGGCCTCATCGATCATTGTATCCAGCAAGAAATTAAGCATTGAAGACGAGGTACTGAAGGGGATATAACATCGGAAACCAATAACGCAGGAGAGTAAATCTTCTGACAGACGTTATTGGTTTTTAGTATTGCGATACTAAAAATGTGTATGGTATAGTGTACCTATGAACAATATGGGTACAAAGGAGGTGCACAGTTGTTCCAAGGCTTTTGGGATTTATGTTGGAGCCATGATTTAAAAACACGTGATCACCTTCTACGGGAAGCTGTTCGAGTCGTCAAGATGAAGCAGTATATGGATCGGGTTCCTGATGCACGTGATGACATTACAAATGACCCTGAGTTGTTGTTTGAGCATATGAAAGAACAGATTGGCACGATGGAACTTGGCCATTTCCCTGGAGATCGCGAATTGTATTACAAACTCTATCATCTGGGCAAAGATATGGACCTTCTTGAATATGGTTTGCAGACGATTCGCCAGGATCGGGTTATTGCCTCGATGCAAATACATTCCGGCGTATTTCGATCTTTCATCGAACATGGAACAAGGCAGAGAAATGGACGAAATTGGTTGGTAACTGAAGCGGAGAAATTTTTCGAGGGATTATCTGAAGAAAATGTTCTACCGGAAGGAGTGAGGCTCACTCTTTTGACGGACAATTACATAGTAGCGGTTTTGTTGAGAACGTACTACCTGGACAAACCTGCAGTCAGGGTGATACAAGGCTCGATATATCAACCACTACCGTTAAACGAAGTCTTCGATGCCATACTCTCGGTACCCCATTTCGGATTGAAGCTGGAGGAACAGGACATTCACATGCGTGAGGCAGAAGGAGCAGCCATTCAGCACGTAGCCCCCTTGCTTGCTCCAGGTGGCAAGCTCATGTCTGTGCTGCCAGCGCGAATGATGTTCCAATCTGGTGCCATTGGAGAGTGGCGGCGTGAGATGAATGAACGTTTTCCAGTATCAGCGATATATGTTTTGCCCGAGGGTTTGTTTCGGCCATACACATCGGTTAAAACCTATCTGATCCTGTTTTGTAATGAGCAATCTGGTGCTAACGTTCAATTGGGACGATATAAACTGGTTTCTTCGACATTACAGGAAGTTGATGTGATTGGCTGTAAGCAAGCCGCTTTCCAGCAGCTTGAAGATTGGCGTATTGAATTGTTACTCGATCAAGATAGTCAGACCTTGAAGAATTTTCAGCAGGCAGCTGTTCCGAAGATTAAACTTAAAGCGGCCGCGGAACTTTTTAGAGGAAAGTCCATTTTAAAGCAAGATTTACAACCTGGATCGATCTCGGTGCTTAACATCTCTAATATTGAAAATGGTGAAGTGATTCTGGATCAACTGGAGACCATTCAGGAAGAAGAACGGAAGGTGAGGCGTTACGAAATACTTTCAGGGGATCTGGTGATGACCTGCCGAGGAACGCAAACGAAACTGGCGGTGTTTCCAGGCTATTCACAGATGGTAATCGCCTCCGCTAATATGATCGTGATTCGTTTTCGGGAGCAGGTGGACAGCATGTATGCCAAGATGTTTCTTGAAAGCCCTGTGGGTCTAGCCTTGATCCAAAGTTTCCAGCGTGGGACCACCGTCATGAATCTAAATCCTGCTGATGTTGGAGAGATTGAGATTCCAATGTGGCCTATGGAGAGACAACTGACCATGAGTCAGCAGTACAGGGAAGAAAAAAAGCTGTACATGGACACGATTCAGGCTGCTACGAAGCGGTGGGACCAGCAGAAGGAACAGATGTATACGGAACTATTTTAAATATGAATGCGATTAGGAGGATTTTACAGAATGGCAACAGCGAATATCGGATTTGAGGAGAAACTGTGGAGTCTTGCAGATAAGTTGCGCGGAAGCATGGATGCAGCGGAGTACAAGCATGTAGCGCTTGGACTTCTGTTTCTAAAATATGTATCAGATGCGTTTGAAGAGAAGTATGCGGAATTAGAGTTGGAGCCTTATGCAGACGTGGAAGATCGGGACGAATATACAGCGGCGAATGTGTTCTGGGTGCCGCAAGAGGCGCGCTGGAGTCATATTCAAAAGAACGCCAAGTTACCCGAAATCGGACAAATTATTGACAACGCTATGGTTCTGATCGAGAAAGAAAATCCTTCCCTGAAAGGGGTACTACCGAAAGATTTCGCTCGTCCGGCTTTGGACAAAACCCGCTTGGGTGAAGTCATTGACGTCTTTTCGTTCAAAGTGGGAGATAAAGAGAGCCGTTCCAAAGATGTTCTAGGACGGGTCTATGAATACTTCCTGAGCAAGTTTGCCAGTGCCGAGGGCAAGAACGGTGGAGAATTCTATACGCCATCCAGCGTTGTAAAGCTGCTGGTCGAGATGATTGAACCATACAAGGGACGTGTGTATGATCCATGTTGCGGTTCAGGCGGTATGTTTGTACAGAGCGAAAAGTTTGTGGAAGAGCATCACGGTAAAGTGGGCGATATCGCGGTGTATGGTCAAGAATCGAATCCAACCACTTGGCGGCTGTGTAAAATGAATTTGGCCATTCGTGGTATCGATGGCAACCTCGGAGAGCATAATGCCGATACGTTCCATAATGACTTACACAAAAATCTGAAAGCAGATTATATCCTCGCTAATCCCCCCTTCAATATTAGCGATTGGGGTGGCCGGCGTCTTGTTGAGGATGTACGTTGGAACTATGGCATTCCGCCAGCAGGCAACGCCAACTATGCCTGGATTCAGCATATGGTTTCCAAGCTTGCGCCAAGCGGTGTGGCAGGATTTGTACTGGCGAACGGTTCGATGTCAACCAGCACTACGAGTGAATGGGAGATTCGCCGTCAAATGATTGATGCAGACCTGGTAGATTGTATCGTCACGCTGCCCGGACAACTTTTCTATTCTACACAAATTCCGGTGTGTCTGTGGTTTATGGCCAAGAATAAAACTCCGAAGGGTCTGCGCGACCGTCGTGGCGAAATTTTGTTCATTGACGCACGCAAAATGGGTCATATGGTGGACCGAACACATAAAGAACTTAGCGCAGAGGACATTAAGAAGATTGCTGATACGTATCATGCATGGCGTGGACAGAGCGGAGCTGGGGCATATGAAGATGTGAAGGGCTACTGCAAAGCAACGCAGCTGTCTGAGGTGCAGGAACATGAGTACATTTTGACTCCAGGTCGTTATGTGGGTGTTGAGGACGCCGAAGAGGATAGTGAGCCATTTGAGGACAAAATGGTGCGCTTGACTAGTGAGATTGCAGAACAGTTTGCCAAGTCTCGTCAATTGGAGGATGAGATTCGCAAGCAGTTGGGAGGGATTGGGTTTGAGTTCTGATTGGAGAGAAGTTGAGTTTCAAGATGCAGTGTTAATTAACCCAGCTTACTCTATAAAAAAAAATGAGCCAGCAAAAAAAGTCGCTATGAATGAATTAGATCCCTATACTAGAAAAATTTCTGGCTTTGAGTGGGCTAACTATAATGGGGGTTCAAAATTTAAGAATGAAGATACTTTAGTTGCAAGGATAACTCCATGTCTAGAAAATGGAAAAACAGCATTAGTATCCATTCTTGATGAAAACGAGGTTGGATTTGGCTCAACAGAATTTATTGTTCTTAGAGGTAGGAAAGGCATTACTGAAAATAAATTTGTTTATTATCTTTCTATCTCTCCTCAATTTAGAAAGATGGCAATTGGTTCAATGACAGGTACGTCTGGTAGGCAGAGGGCGCAAGTTGGATTTATATCAAACTGGAAATTTTTAATTCCGAGTATAAAAGAGCAAAAAAAAATAATTGATCTATTAAGCGTTCTTGATGAAAAAATCGAGCTCAACAGATCCATCAACAAAAATCTTGAAGAAATGGCGCAGGCTCTGTTTAAACGTTGGTTTGTTGATTTTGAATTTCCAAATGAAAACGGAGAGCCTTACACATCTAGTGGTGGAGAGTTTGAGGAAAGCAGATTGGGACAGATCCCTAAGGGATGGTGTGTAACTGATATTTCTAATTTATCAGCAGTTAAAGATGGGACACATAATTCACCTAAAAAAGTTTCTAGTGGTTTTCCCTTAGTTACTACTAAACATTTAAAGAGCAATAAGATAAATTTTGATGATACTAATTTAATTAGTGAAAAGGACTTCAATAAAATAAACGAGAGAAGCAAAGTTGATAGATTTGATATTTTGATCAGTATGATTGGTACAGTTGGTGAATTATATCTCGTACAAAATAGATCGGTAGACTTTGCAATAAAAAATCTAGGTTTGTTCAAAACTTCTGAGAATAAAGACACTTATGAATATATATATCTGTATTTAAAAACAGAACTTATAAATAAATATGTAAATGAAAGATTAGCAGGAAGCACTCAACAATATATAAGTTTAGGTGAGTTGAGAAAATTACCTG